>CAVXPE010000001.1:0-181483 GCA_963763545.1 Bryobacterales bacterium
AGATCAAGACTGCCGATCTCGCCCGCACCCTCACGCTCACCGCTGAGTTCAAGCCTTATCAGGAAGTCGACGTCATGGCTAAAGTGGCCGGCTACATCAAGGAAATCAATGTCGATATTGGTAAGAACCCGGGTCGCCGAGGGTCAGGTCCTCGCTACCCTCGAGATTCCCGAACTGGATGACGACCTTCGCCGCGCCAACGCTTCCGTCGACCGCAGCCAGGCCAACGTCAAGCAGGCCCAGGACGAACTCACTCGCGCGAAATCCGCCTATGACGTCACCGAGGCTATATTACACCCGGCTCGACTCCGTGTCCAAGCAGAGACCGGCTTGGTCGCACAGCAGGAAATCGACGATGCCCACGGCAAGGACTTAGTGGCGGATGCGCAGGTTTCCGCGGCATCCAATCTCCGCCGACCGCCGAAGAGCAGGTGCGCGTCAACGAAGCAGAGTTGCAGAGATCAAGACGATGTTCGACTACACGCGCGTCATCGCGCCTTTCGCCGGCGTCGTGACCAAGCGTTATGCCGACACCGGTCGATGATCCAGGCTGGTACCGCATCGCAGCCAGGCGATGCCGCTGGTGAGGCTCTCTGAAAACAGTCTGTTGCGGTTGATCCTGCCGGTTCCGAATCCGCCGTACCCACCGTGCACATCGGTCAACAGGTGGAAGTGCGCGTGCCAACCATGAACCGCACTTTCCGGGCGAGTGGCGCGCTTCGGATAAAGTGACGATGGACACGCGAACCATGGACACGGAAGTCGACGTCCAAAACCCTTCCTGTGCTCATTCCGGGAATGTATGCCGAGGTGCACCTTACGCTCGATCGCCGCAACCGCGTGCTGTCGCGCCCGTCGATGCGGTCGAAACGGCGTTTCCTCGGCCAACAAGTAGTCGTGATCACCTCGCACGCCCAACCATGCGTGGAGATTCGAAAGGTGCAGCTCGGCATGGAGACCGCCACCAAGGTCGAAGTCGGCTCCGGGTGAAAGGAGACATGGTTGTGATCGGCAGCCGATCCGGCCTCCAGCCTGGCCAGGAGGTACACCCCAAACTCACGACGATGGAGCCGGCCAACCTAATAACATGTCCTCCTTTGCAATTCGCAATCCGTACTTCATCGTGGTGGTCTGCCTGATCATCGCCGTGGTCGGCGTCACCAGCCTGATGCGCATGCCGGTGGATATGTTCCCGGCCATGAACATTCCCGTGGTGGTGGTGGCGACGTTCTACTCCGGCATGCCGCCGGAGCAGATCGAGACGGACATCACCAGCCGCTTCGAACGCTTCTTCACACTCGGCAGCGGAATCGAGCATATCGAATCGCGGTCGCTCCCCGGCGTCAGCGTGATCAAGGTGTACTTCCAGCCTGGCACCAATCCCGATTCCGCGGTCACTACCATCTCCAATCTGGCGATGGCGCAGTTGCGCCGATTGCCGCCGGGAACGCTGCCGCCCGTGGTTCTGAAGTTCGACGCCTCCAGCCTGCCCGTGTGTCTGGTCACTTTCAAAGGCGAAGGGCTCAACGAAACGCAGCTGCGCGACTTGGCGCAATTCCAGGTGCGCAATCAGATCGCCAGCGTTCCCGGCGCCAGCGTGCCGCAGCCCTTCGGCGGCAAGTATCGCCAGATCATGGTCTACACCGACCCCTACAAGCTGGAGGCGCACCAGTTGAGCTTGATGGATGTGGTGCGGTCGGTGAACGACTCCAACCTCATTCTGCCCGCAGGCGACGTGCAGATCGGCCTGCTTGATTACAACATTTACACCAACAGCCAGTTGCGCACCGTTGGCGAGATCGATCAGCTGCCGATCAAGACCGTCGGGCAGACGCCGGTGGCGTGGCCGATATCGGCTACGCCGAGGATGCCCAGCAGATCCAGACCAATGTGGTGCGCGTGGACGGGCAGCGATCGGTCTATCTGCCCGTGCTGAAGCAGGGCGGCGACACCAACACGATCGCGGTTGTCGATGGGGTCAAGGCAAGCCTCAGCATCTGTTCGATGTGCCCAAGACCCTGATCACGCGGTGGTCTTCGATCAGTCGGTATTCGTCAAAACGGCGATTGAAACGCTGCTCCATGAAGGCGCCATCGGTCTGTTCCTGACCTCGGTGATGATCCTGGTGTTTCTCGGCAGCATGCGCGCCACGATCGCGGTCTTCTTTTCGATTCCGCTCTCCGCGCTGGCGGCATTCATCGCGCTCTCGATGGGCGGCAGCTCGGTCAATACCATGGTGCTGGGCGGACTGGCGCTGGCGTTTTCGCGGCTGATCGACAACTCCGTGGTGGTGCTGGAGAACATTTACCGGCATCTCGAGCTGGGCGAGACGCGCGAGTCGCGGCCGAAAAAGGCGGCCGGGAAGTGGCGCTTGCCGGTGCTGGCGTCCACGCTGACGACCATCGTGGTCTTCTTTCCCGTCACGCTGCTCTACGGCGTGAGCAAGTTTCTCTTCTCCGCGCTGGCGCTGGCGGTGGTGCTTTCGCTGATCGCCTCGTACGTGGTAGCGATGTCGGTGGTCCCGCTGTTTTGCTCCAAATTCATAAGCGACCCCACGCTCATGACGTGCAACCGGCCTCCGTGCGTTGATGGGCCGAGGCCCGTGCGAGCGCGCTCGGCGGCGCACTCGCCGCGGCTCCTCGACCGATTCAATGCCTGGTTCAATCCCAGGTTCGAAGCCTTCCTCGACGTCTACGACCGCGTCATCAGCTAGTGCTGAAGCGCCCGTCGCCATTCTGTTCGTACTGAGCGGCATCATCGTCCTGAGCCTGTTCCTGTTTCCGCTTCTCGATTTTTCCTTTTTCCCGCGCACCGATCCCGGCCAGTTCATGATGAACATCAAAGCTGCCCTCCGGCACCCGCTCGGGGTGACCGAAGATCAATGGCCAAAGTCGAAGACCTCGTGCGACACACGGTGTCCCCGACGATCTCGGCATGATCGTCTCCAACATCGGCTCGACGCCCGATTTTTCCGCGATCTATACCAGCAATTCCGGCATGCACACAGCCACCGTGCAGGTCAGCCTGAAGGAGGGCCACAAAATCGGCAGCTATGAGTACATGGCGCGCGTCGGCGCCGCATCGCGCAAGAGATGCCCGAGATCACCGCGTACTTCCAGTCCGGCGGCCTGGTGGACGCCGTCCTGAGCCTGGGAATGCCGGCGCCCATCGACGTGCAGGTGTCCGGCTCGAATCTCGCAGACCGCTATCCGCTCGCCATCGGACTTGGCCCGCCAGATTCGCCGGATTCGACGGCGTCGGCGACATCTATATCCCGCAGGATCTCGACTACCCGGCGCTGAAGCTCGACATCGATCGGACGCGCGCCGGCGAACTGGGCCTGACGCAGAAGGAAGTGGTCGGCAACATCATCACCGCTCTCACGTCGAACGCCATGATCGCCCCCAGCTTCTGGATCGATCCCAAGAACGGCAACGACTACATGCTGACCGTGCAGTATCCGGAAACCGCAGATCCAACCTCGACGATCTGCGGGCCATTCCGATCCGCGGCACGGGCATGTACCGACTCCACGCGGCTGGACGCCGTCTCGCAACATCACGCGCATCCAATCGCCCACCGAAGTGGATCACTACCAGTTCCGCCGCGTGATCGACATCTACGTGCAGCCCCTAGGCGAAGACCTGGGCCGCATTGCCGCGTCGATCGACGATCTGACCGCGCGGACAAACATTCCCACGGGCGTCACGGTCACACTGCGCGGCCTGGTGCAAGGCATGCGCCAGAGCTTTCACAGCTTCGGCATCGGGCTGATGCTGTCGGTGGTGCTGCTCTATCTGATTCTGGTCGCGCAGTTCCGTTCTTTCCTCGATCCGTTGCTGATCCTGCACGGCGGTTCCGCCGGGCCTGACCGGCGCGCTTTTGATCCTTAGCTGACGCGACACCACCATGAACGTGATGTCGCTGATGGGTCTGATGATTCTGATCGGGATGACGGTCTCCGACAGCATTCTGATCGTCGAATTCACCCGGCATCTGCGCGAGGACGGCATGCGCGTGCGTCAGGCGGTGGTCACCGCCGCGCGCGTGCGCTTGCGTCCGGTCTTGATGACTTCGCTCGCCACGATCATCGGTCTGTTGCCGATGGCGTTGAAGCTCGGCGAGGGCAGCGAAGCCTACGCGCCGCTGGCCCGCGCCGTCCTCGGCGGCATGAGCGTCTCGCTGCAGATGACCGTCATCATGGTGCCAGCCGCTTACTACGTCGCCTATCGCAAAGATGACCGATTGCCGCAGCCCGCCGGAGGTGCGTCTAGATGTCCCGCTTCGCCATCCGCAACCCGTACTTCATCGTCGTCGTCTGCCTGATCATCGCGTGGTCGGCGTCACCAGCCTGGTGCGGATGCCGGTGGATATGTTTCCCGCCATGAACATTCCGGTCGTGGTCGTCGCCACGTTTTACTCCGGCATGCCGCCCGAGCAGATCGAAACCGACATCACCAGCCGCTTCGAGCGCTTCTTCACCCTCGGCAGCGGCATCGAGCACATCGAATCGCGCTCGCTCCCCGGCGTCAGCCTGATCAAGGTCTACTTCCAGCCCGGCACCAATCCCGATTCCGCCGTGACCACCATCGCGAACCTCGCCATGGCCAGTTGCGGCGCCTGCCGCCGGGCACGCTGCCGCCGGTGGTGCTGAAGTTCGACGCCTCCAGCCTGCCGGTCTGCCTGGTCACGTTCAAAGGCGAAGGCCTCAACGAAACGCAGCTGCGCGACCTCGCCCAGTTCCAGGTGCGCAACCAGATCGCCGGCGTGCCCGGCGCGACCGTGCCGCAGCCGTTCGGCGGCAAGTACCGCCAGATCATGGTCTACGTCGATCCCTACAAGCTGGAAGCGCACCAGTTGAGCCTGATGGACGTGGTGCGCTCGGTGAACGAGTCCAATCTGATTCTTCCCGCCGGCGACGTGCAGATCGGTCCGCTCGACTACAACATCTACACCAACAGCCAGATCAGCACCGTGCACGAAATCGATCAACTGCCGCTCAAGATGGTCGGCCAATCCCCGGTGCGCGTCGCCGACGTCGGCAATGCCAAGGACGCGTCACCAGATCCAGACCAACATCGTGCGCGTCGACGGCCAGCGCTCGGTCTACTGCCGGTCCTGAAGCAGGGCGGCGACACCAACACCATCGCCGTGGTGGACGGCGTGAAAGCCGCGCTCCGCAAACTGTTCGACGTTCCCAAGCAGCTGATCACGAAGGTGGTCTTCGACCAATCGGTATTCGTCAAGACCGCCATCGAAACGCTGCTCCACGAAGGCGCCATCGGCCTGTTCCTGACCTCGCTGATGATCCTGGTCTTCCTCGGCAGCATGCGCGCCACCGTGGCGGTGTTCTTCTCGATTCCGCTTTCGGCGCTGGCCGCGTTCATCGTGCTTTCACTCGGCGGAAGCTCCATCAACACCATGGTGCTGGGCGGCCTGGCGCTGGCCTTTTCGCGCCTGATCGACAACTCGGTGGTGGTGCTGGAAAACATCTACCGGCATCTGGAACTGGGCGAACCGCCCGACGTCGCGGCGGAAAAAGGCGGCCGCGAAGTGGCGCTGCCGGTGCTGGCCGCGACGCTGACCACCGTGGTCGTGTTTTTCCCGGTCACGTTGCTCTACGGCGTCAGCAAGTTCCTGTTCACCGCGCTCGCGCTCGCCGTGGTGCTTTCGCTGTTCGCCTCATACGTGGTGGCCATGACCGTGGTGCCGCTGTTCTGCGCGCGATTCATCAAGGCTCCTGCGCATCACGGCACGCCTTCCGGCGAACGCGCCCGTCACCGTCGAGCATCCCGCCCGGCGCTCTCTCGCCGACCGCTTCAACGTCTGGTTCAACACCCGCTTCGAAGGCTTCCTGAAGATCTACGACAGTTGGTCGGCGGCGTGCTGCGGCGCCCCGCGCTCACGCTCATCGCGTTTGGCCTGATCTTCGTCGGCTGCCTCGCGCTCTTCCCGCTGCTCGGCCTCTCCTTCTTCCCGCGCACCGATGCCGGCCAGTTCGTCATCAATGTCAAAGCGCCCTCCGGCACGCGCATCGCGGTCACCGAAGACGAAGTCGCCAAGGTCGAAGACCTGGTCCGCAAGGTCGTTGCCCCGGCGACCTGGGCATCATCGTCTCCAACATCGGCGCCACCCCGACTTCTCCGCCATCTACACCACCAATTCCGCCCAGCACACCGCCTTCGTCCAGGTCGGCCTCAAGGAAGACCACAAGATCGGCAGCTACGAATACATGGACCGCGTGAAGCGCCGCATGGCGACGCGAATGCCCGAACTCAGCGCCTACTTCCAGTCCGGCGGCCTGGTCGACGCCGTGCTCAACCTCGGCCTGCCCGCGCCGATCGACGTCCAGGTCGCCGGTTCCGATCATGCGAACAGGCTACGCCACCGCGCCTACGACTTGCCGCCCAGATCCGCAGACTCGCGGCGTGGCCGACGTCTTCATCCCGCAGGACATCGATTACCCGGCGCTGCAGCTCGACATCGACCGCACGCGCGCCAGCGAACTGGGGCTCGATCAGCAAGAAGTGGTCGACAACGTCATCACCGCGCTGACCTCCAACCAGATGATCGCGCCCAGCTACTGGATCGATCCCAAGACCGGCAACGACTACATGCTGACCGTGCAATATCCCGAAGACCAGGTCAAGAGCCTCGCCGACCTGAAGGCCATTCCGCTGCGCGGCGCAAACGAGCAAGGACCCACGCGGCTGGATATGGTCAGCGACATCCGCCGCATCGAATCTCCCACCGAGGTCGATCACTACCAGCTGCGCCGCACCATCGACATCTATGTCCGCCCACTCAACGAGGATCTCGGCCGCATCGCGAACTCGCATCGACGACATCATCGCCGAACCAAATGCCCGAGGGCCTCACCGTTACGCTGCGCGGCATGGTCAGGGCATGCGAGCTTCGTTCACGGAGCTTCGCCATCGGCCTCTGTCTCGCCGTGGTGCTGCTGTACCTGATCCTGGTGGCGCAGTTCCGCTCGTTCATCGATCCGTTCATCATCCTGCTGGCGGTGCCGCCGGGCTCGCCGGCGTCATTCTCACGCTCTGCTTACCGGCACCACGCTCAACGTCATGTCGCTGATGGGCGTGGTCATGCTGGTCGGCATCGCCGTCTCGAACAGCATTCTGATCGTCGAGTTCACCCGCCATCTTACGCGAGGAGGGCATGGCCGTGCGGGAGGCCGTCGCCACTGGCCTGCCGCGTGCGCCTGCGCCCGGTGCTGATGACGTCGCTGGCCACCATCATCGGGCTGCTGCCCATGGCGCTGAAACTCGGCGCCGGCAGCGAAGCCTACGCGCCGCTGGCGCGCGCGATCATCGGCGGACTCACCGTCTCGGTTGTGCTGACGGTCTTCCTGGTTCCCGCCGCTTACGTGTTGGTGTGGGATAGGCCTCCCGGCCTGTCCACGGCCCGAAGGGCCGGGCCGCACGCCGAAGGAGACCACGCATGAAACGTTGTCCCCTCACGCCCTTGCTCCTTCTTCCCGCATCCCTGCTGGCACAGCAGCCGATGCATCTCACGCTCGCCGACGCCCAGCGCATAGCCATACAAAACAACCCGCAATATTCGTCCGCGAAATACATCGCCGCCGCCGTGCATCAACAGCCCGCACAATACCGCGCGGCCGAATTGCCCAGCTGGCGGCGTCCTCACCGGCGTCGGCGCCGACAACGGCTCCCGCCTCGCCGCCGGCGCGCTCAACAATCCGACCGTCTACAGCCGTGCCGCCGGCGGCATCGTCGCCAGCCAGTTGATCACCGATTTCGGCCGTACCACAATCTGGTCGGCATGTCGAACCTTCAGGCCCAGGCGCAAGACCAGGCGAGCGAAATCACCCGCGCCGATGTCCTTCTAGCCGCCACCCGCGCCTATTTCGACGTCCTGCGCGCCAAGCCGTACTCAAAGTCGCTCAACAGACCGTGGTCGCGCGCCAGTTGGTCTCCGATCAAATCACCGCTCTGGCGCAGAGCCAGTTGCGCACGAGCTCGACGTCAGCTTCGCCAACGTCAATCTCTCGGACGCGAAGCTCCTTCAACTGCAGGCGGAAAACGGCATCAACTCCGCCAAAGCCGAGCTCGCCGCCGCACTGGGATTACCCAACCAGACCACGTTCGATGTAGCCGACGAACCCATGCCCGCCGCGCTGCCCGCGCAAGCCGATCCACTGATCGCGCAAGCCATGCAGAACCGTCCCGACCTGAAAGATCTGCAACTCCTCCAATCCGCCGCCGAACGTTTCACCCACGCCGAGCACGATCTCTACTACCCCACAGTCAGCGCCTGGCCGCCGCCGGCGGAGTTCCAGCCGGAGAGTCCCAGGTCCCCGACCATTACGCCGCGGCCGGCATCAACGTGAACATTCCTATTTTCAACGGCGGCCTCTTCAAAGCCCGCGAATCGGAAGCCTCTCTCAAGGCCAAGGCCGCTGCGCAGAACGTGGCCGATCTGGCGAATCGCATCACGCGCGACGTGCGCGTCGCATGGCTCAACGCCACCACCGCGCTTCAACGCGTTACGCTGACCAACAATGGTGGCCAAGCACAACAGGCGCTCGACCTCGCGCAAAGCCGTATCGACTAGGCCTAAGCTCGATCGTGGAACTCAGCCAGGCGCAGCTGAATTTGACCTCGGCGCAGATCGAATCCGCCACTGCGCGCTATGACTACCAGGCGCAACGCTCCGTGGTGGATTACCAAACAGGAGTGCTGCGTTAGTTCTGCTTCGCCGCTATCGCCGCCGGCGGAACCAAAACGCCAGTGCCGTACTTCTCGATCGTGCGCGTCTTCATGTTGTACACATCGCCGAGGACAGCACGTAGTAAGGCTTCTCCCAGGGCTGATACAGGCGCGTATTATCGTGTACGGCGACCTTCCACTTTGCCGATCACCTGAAAGCGGTCGCCGGTCACCACGATCGCGGTGCCTTCCGAAAGGCCGATGCCCAGCATGTTGCGGATACTTCTTAATCACCGGAATGATATCGTCCCAGCGGTTGCGCGTATTGATGTGCTGATCGATCGCCGACCTTGCGCAGGAAGGCGAAGCCGTGTTCATGCTCGGGTTCCGGCGTCATCACGATCTCGGAACCAGCGATCGCTCCGCGCACCAGATAGTCGCCCTGGATCGTCGCGCCCGCCGAGCTGCCGCCGATCACGCCGCCGCGCTCCAGCACCTTGTGAAATTCCTTGCAGCGTAAGGGTGTTGGCGTAGGAATCGACGAAGTTCCATTGCCGTCCGCCATCGAACCAGACGCCGTTGGCGTCGCGCAGAATGGTGGCGAACTCCTCGGTATCGGCCACTTTCGGATCGGCGGTGTGCAGCATGTGGACGTTGGTCACGCCCCGCCGCTTCCACGCGGCGATCACCTGTTCCTCCTTGTACACCTTGATTTTCCGTCGGCGATTCTTGTTGCCGCCAGCGGTCGGGACCACGACGATCTTGGCGCCCAGCCCGCCGGCCTTGTTGATGAAGGTTTCGAAGATCCCGGTGCCGACGTCGGAGCCTCCGCCTTGGATGACCAGGGTTCCCTTCGGCGGTCCATATTCCGGCTCCTGCTCGCGCGCAGACGCTGCCCGCGAGAGAGAGTCGCCGCAAGCGCCAGATTGACTTTCAGTAGTCGTAGAGATGATCATAGATTTCCGAGTGGTGCAGGCCTCCCGGCCTGCGCGGAGTTGACGTAAGGCAGTGCCACTGGTGAGTTCACGGAAGCGTCACCGATCGCGCCCGCCAGGTAGATGGCGTTGAACAGGAACTTGAAGGTCCCATGCGGCTGGCCGCGGAAAGTGATTTCCGGGCCGAACAGGTAGACCTTGCCTTTGCCCACGTCGGACTCCACGGCCGCCACCGCGCCGTTCAGATACTGCTGTCCCCAGGCCCATCCGCTGCGCAGCGGCTCGCCGAGGCGAACCACGCGATCGGGCTGCGTGTGGGCATCCTTCTGCACGCGAAACGCCGGGCTGTTGGTAGTAGAACATATCGACCTTGGCGGCAGGCCATAAGCGATCGGCAGCTGGTATCGACGCTCGCTTCCAGCACCGATCCCGGAATATAGAACTTCGTGTTCGGCAGTCGCCGCGCGGCGCCGTCCACCGTCTCGGTCAGCGCGTTGGTCATCGGCAGGCCCAGGTAATGGCCGAAACCGGTCGAGCCGCCGATGGCCACGAGGTTCCGCCGCCTTCGACGAAACGGTGCAGTTGCGGACCCGTCGTGGCCAGCGTGACGTTGCCGATCTCATTGCGGAATTCGTCGGGGACATCGCTCCCGCCCGCCGCCGCGTCCCCCCGCGGCCGCCACCGCCTAGCGCGCCCGCGCCCGCAGTGGTGGCCACCGGCGCCCCGCCACGTCCCGGCCGCCACCTCCACCTCCGCCGCGTCCACCCGGCCGCCGCCGGGAATCCCGCCTTCGGGGAAGATCAGCACATCGTACTTCTGATTCAGGCCGCCGGCATCCAGCGCCGGCGGATACACCAGCTCATAGGGTGTGGGAAATGCCTGCTCGAACATCCAGCGGATGTGCCCGGAATCCTGCGACCCGCCGTAGCGGTCCCACAGCCCGACGCGCACGGGCCGCAGTTTGAACGCTTCGCCCTGCGGCTTCGTGGCGATGCCCGTGAAGTTCAGCCCAAGTTCCGAGGCCAGCGTCGCGCACCGACGCGCCGTGGATGGCTTTGGCGGGATGTAGATGGTTCCGGCGGGATAAGTCTTGCCATCGGCCGTGAACTCTTTCTTCAGCCAGTAGACATCTTCGACCGGCGGCCAGCAGACGCGTCGTGCCGGTGAACGCGTCGTTCATCTGATGGCTCAGCAGATAGCCCGCCGCGTTCCCGGCAGTGACCTTCCCGGCGGGTGGTTTCAGCAGCCCGTCGATCTTCTGGAACGGTCCTTCAAAACCATCCAGAATGCGGTCGAACTGCACGCCCATCTGGAACGCCAGCGTATAGCCGGTGATATCGTAAGGCGGCTTCGGCGGACCGCCGGGATATTGGAAATCGTTGGGGTGGTCCTGCGGCTCCAGCATGTCGCGCAGGTGCGGACGGAAGGCCTGCGCCGCCTGGATCACGTACGAGCCGGCCGGATACCGCTTGCCGGCCACTGTGAAATCGGCCGTGGCGCGGTCCACCACTACGCCAGCCTTCAGGAGCGCGTTCACGAACTTGGTCGCCGTGGGAAAATCCGGCTGGTCCGAAGGAATGATGTAGCCGCGCGGATCGCGCGAATCCTTCGAGCGCAACTGATTCCAATATTGGATCGGGATGCCGCCGCGGCCTCCGCCTCCGCCGCCGCCGGTGTCGCCGCGCGGCAACCGGCTCGCCGCCGCCAGCCGGCCGCGCCGGCGAGCGCCTGCAGCGCCGCGATGCGCTTGGGCGTGATCGTCCAATAATCCTGCTGCCGCGCTCGATGGAGTTCTTGCCCGCGCGATAAATGCGGAACAGAAAGTCCTCGCGAAACTTAGAGGCGATGTCCAGAATCGCGCGGTCAGCCGTCATCAGGTATTCGATGGACTGGCGTTGATGCCACTCCTGCTGCGGTCCGATCGGGTCCGGGTTATCGGCCATGGGCAGCAGCTTCGACGCCACCACCGGAATGCTCATGGGCGTCGGGCTGCCGATGATCTCCGCCAGCAGACCGATCTGGTTGTGGAACCCTGTCGTGGTGCGGTCGCCGCCGTTGAACCACGTGGAATAGGGCGCGCCCGTGCGCATCACCGCGCCGGGCTTGCCCTCGGCCATGAAGCGCTCATGCACCGCCGCCGAAACCAAGTCGATGCCGATGGGCACCAGCGGATCCTGGTTATAGTTGAACGGGTCGCGGAACGGCGAGAAGAACAGCACCGATCCCGCCGGGCCCGGTCTGGTGCTGGTTGAACATGATCTGCGGAATCCACTCGATGTACATCTGCCGGTTGACCGCTTCGGTTTCCGGCTGGTTGGCGATGTAGGAGTCGCGGTTATCGTCGTGCCCGACATACTTCTGATACAGCCGCGGGATGTTCATGTTGCGCAGCTTGGGGTCGCTCTCGCGCATGTACCAGTTGGCCACCAGTTCCATGCCATCGGGGTTGATGCAGGTCAGCAGCAGGATGTCGTCGTTGAGCAGGCGCATCGTCTCCGGATCGCTGCGGCTGAGCAGATCGTAGATTTCCGGGAAACAGCGCCTGCGCGTTGATCGATTCGGTGGCGTGCAATCCGGCGTCGATCCAGACGACCGATTTGCCCTCCGCTGCAAGTTGGTGCGCCTGTTCGTCGGTAAGGCCCTCGGCGCGCGCCAGGCGCTGCGAGATCTCTTTGTAGTGGGCGAGCTTCTTGTGGTTGGCGGGCGAAGTGATGATAGCCATGACCATCGGCCGCCCTTCGGCGGTTTTGCCGTACTCCACGAGCTTCATCCGGTCGGACTCTTTGGCCACCGTGTTCCAGTACTCGAGGAGTTGCGTGTAGTTGGCGAGGAAGTAATCTTCGCCGACGGTGTGCTCGCCCACCTTCGGCAGGCTAATGGTCTTCTGAGCGAATGCCGGGCACAGGGCGGCCACGGCAGAAAGCCGCAACGAGGCGGACTATCGATTTCCAGGGGTCGGTTCGCATAAATGTCTCGAATACTAGTTCCTAAAATTCTACACGCGCGCCGAGCACAACGCTACGGTTGCCGTTGGCGGTGGTGATCTGGCCGAAACTGGTGCTATCGATGTTCAGATTCGGCGTGCCCCAGATCGGACGGTTCAGCAGGTTGATGGCGTCGGCCCGCAATCGCAGCGTGATGTTGCGCTCGGCATTGATGGTGACCGCCTTGGATGCCTGCATGTTCAAGGTGAACGTGCCAAGGCCGCGGTAAGAGGCCTGGCTCAGCGAGCCGAGCAAACCCGGAACGGGGTTCGACACCAGAATCTGCCCGTTGGACCCTTGGATCGCGTACAGCGTGCTTTGGCTTTGCAGATTCGAAGGAATGTTCGTGACGGATGGGTCGGTAACCTGCGTCAGGCCGGTGAAGTAAACCACGTTATTGCCCACCTTCTGTACGCTGCCCGAGGGCAGCGGCCCCCATTGCATGTCCGTGGCGGCGGCGCCGTTAAAGGTGTCTTCCCGGCGCTATTGCTGAAGCTGGTGGGCGTTCCCGATTGCTTATTAAAGATCACCGCGGTCTGCCATTTCTCCACGAGATGCGAGACAACGCCGTGGCTAGACCCCAGGAACCGCTTTCCGCGGGCCGAAGGGCATATCCCAGATGCCGCTGGTGCGCCAGACGTTGGGTATGTCGTAACTCAGCAACTGCTTGCTCAGATGCTCATTGCGCAGCGTCAGGAAGCTGCTGACTTCATTTTGCGTGTTGCCGTCGTAACTCCCCAGCGTCTTACTGCGCACATAACTGCCCTGTACCTGGAAGCCGCCCTGAAATCGTTTGTTGACTTCGACCTGCAGCGAGTTGTAAGTGGAGTTGCCGAAGTTACCCACCAGGGCGGCGGTTCCCAATTGCGGATTGGCCACCACGAAGTTGGCCGGCAGATGGCCGTTCAGCAACAGGCCGCCGCGGATTCCGGTGACAAAAGTATTCGACCCCAGGAAGTTGGCGAAGCCGCCCACATTGTTGTTGATCAGGTACGCCTGCAGCGTGGTGTTCTGGCGCATCGCCTGCGAGCCGGTGATGCGTGGTGCCGTTCACCACGCCCACGCCCGGAATGTTCAGACCGTTGAAGATCTGGTTCAGCAGCGGAGAGTTGCCGCCCGCTGCGGTGATGTTGAAGGCGTTCAGAATGCCGTTCTCGAAGATATTCACTTCGTTGATGTTGGTGCCCTGCGTCAACTTACTTCCTTTGCTGCCCACGTACCGCACGTCGAGCACGATGCCCCTGGCCAGTTGCCGTCCCAGCGAGGCGTTCCAGTTCTGGATATAGCCTCTCTTCCAGCCGCTGTCCGCCACGTCGATGCTCTGCGTGCTGCTGTTGTTGTCGTTAATGGGAATGGTGGCCATCGGGGCAATCGAAGGCAGAGGCAACGGCAGCGACACTTGGCCCAGGCTCTGATACGTGGAGGGCGTAATCGATTGCGATTGGCCCAGGCCGGGCGCGCCATATCCGTTGAGCTGGTTCAGCAGCGCGAGGAAGTTCTTTTCATACGCGATGCCATATCCCGCGCGAAATACCGTCTTATCCTTGCCCAGCCAGGGCAGCGACCACGAGAGTCCCAGCGCGGGAGCGAAGTCGCGATAATCCGGCTGCCAGGCTTGCACGCCCGGGTTCGGCGAGTTCTTGCCGACCAATTGCAGTTGCATCAACGATCCGGGCATATAGCCGGGATTGAACTCGGCGGCGAAGGTGGTTCCGGAGATCCCGAAGATGCTTTGCGACCCGCCGACGAGATCGGTCATTCTGCCATGCGCTTCGTACGGAACGCCATAATACTCCCACCGGATGCCCAGGTTAATAGTCAGGTTATTGCGGACTTTGATATCGTCCTGGAAGTAAGTTCCCCACTCGTGCGTGTCCCAGGTGTGCTGCTCCTGGCCGAAGGGCAGATACTGCGGATTCGATCCGCCCGGCGAGTAGAACATTTGCGGTAAGGCTGCCGACCGATCCCGCCAGAGTGGTGAGGAGGTTGCTTGGCGAGAGTGGAATTGGCCCCAATGCCGGCGATGGTGGTGATATTCTGCGTGCCGACGTTGCCCGTGCCCAGGGTGACGCGCGGAATCACGTTGAAGGCGTGAAAGCTGTTCTCGTCCACGATCCGCAGCTCGATTCCGGCTTTCAGCGCGTGGCGGCCGCGCAGCCAAGTGATTTTGTCCGACGCCTGATACACCGGCGTGATGCGGCCCTGCGGGTCTTCGCCAGTGCCGGTCGTGTAGGGGCTGGTGGGTCCGTTCAGGATGATGATATACGGCACGCCGCCGATCGAAGGCAGCAGGCTGGTGCCTTGCGAGCTGGCGGTCCAGGGCGCTTCGAATTCGAGATGGGCGCGCTGCACGCCGATGCGCGCCTCGTTCACCATGCTCGGGCTGAGCGTGGAGACCAGCGCCAGACGAGCCTACCGTGGAGTGGTGACGTAGGCGCCGGGCACCGATGTGGGATACTGCTGCGCATCGTTTCCATTGGGATTGTTTTCGTAATCGTGGTTATAACTGATGGTCAAACGCTCCGACTGGCTGAAGTTGTGATCCCCGCGCAAATCGAGCGAGTACAGATCGTCGGTGGCGTGCCGCTGCCAGATGTAGGCCGCGGTATTGAGTCCATCGCCCGCGGACAGGAAGTTATTGGGCAGCGGAATCAGGGCCAGGTTCTTGGCGATGATTCCGGTGGAATCGGGCGCCAGCCGGTTGGGGTCAAGGCCGAACAGGCTCACGGTTTGCAGGGGTCCGGTCGCTCCGCGCGGCGACACCGGGTTGCCGCTCAGATCCACCGACGGATTGTTGGCGTTGGCGTTGCCGTTCTGCACGCCGGGGAAGAAGCGGAAGATACCCTGCCGCGCCTGGCTGGTAAGCACGGTATCGGTAACCGGGGTCCGCGTGTGGTTGATGCTGGCCTCGAACAGCGCGAAGAAGAAGGTCTTGTTCTTGCGGATCGGCCCATCCACGCGTCCGCCCACCTGGTTCAGCACCTGCACGTTGCGCGCAATGCCGCTGCGGTTGTTCGACCAGGTGTTTGCGTTGAGATCGGTATTGTGCGCGAAATCGTAAGCGCTGCCGTGGAATTTGTTGGTGCCCGAGCGCGAGATCAACTGCACCTGGCCCGAGCCGCGGCCGAATTCGGCATCGGCGGGCGACGTAACCACGCGCACTTCCTCCACGCGGTCCACCGTGGTGCTGATCATTTGACCGGTAACGGATTCCAGCACCGCATTGTCCTGAATGTTGGTGCCGTCGAGCGTAATGGCCATCATGTCGGTGCGCGCGCCGTTCATGTTGACTCCGCTCGAGGTCGCGACCAGTCCGGCTTGCGTTGCCACCAGTTCCATGGCGTTGCGGCCGGAAACGGGAAGGTCTTGAATGCGCTGCGAATTCAACAGGCCGCCTTGGGATGAGGTGAGATAGTTGACCGAATCCGAGTTAGCGATGACTTCCACGGATTCCTTAGTTGCGCCTACATCCAGGACCAAGTTCTGTTCCAAGTGATCGCCGGCGCGCAGAGTAGTTTGATTCAGGACAAGTTCTTGAAGCCCTCTTTTTCGGCGCTTATGCGGTAATCACCCGGCGGCAGCGCGGCGAACAGGTAAACACCCGAAGCATTGGAAGTCACCATGGTTTTGACGCCGGTGTTCAGGTTAACAGCGGTAATCGCGGCCGCGGGCATGGCAGCCCCGGTGGCGTCCAGCACGTTGCCGGATACCACGGCGTCGGTGCCCTGTGACCATGCAACAGATGCCAATAGAACCGCAATCGAGAGTAGTGTCCTCAAAATCGTCTCCTTCCCTTAATGGGCTATAAGTTTCTCAAATGATACCTAATGTCCATGGAGTTTAGGACATTTAATTGGAGCCTGTCAAGTACTGCCCGCAAAACACTGAGGGGAAAGGACAATTGGGTCTGTGCTCCGGGTTTCCGGCGGCCGCATCAGACCAGCAGCAAAATCGATAGGGGTTTCAGAGCCGGTCTCCTTGGCGGTTTTGCGGTCCAGGGCAAAACTACAGGGATACGCCCGAGGACGTTTTAGATGGACCGCGATGGCTTGGTTCGGAGCGACAACAGGGTTGCTATTGCGGGCAAGTATAACAGAGGCGTAACACAGTTCCAGCTAAATCTTAGAATTTGTTTTCGATGCTTGCGGCTAACTGATCACGCCTTTGCGGATGGCATATAAGATCAGCTCCGCCTGGCTGTGCAGATTCAGCTTCTGAAAGATATTGCTGCGATGGGTCTCCACTGTGTAGAGACTCAGATTCAACAGCGCGGCGACATCTTTGTTGTTCTTCCCTTCCGCGAGCAATTGCAGCACTTCGCGCTCGCGCGTAGTCAGCAGCTCGTAAGCTATCTTCGACGCCGCGCTCCTGCATCTGCCGCATGTAATCTTCCACCAGCATCTTGCTGATCGCGGGACTGAAAAACGCCTTGCCCTCGCTGACGGCCTTCACCGCTTGAATGAGATCGTACTCCGCGGAATCCTTCAGCAGGTACGCCCGCGCGCCGGCTCTTCAGCGCGCGCAGCACGTAGCTCTCGTCGCCGTGCATGCTCAGGAACACGATCGCGGTCTGCGGCAGCTTCGCCGTAATCTGGCGCGCGGCCTCGATGCCGTTCAGAATCGGCATGGCCACATCCATCACCACCACGTCGGGCCGGTGCTGTTCCGCCAGCGCTACGGCTTCGCGGCCGTTGGCTGCATCGGCGATCACCTGAAACTCGGGCACGCTTTCGAGCAGCAGCCGCAGGCCCTTGCGCACCACCGTGTGATCGTCCGCCAGCAGGATGCGGATCGGCTTCATCGCGCCACTGATCATCGAGCCTCCAGCGGCAGACTCACGCGCAACGTTGCGCCTCGGCCCGGCTGCGATTCCACCGCGAAGCTCCGCCCAGATGACTCACGCGCTCCTCGATGCCCAGCAGTCCCATCCCTTTCGTCCGCGCGGATCGAAGCCTTTTCCATCGTCTTCGATCGTCACGCGCAAACGCTGCGCCTCCTGTTTCACGGTTACCACGATACGGCGCGCCTCCGCGTGCTGCACGCTGTTGTGCAGCGCCTCCTGCACGATGCGATAGATGCAGGTCTTGTGCTCTTCGGGCAATTCTTCGGAGACGCCGTTCGGCCATTCACCTTCACCCACACGCCGCTGCGCTTCGAAACCTCGCGCGCCTGCCATTCGAGCGCCGGCACCAGGCCCAGATCGTCCAGCATCGACGGCCGCAGCAGCAGCGCCATGTTGCGCACCACGCCGATGGAGCTTTCCACCAGTTTCTTGATCTCGCCCGCCTTCGCCGCGACCGGCGTCCAGGTCGCGCGCGCGAATCAGCGTCGAGAGATTCGCCATCTCCACCAGCACGCCGGTCAGCGATTGTCCCACTTCGTCGTGCAGCTCGCGCGAGATCGAGCGCCGCTCCTGCTCCTGCGCTTCCACCAGCCGCGCCGATAGCTGCTGCACCTCGCGGAACTGCGCGCGCCGTCTCCGATTCCAGACCCGAGAATGCGCCGGATGCTGAACGCGGCCAGCAGCAGGCCCAGTCCGATGGTGAGACCAGATCGTCAGTCGCAGCCGCTGCCGGAAAGCGGCGAACGTCTGCTCGCACTCGCGTCTTGCCTTCGTTCAACTGCGCCTCGTTCAGCGCGCGGATCTGGTCGGCGATTCCGAGCATCGCCATGCGCCGCGGGAAGACTTCGTCGCGCAGGAACGCAAAGCCATCGCGCTTGCGGATGGCGGTGCTCCACTAGAAGACCGGATCGAGCGTATTCCAATACTCGGCAAGCGCGGAGGTGAGCGCCTGAAACGGCTGCCGCTCGCGGGCGTGTATCAGCGCGCCGTATTGCGCGAGAGCCGCGTCCATATCGTTGCGCGTTTCGAGCAGGCTGTAGCGATGGCCCTCGGCTTTGCCCGCTTCGGGCTCGAGCAGGTAATCGCGCACGTAGGTGCCGGAAACATAGACATCGCCGCGGATGCGCTCGAGCAGTCGCGTGCGCAACAGGAAGTCTTCGCGAATCTCATCGTTGGCGCGCTCTGATGCCTTGCAGCGCGCGCACGCCATCGATTTCCGCGAACGCCATCATCGCCAGCAGGCCGCCGAACCCGGCCATCAGGGCGAGTAGATTACTCGCGCCCGGCTTGGGGCTCAGGGTGGGCATGACTCTATTATGCAGCGCTATTGCTCCCGCAATGTCCGGATTGGATCGAGACAAGCTGCGCGGTACGCAGGCAAACCGCTTGCGGCGAGGCCGGCGACAATCAGTAAAGCAGCGGTTACAGCGTAAGTGAGCGGGTCAGTCGGCTGAATATGAAATAACATCTCCGAAAGGAATCGTGTGATCACGGCCGAAGCTGCCAAGCCGACAGCGACCCCGATCAGAGCCAAAAGCAGACCTCGGCGAACAATCATGCCTAGAACATCGGATCGCTGCGCCCCAAGCGCCATCCGGAGACCGATCTCGGACGTACGTTGGACGACGATATACGAAAGCAGGCCGTAAAGTCCGATCGCCGAAAGAATCAGTCCGAGGCCCGCAAAGGAGGCCAGTAGAACCGCCTGAAATCTGGGCTGCGCCGCCGAGTCCGAAAGGTATTGTTCCAAGGTAGAAACCTGGTAGACCGGCGCGCTCTTATCGAACTCGTGAATCGCCGCGCCGATTGCATGTTGCATGGATGCCGGGTCCACGCTGGTACGAACCACCAGATAAGGGTTCGTCACCACCGCTTGCGCGTAGGGCAAGTAATATTGAGGATCCGCCTCGGCGGTCAATCCTTTGCGCTTGATGTTGCCAACCACTCCGACGATTTCGCGTATCGATTGGTTGAAGACATCATCGCCCAGACGGGCTTGCATGTGTTGGCCAACCGGATTTTGATTCGGGAAGTACTTCGCAGCGAATGCCTCATTGATCACAACCGTAGGCGGGCCCGCCAGGCCGTCCCGCTCATTAATAAAGCGGCCCGCGATGAGCGGGATCCGCATGGTTTCAAAATAACCGGGCATAACGACGCCCAGGGTCTCGCTGGGCTCGTCTCCTTTTCAACGGCCGCCCCACGATGTTGAAAGAGATGGTGGCGGAGTTATTGCTCATCGGCAGCGGCCACCCCGCCGATGCGGACACAACGCCAGGCAGAGCCGCGATGCGCGGGAGGAGACGCTGATAAAAGAGGACGCGTTGATCGTGTTTGAGCAAGTCGAACGACACAGCGATCCGGCTCGTCAGCGACATGCGTTGGATCGAAACCCGGATCGACATGCATAATGCGGATAAAACTGCGCATCAGCAAGCCAGAGCCGATCAGCAACACCATCCCGATCGCCGTCTGCGCGATCACCAATCCGCTGTGGAGCCGATGCGTCGGCCAGCGCCCGAAACGCTCCGCGAACCTTCGCGGAGACCGCCCTGAGGGGCCGAAAGCGACACGCGCAATGCCGGAAATGCGCCGAAAAGAAGCCCAGTGACCAGCGAGACGATCAGGACAAACAGAAGTACGCGAGCATCCATCGTCGCCATTTCGGCGCGCGGGATCTCAACGGGCATGAATCTCGGCGCCTCGCGCAACAAACCAGCCGCGAGCGCTACGCCTGCCGCTCCACCGCAGACAAAAAGAGTTACAGATTCCACCAACACCTGGCGAACGATAACCGATTTGCTCGCGCCAATGGCTGCCCGCACGGCAAACTCAGCGCTGCGCGAGTAGCCGCGGGCGAGGATGAGACCTGCGACATTTGCGCAAACAAGCAGCAATATCAATGCCACCGCTCCAAACAACAAACGCATGGCGGCCCTGACATCTCCAATCAGGTATTCGATTTGCGGCTTCACCAGAGCCGAATAGAGTTGTTTGTTGCTGTCGGGATACTGCCGGGCAAGGTCCGCCGCGATCACGCTGAGGTCGGCTTGCGCCTGTTCTTGGGTGACCCCGGCTCCAAGCCGGCCGATGATGCCCAAAACATCGAATCCGCGCTGTGCTGTCTTCGGGTCTTTTCCCTCGAACTCTTCGGCAAGCGACTTCCACAGCCCGGGCACGGGGTTTTCCAACGGAAATCGGAATCCCTTCGGCATCACTCCCGCCACGGTATAGCCGTGCCCGTCGATGTCGATTGAAGACCCAATGACGCGCCGCGCCGCGCCGAACTCCGATTGCCAGAGTTCATAGCTCAACATCACGGTGCGATTGCCGGGTTTCTCATCCTCCCAACTAAAATCCCTTCCGAAGATTGGAGCGGCGCCCAGTACGTCGAAGAAATTGGATGAAACAATTTGCGCATCCAGCCGCCGTGCCCCCACGCCAGACTGTAGGGTCACCCCACTTCCGAGGTAGGATGCCAGTCCGCTCAGAGTGTGGTTCTGCGCGCGCCAGTCGAAGTAATCCGGATAGCTGAGAGACTCGGTTGCCAATCCCGGAAGCGAATGGTCCTGCTGACTGAGCCACATCAAGCGGTCCGATGCGGGAAACGGCAGTGGCCGCAATAGCACCGCATTCACCAGACTAAAGACAGCAGTCGTGGCGCCGATTCCCAACGCAAGCGTCAGGATTGCGGTGACCGCATAACCGGAATTCTTCCTGAGCTGCCGCGTGGCAAACATGAAATCGCCCTAGAGGCCTTCGATGAAAGGGTACATCCAGGGTTCGCGGCCGCGCTCTTCCATTCGGGTGACGTTTCCGAACTCGCGTCTGGCCGCGCGGTCCGCGCTCCTCGCGACTCAATCCCTCAGCCATCAGGGCTTCCGCCTTCTCGGCCAGATGTTGCCGGATCTCTTCCGCCAGATCGTCATAAATCCTCCGGCGCATGCGAAGCTGTTTGAGCCACATCGACTTCTCTCCTAAGACTCCGCCGGAGAAATAACCCGCGTGATCCCTTCGAGCATTCGCTGGAAACTGGAGACGTCCCGATCCAGGCGCTTCTTCCCGGCCGGCGTAATCCGATAGGTACGAACTCTTCGCTTGGATGGCGAAATTTCCCAATCGGCCTTCAACAGGCCATCTTTGAGCAGTCTTTGGAGGGCGGGGTAAAGCGAGCCTTCCTCCACCTGCAGGAGTTCGTTGGACCGTTGTTTAATATGTTGCACGAGGGCATAGCCGTGCATGGGCTGCCGCAGAACGGACCGAAGGATCATCATTTCCAAAGCGCCAGGGAACAGATCGCGTTGCTCTGTTTTTTGCGGCGGCACAATAGGCATAGTCTGAACATCCCTAGAATAAACAAGTGTGTAAGGGATGTCAAATGGACGCCGAAGCGGCGTTCACGCGTGCCGCACGGCTTCCATAGGGTCCACCTTCAACCACGGCCGCGCCGACAGATAAGCCATTGCGAGCGAGAGCGCCATCATCGCCATACTCACCGGCAGTAACACCGTCCATTCGATCGCGCCGACGCGATAGAACTGTGATCGAAGGGCCACGGTCACGGCGATACCCAGCAGGAGTCCGACGGCGATTCCCGCGCCGGCGACCATCGCCGTTTGCCGCAGCACCATCCCAAGGAGCTGTCCCGGCCGGGCGCCTAATGCCACGCGAATGCCGAACTCCTTTTTGCGCTCTCCCACCGAATAAGAGACGGCGCCGAGCAAGCCGATCATCGCGAGCAGCAGTCCGAGCCCGCTCAAGATACCGACTCCCAGCGCGGCCATGCGCTCGCCAAAGAGATCGAGATTCATCCACTCGTCGAAGGTTATCGGGTCGACCATGATCTTGAGGCCGAGACCCCGCATGGCTTTGCGGAAGGAGGCGGTCCAAAGCTTCGGATCGTTTCTTGTCCGGGCAATCACGTTGACCGCGACGCTGTAGTTCTGGCTGAGTGGGTAATACATAAACGGCTGCAAAGGCTCGTCGATTCCGTCGTACTTGCTATTCGCGGCGATTCCCACTACCGTAAATCGCCGCGCCGGCTTGCCCGCCATCACCGTTTTACCCAAAGCGTCTTTTCCCGGCCAAAATAGATCGGCCATCTTACGATTGATCACCGTAACGGCCGGCCCATTCTCCCGGTCGCCGGCGTCGAAGGCGCGGCCCGACAAAACCGGCAGACCGATGGTTGCGAAGTAGGCGCCATCCACCACGATATGGCCAACCGAGGCGGTCTTCACGCCATCGGCCGTCTGAACTGGAACCATCCCCGAACCCAACAGTGGCAAGTTATCGGCAAGGGCGACCGATTGCACGCCCGGCAACGCCGACACTGTCCGGCGCAGCGTGTTATAGAATTCCTTGCCTCGCGTCTCGGAATATCCTTCGCCTTGCATGTATACGTTCACCGCCATCAGATTGCGCGCGGAGAATCCGAAATCGGCATGGCGCTGGTTGTAGAGATCGCGCTGGCACAGCCCCATGCCGATCAGCACCAGCGTGCAGACGGCCACCTGAACGATCAACAGCGCATTGCGGCGCACGTTCTTGCGCGTTCCACCTACGGCGATTTCGCCGCCCAGAACCTGCGCCAACGCCGGCGACGAAGCATAGAGCGCGGGCGCCAATCCGGTGGCCAGGCTTGCGATCCCGATGAGCGCGAGCGTGAACCCCAACACCGCGCCATCCAGATGCAGATTGATGCCGAACGAGAACGCGCCCCACATGGGGAAGACGTAAGTGAAATCGGAAAAACGCGCTGCCACGACCGCGGCGATTGCATAGCCCAATGCCCCGCTTAGCGCGCACAGCGCAACGCTCTCCGCAAGAAATTCGCCGATCAACCGTCCGCGAGGCGCGCCAATCGCCAATTTAATCGCCGCCTCCTGCCTTCGCCCCACCGCGGCCGCGAGCAGCAGGTTCGCGACGTTTGCGCAAGCGATCAGCAGCACCAGCAATACAAGCGCCATAAGGACGGCCGTCAGCCATTGCGCATCGGACATGGCATCCGGCGGCAGCAGCGTCGCGCGAGTGACTACGGCCGTGCGTTGCCTATCCGCCTTTGGATATGCGGAAGCCAGTTGCCCCGCAAGCGCGGTCATTTCCGCTTGCGCCTGCTCGCGAGTCACACCCGGTTTGAGGCGCGCGGTGAGAACCAGGCGGCGCCTTTCGCGATCCGCGAACCAGGAACGGTCGGTATCCCGCAAGGTGTCGAACAGATCGCCATTGACCCCGTAAAGCCCACCGGTGAACTCCGGTGGAGTCACGCCAACAATCGTCCGGCCGGCTATCGTCTTACCTATGATCTGCCGGTCGGATCCGAGCCGTTTCCAGCATTGCCAGGTCATCACGGCTTGGGAGCGGTCGCTCTTGTCGTCGCCAGGCGCAAAGAAACGCCCCAGATACGGTCGCATTCCCATCACCGCGAAGTAGTTCTCTGAAACAGGCCGGCCGATAACTTTCACTTCGCGTCCTTGGTCGTCGATGTTCTCGTTGAATCCGATCGAATTTGGCGCGGCGGCGATGTCAGTGAAGACATGGTTGCGTTCACGGAAGTATTGGTAATCCGGGTAGGAGATCTGGCCGATATCTTCGCCCGGTGAGCGCGCGTAGATCGTCACCAGGCGATCCGCGGCTGGCGCGGCCGGCGGCAAAAGCAGCGCAGTGTACGAAACGCTCAGGGCGAGGACGCCGAGAGCCATCGCGATGGAAAGGGAGAAGACGGAGATGGCAGTGAGCTTCCAATAGCGGCGCAGGCTGCGCGCGGGGCGCAAAGGCGAGATCATCGCCGGTCCATTGTGGCACGTGGAGGGCCAACGTGACACTACGCGAGATTCAGGGGTTGAGGGGCAATAGGCGTGAGCGGAAGGGACGGTGTGAGTGGAGATGCACGGCCGGCCCAAGAGCGGAAGGATGGCTCAACGTACAAGCCATCATTCGCGAACCACCGCCATTCGTTCGAAGGTTCCGAAGCGAGAAGTGATCAATCTTTTGCTGCGGCAACAATTCCGTAAAGCCCGCCACGATGCGATGGCGCTTTTGCGGCTGAGAATGCTGGCACAACTCTGGATTTTAATGCGGAACTGGAGGCCACTGGCGTGGAACACTTATTGAAAACTGTTAAGGTCCGCGGTTAAACGAGCGAGATCCATTGGGCGGGAGCGGGCGCCACGATGGCGCACCAGTACTCGTCGTCTCTCACGATGGATATAACCAAAATCCTGGCTGGAGGTCAATCATCGCAGTTCCAATTTTGACTTCGCAATCGCTAGGTAGGCGAACGCCGACGATCGTCGAAATTCCGGCTGGCGCGGGAGGTTTACCCAAAACGAGTTGCTTTGCGCCACCAGGTCACTACAGTGGATCGTTCGAAAATCGCCAAGCGTCTTGGCGTCTTGACGGACGAGGCAATAAAGGACCTCAAGGACGGACTGCAAGCCCGCGATGGAAATCTGGACTGACGCCTACTTCCCATTCATGATCGCCTGCTGTAACTCCTGCATAGTCTGGTCCGAGCCAGTGAATAAGTTCGCCGGGAAGCGCTTGTAGTTCAGGATGTTGCCGTAAATCGTGCCTTCCTGGCTGCGGTTCAGCGCCAAGCCAGCCAGATACTGTAAGCGCAGGTTCCAATCGCGATTGATCTCGGCGCCTTGCAGCCACGGCTTCAGCTCGTTGTCCTGGCCGGCGTACACGCTCAACAGGCCAACCGCGTTGCCGAAGCCGACTTCGCGCAGGGATTGCGCCACGCGGGCGTATGCCGGGCTCGAAAGCTTCGCCTGGATTTGGTCCACATCCACTCGTGACGGGGTCGCCTGGCCTAGCAGGAATACGTCGTATCCGCCGCCGCTCAGTTCGTTGGCCCACACCGAGCCGCCGGGGAAGACGTCGAAGAAGGTCGCGATTTCGCTCTTCACGGTTTCCTCGTCGCTCTCATAAAGCGGCACCCATTGGGTCACTACGCCGCCGGGATTGAGGTGTGCTTTCACCAGCTCGAAGTATTCTTTCGAGTAAAGCGTCGCGCTTCCTTTGACCCAGGGATGAATCGGGTCGGAAGTAATGATGTCGAATTTTTCCGGGGTGGTCAGGACGAAGTGGCGCGCGTCGTCGTAGTAGATCTGCGTGCGCGGGTCGTCTTTCACGTCGTAGTTCTGGGCCTTGAAATATTCGGTGGCGGTGGGCGGAATCAGCGGCTCCATTTCGCAGATCGCGATGCGCTGAATGGTGGGATGCGTGACGAACGATCCCGCGGTGACGCCGGCGCCGAAGCCCACGATCAGGACGGACTTCGGGTTGCTGTGGAACAGCGCCGGCATGTGGCCCAACAGGCGCTGCAGGCGCATGTCGTAGGACTCGGTGGACGCTTCCACCTTGCCGCTGACGTGGAACTGAATGGCGCCATCGTCCCAGCGTGAGATGGCGATCGATGAGTTGATGCCTTCCCCGGTGTAGAGGATCTTGGAGCGGCCGATGTTGATCATGATGCGGCGGCCATAGGCGATCAGTTCGGGCGGCACGGCGGGGATTTTCAGGGCAACGAAAAGCGCCATGCCCATCGCCGCAGCCAGGCCTACCATGCCGAAGACGGTCTTCGAGTTCAGAACCAAAGGACCCAGCACCACCAGCGCGCCGAGGGCGGCAAGGCAGATCAAGACCTCTTCGGCGCCTTGGGTGCCGATCCACGGAACGATGAACAGGCTGAAGGCGAGGGCTCCGAGAATGGCGCCGAAAGTGTTCGCGGCGTATATGCGGCCAACGAGGCTGGACGATTCCTCGCCTGGCCCGGCGGCGGCGGCAAGAGCCAGTGGAAAGCTTGCGCCCCATAGGAGCGCGGCGGGCAGGATGCACCAGATGACCCGCGCCATATCGATCTGGAACGTGTACATCGGATCCGACGAAAGCAGCGGATTAATTGGCCAGAACGGCACGGATTGCGCGATCATCAGCGCGGACCAGGCGATTCCCGCCACGAGCAGAAGCTGGCAGATTCCCAAAGACACCGCTGGCTTAGCGCCCCTGCCGGCGAGCGCGCCCACCCAACTTCCGATCCCAATCCCCACGAGGAACACCGCGAGAATAATGGAGAATGTGTAGACGGTCGCGCCGAGGAGGAGGCTGAGAAGGCGCGTCCACACTACTTCGCCGCCCAGCGCAGTGGCGCCGGAGATGGCGATGGCCAGATAAACCGAAGTCGACCCAGCAGTCCAGAACGCACGCTTGGGCTCACCCGGCTCTGCGACCGCATGGTCTGGCGTGCGCTTGGCCAATCCGAAACTGAACAACGCTACCGCGCCATTAATGGCCGCCGCCACGAGGGTGGTGGAGGTCATGTCGGAGACGCGCAGCAGAAAGAATCCCGCGAGAACGCAGCCCGCGACGGCGCCGGCCGTGTTGCCGCCATAGAGAAGGCCCATCCAGGAAACGCCGCGCGGAGTGGCTTCGATCCAGCGCGCGATGGCGGGGAGCGATGCGCCCATCAGGATCGTCGGCGGCAGCAGGCAGATGGCGCAGATCACAGCGCGCAGCACGATGCGATGCGAGGCCATGGACGGATACCGCCGCGTAAACGGAATCGACCAGCGGGATCATCAGCAGTTCGAGAATGCCGCAGAGGGCAATGCCAACCTCAATGCGGGCGTAGGCCCGCAGAGGGTGCATGGGGTGCTTGGCGAGGTAACGCGGCAGCAGCAGGCTGCCGATGCACAGGCCGCCCATGAATGTGGCGAGCAGTACGCCGAGCGAAACGGTGGTCGAGCCGATCACCAGTTGCAGCAGCTGATACCAGACGATTTCGTAAATGAGGGCCGAGCATCCGCTGCCGGCGAATAGAATCAGCAGCCACGGCAAGGTGCGGGATGCGTCGAAGTTATCTTTTGAATTCATTAAAAGGGCCTGCGCCAAGGGTTCAGAATCAACGAATCATAGCATCCGGCGGGATATAGGAGGGACGAAGCGGGATGGGGCGGGGTTACGCGCGCCGAGGCGAAACGCGCTTTCGGCGCGGGGGCGGCCTAGAAGCCTATTTCTGCGAACTGCCGAGCGCGACAGCGTGGAACTGGGTCTTGGGGGCGCGCTCGACGCGGGCGAAATCGACCGAGGGATCGTGGGCAAAGGCGCAGATCCAATTGCGATCGGCGGCTCGCGACAGCCATTCGGTCTTGGTTTCGATGGCTTGCAGTGGGTAGAGGTCGAAGGCCGAAACCCACGAGGGCTGCACGTGCGCATGAGTGGGAACGAGATCGGAGAGGAAGCAGAATGTCTCGCCGCCGCTTTCGGCCGTGACCACCATCATGTCGCGGTTGTGCCCGGGAGCGCGACGCATCCACACGCCCGGCGCCACTTCGAAATCGCCGTCAACCAGCGTCATGCGGCCGCTGTCGACCAACGGATCGTAGTTCTCGTCGAGGTAGCTGACGCCGTCGCGGATTAGCCGCTCGTGAGCGTGCTCCCACTCGCCGCGTGCGGCGAAGTATTGCGCCCGCGGCAAAACCGGTGCGGCGCGGCCGTCGCGCACGATAGTGTTGCCGCTGCAGTGATCCCAGTGCAGGTGGCTATCGATGACGGTGTCCACCGATTCGGGGTCAATGCCGTGGCGGGCCAGGGTTTCAGCGATGGAGTCGGTTTGCGCCGGCACGCGCATGCGCTCGCGGGCGCGTTCGTTTCGCTTATCGCCCAAGCCGGTCTCGATCAGGATGGTTCGCTCGCCTGTGCGGATCAGGTAGCAGTTGAATCCCTGCTCGATGCGGTTGAAATCGTCGGCTTGAAACCTCTTACGCCCACAAGGTCTTGGGGACCACGCCAAAAACTGCGCCGCCATCCCACCAATAGGTTCCGGCGCGAATCGCGACGATTTCGAAATTGCCGAGGGTCATCCGGTACAGCGGGCTGTTAGCCGCGCACCAATTTGCGGGCGCGGTCGAACAACTCGGCGGCGTCTTCGACGACTTTGCGGCCGCGTTCAAACATGTCGCGGCTGGCGTCGGCGATGTCTTTAGTCTTATCGGCCACAACCTCCTTGCCGCGCTGCGTCTTATCGTTCAAGAACTGGCGCGCGTCCTGGCCGCTCTTCGGAGCGTAGAGAATCGCGACAGTCGCGCCGATGAGCACGCCTGTCAGGAACCAGGCGACGCG
The DNA here is from genome assembly GCA_963763545.1 of Bryobacterales bacterium. Classification (GTDB taxonomy): domain Bacteria; phylum Acidobacteriota; class Terriglobia; order Bryobacterales; family Bryobacteraceae; genus PALSA-243. Next base: position 28,580 of record CAVXPE010000001.1, read on the forward strand.
TTTCGACCCGTCTTCTTCGTCGCCGGAATATTCGAACTGTTCGCGATGGTGGGACATGACTTTAGCGGCCTCCTTACCCATTCTGCGATATCCTTGAGTCATGGCGCAAGATCCCGAACTGGACGTTGATCCGTCCGCAGACCTCGACGCGGTCACCGTGTTCAGTTCCTCCAACCACGACGCCGAAATGGAAGCCACTAACATTCGCGGCGTACTGGAATCGAACGGAATCGACGCAATTGTAGTGGGCCCGAGCGTGATTCCGTCGCTGGAATTCCAGGTGCAGGTTGCGCGATCCGAAGCCGAAGAAGCGCGGCGGTTGATCGCGGAAGCGCGCGCGGCCGGCCCGGAAGCGGCGGCAGAGGCTGAAGCATCTTCCGAACATCAATAAGGCAAGAGCGATGTGGTTGCGGCGTGGTTTGGTGGTTGCGGTCTCTGGTTTGGCGTTGATCGGCGTAGGAGTTGGCGTCGTCTGGGGCCAAAACCCGTTCCGCGTATACCGCAGCTTCGAGCCCTACGACAACGTCAGGCTTCCCGACGATTGGCAGGAAAAGACCGAGTGGGTCTACGCCCGCCTGATGTATCCCGAGCATCCGAATGCCCTGCTGGCGCGGCGCGTGCGTTTCGGCGGGTTCAATTGGCTTGACGGCGGCACCAGTTGGACGCAGGACTATCCACGCGCTGACCGTCACTTTGCCCAGGCCCTGCGGCGGCTCACGCGGCTTTCAGTGCGGTCGGTCGAGCAGCCCTCGAACCCGGACGACCTGAACGATTTCTACAACTGGCCGTGGATGAACGCGGGCGAAATGGGCGATTGGAAGCTCACGCCGGCGGAAGCCGCGACCATTCGCGAATACCTTCTGCGCGGCGGCTTTCTGATGCTGGACGATTTCTGGGGGCCGGAGGAATACGAGCGCTTCGACGAGAGCATGAAGATGATCTTTCCCGACCGGCCGGTGGTTGAGATCGACGGCAAGGACGCCATCTTCCACAGCGTCTACGATCTCGACGACCGCGTGCAGATTCTGGGCGATTGGTGCATTCACTTCTCGATGCAGTGCCAGCAGCGGGCGGTAGGCACGCAGGCGCATTGGCTGGGCGTCTACGACGATAAGAACCGCGTGATGGTCGCGATCTCATTCAACTCCGATATCGGCGACGCATGGGAGTGGGCCGACGGGCCGCAGTATCCGGAAAAAATGGCGGGGCTGGCGATTCGGATCGGAGTAAACTACGTGGTCTATTCGATGACGCATTAGGGGCGGAATGAAATCCAGGCGCACCTTCTTCGCGCTCGCCTGCAGCCTGGCTTTGGCCGGCGCACTCTTCGCGTTCCAAAAGCCCTTTCGCCAATACATCAGCATGGAGGCGTATGACAATATTCCCTTGCCCCAGGATTGGAAGCAGCCGGGGGAATGGGTGTATGCACGGCTGATGTATCCGCAGAATCCGGAAGCGCGCTTTGGCGGCGGCCGGTTCCGGCGTTTCGGTCAAGTGCTCGACTGGCATTCGGGCGGCACCAGTTGGACGCAGGATTACCCGCGCGCCGACCGGCACTTCGCCCAGGCGCTGCGCCGGCTGAGCCGGGTGGAGGCGCGCTCGGTGGAGCAGCCGGTAAATCCGGATGAGACGGACGACTTCTACAATTGGCCGTGGATGAACGCGGGCGAGATGGGCGATTGGCAACTGACTCAAGCGCAGGCGAAGGTGATCCGCGAGTACCTGCTACGCGGTGGATTCCTGATGCTGGACGACTTTTGGGGTCCGGACGAGTACGCGCGCTTCGAGCCAAGTATGAAGATGATCTTCCCCGATCGGCCGGTGGTGGAGATTGATAGCGCCAACGCGATTTTTCATTCCGTCTACAATCTCGACGACCGGTATCAGGTGCTAGGACAGTGGGCGCTGGGCAATCGCGGCGGTTATGGCGGAGGCGGATACGGCGGCATGAACCGCCGCGCCGCTGGCACGGTGGCGCACTGGCTGGGCGTGCTGGACGATAAGAACCGCGTGATGGTGGCGATCTCGTTTAACTCGGACTTAGGCGATGCATGGGAGTGGGCCGATAGCCCGACTTATCCGGAGAAAATGGCGGGGTTGGCGATTCGAATTGGCGTGAATTACGTGGTCTATTCGATGAGCCATTGAGGGGGCGCATGGAGCGGAGTGAACTTGTCCGGCGGCTCGTATTGGGGTCGATGTGCGACGATTTCGAGAATATCGATCAGATCCTACTTCCGTCCGTTAGTCGCGATGGAGCGGAGTTGGGATTAGCGATTGAGCGTTCCGAGGTTGTGGAGGTGGTCGCGGGACTCGTTAACGATGGGATGGCCAAAGCGTATCTTTTGTCGCCTGGGATTGGAGATCCGTTCAGCGGCGAACTTCAGGGAATGCCGTCGGTGGACATCGTCGAAGAGGATTTCAAAACCTACTTCTTTGCCACCAGGAAGGGAATCGATTGTTATCTCTCCGACACCTCATGGATGCCAGCGAGGTACCACGAATAGTATGAGGATACTTGGGGAACCACTTCCCCCGAGACGTCATCGCGCGGCCTGATAAACAATGGATGCATATGCCAGTGCTCCGTTATGTAGAGCTGAAAACCGGTTATGCCGACAAAGGCCCGGCGTGGATCGCGCGCGTCAGCATGTCGCGTTCTGGCCAGACCATTTATTTCAACGGTCACGCGTTGAAGCGAAACGGAGGCCGCGGATTCGAGGGAAATTACATAGATCTGGAGAGCCGCGATGAATATTGGATTTCCGGAGTTAAGCGGAAGGGTTCCAACCGGCATTGGGCTGGCTCGGGCAAAGTGATGATTGAGGAGACTGCGGTCTCCGAGTATCTCGCGTTGACGCGGGCGGATTCTCTCGACGCGGCGCGTTTTGTCGTCATCGCCCCGCTACCGGAGACGGATATTGACCGACTGCATAAGGCGGAGAACACCAGCTATAGGGAGCGAATGGAAGCTTGACCGATTCCACTGCGCTATCTTTGCTCGAAAACTCGGGCAGCCCACGCAGTGGACGGAGTTGGTTTGTAGGTGTGCCCATCGAACTGAAACTCGATGCGATAGGCCCTCGTCATCGGGAAGAAACCAGCCACAAGGTGATGATTAGTCGCTTTTCGCCGCCCTGGGCACACTTCAACATCTTCACCAGTCATTTGCCGCCTTCCGTAACGTGCGATTACAGTGAGCGCTGGAGAACTATCTCTCGATTCCCTAAAAACGACGCGTTCAATCGACGCGAGAGTCACTGGCTTCGGATGAGCCGAGGCCCCATCTGGCATGCCGCAGGTCGCTGTATCGTCGATAGCGGTAAAGAGTTCCGCGCCCGTTTCCGAAGCCATCAACACTTCGGCCGGGCGAAGCAGATCTTCGATGTAGAGCGAAGTTGCCAGATAGCCGGCCGTCCCAGAACCACCCAGGCAAACCAAAATCTCCCGTTTGTCGGGAAGTTCCACCTTATGGCACTCCCCCGTGTCGATTCCGGCTTTGTACCAAAGCATCACCCATCGTCCGGATCGGTGAGTTAGAAGAATCGTGCCTCCGAAATTCTTCACGTGTGGCTCGCAGCCTATGGTAGCAACCAAAGCGTCATCACTCGCGGGATACAAGAAGTGACCCCGTGTAATCGAGAAGAACGACCAATCGAAGGTCTCGCCATGAAATGACGTGGATTCCGGCCACGGTAGGCCGCAGACGACTTGCCTTTCCCAACGGACGTGCGCAGGACAGACAATTTCCAGCATTTCGGCGTGACGGGAGCGATCAAGCATCTCGCTGTCGGACGGAAACGAGTCTCGCGGGCTCCCTGGCGTGAGCGCAGGCAGCATCAAAATAGCAAGGACAACGCTTCGAAGCCTCATGACGGACATTTTTCTGCCAAAAGAGATTACATCGCCGCGTCGCGCCTACGTATTCGCCTCGATCGTTTCCGCCACTTCTTCCCACTCCGCCAGCAACTTCCCCAGTTCGCTCTTTCGGGTATCGAGCAACTCGCTAACTCGCTTGGTTTCCTCGACGCTGACGAAGTTCCCCAGCGCGGCTTCGTACTTGGCGATCTCCGCCTCGATTCGCGCAGTCTGTGCCTCGATCTTGCCCTGGCGGTCCTTCATTTGTTGCAGTTTGAGCGGATTGACACGCCTCTCGGGGGCCTTGGGTGCGAGCTTCGGCGGCTGCTCTACCACCGTCACAACCCCTGCGGGCGCCGCCAGCGTTGCCGGGCCGCCCGATTTCCGCCACAGGTAATCCTCATAGTTGCCGGGGTAAATGTGGACGCGGCCCTCCTCCACCTCGAAGATACGCGTCGCGAGCTTGTCGATGAAGTAGCGGTCGTGCGAAACGAAGACCACTGTGCCGCTGAATTCCTGCAAGGAGGTTAACAGGACATCTTTGGCCTTCATATCGAGGTGGTTCGTCGGCTCGTCGAGCAGTAGAAAATTCGAGGGCATCATCAGCATTCGCGCCAACGCGTAGCGGTTGCGCTCGCCGCCGGAGAGTACGCCGATGGTTTTGAAGGCATCGTCTTCGGAAAAGAGGAAACAGCCGAGGATGCTGCGAAGCTCGGTATTGGTGGCGCGGGGCGCGACGGTCGCCAGGTCGTCGAGCATGCGGGCGGACCCATCGAGCTCCTTGTATTGATCCTGCGCAAAGTAATCGGGCTGGGCGTTGTGGCCCAGGGTGAATTCCCCCGCGGTCAGCGGTTCGGCTCCGGCCAGCAGCTTGATCAGCGTCGATTTGCCGGCGCCGTTGATGCCAACTAGGGCCACGCGGTCGCCGCGCTCGATGATGAAATCGACGCCGGAAAAGACCTGGTGGTCGCCGTAGCTCTTCGCGACGTTCTTGAATTCGGCCACCACGCGCCCGCTCGGTTTCGGCTGCGGGAAACTGAAGTGGATAGTCTTCTCTTCGGGTGGAATATCGATGCGCTCGATGCGCTCGAGTTCCTTGATGCGGCTTTGCACCTGCTTCGCCTTCGTGGCTTGAGCGCGAAAGCGTGAGATGAAAGCTTCCAGTTGCTGGATGCGATCCTGCTGGTTGGCGAAGGCCGCCTGCAATTGTGCGCGGCGCTCCGTCTTCTGCACCTCGTATTTAGAATAGCCACCGGTATAGAAATGAAGCTGTTTGTTCCACAGTTCCACGATCTTGCGCACCGTGGCATCGAGAAAGTAGCGGTCGTGGGATACCAGCACGAAGGCGTTTGGATAGCTCGTGAGGTAATCCTCGAGCCAGTTGCGCGCTTCCAGATCGAGGTGATTGGTAGGCTCGTCCAGCAGCAGCAGGTTGGGCTTTTCGAGCAGCAGTTTGGCGAGCGCGATGCGCATCTGCCAGCCGCCCGAGAACTCTTCCGTGCGCCGTTTCCAATCGCGCTGCGGGAAGCCAAGGCCGCTGAGCACCGCGCCCACTTGCGATTCCACTGTATACCCGTCGCGCGCGTGGAACTCGCTCTCGGCCATGTGGAAGCGGTCGGCCACCTGCGCGTATTCGGCGCTCGATGGATCAAGCTCGGACATTCGGTGCGCCAGTTGTTCCTGCTCTTCTTCAAGCGCCCGCAAGTCGTCGAACACCGTCATACATTCGGCGAAAACGGTGCGGCCCGAGAGCGAGAGGCCATCCTGTGGGAGATAGCCGAGGGTCGTGCCCTTTTGGGTGATCACCGTGCCGGAATCGAGGCCTTCGATGCCAGCAAGCACCTTAAGGAGTGACGATTTTCCAGTGCCGTTGGCGCCGACGATGCCCGCGCGCTCGTTGGGCGTCACCAGCCAATCGGTATTTTCAAAAAGGATTCTGGGGCCGTAGCGTTTGCCTGCCCCGGTGAGTTGGATCATCCGCTACATCTATTTTAGCTGGTCGCGGGGATTCGCGCGGTACCTTGGAAATGCCATGACACGAAATCGATGGATGGGGTTATTCGCTTTGACGGCGTTCTTTCCCCTTGTGGGAACGGCGCAGTCGGCCGGCGCCTCGGACGCCGCGCTGCGCGGCGAAGTGATGGAACTGCGCGCGTTGGTGAAGCAACTCGAAGCGCGTGTGGACGTGTTGGAGCGGCGCGGGTCGGTGCCGGCATCGCAAGCTCCGCCAGCGACTCCGCCGGCCGCAATCTCCGCTGCCGCAGCAATGGGGGCCGGCGCCAACGCCCCGCCCGCAGCCGCAAGCGCGCCCGGCGGCCTCGCCGGGACGACAGTCAATCTCGGTTTCGACGGCTATTACGGGTACAACTTCAACGCGCCCATCGGGCGGGCGAACCTATTGCGCGCCTACGACGTAAGCAGCAACAGTTTCAGCATCAACCAGGCGAATGTGGTAGTGGATAACGCGCCCGACCCCGCGAACGACAAGCGCTTCGGAGCGCGGCTCGACCTGCAATGGGGCCAAGCGACGCAGACACTGCAAGGGAATTCCATCAATGAACCGCGCCCAGATATCTACCGCGAAATCTTTCAAGCCTACGGCACGTACGTGGCGCCCATCGGAAATGGTGTCACGATCGATTTCGGTAAGTGGTCGAGCTCGATCGGGCTGGAAGGCAATTACACGAAAGACCAAATCAATTACTCGCGCTCATTCTGGTTCGATTACTTGCCGTTCTATCACATGGGATTGCGGATGAACTATAAGGTGAACGATCTTCTATCCGTGAACTACTGGGTAACTAATGGGACTAACCAGACAGAGGCGTTCAACGGTTACAAAGACGAGCTAGCCGGGTTTGTTCTGACGCCTTCAAAGAATCTAAGTTGGACGGTGAACTACTATCTGGGCCAGGAGCATCCGGACGTAGTCTACTATCTGAACGGGAACGCGCCGCCGGGCGCCCCAACTCAACAAGGCGTGCCATTCGAACCGATTCCGTCGCCCGCGAAGGGGAAGCTCAACATTTTCGATAATTACCTCGCGTGGCAGGCGACGCCCAAATTGGATTTCGCGCTGGAGGGCGACTGGGTGATCGAACGCTATCAGACGAATTCGCCGCCTCAGGAGACGATGGGTGGCGCGGCGTATGTGCGGCGCCGGCTTACGCCAAGAATTACGGTAGCGGGGCGCGTCGAGTATATGAACGACCGCAACGGCTTGTACACCGGTGTGCCGCAATCGCTGAAGGAAGCGACGTTGACTGCGGACTATAAGATGGGCGCGGGGTTCATGTTGCGTTGGGAGTGGCGGCGCGACCAGTCAAACCATCCATACTTCTATACCGACGCGCTGGGGCTCCTGGCGAACCATCAAACGACGGCGACCGTGGGGCTGATCTGGTGGTTCGGGCCGAAACAAGGCGCCTGGTAGGGTCGCCTCAATCCTGGCGTAAGGTAAGGCTCGGGTCCACCCCGGCGGCCCGGCGCGCGGGGATGGCGGCCGCGGCGAGCGCTACCGCGCACAACACCGCGCCCGCAGCGGCGACCGCCACCGGATCCCCCGGAGCCACCTGAAACAACAGCGACCGCAACACGCGCGCCGCAGCCAGCGAACCGGCAACGCCGAGGACGGTGCCCACCGCAGTCCAGCGGCCGGCCGAAGCCAGCGTCATGCGCAATATACCGGCGGGAGTCGGCGCCAAACGCCATGCGTACGCCGATCTCGCGGGTCCTCTGCGCAACAAGGAACGACATGACTCCAAATAGACCCACCGACGCGATGAGCACGCCCATAGCGGCAAAGGCGGCCAGCAGCAGTGCATAGAAACGCGGACGCTGGTCGATCTGGGCCACGTGCTGCCGCATCGTCTCCACCTCGACAGGCAGCGCCGGCTCCATCGACGCCAGCACGCCGCGAATCGAACTGGCCGCGATAGCGGGATCGACCGCCGTCCGCGCAATCACAACGGCCGAGCGCCAACCTTGCGGGGGTTCCTGATTTTGGAAATTGAAATCGGCCGCGTGTTTGCGGAGAATGTAAAACTCTGGCGAACTTGCGCGCGTAGCGCCGAGGTTCGTCACGTCGCCCGCAATGCCGATCACGGTGGTCCATTGGCCTTGCGGGCCTTTCAGAATCCGTTGGCCGATGGGGTCTTCATGGGGAAACATGCGGCGCGCCAGCGATTCGCTGAGAATGGCGGTGAACCTAGATGGGTCGCGGTCGCGTTCCGTGAAGGAGCGCCCGCCTACGATAGGGACTCCGAGTGCAGCGAAATATCCGGGCGTTACATACCGCCAACTCACCATGCCCCCCGTGCCCTCGGGGATGCGTGGTTTGCCGTCGATCTCAATCGTGGATAGCGGCCGGCCGCGCATTCCGCCCGACGGCGGAAGCGTGTCGGAAATAGCAGCGCTCTCCACACCCGGCGCCGCGGCGAGGCGCTGTTCCAATTCGTTGAAGAACGCGAGTTGCCGCTCGGGGCTGCCGTAGCGCTGGCGGCCGAGCACGAATCGCGCGGTGACCACGCGGCCGGGTTCGAGGCCGAGCGGGGCGCTTTCCAGTTTCCACAAGCTGCGGAGCAGCAGGCCAGCGCCGGTGAGCAACACCATGGAAAAAGCGATCTCAAGGATGACCAATGCTGCGCGCAATCCGCCGCGCGAGAACATGGTGACGCGCGACCCGCCTACGGCAAGCGAACTGAAGCGCCGCAACGCAGGCGCCAAGCCAAAGAGCAGGCCGCAGACCAGTGAAACGGCGATGGCGAAGAGCAGCACGCGGCGGTCGATTGCAGCTTCCTGCAATCGAGGCAGCGCGGCGGGAGCGAGAGCGACGAAGGCGCGCAGTAGCATAGCCGCGAACGCGCAGCCGGCTATCGCGCCGATCACGCTCAGCAACAGACTTTCGGTCAGCGTCTGGCGCGCCAGGCGCCAGCGCGATGCGCCCAGAGCTATGCGCACAGCCAGTTCCCTCTCGCGCGCCACGGCGCGGGCCATCAACAGGCTGGCAATATTGGCGCAGGCGATCAGCAGCACCGCGAGCACCCCGCCAAAAAGCGCGAGCGATGCGGCGCGCGCATCGCCCACCTGGCGATCGCGCACAGGCCGAACGCGCAATGAGACCTCCTTGCGAAACTGCGGCGGGACGGTTTGCAACGCGCGCTGAAATTGGGGCTGCAACTCTGCGAAGGCCCGCCGGGAATTGACTCCCGGCTTCATGCGCGCGAAGGCGCGCAGGGCGCGGCCGGAGCGTTCGGTCGCTTCGTTCAGGGCGAGTGGCAGAACCAAGTCGGCGCCGGTGAGCGTTGGCATTTCAAAATCCCGCGGCAGTACGCCAACAATACGGTAAGGAGCCCCGTCGAGCGGAATCGTACGTCCCACGACGTGTCGATCGCCCGCGAAGCGGGTCTGCCACAGGCCGTAAGAGATCATTGCGACTGGCGGCGCGCCTGGGCGATCCTCATCGCGTGTGAAGGCGCGTCCGGCAGCGGGTTGGATGCCGAAGAGTCCCAGGAAATTGGCTTCGAGGCGCAGGGCGCGCAAGCGAACGGGATTACCCTCGGTAAGATCGGTCTCGATGGCGCCGGCTTGAAATGCAGTTACTTCCTGGAAAGGCCCCGGATGACGGCGCAGATCGAAATACGACTCGGCGAAGAAGAATTCGTTGGTATCTAGCGGTGCCATCATGCCGACGGATACAAGCTGCTCTTCGTTGAGATAAGGCAGCGGGCGGAAGAGGATTCGATCGACGGCACTGAAGACGGCAGTAGCGGCGCCGATGCCCAAAGTTGCGGCAAGGACTGCAGTTAGAGCGAAGCTCGGATTCCGAACCAAGCCGCGAACCGCGTAACGGACATCCTGCACAAAAAAATCGAGCGCGGGAGGCATCCGTTTGAGACACCACCCGCGCCCGTTTTGTTGCCAACCTGTATTAGATTCCTACCAGCGCCTGCCGCCCCATCCGCGGCCCCAGCCGTACCCGTAACCGCGTCCGATTACGACGCCAAAGCCGGGTCCGTAATAATACGGGTAATAACCCGGATAATAGGCAGGGCCATAATAGGCTGGCGGATAACCATAGCCTGGAGCATACGCTGGGCCCGGAGCATAAGACGCGCCTGGATAAGGAGCCGCGCCCGGATAAGGAGCCGCGCCCGGATAAGGTCGAGGACCGCCGCCCCGCACCAGCGTAGGCTGCGGTTGGTAGTCCTCCGGTCCCGCGAAGCGGAACGCCTGCGGCGCGTTGGCGGTAGATACGGTTACGGGTGCCGTCGTCTGGAACGTCAGTGCAGTTTCGGGGTAGATTACCGCAGGCTGGTTACGCGTTGCCACCACCGCCGCGATGCCCGCTAGTGCGCCCGCACCCGCGCCAATCGCCGCGCCAGTTCCCCAAGCAGCTGCGCCACCGATCGCCGCGCCGACTGCCGTAGTCGCAACCACGGCGCCCGCTTGCACCCCGCCCGGCATCGTCGTACCTCGCAGAGCTGTAAGCTGCGTATGTACGGGTACCTGCGAGCCGTCGGCCGCCGTAATAGTAGTTAGTTGCAGACGCATGAAATGCTTGCCGTCCTTATCCTTGCCGGTGTCATTGACCACTCCGGCTACCTCTTGGCCAGGTTGGGCGACCACAACGCCGCCCACGATCAGCGGCTGCGTTAAGGTAGCCGTGAAGAGGTCGCCCGATTTATTCTTATCGGACCTGAGCATTTGGTTGGTGCGTACCGTGAAAAACGTTCCCTGTTTCAATGTCAGTTGCGCCGGAGCCCCATAGGGCGGCCTGTTCGACGCCTGCGGCACGCCCTGCGGGGGCGCGGTCTGGGGTGCCATCGACGCCGGGGCTTGCCCATATGGATCGCTGCGATCCACCGGCTGCGTCGGATCCACCTGCTGCACGGGGGGCATCTGCGGATCGGCCTGTGGCATATCGCCGGCTCGCCTCCACCCACCATTCGCCGGAGGAGGCGTTTGCGGCGGCGTGGGCGGCTGATCTTGGGCTAGCGCCACCCCGGATGTGAGAATCAGTGCAGCTAAGCTGGATCGGAAAAGGGATTTCGAATTTCTGGTCATACGTGGCGTCCTCATTACGTTCGACGCATATCCCTATTGCATCTGTTTCACCATTCCCGATTCCGTTGCTAAATGATTGAAAAAATAGGGCCAGCGAACGCTTACATTTGGCCGCAAACCACCGTCTTGGTGGTTTTCGGCCATTTGGCGCCGCTACGCCACGGCAGGCGGTCCGAACCAAGTGGTAAGCGCCTCGGTGAGCCCCCGCTGCTGCTTCACGTCCCCCACCCACGCCACGTAGCCGTCGGGCCGAACCAATACGGCGGTGGGAGCCGTAACCACCCCGATCGCCGGAAGCTCCCACGTTCCAGTGTATTTGGCGTCGATCAACTGAACGCGATCCGCCCATAAGGTAATGTCGAGGCCGATTGGTTCACCGAGGTTGAGGAGCACAGGCCGGGCATCGTGCAGCAGGGCGAAGACCCGCAACGGCCCGTTGGCGGTGACTAGATCGAGATCGGGCATCCGGCGTCCAAGCAGCGGTGTCCCTCACCGAGGTCATAGTGGATGTCCAGACCGGACATCATCGCGGCGAATCGTCGGCGAGGCTCGTCCATGCCGAGAAGCTCGGACATTATGTCGCGCAGCGCCTTCGTGCGTTCGTCTTCGCGGCGAAGAACGATCGACTGCCATCGTGTTGCGCAACACGCGGGCACCCACCGGGTGACGCTCGGCGTGATAGGTATCCAAAAGGCTTTCCGGCGACGTCCCCTTCACCACCTGAGCCAGCTTCCATCCCAGATTCACCGCATCCTGCACACCGGTCTGAAGGCCCTGTCCGCCGTCCGGCGGATGCACGTGTGCGGCGTCGCCGGCCAGCAGCAACCGTCCCTTGCGATAGGCCGCGGCCTGCCGGGTCATATCGGTGAACCGGGAGATCGAAGTAGGATTGTGGATCCCGTAATCGGTCCCGTACACGGCGATGAGCGCCTCACTGAGATCGCCCAGGGTGGGTTCGGTCGTAGCCCCGACGTGCTGTTCGGTCACTAGGACGCGGACCCGCCTCCCATCCTCCAATCTGCCGAGGGAATGGATGCCGAGGGCGTCGCGGCGAACACCCCATTCCGGCGGCTCCTCGGCCAACTCAGCCTCGGCGATCAGGTTACTGGTTGTCGGATCCGATCCCGGAAACTCGATGCCGGCGGCCTTACGTATCAGGCTGCGTCCGCCATCGCACCCGACGAGATATTTCGCCCGCAGCGACTGGCCATCGCTGAGCTCGACGTCCACGGCGGCGTCATCCTCTGCGAAGCCCTTCACCTCAGTGCCATAGTAGATGGCACGGCCAGTTCATCGACCCAGTCGGCGAGAATGCGCTCAATATGGCTTTGCCGCAGCGCGAGCGTGTAATTGTGCCGGGTGGGGAAGTCGCTAATGTCCAAACGGATTCCGGCGAACCAGGCGATCTGCGTCACCCGCCCCTGCGAGAGGAACCGCTCGGCGATTCCGCGCTGATCGAGGACCTCGATGGTGCGTGAGTGCAGTCCCCCCGCGCGCGTGTCAATCAGGTCCTGGCCACCACGCCGCTCGACAATGGCAACGTCGACGCCCGCCAACGCCAACTCGCCCGCCAACATCAGCCCTGTCGGACCGCCTCCGGCGATCACCACCGCATGTTCGGTCATCAGATTCTGGCCTCAGCCGGCAATTATGCGGCACGATTCGGGTCTTGCCGCAAGCCCCCCGGTGCGCGATATCCTAAAAATAGGGGTGAGAGGGCGCTCCTCTCGCCTGTCCACCGAGATCGGGCAAGCCCTTTGCCGCAGCGACCGCGCGGCGGACCGCATTTCTCAATACAACCGAAACCAAACTGATACGGAATATTCACGCTCAGCTTTTCGGCGCGGAATACACTGAAGATCTTCCGGAGGAACCAATGAGCAGCCCTGCAATGGTGTCGATCGGCGATAGCGGAGTTCTCAACCGCGAGATCGCCCAACCGCTAGCCGAGGTTTGGATCGACCGCGATGTGAGCTGGCTGGATTTCAACGACCGCGTGCTGGCGGAGGCTCTGGACGAGCGCACTCCGCTGCTCGAGAGGTTGAAGTTCCTGGCGATTTTCACGTCGAACCTGGACGAGTTCTTCATGAAGCGGGTCGCGGTCTTGCGGGAACAGACCGCGCCGGAGCAGAAAGCACTGCTTGCGCGAATTCACAGCCGGCTTGTGGAAAGCCTCAATCGCCAGGCCGCCTGTTTCCGGGAACACCTCCTGCCGCAGCTCGCGGCTCACGGAATCCATCTGCGGCAGTGGGACGAGTTGACGCCCGCTCAGCGCGAGGAGGTGGAGCGCTATTTCGATTCCGAGGTCTCGGCGGCGCTCACCCCGTTGGTTTTCGATCCGGCGCATCCGTTTCCGTTCCTTTCGAACCTCTCAATCTCTCTCGCTTTTTCGCTCCACGATCCGGCGAAAGAGATAACCTCCTACGCGCGCGTGAAAGTGCCCGGCGTGCTCAAGCAATGGATCTCGCTCCAGGCGGACGCGCCCGCCGGGCAGAGGGTTTTCGTGCCGCTGCACGAGGTGATCCGCGGCAACATATGCAAGCTTTACGACGGCATGACGCTCACTGGAACCTACGCTGTTCCGCCTGACGCGCGATGCCGAAGTCGCCATCGACGAGGATTCGGACGAAGCGCTGCGCGACGTGGTGCGCGAACAGATCCGCCAGCGCCGCTACGAACCGGTTATACGGCTCGAGTTCGCACGAGGGGCGGACGCCTCCAACCGCGAGATGCTGCGGCAGCGCTTCGAGCTGGCGCAATCGGACGTTTTCGATCTTCCCGGTGAGATCGATTACACCTCTCTGTTTGAGATCGCGGGGCTGCCAGTCCCGGCCCTGCGCGACCCGGCGTGGACTCCGCTAACGCCCGCCGCGATTGAGGATTGCCCTGACATCTTCACCGCCATTCGCAGCGCGGATATTCTGGTGCACCATCCCTACGAGAGCTTCGAGAAAAGCATCGAGCATTTCATCGCGGCAGCGGCGGTGGACCCGTACACCGTAGCGGTGAAGATGACGGCTTACCGCGTAGGAGACGATACGCCCTTCGTCAAATCGCTGGTAAAGGCCGCCGAGGGAGGCAAACAGGTGGCGTGTGTGATCGAGATCAAGGCGCGATTCGACGAGGAGCGCAACCTGCATTGGGCGGCTGAACTGGAGCGGGCGGGCGCGCACGTTACGTTTGGGGTGCCCGGCCTCAAGACGCATGCCAAACTCGCGCTGGTGGTGCGCAAGGAAGCAACGGGCTTGCGGAGCTACGTACACATCGGGACCGGCAATTACCACGCGCGCACGGCCCGGCTCTACGCGGATTTCGGCTTATTCACCTGCAATCCAACGATCACGCGGGATGTGGTGAACCTGTTCCATTTCCTAACGGGGCATTCGAAGAATCCGATTAGCCCGGCGCTGCTGGTGGCGCCGGTCACGATGCGGCCGCGGTTGATCGAACTGATCCAGCGCGAGATGGCGAACAAGCGCGCCGGACTGCCGGCGCGCATCGTGGCCAAGATGAACCAACTGGAGGATCCCGAGCTGATCGAAGCGATTTGCGAAGCCGCGTCGGCCGGCGTGCCCATCGATTTCATCATTCGCGGTTTTTGCTGCCTGCGGCCGGGAGTTCCGGGGCGGACCGAGGGCATTCGCGTGCGGTCGATCATCGGGCGCTTCCTGGAGCATTCGCGCATCTTCCATTTCGCGGAGGGTCAGGAAGATCCGGTTAAGGGCGAGTTCTTCATTGGATCGGCCGACTGGATGTTCCGCAATCTTTCGAAGCGCGTGGAAGTGGTGACGCCGGTCCTCGACGCGGCAGCGAAGGCGCGCCTGTGGGAGGTGCTGGATATCTGTCTGCGGGACCGCCGTCAGGCATGGGTGCTGAGTGAGGACGGAATGTACACGCAGTTACGTCCAGATGAAGGGACGGACGGGCCGGAGGCGTGCGGGACTCATGAAGCGTTGATGGAGTTGGCGACGAAAAGAGCAGAGTGAGAGGTGTGCAAGTGATAATAAGCTAAGAGCAGGAATGCTGGCATTTCCCAGATTGCCGTTGCGAGACAATCTCATCGTTCATTGATGGGAAAAACCGTTATATGCCTTTGTGCGGGTTGTCGGAATGAGCAATTATCACGTTCAGCGGAGCCCAAAAGCACCGTCCTCTCGTGCCGTGGCAAACGAGAATGTCGCTTTCCTTCGCCGTCGCGACAAAACGGCTTGCATCACCAACTCTCACATGTACCACTTAGAGCCAGTACGGCGCGCATTCTTTGAGAAGCTCCCCCGGCGAAAGATCCTAAAGAAGCGCCGTGGGGGGTCTCTCCCGGCCCCCGGCGTCGGCCCTCAGAGCTTTCACGACTCTGCCGACTTGATCCTCAAATTCTGCATTGTCGGCCTCCCAATTCGAGAAATCTGCGGCTAAGCGGCGGCGAATTTCATCGGCTTTACCGTCCCTCCAGTGAAACAACGCGCCGTCAATGTTTAGGGGTATGAGCGCCAACATCTTCATGCCGCGCTCCCTCGACAGTGCCTGTTCCTTGACGAAAGCCTTATTTATTTCGTTGTCAACCCACCAACTCGAGAGCGCAGCCTTCGAGCAACACAGCAGCACCTTATCCCAATATCGGATGCCTCGATCTACTTGATCATAGATGTCATCGCCCGGTAAGAGCTGATGCTCATCGAGCCAGCATCGGCCGCCCCGAAATTGTAGCGCGTCGTGGAGCCGTCGTGCGTATACCTTATCAGTATGACTGTAACTAATGAACCAAGAATAGAACTTGACCGGCGTGGTGACAAGAGAACTAATATAAGGGATGAAGGTGTCAGGCACACCAACCCCACGCAAGAAGATTCCAGGTTTGTCCCCGGACTTGTATACTGTGTCGACTCCCCGTTGTTATGGCTGAGCTCAAATGGATTAGGAAGCCAGCGAAGACATTGGAGCGGCTCTCCCGGGAAGAAGACGTGCTCAAGGGAGTTCATCAGTTAGAACTCATTCGCGAATATGGTAGACAGCATCCCAGCTTCCTGCTCGAGCGTAAAGAATTGGGCAGGCGACTCGATGCCTATGAGCACGTGCACCACCTACTTCTTGTCCGTGACTATTGGTATTGGATCGAACCGCAAGACCGCATCGCCGTAATGGATTTCGATGAGTTCGTGCGGCGATACGAAGCCAGCTCATCGCTGAAAGATCTCACCGAGGACCTTTTACAGTATCAATGGTTGCCCGTGGAGGATCGCGACTTTCACGTGGAGTATTCGGCGGCTTCCGTCAACGGAGCAGTCATCGAATCGGCTCTGTTCAAACATGGCCCTCGCTGGTGAGACACACTGAAGAACTGGGAGCGGCATGGAGTCGTACCGGAAGAGGCCGAAGATGTCTTCTTCAATGAGCCCCTTATCGTCCGCAGCGATACTCAACATTCGAAGCGGGAAAAGAGATATTACGCCCTCGGGCAAACGGATAACGGGTGATATCTCTTTGTTGCGTTCACTATCCGCGGTGCCCTGCGGCCTTCAGGGCGGCTTCGTGCATCAGGCCGCGGATGGCAAAATGCGCCATCAGCAGACCGAAGAACTCCTGCTGGACCAGTTCTGGCGTCTTGCTGCGCAAGACAATTTGAGCGCCGCGCAGATGGGTCTTCAATTCGTCCAGGGTGGTTTCGATCTCCCAACGCTCGTGATACAGGGCGGCCAATTCCTGGGCCGGCGCCTGCTCGTGATCGAGGATGGTGGTGATCAGCCGGTACAGGGGTTCGGCGTCGGCGACGTTTTTCAAGCGGTAATCGATGACACGGACCACAATCCCGTTGCGCTTCTTCCGCCGGTCCTTGGTGGAGGCGTAGATGCGGCTGAGATAGGAGCCGTCGGGCAAACGTTTTTCCACCTCCAGGCGTGCATTTTGGCGCGTGCGCCACAGCAGATCCGCTCCCGTCTTTGCGGCTGCCCCCCAGAGTTTGTAACCGGGGAAGAACCGGTCGGCCATGCACAGCATTCCTTTGCCGAGCAAAGGAATCACTTCCTCAGCCAGCGTGAGTTCATCGGTGGCGTATCGATCCATGTGCGCGCCCCACAGCACGTGTGTCCCATTCTCCAGCAGTGCTACAAACCGTATCTTGGGGAAAGCACTGGACCCTCGACTGGAACCCGGACGCCCGAAGACTTTGTCGTTCTCCGCAGTATCGGCGACATCCAGCGTGCTGCCATCCAAACTGACCAGTCGCCACTGCCGGTACCAAGCGCCTTTGGTGCGCTTCTCCGCAATGGGAGTCACTACCGCAGCATAGAGTTTCTTCAGTGGCTCGGCGCCCAGCCGGCTGCGCGCCTGGGAAATGCCGGATTTACCGGCGACCTTTACCTGGGCGGAAGGATCGAGCAGCCACTGCACGCCTTCCATTAGGCAGCGCAGGACTTCACGGTAGGAGGACCGCATGTACAGCGCCAGCGTGATGACGTAATAGACCACCACATGCGCCGGCAAGTCCCGCTCGCGGACACTGGCGCGCTTGGTCTGTTCTAGAACCTCATGGATTTTCTCGGCGGGGAAGAACTTGGCAATGACGCCGAGGCTGATGTAGTCAGTGATCCGGCTGCCAGCCGGTAACTCCGCCAGGGTGCGCGCCATTCGTGTCTCCTAACGACCGCACCTGGCCGCCACTTCCACACTCTGCAGAATCGGATGGGAGACCAGGATCTGACGATAGGGATAACGTCCGCGGATGGCGCCATTGAAATATCGGTCCTTCGAAGGCGCGTCGAGCAGCGCTTCGAACACGGCCGCGGGAACGCCGAAGTAAAGGTAGACCGCCCGGCTACAGAACTCCAGTTGCAGCCGTTTCAGGTTTTCGTCGTAGCCAATCGTCGCAAGCGTGGCTGACTCCACCGTGGCAACGCGCATGGGATGCCTCCTTGTTGGAGGCATTAGCCCTAAAACAGAATATCATGAAAATGTTGTTAAGTGAACAGTATTGCGCCTAAGCCGCAAATTTGACCGAAAAAGCTCACCAACTCGCAACCCACACTCACTACCCGAGCCCAAAAACCGCATGATCTCCCTCCTCCAAACCTCCTGCGCCTCCCTTCTCACAAATTCCGGGCTTACCTCTGCGCCTCAGCGTCGGCGTGCAACCCGCAAACGGGCGTCAAAATGACGCTCTCAATCCCTGACAGCCCCCGCCTGGCAAACGCCGTCCGAAGCAACTATAATGCCTTCACGGTATCTGTGAGCAAACGGATGTCAAAAAGATCGTCAATGGGAGGCCGGATAAACCGAATGACCAGGAACAGCGCCGTGAGGAATCTGCCCGCGATTGCGGCCGTAGCCGGAATCCTTCTTTGCGCGCCGGCGGTTTTTGCCCAGGGCCGGGGCGGAGGACGTGCAGGTGGACGCGGCGGAGCGGCCGCGCAGCAGCCAGCCGAAGACGGCATCCCGGTCACTGACTCTCTGACCATCTCCAAGTGCGCCAGTTGCCACGCCAAGGACGACAAGGGAAACCTGAGCCGCATCTCGTGGATTCGCACCACGCCGGAAGGCTGGGAGGAGGCCATCAAGCGAATGGTTCGCCTGAACGGTCTCACGTTGGAACCGGCCGATGCGCGCGCCATCGTCAAGTACCTGAGTAATTCCCACGGCCTCGCGCCGGAAGAAGCAAAGCCGGTGATGTACATGGCCGAGCATCGCATTCAGGACGAAGTCATCCCCAACGAATCGGTGCGAGTCACCTGCAATAACTGCCATGCGCTGGGGCGCGCCTTCCAGTGGCATCGCACTCGAGCGGAATGGTCGCTGCTGGCGGATATGCACTCGGCGCTCTATCAGCAGGCCGAGTCAGCATTCCGCCGCAACGGGGCTCGAGGAGGGGCCGCCGCTACCACCGCTGCTGCCGGCCGGGGAAATCGGGGCGGCGGTGGCGCCGCAGCGGCGGCCACGGCGGCTGCGGCCGAACCAATCTCACTCGATACCACGCTCGATTTTCTGGGTAAGAGCTATGGATTGCATACGCCGGAGTGGTCGGCCTGGCGGGCGCGGATGCGCGCTCCCCGTATCGCCGGCCGGTGGCTCGTTTCCGCCCGTATGCAGGGACGCGGAAAGTTCGTCGGCGAGATGACCATCACGCAAGGCGCGGCGCCGGACGAGTTCACCACCTCGGTCAAGTTGCAACCCGTGAATGGCGGCCCAACCCTTACCCGCACCGGCACGAGTCTCGTCTATACGGGTTACTCGTGGCGCGGCCGGTCGCATGGCGGCGCGGTCACCGCCAACTCGGCGCCGGACGATATCAACCGCGAAATGCGCGAATCCATGTGGATCTCTCCCGACCAGAACTGGGCTGAAGGCCGCTGGTTCTGGGGCGAGTATCAGGAGTTCGGTTTCGATGTGAAACTCATCAAAGCCACCGCCGATCCGGCCATCGCCGCGGTAGACAGGTTTTCCCTGAAGGCGGGCTCGCAGGGACAGCGCGTCCACATCTTCGGCGCCAATCTGCCGGCCCAGCCCGCTCCCGCGGATATTGATTTCGGCGCGGGCGTGACCGTGAAGTCCATCGCTTCGCATAGCGCCGGCGACATCGTGGCCAGCGTGGATGTAGCCGCGGACGCGGCGCCCGGCAAGCGCGACCTGTTTATTGGCAACGCCACTCTCAACGGCGCCCTGGCGATATACGATAAGGTGGATTACATTAAGGTGCTGCCCGAAGCCACTCTGGCCCGGCTGGGCGGCGATGAGCATTCGCCACACCCCAGGGGCTACGCTCAGTTCGAAGCCGTTGGTTATCAGCGCGGCGAGGACGGCAAGCTGCACACCGACGACGATGTCGATCTGGGACCGCTCGATGTGACGTGGTCGGTCGAAGAGTTCTACACCGTGTTCGGCGATGACGACAAGGAGTTCGTGGGCTCTTTGAACGCCGCAGGGCTGTTCAAACCCAATCTCGATGGGCCCAACCCACAGCGCAAGTTCAGCCGCAATAACTACGGCGAGGTCTGGGTTGTAGGGACAGCTAAGAATGAAAAAGACAAAGACGGCAAGCCGTTGGTGGGCAGATCCTACCTGGTAGTTACCGTGCCGACCTATATTCGCTGGGATCAGCCTGAGGTGTCACAGTGACAGCGCTCCAAGCTCTGAGCGTACGGAAACGTCGTTTGCCGAGACGTCCGGCCCCGTACCGAGCCGCGACCGCAAGGGAGCGGTGTTCGCGGAACGCGAGGCTGTGTTTACGAAACCGTCCGCTGATCGAAGGCCATCAGCCCGAGGTGTCGCAATGACCGCGGCTCAAACTCCCACCTATCGGCTCGGCGAGTTTCATCGCTTCGAAGGCGGCGGCCGCGAATTTCTGTACCTCGTGCCCGCCGGGGCGATCTTCGAATTAGACGCCGCGGCTGCCACTGTGCTCAGCCTGCTCTCCGAAGGTTCGCTGGCTCACGATCCGTTGATCGATGCCTTGACGGAACGAGATTTCTCCGTCTCCGACGCTACCGAACTGGTGGAAGAGTTGTACCGCGCGCGGGTTGTGATTGCAGGCGCTGCCGTCCGTGAACCGATGGAAGCTCCGCCGGCGGATTTCCCCTTGCAAAGTCTGGTGATGAACCTCACCAACCAGTGCAATCTTTCCTGCACCTATTGCTACGAGTTCGGCGCGGACAAAGTGGCCACGCCCGAAGGCAAGCCGAAGTTCATGGACTTCGAGACCGCCAAGGCGTCGGTGGAGTTTTTACTCGAACAGGCGGCGGGCCGTAGCGCTGTTCACATCACCTTCTTCGGCGGCGAAACGTTGATGAATTTCCCGCTGCTCAAGCAGGTAGTGGAGTATGCTACCGCCCGCGCCGCCGAGCAGAACCGGCGCGTCGATTTCAGCCTGACAACGAATGCCACTTTGCTGACGCCCACCATCATCGATTTTCTTTCCACTAACCGCATCGGCGTGACAGTCAGCATGGATGGACCGCCTGAACTGCACGATCAACTCCGCGTGTTCGCCAATGGCCGCGGCAGTTACGACATTATCGCCCCGCGCGTTAAGGCGCTCATTCAAAATCACAAGACGCGGGCCATCACCGCACGCGTCACGCTCACCAGCGGCGTCACCGACGTCGTCCGGATCTTCCGCCATTTGAAGAACGACCTCGGATTTCACGAGGTCGGCTTCGCGCCCGTGACTACGTCGCCCGATCGGCTGTATGCGATCGGCGAACGCGGCATGGATGGCGTGCTCGAACAGTTCCACGCGCTCGCCGACGAGTATCTCGAATATGCGCTGCGCGGCGAGATGCACGGTTTTTCCAACGTGAGCGACACCATCGCCGAGCTATATCAGGGCGTCAATAAGTCGCATCCCTGCGGCGCGGCGCTGGGGTTAATGGGCGTCGGCCCGTCGGGCGACATCGCGCCGTGTCACCGCTTTGTCGATTCGGACGCGCACGCGCTCGGTAATGTCGTCACCGGCGGCGTCGATAAGCAAAAGCAGGCCGATTTTCTCAATCGCGGCCACGTCAACGGTAAGTATGAATGTCAGACATGCTGGGCACGCCCCTTGTGCGCCGGCGGGTGCCATCACGAAGCGTTTGTACGATACGGAGATACCGGTCATCCCAACCTGCACTATTGCGATTGGATCAGGGATTGGACCGACACGTGTTTGCGGATTTTCGGCGCGATCAGCGCGCAGAATCCGGAGTTCTTGGAGCAATTTGCGGAAAGGAAGGCGTTGAATTGAGACATCTCAAAGCGGTCAACAAGAAGGCTCGCCGCATCGACGGTATGGTTTCGGCATCACTGGAGAGCGCCCAAAAGGACGCTCAGGAGGACGTGGTCGCGCTGCAGAATCCCGCGCAGCGTCCACACGTTCCAATGGGCTGCGCTCTGGCGTTTTCCCCGGGTTGGGAAGTGGATTCGACCGGCGGTACGGCGGGACTGTGTCAACCCGTCGAGCGCGACATATACGATTGCTATGTGACGTGTTTCTGGCCGGCGCAAGTTCCCGATCATCTGAATAACTACCCGGATTGGGCCAGCAAGTGCGCATCGGCCACCAAGGATTGGCGCAACCTCGATCTGGTCTTCCCATAGACTGAGCTGTGCGAGCCTATACCGAGCCGCGCGCGCAAGCAAGCGGTGTTTTTTGACAAAGGCGACTATGAACAAGCTGATTGCACTATTGGCGTTAGCATGCGCGTCGGCCAGCGCCGGCACCCTCTTTTGCGGCGCCTATCCATACTGGGTGCTGGTGATCGACGAAGGCAGCGGCAAGGTCGTCGATAAGATCCGGATGGAAACCGGTTTACCGGTCGGCCTTCGGCTCTCCAATGACAAGAAGACCATATACGTCTCCACCAATGACCACAGCGGTGTGGAGGTCGTCGACGTAGCCACTCACAAGGTGCTGAACAAGTTCGTGCTGAACGATGCCACGCACCACTACCGCACGAACGGCGGCGCGCCCGATCCGGAAGGAAAAGTCATATATACCACCACCACGCAGATTACCAAGCTGGCGGACCGTTATGAGATCGGCAAGCCGAAATACACCATCATCGATCTGGCGGAACAGAAGATCTCTAAGACGGTGGACGAGCCTTCCAACACCGGTGAAGACGGCGGCGGATTCGGTGGCGGCGGCGGTCGCGGCGGCGGGGCATTTGAAGTCTCTCCTGACGGAAAGTATCTTTACCAGTTCGGCTCGAACATCACCGTGCTGAATTCCTCCGACTTCAGCGTCGTGGATCATATCCAGCTTTCCCAGCCCGAAGCTCCGTCGATGGAGGGCATGAGCATGGGCGCCGTACAGGAGACGCTCAGCACGCCGGGCCAGCGCGTCTCGCTGTTCAATTTTTCGGATCCCATCATTCACAACCGCGTCTTCGGCCTGGCGCATTTCGATCTGAATACCAGAAAGTTCGACTTCACGCCCATCGGCCCCGCGCCGGCCACTATGGGACAGTTGCGCCTCACTCCGGACGCTAAGTCGGCATACACCATCATCACCAATGGCTCCGGCGGAAATAAGCGCTGCGAATTCTGGGCCCTCGATATGATGACTAGCCGCATCGCGCGAACCGGCGAAGTACCCTGCCGCTCGCGCTACAGCTTTGGGCTCTCGGCGAACGGCAAGAAGCTCTATATCTACGGCGCCGGCTTTGAGATCGAAGTCTACGACGCAGTGACTTTCAAGCGCGACGCCGTGTGGGACTTAGGCAACGACATGACCGGCGGTGGACTTATCGTCCTGCCGTGATTGCATTCACCCACCGCACCGCGGCCGCCCATGTGATCGTATCCGCCTACCGAACCGCGACCGCAAGGGAGCGGTCACTCCCCTACATCGCCGCGCTCGTCCTCGCTTGCGCCGCGCAAGCTCAACCCGACGCCGTCACCACCGCCCGCAAAGCCCTCGACTACTTACTCGCCGAAAAGTACGCCGAGCTAAGCGCCTTAGCTGCGCCGAGCGCTAAACAAACGCTGACGCCGCAATTTCTGCGCGACCGGCCCGGCGCCGAAGTGCGCAGCTTCGGCAAGTTGGGGACTATCGGCGCGCCGGTCACCGCCAAGGATGGCAGGAACACGCTAGTCAGTTTCCCGGTGCAATTCGAGCGGGTCACAGTTAACGTGCAATTTACGCTCAACGAATCCGCGCAGATCGCGGGGCTGTTCTTCCGCCCAGGCAACGCGCCGCTGCCCGCGGTGTGGCATCGCCCCTCCTACAGCAATCCCGAGGCTTTCCGCGCGCGCGACGTCGTGGTTGGCGAGGACCCTTGGAAGTTGGGTGGTACCCTGCTCATCCCCGCCGGCAAATCGCCGTTTCCCGGCGTGGTGCTGGTTCACGGCCCTGGCCCCAACGACCGCGACGAGACCATCTACGCGAATAAAGTATTCGCCGACCTCGCCGAGGGCCTGGCCTCGCGCGGCATCGCCGTACTGCGCTACGACAAGCGCACCAAGGTTTACTCCGAAAAGATGGGCGAGATGAATTACACGGTGCGGGAGGAGACTATCGAGGACGCCGTTCGCGCCGCCGCTCTACTCCGCCACCAGCCGGAGATCGATCCGGCCCGTATTTACATACTCGGCCACAGCCTGGGCGGATACCTTCTGCCGCGCATCGCCGCGCAGGATGGCAAACTCGCCGGCCTCATCTTCCTCGCCGCCAACGCCCGCCCCGTCGAAGTGATGGCGCTCGAGCAGAACGAGTACGTCGCGAGCCTGAACAACAACCCTTCGCCCGATATGCAGAAGCGCCTCGCAGATCTTCGCACGGAGGTAATCAAAGTCCGAAACCTCGATCCCCACAAATCGAATCCGCCGGTGTTGATGGGACTGCCGCTTGCCTATCTCATCGATCTGAAAGGCTACGATCCGTTAGTCGTAAAAAACCTGAAGCTTCCCACTCTGTTCCTGCAAGGCGAGCGCGATTTTCAGGTGACCATGAAAGACTTTGCGATTTGGAAAGCCGCCATGACGGGACGCCGCGATGCAACCTTCCACTCCTACCCGGCGCTGAATCATCTCTTCATTGCGGGAAAGGGCGCCAGTTCGCCGGGTGAGTATCGCGTGCCCGGCAACGTCAGTGGGGAAGTGGTTCGCGACATTGCGGATTGGGTACAGGCCCAACTCCACTAACGACACCCCATTAACGCTATGACCACCACCATCACTCGCCGGCGCCTGCTGGCTTTGGGGAGCGCATGCGCCGCCGGCCTCGCGGCCGATCCTCCCGCCGACATCACGCTGCGCATTGGCGAAATCACTGTCGATATCGGCCGCGGCCACTCCGTCAAGACGCTGGCATACAACGGTCAGATTCCCGGACCCGCGCTGCGAATGGCGGAAGGCAAAACCGTAGTTATCGATGTCATCAACGAAACCCGCCGGCCGGAGATGATCCACTGGCATGGCTTCCACATCCCTCCAGAAGTCG
Source organism: Bryobacterales bacterium (assembly GCA_963763545.1). Lineage (GTDB taxonomy): Bacteria > Acidobacteriota > Terriglobia > Bryobacterales > Bryobacteraceae > PALSA-243. Next base: position 53,409 of record CAVXPE010000001.1, read on the forward strand.
ATGGCGCTCACGAAGAGGGCACGCCCATGGTCCAGGGCCTCGATCACCGCCGCTTCTCGTTCACCGCCACCCCCGCGGGTACGCGCTGGTATCACACCCACGCCATGGCCGGCCACGATCTGAGCATTGGAAGTTATTCCGGACAGTTCGGAATGGTTGTGGTGGAACCGAGTGCGAATCCCGCGCGATACGACATAGAGATTCCCATTCTGCTGCATGAATGGTCGCCTTACTTCGCCTCCGGCGCGGATATGGACGTGAGTTACAAGCTCTATTCCGTGAACGGTAAGATGCTCGGCGCCGGGGAACCTGTCCGTGTGCGCGCCGGGCAGCGCGCCTTATTCCGTGTCGTGAATGCCAGCGCCACCTTGCGCCACCGGCTCGCTCTGCCTGGACACGCTTTCACCGTGACCGCTCTCGATGGCAACCCCGTCCCCAATTCGCGGAGTGTTCCCGTGCTCGATATCGCTCCCGGCGAGCGCATCGACGCCATCGTCGAAATGTCCCGCCCCGGCGTATGGGTTCTTGGTGAAACCGACGATGCGCAACGAGCCGCCGGCGCAGGCATCGTGATTGAGTATGCCGGGGCGAAGGGACCCGCGCAATGGTCGGCGCCCCCCGAGTTCACCTGGGACTATTCTGTCTTCGGCGAGAATACACCGGCGCCAGAGCCCGGCGCGCGCATCCCCATCGTCATCGAGCCCGGCCAGAACGGCAATCTCTGGGCGCTCAACGGCAAATCCTATCCAGAGACCGACCGCATCCGCCTGCGGGGCGGGGCGCGCAATCGGCTGGTCTTCGAGAACCGCGGCACGATGGACCACCCTGTCCACTTGCATCGCCATAGCTTCGAATTAGTGCGCCTGGCCGGCAAGCCGGTTTCGGGCGTCGTCAAAGATGTCGTGCTCGTTCCCGCGCGGCAAACCGTCGAGGCGGATGTCGTCGCCAATAACCCTGGCCTGAGCTTGTTCCACTGCCATCAGCAGTTCCACATGGATTTTGGATTCATGGCGGTGATGACATATGGGTGAGCACTTCATCGCCCGCGGTCGCCGTTTGGGTATAATCGCGCCCATGGAAACACCGGTACGCTTGTGGATCTTCTCGCTCTGCGCCCTGGGCCTCTTCGCACAAACCCCGCGCCACATCACCAGCCCCAAGGAGCAGTTCGGCTTCAATATCGGCGACGATTATCGCCTGGTCAACTACACCCAGCTGGAAGCCTACTGGAAGAAGCTCGCGTCGGAATCCGACCGCATGAAACTGGTCGACATCGGCCTGACCGCCGAGGGCCGCCATCAGTGGATGGCCGATCATCTCCTCGCCCGAGAACATCAAGAACCTGGCGCACTATAAGGAGATCTCGCAGAAACTGGCCGCTGCCGAGGGACTCTCATCCGATCAGGCGCACGCGCTGGCGCGCGAAGGCAAGGCCGTCGTGTGGATCGACGGCGGCCTGCACGCCACCGAAACGGCCGGCTCGCAGCAACTCCTCGAGATGGTGTATCAGATGTTGACCCGCAACGATGCGGAGACCATGCGCCTGCTGAACGACGACATTCTGCTGTGCGTGCCCGCGAATCCCGACGGCCAGGAATTGGTCGCTAACTGGTACATGCGCGAAAAGGACGAGACCAAGCGCACGCATGAACGGGCTGCCGCGCCTGTACAACAAATACATCGGCCACGACGACAATCGCGATTCGCTGACCTCCAACATGCCGGAAACGGCCAACATGAACCGGCAGCTTTTCATCGAGTGGAACCCGCAGCTCATGTACAACCATCACCAATCCGGGCCGGCCGGCGAGGTGATCTTCATTCCGCCGCTGCGCGACCCCGTGAATCACAATCTGGATCCGCTGGTGACGCTGGGAATCCAGGCGGTCGGGCACGGCCATGCACGAACGCCTGGTGGCGCAGGGCAAGGGCGGCAGCGGCATGCGCACGCAGGCCAACTACGACGGCTGGTGGAACGGCGGCATGCGCAACACCTGCCACGTATCACAACACCATCGCGCTGCTGACCGAAATCATCGGCAGCCCCACGCCCATGGAGATTCCGCTGATTCCCGAAAAGCAGTTGTACATCAGCGATCTGCCGCTGCCCATCGCGCCGCAGCGCGTGGCATTTCCGCCAGACCATCGATTACCTGATGGAAACCAACCGCGCCATGCTCGATTACGCCTCGCGCAATCGCGAGACGCTGCTCTACAACATCTGGCGCATGGGGATGAACTCCATCGAGCGCGGCAGCAAGGATTACTGGACCATCACGCCCAAGCGCATCGACGCCTTGCGCGCGGCGGCGGCGAAGACTCCGGGACGTGGAGGACGCGGCGCGCAGGCCGCGGCGGGCGGCGGCGATTCGCCGGGCGGCGGCGGCTTCGGCGCGCGCGGCGTCTCCGCGGCGCTCTACGAGAAGGTTCTGCACGATCCCAAGATGCGCGATCCGCGCGGCTACATCATGCCTTCCGATCAGCCCGATTTCCCGACCGCCACGCGGTTCATCAACACACTGCTCAAGAGCGGCATCACGGTGCTGCAGGCTTCGGCCGCGTTCCAAATGGCCGGCAAGAGCTACCCGGCGGGATCGTACGTGGTCAAAACGGCGCAGGCGTTCCGGCCCATGGTGCGCGAGATGTTCGAGCCGCAGGACCATCCGCGCGACGATCTGTTTCCCGGCGGCCCGCCCATTCCGCCGTACGATATCGCGGGCTGGACGCTGGCGATGCAGATGGGCGTCGCAGTACGACCGCGTCCTCGATGGATTCGAGGGGCCGTTCACCAAGCTCAACGGGCTTGCAGAAGCCCATGCCGCGCAGCGTGACGGGGCCGGCGAATCCCGCGGGATATCTGATCAGCCATCGCAGCAACTATTCCTTCGTTCTGGTAAATCGCCTGCTGAAGGCCAACGCCGAAGTGTATTGGCTGAAAGGCGTCGCGAAGGCCGGCGGTGAAGATCTGGGCGCGGGCGCGATCTGGGTTCCTGCCTCCGCCGCCGCGCTGCCGGTATTGCGCAAGGGCGCGAGCGATCTGGGCGTGGCCGTGTATGGCGATGGCGCAGGCGCCGTCCGGCGATGCCTTCCGCATCCCGCGCGTGCGCATCGGTCTCTACGATCAATACGGCGGCCTGATGCCCTCGGGTTGGACGCGCTGGCTTTTCGAGCAGTACGAGTTTCCATTCGAAGTGGTGTATCCGCAAACGCTGGACGCGGGCAATTTGAAAAGCCGCTTCGACGTGCTGGTCTTCCCCGACGGCGCCATGCGCGGCGGCGCGGGCGGACGAGGCGGCGGTCGTGGCGGGCGGGGCGGCGCTGCCGATCCGCAAGACGTGCCCGAAGAGTATCGCGGCTGGCTGGGGCGCATCACCGAAGAAAAAACCATTCCGCAGATCAAGCAGTTTGTGGAATCGGGCGGCGCGGTGGTGACGGTGGGAAGTTCCACCAGCATGGCGGAACTGCTGGGCGTGCCGCTGGCGAACGCCCTCACCGAAAAAGGTCCCGATGGGCAGGAGCGCGCGCTGCCCCGCGACAAGTTCTACATTCCGGGCTCGCTGATGCAGCGCCGGATCGACAACACCAACCCGCTGGCATACGGCATGCCCGAGACAGCGGATGTGTTCTTCGACAACAACCCGGTGTTTCGCCTGCCGGCGGATGCGAAAGCGAACGGCGTTACCCCGGTGGCCTGGTTCTCCGGCAAAGAAACGCTCGACAGCGGCTGGGCACTGGGGCAGCAGTTGCTGGATGGCGCCACGGCTGTGGTGGAAGCCAAGAAGGGCGAAGGGAAGGTGTTCGTGATGGGCCCGGAAGTAACCTTCCGCGGCGAGCCCGACGGCACTTTCAAGCTGCTATTCAATGGCCTGTTCTACGGCGCGGCCAAACCCGTGACGCTGCATTGAGGCGCGGCATATCATGAAGGCGGCCTTATTTATCGCGCTCGGAATTGTCGCCGCGGCCTACCTTGCGATCTGGATCGCAGACATCCGAAAGCGAAGGGACCGGTTCGCACCCGATCTACGCGATGCATTCATCGGGCTCATCACCAATTTTTTCGATACGCTCGGCATCGGTTCGTACGCTCCAACCACGGCGTTTTTCAAGTTGTGGGGAACGGTTCCCGATGAGCAGATCCCTGGAACATTGAATGTCGGCCACACAGTTCCAACACTGATCGAAGCGTTCATTTTTATCTCGGTTATCCAGGTGGATGTAACTACGCTCACGCTGATGCTCGCGGCAGCCGCGCTGGGCTCGTGGTTCGGAGCGGGCGTGGTTGCGGCATGGCCGCGCAGGAAGATCCAGGTGGGAATGGGAGTTGCCCTCCTCGCAATGGCGGGATTCTTTTTGGCGCGGCAGCTTCAGTGGATGCCGGGCGGCGGCGAACTCCTGGGGCTCACGGGAGCGAAACTGGCGCTCGCGGTGGCAGTGAATGTGGTGTTAGGCGCGCTCATGACTCTCGGAATCGGTATGTACGCGCCCTGCATGATCCTGATCGCGTTACTGGGCATGAATCCCAAGGCTGCGTATCCCATCATGATGGGTTCATGCGCGTTTCTGCTCCCCACCTGCGGCGTACGCTTTATACGCAAGGACCGCTACAACCTCAAGGCCGCGCTAGGCCTCTCAATCGGCGGGATACCAGGAGTATTGGCCGCCGCATTTGTTGTGAAAGAACTCCCGCTCGACTGGGTGCGGTGGCTGGTTATCGTAGTCGCCGTATACACGGCGATCATGATGTTGAGATCAGCGAGGGCGGAGCGCTCGCGCGCTGCCGCCGCCGGTGATCAAGCTATTTGATCTTGAAATTCGGCGCCGTGCCCTCCCGGTGAGCGGTATGGCAAGGGCCGCACGTTCCTTGAATCGTCATTAGGTTAGCGGCCTTATCGCCGGAACCGGAGGCGATCGCTTTAGCCGCATCCCGCGCGGTCTCGGCAAACTTGACGGCATCGTCCGCGTGCCTGGCTTTCCAAAATTCAGCAACTTTATCAAAGGTGTCGGCCAGCTTCGTTGCATCGGCGGCCGCAGCTGCATTGTCCGCGGCGCCCCGAATGGCGCGCACGGAAGGCTGGACCGACTGCATCCAGGCTTTATACTGAGCGTCGTCCTGCGCTCCGGCCACGGCCGAGAAAAGGACGAGGGCGCTGATTGTGACTAGCGGTCTATACATGGGTCACAGTATATCGCGAGCGGGCGCCGGTTGCGCAAGATACTTGAGCCGCGTCGTGTGAAGCCGCACTCCCGTGTTACATGTGCAACACGCCGCGGGGACGTGGCTCATGCACGCGAGGCTCGAGTTAACTCGGTAATTTCGATGCGTCCCAACCACCGCCCAACGCCTTGATCAGGAGCACGCTCGCATCCATTCTTCGCCGCAAAATATCGACTTCCGTCAATTGGTTCTGCAAGGCGATGGTCTGCACCGTGACAACGTCGAGGTAAGTCACCAATCCGCCTTTGTACTGGTTCATGGAAAGCGAGAGCGATTCCTGCGCTGATTCCACCGCCGTCCGCTGCGCTTTAGCCTGATCCTCTAGTACGCGCAAAGCGGCGAGATTATCTTCCACTTCCTGAAACGCCGTTAGCGTGGCCTGCCGGTAGTTCGCAACGGATTGATCGTAGGCAGCCTGGGCCGATTCCGTTTGCGCCCTCCGCTTGCCGGCGTCGAAGATAGTCTGCAACATCTGCGGTCCAACCGCCCAGAAGCGGCTCGGCCAGGCGAGCCAATTTACCAGGGTTCCACCCTCGAATCCACCGGTCGCAGTGAGCATCAGCGTGGGGAAGAAGGCGGCGCGCGCAATTCCAATCTGCTCGTTGGCCTCGGCAGCGCGACGTTCGGAAGCGGCGATGTCGGGGCGGCGTTCGAGCAATTGCGATGGAACGCCCACGGGAATCACCGGCGGCGGCGTTTGCAGCGGGGATTCTTCCAGCCGTAGGCTCTCCGGGGTGTGTCCCATCAATACCGCGATCGCATGTTCGAACGACGCGCGCTCCACGCCGACACCGATATCCTGCGCACGCGCAGTCTCCAGTTGGGTTCGCGCCTGCACTACTTCCGCCCGCGAGCTGAGCCCGCCGTTATACCGGTTCTGCGTCAATTCCAACGCGCGCGCATATATGACCATGGTTTCATCAAGCAGCCGCTTTGACGCGTCAAGGCTGCGCAGCTCGAAATAATCGGTCGCCAAATCGGCGTGCAGACTGAGGCGCATCGTTTCCAGATCGGCCTCCGTGGCTTGCGCTTCCTCCCGCGCCGCTGTGACCGAACGGTGAATCCGGCCCCACGCGTCCAACTCGTAGTTTACGTCCACCGGCAGCGTATATTGACCAAAATCCCCCGCGCGCGTTCCAGCCGGCGCATTCGTCGAGAGGCGATTGGTAGTGATGGAAGGCGAGGACGCAATTGTGGGAAACAGACCCGCGCGGTTGATTTGAATCAGCGCACGAGCCTGCCGATACTGGGCCTCCGCGGCTTTCAGCGTTTGGTTGGAAGCGTTGATCTGTTCCTCCAACTGGTTCAATTCCGGGTTGCCGAACAGGGTCCACCAATTCGCGCGGATTGTTTCATCCGCCGGCTGCGCCTGTTTCCATCCTTTCGATTCAACAAACGATTGCGGAGGAGGCTCACTAAACGCCGGCGCCACCGACGCCTGCGGCCGCTTGTAGTTTGGTCCCACCGCGCAGCCCGTCATCAGCAGGAGGCCCGCGGCGGCAAGCGCGAGGCGGCGCATCAGGGCTTGCCCCCGCTGTCCGAAGGGTTTCTTATGATTCGCACCTCGGCGCCCGAGAGCAGCGAATCTGACGGATTCTCGATTACTTCATCACCCGGAGAAATTCCGGAGACGACTTCCACTTCCGTCCCATAATCGCGCCCGATCGTGATCGTCCGCAATTCCGCTTTGTTGTCGCGCACCACGGCCGCCTGGAGTCCCTCCGCACGGAAGATAAGCGCGTTCGCCGGAATCATCATGCTTACGCCGGGCGTGCGCAGTTTCAGGTGTACGGAGAGGAATGCGCCCGGCAGCAGTTCGCCGGTGGGATTTTCTACGTCCACTTCGGTGAGCAGCGTGCGCGAGGCTGGATCGATTGCTTCCGCGTTGCGCACGATCTTGCCGGCGAAGCGGCGGCCGGGATATTCCGCCTGCGTCAGATCCGCCGCGGCGCCTGGCGCAACAGCGCGCGAGTATTGCTGCGGCACATTCACGTAGACGCGCAGGCGATTCGTGGCCGCAATGTCGAACAGCTCCTTGCCCGGCGCATTGGCGCCGGCATTGATCAATGCGCCGATATCGATATTGCGCGTGGTGATTACGCCGTCGAACGGCGCGTATACCTTTTCAAAGCGCTGCATCTCTTCCAGCCGCTGCAGGTTATATTTCGCCGAATCGACCGTGGCTTTCTTGGCATTCAGGTCGCCGACGCGGTCGTCCACATCCTGCTTGGCCACGGAATCGCTTTTGAAGAGCGACTGATACCGCGTAGCAGTGGTTTGCGAAAGGTCATAGTTAGCCTGCGCGGTGGCTAGATCGGCGCGCGCCTGGTCGAGTTCCTTATCCACTTCCGGCGTTTCAATCTCCGCCAGCAATTGTCCCGCTTTCACGTGGGCGCCGATATCGAAATACCAAGCCTTCAGATAGCCATTGGTTCGCGCCCAAACCGGGGTGGCGACGTAAGCCTGCGCGTTACCGGGCAAGACGACCTCTTCCACCGCCGCGCCGCGCCTAGGGTGGAAAACAGTGACGGCGGGAATCGACATATCCAGCGTCCGCCGCTTCAGCGCATCCGCGGCCTCCACGCGCCCCCGGACGCCGATGACAACAGCGTACGCAACGGCGCCGGCGGCGGCGCACACAAGCAGCGCAATGCCGATCCAAGACCAAACAGGCAGTTTCGGCGGCGGCCCGACGGGAGCGCCTGCATGCTCACTCATGCGCTGGAACCTCCGCCGGCGAGTGCCGCGTTCGGGCATGGAGAATCGCGAAGACCGCGGGAACGAAGATCAGCGTCGCAACCGTGGCAAACAGCAGACCACCAATTACCGCGCGCCCGAGCGGGGCGTTCTGCTCGCCGCCTTCGCCCATGCCCAGGGCCATGGGGACCATGCCGATAATCATCGCCAGCGCCGTCATGATCACCGGGCGAAAGCGCGTGAACCCCGCCGACATCGCGGCGTTTACCGGGTCCATGCCTTCGAGGAGCTTTTCCTTGGCGAAACTGATCACCAGGATGCTGTTGGCCGTAGCTACGCCCATGCACATGATGGCTCCCATCATCGCGGGTACGCTGAGCGTGGTGTGGGTGACGAATAGCATCAGGACAATGCCGGCCAGCGCCGCGGGCAGCGCCGTAATGATGATGAAAGGGTCGAGCCACGATTGGAAGTTGACCACGATCAGGAGATACACCAGCAGGATGGCGAACGCCAATCCTGCGATCAACCCGGCGAACGATTTGCGCATCGTATCCACCTGCCCGCGGACGCAGGATTTCCGAACCGCGCACCAGCTTTCCGCGGGTGGCGTTGGCGATGCGATCCACTTCCGCTCCAACGCTGGCCAGATCGCGCCCGTCCACTCCGCCGTAAATATCGATCGTGCGCTGGATGTCGTAGTGGTTAATGGAGGCCATGCCGTCCGCCACGACTAATCGACGTCACATCGTTGAGGATTTCAGGAGATCCCGACGGCTGAGCCGTCAGCGGCAGATTGCGCAAGGCCTGCAGGGATTGCACATCGTACTGCGGCGCTTGCGTGACCACGTTGTAGCTGACGCCGTTTTGCGGGCTCAGCCAGAAAGTCGGCTGGGTCTGAAAGCTGCCGCTGAGAGAGATCAGCAGGCTCTGCGCCACATCATTTTGCGTGTAACCGCTTTCGCGCCGCCTTGATGCGGTCGGTGACGACGTGCAGTTTGGGCAGGTCGAAAGTCTGCTGGATGCGCAGATCGGCGATGCCGGGAATGCGGCGCATCTGGTCCATCATGCGGTCCGCCAGTTCGCGGTTGGAATCCACGTCTTTGCCGACGATCTGCACGTCGATCGGCGCGGGCAGTCCGAAATTGAGAATCTGGCTGACGATATCGTCGGGCAGGAAGTAGAACTCCGCGCCCGGAAACTCCTGCGGCAATGCGGCGCGCAGTACTGCGCACAAATTCTCTCGGTGGGGCGATGTTCCTGCGTTAGCGCGACCATGATATCGGCGTCGGCAGAGCCCACCGGCGCGGAGTTGCTGTAGATGGTGTTGATGCTGCTGTAGGGCAGGCCGATTTCATCCAGCACATTCAGCAACTGGTCCAGCGGAATCTGGCGGCGGATTGACTGCTCTACCAGATCGCAGAGCCGCGCGGTCTCTTCGATGCGAGTCCCCGTCTTGGCGCGCAAATGGAGTTTGAACTGGCCGGTATCGCGAAGCCGGGAAGAAATCCTGGCCGAGCCACGGATAGAGCAGAAATGCCGAAAGGCACACCAACAGAAACAGCGGCACGAAGACAAGGCGCCGTAGCACCAGGGCGGCGAGAATCGCATGATAGCCCTCGCGCAGACGCTCGAACCCGCGTTCGAAGGCTCGCTGCAGCAGTACGAATGGATTGCGGCGTGGGCCCGTGATGTTGCAGGCTTAGCAGGTATTTCGCCAGCGTGGGTACCAGGGTGCGCGACAGCCCGTACGAAGCCAGCATCGCAAACACCACCGCTTCGGCCAGCGGCACGAACAGGTAGCGCGCCACGCCGCTAAGGAAGAACATGGGCAGAAATACGATGCAGATGCAGAGCGTGGAGACCAGCGCGGGAACAGCAATCTGCGCCGCGCCATCCAGAATCGCCTGCTCGATCTCCTTGCCCTCGTCCAGATTGCGGTTCACGTTTTCGATTTCCACCGTTGCGTCGTCCACCAGGATTCCGACCGCCAGCGCCAATCCGCCGAGCGTCATGATGTTGATGGTTTCGTGGAGGAGAGCTGAGCACGATGATGGAAGTCAAGAATCGAGAGCGGGATGGACACAGCGATGATCAAAGTGCTGCGCCAGCTGCCCAGGAAGACCAGGATCATCAGCCCGGTAAGACAAGCAGCGATTACCGCCTCGCGGATCACGCCCGCGATGGAGGCGCGCACGAAAATCGATTGGTCGGCCAGCGGCTTGCATCTTCAGTTCCGGCGGCAGCGTCGCTGCGACGGCTGGCAGCATTTTGCGGACGCCATCGACCACCGCCAGCGTGGAGGCGTTGCCCGCCTTCATCACCGTCAGCAATACCGCGCGGCCGCCATCCTGACGCACGATATTCGTCTGCGGCGAGAATCCGTCGCGCACGTGCCCGATATCGCGAATGTAAACCGGCGCGCCGTTCACGACCTTGACCGGAAAATCGTTGAAGGCCTCAACGGTGGAGGGGCTCGAGTTCAGATCGACGTCGTATTCAAATTGCCCGATCTTCGAGGTCCCCGCGGGGATGATCAAGTTCTGGTTGCCGATCGCGTTGGTGACATCGGCCGGTGAGAGCCCTTTCGATTGCATCGCCGCCGGATCGATATCCACCATGATCTGGCGCTGCTTGCCCCCGTAGGGGTAGGGGATGGCGCAGCCATTGATGGTGACCAGCCGCGTGCGGATGAAGTTTACGCCGTAATCGAACAGCGCCTGCTCGCTCAGTCCCCTCTCCGGAAAGCCCCAGTTGCAGGATGGGGACGCTCGATGCGTTATATGTCAGCAGAAACGGAGCCGTGGTTCCGGGCGGAAGCTGCCGCAGGACGGGCTGGGAAATCGCGCTCACCTGCGCCACTGCCGCGTTGATATCCGCGTTCGGCTGAAAGAAGATCTTGACGATGGAGCGCCCGTCGATGGCTTGCGATTCGATGTGCTCGATATCGTTCACCGTGGTGGTGAGAGAGCGCTCGTAAATCGAGGTGATGCGCTCCTCCATCTCCTCCGCGCTCAGGCCGGTATAGTTGAATGCCGCGGCAATGACGGGAATATCGATGTTGGGGAAAATGTCGGTCGGGGTCCGAAGGATAACGACCGGAGCGAGAATCAAAATCAGCAGCGCCAGCACGATGAACGTGTAGGGGCGCGCGAGGGCAAGACGGACAATCCACATCCGGGGCTAATCCATGACCTGTTTGGAATTGCTAGACACAGGCGTTTCGAAATTGGTTAATATTTAGAATTGTCGCACATCGTAGTTAGGGGAGAAAATAGCTCTCGTGGGCCGGGTCGCCCGCGGGATGAAGGCGCGCGCCGCCGGATACTCAAGGCCGCGCTCGACCTGATGGACGAAACCGCGTTCGCCCAAGTCAGCATCGAAGGCATCGCCGAACGCGCCGTCGGTAAGCAGAGCGACGGTCTATCGCTGGTGGCCCAATAAAGCGGCCGTGGTCATCGAAGCCTTCCGCGACGCTTTCGGCCCCGAGCTGCCTTTGCACGACTCCGGATCGTTGCGCGAAGATCTGGCCCAGCAGTTGCGAAACTTCGCCCGCATTCTCTCGGGACGCGGCGGAAGAATGTTACGGTCGTTCATTGTGGCCGCCCGCAGTGACCCGGAAGTAGCCGCCGTATTCCAATCGATTTGGCGCTCTCCACGACGCGCGGAGGGCAAACAGATGCTGCGGCGGAAGCAACTGAGCGGGCAGCTCCGCAAAGACGCCGATCTCGATCTCGTTCTCGACTCGCTCTACGGCCCGCTTTATTATCGTTTTTTGGTGGAGAACGAGCCTCCATCGCAAAAGTACGCGGAATCCGTAGCCGACCTGGTGATTCAGGGCCTGGCTGAGTAGTTAACCGAAACGGGACCGGTTGATGGAGTAAATGGCCAGGAAAGTCACGGCCGAGGATGCAATGCTGAGAGCGGCGCCGCTGCCCATCCACGCGAGAAGGCATCCAACCGCCGCCGAAAAAAACAGAGCGACCACGGGGCGCCCGGCGAAACCGAATGGTCCTCTGACCACAATGCATTGTTGTGCGCGGTCGGCGGGGATGTCAAATGGTTGCGAGATCCGGATCGAATTGCCTTGAGCCCGGGGAGGAAATTTGCTAGTAGAAGCCTGCGCGCGCGATAAACTTCTACCCATGCGATCTGCAGCGTCTGCAATTCTGAATCGCGGCATCGGCGCCGCCTTATTCTGTTTGGCGCTGCCGGCATCTCCGGCGCTTGCCCAGACCAAAGTCCTGAACGCAATCTTCACGCCAGCGCCTATCCACGTCGATGGCCAGGCAGAAGATGCGTGGACTCGCGCCATGCCTTCCAATATTTCGATTTGCGTGAACCCGCGCAAGACCGCTCCCGCGCCCGACTGCAAGGTTTCCGGCCGCGGTGCGCGCGCTGTGGAACGGGCCGCTGCTCTATCTGCTGTTCACCGTCACCGATCCGGATATTGTCACGACTGCGGCGCCGCAGGAAGCCGGCGTTCCGGCGTGCAGGTTATCGTCGATCAGTACAACGATAAATTCCCGAAGTTCGAGGAAGACGATGGCTCCTTCACGATCAGCGCGGCGGGCCAGCAGACGGGAAACCGGACCAACGCCGGGCTTCCCTACTACCCCGCCGTGTGGTCCACGCATCTGCAATCCTACGCCGCGGCCTCGCACCGGCGCACGGCCAAAGACTCGGTTATACGGTTGAAGTTGCATGGTCGATCGGCGATCTGCCGCTGAAGAATGGCACGAAGCATCGGCATGGAGTTCGCCATCAACGCGGTTTCCAGCGTCTCGAATGAGCCTCCCTATCAGCTCTCCTGGAGCAGCGGAAACAACAAAGGAAACAACGACAACACGCATGTGGGGCGACGTCGTGCTTGCGGGATACGACGGCAAGTCGCCCATGCCAGCTGCAACACGTTCATGCTGCGACAGAACATCGCCAAGGCCACCCCATCCTCTTCGTCCGCACGGGGCTTGTGCGCGGCATCTGGACGGACGAATCCGGCGTGGACCGAGCTCTGGCGGCGGCCAATACGCGCGCTGCAGAAGGCAACTGCAGCAATCGGAGATCGACGCGGCCAACGCCGCGCTGGATGCCGCGCTCAGCGCATTGCGGCGGAGCGGCAAGTATCCCGACCCATACGATCTTCCCGCAGTTGAACACGCTTCCCGATCCATTTACCTTTTTCAATGGCGCGAAGGTCCGGTCGGTCGGCCGATTGGGAGCAAGCGGCGCGCGGAGATCAAGGATCTCGCCCAGTATTACGAGTTCGGCTACATGCCTCCTCCGCCGCAAGCGTTGACGGCCGTATCGTCCGCCAATGCGAGCGGCGACCACGAACTCGCAGGTCCATCACCGTGACCGTGCGCAGACAGGAGGCAAGAGGCGTCCTTCACGCCGGTCCTCCATCTCCCTGCGAACCGGCGCGCCGCCCTATCCGGTAATTGTGGAGGAGATCTTTCCGGGCGTCCGCGCCGCCCGAATCGCGCATTCACTCGAGGGTGGATATGCGGTGCTCAGCATTCCGACCACGAACAATCCCGCGCTTGGCGATCAGGGCATCGCCAGCGACGATGGCAACCATACGGGCGCGTTCTACACGCTGTATCCATATCAACTGGATCGCGACGGAAACGACCGCGGCGTTTTGCTGGCGTGGGCATGGGGCGCGAGCCGCGGCGTAGACGCGCTGCAATATCTGGCCGCGCATGACCCCGCATTACGCGAATCTGCTCGATTTGAAGAAGCTGGTGGTCACTGGATTCTCGCGGTGGGGCAAAGCGGCGCTGCTGGCGGGCTTGCTCGACGATCGATTCCAGGTCACGGCGCCGGGCGGCTCGGGCAGCGGCGGGGCCGCGCCTTACCGCTACGATTCGTTCGGCAACCGGCCCTTCCGCGTCGCGCCGTTCGGCAACGAGTATCCGTGGGGCCGATCGACCGGCAGCGGAGACCTGGGCGATCATGTGCGCCACCAGACTCACAATTCCAATGAGATGATCCGGCGGTTCCTGAACGATATCGTCCCGCTGCCGTCGAACCGCGCATGTACCAGACCAACAGCTGGGGCTATGGCGAACGCGCTGCCGTTTGACCATCACGAGATGATCGCCGCGATCGCGCCGCGGGCCGTGATCATCGACAACACCAACGACGACTACGCCGATAATGCCGAGGGCGATGCTATCGGCTACGAAGGCGCAAAGCCGGTCTTCCAATTCCTCGGCGCGCCGCAGAACCTGGCTCTCGATATCTTCATGGGCGGCGGCGGACATTCCCTCAAACCCGCGCAAGCCGCCAATATCGTCAGCTTCGCGAATTGCGTGCTGTTCGGCAAGCCTTTGCCCGATGACGTGAAAAAACAACTGACCACCGATCCATATCTCGACGCCGGAACTTATGAGCGCTATTACGGCGGCCTGCAAAAGATGATGCCGTGGGCGCGTTCGCATTAGCTGGGCGCAGAACTCAACGGCTTAAACTAGACGCACTAGCCCGCCGCTTCGCGCACCAGGATTCCCATCTTGGGATGCGAGGGCTCCATCGCGGGATGAAATCCAAACTCCTCCAGTGCTTCGCTGGTAGTCGGGCCGATCGACGCGATGCGCGTGCGGCCCAGCCCTTCACGCGCTGCTGGTTCGACGCCCATTTCGGCGGCGATGCGCATCAAGTGATCGATCTGGATCGAGGTGGTGAATAGCGCCACGTCGAACTCGCCTGCTGCCAGGCGCCTCGCTGCTTCCCGCAAAGGCGCGGTGTCCTCGGGCAAATCCCACTGGTAGACGCGCACCGGAGTGACCTCGGCGCCGCGCGTCCGCAAGGCGGCAAGCAACTCCTCGTTCGAGCGTCCGTACTCCTGTACCGCCAGACTTTTCTCGGGTCTCCCTTCGAGGGCCTTCAAGAGTTCGCGCCACGTATTGGGTTCCGGCGCTACCACGGCCGGCGTGAGCCCCATTTCGCGGAGCGCGGCCACTGGTTTGGGGCCGCGCGCCGCAATCGCCAACTTGCGCAGCGCCTCGTAAAACGCAGTGTCATGATAGGCATCGCTCAACGCGCGGTTCAATTGGCGCGTGCCTACGCCGGTGAGCAAAATCATCATGTCGAATTCGCCGGCGAAAAGGCGCTCGGCGAACTCGGTGAGAGCGCGGTTTTCCGCCAGCGGAACTTCGCGCATGGATGGCGCGACGAAGGGAACGCCTCCCTGGCGCCGGATTAATTCGGCGATTTCCTGCGCGCGCCGGCTCTCGAGCGCAAGCACGCGTTTACCATCGAAGGACATGCCCGATTATAAAAGAAGTACATGAGGCCTGCCGCGCGCCTACTCACCATCATCGCGATCGCTGCGGCATTTGGGCTTGCGTTGCGCGCTGGGCTGGGTCCTTTTTCATTGGCCGGCTTGCGCGTTGCGTCGCCGCTAGGCATCGAGAGTTGCTTCGCTTGCGCGTTTCTGGCGCTGCTGTTTGTTCGCGCTTCTGGCAAGCAGCCACACGCGGAATGGACTATCCCGCTAGCCGCGGCGTTGGCACTCGTTGCGCTCGCCTTCGCCCCGAACTTGAACGATCCCTTTCTCAGCGACGATTACATCCTCGCCGCACGCGCCACCTTCGAACCGGCGCGCCTGCTAGCGCTTTTCCATACGCCCGGCGGCGATGGTTCGTTTCGTCCGCTCGGTTACGTTTATTTCGGCCTGCTCCGTCGCCTCTTCGACGCCAATCCGCTGGCGTGGCACTCTGTGGCGCTGGCAGTTCATCTGACGAATTGCGCTCTGCTCTACTTCATTGTGAAGGCGCTATGGGGCAGGGGGCCGCTTGCGGCAATCGCAGCGCTACTCTTTGGTCTGCATGGTACGCGCCCCGAAGCCGTAGCGTGGAGCGCCGGCAATTTCGATCTTCTCGCATGCGGATTCACCTTTGCCGCCACGCTATGCGCCCTGCGGCGCCGGACGATAGCGGCGTGCGCATTCGTGGCGTTGGCCATCCTCAGCAAGGAGAGCGCCTATGCGGCGCCCGCCGTCATGCTCGGGTTCGCTTCGGCGGGCGGGCGCGTGCGCGAGTCGCGTATGCCAATTCTTGCCGCCGCCACAGTCTGTGCCGCGATGTTCGCGTGGCGTTGGACCATGTTCCACGGACCCGGCGGCTACATCGACCCCTTCACCGGGCATGCCCAGATTCTCTCGTTTCATCTTGGCAGCGCGCTAAAAGCGGTGCTGCTGCGAGTGTGGGCGCTGATGTTGTTTCCGGTGAACTGGGACGCGTTCATTCGCAGCCTCCCGTTGGCTGTCGCGATACTTGCGGGCATGGCGGCACTGGTCTTCTCAACGCCTCCCGCGCGGCGCATGGCGCTGGCCCTGCTCGCGACCACCGTGGCCGCTCTGCTGCCGGCGTACCACCTGGCGCTGATCGGCCAGGACCTGAATGGATCGCGGATCCTCTACCTGCCGGCGGCTGCCTTCTGTGTTTTATGCGCGCACATGGTGCACACGAAGCGGCTTGCCGCCGCCGCGTTGATCCTGGCAAGTGGAGTAATTCTGCGCATCAATTTGAACGCCTGGCATGAGGACGCCGTCTTAGCCGATCAAGTCTGCGCCGGCACAACGACGCAAATGCCGATTCATGATCGAAAAGGCATCGTGTTCTTCGCGAACGGATACGCGGAATGCCGCGAACTGAAGAAAAGGTAGAATGGTGGAAGAAAGGTGTATTTCCACCATGGCGCTCAATATTAAGAATCGAGAGGTCGAGAAATTGGCTGCGCAAGTGGCGAGCATGGCAAATGAAACCAAAACCGAAGCTGTCCGGCGGGCACTCGAAGAACGCAAGGTACGGCTTCAGGCTCACGGCGTGAAGCCGAAACGCGACATACGCAAGTACCTCGAGGAACATGTCTGGCCTTCTATTCCCCCGGAATTGCTGGGAAACCCGCCCATGACGCGCGAAGAAGAAGACGAAATCATGGGGTATGGCCCCGAAGGGTTCTAAGGCGTGGTCCTCGACACATCCGCCATCGTAGCCATTGAACTTCGCGAACCCGGCCACGAGGCGCTCATCGCGAAGATCAACGGCGCCTCCGTTTTGATGATCGGCGCGTCAACGGTTCTGGAGACCGCGATGTTGCTATCGAGCCGGTTGAAGCGTGAAACTTTGGCGGAAATTACGGTATTTCTCCGCCGCGCCCGGGTGGAGATTGTGCCCTTCACGGTCGAGCACATGCGTGTGGCCGTGAGCGCGCATTATCGATTTGGCCGCGGCCGGCATCCCGCAAAACTCAATTTCGGCGATTGTCTGTGCTACGCCACCGCCTCCATCGCCGCCATGCCTCTACTTTATACCGGCGGCGATTTCACCCTCACCGATCTCGAAGCCGCCTGATAGCTACTACTGCCCGCCCGGCCCAAGCGTCGAGAGCGCCGTGTGGTCCTTCTGCAGGAACGGCACGCCCTTTTCCATCCAATCCGGCGCCGGCGCGCCCTTCAAATAATGGTCGAAATACTGTTGCAAGCGGATCGTGTAATCCTTCTGATCGGGCCGGTCGCTCAATGCCGTGCGGCTGCGCCGTTGTAGTTGAACAGGTAGACTTCCTTGCCCAAGCCGGCGCAGCGCCAGGAAGAACTCGATGCCCTGATACCACGGCACCGCGTCGTCGCCGTCGTTCTGCAGAATCATCACCGGCGTGGCGACGCGGTCGGCCCAGAAGATGGGCGAATTCTCGATGAAGCGCGTCGGGATACTGCCAGATGCGATCCGCCGATGCGGCTCTGCGTGCGCTCGTATTGGAACTGCCGCGGCAGGCCGGTGCCCCAGCGGATGCCGTCGTAGGCGCTGATCATATCGGACCACCGGCGCGCCCGCCGCCACGGCCTTGAAACGCTTGGTCTGCGTCACCATGTAGGCGATCTGGTAGCCGCCCCAACTGTGGCCTTGAATGCCGATGGCGTTTTCGTCCACGATGCCGCGATCCACCACCGATTGAATCGCCGGCAGCACGCATTTCAGCGCGCTCTGGCCGGGATAGCCGGCGGTGTAAACGATATCCGGCTCAGCACCAGGTATCCGTTGCTGACGTAGTAGCTGATGTTGATGCTAGTGCCCGGCGCCGGGTTCACGAAGTGATTCACGTTCTGCGTGAGCTTCTCGTAGATGTAGACCATCATCGGATACTTCTTCTTGGGATCGAAATTCTCCGGCTTGTAGAGCGCGGCGTTCAGAGCGCACGCCATCGGCGTTCTTGTAGTGCACCACTTCCGAACGTTCCCCACAGCAGTCTGTGCCTGCTGCGGATTGGCGTGGCTCACCTTGCGCAGTTCCTTGAAGCTGCCGTCGGTCGTAACCAGATCGGGGAACTCGGAGAAGTCCTGTTCGGTGAGCAGGTACACATCGGCGTCCTTGGCCTTCACCGGCGGCGAAAGATTCTTCGCCGCCATGATGAGCTGCTTCGGATCGCCGCCATCGATCGAGCACGCGGAAGAAGCCCGTGTCCCAGCGTCTTGAGGTTCTCCGCATGGAGCAGCAGCGGCTTCGCGGGATCGATCCAGCGCTCGCGCGTATCGGTGTCCGTCGCGGACGTAGCGGAACTGCAGGTCGTGCGCGCGGCCGTAGCCGGCGGTGATGTTCTTCGCGCCCGATCCATCCGGCGCAACACGCCAGATGTCATAGTGATCGTAGAGCAGCACCGACTTGCCGTCCTTGGTCCAACCGGCGGAGCCGTAGGACGGGGGCGTGTCCGGATGATCGTCTTCCTCGTTCCAGAACTTCACCGGCAGCCTGGCGGTCAGGTTCGTCATCTTGCCGTCGGGAACCGAAATCGTGTTCCAATCCTTGCCATCGAACGCCAGCAGATAGCGGCCGTACGGCGACCAAGTGTACCGGCCCGTGCATCTTCTTTGCCAACAGTTTGCGCGTGCCGGTGGCGGTATCGACAAGGTAAGTGTCCTGGTAAGTGCTCGTCGTAATCGTTGCGCCTTGCGGTACTCGCGGTCGTCGGTGCCCAGCACCCACTGGGGATTCTCGGAGAGCGTCACGGTTTCCATCGCGTCGTCGGCGAGCTGCGTCACCTTGTGCTCGGTGATCGAGTACAGTCGCGGTGAACGTCCGGTTACGATCCCGCGCGGCGCGCATCTTCTGATGGGCTGGATGAAATCGTCTTTATAGGACCAGAGCTCCACCACCGCCTTTTCTTCGGTGGGATCATCGTCGGCTCTTCTTCTCCGGCGCAGGCAGCGCGGCGCCGAAGTAAACGCAGCGAGCCGTCTTTCGAAAAGCTAAGATTGCCGTTCTCGCTGATGACGAACTCTTTGCGGAATCCCGGCGTTGCGGCGGAGGCCAGCTCGGTTGCCGCTGGCGATTTGCGGTCCCAGCGATACAGCTTGAATTTCGACGGCTTTGACGATGGCATCGTCGTGGTCGCTCAGGAACACGAACTGCGTCTGGTTTTCATCCCAGGTGAGCTTCGAGATACTTGCCTTTGCCGCTCAGCAGCGCCGTCGGCGCGCCGCTCGGTCCGAGGTTCACCGACGAACACGCCGTTCTTCGAGGTATCGCGCGCCGAGACGGCGTAGACCAACTGCTTGCCATCGTCGCTGAGCGAGAACTCCGCCACGTCCGTGAAGGTGCGCTCGGCTGGCATCGGCGATCGTGCGCAGCACCAGATCGGTCCCGAACTCGCAAACGCGCGTCCGCCGCCGCCCGCCACCGCCTCCCGTCCGCCGCGCCCGCCGCGTCCGCCCTGCTGATCGAGCCCGTTTCCTTGCCGGAGCTTCCGCCGCCGCCCGCGCTGGCGCTTCCGGCCCTTCTTTCTGATACGCCAGATAGCCTCCGCCTTTCCGGCATCGCGAAACGCCGCACGCGCTCGATGTGCGTACTGACTTGCCCGAAGCCAGATCCACAATCACCATGCCATCTTTAGGCGTCTGGTCGGGGGTCTTCTTATCCTTCTTCGCCTGAGCGGTTTCGGCCTTTGTAGGGGAAGGTGCGAGAACACCACGGTCCGGCTGTCGGCCGAAAACTCGATAGTCGACGCCGCGCTGTCGCGCGGCGGGCTCTTCTTCTGGAGTAGCCGTCGGCGAGGCGCAGGCCGCACACCCGCCGGGAAGCGCGTTTCCTGGCCGGTGACCAGATTGCGGATCACCATCTCGCCGTCGCCTTCCTGCGGAAACAGGCCGTAAGCCAGAAATTTGCCGTCGTTGGTCAGGTGCTGGCCGGCGATAGTGCGCCAGCAATCGTAATCGTGATGGTTGATCGGGCGCTTGGCGGTTTGAGCCGACGCGGAAATAGCGAGCAGGGTTGCCAGGGCAACCAGTGAAAATCGGTGATGCTGCATATTGGAAGCTATTGTAAACAAAAAGAGGGGTCGGGCGGCGCTCCAGATCTCAGACCGCGCCGCTCACTTAACCGGTCACCTTTCCGGATTGCGAAACACGGGCCACAAACGGGCCCGGCAGCGAGTGAAGGACTTTGCAAATCCTAGGTAGGGCAGTAACAAACACCGCCGCGATTTCGCTGCCTCGGAGATTTCCGGCAGTCAGCACGAATACTCTAGCCTCACTGGCTCTGAGCGCGCCGATCTCTAGCGGACGGTACCGCAGCCTCTGATCCTTGGTGAGCACGACCCGGCCCCGCCCGCCGACGGTCCGAAGCCAGAGATGGTCTTGGTCTTCCTCATCGCGCGCGAAATGATCGTCGTGAATCTCGACGACGAGACCAGCCGCGATGAATACCGTTCGGAGAGGTTCTACGCCGAGCGATCTGTCGATGAAAAATACTGTTCCATCAGGCGGCTTCGCAGCGGATGGCTTCTTCGATGGCACTGGTTCCCAGACGGAAGTCCTGCGCGAGTTCCGCTATGGAATCGCCAGCCTTATAGCGCTCGTAGATGGAAGAAACGGGTATGCCGGTACCTTCGATTACCGGTCGCCCGAAAGAAATCGCGGGATTCATGACCACCACTCGCGGATCGGTCTTCGGCGGCGAATCCGATTCCGTATCCCGAGTAAAGGGATAAAGCTTAATCGGCAGGCCCTTCGAATCCCTCTCTATCCGCTTGAGATACACGCACAAAATCTCCTTCATCGCGCGTTGTCCCTCACGTGACGCGTTGATCAGATCCCCGTAACGCTCAACAAACAAGTCCATGCCATCAGTTTGGAAGGTCTCATCGATTAGAGGACGTTCGATCTGGAACTGCCGCTTCACATAGTCCAAGGCGGCGCGAACCTTCGGGAGCTTGACCCCGTGGCGACGCCGAATCGCCGCCAAAACGTGGGCCTCGACAAGATTAATGAAGGACAGATAAAGACCCGCCGGATCGTCAAGACGTACCAGGGGCCGGGATCGCTTCGATTGTCCAACGACTGGGTACCACCGGCCCGCCACCCAACTTCGCAAGGTTCCTTCCGGCATACGCAGGTGGTGGGCCGCCTCAGCAACCGAATATGCGGGTGCTAGGCGCGGGTCGTCCGCTTGGTAGCGAGTTTCAATCGTGTTGAACGGCATTCCTTCCTTGAAACATTATCAGGCTAATGTGTTCCCGACACAAGACCGCGCAGCTAGTCTCTACAGGGCAGCCCAACAATCGCTATCCGGACGGTTGCGTTCCCCGCGACTGCCGCGCCCGCAATACCGCCAGCACTGCCTCGCTGGCAACGTCGCTTTCCTTCGGCGGCCTCGCTCCGGCATCCAGGAGCGCGTTCACCACACCAGCATAATCGCCAGTCTGGCGATGCCAACCATGTAACGACCCGTAGAGCGCCCAACCCATCGGCGTGCCATGATGCTCGGAATCTTCCAGATCGAGCGGCGGCGAATGCCGAAGGATTTCCCGCGCCATCTCGGCGTTTCCATGGAATGCCGACCAATGCAACGAGCTCACCCCGCCCGGGCTCTGCGTCTCCACTGGCCATCTGGCTTCGAGCATCAGCCGGACGGCATTCGTATTGTTGCCCTGCGCCGCTGCGATCAAGCGCTGGCGATCCCCATCTGCAAGCTCGCCAGCCAACCCCGGACTCCCCGCCAGGATCTCGCGGTGCAGCGCCTCATCACCCAATTCACACGCCAGCGCCAGCTTCAACGTCTCCGGAGTCCGCCCCATCAAGAAACGGAAGATCTCCTCGTGGCCGAACTTGCGTGCGACCTGATGCGCTGTCTGGTTCGCGCCCAGAACCCAAATGTAGATTGTGCCGCCGCTGCGCGGATCGCGCTTCGGGAACCACTCCTCCGAAACGCTCATTCGGATCGACGCCGGGTCTGCATCCAGATGCCGCCGCACCAGATCCAAATCGCCCAAGGCGGAAGCCATCAGCAAATCCGTCGCGCACTCGCGCTTCACCAAATACCGCGCGACGTCCTGCCGTTCACTCGCCATCCACTGCGCCGGCGTCGATTCGTGGTCGATATCACGCATGTCGATATCGGCGCCTTGCGCCAGCAGGTATTCCGCAATCTCTACTGATGACGCGAAATGCAGCGGCGTTTGTCCATCGCCACCGCGCGCGTGGACCAAACCAGGGTCGGCCGCCACGAGCTCTTTTAGCCGGTCAAGCATCCCCAACCGAGCCGCGGCGTGCGCGTCCACCCGCGCGCCTCGCTCGATCAGGAAATTTTCGAGCCCGCTCGCGTTGTCGAGAACGCCAAAACTGCCGGCCCACCAATCGCTGCGCGCATTGATATCGGCTCCCGCGCGCAAGAGCGCGTCGATCATTGCCCGATTTCTCTTGTGCACAGCGGCCAGCAACGCCGTGCCACCGAAGCTGTAACCGGGCAGTGGCTCGTCGAGCTTTCCCTTCAACTCCGGATGCCGTTCCAGCGCCTCCGCGACCTGCGCCGCATCATTCTCCTGGATCGCGTGGAGCAAAACGGCCGGCGGCTCCATATCGTTCCCTACTTTTTTGACAGAGATTGGGGTGATGGTACAATCGAAAGACTCGATTTCCTTTTAGCAGAGCGACATGCGAGCGGCGCATCTTTGCCGCAACTAGAGGAATCAAAAGAACGTGGCCATGGCCAACGTACTGCCCATCGAAACCCCCGTCCGGTCCCTTGCCGAACCGCTGCTCTCGACTATCGGCAATACGCCGCTCATCCGCCTGGAGAAGATTCCTGCCGAGTTTCCCGGCATCGAGATCCTCGGCAAGGCGGAATATTTCAACCCCGGCGGCTCCGTGAAAGACCGCGCGGCGCTCAACATGGTGCTCGATGGCGAGCGCTCCGGCAAGCTGAACCACAGCCGCATCATTCTCGATTCCACCAGCGGCAATACCGGCATCGCCTACGCCATGATCGGCGCCAATCGCGGCTACCGCGTGCGCCTGGTGCTGCCGGGCAACGCTTCCGAAGAGCGCAAGCGCATCCTCAAGGCTTACGGCGCGGAGATGATTTTCAGCGACCCCGGCGAGGGCTCCGATGGCGCCATCCGCATGGTGCGGAAAATCTACGAGGCCGATCCCGACCTCTATTTTTATCCCGACCAGTACAACAACCCGGCCAACTGGAAGGCGCACTTCGAGCACACCGGCCCCGAAATCATCCAGCAGACCGGCCGGCGGCATCACCCACTTCGTCGCGGCCATGGGCACCAGCGGCACCTTCATGGGAACCTCGCGCCGCCTCAAGCGCGACCTGCCCGCACGTGAAGGTCTATTCGGCGCAGCCTTCGAGCGGATTCCACGGCCTCGAAGGTCTCAAGCACATGCCCACCGCCATCGTGCCCGGCTTCTACGACGAGACGCTGGCCGACGGCAATTTCTGGATCGAAACCGAAGACGCCTACCGCATGGTGCGCCGCCTGGCGCGCGAAGAGGCGCTGCTGGTGGGCATTTCGTCGGGCTGCAATGTGCACGCCGCACCGCTGCTGGCGCGCGAACTGGCGGAGCGCGGCGAGACTGGCTACCATCGTAACCATGCTCTGCGACAGCGCCGAGAAATACCTCAGCGAACACTTCTGGGACGAGGATAACATGATCCGCATCGAATCCGAACCCTGGGCGGCCATGGTGGCGCACGCCCGCGCGACCTATCCCAACGAATGCTGCGGCGCCATGCTGGGCTCGATTGACGGCGAACGAAAAGACGGTGCGCGCCGCGATGCGCCTGCAAAACGCCTTCGAAGGCGCGCAGGCGGCGCGCTACGAACTGCGCCGCGAAGATCTGCTGGCGGCCGACAAGGCCGCGCGCGAGCGGCAGCATGGACCTGATCGGCATCTACCACTCGCATCCCGATTGCGACGCGTATTTTTCCGAAACCGATTTGAAGAATTCCTGCCCGTGGTATTCGTTCGTGGTGCTATCGATTCAAAAAGGCGAATTCCACCACGCCAATAGCTGGCTGCCCAACGTCGACCAGACCGAAGCGGCCAAAGAGGAGTTGATTTACTGAACATGGCTAAAATTCTGATCCCCACGCCCCTGCGCCAGTTCACCGGCAAGCAGGATTCGGTGACCGCGTCCGGCGCGACCGTGGGCGAAGTGCTCGACGCGATCTGACCGCGCAATTCCCCGATCTGCGCAAGCAGATCTTCAACGACGAAGGCAAGCTGCGCAGCTTCGTCAACGTGTATCTGAACGACGAAGATATCCGCTATCTGTCAGAAGACGCGACGCCCGGCGAAGGATGGCGACACCATTTCGCTGGTGCCCTCGATTGCCGGCGGCTCGGCGGTGGCCGCGCCGCCCGAAGAGGCCACGCTCACCAAGGAAGAGATTCTGCGCTACAGCCGGCACCTGATCATCCCCGAAGTGGGCATCGAGGGGCAGCAGAAGCTCAAGGCCGCGAAGGTGCTGCTGATCGGCGCGGGCGGCCTGGGCGCGCCGCTGGGGCTGTATCTTGCCGCGGCGGGCGTGGGCCGCATCGGCCTGGTGGATTTCGACGTGGTCGATTTCACCAACCTGCAGCGCCAGGTGATCCACTCCACCGCCGACGTGGGCCGCAACAAGATCGATTCGGCCGCCGAGAAGATGAAGGCGCATCAATCCGAACGTCACCATCGTCAAGCATGAGGTGGCGCTGACCAGCGAGAACGCGCTCGACATCCTGAAGGATTACGACATCGTGGTGGACGGCACCGACAATTTCCCCACGCGCTACCTGGTGAACGACGCCTGCGTGCTGCTGGGCAAGCCGAACGTCTACGGCTCGATCTTCCGCTTCGAAGGGCAGGCCACGGTGTTCGCCTATGAGGGCGGCCCGTGCTACCGCTGCCTCTATCCCGAACCGCCGCCTCCCGGCTTGGTTCCGAGCTGCGCCGAGGGCGGCGTGCTGGGAATTCTGCCCGGGACCATCGGATTGATTCAGGCCACGGAAACCGTGAAGCTGATTCTGGGCATCGGCGAGCCGCTGGTGGGACGCCTGCTGCTCTACGACGCGCTGGCGCATGAGGTTCCGCGAGCTGAAGCTGCGCAAGAATCCCGAGTGCCCGATTTGCGGCGAGCATCCGCACGATCACCAAGCTGATCGATTACCATCAATTCTGCGGCGTGCCTTCGCCGCGAATCAGGCGCCGGCCGTTCAGGAGACCAAGGTGAACGAAGGCGAAATCGACGTTATCGAACTAAAGCAGAAGATCGACCGCGGAGACAAGTTCGTGCTGATCGACGTGCGCGAGCCGCACGAATACAAGATCTGCAACATCCCCGGCGCGAAGCTGATTCCGCTGGGCGAATTTCCGCAGCACGTGGGCGAATTCAATCCCGAAGACGATATCGTGATCCACTGCCGCAGCGGCATGCGCAGCGCCAAGGCTTGCGGCGTGCTGCGCCAGGCCGGCTTCCAGCACGTGCGGAACGTGGTGGGCGGCATTCTGGCGTGGAGCGACAAGGTAGACCCCAGCGTGCCGAAGTATTAGAATCGGAGCGGGAGAGCATTGTGGCCACCACCACCGGATTGATGACCGTCGAGCAGTTCTGGCAGTTGCCGGAAGACGGGCCGTTCCAATACGAATTGCATCACGGGGAGTTGATAAAGGTGTCCAGGCCAAAACTGCGGCACATCCGCATTCAATATCGGCTCCAGAAGTTGCTCGAAAGGATCTTCGGACCACGGCAAATCGTAGTAGTCGAATTGCCATTTCGCGCCCTTCCGGAATTCGAACTACGTGCCGCTGATGTGGCAGTTCTCGCGCGGGAGCGCTGGGAGCAGGCAGACGATGATGACGTCGTCCGCGGCGCGCCGGAAATCGTTATAGAAGTTTTGTCGCGATCCAACACTGTAAGCGAAATCGCCGAGTATTGTGCTCTCTGCCTAGAAAACGGCTCTCGCGAATTCTGGACCGTCGATTCCAACCGCCGCGAGATCAAGGTCTCCACGCCGGATGGCCTCGCGCGCACCTACAAATCCGGCGATTTGATTCCGCTCACGCTGGCTGGAAACCAGACGCTTGCGTTCGATTCGGTTTTCGCGGACGAATAGAGCGAAAGTATTAGAATCGAAGCAGGAGAGCATTGTGGCCACCACTACCGGCTTAATGACCGTCGAGCAGTTCTGGCAGTTGCCGGAAGACGAGGCGTTTCATTATGAGTTGCACCACGGGGAGTTGGTAAAGGTGTCCAGACCGAAGTGGAAGCATGTTTTACTTCAAGAGCGTCTTCGCGAACTCTTAAAGCTGGCATTCGAATCACTGGGCTTGGTTCTAATCGAGTTGTCGTTTCGCCCGCTTCCGGAGCATGAGGTATGGGCTGCGGACGTCGCATTCGTGAGCCGCGCCCGCGCTGCTGCCGTAGAAGAAGATGACGTTCTCCACGGGGCGCCTGATATTGTGATTGAGGTTCTGTCTCGTTCCAATACTGTGGCCGAGATCGCCGAAAGGTGCGCGGTCTGCTTGGAAAACGGCTCTCGCGAATTCTGGACCGTCGATTCCAACCGCCGCGAGATCAAAGTCTCCACGCCAGATGGTCTCACGCGCACCTACAAATCCGGCGATTCGATTCCGCTCGCGCTGGCGGGAAACCAAACGCTCGCAGTGGACGCCGTCTTCGAAATCGCGTAATCTTACTGCACCGCTGTGTATAGCGTCTGAGCGCCGCTGGAACTTCCCAAAATGAAAGTTAGCGGTACAAGATTGTTGCTTGCCACGTTGGGCACGGTCACGTTGAACTGATACAAACCAAGATAGGGCGGTATCAGGCCGTCATAGGTTATGGTTGCCTGCGACGGTCCGAAGAAGATCGTCAGCGCCGTGGTAAGTGAGTTGTTGGCGTTCTGTACCTGTTGTCCATCCGTCTGCTGCGGATTAACCTGACCAAAACCGACTCCGTAGAGGGTAATAGTCTCACCCGCCTTGGCCGGGCTCGAGGTGAACCCTGCCACTGCGCCCGCCGGCATAACCCACGTGCCATCCCGATGCTGCGCGCCAACATATTGTTTTCCGCCCACCGAAAAGATGCTGGGCGCATATCAGGCCCGGCGCCGTATTTGCTACATTGACGCTATAATTCGCGCTCTGCCCAGCGCCGGTGGAAACTACCATCTGTTGCAAGCCAGGGTTGAGCGCAAGCGGAGCTTGCACGTTCACCTGCCCAGGGCTCACATACTCGATGTAAGTGTTCAATCCGCCGATCGTTACCGTGGTTCCACCCAGCGTGATCGGCGCGTTGATGCCCTGAAACGAGTTGCTCCAATCGGTAGTTGTGTTGCCGAGATTCGATCCGTAAATCTCGATCCATGCCCCCGGTGCGATGGTCGAATATGCGCCGAACTGGCTGGCGGTGATCACGCCGCCCGGAGAAATCGCCGGCTTGGATCCCGACGAACCACCGGGCACAAACTTACGGATCACGCTGTTATCCGTGTCGGCAATGATGAGGTTGCCGGAGGAGTCGAAGGAAAGTCCAGCCGGAAAATTCGAGCCCTGCCTGCAAACCCGGTCCACCATCGCCGTAATAGGCCGCCTGTCCCGTGCCTATGACCGTATTGATGGTGGCGCTGTTCGGCGATACCAACCGGATGCGGCTATTTAGGGAATCGGCGATGTATACGTTGCCGCTGGAATCGACCGCCACCCCGTTCGGGTGGCTCAATTTGGCAAAATTCGGATTACCTCCGTCGCCCGAAAAGCCGGGGTTTCCGTTCCCTGCCAAAGTACTGATAATCAGATTCGTGGACACCTTGCGCACGACATTATTGTTGCTATCCGCGATATAGAGATTGCCGGAAGCATCCACTGCAACCGCAACCGGAGCATACATTCCGGCCTTTGACGCCGGGCCGCCATCTCCCAAATAGGTCTTCCCATTGGCGAAGCTGCCCGCATAGGTTGTAATCGTTCCCGAAGTCGTTCCCGTAGAAGGCGCTACCTTGCGAATCACATTGTTGCCCGTATCCGCGATGTACAGGTTGCCCGCGCTATCGAAAGCTAAGCCCGCCGGCAGGCTTAAGAACGCGCCCGTCGCGCCGCCGCCATCGCCGCCATAGCCGCTTGTCCCCGGAGTTCCGGCGAATGTCGAGATAATCCCGGCGGTCGTAACTTCGCGCACCAGGTTGTTGCCGGTGTCCCCGATGTAGACATTCCCCGAGGAATCCACCGCGATCCCCTCGACCTTCGACAACTGTGCGCTGGTAGCCTTACCGCCATCGCCGCTGTAGCCGCAGACTTCGTTTCCCGCGAAGGTGGAAATGGTCCCGCTGCTATTCACCACGCGAACCGCGCAGTTGTTCTGATCGGCGATATACAAGTTGCCGCCCGACAAAGCCGCCGCGAACGGCAGGTTCATGTTGGCGCTAAGGGCCGAACCGCCATCGCCTGCGAAGCCCTGCGTGCCGTTGCCGGCGATCGTAGTAATGATGCCCGTGACCGTCTGCGCCTGTGCCGCGTAAGCCACACAGAGACATGCCGTCACGCCGAATTTAGACAAATGCGACAAAAAGACCCTCCCCACCTCAATTACTGGACGAACCGCGCAAAACGCTGGTTTCCAGACATAACCTATTTCGTTATCCCCACTTGCGAGAGCATCCAGGCGTACTCGAATGCCTGATCGTGCAGTCTATCGTAACGCCCTGACGCGCCGCCGTGCCCGGCGGGGTCCATCTTGGTCTTCAATAACAGCATATTTGTGTCCGTTTTCAGCGTGCGCATCCGCGCCACGTATTTCGCCGGCTCCCAATACATCACCTGGCTGTCGTTGAAGCTCGTGGTCACCAGCATGGCTGGATATGCGCGCTTTTCCAGATTATCGTAGGGGCTGTACGTTCGCATGTAATCGTAGGCCGCTTTGTCGCTCGGGTCGCCCCACTCCAGATATTCGCCGATCGTCAGCGGCAGCGTCGCATCCATCATGGTGTTCATCACGTCCACGAACGGAACGGCCAGATGCGCCGCGCGGAACAGATCGGGGCGCATGTTCGCCACTGCGCCCATCAGCAGGCCACCCGCGCTGCCGCCTTCAATTACCAAGAGGTCGCTTGATGTCCAGCGTTGCGCAATGAGGTATTCGGCGCAGTCGATGAAATCGGTGAAGGTATTCCGCTTCTTCATCAGCATGCCGTCTTCGCGCCACTTTTCGCCCATTTCGTCGCCGCCGCGAATGTGCGCGATGGCATACGCCATGCCGCGGTCGAGCAAGCTGAAACGGTTGCTGGAAAATCCCGCCGGCGAGCCGTAGCCGTAGGAGCCATAGGCGTAAAGGAACAGCGGAGCGCGGCCGTCGCGCGCGAATCCCTTCTTGTAGACGATCGAGATCGGAACCCGAACGCCGTCGCGTGCCGTGGTCCAGAGGCGTTCCGATGCGTACTGCGACGGGTCGTATCCTCCCAGAACTTCCTGCTGCTTGAGCAGCGTGGATAGTGAGGATTGCACGTCGTAATCGTACACGCTCGGAGGTGTGATGAAGCTCTGATAGTTGTAGCGATAGGTAGAGGAATCGTAGTCCGGCGTGCCTCCGGGCGACGCGGCGTACACCGGCTCTGGAAACGCAATCTGCTGCCAAGCTCCGGTTCCGAAATTGTAGAGACGCAGCCGGTCGATAGCCTCGGTCCGTTCGATCACCACGGCGAAGTCGCGAAACAGGTCGATCTCTTGAATCCGCACGTTGTCGTCATGCGCTACGAACGTCTTCCAATGTTCGGCACCCGGATCGTTTTCCGGCGCCGTCTTCACCTCGAAATTGCGGCCGCCCCGATTGGTGCGGATGAAGAACTCGCGCTCGCGATGATCGATGTAATACCGATGAGCCTTTTCTCGCGGCAAGAAAACGGCGAATTGGTCTTGTGGCTGGTCGGCTCGCAGGTAGCGACACTCGCTCGTATCCTTCGATTCGATACCGAGCACGATCATCTGGCGGTCGCGGGTCTTATCCACGCCGATGTCGTAGAGTTCATCCTTCTCGTGGTAGAGTTCCTCGAACGCAGCGTCGCCCAGCACGTGCCGCCAGAGCTTGTCGGGACGCTTGGTGGTCTCGTCCTCGGTGGTGTAAAACAGCGTGCGATTATCGGCCGCCCACGCGACGGAGGTGATCCGTTCGGCGGTGTCGGGCAGCGTCTCGCCCGTGCGCAGATCCTTGACGTACAGCGCGTACTGGCGGAAGCCGGTGAAATCGATGGTATAAGCGAGCAGGTTCGAATCGTCGCTAACCGCGAAATTGCCGATGCCCACGAAGGCGCGCGTGCCGGCCAGCTCATTGGGATCGAGCAGCACTTCTTCCGGAGCCTCCATCGACCCCAGACGGCGGCATTGGATAGGATACTGCTTCCCCTCTTCGGTGCGCGCATAGTAGAGATAGCCCGCGCGCCGCACCGGAACGGAGAGATCCGTCTGCTTGATGCGCGCCAGCATCTCCGCATAGAGGGCGTCCTCGAAGGGCTTGATGTCTTTCGTCATCGCCGCCGTGTAGGCATTCTCGGCTTCGAGATAACGCGCCACTTCGGGATTCGACTTCTCGCGCAGCCAGAAATAATCGTCGACGACGGTCTCGCCGTGCCACTCCTGACGATGTTCGTGGGCGGCCGCAACGGGCGGAGTGATACATGTCATGTCTTCCAAGGGAATATTGTCGCATTGCGCCCGGTCATGACACGCCGACTGCAGGTTGTGCCGCCGCTCAAGCTTGAGCCCAAGAAACGGTTTCGCCCGCCATTCTCGAAGATCTCCCGAAGGATGAGCCTCGAAAAATGGCGGGCGAGTAAGAATCCGGTAGTTGCGCGCCGAATCGTTTAGCGCTTCGGCGCGTAGCCTCCGGTGAGAGTAATCGTGAAGCTGCGCCCGGGCAGCAGGTTCAGCAGATCGCCCCCGTTCGGCACATAAGGCGCCGCCGCCGTTGCGGCAATGGCGGGAGTGATTCCGACGATATTGTGGCTGTTGGCAAGATTGTTGACGGCGAACTGGATCTTGCTCCCGCGCAGGAACGACGAGTTCTTGATCGTGTAGTTGAAAAACACGTTCACGAGATCCCAGGGATGGATCGTAATGGCCTGATCGACCGGGTACGGGATCTTGACGCCGTTGATCATGTAATTCAGCGTGCCGTTGTCGTTGTAGTATTGCCCGACGCGCTTGTCGATCAGGCCGACGTCCCAGTTCTGGTGCTGCCACAGCAGGCTGACGCCTTCGATGTTGCTGGGCGTGTTCGCCACCCACTCGCCGCCGTTGGGATAGTTCGGGCCGGTCTGATATTTGGCCGAACCCACCGAGAGCGTTGACGTACAGGCTGAATCCGTAGCCGAGCGCGACATTGCCTTCGGCCTCAATGCCCTTGGTATTGGAAGGACCGGTCGGCGACGAACACCGGCTCTCAGCGTCGTCGGATCGGTATACGAATCGTAGCCGTTCTGGAAATGCACGTAGTAAGCGTCCACATCCAGGGTCCAGCGGTTGAGTTTCAGCACCGAGCCGGTCTGATAGGTCTTGGCAAGGGTGGGCTTCGGCGGCGTCAGGACATTGCCGCCCGGCACGTCGAAGACGGCGCTCGGCGGAATGATGCTGCCCTCGGCGAACTGGGCATAGACCGACCACTGCGCCCATGATGCGGTAGCGGGCGGTAAGCGTCGGCAGCCAGTTGTTGTAGTTGATGCTGTGGGTGACGAAGGCCGCGCCGCCGATGCAGGCCGGCGCACCGGCAAAGACGCCGGCTGACGGCGGGATAGGTCGATGGCGACGCCGCCGAGGCAGCCCGACGGTCTTGCCGTTGTCCTGATACTGGTTCAGAGTCATGTTGTAGTCGGCGGCCTTGATGCCGGCCGTGATCACCAGTTTCGGCGTCGCGTGCCATTCGAATTCGGCAAACGGCTGGAACGACTGAGTGATGAAATGCTCGTGGAAGTTGGCAGCGGCGTGTCCTGCTGGGTGAGGATGTTGGACGGGAACTGATAGCGGTCGGTGTAGGCCCAGTCGTACCAGACGCCGGTGCGGAAAATGCCCCACTTGGATTCCTTGCTCAGAATCAAGGTGTCGCCGGCGTGCCGGTAGCCGTTCAGCTTGTCGACGCCGCTCGGCTTGGCCGTGGTGAGGTTGACGGTCGCGCCGTTCTGATAAAACTGCTTGTTCCAGTAGCGGGTGGTGTAAGCCTTGGTGTCGAACTTCCACCCGTTGCCCAGGTCGGCGTGATAAGCGGCATACTCGAAGTCGGTCTGCACGTGATAGGTGTTGTAGCCGTAGTAATACGGGTCCGGCGTGCCGTTGGGCAGCAGTCGGTGTGTTGTCCAGCAGGTAGTTATCTCCGAACTGCGCAACCTGCGCGCGCGTCGGATTCGTCGTGTTCGGCGTATTGTTCCAGATGTCCACCACGCCGCCGTACAGGCTAAGACTCGATGCTGTCGGAGAACCGGTGTTGATACTTGCCATAACCGGCATCGCGCTGCTGATAGTTATAGGTCTGATATCCGTCCGACGTCATCGCGTTGATGTTGAACAGGACGGCATCCTGCTTCGCCGGGCCCAACAGCCCGGATATCGAAGTCGAGCGAGTAGCAGCTTCGTATTCCACGAGCCGTACGAGAATGGTGCCGCGAATGTCGGGGTCCGCCTGCAGTTCCGGAGACTTCAGATTGATCGATCCGCCGAAGTTGGTGGGGCCGAAATCCGAAGCCAGGCCCGGGCTGCGGTCGAAATCCGTCGAACTGATCCACTGCCAGGGAAAACTGGCCCAGGAATGGTGCGTCGGAGTGTTGGTGTCTTCGAACGGAATGCCGTCGAAGGTCATGGTGTACTCGCCGTCGGGAAACCGCGGAAGAAGGACTTGCCCTGCCCGAGGCCGATTCCGTTGGGATTGAGGCTGAACGTGCCCGGCGCCTGCTGAATCACCTCGGCGAAATCCGCGACCGGGGCCATGAAGTTCTGATCACGGCGCTGCTGATCTCCGTTTTGGCGGAAGTCGCATCGAGCGTGTTGCCCTGCGGGGCCAAGTCCACCGCCAGCGATACCGAATCCTGAACCGTGACCGATTGCGAAACCGCGTCGACGAACAGGGTGATCGAGATGTCCTGCGGTTCCGCTGGCGGAAACGTGCACGCCGCGGCGCGTGTTCAGCGCAAAGCCGGGAGATGTCGTTTCCACCGAATACGTTCCGGCGGCAAGACCGCCGATGGTGAAGTGGCCATCGCCATCCGTCGTTGCGGAGCCGCTAACCGAGCCGTTTTCACTCTTCGCCGTGACTTTCGCGCCAGGAATGGCTTTGGCCAGCTGATCCAACACGGCGCCCGATATCGTTCCCGCGGACTGCGCGACCAAGCGGGCAGGCGCCGCGGCGCCTAGAAGCAGAACTACCGTAACGGCGAGCGCACTGCCCCACCGGATCGATACACCTTGATTCACTCGATTGACCTCCAAGCAAGATTTATGGGATTTCGTAGGTCAAGGGTATCGAGAGTACATAACAATTTGATAACGATTCGATGAATTGAGAGGTACAAAACATGAACGCCAGATGAATTCACCCACGCTCGCGTAGAGCCCAATCATACGTAAGCGAGGAGACGATGGACCGTTTTAAAAACAGAAAGGCGTCCAGTGGCAAAAGCCACCGGCGCCTTTCTCGCTCTTCGGTTTTGAACGTCCGATTACTTAAATGTCGTAATACAACGCAAACTCATACGGATGCGGCCGCAACCTGACCGCCTCCGCCTCGTTTTTACGCTTGTAATCGATAAACGTCTCGATCAACTCTTCGGTGAACACGTCGCCGCGCAGCATGAAAGCATGGTCGTCTTCCAGGCAGCTCAACGCTTCGTCCAGCGATCCGGGCATCGAAGGCACGCTCTTCATCTCTTCCGGCGAGAGATCGTAGATGTCCTTATCCAGCGGCTCGCCAGGATCGATCTTGTTCATCACGCCGTCCATTCCGGCCATCATCATAGCCGCGAACGCCAGGTACGGATTCGCCGCGGGATCCGGTGGACGGAACTCCACCCGCTTCGCCTTCGGGCTGGCCGAATACATCGGAATACGGCAGGCCGCCGAACGGTTGCGGCGCGAGTACGCCAGGTTCACCGGCGCTTCGTAGCCCGGCACCAGGCGCTTGTAGCTATTGGTCGTCGGCGCAATGATCGCGGAAAGCGCGCGCGCGTGTTTCAGCAGGCCGCCAATGTAGTGCAGCCCCATCTGGCTCAGCCCCGCATACCCATCGCCCGCGAACAGCGGTTTACCGCCCTTCCACAGGCTCTGGTGCGTATGCATGCCGCTGCCGTTATCCGCGAAGATGGGCTTGGGCATGAACGTGACCGTCTTGCCGTACTGGTTGGCCACGTTGCGCACGATGTACTTGTACAGCATCATGTTGTCGGCCGATTTCACCAGCGTGTCGAAGCGCTGATCGATTTCGCACTGGCCGCCGGTGGCCACTTCATGATGGTGACACTCCACGTCCAGCCCGCACTGGATCATCGTCTGCACCATTTCGCTGCGCAGATCCTGGTAATGGTCGGTGGGCGGAACCGGAAAATATCCTTCTTTATAGCGCGGCCTGTAGCCGAGATTGTTCTCGCGGCGGCCGGAGTTCCAGCGGCCTTCCTCGGCGTCGATGAAATAGAAGCCGGAATGCTGGTTTTGGTCAAAGCTGACGTTATCGAAGACGAAGAACTCGGCTTCCGCGCCGAAATACGCGGTGTCGGCCAGTCCGCTGTTCTTCAGGAAAATCTCCGCCTTCTGCGCGATCCACCTCGGGTCGCGCTCGTAGCGCTGCTTGGTGATCGGGTCTTTGACGTCCCCGTACATGATCAGGGTGGGGATCTCTGCGAACGGATCCATGACCGCCGTACCGGCATCCGGAATCAGCAGCATGTCGCTCTCGTGGATTGCCGCCCAGCCACGGATGCTTGATCCATCCATGCCGAAGCCTTCCTCGAAGCTATCGATGCTCAGTTGATTGATCGGATAGGAGACGTGATGCTGCAAGCTCGGAATGTCCGTGAACCTCAGGTCCAGTTGCTTGGCATCGTTCTTCTTTGCGAATTCTAAAACCTCTTGCGGAGTCATCCTTCCTCCAGGGGTAGATTTTTAGTGGGATTGTTGCGGTCGCAGATGGGGAACAGAATAACACAGAGGCGGGATGGCGCGCTTCGCACGGTCTAAGTGGCGCCGGCCTCCCGGCCTGCGCGGAGGCCCGTGGCGCAGCCGGCGCCCTATCTCTCTCTTGCGCAACCGCTAAAAACTCCGCTTGTTAACGTCCACGGCTCCCTAGATTCAGTACTTTACCGCAAGGGAGCGTTTTTGCCACAGCCCTCCCTAGCCCTCCCTAAGCGTTGGCTGCATGTAGCGCTGTCTTTGTTACAATGACAACGCCTTTCGGCGTGCTCGAAGCGATGTCTCCTCAAAGGCTTTCGCAGGTTCAGGAAATTTGCCGTAACGTTCTGGAGCGTCCCGCGGAAATTCGAGAGCGGTATCTCGAAGAGGTATGCGCCAACGACGGCGATCTGCTGCGCGCAGTCCAAGCCCGCCTAGCGCAAGCCGAAGCATCCACCCTGATCGATCCTCAACTGGGCTCATTGATCGGTCAACACCTGAACTCGTACCGCGTCATCTCTTTCCTGGGCGCCGGCGCCATGGGCGAAGTGTTTCGCGCACACGATACGGTTCTCCAACGCGAGGTTGCGATCAAGACCCTGCCGGCGGCCTTTGCGAGCGATCCCGAGCGCGTGGAGCGCTTCCGGCGCGAAGCCCGGGTGCTGGCCTCTCTCAACCATCCTAATATTGCGGCCATTTACGGATTCGAAGAATGCGGGGGCGTCCGCTTTCTTGTCATGGAACTCGTGGAAGGCGAAACGCTCGCAACCTTTATCGCCAATGGCGGCCCGCCGCGCGAGGTTTTCCGCATCTGTTCGCAAGTCGCGGAGGCCCTGGCGGCGGCTCATAAGAGAGGAATCGTTCACCGGGACATCAAGCCAGCCAATATCAAGCTAACTCCCGAAGGTCGGGTCAAAGTGCTTGACTTCGGTCTCGCGAAGGTTCTGTGGTCCCGAACGTCTGGCGAAGACCAAACTGTAAACGCAACCCAAGCCGGCCGGGTTGTCGGAACTCCGCCGTACATGAGCCCCGAGCAACTTCGCGGACAGCCGCTCGACGCCCGCGGCGATATCTGGGCATTCGGCTGCCTGCTCTACGAGATGCTTTCTCGTAATCGCGCCTTCGGAGGCGGCAGCCTGCCCGATACGTTCGCAGCCATTTTGGAGCGCGAGCCGGACTGGAAACAAGTCCCCGCTGGTACGCCTGCATCTATCGCCGGTTTGATGCAACGCTGCCTCCAAAAGGATCCGCGGCGCAGGCTGGAGAATCTGGAGACCGCGCAGCGCATCCTGGAAGAGGCGGCGGCTTCTAAAAACGCCCCGCACTGGTATTCGCGTCGCGCCTCCGTCGTTGCCGGCGCGCTGCTCTTGGCCGGCGCTTTGACTATGGGGGCGATATACAGCCCCAAGATCTGGCGTACGAAGATTGCCGGCCCGTCTGTCCGATCCTTGGCCGTACTTCCGTTTGTGAACTTCGGCGGCGACAAGGAGTGGGATTATCTCGCCGATGGCGTCACGGAAAGCATGATCAATCGCCTCTCCCGAATTCGCGATTTGACCGTGATGTCGCGAAGCGCAGTCTTTCGCAACAGGAAAACCGACGCCGATGCCATCGATCTCGGGCGCCGTCTGCACGTCGACGCCATTCTGACCGGCACGATCCGGCATTTTTCGGATCGCCTCGATGCAAGCGTCGAATTGGTGGATTGCGCCACCGGCCGCCATCTCTGGGGCGAAAGCTATAGTCAGTCGTTTGTCGATCCTCTGGTTTTCGAGAAAAGCGCCGTGGAAGATACCGCGCTGCAACTTCGAGCGCGGCTGGACCCAGGCGATAGGCAAAGCGTCACCCGCGATTACACGGCGAACCTTCAAGCATATCGGCTCTACCTGAGAGGCCGGTATGAATGGAACAAGCGAAGCGTCAAGGCCTCCGAGGCGGCGATTACGTACTTCCGCCAGGCGCTCGATATCGATCCATCGTACGCGCTGGCTTATTCGGGCATCGCGGACGCTTACGCGGTCGAAAGCGGTTACCTTCCCGCATCGGAGATCTTTCCTAAGACGCAAACTGCAGCGCTCAAAGCGATCGAGCTCGATCCCGACCTTGCCGAAGCCCATGCATCTCTAGGCCTTTTCTACGTACAGTATGGCTGGGATTGGGCAAAGGCTGAGGCGGAGTTCCAGCACGCACTTTCGGTGAACCCAAACTATCCGAGTGCACACTCTATGTACGCACGCTTGCTTTGCGTATTGGGACGCTTTCCCGAGGCGGAGGCGCAGATTGATAAAGCGCAAACGCTGGATCCGCTTTCCAACGGGATCGCGATTGGCGTCGGGCTTGAGCTATACCTGGCGAGAGATTATGTCCGCGCGGAGAAGCATTTTCGGGCCGTTCTCCCGCTCAATCCGAGTTCCATCGATGCCCCACTCTATCTTGCTTTGACGCTGACGGCTGCCGGTAGGGCGCAGGAAGGTGTAGCCGGCTATCGTAGAATCCTGGAAGCCGATCCCTCCAACTTGTTCACTATGGCCGATCTCGTGCGCGCCTACTCGCTCGCGGGCCAGAAGAAGGAAGCAAGCGAGCTTGTGGAGAAGATACGAACGTCCCCAGCTTATTCCACATTACTTCCGACATCCACAGCTGAGGCCTATGGAGCTCTTGGTCTGCTGGATCAAGCCTTCGCCGAGTTGGATCGCGCTTTCTCGGAGAGATGCTGGTATCTCATATTCTTGAACGTGGAACCGATCTTCGATCCTCTACGACAGGACCCGCGATTTCGGATGATGCAGAAAAGGATGTCCCTCGGCGGCTAGCGTCCACAGCTCTCTAAATTCAGTTCCTTACCGAGCCTCGACCGCCAGGGAGCGGTTTTTGCCACCGACTGATAGTCTAGACAGGCCGCGCGGCGGATTCTGGAGGAGCCCGCAAAAAGAGCAGTGGCGCCAATCAGAGCCAAGCCGAACGTAGCCGGTTCTGGAATTGAATCGCCTCCTCCTGGAGGCGGATCGGTGAGACCGCCCGCGATAACCGTTCGTAACCCCCACGGATACGATTCAAACGAACTCGACGACAGAGCCGGCGTCGTGCCTGCGACCAGAGGCGATTCCGGATTCAGACATAGGAACTGGGAGGCATTCCCATCCGCGACAAAATCGATGGCGCAGGTTCCCGTGTTCGCCAAGGCGACGCTTGTGCTGGGAGCGTACTGGAAACCCGAGGTGACGCCGCCTGCCTGACTGGTAAGATCCCAATCGGAGAACGATTGGGTGATCATGTCGTACACGAAATATCCGGATCCGGCGGCGCCATCGTTGAATGTGACGCTGCTCAAATTCCAAGTTATGGGTGCAGCATGAGCGGAGGTCATCGTCAGGATAAGTAGCGGAACCCCCGCGCATAAGCGTAGGAGGTTGGGAAACTCGAATCTGCGCATTTTTCTACCTCGATGAGCTTCGGTATCATACCACACACGTTCGCTCAAGCAAAAAGTTGGTCCACATTGTCGCGGCAAATTGGGAATAGCCGCCCGGAAACAAAAATCGGGGCAGGCGTCAAGTCGCCTGCCCCGAGATCTTAACGAACTAAACCGATCGCTCTTTAGAAAATCAGCTTCGCCGCAATCTGCGCGCTGCGCGGATTGCTGGAGAACACAAGCGTCGGATTCGCGAACAATGGATTGCCGGGAATCAGGAAGTTATGCACGTCCCCGCTTGTGACTCCTCCCGCCGGGGCAACATCGGTCAACGGGCCGCCGGTGTACTGCGGATGGTTGAAGATGTTAATGAAGCGTCCCTGCAACTGCAGCTTGAAGCGTCCTTCATGGCCAAGGTTAAAGGCTTTGCCGAAGGTCATATCGACGTCGTCGATCGGCCGCAGGTGCGCCGTGTTGCGGCCGCCGGTTGCGATCGCGCCCTTGGGCGTCGCCACATAGCCGGCGTTCGGGTTGGTCACCAGGTACGCCACCGTCTGGCCGGCGCTGTTGGTCAGCGCGGTAGTCCCGGAGCCGATATTATTGTTGCCGCTGGGGTTGACGATCGTGCGGTCGCCCGCCGAATCTCCGTTCATATTGGAATCGATGCCGCTCTGCACGGTCGCCAGCGTTCCTGTTTGATAAGTATAAACCGGCGCGATCTCCCAGTTGCCGACGATGTTCTTCAGCATCCAATTGCCGTTCTTGAAAGGACGCCAATCGTATAGCACCTCGGCGGTAGCGCGGTTGCGGTGATCGAGCGCCGAACTCGATTTGTCCGGCTGCAGATCGCGCGGGTCCTGCGGACGGCGCGGTGTGGTGTAAGTACTGAAGACATCGGCGGTGGAATCGTCGATGGCGTGGCTCAGGGTGTAGGTGGCCAGGAATTGGAGTCCGTTAGTGAAGCGGCGCGTCAATTGATTCGCCCAGCCGTGATAGGTGGAATTACCCCAGGGCTGGTAGGACGTGATAATGCCGGTAAAGCCGGCGTTGTAAAACGAGGGAATGACGTCGCCGCCCGCGTTATAGGCATTGGTCAGCGCCGTAAGCGTGTTGGTAAGTCCATTTAACGTGGCCTGGCTGGGCGCAGTAAAGAAAACCGGAAGAGCGTTCGATGCGTTGACCACTGGTTGGCGGTTCAACTGGTCCTGCACCGGCAGATCGATTCCGCGCGTGCCAAGGTAGCGCGTCTCAAACGTATAGTTGTTAGCGAATACGTGCTGAATGCCGATGTTCCATTGCAGCGATTTCGGCCGCACCTGGTTCGGGATATACGCACCGGTACCCGCCCGAAGTTCGGCGGGAGTCAGCGCTACCCCGGTTGCGTTGGGAGCGATACCGCCGCCGGCCAGGAAACCTTGACCGCTTTGGCCCGTAACGTCAACCGTGGTACTGATCTCCGGCGGCAGCGAAAGTAAGCCCTGGTTGTCGTAAAGCACATCATAGTTAATGCCGAATCCGGCGCGGATGGAGGTTTTTCCGCTCTTGCCGGGTGAATATGCCAAGCCGATGCGCGGCATCGGTTGGACGGCTTTCACCTTCGGGTCCTGGAAAGTGATTACGCCCGGAACGTTCGAAACCGCGTTCAACACCTGGCTGTGCTCGCTCAGCGGCAGGGTCTCATGCTCCAGCCGGACTCCGATATTAACTGTAAAGTTGGGGTGTACCTTCCAGGTGTCGTTGACATAGCCGCCCGTGAACCACCGGTTGCCATAATACTCCGCGCCGCCAAGGGATCGCTGCGCCAAATAGTCGGGATAATAATCGAAGAGATAGTCGGAAAGATACGAGTACTCGTAATCGCCGCGCGAGCGCTGGGTGAAGAACTGAGGCGCGATCATGCGCCAGCCGTCGAAGCCGAACTTGAAACTGTGATTGCCGCGTACCCAGTTGACGTTGTCGGTCAATTGATAAAGGTTCTGCGTTCCGCCCTGAGGCGCATTGCCGTCGGGACCGATGCTGACGCCGCCCAATTCGTAGAGAACGATGTTGGGAAACTGGTCCAGTCCGGGATAGGTGAAATTTCCGGCCGAGAGAATACTCGTGTTGCGGTTGTAGCCGAGGCGAAACTCGTTGGTCAGCACCGGCGAGAAGGTGTGATACTCCGAAAAAGTGGTCACATAGCTGTCATTGGGCACAGTCTGGAAGAAGACAGGGAGGCTGGCGCTGGTGTCGATGCTGCCGCTGCGGTTCAGGATGAACCGGAAGCGCAGATTGTCCTTATCGGAGACAGTGTCGTCGATGGATGCCACCGCGTTCTCGTTGTTGGTGTAGGATGGCGCGGCGATCGAGAGCTGCCCGATCGGAATCGAAACCGCGGCCGCGGTCTGCGCGGCGGTCCACCCCATGCTCTCATTCGCGTTATAGATTAGCGGATATCCGCCTACCGAAGACGCGGGCACGGCCGAAGGCGCCGCGCCTAGGTACTTCTTCATAATTCCG
This sequence comes from Bryobacterales bacterium, assembly GCA_963763545.1. Classification (GTDB taxonomy): domain Bacteria; phylum Acidobacteriota; class Terriglobia; order Bryobacterales; family Bryobacteraceae; genus PALSA-243. Next base: position 94,638 of record CAVXPE010000001.1, read on the forward strand.
AGGCTTGGTCTGGTTGATGCCGGGGATGCTCGCCAGCGTGCTATAGCCCGCCGCGGTGGGCGCGTAGATCAGACCCGAGGACGACGTTCCGCCAATTGGGTTGTATTCATAGTTGAAGAAGTAGAAGAGCTTGTTCTTCCTGATGGGACCGCCCACGGTTCCGCCAAAGCGATTATTGTCGAAGCGCGGATGCAGCGGGTTGCCGTCGATGAACGACAGATTGTCCGCGGCGTTTAGGTTTCGATTCTCCAGGTACTCGTAGAGGCTGCCGTGAATGGAATTGGTTCCGCTCTTCACCACCTGATTGAACTGTCCGCCCGAGGAGTGCCCGAATTCCGGTGAAAACTGGTTCTGCAGCACGGTGAACTCGGCGACCGAGTCGTTGGGAAGCATCACCAGCGGTCCCGTTACGCTGCCGCTGTTGTTGTCGATTCCTTCAATCGTGAAATTGTTGTTGCGCGGCCGCTGGCCTCCCACCGTGGGTCCCGTGCCCGCGCCCACGCCACCGCTGGTCGAGACGCCCGCGTTCAAAAGCGATAGATTGATCACGCCGGACCCGCTCGATGCCGTCGGCAGCTCCATAACCTGCTCTGTGCCGAATGTTTGCTGCACTTGCGCCGTCGTCGTGTCGATCGTCGCTGCGGCTTCGGTCACCTCCACCGTTTGCGTCGTCGCCCCCACCTGCAGTGTGAAGTTCGCGGTCTGCGTTTGGTTCAGGACCACCTGAACACCCTTGGTCTGATTCTGGTTGAAACCGCTGGCGGACACCGTTACGGTATAACTTCCCCCCGGCAGGTTGCTAAACCGGTATTCGCCGGTCGAGGTGGTTTTCGTTGTGGTCCCTATTCCCGTGGCGTCGTTCTTCGCCGTGATGGTCGCGTTGGCGACAATCGCGCCCGATGCGTCGAATACCGTCCCGGTAAGATCGCCGCTAATGGTTTGCGCAGCAAGGGAAGCGCAGAGAAAACCCGAGAGTGTCGCAAAAGTACAGATTGAGGCTATCCAACTAACGATCCTTGTGAACACGAGGCGTCTCCTTTTTTACTCCAGAAAGTGTGTTTTAAGGTACAGCCGTTACGTTGTCATTACATCACGCACGTTTAGAACCATAGCTTAAACCACTTTTGACGCTGATTCTAGGCTCTTAGTTGGGTCGGCTTCTCGCCACCGCGATGAGAAAGCGGATAGAGTCGCCGTGAAACGAGGGCTACCCCAGAGGCTCGGTTAAGACTTATAAGTTATAGACAATCCAGCTACTTGACCTGTGGCTATGAAAAGCCATAGTGAAACCCTCCCGGTAAGTGGAAAAGCCCCCAGGTGAAATCCTCAATTGTATGAAAGAAGACGTGAAATGTTAGTTTGCGCCGGGAAACGTCCGCTCAACTCATCGGACATGGCGGGATTCCGACACCGCCGTCTTCTAGCGCCGCCCCTACCTTCAGAAGCGTCGCTTCCTCGAAAGGCGGTCCCACAATCTGCAATCCTACCGGCAAGCCCGCGCCGCTCAAGCCGCAAGGAATGGAAAGCGCCGGCAGCCCCAACACATTGATCCCGCGCACCAGGCGCGTCGCAGCGATGCGAGCATCCTCATCGCGGCCGCCCAGCCGGACGGTATTCTCGCCAACGCGCGGCGCCGTGTTCGGCGTGGTCGGCGTGAGAAAGCAATCCACTTCCTTCCACAGCTTCTCGAACTCCGTCCTTAGCCGGCGTCGCACCCGCTGCGCGTTGATGTAATCGGTGGCGGGAATTAAACGCCCCTGGTCGAGCCGTGAAAGTACGTCTGAGCCGAAGCGGTTGCGGTTCTCCAGATGCGGCTCCATAATCGCCGACGCCTCGGCGAGCAAAGTCACCTGTCCTACCGTATTGAGCGCCGCGATATCCGGGACCAGGATCGGCTTCAATTCCGCCCCCATCGAAGCAGCGCGAGCGATGGCGCCGCGCACCGACGATTCCACGTCCGCGTCGATTCGCTCGAAATAGAAGTTCTCGGGAAAGCCGATGCGCATGCCGCGCAGCGAGCAGCCGTCCTCGGGAATGAAATCGATTACCGGCCGCCGCGACGACGTATCGTCACGCCGGTCCCGGCCGGCTATGGCATTGAGGAAGATTGCCGCGTCGCGCACCGAGCGCGTCAGCGGGCCCATGTGGTCGAGCGAGTAACCCAGCGGCAGCACGCCATACCGGCTGACGCGCCCGTAGGTGGGCTTCAAGCCAACTGTGCCGCAAAACGCCGCCGGGATGCGAATCGATCCGCCTGTATCGCTCCCCATGGCGCCATACACAATCTGCGCCGCCACGGCCGCGCCCGATCCCCCGCTTGATCCGCCCGGGCTCCGTTGGAGATCCCATGGATTTCGCACCGCGCCGTAGTGGGGATTCGCCGATGAAATCCCATACGCCAACTCGTGCATGTTGAGCTTGCCCAGAATCACCGCGCCCGCCACTTCCAGGCGTTCGACTACGGCTGAGTCGTAGTCGGGAACCAGATTTTCGAAGATCTTGGAACCGGCGGTTGTCCGCACGCCGCGCATGGCGAACAGATCTTTTACCGCGATGGGAATACCATGCAGCGGCCCGCGATCGCGCCCCGCGCTCAGCTCCGTTTCCGCCTGGCGCGCACGCATCATTGCGTAATCGGCGGTGATAGTGATGAAGGCGCACAGCGAGGAATTGAGCCGGTCGACGCGTGCAATGGCCTTCGCTATTAATTCGACTGGGGAAACGCGCTTCTCGCGAAGCGCACGGGCAGCTTCGCGGATGGTCACTCGAAATCCGCCTCCACGAACATCTCCAGCACGGGTTCCAGATCGGACGGCAGATCCTTCACCAACGGGCGGAACACCTCTTCGAGCGATTCGAGCGGCTGTGCCATGCTCTCCAGCTCTTTGCCGGATAGTGGGATGCCGCTTGCCTTCGCGATGGCCTTCCAATCGCGCTTCAACATGGAGTGGTTCCAATATAACGCGTGGTTCCAATTTGCGCCCGCGATTTTACACAACCGGCGCCTTTCCGCCATGCCCTGCGCCATGGTTCGAGCGACAATAGCTCACATGAATATGGAGGGCGCGGGGCGCCCTAGCCCGCATTTCTCTTACGGCTTCGTCGCGAGGCGCATGAGAAGCGTTCCGCCCGTTCCGGGGCCGTGGATTTTCGCGCAGGAGGCGCCGGCACGAGGCGCGCCACGCTCGGCGCGCGGAGGTCCGCCGCGGATCGAGCACGGCGGCCAAGCGCAACGAAGTAGACGCGGCCTTATCGCGTGCCGCCGCAGAAAGTGTGTGAGAAATGCGGGCTAAAGTTAGTGCCCGCTCGGTACTCATCGTCGACGATTCGGAAAATGCCATGGCGGCCCTTGAAGTCGCGCTGCTCGCCATTCCGGGATTGGCGGTCATGACCGCTTCTTCCGGCGCCGAGGCGCTGCGCATTCTGGACAACGCCGCGGCCGGCGTCGCCGCCGTGATTACCGATCTCAATATGCCGCGCATGGATGGTTACGAATTGATCCGGCGGTTGCGCGGCGATCGCCGTCTGAGCGCCACCCCCGTGCTGGTGATCAGCGCCGATACCGACCCTTCCACGCCCACCCGCGTTGCGCAACTGGGCGTCAGCGCGTATTTCGCCAAGCCGTTTTCGCCGGCGGAAGTCCGCCGCAAATTGGAGCAAATTCTCGATGGTACGACTCAATAGCCTCCTTTGGTTGGGGCTCGCATTGCCCGCTTCGCTGACCGCGCAGACGGCCGAAATCAGTCAAATTCTAGAGCGGCTCGATCGTGTGGAGAAGCAGAACCGCGACCTGTCGGCCCAAGTCGACCAACTCAAGACGGAACTTGCGGCCATGCGCCCCGCGGCGTCTACCGGCCCTGCAACTCCCGTCACGTTGGAAGATCGCGTGGCCATCCAGGAGAAACGGATCGAAGAACAGGCGCAGACCAAAGTCGAGGCGTCGCAGAAGTTTCCCATTACCATTACCGGCATGGCGCTGTTCAACGCCTATCTGAATTCACGCTATGGGGGCGGAGTGGAATATCCGACTGCGGCCTCGCTCAACCCCGCGCCTGAGACCGGCAACGCCACCTTGCGACAGACCATTATCGGATTGGAATACCATGGGCCGCAAACCTTCCTCGGCGGCACGGTCAGCGGCGCCCTGGCGATGGATTTCTATACCGGCGGCGTAAGTTTCAATTCCACCTTCCGGCTGCGCACAGGCTCCATCAACCTCGATTGGAAGACCACCAAGCTGATGGTGGGAATCGATAAGCCCATCTTCAATCCACGCGAGCCGTCGTCGCTCGCGCAGGTCGGCATTTCACCCCTTACCGGCGCGGGCAACCTCTGGCTATGGATGCCCCAGGCGCGCGTCGAACAGGATTTTGCCTTCACCAACATGACCGGCTTGCGCGCCCGCGTTGGGATGGTCGCGACGCACGAAACGGCGCCTTACGACCAACCGGCCACGTCCGCCATCGTAGTCGCCCCGACCCGCCCCGGCGCCGAAGGACGAGTGGAGTTCTATCACCAATTGGACAGCGACCGGCGCCTGGAACTCGCCGGAGGTTTCCATGAGAGCACGACGCACGCTGGTGGATTCTCCATCCCTTCGCGAGTCTATCAGGCCGACTGGTTCTTCAATCCGTTCAAACCGGTGGAGTGGACGGGCGTCATGTTCACCGGCCAAAACGTCAGCAACCTGGGAACCGGCGCCATCAACGAAGGGTACGCCGTGTATTACCACAGTGCACACGCGATCACGGCCCGCGGCGGCTGGACGCAGTTTACAATTCATACGACTCGCCGCCTCGACTTCCATCTGTTTACCGGCCTCCAGTATTATGAAAGCGGGGTATTAGGTACGGGCGATGCGACCCGTAACCTGATGTATGGCGTCAACCTGTTTTATCGCATCGCGCCGAACGTGCTGATCGGGCCGGAGATTTCGCAGTTTCGCACGCTGTACATCGGCGCCGGAAACAGGCTGACCAATCATTATGACCTGGCGCTGGCTTATCTTTTCTAGTCTCGCTTCTCTTTGCCTCCCGGCCGCCCCGGCCGCTACAGTTACCGGGCAGGTCGAGCTGACCAATTCCCGCGAACCCGCCGTGCATCGCCACAAGGATTATTCGGGCGTGGTGTTATGGCTCGAGCCGGTGGAGCACGCACCGCTCCCCGTGTCCGAAAACGGTCAAGATGCTTCAGCAGGACAAGCATTTCATGCCGCACGTCATGGCCATCCCCGTGGGCGGCACGGTGGATTTTCCCAACCTCGATCCCTTCTATCACAACGCCTTTTCCAATTTCAGCGGGCAGCCGTTCGATACCGGCCTGTACCCGCCCGGGACCAGCCAAGCGGTCACCTTCAAACATCCCGGCATCGTCGCGGGTCTTTTGTAACATCCACTCCACCATGAGCGCCATCATCGCGGTGGTTCCAACGCCTTACTATGTGGTGACGCCCGAATCGGGCAAGTTCGTACTCGCCGGAGTCCCGCCCGGAGAGTATCAGCTGCACATCTTCCACGAGCGCGCGCTGCCTGAGAACTTGAAGTTTCTGGAGCGCCGCATCACCGTTCCCGAAGCCGGCCTCGCCCTGCCGCTGATTTCCGTCAGCGAAACCGGATACGTGCCCGCGCCTCACCTCGATAAGCACGGCAAGCCGTACGCGCCCGCCACCGGAACCTATATCGGGGGGTCGAACTGATGCGCTGGTTTTCGCGGCTCTCGCTTCTTTGGAAGATCCTGCTTTCCACCACGGTCGCCGTGACCCTTCTGTTCGCGATCACCGGCGAGATTGTGCTCAACGCCATCACGCGCACCATGTACCAAAGCCTGCAGCAGGAGGTACAGAACAGCTTCCACGCCTATACGTCGCTGTGGTTATCGCGCGAGGATCTGCTGGCGAAAGTAACCCGCATGCTGGCGCACATGCCGGAGGTGAGGCTGGCTTTCGGGACCGGCGACCAGGCGACCATTTCCGACACCGCGGGCGAGCTGTGGGCCAGGGTGGCGGAAGCCAACGCGATCTTTCTGGTGTTCGATCCCTTTGGCAAGTTCGTGGCGTCGCTTGGCGGAGAGATGCCCCCGGCACTTGCCCGCAACCGCGAGATCTTTAACACTGCTGCGGCGGCCTTCCCGCGACAGGTGAGCGGATTCTATTTGCAGAATGGCGAGCTGTTCGATATCTCGGTGACGCCCGTTTATGTGGATTCCGGCCCCGGCGAGCAGCGCCTCGCCAATGTGCTGGTGGCGGGCTACAGCGTGGACGCGCTGGTGGCGCAGAAGCTCAAGGAGGCCACGGGCAGCGAATTTCTATTCCTGCAAACGGGAGGCCGCGCGGCGGTATCCACTCTGAATCCACGCGCCACCGGCGTCGTGGTTAAGAATCTCGCGACGGCCCGTGAAGCCCAACTGGTGAGCGATGGCGTCTCGCGCTACGCCCGGTTGGAAACTCCGCTCAAGGATATCGCCGGTCAGCAAAGTAGGCGACCTCATCATTCTGCGCTGTTTCGATGGCTCGCAGCGCCGCATCGACAGCCTGTCCACGAATATCATTGTTCATGTGGTTGATCGCGGTCAGCGCCGGCCTCGGCCTCACGTACCTGCTGGCGCGCCGCATCGTCGAGCCCGTGAAGCAGCTCGACCGCGCCGCCGCCGAGGTGGCGCGCCAGAATTATGCCATCGCAGTGGAGGTGAACAGCGAGGACGAAATGGGACGCCTGGCGCGCACCTTCAATAATATGTGCGCCTCCATCCGCCAGGCGCGCGAGGATCTGATCCGCCAGGAGCGTATCTCCACCATCGGGCGCCTCTCCGGCTCCATCGTGCACGACCTGCGCAATCCGCTGGCGGCCATCTATGGCGGCGCGGAAATGATGGTGGATGCCGACCTGCCGCCCGGCGCACGTGAAACGTCTGGCGGGCAATATCTACCGCGCGTCGCGCCGCATTCAGGAACTGTTGCAGGACCTGCTGAACGTCTCGCGCGGCAAGAGCGGCGCCGCCCGAGATGTGCCGCCTGCGCGAAGTGGCGCTCGGCCGCCTGCGATTCCCTGGCGGCCGCGGCCGAGGCGCAGGGCGTTTCGATTTCGCTCGCCATTCCGCCCGAGATCGAGGTTGCCACTCGAGCGCAGCCGCATGGAGCGCGCCTTCGTCAACCTCGATCGGCAACGCGCTCGAAGCCATGCCCGAAGGCGGCCAGCGTGCGCATTTCGGCGTCGCGTCGAGGACGATTCCGCGGTGGTTACGTGGAGGACACGGGCCCGGAATCGCTCCCGAGATCCGCGCCCAATCTCTTCCAGCCCTTCGTGACCGCCGGCAAGCGCAACGGCCTCGGATTGGGCCTGGCGCTGACGCGGCAAACCGTGATCGAGCACGGCGGCGATATGTGGGTGGAATCCGAACCTGGCCGCGGCGCCCGCTTCGTCTTCCGCCTGCCCGGAGCTCAGGTTAGCCATCCGGCGCCTGTGCACGCCTGAGGCTTAACCGTGTCCACCGGCGCCGATCTGCTTGGAGAATTCGAAGTCCACTCGCCCGACGGCATTCGAAGGCTGCTCGCCGCGGGAGTGAGCCCAACCGACCCGATCAAGGGCAAGCGACCGATCGACTGTCTGATCGAGATGTACCTCCGGTCGCCCCGCTTCGCCGAATGTCTTCAAGTGATGTTGGACGCGGGCTCCACCATCGGCGATTCCCTCCTTCAAGCCATTCTTCTCGACGACGACGCCGCGCTTCGTAGGGTGCTGGCCGCATCGCGCGAAAACCTGCAACGGAAACTGAACCCTCTCTGCGCCTTCACATCCTGCCGCAGCGTATCGGCTCTGCACATCTGCGCTGAGTTCAACTCCATCCGCTGCGCCCGAGTCCTGCTGGGTGCCGGCGCTGACGTGAACGCTCGCGCCGATCCGGATGCGGAGGGCCTCGGCGGACAAACGCCCATCTTCCACGCCGTGAACAGCATCTTTAACTACTGCCGCCCCATGATGGAGATTCTTGTCGACGCGGGCGCTGATTTAACCATCCGCGTGCCTGCGCTTCTCTGGGGAGAATCGAAGGACTGGGAGTCTGTCGTGTACGACGTGACCCCCATATCCTATGCGCAGTGCGGTCTCTATCGTCAGTTTCACCGCCGCGAGGCGGACGTCTACAGCAACATCGAATATCTCTATCGCAAGCGTTACGGAATGAAACCGCCGCTTCGGAACGTACCTAACAAATACCTCGGCGGTTAGGTCCTGCGGCTCGTCCAAAGGCGACGCCGCGCCGGCTTCAGTAACCTGTGGACTTGGAGCATCGGGGGGTCGCGCCGGATGTCTCCGGAAAAGGGTGCACCAATCCTTTCAAAGAGCTTCTTCCTCAGAGCGTCTAATGGAATTGGCCTACAGTGGACTCGTAAAAGGTTCGGTAGTAGCCCCTGAGAAAAGCTCTCGAAAATCCGCAGTACCACTAGACTGCCATATGGAGTACAATACAGGAACAGTCATGCCAAACAGAACCGACGCGGAAGGGGATATGCTGCAAGGCACTTTAGACATGCTAATCCTCCGGACGCTGCTGTTTGGACCTGCCCACGGACACTCAATCGCCTATGCTATAGAGCAGCGGTCCGGTGACATTTTGCAGGTTGAGCACGGGTCCCTCTATCCCGCGCTGTACCGCCTGGAAGACCGGGGTTGGATCGTCTCCTTTTGGGGTACATCGGACAACAACCGGAAGGCCAAATACTATCGGTTGACGCGCGTTGGGCGAACTCAGCTTGCGGCGCAAACCTCCAGGTGGGAGAGGCTGGTACGCGGCATCGGCGCCATTTTACGGCCGGCATCCGACTGAGGACACAATGGGCTGGCGTCGTTTTTTCCGCCGTATAGATCGGGATGCGGAGAGCGCACACGACATTGAGTTTTATCTCGAGACAGAGACTTCCGAAAACATCGCGCGCGGCCTTTCACCTGAACACGCCGCTGCGGCGGCCCGCAGGAAATTTGGAAATCCCACTCTGATTCGTGAGGAGATCTACCAGATGAGCACTCTCGGAATCCTGGAAGCGATTCGACAGGATGCGCGGCTTGCCTGGAGGACCATGCGCAAGAATCCAGGTTTCGCGATCACCGCGGTTCTCACCCTGGCATTGGGCATTGGAGCCAATACCGCGGTTTTCACCGTGATCCGATCCGTTTTGCTGAAGTCGCTGCCGTATTCCAATCCGGACCGGCTGGTGCGCGTCTCGCTGGGCGTCACCACCGTTCGTTACGGGGAGATGCGATCGGCGGCGCGCTCATTCACCGAAACTGGCTGTTATCGAAATTTTGTCGAGAATGTTGCGCTCTCGGACGGGGCCGTCCCGGAGGCACTGCAACAAGCACGGGTGTCCGCCAACTTCCTTCATATTTTGGGCGTGCAGCCGGCTGTCGGCCGGAGCTTTCGCCCGGAAGAGGACGCGACGGGCGGCCCGCCAGTGGCAATGATCAGCACGGACTTATGGCGGCGTCGCTTCAATGGGGACTCCAATATTGCCGGCCAGAGGGTTACGCTGGGGACGCAGCCCTACACAATCATTGGCGTCTTGCCGGCGGGATTCGCGTTTCCGTTTCCTGGCGTAGACGCATGGCTCACCGGCCCGGCCTTCGATCTCCGGCCGGTTAGCCCGTCTTTGGTCGCATTCGGAAGGCTGCGCCCGGGAGTCACGATCGAACAGGCCAGCGCGGAGGCCGAAGTGTTGCATCGCGCATACGCCAGCGCCCATCCAGGAATGCTGGACGGCAGGTTGAATTTTGTCGCGCGGGTAGTTCCGCTGAAAGAGGATCTGGTGGAGAAGATCCGGGCGCTGCTTTGGATGCTCTTCGGCACGGTGAGTTTTGTGCTCCTGGTTGCATGCGCCAACGTGGCCGGTATCCTGCTGGCGCGTGCGGCTTCGCGCACACGAGAGTTTGCGGTCCGTGCCGCGCTCGGCGCGGCGCGCGGCCGGCTTATCGGGCAGCTGCTGACCGAAAGTATCGTCCTGGCGCTGGCCGGGGGAGCTTTGGGCGTGTTGCTGGCTAGGTGGAGCTTGGCCGGGATCGCGCGGCTCAACGCACTGGGCTTGCCCCGGACCGGAGAGATCCGGCTGGACGGGACCGTACTCGGTTTGGCGGTAGCGCTTTCCATCGCCACTGGTGTGCTGTTCGGACTTGCTCCCTCGTTGAGCGGCTCCAGCCCCGACCTCGCGAGCATTCTTCGGGCAGTTGGCGGGGTAAGGGCAGCAGGGCCCAAGCGGGCAATACTGGGCTTGAATCCAAGAGCCGCCCTAGTAGTGGGTCAGGTGGCGCTGTCGACTGTTTTGCTAATTGGTACGGCGCTACTGATGGAAAGCATGGCGAATCTATCCGGTGTCAATCCAGGATTCCGAACGGATCATCTGCTTACCATGCAGCTTTCTCTTGCCCCAGCCCGGTATGACACGACGCGGAAGAATGCGGCATTCTTCGATGAGTTAATAGACCGCATAGAGACATCGCCCGGAGTCGGCGCCGCCACGGTGTGCCGTCGCCCACCGTTATCGGCTTTCGTAGCGACGCCATCTCAACCGGCGGACCGGCCCGCGGTCCTCATGGCCGAGCGGCCACTTGTAGCCCTTCAGGAAATTACGCCCGGATACTTCCGAACGCTCGAAATCCCGCTAGTGCGGGGGCGCGAATTCGCCGCAAGAGATGAAGCCGGCGCTCCCTTGGTGGCGATAATCAGCGAAAACTTCGCCCGCGCATTTTGGCCGGGGTATCCGATTGGGCGCGATCCGGTTGGACAACGGATTCTAATCGGGGCGGGTTCGCAGCCCGTCACGATTGTAGGTGTCGCAGCAGATGTCCATCAGGATCTTGCGACCGATGCCGGCCCGACCGTTTACCGCCCTTGGGCGCAGACCCCGTTGTGGACCGCAACCCTATTGGTTCGTACCGAAGGCGACCCGCTCACTTTTGCGAATGCCGTGCGCACCCAGATCCTGACCATCGATCGCGATCAACCCGTCTACAACGTGCAATCGATGGAGGATGTGGAGGAAGCAGGCGTGGGCCAGCGCCGGTTGGTTCTGAGGCTTCTCGGATTGTTCGCTGGCATAGCTCTCGCGCTAACGATTGTTGGAGTTTACGGAGTGATTGCATACTCGGTTGCGCAACGCACTCGGGAACTGGGCATCAGGCGGGCGCTTGGCGCGCGGCAACGTAACATCTTTCGCCTGGTCCTTGGCGAAGCCTTCGGGATGACATTGGGTGGAATAGCAATTGGCGTTGGCGGGGCCGTCGCGTTGACTCGCGTGATGAAGGCCATTCTCTTTAAAGTCAGCGCGACCGATCCATCGACGTTCGTGGGGGTTGCACTGCTCCTTACATTGCTGGCGCTAACCGCGTCCTACATTCCGGCTCGGCGGGCCACAAGAATCGATCCGATGACGGCGCTACGCGAGATCTGATTTCAAAGCTGTTCCGCGACCGCAACACCCGGCGGATCCGCGCGTTGAAGACCGCGCTCTGCGGCCGCGCGGTCGCAGCCCGCGTTGCATTATCCTGATACAAATGCGCGCCATTCCCTTCGTCCCCCTTCTGGCCTGCGGCCTGTTCGCGTCTGGATTGCTGGCCCAGGAGACGCCCACTGAGCGTGAGTCCGCCAAAGACGTGATCAAAAAGATGGACGCCCTCGAGCGTTCGCTGGAAGTCCCCACCTGGGTCGCCCGCCTCACGGCGCCCGAATGCCGCCCGCGACCAGGTTGTCGCCCGCGCCAAACAGTTGATGGATTCCGAACTGATCGCTCTCGGCGACCAAATCACGAAGCATCCCGAAATCGGCTTTCAGGAAAAGTGGGCGGTCGCGCAACTCACGTCGTATCTGGGTAAGCATGGCTTCGACGTAAAGGTCGGCGTGGCGGGCCTCGACACCGCGTTCGTGGCGCGTTGGAAGGGCAACAACGGCGCTCCCAATCTGGGCGTGATTCTCGAATACGACGCTCTGCGCGGCACCGAGCGCGCCTTCCACGGCGATCAGCACAGCACCCAGGGACCCATCGGCATGGCGGCCGCGATCGCGATGGCCGAGTACCTGGAGCGCACTCACACGCCCGGCAGCGTGATCGTGTTCGGCACGCCCGGCGAAGAAATGATGCCGCCCAACGCCAAGATCGACATGCACAAGGCCGGCGTGTTCAACGGCATGGATATCCTGGTGCGCAGCCACTCCACCAGTCAGACCACGCGTCCGGCGGCCGGGCTTCGGCACCTGCTGCCTGAACATCGATGGCGTGAAGTACATCTTCTCCGGCGCGCCCGCGCACCAGATGACTCCCTGGGCCGGCCGCAACGCGCTCGAAGCCGTGATCCAGCTCTTCAACAACATCGATGCCATGCGCTCCACCATCCGTCCGGAAGCGCGCGTGCAGGGCGTAATCATCGAAGGCGGCGCGGCGCCCAACGTGGTTCCCGACCGCACCGTCGCCGATTTCTACATCCGCTATCCCGACGCGGTCTACCTTGCGCAAGTGAAAGAGATGGTCGACAACGCCGCGAAAGCCGCGGCGCTCTCCACCGGCACGAAAGTGAAGATCGATAACTACGGCAACGATCGCGACGGCATCGCGGTCGCAACGCTGGCCGAGGTGGGCTTCGCGTACATGAAGAAATATCGGCGCCACCGCTGTGGATGAAGCGCCGGGCAAGCCGCAGGGCTACGAAGAGACCGGCACCGTATCGAGCGATATCCCGGGACTCGGCTTCTCGGCCCAGACCTCCACGTGGGCGAATCACACCTACGGAATGGAAGAGGACGCGCTGAAGGAAATCGGCCACCACGGCTTCATCGTGGACGCGCAGTCGATGGCCGCGCTGTTATTCGATTTCGCCACGCATCCCGATTACCGCGCCGCGGTGAAGCGGGAGTTCGACGGCATCAAGGCGCTGTTCGACGAATATCAGGAGGGCCTGAAGAAGACATACCCGATTCCGGCGGTGCCCGATCCGAAGTAGGCAGCGCAACACCCCGCGGCAGACCCCGCCGCTCAACCCGTTTTCCCGCTCAGTCGCGGTTTGCCACGACGGCCCTCCTCCAGGGCACGGGCGAGCAGCGTCTTGATTACCGCTTGACGGCTGATGTTTAGCCGCGCCGCCCGTTGATCGAGTTCGCGCAACATGCCTTGACTGAGATCCACGTTCACGCGGCGGACGGGTCTCACCACCGTAAACGTATTGGTGAAGTAGGCGGAAATATCTTCCCCCCGCGATGCCTTTTCGGCGATCGCGTCCGCGGACAAACGGGTTTTAGACTTTCTCGGCATAGCTCTGTTCTTCCTCTTTGGTCGCTTTCCAACCAAACCCGAACGACAAGCTAACCAGCATTTGCGCTAGCGATTCGCAAGAACCCGCATCTTATCCTGCGCGAAACTCACGGGACTCTTGTAAGACGCCCGGATCGATTGAAGCACCGCTCGGCTCGCTCCTTCCACATCCGGCGCGGTATGGCTAAGCAGCAGATGCTTCGCTCCGGCGTCTCGCGCGGCCTCTCCAATCTGGCGCGGCGGAGTATGAAGAGCGTAGAGTTGCGCCGGAGAATTCGGCGGATCGAGCACCGCGCAATGGAACACCAGCAAGCTGCATCCTTTCGCCAGTCGCACCAGGTTCGGGATCGCCGACGCGTCCATGTCGCCCGAGAATACGATGCTCTCGTTCTCGTAGTCCAAGCGATACGCCACCGAAGGACAATCGCCGTGATGGGTTGCGATAGCCGAGATTCGCAGGCCGTCGACGTTGGCAATTTGGCTCTGTGGCGACGCCAGGTCGATCGGCAAGTCCATGCCGTGTATCTCCTCGTTTGCGCCAAACGTTTTCTGGTATTCCCATGCCCCGCCTTTCTCGAATAGAAGATTCAAGAACCGTGTAGTGCTGGGAAATACTCCGGCGCCCGAGGGCCCGAAGACCGTAACGCGGATTGCCGCCGCGCGCGCGGTGAGCGTCCTGGCCAGTAAGAATCCCGGCAAGCCGCCAGTGTGATCGATATGTAAGTGGGTGAGCAGAACAGTATCGACACGGTCGAGATCGATGTTCAGTTCTCCGATGCGCAGGAACGCTCCCGGCCCGGCGTCAACCAGGATTTGTGGTATGCCGTTTACCTCGACAAGATAACTTGTTCCGCCACGCCCGAAAGGGCGCGGCCCCCCGGATCCCAGCACGACCAAAGCGAGCGGTCCGCCCAAGGCGCCCCCCGCAAGGTTCGCCGCAAGCGCCAAGAGAGCGATGATCTTCATTGAATCCGCCAATTCCTATTGTCAACCTTCTGCATAAGCCTGCCTGGCGCCTCCCCGATCGCTTACCCGGTTCCCGCCGTGCCCGATCCGAGGTAGGCCGCGTACCGCGCCGTGGCAGACCTTCGGATCTCGCCCCTGCTGCAATCGTCGCGATGGCCTCGCTAAGTTCTGCCTCCGCTTGGGGAGGTGCTTCGCGGTTCCTTGATTGGAGCGCTAACTCACCTGTGAGTTACACCCTTGCAATTGGCCCCCGAGATCGTTTTCCTCTACCACCTGGCGTAGTCCATCTCTTCGCCTACACAACATTCCCGCGATAATGAACGTTCTTGCCAACCGGCGCACATCAGTCGCGCTGACGCGTTGGGTTTGAGGGCCATCGGCCCGGCAGTTTGGGCGACGGTGACGCAGGCCACAATGAAAAGCGGACCAGTTATAAGGTTTCATTAGCGGCTTCAATTGGCGCTTGAGCTAATTCGGCGTTTGGGTTACTTCCTTTTTGTCATTGCCTCACTTTTTGGAAAGTGATAGTGTTTAGCCCTGGGGACCATTAAGTACGCGTAAGTACGTGCGTGTAATTCTTGGGGCTTTCGCTTCTTCGACTGCCGTGGCGCCCGACGGGTGGGCTCAAAACTTGGGAGTGATAGCCCACAGTACGAGATGAAGTTCTCAGCACGAGACCCGGTTACCACAACACCGCATGTCGGAAAGAGGATTAGTATGAGCGCGTTTGGAAAGCTGTCCCTCACTCGAGCCCGGGTTTTGACGCCGTCGTTGCTCCCCACGACCAGAGTTGCCCTTCTGCTTATTGCTGTTTCGAGCGTAGCCGGCGCAGCCACAACAGTTAGCGCCACCTGTTCGAGCATTACGAATCAGGGAACCGAGCTGGCGGCAGCGATTATAAACTGTTCCCAGTTCAACCCGACATTGGGAACGCTCAACAGTATTACCATTACTGTCTCGGGTTCCATCGGCGGTTCCATTTCACTGACGAACGGTGCGGCGGGTCCGGAGGTGGTCACCGGCACAACCACTTCTCAATTCACGTTGCATAATCCGCTGACCGGTTTTAGTTTCTCTTCGCCACTTTTTACTGCGACGCTGTCAACCGGTTCTCAGACGATTGCTCCTGGGGTGACTGACCATTTCAATGGCTTGCTCTCTGGAGTTTCTACCAATGGCCCGCTGACGGACAGCAGTGCGGCAACATTCCCCTCATACGAAGGCACAGGTACATTTCCGGTTAGCTTCGACACTTTGACCAGCCTGGATGTCATTGGAGGAGGGGGTAATGTCGACGCTACTGAAACGACGGTGGCTTCGGCGAATGTAACTGTGGTGTACACCTACACTTCAGCGCCTCAGATTACGTGTCCGGCCACGAGCGTCGGCGAGGCTGGCTTACCGTTCAATAGCCCCGCGATTACAGTTACGGGGGGTACATCGCCGTTTACCTTCTCGGTTGCCACAGGTACTTTGCCGTCAGGTTTGACGTTGAACACGTCTACGGGCGCGATCACCGGGACTCCGACGGCAGCTGGTTCATTCACGATCAAGGTGACGGACGCAAACGGTCTGACGGCCGCAACAACCTGTCCGTTCACGATTACCGGTGGTCCGGTGCTGTCATGCCCTGCGACGAGTTCGGGGGTCGTGGGAACAGCTTTCAACAGTCCTGCCCTGATGGTCACGGGCGGTACGCCACCGTATATCTTCTCGGTTGCCACAGGCGCTCTGCCGCCAGGTTTGATGTTGAACACCTCTACCGGCGCGATCACCGGAACCCCGACGGCGGCCGGTTCCTTCACGGTCCAGGTTAAGGACGCAAACGGGGTGGTGGGCTCCGGAACATGTCCGTTCACCTTCACCGTCGGGAACGTGTTACTAACATGTTCCACCACAAACACCGGCGTGGTTGGCGTGGCTTTCAACAGTCCTGCCCTGATTGTCTCAGGTGGTACGCCGCCGTATACCTTCTCGGTTGCCACAGGCGCTCTGCCGCCAGGTTTGACGTTGAACACCTCTACCGGCGCGATCACCGGAACCCCGACGGCGACCGGTTCCTTCACGATCCAGGTTAAGGATGCGAACGGTGTCGTAAGTACAGGTACCTGCGCGTACTCTATTGGGCCGCTTACGTCGACGTGTCCGGCCCCCGCGTTCCAGGTGCGGTATGCATCGAACCTCAACATTGGTGAATCGTACATCAACATCGCCAACCCCGGCGCCGATGGGGCGCCGCTCTTAGGTCCGGGCTTTGGCGCCGCTTCGGGGAACGTTTGCGTCAACGTCTACGCGTTCGATCCGGGAGAAGAGCTGATTTCGTGTTGCTCTTGTCTCGTCACGCCAGATGAAACCGTTAACTTGGGGGTAAACCGGGATCTCACGGTGAAGACCCTAACGGGCGTGGTTCCGACCTCGGTGACAGTGAAACTAGTTGCCACCTTGGCAGGCGCTGGCGGGGCTGGCACGAGTTGCTCCGGCAGTGCGGCACTCGTCACGACGGCGACGCCCGCCTGCGGCTTGACGGCTTGGGGTACAACGTTACATTCGGTCCCGGGCGGCTATGGGACCACAGAGACGCCGTTCACACCGGCGACACTGAGTTCGGGTGAATTGGCCAGCATTGGCGGCCGTTGCGCCAGCATTCTGGGTAATGGCAGCGGCTTCGGCGCCTGCAACTCCTGCCGTTCCGGTGCTCTGGGGGCGGGAGCCATCCAGCAGTAGTTGCCGCAAAAACCTGATCTTGGCCATGGCGGCCTTCTCTGCCAGCGGAAGATCGAGGAGGCTGCCAAGACGGCTGGCGTCGCCGGGACATTTCTTCGGCCCCCTCGATTCGGCGGGAACCGCGTGCCGACACAAACCGCAACAGGATTTCACGATTCTTACGAGTTGCCACACCGGGCGGATGGCTATAGCGGCAGCGGGATTCATGTCATAAGAGTTCTAAATGCAATTCTAAGAGGCCGAGAGTAGCCCCCGCCGAAATTTCCTGTTGTCAGCCTTGTCCATGGGCCTGCCTGACGCCTCCCCCGATCGCGTCGAGCTCGGCGACTATTTCCGAAGGAAGCCGCAGTGTCGCGGCCCCAAGATTCTCGCGAAGATGTTCCACCGAAGATGTCCCAGGGATAAGCAAGATGTTCGGCGAGCGCTGCATCAACCACGCCAGCGCGACCTGCATCGGAGTGACCTCCAGCGATGCCGCCGCGCCATCGAGCGCCGACGATTGCAACGGAGTGAACCCTCCCAGCGGGAAGAACGGCACATACGCTATGCCTTGTCTGTTGAGGTCGTCGATGAAGCCATCGTCGTTCCGGTTCGCCACGTTGTAAAAGTTCTGCACGCAGACAATCTCCGAAATCTCCCGCGCCTCGGCCAACTGCCCGGGAAGAACGTTACTCAGGCCGAGATGACGAATCAGCCCCTGGCTCTTGAGTTCAGCCAACACGGTGAGCGGTTCTTCGATGGATCCCTCCGCTGGTCCCATCATTGCGCCCACCCGCAAGTTCACCACATCCAACGCGTCAAGCCCGAGGTTACGGAGATTGTCGTGAACGCCGTCGATCAATTCCCGCCGTGAAAGAGCATGAGGCCAGGATTTGTCCGCTTCCCGGCGAGCGCCCACCTTGGTGACGATCGTTAGCCCATCCGGATAAGGATGGAGCGCCTGCCGGATAATCTGATTGGTCACGTGCGGACCGTAAAAGTCGCTCGTATCGATGTGGTTCACGCCGGCCGCAACCGCCCCACGCAGCACGGCCACCGCGGCATCCACGTCGCGCGGCGGTCCCCACACCTGCGGACCGGCAAGCTGCATCGCGCCATATCCCACGCGGTTCAAAGTTATCGATGTGTTGGCCAGCGTGAAGCTGCCGCCAAGATCGTTCTGTTTCGTCATTCTGCTTCTCCTGTTGTGTGTTCACCACTTGTATTCATCGTGGTCACCTGTTTAGATGGAGAAAGCCTCAGATCGGGAGTTCGCATTTGCCTCCGCGTTCAAGTGTACGCCTAGAGCCCCGTAAATCGCCCGTTCAAGCGCGTTCCGCCGCCAGCGTGGACGCCATTCTCGAAGCGGCTATTCAGGTTTTGCTCCGTGTGGGAAAGGAGCGATTGACCACCACACGGGTTGCGCTGCGAGCGGGCGTGTCTGTCGGAACCCTGTATCAGTATTTCCCGAACAAGAGCGCTCTTCTACAGGCGGCCTTGAAACGCCACCTCGATGAGGTCACGGAGGCGGTTGAAAGGGTCTGCCGGGAGCGCAAAGGCGATGCTCTCCCGCGCATGGCGGCAGATCTCATCAACTCATTCCTCGAAGCCAAAATGCGGGATGCGAAAAGCAGCGTCGCCCTCTATTCCGTTAGCTCCGATGTGGATGGAGCGAAGATCGTGGCGCAGATGGGCGTGCGCTCCAACCAAGCGATCGTCGAAATGCTGGCCACCGCCCGAGAACCGCTCACGAAAGATCCGCAACTCGTCGCGGCGATTCTCCAGGGCGCAATGGCCGGAGTCAGTCGAAGATTGCTCGAATCCGAAGCCCCCGAGGAACAGTTCGACGCCTTGCGCCAGGAACTCATCGTCTTCGCCTGCTCGTACCTGGAAGCCTCTTCCGCGCCGCCCGCAACCAACGCGCGCTCGGCCCGATAAATACCGGCGGATCTACTCCTCCCGCAGCGCCGTCATCGGGTCCACCCTCGTCGCGCGCCGCGCCGGAATCCACGCTGCGGCTAGCGCAGCCGCCAGCAGTACTGCGATCGCTCCGCCCAACGTCACCGGATCGTTCGGTCCGATACCGAACACCGCTGCCGCCAGAACGTGCCGCAACGCCACGCAGCCCAACGCTCCCGCAACCACTCCGATTCCAGCAAGCTTCAACGCGCGGCCCGCGACCATGCGGAAAACCAAGTCCCGCGGCGCCCCCAACGCCAAACGAATGCCGATCTGCGACCGATTAGCCGTCACCATGTGCGACAACACTCCATAAAGCCCGATAGCCGCCAGCAGCAGCGCCAGCGCCGCAAATCCGCCTAGTATCTCCATCTGGAAGCGTTGCTTCGAAAGCGAAGCCGCCATCACCGAGTCCATCGTCCGCGTCCTCGGAACCGCTTCCGGATTCACCGCCCGGATTACCGCCCGTACCGCGCCGGCCACCGATTCCGGTTGCAGAGCGGTACGCACCACCAGCGTGCCGCCGTCCAAGATCGGGCCCCATGTTTGCTGGGTGTAGCACGTATAAGCCTGCGGAAACGCCGTTCGAGTAACGCCGTCCTCGTGAACATCGCCCGCGATGCCCACGATCGTCAGCCAGTGCGGCGGTCCTGTGCCGAACGAATCGAACCAAATGCGCTGGCCCAATGGATCGCGGTCCGGGAAATAAATCCGCGCCATCTCCGAGCTGACGATCGCCACCGGCTGGCTGCTCTCCGTATCCCCGTCCGTGAAGTCCCGCCCGCGCACCAGCGGGATTCGCAACGCTCGCAGATAGCCTGGGCTGATCACGCTGTAATTCGCGTCGGCATTGCCGGTCTCCGCGCGCCGGTCCTCAATGAAAAAGTGTCCGTCGGGCGCGCCCGATTCCACCGGCAGGCTACGGGTCATCGCCGCCGCTTCCACGCCAGGGATTGCTCTCACGCGCTCCAGCAGATCGCGGTACTTGGGAACCAGGCCTCCTTCCCATGCCGTTCGAAGTCAGTATCCGCCGCCAGCGCGTGATCCGGCCTGAATCCGGCATCGATCGAGCGCAGATTCCAGAAGCTGCGCACCAGTAGTCCGGCGCCCGCCACCAGCACCAGCGACAGGCAGGCTTCGGAAATTGCCAGCGCGGCCTGTGTGCGCTGAGAGCGCCTGCCGGCGCTCGCGGTTCGCGATCCCGCCTTCAGCGCGTCGTTTACGTTCACGGTTGAGGCGCGCCACGCGGGCAGCAGCCCGAACAGCAGTCCAGCGGCTGCGGAGACCGCCAGCGCAAACCCGATCACGCCCGCATCGATCGATATCTCATCGGCACGCGGCATATCGGCCGGCAGCAACACGCGCAACAGGTCCATCGACCAGGCGGCCAGCAGCGCGCCGCAGATTCCGCCGCCGGCGGCCAACAGCAGGCTCTCCGTCAGCATCTGTCGAATCAGGTGTCGCCGCGCCGCGCCCAGCGCCGTGCGCACCGCCAGTTCGCGGCCCCGCGCGGTGATTCGCGCCAGCAGCAAATTAGCCACGTTCACGCACACGATCAACAGCAGGAAGCCCACCGCGCCAAACAGCATCAGCAGAGGCCGCCGGATCTCCCCTGCCACGTGCGATGTCAGCGAAACCACAGCCGCATCTTTCCCTTGGAAGGGCGAAGGGTACCGCTGCTTGATGCCTCGCTCGATCGCGCCGATATCCGCCTGCGCCTGCTCCATTTCAATCCCGGGCTTGACACGGCCCACCACGCGCCAGTTATGGGCCGTGCGCTTGCCGAAGCCGGGGTCGCCGAACGCGGTCTTCGGCATCCAAAACTCGGCCTTTTCGGGATAGCTGAACCCTGGCGGCATTATCCCGATCACCACCGGAGCCGTGCCGAAAACGCGAATCGTCCGCCCCAGAATCGCCCGGCTTCCGCCGAAAGCCCGCTGCCAGAGACCGTAGCCGATCATCGCCACCGCAGGTCCGCCCATCGTTTGCTCGTCCTGCGAGAACGTCCTGCCGATGACTGCGCCCGCGCCCATTACGCGGAAGAAATCGTCCGTCACCACCGCGCCGAAGGTACTCTGCGGAACGTCGCTGCCCGAAAGGATTGCCGGAGCCTCCTCAAACCCCGCCATGGCGGAGAAGCTGCGATTCGCGCTTCGCCAATCCAGAAAGTTCTGAAACCCTACGCTCATCGGCCTGCCATGTTCGTTGATTTCAGTTAGCCATGCCAGGCGGCCTGAGTCGGCATACGGCAGCGGATTGAGCAGCACGGCCTTGACCACGCTGAATAGCGCAGTTCCGGCGCCGACGCCCAAGGCGACAGTCAGAATCGATAAGGCGGTCAGGCTGGGAACGCGCGCCAGCGACCGCGCCGCGAGGCGTATTTCACGAAATGCCATGAAATCCGCCACGCACACCGCGTGCCACCGTAAATGGTTTGGATTCAAGCGGCGCGCTCAAAGAGGTGTGCGATTTTGGAACGTACGCCGATTTCGAATTCTTGCGCCGCACCGCGCGGATTTGGTACCTCTCAAATGTGCGATTCCTTGTTGGTCTATTGGCGCTTTCCACGCTTTGCGCGCAAGAGCCCCACGATCTCACCCATTTCAGCCAAGTGATGGGAGCCGACCGCGTCTATCGCGTATATCTGCCCGCCACCTACGCCGATTCGAAAAAACGCTACCCCGCAATCTACTGGTTTCACGGCTTCGAATCGTCCGACCTGCGCGACGCTCACAGCAAAGCCTTTGCCGATTACGTCGCTTCGCACGAAGTGGTGGTGATTGATTCCGGACCGGTCGAAACCGTGGGTCGGTTTCCCCTCTACTTCCCCGAGCTGATGGAGCGCATCGATCAAACCGTTCGCACCATTCCCGATCGCGACCATCGCGCCGTGAGCGGCTACTCGCTCGGCGGATTCCTGGCGCACTGGACAGCCGCGAAGTTTCCCGATCTCGTCGCCAGCGCGTCTGACCTGAACGGAGTGACCGAAGCGCCGCTCGGGCCGGCCGGCTTCGACGTCGAATGCAGCCTTGACGATCTCCGCGCCGCGTCCGGCGGCATCGCGACGCTCCACGGCGCGGCGAACGCGACTGCCGCACTCGACTTTCACATGCAAGCTTTCGCTTCGCCGGCGCCGAAAACGGGAGCGTTCACTCATGCCGATCCCTATCCGAACTTCTCCATCTGGGGTTGGGAAGTGGCTTCTAACCGCCGTCAACCGGCCTTCACCTCGCTCGAAAATGTTTCGGCGCGCGGGTTCCGTTCCGCCGTGCGCGAGTGGCTACCGGGCGGCGCGGCGTTGACGGACGTCAAGCTTTCCATCGAGACGCCTGCGCACGCCTATGCGCCGAACAGCACCCATCCGGTGGCCTACATCCACCTCAGCGACGGCAAGGTTCGACGTGCGGTGCAGAAGGCCGATACGCAGGGGCGCCTCAGCTTCGACCTGGATGGCGACGATTACGAGGTAGGCATTTCCGCCGAACCCGCCATCGCAGTCTCCGGTTTCGAAATTGCCGATGCGGCATGGGCGACGGCGGGGCAGCCCGTCAAATTGCGAGTGAAATTCTGGAACGTGGGCGTCGCTCGTTCGGCCACGCTGTCTATTCAGTGGGAGTCACCCGATGAGCGCGTGAAGTTCGAAAATCCCGCAGCGCGGTTATTCGGCTTAGGACCCGGTGAATCGGTAAACCTGCCCCTGGCGTTTACGTTCGATGGGCCGGGGCCGGTGACAGTACGCATTGTGGCCGTGGAAGGCGGCAACCGTATGCCGATCGACGTTCCTCTGTTCCCGGCAGCTGAAGCGGAGAAGGACTACCGGATTGCCGATGGCCGGCCGCTCGAAGCTTTCCAGCACGGCTCGCAAAAGATCGAGATCACGTTGGGCGAGGGCAACGGCGATGGGTTCGCCGCTCCCGCTGAGAATTTCGCGATCCTGCTGCCGGATGGCGGCTCCTACCGCGTGGCGGAGCTGTTCACGAACGATCCCTGCGTGGATAACACCGTGCGCGATGCCGATCCGTGGGGCGCCGGCGTGAGCGTGAACTACTCCGTGCCGCGCATCCTCGCCTCGTGCGAGCCGGGGCATCGTGTGCATATGTTGGCGCGCGTATATGCCCAGAGCGCGAGCGGCCCGGTAGCGCGCTATGCTGCCATCGAGCTGCCGGTCTGGTACCGGAATAAGTGAGAGCGTACGCGACATAAAAGTGAAGTAACCCGCAACGGTTCTATCCCAATGCTGTTCAGTTAAGGAGTCAAGCAGTCGTAGTATCCTGTCGTCGTCCGAGAACCAGCGGACGGCTACTCGAACCGAACCTTTCTGAAGCTTCCGGGACAGCATTCCTACGGGATCGACATCCCGGGCAGTTGACGTGAACCGGAGTGATGGCCGGCAGAGTGCAGTCGCAAACACTGGGGACGAGTCTAGCGCAGAAAGAAAACGTGACGCCTTGATCGAGCAGCCGCCGAGGGGACGAGCAGCGGCAAGCGCATCGGGCTAATTGGCTGCCGGCTTTTCCACATGGTCGATTATGTATACATCCACCGCGGTCTTCTGGGCTTCCATCTTGAGTCCGAGCTGTTCGCGGAGGGCGGTGTAGATATTGGGACCGTCGAGCGGGGGGAGCATCGCGCCATCCAGCCCTTTGCGTTCGGGCATTCCGTCGGGGACGAACTCGAGGGTGAAATCCCAGAAGCCTTTGAGTCCGGTGCGATCGACGACGGGGCGGTTCTGCATTTGGCCGATGTACCAACTCAAGTATGACATGGGGCAGCGGATGCCTTTGAGCTTGGGCATTGTGCCGGGCACTCCCTGGACAGGGATCTCCCATTCGTAGTCGGTTGTGTTGGCCGTCATCTTATTGCCGGCGCCATCCACCGTGAGAAGTCGGCGCTTTATGGCTACCGATACTACCGATATCTACCGAGATCGTGCCCTTTCGTTTGGCGTTGGAGAAGTACCTTTCCCCGAGTATCGCGATTCAATCGGCGTTCCCAAGTAACTTTTTCTCGGATGGCCAGTATAACCATAGATGAGCCCCACCCTACTCACCGGCCTCAAATACGCCTTCCGAGAACTCCGCAAACGCCCCGGCTTCGCTCTCACAGCCATCCTCTCCCTCGCCCTGGGGATCGGCGCCACCAGCGCCGTCTTCAGCATCGTCTACGCCGTTCTCATCGACCCCTTCCCCTACCGTGACGCCGACCGCATCATGACCCTCCGCACCATCGACAAAACCGGCAAAGAGCGCGGGCGCGGTCTCAATGGCGGTCAGATCTTCCAACTCCGCCACGCAAAAGCGCTGGAAAACATCGTCGCCATGGATGAGTGGAACCTCACCACCACGGACCGCGACCTCCCCGAAGACGTCCCCACGTCTTTCCTCTCGAGCGACGCTGCTACTCAGTTCGGCGTCACGCCGGTGCTCGGCCGATGGTTCGTCAAATCCGATGCCCCCGATGGCCAGGATCCCCAACCCGTCGTCGTGCTTGGTTATCAGTTCTGGCAACGCTATTACGGCGGCGATCGCAACGCCGTCGGACGCACCCTGCAACTTGTCCACAAGAACTACCAGATCATCGGAATCATGCCGCCGCGCTTCCGCTGGTACGACTGCGACATCTACGTCCCGCAGAAGCTCACCGCGAATCCGAATATCTACTTCGACATCTCGCTGAAGCTCCGCCCCGGCGTCACCATTGCCCAAGCCAACGCCGAGCTCCAGCCATACCTCGAACAATTCGCGAAAGAATCCGGCAACTATCCGGAGGGCTTTCGCGTCAGCCTGCGCAGCATCACGGATACCTTCGCCAAACCATTCGGCCCCGTCCTCTATCTGCTCCTCGCAGCCGTCGGTCTCCTCCTCGTGATAGGCTGCGCAAACGTCTCGATCCTGCTTCTTGCGCGCGGCACGCAGCGCCAGCACGAAATCGCGGTCCGCGCCGCCGTTGGAGCCAGTCGCTCGCGCATCGTCACCCAGTTGCTCGCTGAATCGCTCATGATCGCGCTCACTGGAGCCACACTCGGCGTCGCCATCGCATGGAAAGGCCTTGCATTGATCGCTGCCGCCCTCCCGCAGAACTCGTTCCCCGCGGAATCAGCCATCCGGATGAACCTGCCAGTCCTCCTGTTCAGCGCCGTTCTTGCCTTCGTCACAGCGCTGATCTTCGGACTGTCGCCCGCCCTTCAACTCTCCCGCCCCGATATCGCGGCGCTAATGCAGAGCAGTCTTCGCAGGGTTGTGGGCGCCGTCCACGGCAGACGCACCCACAACATCCTCATCGCCTCGCAGGTTGCCCTCACCGTTCTTCTTCTCACCTCCGCCGGAGCCGCGGGCAGAGGCTTCCTCCGCATGCTCAACGCCGATCTCGGCTACGATCCTCGAAACACCATGTCCGTCCCCATCCCGGTCCACCAGAATGCACACCTCGCCTGGGCCGACCGCGCGCAATACTTCGAACAACTCCGCGCCAAAGTCGCCGCGCTTCCTCAGGTCGAAGTCGCCGGCCTATCCACCAATGCTACGCCGCCTTCCAACGGCAATACGCCCAAAACCGAAATTATGGGCAGCAGTACGCGCGATGCGCCGGACATTCGGCTTAATTTCATCAGCCCCGAATATTTCTCCGTCCTCCGTATCCCACTCCTCGCAGGGCGCCTTTGGAACCATGCCGAAACCATGCGCGGAGCCGCTGTCGCCGTCATCAATCGGGCCATGGCGCACCGCTACTGGCCCAACGGAGATAGTATCGGCCAGGCAGTCCGTTTCCCCGATTTGAAGGATTCGCCGCCCTACAGCCCAGCGGCGCCCGGAAGCGATGGCTGGATCAGAATTATCGGCGTCGTCGCGGACGCGCGAGACGACGGTCTTCGCAATCCCGTCAAACCCGCCGTCTACGTCCCTTATTCGATTGCGATGCGCATGAACACCCAGATTCTGGTCCGTGCGCGCGTCGAGCCGCTCACTCTTCTGCGGGAAGTGCGTACTGCGCTCTTGCAGGTTGATCCCGAACAGCAGGTTATGAAGACCCGCGACCTTAGCGAGTGGATCTCGACTCAACCCGAATTCGCCCAGCAGCGTCTGGTTGCATCTTTATTCGGAATCTTCTCGGCCCTGGCGCTGATCCTCGCTGCCGTCGGTCTCTACAGCGTCGTGTCCTACGGAGTTGCAAATCGGACCAATGAATTCGGAGTCCGTATGGCTCTGGGCGCGCAACGCATGGATGTCCTCCGTATCGTCTTCACGGCAACGTTTGCCAACGTAGGCGCGGGGATCGCCGCCGGGCTCGTCCTCAGTATCCTTCTTGACAAAGTCGAAGCCCACTGGATCGTCGAAAGCGCCCGCGATCCCCTGCTCCTCGCGGGAGTCTGCGCGCTCCTGATCGCCGCGGCCTTGCTCGCCTGCTTCGTTCCCGCCCGACGCGCCGCCTCAACCGACCCGATGGTTGCTCTCCGCTATGAATAGGGCTCCGGCCGAATGGCGCGGCACTCGTAGAATTCCCGGCCTGGCCGGCCGGCAATTCCCGCGATGAACGGCTTAACGCGAACAAAAATTCGGGGACCTACCGCACGGAAATAGAATGGCGTACGGGGGCACGCTTGCGCCGATCAAGACGGTCCCAAAATCCGGTCACAGATTTTCGAAATAAATTTTCAACCCAATCCCGTCAATAACTTACACTCGGTTTTGGACCTCTCCCACCCCCGAAATTTGGAGCCCTCCTGTTATCCTGAAATCGAAAAGGGCTGTCTCACGCGCCTCGCGCGTCAGACAGCCCTTTCTATTTTTGATGCGAACAGGAGATAACGAATATGTCCACCCCAGCTCAAATCGCCGCCAATCAGGCGAATTCCAAACTCTCGACCGGCGCCACCACCGAAGCCGGTAAGAAAATCGTCAGCCAAAATTCTTGGAAACACGGACTCTGCGCCAAGCTTCACATCGCCCCGCCCGGCGAGGAGGACGCTCTCGAAGAGCACGTCGCAGGCTACCTTGAAGCTTACGCCCCGGTCGGCCTGCCGGAGCGCGATCTGGTCCGCAACATCGCCGAAAACCATTTCAGGCTGCAACGCGCCCACGCGTTCGAGCACGCACTCTGTACGGAAATCATGTTAGACCAATCGAGCAACGCATCCCCCGCCGACGAAAGCTGGGTGGAAAAAACCAGAGAACTGAAAAACATCACCGTCCAAGCCGGACGCATTCAACGCGCCATCGAAAAGAGCACCGCCGCCTTGAACGCCATGCAGGCCAATCGCAAAGCGGCCTACTCCAAGGCGGAGGCAGAAGCAATCTTACTCACCCAACTCGCACATGCCAAGGGCCAAACGGTAGACGCCGCGAAAGACTTCCCGTCCCCCGAACTCTGCGGTGGCTTTGTTTATTCACTGCCCGAAATCGCTCGCCTCATCGGTCGCGCCGCGCGCCTGGCGGAGGCCAACGCCCGCTTTCTGGCTGCTGCCTAGCGTGGCAGTCGATCCTGGCGAGCGAAGCGAGCAGTCCCCGACCCCTGATCCCTGACCCCCCGACCCCGCTCGCGAAGCGAGCAAGGCGCCGCCATCCCTCGCCGCAAGGTGTTCGGAGCCCCGGCCCACAGATCTTTGACAACCTATAGAACTTCCATACCCCGGTCGCCCGCAGTGTCTCTGCCCCGGCCGCCGCATTCTCACACCCACGGGCGGCCGGCCCGAACCGAGCCGCGCGCGCAAGCAAGCGGTTCGCCCGTAGCCGGAGAGCTCCGCCCGCAACGGGAACTGCCCAGGGGTTGAAGGCAGCCCGGTTTTCATCTGCGTTCATCGGAGCCGCGTTACACCTTCTTCTCTTCCAGCGCGAGCGGCAAAACCTCATATTTGGCCGCGGATAACGAATGCGGCGAGAAAGGCGACAAAAGTGGAATCGGTACCGCATCCGCCACGGGGCCGGGCACATAAGGTTCTACCGGCCTTTCTCGACGCCGCTTCACTTTCAGCGCACCCCAAGCGAGGTCTTGACATCTATGGCGTGCATCGATATAGTCAATTACGATCTAGCGAGGCTTATGCAGACCTTGATTCTTGCCGCTTGTTTCGCCATCCTTCCCGCCGCCGCGTTCGCCGCCGGTTGCGGCGGCCACGGCGACAGCAAGACGATGCTGGTCACGCCGGCGTGGCTCGCCGCGCACATCAAAGATCCGAACTTGGCCGTCTTAGCGGTCGGCGACCCGAAGCAATACGCGCAGGCTCACATCCCCGGTTCGGCGATGGTGGAAATGCAGGAGGTCGCGACTCGCGGCGATCTCACGCTGGAGTTGCCTCCAATGGACGCCCTCGCCTCAACGTTCGCCAAAAAGGGAGTGAGAGACGATTCGCGCATCGTTCTCTATATGACGAAAGACCAGGCGACTCAGACCACGCGCGTCTATCTGACGCTCGACGCTATGGGCTTCGGCGCGCGTACGTCCATCCTGGATGGCGGGTTGCCCGCATGGCAGGCCGAAGGCCATTCTGTCACCGCCGAGGTTCCCGCCGTTAAGCCTGGTAAGGTGACGCCGTGCCCGCAAAGCGATGTGATCGCTTCCTTCGATTACGTGCGCACGCACTTGAATAAGGCGGGTATGCATCTCGTGGACGCGCGCGATACGCAGTACTACACGGGCGCCAGCGCATCCCGCAATCGCGCCGGCCATATCCCCGGCGCGGTAAGTATTCCATTCAGCTCGCTCACGGATGAACAGGGCAAACTGAAGTCTACCGATGCGCTGCGCCGGCAATTCGCCGCCGCCGGAGTAACCGTGGGCGATCGTTTGGTGACCTATTGCCACATCGGCCAACAGGCGACATTGTTGTATTTCGTCGCCCGATATCTGGGTTACGATGTGCAACTCTACGATGGCTCGTGGGAGGAGTGGGCACGCCACCCGGAATTACCCGTCGAACTGGCGAAGTGACCAACGGGCAAGATGACAGAACCTAGCGCCGCATTCGGCCCGATTCTCAAACGGCAGTTCTACAACCGTCCCGCTATCGAAGTTGCCCGCGATCTTCTAGGCACGCTGCTCGTGCATGGCCCAACAGCCGGCGTCATCGTCGAAACCGAAGCATATCTCGGCGGCGACGATCTGGCGTCGCATTCGGCTCGTGGCGTGACCGATCGCACGCGCGTGATCTTCGGCCCTCCCGGCCACGCATACGTTTATTTCATCTATGGCATGTACGAATGCCTCAATTGGTTGCCGAGCCCGCTGGTCAATCCGGTTGCGTGTTGATTCGCGCGCTCGAACCGGTCATCGGCCTCGAGACCATGCACCGCCGCCGTCCCGCAGCGCGCAAACCTGAACAGCTTGCATCCGGACCCGGCAAACTCACCCTCGCCTTAGGAATCACGCGCGCTCAGAATGGAGCCGATGTAACGCGCGGCAACCTGGTGGTGCGCGCATCCACCAATCCGCACAAAGTAGAGATCGCGCGCTCACCCCGCATCGGCATCAGTAAATGCGTGGATTTGCCGCTGCGGTTTTATATCCGCGGCAATCGTTTTGTCAGTGGACCGCGGTCTGGTTGACGCAGCCTGTCGCCGCGCTCCATTGGCAAACCGATTGCTCCTCCCAGCCTCGGGATCGCCATGCAACTGTTAGCCCGCTCTTCGACCGCCCTGTTTTTGGCGGCAATCACGCTATCCGCGGCCCATCGGCCCGCGAAGAAAGCGCCCGCTCCGGTCGATCAGCAGGCGCTCCGAGTGCAAGTATTACTCGACCGCGCGCATTTCTCCCCCGGCCAGATCGATGCTTCCGTGGGAAATGTCACCCATTTGATGCTCTCCGCTTTTCAGACGCAGCATGGCTTGCCAGCGACCGGCGCGCCTGACGATGCCACCACGCAGGCTCTCGAGCAGGGACAGGAATCTATTCCTACAACGATTTCCTACACGATCGTTTATGACGACGTGCGCGGTCCGTTCAATCCTCTTCCGTCGGACATGATGGCGGAGGCCAAGTTGCCCGCGCTCAATTATCAGTCCGCATGGGACGGCTTGGGCGAGAAGTTTCATTGCAGCCCAGCTCTTCTGCATCGGCTGAATCCGAAGCAGGTGGGTTTGAAGCCGGGGGACCAGATAACGGTTCCGAATATCCATCACGATATTCCGCAGGGCGCCGCAAGCGTCGTGGTTTCGAAGGCCGCGCGCACCGTGCAAGTCTTGGATGCCGGCGGAAAACCGATTGCGACTTACCCGGCGACGATTGGAAGCGAGCACGATCCCCTGCCCATCGGCGACTGGAAGGTGACGAAGGTCGAGTGGAATCCGACTTTCTATTACGATCCGAACCTGTTTTGGAACGCTAAGCCGCAGGATGCCAAAGCGACGATCAAGCCAGGTCCGCGCAACCCCGTCGGCGTCGTGTGGATCGGCCTGGATAAAGAGCACTACGGTCTGCACGGGACGCCCATTCCCGCGAGCATCGGCCACACCGAATCGCACGGCTGTGTGCGTTTGACGAATTGGGACGCAGCCGAAATAGCGCAGATGGTGAGCGCGGGAGCGCCTGTCTTCGTTCAAGGAGTGATCATGTTTCGGCTCGTGTGTTTGGGCCTCTGGCTTCTCGCCGCTTCCAAGGGTCCTTGGGACGATGACTATCGAGCGCTCTCCGCCCACCACTTGGTCATGCCGGTTTTGGGAGCGAATCCAAAGGATATTCAAGACACGTTCCGCGATGCCCGATCCGGCGGACGAGTCCACGAAGCTACCGATATTCTTGCTCCGCGCAATACTCCCGTCGTCGCAATGGACGATGGCGTAATTCGAAAGCTATTCACCAGCGTGCGCGGCGGGCTGACGATCTATGAGTTCGATCCAAGCGAAACCTATTGCTTCTATTACGCTCACCTCGATCACTACGCGCCCGGCATAAAAGAGAACATGCCGATCAATCGTGGCGAAGTAATCGGCTACGTCGGAACAACCGGTGATGCCCCGCCCGATACCCCGCACCTGCATCTGGAAATCACCCGTCTTGGTCCGGACAAGAACTGGTGGCAGGGCACGGAAATCAATCCTTACCCGCTGTTAAAGCAAATGGGGAAGTAGCGCACCCTGCTCCGTCGAGAACGCATCATTGAGCACCAACGTTTTCGCCGCGCAACCCTCAGCCGCGAAACAACTTGTGCTCGGCCGTCCATCTACTTCAATGGTGGGAACTCCTTCTACTCCGAAAGTGGAGCGGCTGGAGGTATCGGCCTATACAGTTCCGACTGAGACGCCGGAAGCAGACGGTACCCTGGCCTGGAGCGAAACCACTCTTGTGCTCGTGCGCGCCTCCGGCAGCGGCGCGGCGGTTTCGGCTATTCCTTTGCGGACATCGCGACCGCGAATCTCATCGACGCGCATCTCAAGCGGGTGGTCATCGGCGGCAACTACCTCAATATCTCTGAACTGTGGGTGGCCATGGTTCGCGCCATTCGCAACCTCGGCCGGCCAGGGATCTGCTCGATGGCAATTTCTGCCGTTGACAATGCTCTGTGGGATCTCAAGGCGCGCCTACTGCATCTCAGCGTCGCCGATCTTCTGGGCCGCGCGCACCAATCCATCGCCGCTTATGGCAGCGGCGGTTTTACGTCCTATTCCGATGCCGAACTCAGGCGGCAACTGGGCGGCTGGATTGAAGAAGGCCTGACCGACGTAAAGATGAAGATCGGAACGCGATCCCGCGGCCGATGTAGAGCGTGTGCGTTCGGCGCGCGACGCCATCGGTCCTCGACGCCGGCCTGTTTGTCGATGCCAACGGCGCCTACGATCGCAAAGCAGGCGCTCGCCAAAGCCGCCGCATTCGCAGATCTTGGCGTGAGCTGGTTCGAGGAGCCGGTTTCATCCGACGATCTTGAAGGATTGCGGCTGATCCGCGAGCATGCGCCGCCCGGCATGCGCATCGCGGCCGGTGAGTACGGATACGATTCGTTCTATTTCCGGCGGATGCTGGAAGCCGGAGCGGTGGATGTGCTCCAGGCCGACGCCACACGATGCGCAGGGATAACCGGTTTTCTTGCCGCGGGCAATTTGTGCGCGGCCTTCGCGACGCCATTTTCCGCACATACCGCGCCTTCGCTGCACGCGCACGCGGCCTGCGCGCTTCCGTCGCGCGATCAACGTTGAGTATTTTTTCGACCATTACCGCATAGAGCAGATGTTCTTCGAGGGCGCCCTGGAGCCTTCGGGCGGGATGCTCCGCCCCGATTCATCGCGTCCCGGCTTCGGACTGGAATGCAAATTGCCAGACATGGAGAAGTACAAGGTTTATGGCAACGTTACTGCATGAGCCGCAGATCAGCCTGGGCGCGGCCGCGCGTCGCGGAATATCCTTCGACCGAGGCGAAGGCCCTCGAAGGGGAACTTAAGAAGCGGATTGAGGGAGAGGTTCGGTTCGACGACGGCAGCCGCGCGCTCTACGCGACCGACGGCTCGAATTACCGGCAGGTGCCCATCGGCGTCGTCGTTCCGAAGACGATCGAGGATGTCCTCGCCACGGTGGAACAGTGCCGCCGCTTCGGCGCGCCTCTGCTCGCGCGCGGCGGCGGGACGAGTCTCGCGGGCCAGTGTTGCAATGTCGCCGTCGTTCTCGATTTCACGAAATATCTGAACAAGCTCATCGATCTCGATCCCCAGGCCAAGACGGCCCGCGTTCAGCCAGGCATCGTGCTCGACTGGCTGCGCAAGGAAGCGGAGCGCCACCAATTGACCTTCGGACCCGACCCGTCCACGCACAATCACAACACGCTCGGCGGGATGATCGGCAACAATTCCTGCGGCACACATTCGGTGATGGCGGGAAAGACCGAGGAGAATGTCCTCGATCTCGACATCCTGACTTACGACGGATTGCGCATGCGTGTCGGCGCGACATCGGATGAAGAATATCAGCGGATCGTTGGCGGCGGCGGGCGGCGCGCCGAGATCTACGCGGGCTTGAAGAAGGATCGCCGATCAGTATGGAAACGAGATTCGGCGGCGGTTCCCGAACATTCCCCGCCGCGTGTCGGGCTACAATCTGCCGGACCTGCTTCCCGAAAACGGCTTTAATGTCGCGCGCGCCCTGGTCGGCACCGAATGCACCTGCGCGGTGACGCTCGAAGCCACGGTGAAGCTGGTCTGGAGTCCGCCCGGCCGCTCGCTCGTCGTGTTGGGATATCCGGACATTTACCAGGCCGGCGACCACGTGCACCGAAATTCTTCCAATTCAAGCCGATCGCCTGCGAGGCCATCGATGCGCTACTCGTCGAAAACATGAAGATCAAGGGCCTGCATCCGCGCGACCTGAAGCTCCTGCCGGACGGCCGCGGCTGGCTCTTGGTCGAGTTCGGCGGCGAGGACCGACAAGGATTCCGACAATCAGGCGCGCCGCATGATGGACAGCTTGAAGAAGCATCATAACGCGCCTCGATATGAAGCTCTATGACGATCCTCATGAGGAGCATCTTGTTTGGGAAATCCGCGAATCAGGGTCTTGGCGCGACGGCCTGGGTGCCCGGCGAGCCGGTGACCTGGGAAGGCTGGGAGGATTCAGCCGTTCCGCCCGACAAAGTCGGTCCTTATCTTCGCGAGCTGTGCGAGCTTTACGAAAAGCATGGGTACGAAGGCGCGCTCTACGGTCACTTCGGCCAGGGCTGCATTCATACGCGGATCACATTCGATCTGCTGACCGCCGAGGGAATCGCGAACTATCGCTCATTCATGGATGACGCGACATCGCTCGTCGTCAAGTTCGGCGGGTCGCTCTCCGGCGAGCACGGCGACGGACAATCGAAGGCCGAGTTCCTGCCGAAAATGTTCGGCGCGGAAATCTGCGAGGCCTTCCGCGAATTCAAAAGCGTCTGGGATCCGCAAGGCAAGATGAATCCCGGCAAGATCGTCGATCCCTATCCGATCACGGAAAATCTTCGCCTCGGCACAAGCTTCGCCCCAAAAGAGCCCGCGACTCATTTTCACTTCATCAATGACAAGGGCAGCTTCACGCATGCGGCCATGCGGTGCGTCGGCATCGGGGAATGCCGCCGCCAGGAAAAGGGCACGATGTGCCCGAGCTACCGCGTGACGATGGAAGAAAAGCATTCAACGCGCGGCCGCGCTCACTGCTGTTCGAGATGATGCACGGCGATGTCATCCGCGACGGCTGGAAGAGCGAGGAAGTCTTTGACGCGCTCGATCTGTGTCTATCCTGCAAGGGATGCAAAGGCGATTGTCCCGTCAACGTGGACATGGCCACCTATAAAGCGGAGTTTCTGTCGCACTATTACGAAGGCAGGTCTGCGGCCCCGCTACGCCTATGCCATGGGATGGATTCACCGCTGGGCGCGCCTTGCCTCGCTCGCGCCGGGCATCGCGAACGCCATGGCGCAGTTGCCGGGGGCAAAGCTTCTCGCCGGAATTGCGCCGCAGCGAAAGCTGCCTCGCTTCGCTCCCACGACCTTCAAACAATGGTTTCAAAGACGCGGCACGCGCAATAAAGGAATGCCCGAGGTCATTCTCTGGGCTGACACATTCAACAACTACTTTCATCCCGAAGTCGCGGCCGCGGCGACGGAAGTTCTCGAAGATGCGGGGTTCCGCGTGGTCGTGCCGCGCGCGCCGCTCTGTTGCGGCCGACCGCTCTATGACTATGGATTCCTCGACTCAGGCCGACGAGCTTCTGCGCGATATCCTGACGAGCCTCAAACCCTCAATTGAAGCCGGAACACCCGTGGTCGGGCTCGAGCCGAGCTGTCTTGCCGTCTTCCGGGATGAGATGCTCGACTTGCGTCCGCACGACCAAGACGCCAAAGCGCCTGCATGGCCAGGTCTTCACGCTAGCGGAGTTCCTGACAAAACACGACTACCGGCCGCCGAGCCTGCCTCAGGACATCGTGGTCCACGGACACTGTCACCAGAAAGCCATCATCAGCCTCAAGGCCGAAAAGAAGCTCTTTGAAACCATGGGCGCCAAGGCAGACATCCTCGATGACGGCTGCTGTGGCATGGCCGGCAGCTTCGGTTTTGAGGAAAACAAATACGATCTCTCGATGAAGGTCTATGACCATCGGCTCGGACCCCATTTGCGCAGCCTGCCGTCACAGCAGCTCGTCTTGGCCGATGGCTTCAGTTGCAAGACACAGATCGAGCAGGCCACCGGGCGGCGTCCGCTGCACCTTGCGCAACTTCTCCAAAAGGCGAAGCAGGGAGACTCTCGGCCAGGGCAACGACGCGCTCGAATCCCCCGGCGTCGGCAATGCCCAGTGGATAAGAAACGGCGCCCAGATACTGGCTGGCCTCGTCGTCGGTCTCGGCGCTGCGCTTTGTGTTGGACGGAGGATATTTCGATGAAGAGCAAAAAGCTGGATAGCGGAACTGTTCTGATTTTCGATACCGGGGACGAGGTCGTCTCGACATTAACGAAGTTCGCCAAGGAGAACCATATCGGCGGCGCTCACTTCACGGCGATCGGCGCCTTCAGTGATGCGGGGCTCGGGTACTTTGACCTGCAGAAGAAAGATTACCTGAAGAATCAGGTTAACGAGCAAGTCGAAGTGGTATCGCTCATCGGCGATATCGCGCTTGATAAAGGCGAGCCCAAGGTGCATGCGCACGTCGTCGTCGGAAAGAGAAACGGTTCAGCAATGGGCGGACATCTTCTCGAAGCGCATGTGCGGCCTACGTTGGAGGTGATGCTGCAGGAGTCCGGAGAGCAGTTGAAACGGAAATTCGATCCGGAAAGCGGCTTGGCCCTGATCGACCTGGGAGCGAAATGAAACCTCGCTTCAAAAGGCCGCTTCGAAGGGCTTTGTAAACCGGGATGGCGCACTTTCGAGGACACCGAAACGCGTTCGGCCCACCCGGTTGTGAACCGCGCTGGACCGACGGCGATAAGGATGGTGTTGGTACGGCATTTTCCATCGGTAGCCGCGTTTGGTTCACGATCCGTCGGGGCATCGTTACGGAAGTATACTTCCCGACCGTGGATCGTCCGCAGTTGCGCGACCTGGAATTTCTGTTTGCCGATGGTAACGGTCTCTTTCTCGAAGAGAAACGCGACATCGAATACACGGTGGAGCGCCTCGCGCCATCTCAGGGATATTCGATCAAAGGTCATGATCGCGGGCGGCGATTGTCGCTCACCAAGGAAATCATTGCCGACCCCGCGAGCCCGTGTGTGCTGCTGCGCGCGAAGGTGGATAGTTCGCTCCAGGGATTGAATACCTATCTGCTGTGCGCGCCTCATCTTGCAGGCTCGGGTTCAGCGAATAATGCCTTTGTGCTCGAGGTTTCCGGCCGCGAACTGCTCGTTGCTGAAAAGCACAACCGCTGGCTGGCCCTCGGCGCTTCGTGCGGCTTTCGGCGGCTTTCCTGTGGCTATGTCGGAACCAGCGACGGCTATACCGATCTGGTTCAACACCACAAGATGGCCTTCGAATTTGACGAAGCACGCAATGGAAATGTCGCCCTCACGGGCGAGTTGAATCTCTCGGGCACAAACGAGTTCACCGTCGCCCTCGCCTTTGGCGAAACTCTCTCCAACGCTGCTTCAGCGCTTTTCCATGCTCTCGGTCTTCCCTTCAAGGAGCGCCGTCAGTTATTCATGCGTCAATGGCAGATGGCGGCGGACGGCAGAAAGCCGCTCCAAAAAACCAGCGGTGACAAAGGCCATCTCTTCGATGCCAGCTATAACCTGCTGTTGGCGCACGAGGACAAGCTCAATCAGGGAGCTTTCGTAGCCTCGCTTTCGATTCCGTGGGGAAGCGCGCGGAATGACGAGAACGGCAAGGGTGGATACCACTTGGTCTGGACGCGCGACATGGTCGAAAGCGCCATGGGCCTGCTTGCCGCCGGAAATACGGCGGCGCCGCTGCGAGCCTTGATCTATCTCGCGGCCCGGCAGGAAGAGGACGGCGGTTTTCCCCAGAACTTCTGGGTCAACGGCGATCCTTTTCGAAACGGAACGCAACTCGATGAAATTGCATTCCCGGTGCTCCTTGCCTCGCGTCTCAAAAAGCTTCATCTCCTGGCGGAATTCAATCCTTTCGTTATGGTCAAACGGGCGGCCGCGTTCCTGCTGCATCAAGGACCCGTAACGGGCGAAGAGCGATGGGAAGAGGCCGGCGGTTATTCTCCGTCCACCCTCGCCGCTGTGATCGCCGCCTTCGTTTGCGCCGCCGGCTTCTTTCGCGCGGAGAAGGATGACGAGACGGCATCGTTTCTCGGAAGCTATGCCGATTTCCTTGGCGCGCATCTCGAAGAATGGACCGTTACGACAAACGGCTCGCTCGTTCCAGGCGTGTCTCGATACTTTGTGCGTTTGAATCCCGCAAAGTCCGGCGAAGCGACGCGCCCCGGCGCTGTCGATACGGCGACGCTAAACCTCGTCGATCAGCCTCCCGATTCTCCATCCTTTTATCCCGCGCGCGATATCGTCGATGCGGGCTTCCTGCAGTTGGTCCGATACGGCATTCTGAACCCTGACGATCCACTGATTGTCGATAGCCTGCGCGTGGTTGACGAAACCCTCAAGGTCGAGACCCCTAAGGGACCTTGTTGGCGCCGTTACAACCACGACGGCTACGGGCAGCGGCCCGATGGCGGCCCCTTTGTACAGTGGGGCCGCGGCAGGGCTTGGCCCTTGCTGACGGGCGAACGCGGGCACTACGAACTGGCGGCGGGTCACGACGCGCGTCCCTTCCTCCGCGCGATGGAACGATTTTCCAATGGCGCCGATTTGCTGCCCGAGCAGGTCTGGGACGAAGACGACCTGGTTGAAGTGAAAATGACCCGCGGGGGCCCGACCGGCTCGGCAAATCCTCTCTTGTGGGCCCATTCGGAATACATGCGGCTGCTCCGTTCGGTTCATGATCGCGGGGTCTTCGACCTGATTCCGGAAGTTGCGGAACGCTATCGCGGGCAAGCCTCGCGAACCAGGGTCGAGTTCTGGCAGCCCAACCATCCCATCAGCCTTGCGCGCAAGGGACACACGCTGCGGATTTGTGCGCCACATCCGTTTCGCCTGCATTGGGAGCAGGCCGGCGATCCGCAATGGCGGGATGCTGACTCCCAGGCTACAGTTCTCGGCGCCGAATACCTGGACATTCCGCCAGAGAAGGTCGATCCCGGGATCGAGTTCACGTTCTTCTGGAAAGACCGGAATGCCTGGGAGGGCCGCAACTATAAGGTGGAAATTTATTAGGTGAATCCATGCAAAAATCGAATTCCAGCAGAGTGGTCGTGGTCACGGGCGCTTCAGCGGGTGTAGGCCGCGCGACAGTTCGCGCCTTCGCGCGCGAAGGCGCGCGTGTGGGTCTGATAGCGCGCGATACGGAGGGTCTTCACGCCGCCGCGCGAGAGGTAAGCGAGCGCGGTGGAAAAGGCCTCGCTGTACCTACAGACGTTGCCGATTCCAATCAGGTTGAGTCGGCGGCAGCGCGGATTGAGAATGAGCTTGGTCCGATCGACGTCTGGGTCAACAATGCAATGGCGACGATTTTCGGCCGGGTCAGCGACGTGACGCCGGAGGAGTTTAAGCGCGCAACGGAAGTCACCTATCTGGGCACAGTCTATGGAACCATGGCCGCGCTTCGTCGGATGCTGCCGCGCGATTCGGGCGCGATCATTCAAGTTGGTTCGGCTCTCGCGTATCGTTCGATCCCGCTGCAGGCAGCCTATTGCGGCGCCAAGCACGCCATCGCTGGTTTCACGGATTCGCTGCGCACCGAACTGATACACGACCGCAAGAACATCCGCCTGACGATGGTTCAGCTTCCAGCCATGAACACGCCGCAATTCACCTGGTGCCGTTCTAAAATGCCGCGTCAGCCCCAACCTATCCCGCCAATTTTTCAACCTGAAGTGGCCGCCGAACGAATTGTCTGGGCATCTCACCATAAGCGCCGCGAAGTATTTGTAGGCGCTCCGACGGTGATCGTCATCGAGGCCAACAAGGTAGCGCCCGCGCTGGCCGACTATTATCTGGGCCGTACCGGCTTTGATTCGCAACAGACTAAGGAAAAAGTCTCGAAGAACCGTCCGGATAATCTGTTCGAGCCAGTGCCCGGAGATTTTGGAGCCCACGGCATATTTGGGCAACAAGCTCGCGACCAGGCTGCCACCACCTGGCTCGCCGAGCACAAAGGCTTAACCGCCTTGGCGGGAGCCGCGGCCCTCGGCGTCCTCGCAATTGTTTTCAAGAAGTAGCGATCACACGTTCGTACATCGCTATTAGCCGATCGATTCCGATCTGCTCCGCCCGCAGCCCCGCCTCGGGCAACGTATCAACCAAAGCTCTTCCATACGCATCGACAAGATTATTGCGAATCGTCTTCCGCTTCTGATGAAAGCATAGCCCTGCGAATCGAAGGAACCCCTCGGCTTCGTCCGCAGCAGGCGCGCCGGCACGCGGTTCCAGGCGCACCACCGCCGAATCCACTTTCGGCTGCGGACGAAAGGCGCCTGGCTTTACATCGAACAGCACTCGGACATCAGCGAATAGCTGCGTCGCTACGCTGAGGAATCCGTATTCGCGATTGCCCGGCGTCCCTGCGAGCCGCTCCGCCACCTCTTTTTGAATGAGGAAAACAGCTCGGGCTGCGTGCCGGCGGACTGTTCGCTCGATAATCGGCGTCGCTATGTAATAAGGAAGATTCCCCGCGATCGGCGCAACGCCCCATCGCGAGAGATCGACATCGAGGGCGTCCGCATGAATCACCTCCAGCCGAGGCTCATCCGCGAATTTCCGCCGCAGGTGCTCTACTAAGTCAGCATCGAGCTCGATCGCCACTACCCGCTCGGCGCGCTTCAGGAGCTTCTCGGTGAGTGCGCCGCGGCCTGGACCGATTTCTACTACCAAAGGTTCCCGCTCCGCACACGCCGCCGCCGCGATGCGCTCCAGTATCGAACCTTTGATTAGGAAATGTTGGCCGAGCTTTTGACGGGACAAAGGAAATCGCGGAGTGTTGGGTTCTAGCTGCGGCGATCGTTAGACTCCGCGCCGAAAACCGCCTGCACTTCGCCCCAGGTTGGCTTGCCGAATATGGTGGCGGGCGTGAATATCGAAAATAGGATGAAGTTCTGCACTTCCGGCGTCATTGCGCCCTGCGTGACGCGGTAACCGCGTACGCGGCCAGTGTCGTCGATAATCAACAACAACACCACTTTGCCGTTCGCGCTCGGCAGGGTCGCCGATTCCAGCCTCGGAAATTCGCCTTCACCCACCACTTGACCGTCCGGTTCCGTGAAGACCGGCGATGGCGGCTCGATGGTCTTGATCCGCGCGTAGCTTACGCTGGGAATCAAAACGCCGAACATCAGCAGGGCCGAAATCAGCCCGCCGGCGATGGGCAACGCCACCGGCTTCATCATGTTTTCGAACTGCAGCGTAAGTTGGTCGCGCAACGCCTCCAGACGCGCGCTCCACGTAATGCGTGTCAACTGACGGGACCGTTCGTGCGATGCGATGACGCGCAGATTCGCCGCGAGCTTCGCGGGAACCGCGGGCGTCGCCAGGCTGCGCAGCGCCGCGCGCTGCCACTGGGCGCCTTCAAACTCCATCGCGCACGGGCGGCACGCCGCCAGATGCGCCATTGCCTCCTCTCGCGTATCTGCCGTCACTCCCGCTTGGAGTTGACGATCGATCAACGATGAAATCAAGGGTCGAACCTTCTCACAGCTCATAGCATTACTCGGCCGTTCCCGGCGCCAATCGCAGGCTCATTCCCGGCTCCAATGTGCCCGTGAGTTCTTCCCGCAGGGCTTCGCGGCCCCGCAGGATTCGCGATTTCACAGTCCCCAGCGAAACACCGAGAACCGACGCGATTTCGTCATAGCTGAGGTCGGCGATGTCCCGCAACGCCACTGCCTCGCGAAAAATAGGATTAATGCGCTCCAACGCAGCTTCGACGATGATCTGCTGTTCGCGATCCACCGCCAATTCGAACGGCGAGCGGCCGCCGTCCGCGATCAGCTCCTTCCAATTCAGCGTATCGTCCGGATGGTTGTCGAGATCGACCTCGCGCCGGCGATGGCGGAAGAACCAGCGGCGCGCGTTGTGCGCTTCGTTTACGGTAATGCGATAAATCCATGTCTTCAGCGAGCTTTGCCCGCGGAAGCTGGAAATGTTGCGAAAAACCTTGAGAAAGACCTCCTGCGCTACGTCGCAGGCTTCAGATTGGCCCGTAAGCAGGCGAAGAGCCAATGCGTAAACCGGTTGCTGAAAGCGGGTGACGAGATCCTCATAGGCCCAATTCGCGCCCTCGCGCAATCCTTCGACCAAGCGCATGTCCTCCATATCGGCTGCGCCTTCCGCCGAACGGTCCGGACTCAAATCCAGAATCGAAGTTGCCACCGCGCCTCGTGTTTTCTCCTGATCTCACCCTACCAGGAAAATTTCCGCCTTGCAAAGATAGAGACACCGAGCACAGCGCGAAAGTTCCCGGCGCGGTAAAATCCAGCCATGAAATCCCCGCGTTGGATTGCGCTTTTGTCCCTGGCTGGCGAGATCTTTGTCGCTCAGGCGGTTGTTGGGCAGATGAAAGCGGCTGCGATTCGCGCTCTGATCATCGACGGCCAGAACAACCACCAGTGGCAGACTACCACAGCGGCGCTGCGGAAAATCCTGGAAGACGCCGGGCTCTTTCAAGTGGAGGTGATCACCACTCCGCCCAAAGACGGCGACTTCAGCGGCTTCCGCCCCGAGTTCGCGAAGTATCAGGTAGTGATCTCCAACTACAACGATTTCCCAAACGGAACCGTTTGGCCGCCCGATCTTCAAGCCGCATTCGAGCAATACATGAAAAACGGCGGTGGATTCGTCTCCTATCATGCCGCCGACAATGCTTTTCCCAATTGGACCGCCTATAACGAAATGATCGGCCTGGGCGGCTGGATGGGCCGTAACGAAAAGTCAGGCCCCTACTGGTATTACCGCGACGGTAAGCTGACGTCGGATACCACTCCTGGTTCGGCCGGAAATCACGGGGCACGGCTGCCATTTCAAATCACCATGCGCAATTCGACCCACCCTGTCGCGAAGGGTCTGCCGCCGGTTTGGATGCACGCGGGCGATGAGCTGTATTCGCGCATGCGGGGTCCTGGCCAGAACATGACCGTCCTTGGCACCGCCTTTTCCGACCCGGCCAATAAGGGGACAGGGCATGACGAACCCGTGTTGCTAGTCCTGACTTACGGCAAGGGCCGCATCTT
This sequence comes from Bryobacterales bacterium, assembly GCA_963763545.1. GTDB lineage: Bacteria > Acidobacteriota > Terriglobia > Bryobacterales > Bryobacteraceae > PALSA-243. The sequence goes on from CAVXPE010000001.1 coordinate 136,731, forward strand.
TCACACCATGCTGGGACACGATGTCGCCGCGATGAGTTGCGTCGGTTTCATCACGACCTTCGCACGCGGCGCGGAATGGGCCGCCACGGGCAAGGTAACGCAGAAGGTCCCCGCGGATTTTCCAGGGCCCGATACTCCCAGCACACGGTCCCTCGCTACCGGTACGCCACAATAAAGATTCGCCGGAACGGAAACAGCACTAGTCCGTTATTTCGCGGTGGGAATTCGGGGCGAAGCTTTTCCATATACTCGGCCAGGAATCGCTCTCGCTCGTTTGAATCGCCTATGGCATCGAGATACGGCCGTAGTCCCGTGCCCTTGTAGAACTCCACAATGGCCGCCGCATCGGGCATCGCGTGCCAATATTCCGTCGCCCATAGGTCAAGCCGCGCCGCGTGCGACGCAAGCGCATCGTAGTAGAAATCGAGATCGTGAGTGTGCCAAGCTTTCGCGCGCCCGTTCGGAAACCACCGCCGCCAGGCGGGCGATGCTGCCAGTTCGCGCATCAGCCGGTTCGACGTCCCGTCGTAATTTCCCGGCGCTTGCACCGCCAGCGCGCCGCCCGTTTCGACGTGCTCGAAGAGACGCGGGAAGAGCGAAGCATGGTCGCCCACCCACTGCAACGCCGCGTTGGAAAAAACCAGGTCGAAGCGCTCATTGGTTGAAGCTGCCCACTCTGCAATATCGCCTGTGCGCCATTCGCACTCGGGACGCATTGCGCGAGCGCTTTCGATCATGGTGGGCGAGCTGTCGAGTCCCGTAACCGCCGCATCAGGCCATCTCTGCGCGATTACCTCGGCGCTGTTGCCGGGGCCGCAGCCCAGGTCGATGATGCGTAACGGCCGCCACACTTCCACACGCGCGACAAGGTCGCGACAAGGCCGCGTGCGCTCATCGGCGAACTTCAGGTATTGTTCGGGATTCCAGCTCGGCATCTTGTCCTATTCTGGCGCATAGGCCGTGAGATAATTTGAGCGGCTGTGCCGGTATACGTAAACACTTTCTACGAGAACCGCGTGAAAGAGCTGTTCGACTTAGCGCATCTTGTCGACAAGGCCTTCTCTGAGGCCGGGATCGATTATCGAGTTGTCGGCGGACTTGCCACGTTCCTTTACGTGGAAGAGGCGTCGCCCGATGCGGGACGTACCACCAGGGATGTAGATATTGTGGTTCGGCGCGGCGATCTGGAACGGATCGAAACGGCCATGGCGCCTTATGGTTGGAAGTACAGGCACACCGCCGGCGTGGATATGTTAGTGCAGGGTGATAGGCCGTCGGCCCGTCGCGCCGTCCATATGCTGTTCACCGGAGAACGGGTCAAGGAGGAGTCGCCCGAACCGACGCCAGAACTTGGTAAGAGTCGAACACTGAACGGTGTTCGGCTCATCCCGCTCGAGCAATTGCTGCTAATGAAGCTAACCAGCTTCCGGATTAAAGATCAGACGCACATCAAGGACCTTCAGGAAGCGGGCTTGATTACGCCCGAGATTGAGCGGACCGTCCCAGCCGCCTTTCAAGATCGGCTCCAACTGGTCCTGCGCATGGCTTAGCGCCTACCGGTCCGTATCCCCCAACACAAAGTCCATGCTGCCGATGGCCGCGATCACGTCCGCGATCATCGTGCCTTCCACCAGTTTCGGCGTCGACTGCAGATTGCCGAAGCTCGGCGTCCGCATGTGAACCCGGTACGGGCTCTTCGTGCCGTCGCTCACCACGTAATACCCCAACTCGCCGCGCGGCGATTCGATCACCTGATACGCTTCGCCTTCCGGCACGCGGAAGCCTTCGGTGACGATCTTGAAATGGTAGATGAGCGCCTCCATCTGCGTCTTCATCTTCTCCCGGTCGGGCAGCGAAACGTGCGGCGCATCCGATTTCCACGCTCCACCCGGCATGCCTTCCAGCGCCTGGCGAATGATGCGCGTGCTCTGCCGCATCTCTTCCACCCGCACCTGGTAGCGCGCGAAGACATCGTTTTCGGTGCGCGTGGGCACCTCGAAATCGAACTTCTCGTAACTCGAGTACGGTTCGCTCTTGCGCGCATCGAGCTTCAACCCGGCGGCGCGCAGCATGGGCCCGGTCACGCCCAGATCGAGCATGTCCTCCAGCGATATATACCCCACGCCCTGCGTGCGGCCCATCCAGATGGGGTTCCCGGTGAGCAGGTTCTCATATTCGTCTACGCGGCTCGGGAAGATATCAATAAATTTCTTGACGCGGTTTTGCCACCCGCGCGGCGGCTCAAGCGCGAGCCCTCCGATGCGGAAATAGCTGGTCATCATGCGCTGTCCCGAGAACATCTCGAAGATGCGTAGAATCTCTTCCCGCTCGCGGAAGCAATACAGGAACACCGACATCGCGCCGATATCGATGGCGTGCGTGCCCAGCCAGACCAAGTGGCTGTTCAAGCGCGTGAACTCCGTCAGCATCACGCGCATCCACTGCGCCTGCGGCGGAATTTCGAGAGCGAGTAACTTCTCCACCGCAAGGCAATAACCCAAGTTGTTCGAAAGCGGCGCGAGGTAATCCACGCGGTCGGTGAGCGTGACCGCCTGCTGATAGTTCTTAGCCTCGAACTCTTTTTCGATGCCCGTGTGCAGATAGCCGATGTCCGGCTTGCACGTGACGATGTTTTCGCCATCGAGCTCCATCAGCAACCGCAACACGCCGTGCGTAGAGGGGTGCTGCGGCCCCATGTTGAGGACCATGCTACGCCGCGCGCTGATTTGCGGCGCGTTGCTCTCCAATTCCTCTACGGCCACTCCCGGAACGCCCGATTCGCTCATGGCTAAACCCTCGACCCCGTCACCGGATAATCCTTGCGCAATGGATGGCCTTCCCAATTTTCCGGCATCATGATGCGCCGCAAATCCGGATGGTTGATGAAGTGGATGCCGAACAGATCGAACGTCTCGCGCTCATACCAATTCGCCGAGCGCCACACCGAAGTGACCGATTCAATCACCGGATCCACGCCCGGAAGGCGGCACTTCAGGCGCAATCGCTCATTGCGCTCGATCGAGTGGAGGTGATAGACGACTTCGAAGCGCGGCTCCGCGGGGTAACGGTCCACACCCGTGACCGAGCTTAATCGCACGAATCCCTGATCGTATTTCAGAAACCCGCAGACGCTGGCAATCTTCGGCGCGGCAATTTCGATCGTGAGCTCGTTGCGGTCGAACCGTCCTCCGGTAATCGCATCCGCATCGAAGGCGTCAATCGCCGCCGCGACGGCCCGTTCTCGCACATTGTCCGGTAACATTTTCGACGTCAACTCGCTTCTAGCGCTTGCGGCTCATATCCGATCCCGACCAATCCAGCGCGCCCTTCTTCCAGATGTAGAGGAAACCGGAAAGGATCAGCACCACGAAAATCAGCATCTCCACGAATGCGAACATTTTCAGCTCACGGTAGACCACCACCCACGGGTACAGAAAAATCGCTTCAATATCGAAGAGAATGAACAGCATCGCCACCAGGTAGAACTTGACGCTGAAGCGCTGCCGCGCGTCGCCCGTGGGTACGATGCCCGATTCGTACGGCATGTCCTTTACGCGATTGCGCACTTTCTTGCCGAAAATGTACGAGATGGCGATCAGCGCTGCAGCCAGCACGGCCGCAATAACCACCTGTACGACGATGGGAAAATACAACTCTGGGTAGGAGTCAGGCATGGGTTCCGAGACTGTTGTGGCTCAACTTAGACTATAATTGGTGAAAAAGCAGGGTGTCAACCGAAGCATGGCTATCTCCATACATCTAAACGGCGAACCTCATATGGCATCCGAAGGCCAAACGATTCTCGATCTGCTCCATTCGCTCGAAATCGAACCTGAACGCGTTGCCATCGAGCTCGACCGGCGCATCGTCAAGCAACTCAACTGGGCATCGACTGAACTGCGCGACGGCGCGCAGATTGAGATCGTCCAATTCGTCGGCGGCGGGTAGCGGGGGATTGACCTAAGCTACACTGTTGGGTTGCCACCATCGACACTCGACCGGCCCCGCGTGTGCGCGGTCAGCTACCTCAACACCACTCCCCTCGTCTGGGGAATGCTTCATGGCCCGCAGCGCGATCTGTTCGACCTGGAATTTGCCATCCCCGCCGTCTGCGCGGACCATCTGGCATCCGGCGCAGCCGATATCGGCATCGTGCCTTCGTTCGAGCTCACCCGCCAGCAACTCGAAACCATTCCCGGCGCCGGCATCGCCTGCCGCGGCCCAGTGCGCAGCATCCTGCTCATCTCTTCGCGCCCCGCGGCGCAGATTCGCACGCTTGCCGCAGATTCCAGCTCTCGCACTTCCGTTGAATTGGCGCGCGTGATTCTCGCGCGGAAATACGGCGCGCAGCCAACGTTCATCCGCCAGGCGCCGAATCTTGACGCCATGCTGCAATCGGCCGACGCCGCACTCATCATCGGCGATCCCGCCCTGCGCATCGATCCCTCGCGTCTTCCATATCACGCATACGATCTTGGCGGCGAGTGGGTCGAAATGACGGGCTTGCCGATGGTTTTCGCGGTCTGGGCCGCGCGCCCCGGCATTGTGACGAGCGATCTCGCCGATGCCTTCCTCCAATCCTGCCGATATGGCTGCGAGCGCATCGATGCCATCGTCGCCGCCGAATCGGCGCGCCGCGAATTCGCGCCCGAGTTGGTGCGCGAATACCTGACCCATCACATCGTTCACGAACTGGCGCCGCGCGATTACGAAGGCATGGAGCTGTTCCTGAGTTACGCGCGGAAATTGGCGCACGTTGCGTAGCGTATGCGCGCGGCCGGCGTAATTCTCCGCGCCGTAGCGCGAGCTATGCGTCGCGATGTGGGCTCATTCGCCGCGCTTAAGGTAAACAATTTCTTTCTTTTCGTGCTGCTCCTGATTGCCGGCAATGTGTCCGTCGGCCTGCCGCCGCGCAGTGCGTACCCGTTTCTGTTGCTGGTGGGTTTCTTGTTGCTGTTTCCACTCTCTTCCGATCCGCTGGCGAAAATCCCTCCCATGCGAACCGCAGTCTGGCCCCTTGCCGCTTCACAGCGAACGGCGTTACGCATTGTCACCGTCGCGCTCAGCCCCCTATTCTGGTTGACGCTGGCGTTGTTCCTGCGGACCGCGCCTTCACTCGCTTTCGCGTTTCTCGCCATGGCGGCCGTTATGCAGATCGCGCTCGCTTTGATGCGCAACGCACCATCTGCGCATGGCCAATCCATCGGATGGCCGATCTGGTTTCCGGGAAAGCTCGGCCCGTTGATCGCGGGCGCCGTACGTCAGATGTTTCATGTGCTCGATACTTATGTCGCAATCCTCATCGCGCTTGGAGGATGCTCGTATCGCTTCTTCTATTCTTCGCCCGACCCTGCCGCCTATCCGATCTTCTCGCTGCTGATCGCGCTTGCGCTGAGCACCTACGCCCAATGCCTGTTCGGTCTCGATTCGGAATCCGCCTGGACCCGCTACCGGTTGCTGCCCGTACACGCGCGCGAAATTCTGTTTGCCAAGGACGCGGCCTTTTTGGGGGTGCTACTGCTATTGACGTTGCCTTTGAGTCCAGTGGCGGGTTTGACCTCCGGCCTGACCGCCCTCGCAATTGGGCATTTCCCCGCCTTGCGCCGCCGCAACCCGCAGTACCGCTGGCGATTCATGGGAGGCCGGTTCGCCATCGGCGTCGCGCAGATAGCATGCGGAGCGGCGCTTGGCCTCGCCGCGGCCAACACGAATCTCGCCTTTGCGCTATTGCCCATAGGCGGTTACCTGCTCGGGATGCAGATCGACTCGCCAAGTTCCTTGAACCATTCCGCTCTCCGCCGCGTATCCCTGTGAGACACTGTTCTCTTCCGTGGATAATCCCATTCAAGTTGAGCGGCTGGAGAAGTCCTACGGCTCTTTTCCCGCCGTGAAGGGCATCGATTTCGAAGTGCGCGCGGGCGAAGTATTCGGCCTCCTCGGCCCCAACGGCGCCGGCAAAACCAGCACGGTGGAAATCCTCGAAGGCCTGCGATCGCGCACGGGCGGACGCGTTTCCGTGCTCGGCTACGATCCCGAGGTGCAGACCCGCCAGCTTAAAGACCGCATCGGCGTGTGTCTGCAATCCACCAATCTTCAGGAAAAGATCAAGGTCCGCGAGGCCATCGAGCTCTTCGCCAGCTTCTACACGCGCACCGCGGACGGCATGTCGCTGCTCAAGCGCCTGCAACTTTGGGAAAAGCGCGAGGCCTACTACGTTACGCTCTCCGGCGGACAGAAAGCAGCGCCTCGCGCTCGCGCTGGCTATGCTCAACGATCCGCAGGTGCTCTTCCTCGACGAGCCCTCAGCCGGCCTCGATCCGCAGGCGCGCCTCGAGATTCACGAACTGGTCCTCGATCTGCGCCGCGAGCAGCGCACCATTCTGCTCACCACTCATTACATTGAGGAGGCCGAGAAGCTCTGTGACCGCGTCGCCATCGTGGATGAAGGCCGCATCGTCGCCATCGGCACGCCGCGCGAGATTCAGGAGCGCACGCTCTCCAATTCCATCATCGAGATCGAACTGGCGCAGCCGCTCGCCGCCGGCGGGCTGCCGCAATGGGCGGAATCGGAAAAAGCTACGCTCGATGACGCCCGTCTGCGGATCGCCGTCACTTCGCGGCGTCCGGCGCGCACCATCGTCGAAATGGTGAAGTGGCTGGACGATGCCGGCGCCGAGCTCTCCGACATCCGCATCAAACGCCCATCGCTCGAAGAAGCGTTCATCGAGCTTACCGGAAAGAGTCTGCGCGAATGAAAACCTATCTGGCGCTATTCCGTAACAACATGCGGCTCACCATGCGCGACCGCGGCGTGTTGTTCTTCAATTTCCTGTTCCCGTTTATCTTCTTCTTCGCGTTCGCCGAGCTGTTCCACGCGGGAACGGGCGAAGGCATCGCGTACTTCGTTGCCACCGTGCTGGTGATGGGCATACTGGGCAACGGATTGTGGGGCGCGGGCATGCGCGTCCGTACAGGAGCGCGAGACGAACATCCTGCGCCGCTTCAAGGTGACCCCGATTTCGCCGCTGCCGCTGCTGGTGGCATCCATGGTGAGCGGGTGGCTGCTCTACATTCCCGTGCTGGTGGTGTTGTTGGCGTTGGCGCATTTCATGTACGCGATGCCCATGCCGCGAAATATTGGCTCTCGCTGTTCGTGCTCTGTTCGCTCGGCGTCTGCGCGTTCCGCGCCATCGGCCTGATTCTGGCTTCCGTGACCAACACCATGCAGGAAGCCACCATCCTGATTCAGATTCTTTACATGCCGATGCTGTTCCTGAGCGGCGCCACCATTCCCGCCGCCATCCTTCCGATTTGGGCGCAGACCCTGCGGACAGTTCATTCCCGCGTCTTACCTGGTGCAGGGTTTCCAGGGCATCTTCTTCCGCAACCTCACATCTGGCGGATAAGGACAACGCCATTGCCGTGGCCGCGCTGCTTCTCACACTGGTGCTCGGCCTCTTTCTCGCGGTGCAGCTCTTTCGCTGGGAAAAGGGCCAGAAGATTCCCCCGCGCAACAAGCTGTGGGTGCTGGCCGTGCTCGCGCCGTTTATCTGTCATGGGCTGCTATCAGGCCTACAGCAAAGAGAACATCGGCAAGAACGAAGCATTGCTTCGCGACCTGCAGCGCTCCGGCCTCATCCTGATTCGCAACGCGCGCATCTTCACCGGCGATGGCAAGATCATCGAGAACGGCAGCGTGCTGGTGCGCGATGGCAAGATCGACGGCGTCTACGAGCAAGGCGCGGCGCCCGACCCCGAAAAGATTCGCGCCGATGTCGTGGAAGGCGCCGGAAAGACTCTATTGCCGGGCTTAATCGACGTCCACGTGCATCTCACCAGCTCCGGCGGCATGTTCGGTTCAAGCGACGATTTCGACGAGAACAAGGCCATGCTCGCATTCGGCCGCCGCGCTGCTCTATAGCGGCGTCACCGCCGCGCGCAGCACCGGCGATGGACTCGATGCGTCCCTCAAAGCGCGCGCTGCAATCGCGAAGCGGCGCGAAACTGGGCGCGCAGCTCTTCATTTGCGGCCCCATGTTCACCACGGAAGGCGGCCACGGCACCGAATTCACCCGCTACGTGCCGCAAGCTATCCGCGCGACCATCGCCGCGCAGATCGTCCGCACGCCGAAGACGCCGGAGGAAGCGCGCAAGCAGGTGGACGAATTGAAGCGCGCGGGCGTGGATGGCATTAAAGCCATCCTCGAAGCGGGATGGGGCGACGGCATGCTCTACGACCGCCTCGACCTCCTGCTCGCCCGCGCCGTGGCGGACGAAGCCCATGCGCAGAATCTGCCGCTGGCCGTCCATACCGGCGACGCGCGCGACGTTACCGATGCCGTCGACATCGGCGCCAATTCCATCGAGCACGGCTCGCTGCGCGACGAGATTCCCGATTCCGTCCTGGCGCGCATGGCCCAACGGGGCATCTACTATGACCCCACTCTCGACGTCGCCGAGGCCTATTCCAATTACTACGGCGGCCGCACCGATTCGCTCAATACCTCGCTGGTGCAACAAACGGTTCACGGCAAGGTTCTTGAAGGAGACGCGCGATTTTCTTTCCTCCGGCAAAGTCCCTCGATGCCGACAAGGAGAAGCTCTTCGCGCACGCCTTCGATCAAGCGCAAGCCAACCTGCTGCGCGCCTGGAAAGCCGGCGTGCCGTTGGCCATGGGCACGGATTCGGGCAATCCGCGGTCTTTCCCGGCCCCTCGATGCACCACGAGTTGCAGCTTTGGGTGCATGCGGGAATTCCCGCCGAAGTCGCGCTGCAGGCGGCGACGTCCGAATGCGGCAAAGCTTCTGCGCGCCGATAAGCGCATCGGCAGCATCCGCCAGGGCCTCGACGCCGATCTCTTGCTGGTGGATGGCAATCCGCTGCAGGACATCGCCGCCACCGAGCGCATCTCGCTGGTGATCTACAAAGGCGAGCGCATCGGCCGCAGCGCACTATTCGATCAGAAGTAGCGCGATCTCGTCAGCCACCCTCGCCGGCGCTTCCTGCGGGATGTAATGGGTGCAGTCCTCGAAAACCTTGTCAGCGCTGTCAGCGAAATACGAGGCAAGATTCTCCGCCGTGGGCGACGTGCTGAGGTCGAACACGCCCGGCCTCCGCGCGCGGCCCGCGCGAATAACCGTGACCGGCTGCGCGATGCGCGCGATTTCCGGGTAGATATTCGACTCCGGGACCTTGGATTGATGATAGATCGACGCCTCGATCTCCGGCGGGCACGCCAACACAAATTCTCCGTCCCGCGGCAAGATGCCGAACTCGCAATAGTCGCGCAGCACTTGCGGATGCCAGCGCGAAAACGGCAGCCGCTCGCGATAGCGCTCGATCATCTCTTCCGCCGATTGGAACACGTTCTTCCGCTTGCGAATGTAGGAAGCATCCGGCGGCGCCGTGCCATAAGCTTCGAGCGGGAAGATCGTCGGGTCGATCAACAAAAGCGCGCGCGTAGGTCTCGGGACGAAACGCCGCCGCGCACACAGTGGAATGTCCGCCCATCGAGTGGCCCACGCCGAGCGCGCCGTTCACGCCAAGCGATTCCGCAACCGCCGCGATATCGCGTCCGAAATCGCGCCACGCGTACGGGGGCTCGGGCTTCGCGCTGCGCCCGTGCCCGCGGATCTCGACCGCAATTCGCCGGCGCTCCGGGAATCGGCGCGCAATCTCGTCCCACGCGCGGCCGTGGAAGCCGGTGGCATGAGCGAACACAAGCGCGGGATCGGCGCCGGGCCACTCCCATGCCGCGATCTCCACTCCGCCTGAATTTGCGAATCGCAGTGCCGGTTCCTGTGTCAGAACGAAAGCCCCTCTACGAGTTTGTCCAGATCGGCTGCCAGAGCGGATTTCTTCTTCTGCAGCTCCGCTTGCCGGTCGCGCAGCGCAGCAAGTTGCTGCTCATGGGCATCGAGCTGACGCGCGTAGTTTTGAACCTGCTGCTGCTGCCCGCTGACGTTGTTCAGGCTCTCGATATTGCGGCGGATGCGGTCTTCGTCGGACGTCAGATCGGGGATCTGCGCGGCGGTGTCGCGCAAGCCGCGGTCGTTCTCGGCGATCTGATTCTTCTGGTCGGCGATGCGCTGCAATTGGCGCCGTCCGGCGTCGCTCAGGGTCGAGTTATGGACGTAGGCCACGATCTGATCGGGCGTCAAGTTTGACACCTGGTAAGTCTGCGAAAAAACGCGCTTCTCGGCCACTGGAAACTGCTGGGTGCGTCGGCCGCAAGGGCGACTTCAAATCGGGAATTGCTCGATGTCTTCTCCATCGGCTTCTGGTTCAGCACGGTATATCCGTGACGCAGGGGATGCTCGATGATGAGCGTTTTGGCTTTGTGATCGACATTGCGGATGGTGTACGTGCGCGTCTCCTCGGCCGCCAGTTGTGCGGTGAGAATGCCGTGTTCCACATGGATCTCCGTGACCACAGCCGCTTTCGAATCGAATGCTTCCGTGATGCGCGTGCCCAGATCGACCGCGTAGCTGATGAGCCGCTTGTCGTCCTGCTTGAGCGTTTCCATCAGCGCTTCGCCCGCGTACGCGCCGCCATCGTAGACCGTAATGGGTCCGCCATCGAGCGTCTTGCCGGTGGAGTTGGTCAGCTCGGCCGCATTCGTCGGATGCTCGGATCCGGTGTGCGAATAGATCAGCAGCTTGCGCGCGTTGATCTCCTGTTGCAGGAACGGCAGCATCGCGGATTCGTTCTTGCGGATGGTGACGGGCTGCGAGATGCGGTACTCGAACAGCTCGCCCAGTTCGCCGGCGGAGGCGTCCGCGACGATGGTGCTCGAGGACACGCCCATCTGTTCCTGCATGGCGAGGCCTGCGCTTGCCGCGAATTGGGGGCTCCGCGCCGACATGGGCGGCGGCGGAAGCCTTCGCCATAGCTCTCTGTCCCGCACCGCCGCGCCCACCGCCTCCTCCGCCCACGATTCCTCCAACGGCGCCAGTTGGAATCGTACGCCTCCGCATGCAAAACCGGCGCCGCCGCGGCATCGTCCGGCAGATCCGCCGCCGGCCGCTGCACATACTTCGGCGCATACAACTGGCTCATAAACGAAATCGGCCGCCCCGACACCAGCGAGAGCTGCACCTTGTTCCAATCCTCGCCCGTGGTGTTGTCGACAATCGCCCATCCCTCGAGCATCGGCTTCCCGCTGGCCGTCAGAATCAGCCGGTAGCTCGATTTCCACACCGGCGATGGAATCATGTAACTCGCCTGCACCTCGCGCTGCCGCGCGTCGGTGGAATCGATATACACGCTGCGCTTCTCCTTCGACCGCGCCGCCGCCAGCGCCGCGAGATAATCCTTGAATTGCCGCTGCAATTTCGGGTCGGTGAAGCGGACTCCGGTCGCCGCGCTCAAATCCACGGTGCGCAATTCGCCGCTATCCAGCAGCAGCGTGAGTTGCTCGCGCTCCGGCTGCTTATCGCTCGCGGCTTCGATGCGCCCTCCAACAATCACGCCCGCCACCGTCTCGCCGCCGAACTTCAATTCCACGCGCGCGCCCTTCAGTTGATCGAGCATGCCGCTCAGCGGCTGCCGGTCGCCGATCTGGAACGGAAACTCGGCCAGCTTATGGCTCAGCGGGTCCATCGAATCGTAGCGCAGCCCGGTGATCTTTCCGCCGCCGCGCTCCTGCATGGTGAGCGATTTCAGCACGTCGTTCATCTCGCTCGCGTTGAAATCGAGCCGCGCCGATTCGCCCGGCTCCGAGCGGCCCCTCGCGTTCGAAGAATCCCACGCCGTGCTTGTAAAGAATCACGGTTCGCACCGGCAGTTCGGCCGCCAGCCCGAAACCCGCCGTGAAGACTAACAGAAGATAACTTCGTCGCATGACAAGCCTCTTTCCGATGGAGTCGCCGATCGACAGGCCGGAGGCCTGTCGTACTCTACTCGCCCATCACTTTAATGATGACGCGTTTCGGGCGCTGTCCGTCGAACTCCGCGTAATAAACCTGCTGCCACGGCCCGAAATCGAGCTTGCCGTTGGTCACCGGGACAATCACTTCGTGATGCACCAGCAGGCTCTTCAGATGCGAATCGCCATTGGTCTCGCCGGTGCGGTGATGGCGGTAATCCTCGCGAAACGGCGCCAGTTTCTCCAGCCATTCGTCGATATCCGCGATCAATCCATCTTCCGCGTCGTTGACCCACACGCCCGCGGTAATATGCATGGCGGATACCAGAATCATCCCTTCCTGGATGCCGCTCTTGTGCAGCACGTCTTCCACCCGGTCGGTAATATTGATGTATTCTCTATGCTTCAGTGTCTTAAATGTGAGATATTCCGTATAGAAGCGCATACGGCGATAATACCGCCGCCTCGGTTATGGACACTGCTGCTACGCGAGTCCTATTGGTGGACGATGAGCCCTCTTTGCTGAAGATGGTGAGCACTTATCTGAGCCGGCTGGGCTACGCCGTGACCACTGCGAACACTACGGAGAAGGCGTGGGCGGAGATGGAGTCCGCGCTGCCAGCGGCAACGGGCTCTTTGCCGTGGCCGTTCTGGACGCCACCATGCCCGGCCTGCCCATGAACGAATTGGCGGAGCGCATGCTCAAGGCATCCGATTCTCTCCGCATCCTGACGTCGAGCGGATATCCCGTGGATATCGGCTCGCTCGAAGAGGCCGCGCCAGGACGCGTTGCGTTTCTCCACAAACCGTTCACGCCGGAGATGCTCGCCGCCACGATCCGGAGGATGCTTGCCCCGCAAGAAGAAAGACCTTTGACGCGTCGAAGGAAGTGCGGGCGATCGCGCGCGAGCGCGTGGGCCCCGTTCCCTCCGGAAAGACGATCGAGCCGAAGAGCTCGCGCAAGAAGCCGAAGCATAAGAAGAAGGTTGAAGAAGAGGGACTTTGAAGCGGGACGGCCTCGTGAGCCGGTCCTACTTCTTATCCGGTGACTGATTGAGCAGGCGGTCGCGGTGCTGATCGTGTAACTGCTTAGCCAGGAAATCGACGGACTTCTGCATTTTGCGGTTGCGCTGAATCTCTCCATCGAGGTCGGCCCTGATTTTCGCTACGTCATCTTGGATAGGGTGCGGCGCAGGGCTCTCCTGCAATGCGGATTTGGCCTCAGGCAACTTACCAATAAAGCCGGTAACTTCGCGAATCGGCTGGCCATCCGGTTGATTGAGAACAAGCGAAACGTCAACGCGCTCCGTCTGGCGTGCGATGGTGAAGACCCCCGAAAGCAGGTGGTCGCGATCAAGTGCGATCTCCTCCGCCGATAGCGCGCCACCTTTGACGTACAGCACTCCATTAGTGGCTTGCGACACCGCCGGCGAGTTGCGATTCCAACGAATTTGTAACTGGCCATCGAGATCGACGGTATTCAGACCGGGCGCGACGAGTGGCGCCGCCCGGGTGAGTGTCATCACGCGCGGAATCCAGAGATCGCGCTGCCAGTAAGCGGCCACGCCGAGGACCCCGGCGACGACAAAGGGAATTACTATCTTCGGCCAACGCCGCGGGGCGGGCGGCAACACATCGAGAAACGGTGGCAGCTTTTCCGCGGCGGCCGGTTCCTCGGAGTGCGATAGCGGCGGCGTGGAGGGGGACTGGGGATCGTCCAAGTCACGCGGCACATCCACCGCCACTTCACTGGCGCGCGAAACACTCGGTATGCTTGGAGCCGCCGAAGGAGCAGGCCTCAGATCGAGCGGCGTCAGCGTGAACTCCAGATATGACGATTCGGCGCGCATCGCTCCTCCGGCTTCGCGAAAGAAGAAGCCCGCGCGCGTGGGCAGGAAAGTGTCCGGCTTGAGTACCAGCGCCACTTGCCAAGGTTCGCGGAAAAACTCGGTATGAATTGCCCGGTCGGCTTCGGAAAGAAAGATAGGGCTGCGCGTGTGCGAGTGATACCAGCCAGTTACCTGCTTGCCGGAGGTTTGCGACGGACGCAATCAGTTCGGTTAGCTTAAAGCGATCGCGATGCGAAAGGGTAAATGACGGTCCGAAGGCGTGCTCGCAATCCAGCGGTTTGTAATCGGAGATGGTAAGCCGGCCCGCTTCCCACTTGCCGACCAGGACGCCGCCGATCTCGGCGCCGCCTCGCGGTACCGAGAAAAAGGCCTCGGAAACGGCAATACGGATATCGTCGAGAGCGCCGGGCGCATACTCGATGACGAAGGGACACTCCGGCGTGCTCCACTTTGCTGCCGTCATGGGACTAGTTTGGCATAGGGACCGCTGGCTAGCGCTAATCGAGGGGTTAATCTTCCAGGATGACCTGCGCCATCGCCAACTCCGCTGTGTGGGTCATGGATAAAGATACATTTCTCACCTTGAGGGACTCTGCGACATGCTCGGCAACGCCGTGGAAGCGCAAGGTAGGCCTCCCAGAAGGCAGGTTTGTCACCTCGAAATCGTGCCACGTTACGCCGTGCCTCCAGCCTGTCCCGATAGCTTTCATGCCAGCTTCCTTGGCGGCGAAACGGGCGGCGTAGCGCTCGAATCGGTTGGCCTTGCGCTCCACATAAGCTATCTCAGGCGCGGTAAAGACCCTACTCCTAAAGCGTTCGCCGAAGCGCTCGAATGAGCTTCGAATGCGCGCCACTTCGCATAAGTCGATTCCCGTTCCTACGATCATGCTTGTGTGGCAAAGGCGCGAACTAACCCCGCGCCGCGCGGCGGTTCCTTGCTTCGCGCCTCTCGCTTTCTCCTGTCTGGCTGAAATATTTGGGAAATGGGTTGGGACTATTCGGTCTTACCGGCCGCCAGTTTCTTCCGGTGTTCCGCCCATCGCTTCTTCTGTGCCGCCGCGATCCGCTTCCGCGCTTCTGGACTTAGAATGCGCTTAACTGTCTTGGTTTTCGCCGGTCCAGGTCCTGCGGGCGCGGCAACATGCTTGCCGCCCAGTCGCGCCTCAATCTGGCGAATCCGCTCGTCTATCTTTTGCTTCTCCATTTGATAGCCAATAAGGGCCATCTGCAGGGTACTTAGATCTTCTGGAACTTCTTCCTCTTGGCATACTGGAATTCTCCCCCGCAACACTATAACATAAGCTTTCGTAAACTGAGTCAACTCAATAAGAACGAACTTCACTCAGTACTTTCCGGCATAAGTTATGCGACTTCTAATCCAGCGCGTTTCGTCCGCAAAGGTCGCGGTAAATTCTAGTACCGTCGGATCGATAGGTACGGGATTGCTGGTATTCATCGGCGTATCTGCGGACGACTCGCAAGAGGATGCGGATTATCTTTTGGATAAGCTTGCCGGAATCAGGATTTTTCCCGATGCCGAAGGTAAAATGAATCTAAATATCGAGCAAGCGGGCGGGTCTCTGCTGCTCGTTTCGCAATTTACTCTCTACGCTGACTGCCGTCGAGGCCGCAGGCCAAGCTTCGATCGGCAGCGCCCCCGGAGCAAGCTCGAATTCTTTACGATTACTTTATAAAACAGGCAAGACGCTTGCCTGTCACCGTGGAAACCGGCAGATTTCAGGAAACGATGCAGGTGGAACTGACTAACGAAGGGCCTGTGACCATCTGGATGGATTCGGCGGACAGGAAACAAAAGTGAGAGGCGAGAGCCTCCGGCCTGCTATGGACAGGCCGGAGGCCTATTCCTACTGCCGGCTCATGTACTTGTCAAGAGCCGGGTCTGCTTGTTGCTCAGGTCGACTTCCTTGCCTTTAATATAGACGTGCTCGATCTTGGTTTGGATCTCCAGCGGATCGCCGTTGGTGATCACCAGATCCGCCCACTTGCCCTTTTCGACCGAGCCGATTTTGTCCGACTTGTCCCCAGATTTCGGCGGGGTTGATGGTGACGGCTTTCAGGGCTTCGTCCGCCGGCAGACCGAAGCGCTACCGCGGCGGCGGCCTGGAAAGGCAGGTTGCGCACGAACTCGTTGGTGAACGTTCCGAAGCGCGAACTTGACGCCCGCCTTGTAGAATTCGATGGGCAGCGCCATGGCTGCATCGTAAGAATCGTCCTCGTGTTCCGGCAGGGCCAGCACGCGGCCCAGGATCACCGGGATGTTGTGGGCTTTCAGCTCCGGACCCACTTTACCCAATTCGCGCGGCCCCATAATGACGATCTTGACATGCTGCTTGTCGGCGAACTGGATGGCATCGTGGATCGACGTCGGCCTGACCGGCGGAAACGGCCAGCGGTGTCTTGCCATCCAGCACCGGAATCATCGCTTCCATTTTCAGATCGGGCACAAAACCCGGCGGGTTGGCGGCCTTGGCAGTTCTTATAGCGGCGCGCATCGTCGAAGAAGGCGTTGATCTTGGCGATGGCGTCGTCGTAAGTGCGGCGCGCATTCGCGCCGCCCGCCGCGGCTCCGGCTTCGCCGCAATCAGTTCGGCGATCTCCGGCGGCATCCCGCCGCCGCGTCCGCCGCGTCCGCCCATGCTGGGGAAGGTCAGCTGCACAGCCGCGGAACGGCTGATTTCCATGTCTTCCCAGGTCCAGCCGATGGTGTGGATCAGCGCCGCCTGGCCGGCAATCGATTGGCCGCGCCCGCCGCCGCGTCCGCCGCCGCCCCGCCGCCGGGGAGGGTGATGGCGCTGGTGATGCCGTTAACGCGCACCGCGCCGAAGTGCTCGCTCTCCGGATTGACCGCGACCAATGCGCGAAGCTGCGGCATGAAATCGCCGAGCTCGCCGGTATCCACGCGTCTCGCGCACCGACTGGATCTCCTGCAGGCCCAGGTTGGTGGCGGAATCGATCATGCCGGGATAAACGCGCAGGCCTTTGCCCTCGACCACCTTCATGCCCTTGGGCGGCACGATCTTGGCCGCGATCTCGGCGATCTTGCCATCCTGAATCAGCACGGAGACGCCTTTCATCTCCTTGGCAGTGACCGGATATACATCCACGTCGCGGATCAGGAAGGTATCGTTGCGCGCCCGCCAGCGCCAGCCAATGGCGCAAGCTCAGTAAGATGCCCTAGCAATCAGCTTTCATCCGATCCTCCCGCCGCGGCCGCCGCGGCCGCCTTCTGCGGCTGCTGTTGCTGCTTCAGTTTGTCCACCAGTTTCTGTTTTTCGGCCGCCTTCGGCCGCGCGCCCGCTGACTTCCTTATCGCGATCGAAATAGACCGTGCCGTCGATCAGCACCTTCTGCACCTTGGCATAATCCGAGAGCGGGTACTTATCGTAAATCACCAGGTCGGCGTCCTTGCCGACGTCGATGGAGCCGACGCGATTATCGATGCCCAATTGCTTGGCGGGGTTGATGGTGACCATCGGCCAGCGCTTCGGTCTCGGTCACGCCGCCGTACTTCATGGCCTTGGCGGCTTCGGTATTGAGGTGGCGCATCAGCTCGGCGTCGTCGCTGTTGAGGCTGACCACCACACCGCCCTTTGGTCATGAGCGCGGCGTTATACGGAATGGCGTCGGCGGCTTCCACTTTGTAATCCCACCAATCGCTGAAGGTGGAACCGCCGGCGCCGTGCGCGGCGATTTCCTTGCGCGACCTTGTAGCCTTCGAGCACGTGCTGGAAGGTGCGGATCTTGAAGCCGTAATCGTCGGCCACGCGGATCAGCATCAGGATCTCGTCGGCGCGGTAGCAGTGGACATGCACGTAGCGATTGCCTTCCAGCACTTCCTTCAACGGCTCCAGCTTGAGATCGGTGCGCGGCGGAATGGGGTGCTCGCCGCGCGCCACTTTGGCCTTGTAAGCCGTCCCACTCGGCCTTGTACGCCTTGGCTTCGGTGAAGGCCTCGCGAATCACGTCCTCGACGCCCATGCGGGTTGCCGGGATAGCGCGCCTGAACCGCTGCTGCCGGCCGCGCCGCGGCCTCCCTGCGGATTGCCGGAGCGCTTCACGTTCTCACCCAGCGCGAACTTGATGCCGGGCTTGGCGCCTTCGAAGATCATCGAGCTGGCGTCCTTGCCCCAGCGCATCTTGAGCACGATGGTCTGGCCGCCGATGGAGTTGGCCGAGCCGTGCAGGATATTGGCCGTGGTTACGCCGCCCGCCAGCGCGCGATAAATGGAGATGTCTTCGGGATTGATGATGTCCTTGATGTTGGCCATGGAGGAGACCGAGACGCTGCCTTCGTTGATGCCGCCATCGCCCGCGATGTGCGAGTGGCAATCGATGATGCCGGGAATCACGTACTGTCCCGCCGGCATCGATGATGGTGGCGCCGGTCGGCTCCATGACTTTCTCGCCGATTTCGGCGATCTTGCCGTCTTTGACGACGATGGAGCCCTTCACGTTGCCGTGGGTCACGGTCATGATGTTGGCGTTGCGGATGACGATGGTCTCCGCGCACAAAGGCGCCAGTGCCGCGCAACGCCGCGCAATAATAGCTTTCTCATCGATTTCCTCCGGGATTATCGGTTGCAGCAGCGGCTCCGCGGCCGCCCGGCGTCGGCTGCGGGCGTGTACTTCTTGCCATCCACGAAGATCATTTCGACCTTGGTGTTGTTCTCGAAGATGTCGCCGCTGGTGACCACGAGATTGCGCGATCTTGCCTTTCTCGATGCTGCCGAGGCGGTCGGCCACGCCGTAGATTTCGGCGGGCGTAAAGGTCAGCGCGCGCAGCGCCTGCTCGCGCGTGAGGCCGGCGTCCATGGCCTTCTTCACGGCGCGCTGAATGTCGCGCGGCGTATCGATGCCGTCGGAGTAAAGCGCGAACTTCACCCGGCCTTCTGCAGCATGCGCGGGAGCGGTGGGCGGCCAGGTCATAGGTCTCGAGCTGGCGCATGGTTTCCTCTTCCAGATGCGCGTCCGGCCCAGCGGCCGGCGTCGGGCCAGTGCATGCTCACCAGCACCGGCAGTCCGGCCTTCTTGAGCAGCGCGACGGCGTCGGGGCGGTAGGCTTCGCGCAGCGCCGTAGATGATGGTGGGCTGCTTGAGATCCGCCGGCAAGTGGATCATGCGGTCGATTTCAACTTCGCGGTTGGCGGGCAGCAGAATGCGCTTGGAATCGAGCACGCCTTCGAGCGCGCGGTCGTACTGCGGCCGCTGCATGCCGCGCGGGTTCTTGGCGTAGGCTTCCTTCTGCCATCTTGTAATGGTCGGCATCGAGGTAGATCTGGTGGACATAGGCGATGATGCCCATCAGCGAGCCGGGGAATCCGCCGCCACCACCGCCGCCGAAGCCGCCGCGGCCGATGCGAAATGTATTGTCCGACGGGCGAATCGACCACCAATTCGCCGGATTTTTCGCCGTGGCTAGGTCGATGACCGCGCCCTGGCCGGCGAAGATGCCGCGCGTCGGGGAACGTGACCGCGGTGGTGACGCCGGCGCCGCGAACGGTTTCAATGCGCCGGTCGGTGGCTGAGATCTCATCGGCCGCCAGCAGCCAACTGGTGGTTTGCGGGCGATCCTCGCGGTCCGTTGGAGCGTGGTTGCGGGCGGCCGCCGCGGCCGCGAGCGGATTCGCCTGGGTCTGATTACGCCCGCCTCCGCCACGTCCGGTTCCCGCGGCGGCTGCAGCGGCCGCGCCCAGGAATGCCGACGGTACTGAGAGGCATCGATTAAGCCGGGATAGACGGTCATGCCTTCGCCATCCACTACCCACGCATCGGCCGGAACCTGCACGTTCTCGCCGACCGCTTCGATGAGTCCTTTGCGGAGTACCACCGTGCCTTTGGCAATGACGGGGCCGCTGACGGTTACAATTTTCGCGTTGCGTATCGCAACGGCCGAAGGACTGTCGGCCCATGCGTACGCAGCGAGAAGAAATAATGCTGCTGCGAGTCTCTTCATAAGGTAATGGAACATTATATAGCGTTCCACAGGATGTAAACAGGGGCGTCTGCTACGGGGGAGGCCGTAATTATTCTGGAGAAAAACAGCGCGATGGGCGCACTACATTATTTCCAGCTCGATGGGATGCTGGCAGTTTCCGTGGCGGAGCGATTCGGACGCTCTGGCGGGAAGGCCGGAGAAGACCCGGCGCATCCCGCAGCATTTATTCAAGAAAAGCCCGAGCGGGAAAGGGGTGTGATGCTTTACGTCTACCCTACAGGTGAAGATTATCCTGATTTTCAGGAAAATCAAAATCATTTTGGCGTACCCTAAGGTCCGCTACAACGGCGATCCGGCGGGGCTATATAATCGATGCGATGAACGATGACCGAGCGCCGAAATGCTTTCGATTCGGACACCCTGTCGTAATCGCCACGTTAACGCTCCTTGCGGGCGGCAGCCTCAATGCTCAGTGGATTCCCCAGAACCCCGTAGCCAAGATCGACCGGCGGTCGGATGGAATTGTATTCGCGTTGCAGACGGGAGAACTGCGCGTCCAGGTCTGCACGGACTCCATCATCCATATCACCTATTCGCCGGTGACATCGTTTCCGAATCTGCCCGAATATCTGGTTACCAAAACGGTCTGGCCGGCCGCGAATTTCACCGTGCAGGACAGCCAGGAGGCAGTAACAATTTCGACTGCGCGCATGAGCGTAGCTGTCAATCGCCACGACGCCACCATCGCCTACAGCGAACTCAGCGGCCGCCGATTGGTGCAGGAGGGTCCGAACACCATGACGCCGGTCACAGTGAACGGCGAAAAGACGTATCATGCCGAGGCGTTCATCGGCCTTTGGGGATCCACCGAGGCGTTTTACGGATTGGGTCAGCACCAATCGGGCGTGTGGAATTACCACGGCGAATCGGTAGACATCGCGCAGGACAACACCAATATCTCGGTGCCCATGCTGCTTTCGAGCAACGGCTACGGAATCTTTTGGAATAACGCGTCGCGCAGCCGGTTCAACAACCGGTTCGTCCACGCGATGTATATCACGTCGGAAGTGGCCGATACCATCGACTACTATTTCATCTACGGCCCGGACTTCGACAAAATCGTCGCCGGATATCGCGAACTGACGGGCGATGCGCCTCTGTTTGGCAAATGGGCTTACGGTTTCTGGCAGTGCAAGAACAAATACAAGACGCAGCAGGAACTACTCGCTGTCGCGCACAAATACCGCGATCTGCATCTCCCAGTCGACAACATCGTGCAGGATTGGTTCTGGTGGACCACCATGGGGGAATTCAAGTTCAGCGACAAGTACCCCGACGCCGAAGGGCATGCTGGACGATCTCACGCCAATCACTTCCACCTGATGATCTCGGTATGGCCGTACTTCTATCCCGGGTCGGAGACGTATGCCGACATGGACAAGAAGGGCTTCTTCATCGACCGCACGAGACGCAGGCTTACCATCCTCAGGGTTCCGCGCTCTACGACGCCACCAATCCCGAAGCGAGGAAGTATTACTGGAACCTGATCGACAACTCTCTGTTCAAGATCGGCGCGGACGCCTGGTGGCTCGACACGACGGAGCCCGAAACCGAGGCCCGTGAAGACAACTTGATGGTGCGTAACCATATTGCCATCGGCAACGGCGCGCGTTACGCGAATATCTTTCCGCTGATGACCACTAAGGCGGTGTACGAAGGCCAGCGCAGCGAGTCGGACCAAAAGCGCGTCTTCATTCTGTCGCGTTCGGCCTTTGCAGGCGCTCAGCGAAACGCGGTCACGGCTTGGTCGGGCGACGTCAATTCCGATTGGGAGACGTTGCGGCGGCAGATCCCAGCCGGTTTGAATTATTCGCTTTCCGGCCTGCCTTATTGGACTACCGATATCGGAGGCTTCACCGCGGGGAACCCGAACGACCCGGCCTACCGCGAGCTTTTCATTCGTTGGTTCCAGTTCGGAACCTTCTGCCCCATCTTCCGCGTCCACGGAACGCGCACGGGCGATCAGAACGAGCTCTGGTCCTACGGCGCGGACGCGCAGAAAGTCCTCACCAACTTCGACAAGCTGCGCTATGAGCTCATGCCGTACATTTATTCCATCGCCTGGAAGACGACGAATGAACGCTACACTCCGATGCGCCCATTGGTAATGGATTTCCGCACCGATACACGGGCGCAGAACATCGGCGACCAATTTCTCTTCGGCCCTTCGATTCTCGTCAATCCGGTTCTGGAACCGGACGCGGCGACGCGCCACCTATATCTGCCGAAGTCGCGCTGGTATGACTTTTGGACAGGCAAGGCGATAGAGGGAGGCAAGAGCATCGATGCCGAAGTGAGCATAGAGACGATTCCGCTGTACATTCGAGCCGGGTCCATCGTTCCGATGGGCCCGGACGTGGAGTACGCCGCCGAGAAACCGGCTGACCCCATCGAGTTGCGTGTCTATCCGGGGGCAAATGCCGCGTTTACGCTTTACGAGGATGAGAACGACACTTACAACTACGAGAAGGGCGTTTACGCCACCATTCCGATCACGTGGGACGACGCCACAAAGACGCTGAGCATCGGAGACCGAAAAGGTAATTTCCCGGGCATGCTCGCCACCCGCGAATTTCGTATCGTCTTTGTCCGGGATGGCCACGGAGCCGGAATCGGCCCATCCGCGCAACCCGACAGGATCGTGAGATATTCCGGCAAGACAGTCACCGTTACCCCACAGCAACGGTAACGTCTCGTTACGAGAGCAGCAGTTCCAAATCTTCCCGCTTCAGATTCCGGATCAGGCTGTTATCCGCCTGAATGATCGCCGCCGCCAAATCGCGCTTGCTAGCTTGAAGTTCAAGAACCTTCTCTTCCACCGTCCCACGCGCGATCAACCGGTAGGCGAAGACGTTGCGCGTCTGACCGATCCGATGCGCGCGGTCCACCGCCTGCGCTTCCACCGCCGGGTTCCACCACGGGTCGAGCAGGAACACATATTCCGCCGCAGTGAGGTTCAGACCCAACCCGCCGGCCTTGAGACTCACCAAAAACAACTTACATGCGGGGTCGTTTTGAAACCGCTCGACGCGCTCTTGGCGGTCGCGGGTTTTGCCGTCGAGGTATTCGTAAGTCATCCCGGCCTGGTCCAGGCGGTCGCGCAGAATGCTCAGCAAGCTGGTGAATTGCGAAAATACCAGCGCCTTGTGGCCCTCGTCGAGGACCTCGCTCAGTTGCTCGACCAGGGTATCCACCTTGGCGCTACCCTCCGCGCGCCGCTTCGGATCCACTAATCCCGGATGGCACGCCGCCTGACGCAATCGCAGCAGAGCTTCAAGCACCTGTATCTTGGATTTCGCGATGCCATCGGTTGCGATCCTCCCAAGCAATGAGGCGCGATAGTGCTCGCGCAGTTCGTCGTAGAGCTTGCGCTGCTCCGGCTTCATCTCACAGTAGACGGTTTGCTCGGTCTTGGGCGGCAGTTCGCGCGCTACCTGCTCTTTGGTCCGCCGCAAAATGAAAGGACGCAGCGCGTGCGCCAGCATGCGGCGCGTCTCTTCATCCGCGTTGCGCGAACCGGCGCCCGCCAGCTTGAAGACGCTCGCCGCGCCTAACATCCCAGGATTGAGAAACTCGAATAGCGACCATAGCTCGCCCAGGTGATTCTCCACCGGAGTTCCACTCAACGCCAGGCGGTGCTTCCCGCGCAGCAGCCGCGCGGCTTTCGACGATTCGGTATCCGAATTCTTGATGGCCTGCGCTTCGTCAAGCACTAAATAGTCGAACTCGGTTTCGGTCAGCAACGGAACGTCGCGGCGTAGCGTACCGTAAGTTGTCAAGACTAAGTCATAGGCCGCGAAATCCGCCTTGCCGCGCGCAAGGCCAGTGTAATCCAGCACGCGCAGTTGCGGAGTAAAACGCTCGGCCTCCTGCTTCCAGTTGAAAACCAGAGAGCGAGGAACCACCACCAGCGAAGGGCCGACCTCTTCCCCCCCGGCGCGCGCTTCGCGGCGCCTTTCGAGCAGCGCCAGCACCTGCGCCGTCTTACCGACTCCCATGTCGTCTGCGAGGCAACCGCCGAAGCCGAAGCGGCGCAGAAACTCCATCCAACCCAAGCCTTCGCGTTGGTAATCGCGTAACTGGCCGACGAATCCCGCCGGCTGCGGCGCAGCGTCTACGCCTTGAAACTGGCGCAATTCCCCACGTACGCGGGCGAAAGTTTCGTCGCAAGTAGCTTCCGGTTGCGCCGCGAGCAGGGCATCGAGCAAGCCCGCCTGGCTGCGCCGGAAGCGGATGTGCCCATCCTCCGCCGCTCCCATTCCAGCCATGGCCCCGATCCGGCGTAGCCATTCCTCGGGCAGTACGCCATAAGCGCCATCACCCAACTGAACCATGGTTTGTCCGCGGCGCAGCGCTTCCAGCAATTCCGGCAGCCGCGCCGTGCCGCCCTCGTATTCCACTTCGCCGTGCAACTCGAACCAATCGACGCCGCTAGAGACCTCCATGCGAAACTCGCCCGGTTTGCGGAAGATCTTGCCTTCGGCCTCGATGTGCCAACCGGCCTCCACTAGCGTGCGCACCACGCGCGGCAGTTTCTTCGGCGCAAGCTCCCACGCAGGCTCGCGGTAGTGCGCGCTTTCGAAGCGTACGCCAGCTTCGAGCAAAAGCGCGGACGCCGCCTTCTCAGCCTCCAGATCGCGCCGATGGAAGCGCCGGGTTTCGGCGTCATACCATCCGCGTTCCCGGTCGAGCGCACGCGCGACGCGTCCGTCGTAATCGAACGAGAGATGAGCCTCAAGCGCCCCGCCGGCAGAGTGTACGGGACCGCGAATCTTGAGACACGGCTTCGGCGCTAACGTCACCTCCTCGTAGCGGATCTCATCCGGCAGTTCGAGCGGAGGCAGGTTCGGCGCCGTAAGCAGCGCGGACAAAAACTCTTCGCGGTCCTCATCCGGCGCGACGATGGCGCCGTTTCGGCGCAGATGCTGAATCCATTCGTAAGGCGCGTCCTCCGCCAGCGCGGCGACCGCCGATTTGGTGAAGACCAATCCGGGCGTTGCGAGGGCGACCTCCGTCAGAGCCAAGCGCTCGTCGCCGCGCCGCAGAAATCCTGCCACTTGCCAGGCGCTCTTGCCTCCGCGGCGCATTTCGAGACCAAAACTCCACGCGCCGCCATCGTCCCAAGCGAGCGGCGAAAGATCTTCCGACATGCTGGTAGTCTGCATAAAAAGCCGTCCGGTGCGCGCGGCCATCCGCACAATCGAAGTCGCGAGTGGATGCTCGAGCTTCGATTGAGCCGCGACTTCGCCGCCATTCCAAGCGTTATAGCCCCAGTACTGCGACGCGCCGGCAATGGCAGCAAGCGTGTCGCGGTCTTCCCGCACTGGCAACTGGGCGATCTGTTCGCGTTTAATAGAGGCGCGCGTGTTTCGCGAATACGTGCCGTCCTTCTTGCGGTCGCGAGTTTGAATGACAAGGATCAGGTTGCCCGAGGTGTTGCTGGAGGGAACCTCAACCACGTAGAGGATCTCGCGCTTCGCCGGCCAGATCGCGTTCTGCAATTTGGAGGGCGACGCAGGCTCGGCGGATATTCCGGCAAGCTGGTGACGCCAGGCGGCCGGCTTCGGCGCAGGGACAAGTTTCGGCTTGCCGGCGAGTTCGATATCGTCGCGAAAATTGGGAATGCTGGCGCTCAGAGCGTCGTCGAGAGTCAGCGCCTCATCTGTGGCGGCGGAAGAGAGGAACCCGCGCGATTCCGCGGTCAGAATCGTAGCCCACAGATGTTTGCACGGGCCGTTCGATTCGAAATACGGGCAGTCGCACCAAACGGAAAGCGCGCCAGGCTTCCAAGACACTTCGACCTCATATTGTTGCGAGCCGCGGATGGTTGCCGCCACATCGGCGTCCGAGGCCTCCTCGATGCGCACGAGTTTCTGCCAGTGATATTCCTCGCCGCGTCGGCGGACGGCGACCGGGAAATCGCGTGTCAATCGCGAGGAGAGATTCATGCCGCTGGGTAATAGACTTCTGGGGAGGATAACTTTATTTTACCGCGTAATTCGCCAGTAGCGATTTTCCGCCGCTGCGCAGTACAATGCCGAGCTTTTCCTCGCCTACTAACGCGCGGAATCGCGGCAATTGGTCGTCGTCCGCCACCAGATAACATCGCTCAGGCGCGAGCCACATCCGCTTCCACTTACCGTCATCCAGGAAGATATCGGGAGCGCCCGGTGCATAAGAACCGTACACCAGGTTGTTGAACCGGCCGTTGAGCAGCCACGCACGCCGCCCGGTGTAAAAGAAGACCGAGGAGAAGGTGTAATAGTGATGATCGATCACCAGCGTTCCTGGCGGCTGTTTCATTAGTGCGTCGGCCAAAGGCCGCGAGGAGAGAAACGGATCGAACGTGACCAGAGCAATGCGCGCCGCATGGAAGAAGATCACCATCATGGCCGCGGCAGCAAGTGGAGTCCGCCAGTCCCGCCACAGGAACACTCCCAATGCGCCGATGGCGAACGCTATCCCAGCTACCAGCAGCGGGGCGCGCAGGTAGGCGAAGGAATCGATGGTCAGATCTTGCATGTGTCCCAGGGAAAGCGTATACGCGCCCGGATGGTGGCTCAGCGCGCCCGAAATATCCCCTGGCGCCGGCAGGTTGCGCACCAGGAACCAAAGTGCGAAGACTGTGGCGCCCGCGCACGCCGCCACCGCACCCATGGCGCGCGTTCCCCAATCCACCCAGGGACCGCCTTTCGCCATGGCGCAGCCGATTAACAAAGCCAGCGCGGGATAACACGGCATCGAATAATATTCCTGCGTGGTAGAGAAGGTGAAGAACAGCAGGACGAAGCCGGTCCAGCAGAGGGCGAGCACGCGCATGCGGCCGGCACGATCCATAGGACGATAGGACAATCGCGCTGCCGCCGGAAGATAAACGCTCCACGGAAAGAGCCATACCAGGTGAAGTAGCCAAAACCAGAGGCGTGGAACGGTGTTGTAATCGTGCGGGTACCGCAGGTCGAGAAAACGTAGTAGCTGCTCGTTTATGAAATAGAACCAGAAGAAGCCGTGATATTCTCCCGGGGCGCTGTGCATGGTGAAATCGAAATACGGCGGATTGCGTATCGTCGCCAGAATGTGCCATGGCGCCGCGATGACGAGGATGATGGCGATCCCGCTGAGCACGTGGAGCCGCTGCCATGCCTTGCGCTGAAAGAGCTGGCGAGTGAATAAGAGATAGAGCCCCATCGCTGCTACCGGGAACACTACCCCGATCAGGCTCTTGAGCAGCAAGCCCACTCCCATGCTCGCGGCCATGACGGCCGCCCACATGCGCGGACGCGTTTCGCCTTCATCCATTACGCGCAGGAAAGCCCACAGGGCGAGCGCGATCGATGCTGCTTGCATCGAATCCGGAATCTGAATGCGCGTGAAAAGAAACAGCCCGATGCAAGTTGCGATACACAGTCCGGCATAAAAACCGGCGCGCCGGCCGAACGCCCAAACGCCCATGGCGGCGGTGAGCCAAGCCAATTCGATAGTAGATAGCGCGACGGGGATGCGCGCCGCCCAATCGTGTACGCCAAAGATCTTGTAGCAGATTGCGATCAGCCAGTAGATCAGCGGAGCCTTTTCGAGATAGGCTACGCCATCAAGACGCGCCGTAACCCAATCGCCGGAATCGAGCATGTTCCGCGCGATCTGGGCTTGGACGGCGTCCACGTCGTCCATCAGTGAGGGCGGGGATACGATGCAGCCCAGATAGATAGCCGCGGCTATCAGCACGACGGCAAGCCCAATGGCGGGATAAGTAGAGGTATTCCGTGCCGGGGAAAACACGCGAGGCAAGCAACACTCTAGCATATGGATTCACAACAATAGTTGTAACGAAGCCCCCCTTCGCGGGCGTCCTACAGGAGAATGCCGATTCCGTGGCAAGCGGCTTTTCTTCTGGCCGCGGCGATACCGTTTATCTATTACTGCCTTGCCATCTTCAGTTCCTGGCGTTTTTTTCGCCAGGCTCGGCCTACGCGTTCGCTCGATTTCACTCCTCCGGTAAGCATCCTCAAGCCGATCCGCGGCATTGACCCTGGAGCTTACGAGAACTTCGCCAGCTTCTGCCGCCAGGATTATCCCGAATACGAAATCGTCTTCTGCGTCAGCGGGCAGGACGATCCGGTCGCGTCCCTCATCGAGCGCCTGAAGCGGGAATTTCCGGAGCGGCGCATCGTGCTGCTCTACGGCTCTGGCCGCATCGCAGCCAACGACAAAGTCGCAAAGCTTGCCCGGATGGTGGAAGAGGCGCGGCACGAATATGTGGTAATCAATGACAGCGACGTGCGCGCACAGCCTGGATATCTGCGGACGGTAGTGGAGCCGCTTCGCGATGCGGGAATCGGCGCCACCACCTGCTTCTACACCGGAATCGAAGAGACCAGCTTCACCGACAGCGTGCAGGCGGTAGGCATGCTTTCCGATTTCTATGCCGGCATTCTGGTGGCATGGCAGCTCGACGGCGTGAAGTTCGCGCTTGGGCCGACGATCGCCACCACGCGCGCCCATCTTTCCGGCTTCGGCGGATACGCCGCGCTTGAAAACCGCACCGCCGACGATCTGTTAGTCGGCCGCCTGATCGCGGAACAGGGTCTCGAAGTAAAGCTGCTGCCATACACGGTGGACGCGGTTGCCGATTACCATTCGATGCGCGAGTTGATCCACAAGCGTTTGCGCTGGATCGTGGTGATGCGCCATATGCGCCCGTGGGGACACTTTGGATTGCTATTCACGCAAGGCTTACCGTGGTCGCTGGCCGCGATTGCGGTACACCCCAGTGTCGCTGTGGCGGCGGCATATCTAGGCGCTTACTTCGCGTTACGCTGCGCCATGACCTGGATGATTGGCGTTCACGGTTTAAAGCAGCGCTCCGCATGGCGCCGGATGGCGCTGATTCCAGTTTGGGACGCGCTATCGTTCGGAATCTGGGTAGCCAGCTTCTTGCGCCGTAGCATCCGTTGGCGGGGCGCGGATTACTATATCGGCGAAGGCGGGGCTCTGGCGCCGGCGGCCGATTAAATAAGGACAGATGGCCTCCACGTTACAATCGATACAGTGCCCGCCGATTCCGCCAGCCTCTCCGAACCACCCGCGGTAGTTCCGTCGGGGCCCCCCTTGCCCTCACCTTCTCCCGATCCCGTTGACCGCCTTTACCGCGAGCTGGAAGAAAAAATTCGCGAGTACCGGCCCAAGGACGATCTGGCGCCGCTCGAAAAAGCCTATCGCTTCGCGCGTCAATATCACGAAAACCAAACCCGCGATTCCGGCGAGCCATACATGGCGCACCCGGTGATGGTGGCGCACATCCTGGCCGATATGCGCATGGACTTGGTCGCCATGCAGACCGGCCTGCTGCACGACGTCGTGGAAGATACCAGCGTCACGGTCGAGCAGGTGCGCAAGGAATTTGGGCAAGACGTCGCGCATTGCGTCGACGGCGTCACCAAGCTCTCGAAGCTCGATTTTTCGTCCGCCGAGGAGCGCCAGGCCGAGAGCGTCCGCAAGATGCTGCTGGCCATGGTGGAAGATATCCGCGTCATTATGGTGAAGCTTGCCGACCGGCTCCATAACATGCGCACGCTGGGATATCTCAGCCCTGAGCGGCGCGAACGCATCGCGCGCGAGACCATCGAAATCTACGCGCCCATCGCCCACCGCCTCGGAATGGGCAAGGTACGCGGCGAACTCGAAGACCTTGCATTCCAGCATCTGGAGCCAGACTCCTACAAGGAGATCATCGGCACAATCGAGAATAAGCGGCATTCCAATGAAGAGTTTCTCGAAGAGATTCGGCAAACCGTGGAAGCCGAATTGCGCCGCGAAGGCATCCCCGCGCGCATCGATGGACGCGTCAAGCGGCCCTATTCCGTTTTTCAAAAGCTCCGCCGCCAAAAGATTACCGTCGATCAGGTTTACGATCTGATGGCGCTGCGCATAATTACCGATTCGGTGAAGAATTGCTATGCCGCGCTTGGTGTGATCCATAACAAGTGGCGGCCCATCCCCGGCCGCATCAAGGATTTCATCGCGATTCCGCGGCCGAATCTCTATCAGTCGCTCCACACATCGGTTGTGGGCCCGCACGGGCAAACATTCGAAGTGCAGATTCGTACGGAAGAGATGCATCGCGTCGCCGAGGAAGGGATTGCGGCGCACTGGAAATATAAGGAAGGCCGCAAGGGACCTGCCGCGGACGATCAGCGCATCGCGTGGCTGCGCCACCTAATTGAATGGCAGCGCGATGTGCAAGACCCCGCGGAGTTCATGTCCACCCTCAAGGTGGATCTGTACCCGGACGAGGTGTACGCCTTCACGCCGCGCGGCAAGGTGATCGTGCTGCCGCGCGACGCTACGCCCATCGATTTCGCCTATGCCATCCACTCCGACGTAGGCGCGGCGTGCAACGGCGCCAAGGTCAACGGACGCATTGTGCCATTGCGCTCCGCTCTGCACAACGGCGACGTAGTCGAAATCATGACGCAGCCCGGCCATGAGCCGAGCAAAGACTGGCTGGCTTTCGTCAAGACGGCGCGCGCTCGCAATAAGATCAAGCACATCATCAACGCCAGCGAGCGGGTAAAGGCCATCGATATCGGCCAAAAGTACCTCGAAAAAGAGGCGCGGCGTTTCGGCGTGCAGCTTGGCAAGATCGGCAAGAGCGAGTTAGAGAAGGTTGCGTCGGAATACGGACACAGCAAGATGGAGGATCTCTACGCCGCGCTTGGCTATGGCCGGTTCTCCGCGCGGCAGGTGCTGGCGAAAGTCGCGCCCGAGATCGTCACGGAAGAGACGGCCCCGCAGCCCGTTCCCGAAGCGCCCGCGCCAGGCGCCCCGCAGCGCCAGCGCGATGCCGACAACGTAATCAAGGTGCGCGGCATCGACGATCTGATGGTCTACCGCGCCAAGTGCTGCAATCCGATTCGCGGCGAAGCCATTGTCGGCTATGTGACCCGCGGCAAAGGCGTTGCGGTGCACTCGAAGGTGTGTCCCAACGTGCAGAATCTGCTCTACGACGCGGAGCGCAAAATGGAAGTGGAATGGGCGCGCTCGGCCGAAGAATCTTTCCCCGTGCGCCTCGCGGTGCATACGGACGACCGGCCGGGTCTATTGAACCAGCTCACTAGCGTATTGGTCGACGAAGACGCGAATATTCGCAGCCTGGAAGCCAAGACGCATCTCGATCAGGATGGCGCACTGGTGGAAATGACGGTCGATGTGCGCGATAAGAAACAGCTCGAACGATTAGTCGGGGCGATGCGCCGCATCTCCGGCGTGCGCGACGTCGAGCGGCATCTGCACTAATTTCCGTCATTTGCCTGCCATGCTGAATCACACCGACCCGGAACATATCGCGATCTCCAAATCGAAAGGCATCAAGATCGATTGGAAGGATGGCCATGCCAGCGATTACGGACTCGTCTATCTTCGCGATAAGTGCCCTTGCGCAACTTGCACCGGAGCGCATGGCACGCCTCCGCGCAAACCTGAATCGAACCAGTCATCTCCATCCAACCCGTTCCAGATGTTCAAGCCGGCGCTCAAGATGTTGAATGCCGAGCCGGTAGGGGCATATGCCATCCGCATACATTGGAGCGATGGCCATAGCTCGGGCATATACTCCTTCGATCACTTGCGCGCCATTTGTCCGTGCCCCCAATGTTCTAAGTAAGACGTAAGCTTTAGCACGTCCTTTAACCTGCTGAGTTAGCACCCTTTGGCCCGTGGTGTGCATATTTAGTTTCCGAAAGCGCCAGTCGGCCCCGAGCCCGCTGGAACGTTGAGATGCATTAAGAGCTCAACGAGAAGAATAAGGAGCAACTAATTTTATGAAAACCCGAAGCTTTACATTTGCAGCTAGCGCGTTGGCCTTGGGGCTCGCCACGTTGGTAGGGCCCCGCCCGGTTCAAGCTCAGCCCTTGTGGGATCGCGTCGATGTCAATCTGCCGTATTCCGTGACCATCGGCGACAAGACCCTTCAACCCGGTAGCTATGTCATTCAACAGTTGGACAGCCCAAGTGGCGGAAGCCAAGTGCTGCTCATCTATGGCGACAACGGTATGAAGTTTGAGACTTCGGCGCTGACTATTCCAGCGCTGGAAAACCGCACGCAGCCCGATACGCGCGTGATCTTACACCACATCGGGGGCGATTACTATTTCGACAAAGTATGGATTCAAGGCAAGGACTACGGTTATGAATTCCCGCTCCCGAACAGCGTAAAAATGCGCGAGAAGGAAGCGATGCAGCCTGTTTCCGTAGCCGCCAATGCCTCGTCGGTTCAAGCGACCACCACTCAATCGACAGCGACGGCGGCGACTAACCAGAGCACTGTGCAGCAGACCACTACTCAACAGGCGACGACGCAGCAAGCGACCACTCAGCAAGCAACGCAGCCGCCAGTGACAACACAACAGCAGACTACCACCGCCCAGAGCACGATGCCGCCTGCTACTGAGCAGAGTACCGCCAACCGGTCGACGAGACGCCCGCGATGCCGCACACTTCAGCCGGCTGGCTGATGATGCTGCTAAGCGGCGGCGCCCTCTCCGGCCTTGGGGCCAAACTGCGCGGTAAGCGGTAACAACGAGCACTTACTAATCAGCCGCGCGGAAATTTATCGCGCGGCTACTTTCGGAGGAATTCCAATGCGCGCGCGCCGGGTACGAGGAGTCCGAAGAGTTTTCAGCTATTTGCTGATATCCGGCGGCGCGCTTCTTCTTTTCTTGGGCGGACGCGATGTGGTGGATTCGCGTCTCGGTCAGAGCGAAGCGCAGCGCGAGTTTCAGGCGAACCCCACTCCCAAGCCTTCGCCATTTACTCCATCGTTAGCCAGTAAGTCCGCGCTATCCTCATTTGCTCCAAGTCCGCAGCTTGGCGACCCTGTAGCTAGGCTGACAATCCCGCGCTTGGCAGCCGATCTTTACGTTGTCGAAGGCGACGGCACGCGGCAGTTACGTCGCGGGCCCGGTCACGTGCGCGGCACGGCCATGCCGGGGGCCAACGGTAACTGCATCATCGCCGGGCATCGCGACACCCATTTTCGAGTATTGAAAGACATCCGCCGCGGCGATGAAGTCGTCCTGCAGACACGCAATGGCGAATATACCTACCGGGTAGTCACGACGCAGATTGTTACGCCGCGGGATACTCAGTCCCTTCGTCCCACATCGGATGCCGAGTTGCACTTAGTAACCTGTTATCCCTTTTACTACCTCGGCTCGGCCCCAAAGCGTTTCATTGTGGATGCGGAATTAGAGGACGGTCCGGCGGTGGCGCTTCCAAGCCGCTTTACACCCAACGGCGCACCGACACGCTCGCCTCGCCCGCACAGCTAGCGAAACTCTCAGAATCCGCCGCCGCGATCGCAATCCGGGAAAGAAATACAAGGTCGAAAGGTTGGGACGGCAATGTAAACCCCGGTCGGCGATTACTCGAAGAAGCGTACGATTCGGGCGCGCAGACGATCCGGGTTTTTCAGTTCGCACTCCCAGATTACGAGAATCCTCCAGCCCAAGTTTCGCAGGCGACGACGGTTGGCCCCGTCGCGCGCGTGATTGCGGTCGAGCTTCGCGGTCCAGTAATTCGTGTTGGACGACGGCCGGTTGCGTCCCGCTCGGCATGAGTGGCCGTGCCAAAAGCACCCATGAACGAAGATCACGCGACCGCGGGCGGGAAAGACCAGGTCGGGATTGCCTGGAAGATCGCGGCGATGCAGCGCATAGCGGAAGCCCAACCGATGAACCATGCTACGGACCGCCATTTCGGGTTTCGTGTCCTTTCCGCGGACTCGCTTCATCACCGCGCTGCGTTCCGCTGGCGTGAAAGTGTCCATTACTAATCGATGATATCGGGTTTGAAGTCACACTGGGATCGGAAACGCGTTGGTAAGTAGAGATACTAGTACCAATTAGATCCGCTCTCCATCGGCAATAACCAAAAGAATGTTGACTTTGCACGGTCCGGCGGGCGAAAATCCATAGGAGCCAAGAAAGGCTCTAGCGCATCCCATGTCAAAATTCCGGTTCGTTGTCGCTCTAGCTGCTTCCGTGTTCGCCGCCACATTCGCCAATGCGAAGGGCCTGCCGCCCAAGTCGATCCTTCCTGATCCGCCCAGCATATGCGACGCAGTCGCCGGGAATATTCTTGCCAACTGCGGGTTTGAACTCGGCCTCACAGATTGGACGCTCAGCGGCAACACTGTCAACACAACCTCGACCGGTGGTCCCATGGATAACGTCGTCGTGGCGAATAGCGGCGCCAATTTTGCCGCGCTTGGTCCTATGGGAAGTGATGGTTTCCTGAGCCAAACACTTGTTACGGTACCGGGCCAGGCATATGACGTTTCCTGGTATTTGGAAGTGGGAGATTTCAGCGGAACCGTTCCGAACGATTTCAGGGTTACTTGGGGGGCCACGCCGGTTTTCTCCGCGACCGACCTTCCAGGCACATCGTCATACGCACAGTATTCGTTTACTGAAGTCGCCACATCGCCATCGACGGTCCTTACGTTCGGCTTTCGGGATGATCCGGATTATTTGTTCCTGGATGACGTAGTTGTGAACGCTGTGCCGGAACCCGGCTATTTCGCAGCGGCGGCCTTCGGGTTGCTCGCCATTCTGTTTGCTCGCAAACGGCGTTGGGCGTAGGCGCGAATAGATTCCCCTCTACTCACCGCTCTGTTGCAATAGCTTCGCGACCAGACCCGTCCATCCCGTCTGATGGCTCGCGCCTAACCCTTGACCGGTGTCCCCATGAAAGTATTCATGGAACAGGACCAGATCACGCCAGTAAGGGTCGTCGCGGAAGAGGTCGATTCCTCCGTTCGAAGGCCGCTGCCCGGTTTCATCCTTCAGGAAAAGGCGCGCGAGGCGGCGCGAGATTTCGGCGGCCACCTGCCATAGCGTCATCATCTGTCCCGACCGCGTGGGGCATTCCACCTTGTAGTCTTCGCCCAGATAGTGGTGAAACTTCTGCAGCGATTCGATGAGTAAATAATTCAGCGGGAACCAAACCGGGCCGCGCCAGTTGGAGTTCCCCCCGAAGAGTCTCGTTTGCGATTCGCCGGGCTCGTAGTTCACGGTGTACGAGGCGCCGTCGCCATCGAAGACATACGGATGGTCGCGATGCGCACGCGACAGACTGCGGATGCCATAGGGCGAGAGGAACTCCTCTTCGTCCAGCATCCGCGCGAGAATGCGGCGCAACTGATTGGGATCGGCGATTGAGAGCAGACGCCGCTCGCCTTTCCCGGGGTCGATCATGGATGCGACGTTGTGGGTAAGATCGGGCCGGTTCTCGATGAACCACCGCATGCGGCGCGTAAAGCCGGGCATGCGCTCCATCACGCGCGGTTCGAGGGTCTCCACTGCGAAGAGCGGAATCAACCCCACCATGGAACGTACCTTGAGCGGGGAGTGACGGCCATCGGGCAGATGCAGCACGTCGTAATAGAAGCCGTCGGCTTCGTCCCACATGCCGGCGTGGCCGGCGCCCAGGTGGTTGATCGCGTTGGCGATATAAAGGAAGTGCTCCCAGAACTTGCTGGCAACGTCTTCGTAGGCCTCGTCTTCGCACGCGAGTTCAAGGGCGATCGCCATCAGGTTGAGGCTATACATCGCCATCCAGCCCGTGCCATCGGCCTGCTCCACAAAGCCGCCGCCGGGCAGCGGTTCGCTGCGGTTGAACACGCCGATGTTGTCGAGGCCCAGGAAGCCGCCCTGGAAGACGTTCTTACCCTCCGCGTCCTTGCGGTTGACCCACCAGGTGAAGTTCAGGAGCATCTTGTGAAAGATGCGGACGAGAAACTTGCGGTCGGGATTCCCGGAGCGCTTGGCCTCGATCTTATACACGCGCCAAGCGGCCCAGGCATGTACGGGCGGGTTGACGTCGCTGAAATTCCACTCATACGCCGGTATCTGCCCGTTGGGGTGCATGTACCATTCGCGCATCATCAGAAGGAGTTGCTCCTTGGCGAACTCGGAATCGATGAGGGCGAGCGGCAGACAGTGGAACGCCAGGTCCCATGCTGCATACCACGGGTACTCCCACTTATCGGGCATCGAAATGACGTCGGCGTTGAACAGATGGATCCACTCGTGGTTGCGGCCGAGGAGGCGAGACGCCGGCGGAGGCGGAGGAGTCGGATCGCCCGTGAGCCAATCGCGCACGACGTAGTGGTAATACTGCTTCGACCAAAGCAGACCCGGCGAAGGCTTGGCGCATCACGGCGCGGGCGTCTTCGGATAGCTCGGGCGGCGTCGACGGTAGAGTAAAATTCATCTGCCTCGCGAGCTCGAAGGGCGATGGTCGCGTCGAAATCGGGCCCAAATGGATCTATTAGTCGCGCATCGGTGAGGCGGCAATCGAAGACGGCGGATGCGCCGGGCTCGAGCGAAACGGCATAATGAGCGGAGGCCTTGGTGCCGCGCTTTTCGGGATTCACGGCCGAGCGGTCGCCGCGCACGATATAGCTCCCAATACACGATTTCGTGTAGTGCGATGTGTTCTCCGTCTGCCAGAGGACGCTGCGGTCGCTTTCGTTTTCAGTGAAAAGCAAGTCGCACTGGTCGCGCGCGTGGAAGTAGCGTTTGCCGTAGTAGGGCTCGTCAAGCTCGACCGTGCCAGGTATCGTTTGGCGGAGGAGAGGGCGGTCCGTGTGATAGCCCCACGACCAGCGGTTGCGGAACCACACAGTGGGAAGCACGTGAAGCGGCGGCGGTCTCAGGCCCGCGATTCCAGACGGTGATGCGGATGAGGATGTCGTCGGGCGTTGCCTTGGCGTACTCCACGAAGACATCGAAATAGCGATTTTCCGCGAAGGCGCCGGTATCGAGCAATTCGAATTCGGGGTCCTGCCGGGTGCGGCGCGCGGTTCTCGTCGATCAGCGCCTGATAGGGAAATGCTGCCTGCGGATATTTGTACAGGCACTTCATGTAGGAGTGCGTTGGGGTGTTGTCGAGATAGAAATACTGCTCCTTGACATCTTCGCCGTGGTTGCCCTGGTTGCCGCTGAGACCGAAGAGGCGCTCCTTGAGGATGGGGTCGCGGGTATTCCAGAGAGGGAGAGCGAAGCAGATGCGCTGGTGGCGGTCGCTGATGCCGGCGAGGCCGTCTTCGTTCCAGCGGTAGGCGCGGAGGGCGGCGTGCTCGAACGGAAAGTAATTCCAAGCGTCCCCATCGCGCTGAGTAATCTTCGCGCACCGTGCCCCAGGCTCGTTCGGCGAGATAAGGTCCCCAGCGGTTCCAGTGCGCTTGGCGCAAACGGGATTCCTCAATCCGCGCCTGTTCGGGGTTCATGGCGGCTTAGACAACCATCAGGCGGTGATCGGGACAATCGAGCTGGATTGAGTGGTAGATGTCATCGATAAGATCGGGTCCGTGTTTAGCCAGGAAGGGAAGTATAGAGTAGAGCCGCTCCTGAAGGTGACGCTCGGGATAAATCAGGCCGTAAAGTGAAGAGGCGTCGCGCGCAGCCTGGGCGTCGCGCCGCATGGATTCGCGGCCCACTTTGCCGGCGATGCGCGAGATCTGGTGACGGATCTTGCGCTCACTATGGCCGAGAGCTTTGGCGAGGGTAGGATCGAAGCGTTCAAGCTCGCCGCGCAAGCGGGAGATGGCGCGTTCCACGGTATGCGTAGCGTCTGTGACGGCGCCGGATAGCGGCGTAGGAATCAGACGCGACGCGATGCGTTCGCGGAGGGCATCTTCGCCGTGGAAAAAATCGGGCAGTGAGAGATGGTAGCGGTCGAGCTGTTTTGCGCTGCGCGAATCTAGAATAGTGAATCCCGTGCGCGGAACGGCGACTGGCATACGGCCGAGCAGTACATCGTAGATGGCGGCCGATTGCGCAAGATAGGCGGTTTCGGCGGGGCCCCCGATGTAGGCGATGGTGGGCAGCATGGCGTCCTGCACCACCGGGCGCAGGAGGGCGTTGGGCGAAAGCTCTTCAGCGCGCGCGGCCAACTCCGAAGCGGTAAAGCGCCGGCCGTTCAATCCGAAATCAGCGCCGTTGCGGCGCAACGTGAGGCGCTTTCCGTTTTCGAGCAGGAACACGATCGAAGTATGGTCCTCGATATGGACTTGATCGTGGTAACCCGCCGCGCTCAGGGCGCGGTTGCGTTCCAGGATACGCGCGGTCAACTCGGGAGCAGCCTCCACGGCGGCGCGAAGCGTGGGAGCGGCCAGCCTCCGGAACGCGGGAAGCATGGGGTCGACCACCGGCATTTCGAAGCGGCCCAACAATTCACGCAACAACTTTCCGAACGCGGATCCCATGGTTTCGCCGGGGCTATAGGCCCGCTCGGCCAGCGCTGCCACCTCATCGGCGAATGAAAAACCTCGCATGGCGTCCCGCAAACGCGTGACAGGAGGATCGGTGAGGGGCGCCTCGCCCACCGGGCCGCCAGCCAGTTGTGAGTTCGCGGCCCGAGGCATCTCGAGCTTGATGGGCCGGTGATCCGCGCCAAAAACCCACGTGTGGTTCACTTCGGCGAAATCGTGATCTTCTGTTGCTAGCCAGAAGACCGGGACTGCGGGAATCCCGCCCTCGCTCAGCCACTCCGCGAGACGAATGGCGTGGAGAGCCTTGTAAATGGTGTAAGAAGGTCCGGAGAATAGGCCGACCTGCTGACCGGTCATGACCGCCACCGTGCCAGGTTGGGCGAGGCGGTCGAGGGTGGCGCTCGGCGGGTTCTGCACGCGAAGAGCTTCGATCAAAGCCGAACGGCGGTCAGCGGGAAAATCGATTTCTGCAGCCGCGGCTTGGAACGCAGTCAGGTCGCGGAGGGGGTGTCGATAAAAGGGCGCAGTGCGGTCGGGGTGATATAGGACATCCGCCATAAGCTTGGACAGACCTGGCAGTTCGGTTTGGCGGACGCAACTACAGTGCATGCGAGGATCAGCTTACCAGATGCCGCGCCGGTTGCGCTCGATTCGCCATTCTTTTTACCTGGCTTACCAGCTTCTTGTTTAAACTAAGTGTAATGTTCGATTCGGGTCCCGCCCAGCCCTCTGAAAGTCTGCAAAGTTCCCTGTTTTTTGAATCGCCGATGGAGATTTATGGACGGGTCTTTCGCGAGCTGAAACCGCGCACGTCGGCGCCGGAGATCGCCGTCGAGTTTTGCCGTTTCGCCAATCCCGATAGCTTCATTCGCCTGGAAAACGGCAAGCTGCGCGTGCGTATCTCCGATCTGCTCGAATCGGCGCCCGCTCCGGTAATGGAAGCATTGGCTTTCATCCTGCTCGGGAAACTCTACCGCAAGGGTATCCCCCGGCTGTACGCGCACCGCTACCGGCTGTATCTGAACCGAAAGGACATGCGGCGGCAGGTGCAACTCGTGCGACAGGTCCGGGGACGCAAGTTTATCTCGGGGCCTCAAGGGGAGTTGCATAACCTGGAAGAAATCTTTGAGCGCTTGAATGCGCGTTTTTTCGACGGGCTGCTTGGGCGGCCGCAGTTGGGTTGGAGCCGGAACGCGTCGCGCCATCAACTGGGTCACTTCGATCCGTCACATAACGCCATCGTGATCAGCCGCATTTTCGACCGGCTGCGAACGCCGCTACTGGCGCTCGAATACGTCATGTTTCATGAGATGCTGCACTTGCGTTTTCCGGTGGATCACAGCAAAGCGCGCCGCTGCGTGCACACCAAAGAGTTCAAGGCGGCGGAAAAGCAGTTTCCCGAATTCAAAGAGGCAAAGGAGTTGCTGAAGAGTCTTTGATCGTCCTAACGCGCCAACCGCTTGCGCACCGCTGTCAATAACGATCCTAGGCAGCCATGCTCGACGTCGCCGGAACCATAGAGCGCAGTTCCAGCCTCATTGAATCGAAGAGCTTCACCAACCGTGTTACGTCCACTCCGCAGACGCCCCAGCTATAAAGCTGAAGCCGCAGGCGTACGCCTAACATCGAGCACGCGAAGGTGACCTGCTGCCGGATGAGAGTTTCCGCGAGCTCGGGCCGATCATTCTTGCCATGCACCATGATCAGCTTGATGGCCGAACAGACGCGTGCAAAATCGCCTTCAAGACTCTTCAGATAGCCGCGAAAGATCTGCGTTCGCTGGGCGCGCAACTTTGTCGCCATGTTAGGCGTGAATCCTGGCTGCGAACGCAAGAACTCGATATCGTCGCCATCCAACATGCGAAGCATGGGCCGGTAACGATCGAGCGAAAGATCCTCGATCCATTCGGAAGTAACGGGTAGTTCTCCGCCGAACGCGACTTTCCTCACAAGATAAGCGAGAACGCTGGCTACGCCGAACGCCAGTAGTATGGACAATCCAATCAGCAAATTCATCAGGTAGCTTTTCTTCCAAACCGATAATACAAACTATTCACATCAAAAGCAATCGCCCAACAACCAATATTCGCCTTATATTATGCAAGGATAATTACCTATTTCCCAGAAACCTTTAACAGAGCAGCGTTAAGAGTATCCAACTGATGGAGCGCATGTTGCTCGTGGCGAGAGTTCAGGCTCAGGAACGAAGACTGGATCTCCTCACCTTTGGGAGTGAGGAAGATCACCCAGGCGAAAATGCAGGCGGCGGAAAGCAGCTCCAGAAGAATGTTGGTGGTTCGAGCGGCCGAAGTGCCAAATAAAGTGTGCAGGAACGTTGTGAGGGCGCCGCCAAAAAAGAATATCGTATACAGCGCGGAGTGCACCAGAATATTGCGGCTGAGACGCACCGGATATCGGCTTAGAAAAAATAGGATCAGTAGTAGAAATAGGGCTATGGCGAAGTCTATACCGCGCGAGGTTGCCATCCAGAACCCCAGCAGCCGCGTGTCGAAGCTCATGCGAGGTTTGATCTTTGGCAACAGGCTGACAATTGAAATGCTGATTGCGATCGCCACGGAGCCATACATCGCCCATCTCAGCAGCGAATAAATTCCGCGATGGTGGTTCAGAACCAGCCGGCAAAGCTCCACCACCACAAGCACGTGAAACGCCCAGGAAATCGGCTCCGTGATAATCCAGAGGTCTTCGTAGAGGTAGTCGCCTGGCCTGGCGCCGTTCTTGACTACAAGAGGCCAAAGCGTGTTAGGGATGCGAAAAACAAAATACCAAAAGAAAATGGGATAGTGACGCCAGAGGCCTGTTGTGAACAGCCTGACGGCAAGGAAAGCCGCCCCAATGAGCGAAATGAATTGAAGAATATTACTTAAATTGGCGCTCGGCATTCAAAACTATCAACAAGCCAATTGTAACACCGAGCGCCGCCTGATATTTCCTACAATTACACGGATTTCACCGTACCCAGTTGCATCCGCCATTGCTGCAATCCGGAATCGGATTGTCAGCCAGCGCTGCGGTTGACATAAACGAAAGAGCAAGCAAAGCCAAAAGCACGATCTTTTTCATAGTTTTCGAAGGTCCTTTTCTACAAACAATAAGCAGCAAACTGGATACTATACTAGGCGCACGCTGCCCGTTTAGGGTGTTCGACTTAAGAATTTTCTAAAAGTGGAACGTTAGAAAAGGTACTAAAGTACTAACGAATTTGGTTTCGTATTATCCTTATATCCCTTTGGTGGTAAATGACTTACCCTATTGGTGGCTTGAGTCGCAAAGGCGGCGAAGGATAGCGGAATAGGTAGAAACCCTAAATCAAGCTCTTTATATCGCGCGGTAATGCCCTACCCAATCGGGCGTCGAGAGGCATTGCCACTGCGACCACTTGGCCGATCACATCGATCCCCGTTTGCAGTTCAAAGATCTGGGGCTCCTTATGCGAGGCTGGATGCGGCAGAACGAGTAGGCGGCCCTCCAGAAGAGAACACCATCCGCATGTATACCCGTTGCGATGTTCTAGAAAATAAATGGGCCGGTCTATTTCATTCGACCATCCACCCGATGCAATCTTTCGGCGATTTTCGTCGATGGCCACCAACGCACCCGGCTGGAGGATGGGATACATCGACCAATCCTCTAAACCAATAAATCCGTAGCGATACCGGCGCAAATCGAGACCGTTTAGGCAATTCAGCGGTAATTTTCCCCAGCGGCGGATCACCTGGCTCAGGAAGCTCGTCTTATTTGGATCGATTTCTAGGTCGGCTGGCTGCGGTCCGGTAATCTGCGTGTTTTCAGAAAATTGGGTGACATGGGTCTCACGCAACCGGACTTGTAGGGATTCGGATTCCAACTCGTCCCGCGGCACGCCATACCACCTCAAGACCGCTTCGTAATCGAGACGGTAGATGGCGCAGAGAGTATAGATGCGAAAGATGCTGGGCGCCGTGCCCTTGTTTTCGATATCCGCCAGACGGCTTAGGGCAATAATGAACTCATCGCTGCCGCGGCGCGCCGCGATCTGGCGGCTGGCCTGTTCGACATCGCGAAAGGTCAGATTCAGCTTTTCGCGGACTCGCTTCAGCTTTTCGCCAGGACGGTCCATGTCTATCCTCGGCAGTACGAACGCCTCGAAATTATAGCCCGCGAAAGTCGGG
This sequence comes from Bryobacterales bacterium, assembly GCA_963763545.1. Classification (GTDB taxonomy): domain Bacteria; phylum Acidobacteriota; class Terriglobia; order Bryobacterales; family Bryobacteraceae; genus PALSA-243. Next base: position 178,909 of record CAVXPE010000001.1, read on the forward strand.
AGAGCAAGGAAAAGCGCTCGGTTTTGTTCCGAGAACGGAACATTGCCCGGGCGGGACGAATTTTTGGCGTGAAAGTCATCATTGGAATCTCGGGCGCCAGCGGAGCCATCTACGGGTTGCGACTGCTGGAACGGCTGCATGGACGGCCGAACGTGGAACTCCATCTGATCTTGAGCCGAGCCGGAGAGAAGACCTTATACCTGGAAACAGGGAAACTCGCCGCCGACGCCAAAAAGCTGGCGGACTTTTCCTACGCTGAGGAAGAAATCGCCTCCCGCCTGGCCAGCGGTTCTTATCCTGTCGACGCCATGGTGATCGCACCTTGCTCGATTCATACCATGTCGGCTATCGCCAATGGGATCAGTTCCAACCTGCTGGTCCGCGCGGCCGACGTCACCCTCAAGGAGCGACGCAAGCTGATTCTCATGGTTCGGGAGAGCCCGTTCCATCTCGGGCATCTGAGAAATATGACGGCGTTGGCGGAAATGGGTGCAATTATCGCGCCGCCAATTCCCGGCTTTTATAATAATCCGCAGACCGTAATGGAAATTGTCGATCACAGCGTGGATCGCGTGCTCGATTTATTGGGATTGGCCGACGACCGCGTACGTCGCTGGCAAGGTCCGCGCCCATGAAAAGGTTGCCGATTGCCTTCCAAGGCGAGCGCGGCGCTTTCAGCGAGGAGGCTGCGCGCAGACTGGTGGGACCGGAGATCGAAGTGCTTCCGTGTGCGCGCTTTGAAGATGTCTTTGGGGCTCTGGAACAGGGACGCGCGGGCGGCGCCGCAGTGCCGATCGAGAACACCTTGGCAGGTTCGGTACATGAGAATTACGATCACCTGCTCAATTTCGAATTTCCCATCGTTGGAGAAACCAGCGTCCGGATCGTGCACAATTTGATGGCTCCAAAAGGCGTAGGCTTTTCTAAAATAAAACGTGTATTTTCTCATCCGGTAGCGCTCAATCAATGTCTGGATTTCTTTGCCAGAAATCCGCAAATCGAGCGTATTCCCTTTTACGACACGGCTGGAAGCGCCAAAATGGTGATGGATAAAGGACTTACGGACGCCGCGGCAATCGCTTCCGAAGTGGCCGCGGAGATTTATGGAGCGCGAATCTTACGACGTTCAATTGAAAGCGACCGCCAGAATTTCACGCGGTTTTTCTTATTGCGTACGCCTCGGCATGCCCGCCTCAATCCCACGAAGGCGCCTGCCAAAGCCCAGTGGAAGACCTCGCTGGTCTTCAGCACCCGCAACATTCCCGGGGCTTTGTTCCGGGCATTGAGCGCCTTTGCGCTGCGCGATCTGAATTTAACGAAAATCGAGTCGCGGCCTTTGCGCGGGAAGCCCTGGGAATATCTTTTCTATGTGGATTTTCTCGGGCGAACTGACGAGCCAGCGGCGATCAATGCGCTAAACCATCTGCGTGAAATTGCCGATTTCCTGCGCGTCCTCGGCTGTTATCCGAAGGGCGCTTGATTCGGCGTTCATCGCCGGCGTAGCCTTTCCAGTTCCCGAATTGCATCCGCGAACTGGCCGGGCGAATAGATCTGAAACACGCGCCCTTTCATGCTGGATAGCGCGCTCGAAATCATATCAGGAATGGCAGGCTGCGGCCGCCCCGCGAAGGTGCGGTATTGAAAGTAATAAAACCGCATTCCTCCAGGCGCCTCCTCGATCGCCGAAGCGGGTAGCTTGTCGATGTAACGCGCTGCAGGACCGAGGAAAACCACGGCATCCGATGGTCTAGTAGACGCGGTTTCTTTACCGATCAGCGATGTCAATAAGTCCACCGCGCCGCTCCGGTTCTGCAATGTCTTAACGTCGATCGTCTCGAGTTCCAGCCGGTTGAGCGCTTGGGCGACCTCGCCCATGGATTTCAGCGTAAAATCGTCGCTGCCGTAAATCACGCGCTGCTTATCGAAATTGAAAACCGCCAGCCGCACCGACGTCGGCTGCGCGCGCTCCAACAAGGCGGAGAGGGTGGAGAGAAGCAGGATCCGGTCGTAGACGCGCAGATGGAACCGCCGCGGGCTGGCCGGCGCCGCGTGCAACAGAATGGTAAGCCGGAACGGAGGCGCATCGGACGCTGGCGCAGGCTCCGGAGGAAGCCCTGTACCGCCGAAATCGGCGACGGTGCGCGGCGGGATTAACGGGGCCACGTGGCGTTCGCCAAAGCTCAGCTTGGCCTCGATTTTCCATTGCTTCCGGCAGACGCGGCCTTCGTCATCGAACAGCGCCCAGTCCACTTGGTATCGCCCTGCGCCCACCAGGAAGCCGCCGAATGTGTCAGTGACAACCGTCGTTAGCGGGACATCAGGAAGCCGCACGCGTGCTGCCAGCCAGACTGGCGTCCCGTTCTGCGGCGTGACTCGAGTAACGATCACCCATCCGTGTCCCGGCCCGAAATACTGCGCCATCGGCACCCCAATCGAATAACCGGTTTGAAAGCGGAAGTTGAAATCGAGGCTCGGCTTCAGCGGAGTCACCTCACATCGCAATGTTGGTCGCCGGGTTGCGGAGCCAGTTCGCGAACCGAAGTAGGCAGCCGGTCAGGGTCGATTAGGGATTGCG
>CAVXPE010000002.1:0-64282 GCA_963763545.1 Bryobacterales bacterium
GTCGCCTTTTCGATGGGGGCCGTCCGCACCGCCATCCCGCTCCAGGAAATGAGTTGGATGCTCGACCGCATCTGGCTGGTTGCGGTATCGCGCCCTACCTCGCTCGGCGGCGTCGCACTCACCGTCGGGTACCGCAAGGCCGAGGATCCGATCGTCCGCCAGCAGCTCAAGTGGCTGCGCAACGGCGTGATCTGCGGCATGCTGCCGTTCGCGCTGTTCTACGTCGCTGCCGTACGCGCTGGGCGCCATTCCCGAACGACTATCATGAAGCTCGTCGGTCTTCTCGCTGGTGCTGATTCCGCTGACCCTGGCCTACGCCATCGTGCGCTACCGCCTGATGGACGTGGATATCCTGTTCCGCCGCGGCTACGCCTACACGCTGGCCACGCTGTGCGTGCTCGCCGGCTTTTACGGCATCGTCTTCTCGCTGGGCAGCCTGGTGCAGAAGAACTTCAAGGACCTCGGCAACACCGGCCTCATGACCGTCATGCTGATCGCGGCGTTTCTCTTCCAGCCCATCCGCAACTGGATTCAGGAACGGCTCGACCGTACTTCTACAGCGACCGCTACGATTACCGCCGCACCCTGGTGGAATTCGCGCGCGAACTGAGCTCGGAGACGGATCTGGACACCATGCTGGCCTCGGTGGGCGACCGGCTGCTGCAGACGCTCTCCATCCAGCACCTGGCATTTTTCCTCGCGGAGGAGGACCGGAGCGAGCCGGAGCCGCGCTTCCGCCTGAAGAAGGCCATGGGCGCCAATCCGCGGCTGGCCGCCACGCAGCCCGACCAGCTGGATCTTGAGCTTCCTCGACTGGAAGCTGCCCGACAGCCGTATCTGTTCTTCGAGCGCACGCGCCATCAGCTGGATGCCGTTTCGCGCTCCTGGCCGGCCTCGGTGCGCCGCACCATCGCCGATCTGGATCTCACCTACTACCTGCCCTGCATGGTGCGCGGCCGCACGCATCGCTTATCATCGGCGTCAGCCGCACCGTCGACGGCGATTATCTTTCGAGCGTGGACGTGGAACTGCTGCTCACGCTCGCCGGCTACGTCGGCATCGCCATCGAGAACGCCACGCCTCTACCGCTCGCTGCAGCGCAAGGTGGAAGAGTACGAGCGGCTCAAGGAATTCAGCGAGAACATCGTCGAATCGATCAACGTCGGCATCCTGGCGGCCGATCTGGACGACCGCGTGGAGAGCTGGAACTCGCAGATCGAACAGCTCAGCGGCATCCCCCGCGACCAGGCCCTGGGCCGCACGCTCTCGCGAGCTGTTTCCCGGCCGAACTGTGCCGAGCAGTTCGAGCGCGTGCGCGGCGAAACCGGCATCCATCACATCTACAAGTTCGTGCTGCAAGCCGCGGCCGCGCGCAGCGTCGACGGCGGCCAACGGCAACGGCCACGGCAACGGCAACGGCAACGGCAGCCACTCGCACGCCCGCTTCCGCGAGGCCACGCTGAATATCGCCATCGCGCCGCTGGTTTCGAAAGACCAGGAGCAGATCGGCCGCCTGATCATCTTCGACGACGTCACCGACCGCGCCGAACTGGAACAGCGCCTGGTGCAGGCCGACAAGCTGAGCAGCATCGGCCTGCTGGCCGCCGGCGTGGCGCACGAAGTCAACACGCCGCTGGCGGTGATCTCCACCTACGCGCAGATGCTGGCCAAGCAGGTGGCCGGAGGATCGAGCAGAAATCGCAGCATGCTGGATAAGATCGCCAAGCAGACCTTCCGCGCGAGCGAGATCGTCAATTCGCTGCTGAATTTCTCGCGCACTTCCACCACGTCGTTCGGCGAGGTCAATCTGAACCGCGTGATCCAGGAGACGCTCTCGCTGCTCGAGCATCAGTTGCAAGAAGGCCGGCATCGCAGTCAAGACCGATCTCGATGCCGACGCTGCCGCCGATTCACGGCAACGCCGGCAAACTGCAGCAGGTCTTCCTGAATCTGTTCCTCAACGCCCGCGACGCCATGGCAGCCGGCGGCACGCTCGAAGTGCGCACCTGGCGCGAGGGCACGGCGCGTCCAGGTGGAAGTGGCCGATACCGGCCACGGCATCGCGCCCGAGCACTGCACCGCATCTACGATCCGTTCTTCACCACCAAGGCGCGCGCGCAAAGGCACCGGCCTCGGGCTTTCGGTGACCTACGGTATCATTCAAGAGCATGGCGGCTCGATCGAAGTTTCCAACCGGCCGGGCGGCGGCGCGCGCTTCCATCTCGATTTTCCGTTGCGGGCCGCTGCACGGAAGCCGGTGAACGTCGCCTGAAGTGAACGCTCGCCATGACATGACCGCAATCCGCCGCCACGGCAAAGGCCGCGTCCTGGTGATCGACGACGAGATCGATATCCGCGAAGGCCTGGAACTGCTGCTCACCATGCGAAGGCTACTCGGTCGATCTCGCCCAGAACGGCACCGAAGGCCTGCAGCGACTGGAAGCCGCGGCTACGACCTGGTGCTGCTCGACCTCATGATGCCGGACCGATCCGGCATGGAGGTGCTGCGGAGATGCCGCGAGCGCGACCGCGAGACGCCCGTCTTCATGATCACGGCCTACGGGTCGGTGGAGGCCGCGGTGCAGGCGCTGAAGCTGGGCGCCAACGATTATTTCTCGAAGCCCTGGGACAACGAGAAGCTGCTGCATCGAGATCGACCGCGTGATCGCCGCGCCGGCGCCTCGAAGACGAGAACACCCAGCTCAAGCGCGCGCTCAAGCAGCGCTACAGCTTCCCCAACATCATCGGCAAGAGCGAGCGCATGGTGCGCATGCTCGATCTGGTCGGCCAGGTGGCGCTCCAGCCGCTCGACCATCCTGATCACCGGCGAAACCGGCACCGGCAAGGAGCTGGTCGCCAAGGCCATCCACGCCAATTCGCCGCGCGCCGACCATGTCTTCGTCGCGGTGAACAGCGGCTCGCTGCCGCCCGAGCTGCTGGAATCCACCCTCTTCGGCCACGTGAAGGGCGCGTTCACCAGCGCCATCCAGACCAAGAAGGGATACTTCGAAGTCGCCGACCAGCGGCACCATCTTCTTCGACGAAATCGGCACCATCGGCCCGGAAACGCAGATCAAGCTGCTGCGCGTGATTCAGGAGAAGGAGTTCACGCCGCTCGGCTCCACCGATCCCATCAAGGTGGACGTGCGCATCCTGGCCGCGACCAATGCCGACCTGCGCAAGCTGGTGAAAGAGGGCAAGTTCCGCGAGGATCTCTACTACCGGCTGAACGTGATCAACATCGCTCTGCCGCCGCTGCGCGAGCGCAAGGAAGACATTCCGCTGCTGGTGGAGCACTTCTTCACCTACTATTGCCGGGAGAACGAGCAAGTTTCTCGATACCGCCGGCCGCTCGGTACTGCACTTCCAGCCCGAAGCCATGCAGGTGCTGATGGAGCACAACTGGCCGGGCAACGTCCGCGAACTGGAGAACGTGGTGGAGCGCGCGGTGGTGCTGGCGGCCGAGCCCGCGGTCCCGCTGGACGTGCTGCCCGAGCGCTGCTGCAGGCCAACGGCATCCGTCTGCACCGCGGCGACGGCGCGCCGCTGCCGGCGGACGCGTCGCTCTTCGAGATCGTCAACGATTTCGAGCGCCGCGTGATCATGGAAGCGCCTGGAGCAGTCCAACTGGAGCCAGACCGAAGCCGCCGAAAGCCTGCGCGTGCCGCTCTCCACGCTGAATCAGAAGATCAAGCGGCTGGATATCAAGATCCGCAAGAAAGGTGAGAATATAGCCCGCCGCGGGCTGGCTTCTAACATGAATCCTCTCTCCTACCTGCACGACCAACTTGACCAATGGAAAGCCGAAGGCGTCTACCAGCGCCTCCGCATCCTCGAATCGGAAAGCGCCCACCAATCGCGCTTCGACGGCAAGCAGGTCATCAACCTCGCTTCCAACAACTACCTCGGCCTCACCACGCATCCCAAACTCTGCGAAGCCGCCATCGAGGCCGTCAGGAAGTACGGCGCGGGCTCGGGCGCGGTGCGCACCATTTCCGGCACCATGACGCTGCACATGCAGCTCGAGGAACGCATCGCCGCGTTCAAGAACGTCGAAGCCTGCGTCGTGTTTCAATCCGGATTCGCCGCCAATGCCGGAACCGTCTCGGCGATTCTCGGACCCGAAGATCACATCGTCTCCGACGAACTGAATCACGCCAGCATCATCGATGGCTGCCGCCTCTCGCGCGCCAAGATCCACGTCTTCCCGCACAAAGACTTCGCCGCCGCCGAAAAGATCCTCGCCGAACTCGACGGCGTCGCCGGCCGCAAGCTGCTGATCTCCGACGGCGTCTTCTCCATGGATGGCGACATCGGCCCGCTGCCCGGTCTCGTTGAAGCTCGCCGAGCGCCACGGCGCCATCATGATGGTCGACGACGCGCATTCCTCCGGCGTGCTGGGCCGCGAAGGCCGCGGGACCATCGACCATTTCGGCCTGCATGGCCGGGTTCACGTCCAGGTGGGGACGCTCTCGAAAGCCATCGGCGTGCTCGGCGGCTATGTCTGCGGCAGCCGCGATCTCATCGAGTTTCTCTACCATCGCGCGCGCCCGTTCCTTTTCTCGACTTCGCATCCGCCCGCCGTCGCCGCCGCCTGTCTGGCCGCATTCGACGTGCTGGAGCAGGAGCCCGAGCGCATCCAGAATCTCTGGGACAACACGCGCTACTTCAAGAAAGGTCTCGCCGCCGCCGGCTTCAACACGGGCATCAGCGAAACGCCCATCACTCCGGTGATGGTCGGCGAAGCCAAACTGGCGCATGAATTTTCCCGCGCGCTGTTCGACGAAGGCGTGTTCGCCACCGGCATCGGATTCCCCACCGTCGCCAAAGGGAAAGCCCGCGTGCGGACCATCGTCACCGCTACGCATACGCGCGAAGAGCTGGATCGCGCGCTTGAAATTTTCGCGCTCACGGGCAAACGCCTCGGCATCGTCAATTGACGAACTGCGCTTTGCCGGCGGCCCTTCAGACCTCCGCCCACTGCCGAAGAAGGTTGTGATAGACACCAGTCAACTGCACCGCTACAGGATGACCCGGACCCTCGCCATTGAGACGTTGAATGGCGACGTCCAGATCGAACAGTAAGCGTGCGTTGACCATCGTCGCGCACCATGCTTTGAATCCAGAAGAACGAGGCGAGACGCGCCCCGCGCGTGACGGGCCGTACATGATGGAGACTGGTGGCTGGATAGAGGATCAGGTGGCCGGCGGGCAGCTTGACGTTGTGCGTTCCGTAGGTATCCTCCACCACCAATTCGCCGCCATCGTACTCATCCGGGGCCGCCAGGAACAGCGTGGCCGAAAGGTCGGTCCGAATTCTGTGGGCCGTCCCCGTAACCGTGCGGATGGCATTGTCCACATGCGTTCCGAACGATTGACCGCCATGCGTAGCGGTTGAAAAGCGGCGGAAAAACTCTTGCCGGAAGCGCCGCCGAAATGAAGAGCGCATTCTGCTCGAGTGCGGAAAGAACCATCGCGCCCAGTTCGCGGGCGGCGGCTGATCCTTCGGGCAATTGCATGTTGTCTTTCGCGCGCGACGATTGATGTCCCGCCGTGACGCGGCCGTCCACCCAATCGGCTTGATCGAGAAGTTGACGGGCGCGGAGAATCTCCGCGCCCGTCAAGAGGTCTGGTATTGGCAATAACATAGATCGGATGTCTTTCGTTCAGAACTTGAACTTCAATCCGGCAAGCGCCGAGCGCCCCGGCCCGAGCACGATGTGGGCGGGATGAAGTTCATCGTAGTAATAGCGGTTCGCAATATTGTGTGATGTTCACTTGAAAGTCGAGATGTTCGATCAAACGATGCTCTGCCATCGCGCTGAAGACCCAGTAACCTGGGACCTGCTTGACGAGGCCTGTCGTGGGGTCAAGCGGCACGGTTGAACTGGCGGTGCGGCTCGAAACGAAATTGCCGCCTACGCCCGTTTGCCAATGCCAGGGTAAGCGGTACGTGCTCCAGAAATTGAAGGTATTCGCGCGGTACGTTGGCAAGCTGGGCGCCTACGGAGGCCGGGTAGTAGTTCGAACTGACCACCCGCGCGTCGAGGTGCGCGTAGCCTCCCAGCATGTCCCATCGACTGCTCATGTGCGCACGGACTTGGACCTGCACTCCATTCACTCGCTGGTTGCCGGCCAGAACATTGAGCAACGAGTTAGTCGGGTCGGGTTCGCGCGCGTTCAGTTTGTCGGTTCGGAACGCGGCTGCGCTAGCAGATAACCGGCTGTGCGGAAAGTCCCATTTAGTGCCGAACTCGTAAGTCCGATTCTTCTCCGGCGGCAGGCTGGCAGTGCTGGCGCTGAGCGAAAGCGATTCAGCCGACGGATTGAACGAAGTGCCTGCATCGAAATAGATGCTGCCCATGGAGACGGGCTTATACACCGCGGCGGCCTTCCAACTGGGCATTTCGTCCACGCGGCGGAACGCAGAAGCCGGAGCGACCGTCTGCGAATAGCGCGTGTCGAAGCGGTCCCAGCGGATGCCGCCCGTCAGATCCCAGTGTTTGCCAATCTTCATCGTGTCGAGCGCGTACGCAGCGGCCGTATAGGAAGTGGTGTGAACAATCGAGGTAATCGTCTCGGTCCCTGAGAGGCTCTGATCGGGTCTCGGGTTCGAGCAAACTCGTTGTCGGGACGTTCGTCCAGGTCGGCCGGGTTGGGTCCGAAGTTTCGCGTCCCCCCTCGATTCCGGCGACGATGTCGTGACGGATGAATCCGGTCTGGGCGTGCGCGGTCATGTCCAGTTGTTCGTCCAGATAGCTCTCGACGCTGTTGACCCCGATCTCATGGCGGGTTATCTGGATCGAGCTGAGCGGCGTCGCCGGGGTCACGCCGGTTGGAAGTTGGGGTTCGGTAATGAGAACGTCGCGCACATAGTTCGCATAGCGTACCTGGTCGCGAAACGTGATGTGGCTGTTCACATCGTGCTCCACTTTCGCCGTGCCGATATCGTCGTAGGTGCGGAGATAATTGCCGTTCTGAAATCCGTAGTAATCGTGGCGGGGCACAGGCGCAGGGCCATTGAACATCCAGGGAATGCCGTAATCCGGAATGTCGTCGGCGTTTTGATGCATGTAGCTGAAGGTCCAGCGGGTCGCCGTGCCTAATCCGAGTGCAAGCGAGGGCGCGATGCCGAAGCGCCGGTTCTCGGCGACATCGCGGCCGGCAACGTTGCCTTCATCCCCCATCAGATTCAACCGGAATGCGTCGCCGTGCCCAAGCGAGGGCAGCGGCTGGTCGATATCGAAAGTCACACGCCGCGTGAGATCCGTTCCGAGGTCCAGGCCGCCCGAAATGGACTTGGACAACCCGGGAGTTTTGCTGGCCTGGTTGACAGCGCCGCCCGTCGAACCGCGTCCAAACGTAACCGAAGAGGGACCTTGCAGCACTTCAACCTCCTGCGTGTTAAACGGGTCGCGATAGTAGCTGCCGAAATCGCGCATGCCGTCGATAAACAGATCGTTGCGCGCGGTGAATCCCCGGATTGTGAGATTGTCGCCCTGCGCTCCGCCTTCGCCTGCGGCGAGGCTGATGCCGGCCACATTTCGCAAGGCATCGCGCAGCGTCGTGATCCCTTGCTGTTGCATCACGGCGTTCCCGACGGCGGTTATGGTCTGTGGCGTTTCGAGCGGATCCTGCGCGAACTTCGGTGAGGAGGCGGCCAAGGCATCCACGTTGGCCGTCACTTCAATGGAAGTTGCGACACTCTTCAAATCCACCGAGACCTTGGTTGCGGACGTGAAATGGTAGGCCAGGCCGGTATTCGCCAGGATTTTTTCGAGCGCCTGGTCTGCGGTGAATATGCCGGATACGCCCTTTGAGAGAATGGCCCCGAGGCGCTCGTTGGCAAGCGTCACCGTATATCCGGTAGTCCGCTCGAAGACAGTCAGGACTCCGTCGAGCGGTCCTGCCGGAATGTCAAATCGATGGGTGGGCAGCGTGCCCTGGGTCTGAGCGGTTGTGCCGCTCGACGGGCGAGGACGCTGGAGCTCCTGGGCCTGCGCAGCACTCAATGTCTTCGTGCCCACCGCGGAGTAGGCGACAAGAGTTCCTACAGCCATCCATCGGTAAGCTATGGGCCAATTATTCAGGGCCTTCCCGCTCTTCTGTTTTCTTCTCGTCGCCTTGCTCGTTATCCTCATTACGTTGTTCTCCTGGACTTACCAGCCGCAGCTTCGGGTTACCGCGTGCGGAAGAGTGGTACATGCGTGGGAAGGCCATATGACAGCGCCGCACTGACTTAGTAGTGAACGCAAGCGGATTGTGCTTGGCCTTCCGGGAGTTCCGGTTTGGCGGCCTTATAATGAGGAGGTCGCCAACCTATCGGGTTGTCGAATTGCGGGTCTTCGCGGAGCTTCGCCAAAAGGTAACCGTGAAGACCTGTTTATTGGGCGTTAATCGTTCTCGCTTTGAACTCTGCATCCTCCGATTCATTCGAGTTACAGCCAACGGCGGCGCAGGTCCGGCAGGCGCCACCCACTTCCAATCGGGCGACGCGAATCCGGAACCCGGTCTCCTGGGATATTTGCGCCTTCAGCCGTTCGAAAATGGGGTTGATGAATTCTTCGATCCGGCCACAGGAAAAACAGGCCAGGTGAATATGGTCCCGCTTCGTTTTGACTTCGTAATAGTGCTTCTCGCCCTCCAGGTGCATGAGATCGAGTTCATCCACCAGCCGAAGCTTCTTTAGGAGCTCTATCGTTCGATACACCGTCGCGCGATCGATTTTCGGCTCTCGCATACGCGCCAGCTCCAGCAAGGAATCGGCATCCAGATGCCGGTTCGCTTCCTGAATCGTCTCTACCAGCGCGCGCCGCTGTGCAGTGAGACGAATGCCCTTGGACGCGAGTTCGTCGAGAAGATTTCGCCGTTCGAGATGCGGCTTCATGACCTGCCCCACAGTTGCGACTCAGTCGCAACTGATCGTGGACAAAAAGCGGCGCGGCGGGAGCAGCCGCCAGTTGCAACTGAGTCGCAAGAATTGGAATGAGAAGAGCTCATCGCCGATGCTTTCCGTATTATCTTACGGAAAAACGGGCTTCGGAGTCAATAGGTTTGTGCAAGTCAGTTGCAACTGTACGGAACGCCTCGTAGTATGTCGATTTGATTTCGGTTGGCCGCGCCGGTCATAATTCAAGAGCGCACTTTTTTGAGATTGTTGTCGCCGTTTTAACGGTAGTCATTGCCGTTTCGCTTATCGTGATCGCCCCGGAATCGCGCACCGGAGTTCCACATACTGAGCTACGGCTTGGGCTACGCCGCCTCTTTGCCTATCCGTTGGAGCAGATCCCTGGGCCGCGGTTTTTGTTGGCTCACTAGATTCCGCGCGATCCGCAGGCCGGGCAACATCGTCCGCAGAAACGCCCAACATGTCCGATGGGCATATGCATTTGCTTTTCCGTGACGCCGCAAATGTTGCACGCCCGCGCCTGCCTGATAGTCCGATAGCAGGATTTGATCCGCACGATCAAAGTGCGGCCCACACTAACCGAGTCAGTCACGGCGCCGCAAAGGGCGCCCGAGCGTATTGCCGTGTATCACCCATGTCACTCCTATTAGTAAGTCGACTGAGTATCTTTCGATAAGCTCTTAACTTAGGAAGACACCTAAGATAGAAACTAATGCGCGAAGGCCATGCCCTGCGCCCGGCGAAACGAAACTCCCGACTACGGGGCGATAGATGCGCATCTCCGGAACACTGGATTTATTTTCTTTAGATCGTAAGGATAAGTCGTATAATATCAATAATTTACGTGTCGCTCGCCCGGCCAGCAATACCATAAGGCGCTGTGCCAATGTGCTCGACGAGCGCGGCTATTTTCAGAGCTCTATGAATACTCAACTAGCGCTTTGTGATGAAAGCGACTATCAGTTAACCTAAGTTGCTATCTAACGGTTATTGATCACTTGAAGTATATGTGGCATGCTCGGATATATGTCACCTCAAATTGACCTTACCGAACAGGTTTTGGACTCTCTCCACGAGGCCCTGAAGGCGGAACTAACCGCGGTTTACCAGTATTTGCTACACGCGAAGGTATGCGAGAACTGGGGCTATTCCCGCCTTGCGGAATACAACCGCAAGGAATCCATGGAGGAGTTGCAACATGCCGAAGCCCTCATGGAGCGGATCCTATTCCTAAAGGACACGCCCAACATGTCGGACCTGTCTGCCGTCAAGCAATGCAATGACGTGAAGGAACAACTGGAAAACGATCTCGCACTGGAGCAGGACGCCGTCGTGCGCCTCAATGCCGCCGTCAAGGCGGCCACCAACGCGGGCGACAACGTCTCCGGGCAGCTCTTCGGCAAGATCCTCGCCGATGAAGATCATCACGTGGACTATCTCGAAGGCCAGCTCCACATTATCGAAGAGGTAGGCCTGGCCAATTACCTGGCGCAGCAGATCCACAAGTAAGGGCCGCTCACTCGAACCATCGGAGCCTGGCAGTGCTGGAGGCGTGCCGCACCCGACTGCGCCGCAGCTATTCGTCCGGGCAGGAGGGTCGCTTTCAATGCATCAATCCGACAAAACGCGGAGAGAGTTTCTGTCTCGTGTGGCGGGCCTCGTTGGCCCGCTCGCCACCGGCGCAGCAGCGATTGCAAAGGGCGCAATTGCAAACGGCGCAATTGCAAACAATGACGGCGATGACGGCCGCCTAGAGGGCCCGGCGGACGTCTCGTTGCGCATTGCGCCAGTGCAGGTCGAGGTCGCACCGGCCGCATCATCGTACCGTTGGATACAACGGAACGGCACGCCGGGCCGCTGATCCGCTTTCGGGAAGGCGTCGCCGCAACGGGGGACCTCTTCAACGATACGGCCACGCCCGAATTTGTCCACTGGCGCGGCTTCGATATTCGCTAGCGATGTGGATGGCGCGGAAGAGGAAGGCAGCCGCGTGAGGCTGGGCGCATGGCCGTCTGCGCTACCGCCTGACGCCTCTCCCATCGGGCTGTCGTTATGTGGACACGCATAACATGTCCATGTCGGACCTCAACCGTGGAGCGTTTACCGGCCAGTTTGCATTTGCCTATGTCGAGACCTAAGCACGATCGCGAGGCTACGATCAGCAAAGTCTTTCTAGCAACGCACGAGTGGGACCCGTACCTCACGCGTATGGAGCAGGCCGAAGGACAGCAGTCCGCAACGCCGGATGCCGCAACATATAGCAACAAAGAAACCGGGCCTCAAGGCTGGGAAGTAGGATACCGGCACTTTACGATCAATGGCAAGTGTCTCGGCTATGGCGAGCCGATTCGGGTTAAAGAAGGCCAGCGCATCCTATTCCATTTCCTCAATACAAGCGCCACGGAGAGTGTGCGGCTCGCTCTGCCCGGCCACCGGTTTCAAGTTGTAGCATTGGATGCCAATCCAGTACCGCGTCCACAGACGACGTGCTCGAATTAGGCACGGCGGAAGACGCGCATCGATGCGGTAGCGACGATGGATGCGCCAGGGGTGTATGTCCTCGGTACGCCGAAGGATGGCCGCCGGGCAAAAGGCATGGGAATTGTGGTCGAAGACGCCAATCGTGGCGGGCAGAAAGCCCCAATGGGTAAAGCCACCCGCGAGCCAGTGGGACTATACAATCTTCGGGGAGCGGCGTCTCGCTCCGAAGCCCGACGACGTAATTCCACTCGTCATCCGCCGAGCGGGTATTGATAAAGCCGGCTTCGAACGGTGGACGATCAACGGCAAGCACTATGACGCCGCCCTTCCGCCAACCCGGCTGACGAAGGGACGCGCGCCAGCGCCTCATATTCGATAAGGTCAGACGACGTTCACCCGATCCACTTACATAGGAATAGCTTCGAGCTGACCAAAGTGTATGGCAGGCTGACGTCCGGCGTCATTAAAGATGTTGTGGTGGTCAGGAGTCGCCAAAGCCTCGAGGTCGATGTTAGTCCTCGTATGGAAGGGCTCACCTTGTTACATTGCCACCAGCAACTCCACATGGGCTACGGATTTAAAGTGCTCTTCAACGTGGTGTAGGACGGCCGATTCCGCCCGGAGGGATGTGTTTACAGCTGCGGAAGCGATCGGCCGAAGACTAAGTATCGGCCTGTCCGCCAGCGACGCTCGGCAACGCGATGACGAGACAGGCCGTGTCCGTTGCGGAATCCGACTATTGCACTTCGACCCCTGCGACTTTGAGCGTGTTGCCGTCCTTGTCCCCGGTCACTTTCGCCATGATCTGGGAAGATTTCGGGTTATTAGGATCGGCGGCGCGGTCGGCGCGATTCTTGATAGCATCGAGCGCCATCTTGTTGCCCGTCTGGTCGAGTGTGTAGGCTTTTCCATCGACTATGAGCATGAAGCTGGTAGTGGAACTTGCCGCATCGCACTCTTTCGCCGTTTTGTCGGGGTTTGCACAATTTCCGTCAACTAATCTTCCCGTCCATGTTTCAGCGAAAGCGAGGGTTGAAAACAGTGCGGCTGATGCCGCCAAGGTCAGTAAGCGTTGCATGTTATCTCCTTTTATGTTTTTGGGGGGATTGAACCCACGCCCGTACAAGGCATGTCTTTGGCCGAGATCGGCGGCTCAGTTAGTTAGAAGCATCTCGGTACTAGTGTCTGGACAGGATTGCTTTTTCGGAGGGCAATAGAGAGTAATATTGACAGACCTTCGAGCAAAAGCTACTTGGCCCGCACGCCGGTGTTTACCTCGCCTCTCACGCCTGGGATATCTTTGATACATGCGTCTGGACCGCCGCCAGTTCCTTTTAGCCACGGCCGCCGCGCCCCTGCTGCGCGCCGCCGATCCGCCCGCCGCCGCGCGCGTTCGCGGCATGATGCGCCTCTTCGTCAGCGATGTCGAAGACAAGCCCTGGTTCAACGACCGCGAGATGTGGCCGGCATATTTCTCCATGCTGGCGGAACACCACTTCAATCGCTTTCAGCTTGCGTTCGGCATCGGCTACGATTTTCTGCGCGAGGTTACCGACGCCTACTTCCTCTTTGCGTATCCGTTCTTCCTCGACGTGCCCGGCTACAACGTTCGCGCGGTGAACCTTGCCCGACGCCGAACGCGACCGCAATCTGGAGACGCTGCAGTTCATCTCGCAGCAGGCCGCGGCGCACGGCCTCCATTTCCAGCTTGGGCTCTGGATGCACGGCTACGAATGGGCCAACAGCCCGCACGCCAATTACACCATTGAAGGGCTGACGGCGGAGAATCACGCGGCCTATTGCCGCGATGCGTTGACGGCGCTGCTGCGCGCGTGCCCCGCGATTGCCGGCGTCACCTTCCGCGTTCACGGCGAGAGCGGCGTCACCGAGGGCAGCTACGATTTCTGGAAAACCGTGTTCGATGGCGCGGTCCGCTGCGGGCGCAAAGTGGAAATCGATATGCACGCCAAGGGCATCGACCAGCGCATGATCGACGTGGGGCTCGCGACCGGGCTGCCCGTCACGGTATCGCCCAAGTTCGTGGCGGAGCACATGGGCATGCCGTACCACCAGGCCGCGATCCGCGAACAGGAAATGCCGCACGGCGAACGCACCGGGCTGATGGCGCTCAGCACCGGCACGCGCAGCTTCACGCGCTATAGCTTCGCCGATCTGTTGCGCGAGGATCGCCGCTACAGCGTGCTGCATCGCGTCTGGCCGGGCACGCAGCGGCTGCTGATTTGGGGCGACCCGGTGACAGCCTCCGCCTACGCGCGCGCGTTCGAGATCTGCGGCTCGAGCGGAGCCGAGATTATGGAGCCGCTCTCGTTCAAGGGGCGGCGCGGTTCGGGCAAGCCGGGCGGCCGCTGCGGCTATGCGGACGCATCGCTCAATCCGCGATGGGATTGGCAGAAGTATCTGCGCACCTACAACGTCTGGGGCGCAGCCCTGTACGATCCCGATACGCGCCTGCCCTCGCAGGGGATCGAGAAGGCGCTCGAAAGCGCCAGCCGCATTTTGCCCATCGTGACTACCGCGCACGCGCCGTCGGCCGCGAACAATACGTATTGGCCCGAGATGTACACGGCGCAGCCGATGGTGGACCCGGCGCACAACAATCCTTATACCGATACCCCGTCGCCGAAGACGTTCGGCAATGCGAGCCCCTTCGATCCGCAATTATTCTCCGGCGTAAACGAGTTCGCCGCGGATCTGCTGGAGCAAAGGCGACGCAGCGAAAGTATTCGCCGATCGAGGTGGCGCAGTGGCTGCAGGATCTGGCGCGCGACGCAGCATCGGAACTCGCAAGAGCCGGGACGCCGAAGACCGTGGAGGCGCGGCGCATGGCGATCGATGTGGGAATTCAGGCGGCGTTGGGGAGTTTCTTCGCGGCGCGATTCCGCGCCGGCGTGCTCTATCGCGATCCACGAACGCACCGGCGACCGCACAGCGCTCGAGGAAGCGCTCAAGATGTATCGCTCCGCGCGCGATATTTGGGCGAAGATGGCCGAAAGCGCGCGCAGCGTTTACGTCGCCGATGTCACTGTGGGCGAACTTGCGTGGCTGCGCGGACATTGGACTGACCGGTTGCCGGCGATCGACGCGGATATTGCCAACATGGCGAAGCGGCTCGATGCCGCCCGCGCTGCAGACCCCGGCGGCCGCGCATGCAAAGGCGGCCATCGCCGCGGCGCTGGCAGTTCCCGCGCGTGGCAGCTATCGCTTGCAGCCACACGCCCGAGCCGCACCTGCGCGACAAAGAGCCGCTCTACGTCGAACTCAAGGCGCCACAGACGCGGAAGCGCTCGCTTGTGGTACCGGCATTTCAATCAGGCTGAGCGATGGCAGACGATGGAGATGCTGCCGCTTCCCGATAGCGACCGCTTCCGCGCGTCGATCGACGCCAGTTTCACGCAGTCGCCCTATCCAGTGCAATATTATTTCGAAGTGCGCTTGAGCCCTGAGAAGGTGTGGCTGTATCCGGGCTTCGATGCCTCGCGCGCCAATCAGCCTTACTATTTAGTGCGACCGCTGTAAGGAAAATAGCTGACACGGCGCATACGCTGGATAAAATCTCGCCCACTTCTAACGCAGAACTCGTCTCTATAGACTCACTCCAGATAGGCATTCACGGTCATACCACGCTGGCGTTCGGAATCATGCCGGAATTGCGTTCGCGTTCGTACGGAATGCAGCATCCAGCCGAAGATTTCTCGCATCTGGATCAACGGTGCGGCATCTACCTTCGGGACATAGAAATGCCGACGAGTTGAAGTCCATTTGCGCTTGGCTGCGCTGGCAAGGGCCGCCCTTGACCATCGCATTCGGCGGACTGTAGCCCTACAGCGCGAAACGAAAGGAGAAAGAAGATGAGCGTAACTACCGTCGACGAAGTCGCGGCGCAAGACGTTCGTACAGAGAGCGACAGCCTCGGTGAGGTTGAGGTTCCCGCCGATAAGCTCTGGGGCGCTCAGACGCAACGTTCGCTGGAACACTTCAGCATCGGCAAGGACCTGATCCCGCGCGAGATGATCACGGCCTACGCAACGCTGAAAAAAGCCGCCGCCAATGCCAATTATGCGGGAAACCGGCTCGACGGCCAGCGGCACGCATTGATCGTGCAAGTCTGTGACGAGATCCTTGCCGGCCGCCACGACGATATGTTTCCGCTGCATGTGTGGATGACGGGAAGCGGCACGCAGTTCAACATGAACGTGAATGAGGTGATCTCGAATCGCTGCTGTCAGCTCGCCGGGACGCCGCTCGGAAGCAAGACGCCGGTTCATCCCAACGATCACGTCAACATGTCGCAGTCCTCGAACGACTCCTTTCCCTCGGCGATGAACATTGCGGCGGCGGTGAGCGTGAAGCAGCGGCTGATTCCTGCGGTGAAGGCGCTGCACGATGCCATCGCCGCGAAGGCCGAGGAGTGGAAAGACATCGTGAAGATTGGCCGCACGCACATGCAGGACGCCACGCCGCTGACACTGGGCGAGGAATGGTCCGGATATGCGGGCATGCTCGCCGACAACCTGCAACGAATGGAGGATGCGTTGAAGAGGCGTATATCGCCTCGCTCTGGGCGGCACGGCGGTTGGCACGGGCATCAACTCCGCTCCTGGATTCGGGGAGGCGGCCGCCGCGGAAATCGCCAAACTCACCGATCTGCCCTTCGTCAGCGCCCCCAACAAGTTCACCGTGCAGGGTGCGCATGACGACCTGGTACAACTCTCGGGGACGCTCCGTACGCTGGCGGTCTCGCTTTACAAAATCGCCAACGATATCCGCCTGATGTCCTGCGGGCCGCGAGCCGGATTCGCCGAACTGCAAATCCCGGAGAACGAACCGGGCTCCTCGATCATGCCCGGCAAGGTAAATCCCACGCAGGCCGAGGCGCTGACCATGATCGCAGCGCAAGTAATGTCCAACGACGTGGCGGTGGGGTTTGGAGGCGCCGGCGGTTATCTGGAGATGAACGTTTACAAGCCGCTGATCATCTTCAACGTCACTCACTCCATCGCCATCATGGCCGATGGCTGCACCAACTTCCGCAAGTTCCTTATCGAAGGAACGAAACCGAACTTGAAGAAGATTGGCGAGTATGTCGAGCGCTCCCTGATGCTGGTGACCGCGCTCTCCCCCGTCATCGGCTACGACAAAGCATCCAAGATCGCGCACTACGCGCTGGATAACGACCTCACGCTCAAGCAGGCCGCGCTGAAGCTGGGGTTTGTGACGGAAGACGAGTTCGACCGCGTGGTCGATCCGGCGAAGATGGTTCATCCCTACGTTGCCACGAACTAACTTCTCGACAAGAGACGCGAAAGGAATAATCGTTATGCCAATCACCTCAAAACGCGGAATCGAAGTACTGCAAGATCCGGAGTACGGCTCTCACTGGGATCGGGGCTGGGCCCAAGAATCTCGCTAGCTCCTCGGGAGTGGGAATCGGGTTGCCGATTACTGCGCGGCCATATCCGGTCAGTCTCGGAGAACCGCACGCTCGGTCTCGTGCAATTTGAGAGGATGGCCGGCTCCACTCCACCGGCCGGTTCCCCCGTGCGGGACGTTATGATGGGCTTGCAGCAATCGGCGATTTAAGCCGGTTGTCTCTCGGTTCTGCCACATCTTCCGGGGTTCAACGAGATGACCTTCGAGACGATTCCCGTCAATGCGGTCGACCACCAATTCCAGAAGCTGCTGGTTGCCGGCGACATTGAGCCACACCGGCTGATCCGCTCTCAGCGCGCTGCACGAACTTGAACTGTTCGACACGATGAGTAGATTCGCGCTGTGCCGCCGTGCGTCCACCGACCGAAGCGAGACCTGTACGGGCCCAACGCGCGTATATTGGCGGGAGGGTCCTAGCGAAAAGCGATAGTAGCTGTGGGCTCCAATGCTCTGACCCTTGGGCTGCCTGGACCGGGTGAACGCTTTTTCGCTATCGTCCGCTTCTGCTGAACAGGCAGTGCCGCTTTGCGCTTTCCCGGCTCCTCAGCCGGCGTCTGGTGTCCCGCTGTGGAATTCCCCGCGTCCACTTTCTGCCCGAGCAGCCGAAGCTCGTCGCGCGTTTCGTTCAGCGCACGCCTGGAGTCCGTTGTCCGACGTCTCCAGCTTGCGCAATCGTTGCTTCTCACGAACCAAAGAAAACGCTGTCGTGCACAGCAGGATGACCGCCAGCACCTCCAAAAGGGCCTGGTTTTAGCAAACGCCCATCTGGAGCCGGTTCCGAAGACCCGGCCTCCTGCGGTAGAGCGGCTGGCCTGGCCGGTTGCTTTCGTCGAACCGGCACTCCAGAAACTCCAATCTACTTTCCAAGTAACGCTCGAAGGCAACCCGCTGCTTGCCTTCCAACATGGTCAACTGCAGGCGCTCACTGGTCGATTGATCCATCGGTGGATTGATGGGTGCATTCCAGCACTCCGAAGCGCGCGTATATTCCGCGTATGCCGATTGCATCGCGAGCCAACGATCATGTCCTTCGTCGCGATGCTCCGGCTCGTGTAAATCGCCACTCGTCCAGCATGAGGAGCCCTCCACGGAATACTTTCGGTAGCACTCCGTGCAAAATCGCGAAATACAAAATTCATGATGCGCTTCGATAGAATGGGGATTTATTTAATTTGTGCCGGGCGGATCGGAGGCCTTGGGAGAGCGGCTGTCTGATGTATACGCCCAATCGGGAACTTGCAACATGGAATTCCGTTTTGGCGGCGGAACCCGAGGGCCCGGAGCCAAACCGAGTTCGTCCCGTCGTATCACTATCTGGAGATCTAACACATGTTAAAGTCCATCGCGGCCGTAGCCGGCAGTTACCTGCTCTCGATTCTTCTGGTGCTATTGCACCGACCCGCTTCTCTCGCTCCTCTTCCCCGGCGACTTCGTAACGGGCCATATCCCCTCCGACACGGCTCTCGTCGCCAGCACGGCGCTCTTCGTCGTTATTTCGATACTTTGCGCGTGGCTTTGCGCCCGTTTTGCGCCGAACCGCCCCTCGCGGCACGTGCTCTGGTTCTTCATCATCGGGGAAGTCATGGGCATTGGCGCGACCATTCCAAACTGGAGCAAGGGATGGCCTCACTGGTATTGGTTATCCTGGCTGCTCACCTGGCCTCTAAGCTGCTGGATCGGTCTGCTGACTGGCCAATCGGCCGACCGAAAGGTAACTGCGCCAGAGATCTGCTTTAGCAGCTCAGCGGCGCAAACTCATACTACGGCTTGCCGAGCGAGCACAAGCGGATCGCCCAGGATGACGCCCATCCAACTCAGGTACGGCAGGCCCATGTAGAAGCTTTCCGCCAGGTTGCGCCCGTCATAATATGCCGGCAGCACATACTCGGGGCGCGCGCAGGCCGTGAGATACGGCTCGTAGACATTCCCGGATGCGCCGCTTGCGCCCTCGTGAATGAAATCCGCCGAGAGGGACTGCTCGGAATCGCCGAACGACTTACCCGAACTGATGTTCCAATCGCCCGGCGGACGCTTGAACGTGCGCGCGTTGGTGGAGACGAAATCGGTGGCGATGGCGCCGGGCAGCCACTGGTAGTGCAGCCAGCGCTGCTTGCGATTGGGATCGTTCGAACCCCAGGAGGCGTAACCGATCACATTCTTTTCGCCATAAAGCACTCGCGGCGTCAGGTCGAGCTTCACGCGCGATGGCGGCAGCAGCAGCGACGCGGTGCGCAGCCAGCCGTTGCCTTCGCCGCCGGCGGCGGAGGGCGCATCGATCACGAACTCTCCCGTGTTCCGCGCGGCCAGCGCATGGTCGATCATTCGCCTTGACGTCGTCCACATCGTAACCGGCCAGGCGCGTTACCAGGTAGATGGGGAATTGAGGATGGCGGAAGGGCGCGTCGCGCACGGTGAAGAAGGGATTGCGGACCGTACCGGCGCGCTCGAACTTGACGCCTTTCAGCTTCGAATACAACAGCGCAAGTTCGGAATCGACCGAGCTGCGCGTGGCCATCGCGCCGTTGGTTCCGTCGATTTTGAGCGGCGTGCCGAGCGTTAGACGATATATAGGACCTTCTCCTGCAGGCTGGCCTTCTTCAGGCAATCGCCCACCGGCCCTTCGATACGCGCTCTGATAAACATTCCAGGGGATCTCTTCATCGGTGGTGGTGGAGAGCCAGCACACGTTGGCGGCGGGAATGGAACGGCGCGGCCGGTAGTATTCGACAATCTGCCGCGATTCCGCGCTGTCGCGGTTGCCAACCAGCAGAACCTGGGCGCCGGTTTGGGCGGTGAGCGGTCTGCGTGAGAAGGAATATCGCGCTCAGGCGGAATACAGAGGCCGCGAGGCAGCGCGAAACGACGGATCACTAGTTCGATGGTAGCAGCGCTCAAAGAACCGGCGGCCAAGACCGCCTGCTACAAAGACCAATAGAGGCAGCCGCGGATGACAAAGGCTTGCCTCGGGGTTGGAGGTGCGGTTCACCGCCCACTGAAGGACGGATGCGTCTGCGACGACTCCACTAGTTCGGCCGCACCACCCCGGGCCTTTGCTACAATACTTAGCAAACCTCAATGTCCGTGGGAAATTCATTATTTCTATCCCGCCGATACAGAATTTGAGTGGCGCCGGCGTCATATGGATTTCGATCAACTCCATACATTCCTGGAGATCGTGCGGCTGAAGAGCTTCTCAAAGGCCGCGCAGACCTGCTTCCGCACGCAGCCCGCCATCAGCGCCCAGGTGCGGCAGCTCGAGCAGGAACTGCGCGCCGAACTCTTCGAGCGCTTCGGCAGCCGCATCTCGCTCACCACCGCGGGCAAGATTTTCACCGAATACGCCGCGCAAATGCTCGACCTGCGGCGCCGCGCGCAGGACGCCATCGCCGAACTCGAACACAACC
This sequence comes from Bryobacterales bacterium, assembly GCA_963763545.1. Lineage (GTDB taxonomy): Bacteria > Acidobacteriota > Terriglobia > Bryobacterales > Bryobacteraceae > PALSA-243. The sequence goes on from CAVXPE010000002.1 coordinate 20,245, forward strand.
CGCGCGGAGAGCTGGTGATCGCGGCCAACGAAGCCACCTGCATTTATCTGCTGCCGGGCGTGTTTTCCGAATACCGCCGCCTTTTCCCGGCGGTGCAGCTTCAGGTGGACCGCAATTACGGCGCGCGCGTAGTGGAAGCGGTGATGGATAATTCGGCGGATTTCGGCCTCACTCAACTGCCGGTGGATGAGAAGCGCCTGCAGGTGGTGGACGTGCATCACGACGAAGTTCGGTTGATCGTCCCCGCAAACCATCCGCTGGCCGCCTGCAAATCGATCACGCCGCAGGAGGTGGTGGAGTATTTCCTGCTGCTGCCGAAGACCGGAAAGACGCGCGCGCGTCTCGACCAGTGGCTGGAGCCGGTGGAGGACGATCTGCGCATCTCGATGGAGCTCGATTCCACGGAGATGATGAAGCGATTCGTGATGGCCGGCCTGGGCCTGAGCTTCATCGCGATGTTGAACTGCCGGGAGGAGTTGGCCGCCGGAAAGGTGAAGGCGATTCCGCTCGCGCCGGAGCCGATGGTGCGGCGCCTGGGCCTGATTTACCGCAAGGACAAATCGCTCTCCAAAGCCGCGCTAGGATTTATTCAGGTTGTGCTGGATAATATGGAGGACGACTCCGCGAGAACCCGCGAGCCGAAGGTTAGCGCCCGATGAATTGCGCCCGTTGCCGCAAGAAATACGCCCAGGAAGCCGCCCGCTGCCCGCATTGCGGCGAGCCGAACCCGGAGACCTCGGGGGTGATGCAAACCTCCATCGTGGTGATCTCCGCGGGCGGGGACGATCTTGTCTTCCGCACCGTGGATGAGGTGCCTTCCCGCTTGCGCACCAAGCTGCTGCGTTCCACAAACGGCTCGAATTCGGCGACGATTCTGATTGCCGACCGGCGCGGGCGCAAGCAGGTGGCAAGGGCATTGCGCACCCTTCCCTCGCCCACGCAGCGCCGTTTGATGCACAACTCGCTCGGCCGCCGCGCTGGAGCGCTGGCCGAGTGGCTGACACCGCCGCGCAAGCGTGCGGCCGTTTCGGCGCTGATTCTGCTGGCGTTGCTCATCGTTGCCGCCGTGTTCCGCTTGCGCGGTTAAAGATTCTGCACGGCGCGCCGATAATTCCATCATGGAAAACCGGCGGATAGATCGCGTTCCGGTGGAAAAGCCCATCATTCTCACCATCCTGGGCGATCCCGAAATTCGCATCGTGGCGAGCGTTAAAGACGCCTCGCCGCGCGGCATCGGCGTTATAACCGCGGAGGCGCTGAGGGCCGGCGCGGCCGTAAAGATCGAGATCGGCGATTCGATTTTCCTCGGCGAAGTCATGTATTGCCGCCCAATGGAGAACAGCTTCTTCGCCGGCGTCGAGCTGACGCAGGTGCTTACCGGCTTGCAGCCTTGAGCAGGCTGGCGCAGGAATTTCAGGAACAGCTTCGCCCGCGTTCGGAGCGTGGCGACAACCGAAGCTGACGTCCGTCGCTACCAGCCAGCGTACCTTGTTATCCTGGGTCTTCCTATGTCGCCCCGAGCGGTGGTTTTTGGAGCCAACGGCCAATTAGGCGTAGAGCTGGTGCGCGAGCTGAAGTCGCGCAATTATGAAGTGGCCGGCGTGGGACCGCGCACATGCCGACATCACCGATGCCGCCGCTGTCGAGCGGTCTCTGGCCCATTTCGACGCGCAGGCGGTATTCAACTGCGCCGCCTATAACCAGGTGGACGTCGCCGAGAAGGAGCCGCAGGCGGCCTATCAGGTGAACGCTTTGGCGGTGCGCAACCTTGCGCTCGCCTGCCGCCAGATCGATGCGCGCCTGGTTCATTTTTCGACCGATTACGTCTTCGATGGAACCGCGTCGCGGCCTTACGTGGAAGAAGACCCCACGCATCCGCTGGGCGCTTACGCGGTTTCGAAGCTTGGCGGGCGAACTGTACGCGCAGGCGTATCTGGACCGCGCGCTGATCGTCCGCACCTCGGGCGTTTTCGGCCCCGGCGGCTCGGTGACCGCGCGCGGCAATTTCGTGGAATTGATGCTGCGACTGGCTGGCTCGGGCCAGCCGATCCGCGTGGTGGAAGATCACGTCGCATCGCCCACCTTTGCGCCGTATTTGGCCGCTCGCGACCGTCGATCTGGTGGCGCGAAACGCCAGCGGCGTCTATCACGCAGGCGGCGGCGCGCCTGTCTCGTGGTTCGATTTCGCGAGGCTGATCTTCGAAATCGCCGGATTGAAACCGCAACTGCAGCCGACTAACGAACGCGAATACCGCACCCCGGCGCGGCGTCCGCGATACTCGCCGCTATCGAACGCCAAGATGGAAAAGGCGGGAGTGCCGCCGATGCCGCCATTGCGGGAGGCGGTGGAGAATTACTTCAAGCTGCGTGCGGGAGTGAAGTAGATGGTCTCGGGCAAGTGACGGAGCGCGCTGGACACGCTACGATAAAGGCATGACTGGCCTACTTGCGGAAGCGCTGCGGCGAGTGGAATCGCTCTCGCCAAAGGAGCAGGACGCCATAGCCTCGCATATCATCGAAACTCTCAACGATGAGGAGGACTGGAGCCGCAGTTTCAGTGGAGATCCCTCTGTTTTGCGGTCATTTGCGCGGGAGGCCTTGAAGAACACCGGCGCGGCGAAACTCGTCCTTCAGACGAAACGATCGGATGAGGTCGCTCACCTCCCGAGATTTCGAGATTATGTATGCGAGCCTGCCAGGGGAAGTGCGGTTGCGCGCCAAACGGGCATACAGTTATTTCGTGGGAATCCCAATCATCCTGGGCTCAACTTTAAAATGGTTGACGAACGCGAACGCATTTATTCGGTCCGCGTTGGGCTTGGTCATCGCGCTCTCGGCCAAGTGGACGGTGAAGAGATCGTGTGGTTCTGGATCGGTGCCCATTCGGAATACGATAGGTTGTTACGAGGCTGACAGAGCAACCGTCTTGAGCGGTAATGCAAGAACCGCACCGCCGGCGGTAAAGACGCCTACTGAGCCTCATGCCAATCGCGTAATACCCTTGCGCGCCGCGACCTTGAAGTCCTTATTCGAGGCCTTCACGTCCAGCTTGCGGTACGATCCGTCCTTCGCCGGATTAGTCGGCGTGTAGCCGATGGCGTATTGTGTCCGCATCTCTTCCTGCAGTTCGCGGAACACATCGTCGAGCGAATGGGACCGATCCACCCGATACACGTGGCCGCCCGTCGGGTCCGACATCTGGTGCAGGGCGCCATCGCCGCTGTTGCCGAAACCACCGAACGCGCCATAGAAACCGTGATCGACATACTCGATGCTGTAGACCACCGCGTCGGACTTCTGCGCCGCCGCCACGGCCTCGCTGATCGGCAGCTTGCTGCCTTCGTCCACGCCGTCGGTAATCACCACGATTACCTTGCGGCCAACTTCCGTCCGCAGCTTCTCCGTCGCGGCCAGGTAGATTGCATCGTAGAGCACTGTGCCGCGCGGCTGTCCTATCGTCGGGACCGGTCCCGGCCCGAGCCCGCCCACAGGCACGCTCAGGTGTAAACGGCTGAGGCCATCGTTCAGCAGACGCACGGAATTGGTGTAATCCTGCAGCAGTTCCGATTCCTCGCCGAACATCATAAGGAACGCTTCATCCTTCTTGCGCAGAACCTGCGAGAAGAATTGCGAGGCGGCGTTGCGTTCGACGCCGATCAGGTTTTGCTGGCTGCCGCTGGTGTCCACCAGCAGGCCAATGGTCAACGGCAGGTCGGTCTCCCGGCTGAAATATTTAATAGGTTGCGGTTTGCCGTCTTCGAGGATAGTGAAATCCTGCTTTTCGAGATGGGGCATCAGCGTGCCCTTCTTATCCCGCACCGACGCCAGAATATTGACGACGTCGACATCTACTTTGATGGCATCGCCCAGGTCTTCCTGGGGCTTCTGTTGCTGCTGTTGCGGCGGAGTCTGCTGGGCGAGCAGGGCCGCCGTGAGAGCGAAGGCGATGAGTATGCGCATGCCGGTACAATGAGATGGACGCGGCTTCGCGCCCTTCTGTTTCAACATGAAGCAAGCCATTTTGCACCTCAAACGGGCCGACCCCGTGCTGGCCGAGATCATCGGCCGCGTAGGAGAATATCGTATCGAATTTCGCGAGCCGGAATTCGCCACGCTGGTCCGGTCGATAGTCTACCAACAACTTAGCGGACGCGTAGCCGGCGTGATTTACGGAAGGTTGCAGGATGCGCTCAAGGGGTCAGTGACGCCCGCCGGCATCCTGAAACTCCGGCCGGAACGCATGCGCAAGCTCGGCCTCTCCGCGCAGAAAACCGCCTATATCCGCGATTTGGCGCGGCACACGCGCGATGGATTGGTGGTTTTCGAAGAACTGGCCGCTCTCCCAGACGAGGAGGTGATTCTGCGCCTCACGAAAGTCAAGGGCATCGGAGTCTGGACAGCGCACATGTTCCTCATCTTCGCCTTGCGCCGCAATAACGTACTGCCCACCGGCGATTTGGGCATTCGTAACGCGATTCGCAAGGCATATGCGCTGGAAGAAGCCCCGCTACCCAAAGACGTGGAAGCAATGGCCGCGCGCTGGCACCCCTATTGCTCCGTGGCCAGTTGGTATTTGTGGCGCAGCCTCGATGGCGAGGCTGCGCTATAAACAAGATCGCGCGAGTTGCCGGTACGCTTACACTCCGTTCGCGGTCCGGGTTTCGTGCGGAGCAGTTTTAAAATCCTCCATCCCCAACTGTTCCGGCGATTGGATGATTTCCCGGACGCGAGCGATCAGGCCGGCGGCCTCGAACGGCTTCTTGAGGAAGTAGCGATCGGTTGCGCGCAATCCGTAGAAGCGGATTACCTCCGATCCCACGTGGCCGGAAACGAAGAGTGACCTTAAGGTTGGGGCTCCGCGTCAATAGGTCTTGATAGAGATCGACGCCGTTTTTTCCCGGCAAGGAGACGTCGAGGACGGCGATGTCGATCCCGTTGGGATGCTGCTGGAAAATCTGGATCGCCGAGTCGTAAGAATCGACGGCGAACACTAGATAGCCGGCCTTCTCAAGCGCGGTGCGCGCGGCTTCCAAGTCACTGGGTTCATCATCAACAACTAAGACTGTCACGGATTACCTGCCCTTCTAACAGGATGAAGAAGCGGCTACTTCGTATTGTAGTTCGGAAATTCTTAAAAAAGCGTTTATCTATCTTCTTTTTCAGAGTTTTACAAGCCCGAACATGTGCTCTGTTTTACAGGCCCCTAGACTGTACAATTTTGCAGTTCAAGACTTTGCAAATAATTAAACGGTTTATTTTCAATGGCATACGTCTAGACGGTCGGTCTGGCCTTTGATCCAGCTCGCTACCCTGGAAGTAGGATGCTATACGATTTTCGTTTCGCGGTGCGAGGTCTTCGCCGGACCCTGGTTTGATCGCGGCTGCGATTCTTACCCTCGCCCTTGGCACGGGCGCGAACACAACGATCTTTAGCGTGATGGATTCAACTCTCCTGCGTCCCCTGCCCTATCGCGATCCCGCAAGCCTCACCGTCCTGTGGGAGGCTAATCCGAAAATCGAAGGCTTTCTCGCGCAGCGCGTTCCGGTGGCCGGGCGCAACTTTTTCGAGTGGAGAAACCGGCTGCATGCCTTTGAGCAAATCGAAGCCTTGCGCCGTTCTACGGAAAGCCTGACTGGCATGGGAAGGCCGGAAAACCTGATTGTGGCGCGTGTCACGCCGGGCTTCTTCCGCCTTCTGGGGCGCGGCGCGTGGCTCGGCCGTACCTTTCAAACTGCGGATACGACCGGCAACTGTGCAGTCGCTGTGGTCGGCGCGGCGTTTTTCGCTCGAACATTTCCGGGCGGCGCGAGCACCTTCGACGCCGGGGTAGACCGCAAGCTGATTCTTAACGGGGCGCCCTACAAAATCGTGGGCGTGATGCCCGCCGATTTTCACCTTCCCGCGCTATGGCAGGGCCACGAGGAGATCCTGCCGGACGTATGGCTGCCGGCGCCGCCCGATCTCGCGCCTCCCATCGCGGGCGAATCGCGCCGCAACTACGTCTTCGGGCGATTGCGCGGCGGCGTCTCCATCGAGCAGGCGCGCATCGAACTTGCGGATCTCACCCGCCAGCTAGAAAAGGAATATCCGCATCTTGATTCCGGCTTCGGCTCGAGCGTTTTTCCCGTCGCCATTGAGGACGTCGGGCCCACGACGCGGCGGACCATTCTCTCTTTGCAAATCGCGGTGATCTTCATACTACTGATCGCCTGCGCCAACGTCGCCCATCTGCTGTTGGCGCGCGCCGCGGAGCGCGCCCGCGACTCGGCGATTCGCGCGGCGTTAGGCGCGTCGCGCGCGCGCCTCGCCAGAAGCGCATTGGCCGAAAGTCTTCTGATCGGCATCTGCGGCGGCGTGCTTGGAATCGCTCTGGCGCGAGGCGGGACAGCGTGCGATCGATTTGCTGGCGCCCGAAGCGGCATACCACCTGCACGAATTGACCCTCGATTGGCGAGTGCTCGCCTTCTCTTTCGCGATTACATTCGGCGCCACGCTGCTCTTTTCGTTGGCGCCCGCGCTCGCGGCGACGTCCGCCAACCTGCGCGACGCGCTCTCGCAGGATGGACGCACCAGCGCCGGACGCGCCGGGCGCCGCGCTCAGAGCGTTCTAATCGCGGCGGAAACCGCATTCGCCGTGATCCTGCTGGTTGGAGCGGGTTTGATGATCCGCAGCATGGCGAACCTGTTGCGCGTCGATCCGGGCTTCCACGCGGCGCACGTTCTGAGCCAACGAGTCCAACTCCCCCAATGCGCTATCCGGCCGAACGGCAGGTGCGCGAATTCTGCAACCGTCTTTTGGATAGCGCCGCGGCGTTGCCTGGCGTAACGGCGGCGGCAATCTCGACCAGCTTGCCGATGCACGATACGTTATCGCTCGCGCCGTACCGCCTCGCGAACCAGCCCGACCCGCGCCCGGGCGAGCGAACCATGGCCGATTTCAAAGGCGTCAGCGAAGATTACTTCGCGGCGATCGGAGCGACGTTGCTCCGCGGCCGCTTCTTCACCAAACAGGACGCGATGGCGGAATCGCCGCAAGTGGCGATCCTCAACAGTGCTCTGGCGAGCGAGTTGTCGCGCTTTGGCGATCCGCTGGGCCGTTCGCTCCTGGTGGGGACCGGCGCAAAGATTATCGTGGGCATCATTGCCGGGTCGCGCCAAACAGGCCTCGATGGGCCGCAGCGCCCCGAGATATTTCTACCCACGCGCGCGATTCCTTCAATGACGCTACTGCTGCGTACGGCGGGCGATCCGATGGCGACGGCGAAGGCCGCGGCGGCATCAGTCTGGGCGATCGACCCCGAGCAGCCCGTGACCAAGGTGCGCTCGCTCGAAGAGGTTGTGCGGAGCGGCATGGGACAACGCCGCTTCGACACCGCGCTCTTCGCCGGCTTCGCCGCTCTGGCCCTGCTACTTGCGGCACTGGGATTATATGGCGTGCTGTCTCACTCCGTGACGCTGCGGACGCGAGAGATGGGAGTGCGAGTGGCGCTCGGCGCGCGACCGGCCAGCGTGAAATGGCTCGTGTTTCGCGACGCGCTGCGGCCTACTCTTGCGGGCATCGTCGTGGGAACCGCCGGTGCGCTTGCACTCACGCGGCTGATGAGCGCCATGGTCTTCGGCGTAAGCCCGGCCGACCCGGCCACCTTTGCAATTACGGCAGCTGCGTTACTGGCCGTGGCTGCAGCGGCATCATATATTCCGGGCGCCCGCGCGGCGCGCCTCGACCCGCTAGCTGCAATTCGGCGGCTGTCGTGTCCGGGATAAAAGATCGGCGCAGTAAAGCTAGAAAACGCAGCGTATGCTTGCCTGCGCGCGGCGGGCATTGGTCCCGTCCGGGAATCCCGCCGACGCAGTCCCGAAACCGTATGCCGCCGGGGTGAGCGTCAGCACCCGCTTCGACTCCAGGTACGCCTGATTGGTAATGCTGGTATCGACTACCGTGTTGCTGACGTTGAACACTTCGAAGTTGAGATAGAGTCTGACTCGCTCACCTAATGGAATAATCTTGCTGATACGCGCGTCAGCCCTGTAAGTGGGCGGCGTGTAGAGGCTATTTACCGGCCAGAACGGCACACGAAAATTTCCCCCGAAGCCATTGATGCTGGTGTTATAAGCCATCCCGGCGACGGGCGTGTCCGTGGTGCGGATCTGCGCGGTGGTGGGCCGGCCTGCGGCGAACGTCGTGATGGCTCCGAGTTGCCAGTTGTTCACCACGTACTTGTAGAAGGCGCCATCGCGATGGGTAAAAACGGGCGTCTCGACGAAAGAGAATACCAGGCGATGCCGCTGGTCTAACGCCGAGCTGCCTTTGTCGAACTCGTAGTTTCCGTTGTAGGTGGTCAGGGTCGGACTGGAGTAGTAGAGCGCATCGGTCGCGGCGCCCTGACCGTCGTCGATTGAGTGCGCCCAGGTATAAGAAACCAGCGCCTGCAAACCGTGTGAGAAGCGCTTGTTCAACTGCACAGCCAGCGCGTCATAGTAGCTCTTCAAACCATTCTCATCCTGAATGACGCGGCCGTAGCGCGGGTCCACGCGATTGGCCAGGAGATATACCGGGGTGGTAAAGCTGCCGACGGCTACGCCGCTGGCGTTGTCGATGGTGTACGTGACGGCGGGGCCGGGCGCGCCGATATTGAGGTCGCGCGCGGTGAGCAACTGCACGCCGCGGCTGCCGATGTAGGAAGCGGTGAGGGAGATGTCCTGGCTCAACTGGCGTTCCACGGCGATCGTAGCCTGCTCGGAGTAGGGTGTCCGAAGATTCGGCGCGGCAAACTGAATGTTGACGCCTCCGGAAGCGATTCCGGCGGGAGTGCCTGGAAGCCAATTCCCAAAGACCGGACCTGCCGCCAACTGTGCGGGAGTACTGCTTTGCAGATTGACGGACGTCTGGAACACGCCGTTGTTGGAAAAGAGATTGTCAATCAAGGAGCCTTGAAAACGTGCATAGAACATGCCGAAGCCCGCCCGCAGCACGGTCTTTTCATTAAGGCTGTAGGCGAGTCCAAGGCGTGGCGCGAAATTAAGAGGGCTTGACGGGATGTGGCCCGTCTGCGGATAGTCCGGATTCGTCGTCGTGGGCTGAGGGAGTTGAGAATACTCATAGCGCAGGCCATAGTTTAAGGTCAGTTTCGGCGAGATCAGAAATTGGTCCTGTGCATAGAAAGCCGTAATCGCGAATCGACGCATCCACCACAGGATTTCCGAATGCCTGTGAATAGCTTTGCCAGTTCTTCATGCCGGTGGTATTGCCGGTGTAATCCAGGGCGAACTGCGTGACGGTTTGATAAGTGTACGAACCATACGCCGGACTGAGGAAGTAAGTGTAGTCCTCGGTGTGGGCGATATCCACGCCGAACTTGATAATGTGCCTGCCGACGGTCCAGGAGACGTTGTCGGCTACTTGAAAGCGCTGCTCGTTCGGTTCGACGCGGGGCAGATAGCTTACGCCGTTACCCAGGCCGGTCTGGCCCGCAACCGTGAGGCCGATGAATCCCAGCGCCGGGTTGAACGTGCCGGGGTTGAAAGTGTCGGCCTGGCGATCGGTAGCCCAGCCGAAGCGGAGCTCGTTCACCCAGTTCGGCTTGGGGACCGCGGTCCACGTAACTCTCCCGTTGCGGACGCGAACGGAGTCGTCTCCATTGCTTCCGATGGCCGCCCCTGTGGTTGAGGAAATATTCGTCTGGATGCCGTTGGGCGATACAAAGCGCAAGTAGTTCAAACTTGCGCTGAAGGCGTTGCGTTCCGATGGCCGCCAGTCGAGGCGGCCAAAGCCGAGATCCTGGTTGGCTTGCCGCGGAATCAATCCGAAATAGCGGGGCAGAATGGTGTTGATAGCGGCGCACTGCGCGGGAGTGGCAGGGGGGCCGCAGCCGACGAAGCTCTCGGTATCCGGGTCTATCACGCCGGCGCGGCTGATGCTGGAGACCATTGGGAAATTCCGGCGCGTGAAATCCCCATTGAAGAAGTAGAACAGTTTGTTCTTACTCAAAGCTCCGCCGATGCTGGCGCCAAACTGGTTGCGCACTTCGTCGGGGTTAATCGTAGCGTAGCGGTCGCGCGCGTCGAGCGTGCGGTTGCGGAAGAACCAGTAAGCCGTGCCGTGCAGGTCGTTGCTTCCCGTTCGCGTGACTGTATTGACCACGCCGCCTATGGCCCGGCCGAATTCCGCCGAGGCGTTGGAAGAAATCACCTGAAATTCCTGCACCGCATCCTGCGAGATTTGCGACGCGATACGAGTCCGGCCGGCGTTCTCGTTGAAGAACTGCTCGGTGGTGTCGTTGCCATCAACAAGGAAGGCATTGCCGCCGGCCATGCCTCGGAACGTCAGCAGCCCGAAATAGCTGTCGTTGGTGACGCCGGGCGTCAGGAGTACGAACGAATCGACGCGGCGGCCGTTGATGGGAAGGTCCTGGATCAACTTGGAGTCGATTACCTGGGACACATCCGTCTTGGTGTCCTGGACGATTGCACCGGTCGAGTTGACCTCGATCACCGCTACCGTGCGTTCAACGGTGAGATTGACGGTCAGATTCAGGCTTTGTCCAACTCGCAAATCGAGATCTAACGCCTGGTAGTCGGCGAACCCGGCGGCGGTGACGGTCACCGTATAACCGGCGCCCGGCGGAAGCGCGGGCGCCGCAAAAAGACCGTCGGCATTGGTGAGGACGCTGCGAACCGTGCCCTGGGTTTCGCTCGCGATTTTCACGTGGGCATTGGCGACGCTCGCGCCCGAAGGGCCGCGAACGACGCCGGAAATCGCCGCCAACCCGGCAGTGGACTGCGCGATAGCCGAAGCTGGCGCAAGCAGCAATATCGAGGCCATCAGGCCTGCACGCATACGACCTCCAAACAACGGGAAAGAATTGGGATTACACTCTCTTGGCAGGTCGAGCCCCGATTCCCTGGCCCTCCAGCCCGCTCATCACCTGGTTGACGATGTCAAAGTCATCCGGGCGCGGGATCGTAACGGTAAGAGGTTTAGGTGGCGCCGCCGCGCTTGGCTTCTCATCGTCGGCAGCGATGAACTCCAGCAGCATGGCGACCAACTCCGGGTCAGCCGCGATTCGTTTGATCTCCTGCAGCTTTTGAATTCTCTCATCGAGTTTTCTGATGTTCAGTTGCATTGTTCACTCCTATGTTCATTTGGCTATTTGGTCAAAACGGAACGTGAGCACCATAATGCTCGCTATGTTGCGGCCATTTTCCTGCGCCGGCTGAAAACGGAATAACTGCGCAGCTTTCAACGCTTCGATCGCCAGAAGGCCGGCGGCCGCCCCCTTGGTAGACACCACTCGCGCGCGTGTCACTCTGCCTTTGACATCGATGCCTACCTCCACGTCAAGCTCGACGTCGCTAGTGATTTTCGGCCCAACCCCGCGAGGCACTGCAAGAGGCGCCTGGTGAATGACGGTGGGACCAACGCGGGTGTACAGCGGCGAGGGGATGGAAGGGCTCGGAGTCGCGGAACTTTCTGCTCCCCCCGGCGGCGCGACAGTTGTCGGCGTTGTCGGCGCGGCAACTGGTATTGGCGGTGCGGCGGGGGGCGGGGGTGTGATGGCCGTGTCTGGCGGACTGTGCGGCGCGGGATTGAGGGGCAGTCCGGTGACGGCAGCCGCGGACTTCTCTGCTGGTGGCGAAATCGATTCCGCTGCGGGTGGAGGACCAGCCACTACTGTTTCCGCGACCGGTGCGGGAATCGCGGGGGTGCGGTCGGCCGGAATCGAAGGGTCCGGGTTGGCGGGAAGAGTTGGGGCGGACTTGGCTTCGGCCGGTGCAGGCTTCTTTTCCGCTGGATTCGGCGAGGGCTCCAAGGGCTTCCGGCTGAATTCCGGCTTCGGTGCTTCCGGCGGCGCCGGGATATTCTCGTTTGCAACCAGCGGCGCCTCCGTGGCGGACCGGCTAGGCGCACTCTTTGGCGCTCGATACCGAATTACCGCAATCGTAGCCGCCGCTGCTACGCCCGTAATCGCGATGCCGCGGATGAGGCGGCGTCGGAGAGTCCGGCGGCGCATGAATTCCGTCGTGGCGGCGACCGGCGGATCGTTCGGAACCTGCGCTGCGGAATCGGGCGGCGCGGGGTCTTCGGCGGCGGGGGTAAAGGATACCGGGATCAGTGGAGCTTCGCTGTCCGTGAATTCGGATTGAATGCGGCCATCCTTCCAAAAGAAGAAGCCGGCCGTGCAGGCCCCGTTCGGGAGAGTCTTAATGATGAGAAATACGTTGTCCGGTGCGCGGAAGTGACGCTGAATCAGCTGCAAGTCGCCCGGTGACAAGAACAAACCGTCACGGTTGTGACTGCGATAATACCCCACGACCGAATGCTGCCAGTGGGTACGGCCCCGTGCCAGCGCCGCCTCAAATCCAGCAGCCTCCGCTCCGGTCAAATCGTAGAACGGCCCATTCCGATACGCGCATGGGAACGGCGCGAAATCGTCGATGAATGTCAGGGCGCAGCCTTCGTTAATTTCGGTTCTTCCAAGTAGGATGCCGCCCACTTCTTTTCCCGCGCGGGGAGAAGAGGCAACGCCGCGCAGCGCGTCCATCTGAAGACGGTCCACCGCCTCCGTTTTCAAACAAACCGTGATGTCGCTATTCGGCTCGGCCCATCGATAGTAACTGCCCTCATCGGGCTCCGACTTAGTAGCGATAGCCATGCCGCCGCGCGATTCATTCATGTTATTACATGCTTTCCTGGCGGCGTGGGACGCAATTTGCCCTTGAACCGGCCCCATCGCGATGAAGTCGGTTCCGGGGCTGCCGCGAGCGGGATATCGTCGGCTTTTTCTTCGGCTTTCTCCACGGCCGGCTCGAGTGGCGCGAATTGCAACGCGCGCGCAAGGCTGCCTAAATCCAGACGCGTCGCCGCCTGGTGGACATGGCGATCCTCAACCAGGGAGACTTTGTCCGCAACCGCCGCTATCAGCGCGTTATCGCAAATCAGGTTGATCAACCGCGGGATATTTGCGGTCACGCTGCTGATGGCTTCGATTGCCAAAGGCGTAAAAGGAGGCTCCGTACCGCCGGCTCTTAACCAGCGATGGCGAATGTATTCGCCAACCTCCGTTCGCGCCAGCGGCCCGAGCGTCAATCGCACGCCGACCTGTTGTCTCAGTTGGCGCAAATCTTCGTGACGCAGGACCTTGTCCAGTTCCGGCTGGCCGACTAACAGGATCTGAAGGCATCTATCCTCGGCGTCCTCCATACTGCACAACATTCGGATTTCGTCCAGGACCTTTGGAGGGAGCAGATGCGCTTCGTCCACGATTAAGACCGAAACCTTGCCCTCGCGTTTAGCTTCCAGCATCAGATTCAGAAGCGTAAAGATCCGTTCGGCTTTACTGGACGGAATGTCGGTTATGCCGAAATCCAACAATACGAGTTCCAGGAACTCGGATGGCGTCAGCGTGGGATTTACGATCATAGCGAACTGCAGCCGGCTGGCGGGCAGAAAACGAAGAATGCGCGCGAGCAGCGTCGTCTTGCCCGTTCCCACTTCGCCGCTGAGCAGAACTAATCCTTTTCGCTGGAGAAGCGCCAGCGTCAGTCCGGAAAGCGCTTCGCGATGTTGGTCGGTCAGAAAGAGAAAAGAAGGATCGGGCGTTAGCCCAAAGGGATCTTTTTGTAAGCCGAATAACTCGTTATACATAGCAGGCCGCGGACTCCATTTGGCTATGTCAGAGGTTCGACGATGTCCGCCGCCTCGCTCATTGCTGCCGGCCAGCGCCGGTTTTCAGACCCGATAGAAAGCAAAGGGTGCAAACTACGGCAAAGCAAAGCCCAAAACCATACCTACTGAAAACAAATAGAATTATTAGGTTTCATACGGATCCAGGGTTGCAATGTTTTCTGCGGCGCGGGAAACTTACCCACTTTTTGGAAAATAGAAGTGTCGTGAGCCATGCACCTCGAAGAGGGCTCGCAAACGCTGTTTTTCTAAGCTGAAGATATCGACGACTTAGCTAATATCGAATGTTAATTCTCATACAGTACGGGACTTGCCCGGACAGAAACGCTGCTATAATCCTTCTCTATCATGCTAGCTGGCATCGGATGCGTGTTTTGCGTTTTGATAGCCATTCTGATCGCACGATTCGCTATGACGCGTCGTAAGCGCATCGTGGACAGGGCGATGCGCGACTACGTTCGGCGAGCCTTCTGATCTACCCTTGTCTTATTGAGTCTCTCTGCCCCGCTAAGCCTGTCTGTTATTTCTGCTATCTCCCAAGAATCGGGCGATGGAACCATACGGCGAGAAGGCCCCGCACCGAAGTTCGCGGGACGCACGGCAATGCTTCCGTACTTGGCTTCTTGGCGAGGGACTATAAAGCAGCCAATTTCACGCGAAGCCGCCAGGACGCCAAGAAACCAATAACGTTGTGTGATTCTGTGACTTGGTTTGAGCCGAGGACGTCGCTAACTGCATCGCGGCGCGAATAAGTCCCTCAAAAAGCAGAAAAGGCCGGGGTGTTTCCACCCCGGCCCGTTCCCGCTTACGATTTTTACCCCCTCAGAAATCGAAGCGAAGCGCCATCTGCATAATGCGCGGATTGTTCACCACCGCGCTGATTCTGCCGAAGGCCACCTTCGACCCGGACAGCGTCACACTCGGATTGGCGAAATCTACGTTGTTCATCAGGTTGTAAGCCTCGGCGCGGAAAGTAAGCGCCTTGTGCTCGCCAACCGCGAACCGCTTCACCAGCGAAGTATCTACGTTGAAGAAGCCCGGCCCGCGGAATCCGTTGCGGCCCGAGGTTCCGTAAGTGCCCGCTATCGGTTCCGAGAAGTTAGCGATCTGGGCGGGAGAGAAGTAATAGACGCCCGGTCCCAGCGGCGAGTGTAGTAATGCCGCCGATGTTACGCGAGCCGGTGTAGTTTGCGAACGTCGCGGCGGTGCTCGGTCCGGTGGCGAAGCCGGAGCTGACCGAGAACGGCGAACCGCTCTCCCAGATCCATAGGCCGCCAACGTCCCATCCGCCGACAATGGTATTCAGCCAACCCGGCATATCGCTGGCCTAGCGCCTTGCCGCGGCCGATGGGAAGCGTATAGAGGCCGGTCATGGTGAAGGCGTACGGGATGTCGAAGTTGGAACGTGCACGCACCAGCGATTCATTGAAGCTATCGAGCGGCGCGGCGAAGCCGTTGCCTTCCCCGCCGGTAGCCGTCGATTGATCGTTGTCCATCGACTTACTCCAGGTGAAGTTACCCGTCACGCGCAGCGCGCCGATCTGCCGCTGCAAGCGCACCTGCAGCGAGTTATACTCCGAACGCCCGTCGTTGTTGCCATAAAGCAGGCTCTGGAATTGCGGGAAGTTGCGCAGGTAATATTCGGAGAGCCCGGCGCCCGTGTACTTCGTAAAGAAGCTCTGGTCGATGGTCGCCGCCGCCGTACCCACCTGCGCCGTTGGTCAGGTTGCTCGCGCCGATCGACGAGATCGCCGCCGAAGCCGACCCGAAAATGCCGACAATCGGGTTCGACAACGGAACCGCCGCGGGCGTATTCACATTGGCCGCGAGCTGATTGAACGCGGGGAGGAAACCGTTGTTGTAGATGTGCGACTGGTTTAGGTTAACTTCGTAGAAGAGCTTCACGCCGCGATTCGCCACGTAGCCGATATCGAGGATCGTGTTCTTCGCGATCTGCCGTTGGATGTTCAGGTTCCATTGCTGCACATACCCGTTCGTCAGGTTCGGATTGACGATATCGGCAGTCCCAAATGAACGCGTGTTGGGCAGCGTAAGAATCGGAGCAGCCGGCTGCACCGGCAGCGGAGGAGCGGTCCCGATGCGGACGTCCGTTCCGGCCGAGTTGGGGAATAGCGATGTCGCCTGCGAGAAGCCGGGCGTTCCGCCATCCACCGAGCTCGATGCCGCGCCCACGATGCGGTCGTAGAAGATGCCGTAGCCGCCGCGGATGGCGGTCTTGCCGTCGCCAAATGGATCCCAGGCGAAGCCGAAGCGCGGCGCGAAGCTGTGCCAATCGTTCTTGTACCACTTCGACGACGCCTGCACCGTGAGGTTGTCGGCTTGCGAGCCCACGTTTAGCGCCGATTGCGGGGTCAGAATTCCCTGCTGTCCGTTCGAGTTCGTAAGGCACCGGATAGAACTCCCAGCGCAGTCCGAGGTTCAACGTGAGACGCGGCGTGATGCGCCAATCGTCCTGCCCGAAGAAGCCGTATTCGTGATAGATGAAGTTACGCACACGCGGCGTGCCCGGCGCTTGGAACGTGTTCAGGTTGCTGTAGAACGTCTCGGTGACCGACGAAATCCGGCCCAGCAGATCGTTGTACAGGCCCTGGAACGTGGTAAGCTGCGTCGCGCTCAACCCCGCGGGGCTCACCGATGCCGCCGGAAGATTGCCGTTGGCGGTGCTCAGAGAGATGTTGGGGATAAATGCCTGCGTCGTTGAAGCCGTATTGATCGGTAAAGCGGAGCTGGCCGCCGAACTTGAAGGTATGGTTGCCGTGGACCTTCGTCAGGTTATCGGTGTACTCGTTCACCGGGGAGTTACGGCCTTGCGGGAACGCAGTAAGAATCGGCGTGGTGAAGGTGTTGAAGCTGAGCTGCGGCCCGTCCTCGCGCTCCGGCCGGTTGAAATCCACCGACGCGCTCTGGTGGCCGTAACGGAATTCGTTGACCATGGTGTCGGAGAGCGTCCAATCCATGCCGCCCGCTACACCCCAGCGCTTGCCGCCCTGCGTGCCTGGCGCTTCGCCGGGCACCACGTTCTGCGCGCCGTTGAGCGAATCGATGGCGGTGTTGCGCTGCCAACTGGTGCGCTCGAAGAAGTGGATCCTGTCCGAGAAGTTGTAATCCATCTTGATGGTGAACTGGTCGGAGAGACTGCCGTTAGCGAAGTTGAACTGATAGCCCGCCGAGTTCAATCCATCGCCAACGTTGTTGTTGTTCGGCGCGGGAAACAGGCTCAACAGCGATGCGACCGTGGGGTCGATGCCCTTGTGCAGCGGATCGTTGTTCACGATGCTGTATTGCTGCACGGCGCCGCCCGCCGGCAGCCACTCGAAGATTCCGGCTTTTGCGGAAGCGGTAGGCACCGTGGTGTTCTGCACGCCCTGCGCGTGGGTGCGGATGCCCTGATAGTTGCCGAAGAAGAAGAGCTTATTGTGCTTGATCGGGCCGCCGAGCGAACCGCCGTAGTTATTCTGGATCAGCACCGGGATCGGCACGCCGGCGCCATTGTCGAAGAAATCGTTGGCGTTGAAATCGCGGTTACGCAAATAATCGAAGCAGATTGCCGTGATATTGGTTGGTGCCACCGCGCGTGACCAACTGAACCTGCGCGCCCGCGCTGCGGCCGTATTCGGCCTTGCCGCCGTCGGTCACGATGCGCGCTTCTTCCACCGAATCGGTATTGTTCGCGGTGAGCGAAAGGCCGATGCGCGGCGCCACCGAATCGTTGACATCGATGCCATCGAGCGTGTTGTTGTTGCTGCCCTGGCGCAGCCCGTTGACGTGCGCGAAGCTATAATCCGCGCCGCTGCTCGATCCATTGGCCTGCGGATTGATCTGCACGCCTGGCTGAAAGATCGCAAGCGTAATCGGCGTGCGGCTGAGCTGCGGCAGCGTCGCGATATCCGAAAGCGTCACCGATTGGTTCACCTGCGAATCCGTGGTCTGCACCGCGAGCGCGTTGGCCTTCACTTCCAATACTTCGGTCACCTGGCCGACTTCGAGCGTGACGGATTGGCTCATGTTCGCCGCGGCGTCCAGCTCGAGCGCCGTCGATCACCGCTCTGCGGAATCCGGCCGCCTCCACCGCAAGCGAGTAAGTGCCCGGCTGTAACGCGGGAAGACACGTAGTCGCCGCTCGTATTAGTGGTGGTTTCGGTGGTTTTTTTGGTTTCCTGCTGCGTCGCGGTGATCTTGGCGTTGGGAATCGCGGCGCCGGATGCGTCGTGAACCGTGCCCACCAAACGAGCGGATTGAGTCTGCGCGAAAACATGCGCGGAAAAGAAGAACAAGGCAGCCAACGCTGCCGTAAATTTAATTCGCAATCATTTGCTCCTGAAGCGGCGGATCTCCGCAAAAAGGCAGGCTTCCGCCCAATAACCATCTACATGAAGTTAGGTCAACTACGCACTACAAAGCGAAACGAATGCCTTGATAATAACTACTCGCGCAGGCGGGGCACAAGAGGGGCGGGTAAGTAGTAGGTGAATTTAACGTCAATTCAAGCCCGAATTGCGATGTAAGTTGATAAGTATTAACAAGATGTGGATCTATGTGAATCGTCGGAAACGCTGTAGCATCTAATGCTGACCACATTGTGGAGCAGACCTTTTGGGCTGCCGCCGGGCTTCTGCCCGGCGCTCCGCTGGGGCAGAGAACAGAATCAGAGGTGTATAACACGAGTTAATATGCAGGCGTTACCGATTCGTATAGCCGTCAGCATTTGAAATCCTGAAAAGTGGAATGCCGGTCCGAGCCGTGCTCGAGCGCGATATCGCGGCGCTCGTAATCGATATGGAGGGCCGAAACGATCATCAGCGCATTCGGCGCCTGCATGCGAAGCGTGAAGGGATGCGCAGGGTCGCTCTGCAATTCGGGAAACAGATCGGAGAGGAACAGGTGGCGGCATGCGAGCGGCGGAAAATCGCCGAGCTTTTTCTCGCCCGCGAGCCCTTGAGGGCCGAAAACTTGCAAAGCGGCGAGCCCGTGTGGTCGTCCTCGAACTCGATATTCATCACCGCCAGAAGACAATCGCGCTTGCGGCTCTGCGCGCCGCCGATGACGTGCGCGCCCGAGACGATGTAATCGCTCGCCAGATTGCCGCGCTGATCCACTTGCCGGTAAGATTTCGCCACCGCGCCGCCGGGACGGAAATGCGTCATCGCAACACGCCCCCAATTCACTGCGCGCAATTCAATCTTATTCAGAGAGTGCGAAGTCTTGGGAATCGTCGCCGCGCCGAATCCGCCGGCAGTACCCATCGGGCAGCGGCAAGGCGCGCGAATCGATCATACAGCTTTGGAACTCGCTTAGCCGCACCACGCCCTGATTGGTCACAGCCGCGGGCGCGACGCGCTCCGCGAACTTTTCATCGCGGTTCGAAACCCACGCGATGGTCCCCTCGCCCGTAGTGACGAACGGCATCATCCACAACGCTTCTTCTGCCCAACGGCTGGCGTGTAGATAGATGCGCGATTCCAGTTGCAGATCGCCAATGCGCACGCCTTTGAGCAGCATTGGCGTGTACACTAACGCCTGCGCGGGGAACGATCGCTTCTCGCCCGCGAACGGCGTGGCGCGCGCCGGCTTGACAGGCGCATCGGCCTGAAAGTGCAGCGGATGCTCGACGGTGAAACTGCCGCCGGCGCGGCCCTTCATAAATATGTAGGCGAAAGGGACGCGTTCGGTTTCGTTTCGGATCACAATCGCGCCGCCATCGGCAAGCTTCGGTTTGCGCGCTTCCAGCGGACGTGACGGCGAACGCCTCCGCCGGCGTTTCGAAGCTCTTCAGCCCGTCCATCGAGAACAGCATGGTCTGATGCGGCCGCAGTTGATAGCGGCGCTGCGCGGCGGTGCGGCCCAGCCGATCCACTACGCGAATGAGCCCTTCCGATTCCTCGTCCCCCGGATTGAAGACCGAGAACGCGCAATGGTATTCCGACAGCGCCGGAAACGGCATCGAATAGTTGAAGCGCCCGATGGCCTGCTGCGGCGCCGCGGGATGCGCGTGAACGTTATCGAAATTGCCTGGAAGGTCCCAACGCACGAA
Source organism: Bryobacterales bacterium (assembly GCA_963763545.1). Taxonomy (GTDB): domain Bacteria; phylum Acidobacteriota; class Terriglobia; order Bryobacterales; family Bryobacteraceae; genus PALSA-243. The sequence goes on from CAVXPE010000002.1 coordinate 39,982, forward strand.
GCCCGCGCTGAAGAGATCGCCCGCGCGCGCCACCTGGCCGGGCGAAGGCGCGAGGCGAATCTTGGCCCCGCCATAAAACGAATCGCGTCCCGATAGCGCGCGCATATCGAGCAGCGTGGGCCGCATGGCGGGAATCTCCAGCTTGCCCGAGTTATCGAGATGGATCTCCTTGCCGTTGTGATCGTACAGCAGGATCTGATATTCGGTGGCGTAGCGCGTCTCGCGGAAGCCCTCAACGCCTGGAAAGCAGGTGGCGGTGAGCAGCAGTTCGGTATTGAGCCCCTGCGCCGGGTCCACCGAGATAAAAGGAGCGGCTATATCCAGCCAGCAGGCACCCGAGGCGGCCTGCACAGGCTGAAGCGTTTGCTGTGGAGCGGCAATAACGGGAGCGGCGAAGAAAGAACCCGCCAGACCCGAAAGAAAGGTGCGGCGGTCAATCGTAATCATGGCGATAACCTGTGGAATTTCAATGCTAGCAAAAAACAAATGCGGCCCGGGATGCAACCGGGCCGCATCGGTAACTACGAAACGCGGCTGATTAGAAGTTCACCCGCACCTTGAATTCAATGACACGGTCCGCCCGGATCGACCGTGCCCGAAATGTCGCGATACGCCGTGGTGACCTGGCCGAACGTGCTGCTGGTGTCGAGGGCCGCCAGGCAGGAAGTTGGTGAGGTTTAAAACGTCAAGCGCGCTCGCCGCAATCTGCAGCGTTACCGTCTCCCCGATCTTCGTGTTCTTCTGTCAACTCAAGATCGAAGTGACGCTGCCATGGCAGATAAAGGCATCGGCATACCCCATCTGGCCGGCCGGGGCCGGACCGATATAGGGCGCGTTAAGGATCGATCTGCGCGGGCGTCAAGCCGTCCACTTGAAATGCGGCCATGAGTGTTGTAGATCAGGTTCGTGTTGTTCGAACTATTCAACCCCGCGGTCGAAGTGGCCGAAGGCGGCGGCAGGTAATAAATCATCCCTGCGGCGCCCGGCTGCGTAGATTGCTCGTCTTGTAGACGCCCATCACCGATTGAAGCTGGGGCAGCGTAACGTTGTGCAGAACCACGCCGCTGGCGTTCTGGTTGAAGGTGGCCCAATCCGCCCAGAATCAGCGGGGTGCCGGATTGCAGCCGGGCCACGCCCGAAAGTCTCCCAGCCCTCAATCGTTTTCTTCGCGATGGGGTTGTGAGGCTGAAAGATCGCTCTGCCCGGGCCGAAAGGGAAGTTCGTAGATCCAGTTGAACTTGATGGCATTGCGGATATCAAACGGTTCCACCAGCCTTGCTCAACCCCAGATTGCGCAGCGTGCTTGGCTGGGAAGTATCCGTATCCGCTCGCGGTGGCGCCTTCGCCATCGCCTTGGCGAACGGTATAGCTGCCCTGAAGCAGAAACCTTTGCTGAGCCGGCGATTGACTTGGGCTGGAATGCGTCGAAGAACGACGAGCCGTTATTGTGCAGAAAGTCGCTGCGCCGCCGACGAGCGGGTTCACCTTGAAACATATTGACCGGGTAGCCGGCATTGGTGAGGTTCGTCAAGCGCGTTACGGTGGTGCCGAAATTCTGTTGGCGGCCGTCCCGGCCTGTCCCAACATCAGATAAGCGGCGGTAGTAACGTCGCTGCAGCCCACCGAGCCGCAAGTGGAGCCGAACGCGGTGTGGATGATCGGAATATTCTTTGCCGGGAAGGCCCTGATTGCCGAAATTGGTGACGTCGGTGTTGTCGTAAATGTTTCCGCCGCGCGCGATAGTGAGATTGTTCTGCGCGATCTGGAACTCATTCAGGAATCCATTCTAGACAATGTTGGTCTCGTTGAGATTCAATATCGCGCCAGACCTGTCGCTTCCGTGGTTGCCGGTATAGTGAAGTTCCAGCACCGTGTCCTTGTTGATTTCGCGTTGGAAGCTGAGATTCCAGCTCTGGACGTAACCCATCTTAAGGTTCGGGTCGATTGCATAGAGCGAGTTAGTAAATGCCGGCTGAGGGGATATTGCGGCGAAGTTGGCAACCCGCGAACGTACGCGGCAGCGTCGGATCGCGGAAGAGTACGCTTCCGGGCGCTCCGAAATCGTCCGGGTAATTCGTGGGGTCCACGAGGCCGAGAAGTTCAAACCCTGATTTTGGCCGTACGTTCCCGTAAAGACGTTCATGCCTTCACGCACGGTGGATATCGCATACCCGGCGCGAAAAACGGAGGAGCCGGTGCGATGCCCAAAAAGCGTCCCGAGGAAGCCTTCGTGCCCGGGGACCGGAATAAGCCAAGCCGATGGATGGAGCCGGCACGGCGGGGATCTTGTAGGTGTTAGCGGAACTGAGTTTATCGTAAGGTCGGCGAAATTCCCGTCAGCGTGCCGGGTTTGAACAGATTTCCGACGCCCGAAACGCCCCAGATACTCTGGATAACTCACGGCGCTATAAGTGCCGTCAGTGTTCTGGAAAGCAAACTGCTTTTCATACCGGAGGCCGAGCGTCACAGTCAGGTTCGTGAGCGGCGCGCCACACGTCTTGGGCGAAGAGTCCGCCTTCACGCAAATGGTCGCGATCGATCGGCGCGATGCCGTGCTGATACTGGTGCGTCGGTCTCGTTGAGCACCAGGTTGCGCGAAATCGAGCTCACACGGCCCGTCAGGGTGGCGTAGAGCTGGGCGGCCTGACTCTAACTGCGTCGAGGTCGAGCCAGGGAAATTCCCGGTAGTGAAAATGTTGGTCGAGCCCGTTCGATCGGATCGTTGGTAGCGATACCGAAGGCGATTCCCGGGAACTGGGCGGAGTTAGCGATCTCCTGAAATACGCCGACGTTATCGAAATTGCCGCCGAAGCTGAACTGATGAGGCCCTTCACCCATGAGAAGCGTGTCGGAAAAGTCTTTCACCGGAGCGTTACGGCGCTGCGGACCGGTGGTCGCGATCACGGGACCCAGAGTGCCCGTTCCGATGTTGCCTAAGCCTGGGTTATAGCCTTTCCAGGGGGCAAGCATCTGCGGCGTAATCTGACCGAAAAAGAGCACCGTGCCGCCGTTCAGGCCGCCGCGCAATTCATTCGTCATGTGCGCATTGATGGTGGTGCGCCATGACACGGTGCCGGCGAAACGGTTGCTGCTCTGCCCCACCGGGGAATCGCTGCCTAAGGCCGCGCCGGTTCCGGGATAAATCGGGACCACATTGTTCAGAAAGTCCGAATACCCGCCGTAGAAATTGTAATCGTAAACCAGCGAGATGCGATTCTTCTCGTTCAGGTTGTAGTCGATTCGGCCTGTATAGAAGTTACGCTCATCCAAACCTGTCGGCGAATACGTGAGGGAGTTAGTGTTGTAATCGTTATTGTTTAGAACGTTGGGCGAAGAGCTCCGCCCGCGGCCAAGGTTCCTATCTGGGCCAGCGTGCTCTGGATGATCGGGTCCTGCGTCGACGTGTAGGCCCGGGCTCCCGCGGGAGCCGTGGCCGCGCCCGCCAGACTCAAAACGTTGACGGCGTTTACCGTTCCGTTCGATTCCTTGTACGTGAAGAGCCCACTTCGCGCCGAGTCGGTCATAACAGTTCTGCCGTAGGCCTTGGTGCCGGGCAGACGGTAAATTTCGACGTTGCCGAAGAAGAACAGCTTGTTCTTCAGAATCGGACCGCCGATGTGGCCGCCATATTGACGAAGGTGGATAATGTCGCGCGGCGTGCCCACGCCCGTCTTCGTGTTGTAGGTTTCGTTGTTGAAATAGTAGTTGGCATCGAGGGCGGTGTTGCGCACCTGGTAGAAGCCGCCGCCATGCCACTTGTTGGTGCCCGAGCGGGTAACGAACTTGATTTGCGCCCCGCCCTGCGAGGTGCTATCCACGCCCGCCGCGGAAGTGGTCAGGTTGACCTCTTCTAGCGAATCCACCGAAGGCATGATGTAGCTGAAGAACCCGTCGCTCGATTTCAGCATGTTGTCCTGCGAGTTCATACCGTCGATGGTGATGTTGATCGACGCCTTTCGGCAAGCCGTTGATGGTCGAACTGCGCGGATTGGTGGGCGTCGAGGTGCCGGGCTGCGTCACCATCAATTCCACCGCGTTGCGAGTGGCGAAGGGCAAATCCACGACCTGCCTTCCACTCAATGTGCTAGTGACTTCGGCGCTAGTAGCCTGAACAATTTCGGCGCCCGCGGTAACCGTTACCGATTCCGACGTTTGGCCGACTTCGAGCTTTACCGGCACAGTGGCGGGAACGCCCGATTCCACGTGAATGTTACTCACGGTGGCGGTCTTGAACCCGGGCTTAGTCACTACAATCTGGTATGGGCCGGCGGGTACGGACGGAATCGCGAACTCACCTTGACCGTTCGTGGTTACCTTAAGCACCAGGTTCGTGTCGGTCTGCGTGGCCTGAACCTCCGCTCCCGGAACGGCCGCGCCGGTTGGATCGGTGACTGACCCGTTCATCAAACTCGTCGCGCCCTGGCCGAATGCCAAGCAGGCGCACAGTGCTAGCAATGCCGCCGTAGAAAACGCTTTCATTTGTCCCCCTAGGTTTGGAAAAACCCTGACTCGAAGATTCTGCGATTGTACCGCAGATCACAAGTGGGGGACAAGCCATTTCCGGGTTTTTCACTCATCAATTCTTGGAAACACGTGTAACGACCACCCCGGCGGGCGCGTTTCGCTTAAGCGACGCCGCCAGCAACAAGCCTTCATGTAAGGCCATACAAAGAAAAGCCGGAACCCAGAGGTCCCGGCCTTCCCCTTCCAACTAGAAGTTCACGCGAACCACGAACTCCAGAATGCGTCCTCCGGGATCGACCGCGTTGGACGTATCGCGATACGCTGACGTAATCTGCCCGAACGAAGTACTGCTGGCGGATTGGCTGCCGAGATAGAAGTTAGTGATGTTCATGACGTTAAGAGCCTGGGCGCGGAACTCGCAATTGATGGATTCCTTGATCCTCGTCTTCTTGACGAGACTCACGTCCAGGTGCTTCTGCCACGGACCGCGAAGGTAATCGAAATAGCCCAATTGTCCGGGCGCGGTGGGCGGTCCGATATAAGGAGCGTTGGGGTCGAGCGTAAAGCCGCCATTATTGAACGCTGCCTCGGTGTTATGAATGAGGCTAATAGGCAGGTCATAAAGGATGCCTACGCCGTTGGAGCCTGTGGTCTTATAGACGCCCACTTCGCTCTGCAACTGCGCCTGCGTGATGTTGTGCAGAACCACGCCGCTCTCGTTGCCGTTGATGGTATCGCGGCCGCTGGTGAACTTGCTGGGCTGGCCGGATTGAATACGCGTGGTCCCGGCCACTTCCCATCCCTCGAGAGCCTTTCGAGCTACCGGGTTATGCACCGAGCTCAGGTACGATCGGCCGCGCCGAACGGGAATTCGTAAATCCAGTTCGCCTTGATTGCGTTGCGGATATCGTAAGTCGGGGTGAGGCGATCCAGACCGAGATTGCGGAGCGTGGTCGGCTGGCTGGAGTCAACCGAACTGGCCGAAGCTCCATCCACCAGAGATTTGCCGAATACGTAACTCCCTTGCACCAGAAGGCCCTTTGCCAGGCGGCGCCGGACTTCCACCTGCAGAGCATCATACAACGATTCGCCCCAGTTGGTCATTAAATAAGCGCCGCCGCTGCCCACCGCCGGATTTACCTGGAAGAAATTTGCCGGATAACCCGCCGCCGTCATGTTACCCAACCTTGTAACATTGGTGGCGATGGAATTCGCGACAGAGCCGAGCGAGTTATGCGCCAGATTGGTCGCCGTGGTGGTGTCGGTGCAGCATGCCGTACCCAAGGCGATGGGCAGAATTTTGAGGTTTTGCTGCCCGGGCAGTCCAGCGTTACCGAAATTATTCGATTTTAGAGTGGCAATGAAGGGCAGTTGCCCTACTGTTACTCCGTTGGCGATCGCCAGGTTATTTTGAGCGATCATCTCTTCATTCAGGAACCCGTTCTCGAAGATATTCACTTCATTGAGATTGACCTGTCGCCATTCGTGTACGCCATGGTTTCCGGTATAGCGGACTTCGAGCACCGTGTCGTGGGTCAATTCCCGCTGATAACCGATGTTCCAGCTTTGCACGTATCCCATCTTCAAATTTGGATCGAAGTCGTTCAAAGAATCCGAGAACGCAGGCGTCAGAGGATATTGCGGCGACGAAGGATACGGTTGAGTCGGGAAGCCAGGGTCGCTGAAGGAAACGCTGCCCGGCGAGCCGAAGTATTGCGGGAAGTTCGTCGGATCCACGGAAGTACTGTAATACAAGCCCTTATTTGATCCCCAGATGCTCTGGAAGTTATAACCGCCGGGACGCGTGCTGGAGATGGAATAACCGGCGCGCAGAACCGCGGCGCCATTGTGATGACCGGTCAGTATCCCGAGAGGGCCGTCGGAGGGCTTCAACTGGTAGGCGAGTCCAAGCGAAGGCAGAAACTGAGGCGGGATGCTGTACGCGTTGTGTCCATTGATGGCCTTGAAGTCGGCTGCACTCCGGTCATGACGCCGGGCGCGAAAAGGTTCCCGATCCCCGAAATTCCGTATAGGCCGGCCAAGCCAACATAGCTGTAAGTGCCATTGACGTTCACAAACGGCAGTTGATCTTCCAGCCGGCCGCCGATAGTAAGTGTCAGGTTCGGAGCGACTCGCCAGGTATCCTGCACAAATAGCCCGAACTCGCGCATGCGGTTGCGATCGATCGCAGGGTTATGTCCGTATTGGTGGGAGTTCTCATCCTGGACCACCTGCGAACTGATCGAGGACACGCGCCCCGTGAGCATGGCATACATCGACCCGGCGGTAGTGAGGTCGGCACTGGTTATACCGGGGAGATTGCTGGAGGTCAGCCATGCGTTCGCGCCCGTCGTCGCCGGATCGCTGGTCGCGATGCCAAAGGAGATTCCCGGGACTGTCTCCGTTCCCAGGGACTGTTGCCACGTGGAGACCGATTGCCAAGTGCCGCCGAAGCTGAACTGATGACCGCCTTTCACCCAGGAAAGAGTTTCCGAAAGATCCTTCACCGGAGCGTTACGTCGCGAGTTGGAAGACGCGGTGGTGACACCCGAAAGGCCGTCTCCCAGACTCGGGTTATAGCCTCGCCACTCCGCGTAAAGCGCGGGCGAGGTAGCGCCGTCGGCGAAGAGCACCGTGCCGCCCGTGGCGCCGATGCGGAGTTCATTGGTCAATCGCGCCGAAAGCGCGGAGCGTAGCGCCAACGTTCCGGCGAACCGGCGGCTTCGCTGGCCGGCGTTAATGCTGCTGCCAAGCACCGTTCCGGTACCCGGGAATACCGGATAAACACCGTTCAAAAGATCGGGCGCCGAAGTATACACGTCGTAATTCATCGTGTAAGTGAGGTGATGCTTCTCGGTCAGGTTGTAATCGATGCGGCCCGTCCAAAACGTGCGCGCATCCAGGCTGGATGGCTGCTCGCTATAGGTCTCCCGGTTGTAATCGTTGTTGCTGGCGATCAGGGTTTTCAGATTCCCCGTTCCCGCGTAGCCCCAAATCTGATTGAGCGTCTTCAAGACAATCGGATCGGGTGCCGTAGCGTATGGACGGACGCCGGCTGGCAGGCTGGCATTCGCAGCCTGGGCTAAAGCAAGGAGGTTGACCGTGTTTACCGTGCCGTTCGATTCCTTGTAAGTGAAGTTTCCACCGAAACCGGTGGGGGGAAGCACGGTGCGGGTTTCGGTGGCCGAACTTGGCAGCCGGCGGATCTCGTAGTTCAAAAAGAAGAACAGCTTATTCTTCTTGATCGGCCCGCCAATGTGACCGCCGCCCTGGTTCAGCTTGATGAGATCGCGGGGCAATCCGTTAATGTTGTTGAAGTAATAGTTGGAGTCGAAGAACGTGTTGCGATGTTGCCAGAACACGCCGCCGTGGTATTGGTCGGTTCCGCTCTTGGTGACAAACTTGAGCTGAGCGCCGCCCTGCGCCGTAGAATCGACGCCGCCCGCCGACGTACTGAGCGTGACTTCCTCAAGTGAGTCCACCGAAGGCATGATGTAGCTGAAGAACCCGTCACTGCTCTTGAGCCAGTTGTCGTTGGTGTTGAGTCCATCGATGGTCACATTGATCGATTCGAGAGGAAGTCCATTGACGTAGGTGGCTCGATAACCTGTGGTCGTCTGCGTGCCCGGAAGCTGTATGAACGACTCCATACCGTTACGGGTCGCCGTAGGCAGCTCGTTGATCTGGCGTCCTGTGATGGTACTACTCAACTCCGCATTCGTCGTCTGAACGACCTCCGCTCCGCCTTGTACCACGACAGTCTCCGCGGCTTGGCCGACTTCCAACTTCACGTTCACGGTTGCGGGAACGCCCGATTCGATTACTACGCCAGTCTTTAACTCAGCCTTAAATCCGGCCTTGGTTACGTTTACCCGATACGTGCCTGGGGGCATAGACGGGACCGCCCACTCGCCCTTTTCGTTGGTTTCCGTTCTGACTACCTGATCCGTCTCCGCATTGGTGACGGCGATGGAAGCGCCGGGAACGGCAGCGCCGGTTGGATCTTGCACTGTACCGCTAAGCAGAGCGGTGGTGCCTTGCGCATAGACGAGCGCTGTGACCGCAAGGAAAATCCCCAATATCTTGAACAATGTGTACCCCCTTAATTAACAGGTTTTAAGGATTGTAGTCCGCAAGAGTACACATTTGCAAGAAATTTATTTGAATTTGGCTAATAGATACTAACGAAGGGAGAGACCGAACGTCTAAGGCTGCTTGCGGCCGGCAGGCTGACTCGTGTCTACACCCGCCGATTTCAGCGCGGCCCCCGCGCTCGAATAATCGAGCTGCGGCGCCAGCTTGCGGATGCCGTCGAAGACGAAGAAGCGCGCCGCATCGTCGATTCCCACGCGGCCCGCCGCAACGCCGCGGTCTTTCAGCGCCTGCGCGATCAGCGCGTACGGGCTCTCGTCTTCCTGCCAGACGCGGATGTCGTCGCCCGGATGGATCAATTCGCGCGCGCGCATCTCTTCGAAGCCCGGCAGCACCCAAACCGGCGCGCCTTTGGCGGGCAGCACCACCGCGAAAGTGCGCTCGCTCTTGCCCCAGCGCACGCCGGTCAGGTAGACCATGGCCGGTCCGGGCTCGAGCACGATGGCCTCAAGGCCGAACTCCTTCATCGCCTTTTGCAACTGCGCCAGGCGCTGCGCGTAGTTTTCTGCTGTGTTCTGCGGCATGACGGTTATCCGAACGGCTGATCGATGGCCGGGCTCTGCTTGGTGAACATGCGCGCGCCGTCTTCGGTGATGTACATGCAATCTTCCAGGCGAACGCCGAACTCGCCGTAGATGGCGATCGTCGGCTCATCGCTGAAGCACATTCCCGGGCGCAGCGGCGTCTTGTTGCCCTTCACCAGGTAGGTCCACTCGTGGCCGTCGAGGCCGATGCCGTGGCCGGTGCGGTGCGGCAGGCCGGGAACTTTGTAGCCGGGGCCGAAGCCGGCGTCGGTGATCACCTTGCGCGCCGCCGCGTCCACCGATTCGCACGTCGCGCCCGGCTTCGCGGCGGCCAACGCGGCATCCTGCGCCTTGCGCTCCAAGTTCCAGACCTGCGTCTGGCGCGCGGTCGGCTTGCCGAAGATGATGGTGCGCGTGATGTCCGATTGATAGCCTTCCACGCTGCAGCCATCGTCGATCAGCACCAGATCGCCTTCGCGCAAGTGCTGCGGCTGGATGCTGCCATGCGGAAACGCGGTGTACTTGCCGAAGATCGCCATCGCGTCGCCCTGCACGCCCAGCGCCGGTAGGCCGCGGCGATGTTGGCGCTCAATTCCCCTTGCGTCATGCCTTCGCGCAACGTCTGGAAGGCGGCGCGATACGCTCGCGATGGTGATATCGTTGGCGCGCTGCATCAGCGCCAATTCGGCGGGCGACTTGATCACGCGGCAGCCGACGGTCACCGGATCCGCGCTGACGAATTCGGCCGTTGGCAAGATCTGGCGCAAGGCCGTCGTAAGTGGCGAAACGCAACGCGCTCTTCGATGCCGATGCGGTCTGCCCCGCCGCGCTCCTTCAAGAAACTGCAGCGAAGCGGCGTCGGGCGCTCTTGTGCGAGTCGGCGAGCCGCCTCGAACCACGCCGGCTCGCCGTTGGCCGGCAACACCCACGAAGCAGGTTCCGCCGCGGCGGCCCGTGAAGTAGAACAGGCTCGTACCGCGGCTCGAAGAGGACGGCGCCGATTTTGTTCTCGCGCATCAAGCGCCGCGCCTTTTCGATGCGCGCGGCGCGCTCGGCATCGGTGATGGGCTGGACGCCATCGAGCATCGGCTTGAGCTTGCGGATGGCGTCCGGAACTTCCGGCGTGCTGTCCCCAGGCGACGCCCGCCGCTGCGGTTACTAGAAATGACTCTGCGACTAGTGACCATTAGCCTACGCGTCTCCTATTACGGCATCGGCTCAATTCAGCGTCAGGTGGATTCTTCTTGTGCCACTCCGTGGCCTGCTCATACGCCAACGCCACTCGCAGAGGCGAGCCCTCATCGTAAATCTTGCCGAGGAATCCGATGGATCGCGGCAAGCCCGCCAGTGAATCCGCACTTCAACACCACCTGCGGATTGCCGGTGAGATTGGTCGTGGTCAGCAGCGCGTTAGAGGGAATCACGATCACGTCCCAATCCGCCATGAACTTCTCGAACTTCTCCACCACCAGCGTGCGCGCCCGCTGCGCGCGGATGTATTCCACCGCCGGAATCAGCCGCGACGTGCGGAAGCTATTCGGCCAGTCGTTGCGCCGCTGCCCCTGCAGCGTGCGCACTTCGCCATCGCGCGTGATGTCGTCGAAGGCGGCCGCGCCTTCGGCTTCCAGCAGGAAGCGAATGGTTCGCCGGGCCCTCGTCGTACTCCACCGGCGTCATGTTCACGCCGGCCTTCTTCAGATCGTCGAGCGCCTGGTCGTAGACCTTCTTCATCTCGGCCAGCGCGTTCGGATCGGGGCCGCGTCCGCCACCGCCACCACCGCCGCGCCCCGCGCCGATGCGGTCGAAGCGCGTTTGCATGACGCCCACTTTCAGATTCCTCAGCGGCTTGCGCGGCTCCCAATGGAACGGATCGGCGCCGACGCTGCGGTCGTGCCCGTCGGGCCCGTAGATCGCGTTGAGCACGATGGCGCAATCTTCCACGCCGCGGCAGATTGGCCCGATCTTGTCCATGGTCCAACTCAGCGCCATGGCGCCATTGCGGCTGACGCGCCCGTAGGTGGGACGCAGCCCTACCGTGCCGCACTCGGTGCTGGGCGAGACGATGGAGCCCAGCGTCTCCGTGCCCAGCGCGAACCCCACCAGCCCCGCCGAGGTGGCCGAAGCCGAGCCGGCCGACGATCCGCTGGAACCGCGCTGCGATGTTCCACGGATTGTTGGTGCGGCCCTGAAACCATAAGTCGCCCTGCGCCAGCGCGCCCATGGAGAGCTTCGCCATGAGCACCGCGCCGGCTTTGTTCAGCCGGTCGACGCAGGTGGCGTCTTCATCCGGCACGCGATTCTGGAACGGCTCGGCGCCCCAGGTGGTGAGGATGCCCTTGGTGTCGAAGAGGTCTTTCACGCCGAAGGGATGCCGTGCAGCGGTCCGCGATATTGCCCTGGCGGATTTCGCTTGATCGGCCTCGGCGGCGCGTTCGAGCGCCAGATCTTCGGTGAGCGTGATCAGGCAGAGCAGCTTGGGCGAGTACATCTTCATGCGCGCGATGTACATCTTGGTGAGGTCGGTGGACGAGACGGCGCGCGAGCGGATCAGCGGCGCGATCTTGGTCACCGGCCAGAACGCGACCTCTTCGAGATCCGTAGGGGCCTTGGGCGCGCGCGCGAGCTTTGCCGGCCGCGGCTTTGGGGTGGGCTTCGGAATCGTGGTCTCGAACCGCTGCGGTCCTTTGATAGGCGTGCGGTCAGGCAATCCGGGCGAGAAGTGGAATGCGGGCTCGACGCCGTAGCCGATCTCGACATTGCGCAGCGCCTCGTAATTCCCTAGCGCCTGGTTCACGCTCGGCAGCATCATGTCGAGTTCGGGATCGGTGAACTCAAGGCCCATCAGCTTGAGCGCGCCGGCGATCTGGTCTTTGGAGACGCGCATCGGCAACTTGCCCGCGTCCGCCTTGACCGCGCCCGCGGCCCGCGCCGTCGGTTGCGCCCGTTGCGCCGCGCTGCCGCCCCGCGCTGTTGCGGGAAGCGCCGGCCGCGCCGCGGCCAGAACGCCGATCAATTGGACCCAGGTTCTTCTGTCCATAAATTAGCCATCATAGCGAAACTATTGCTCGACGCGCTTTCCATTCATCTTATAGACCATGCCGCCTTTCATCACAAACTGGACATGCTCCAGTTCCGTGATATCGCTCAGCGGGTCGCCCGCCGTCGCTACGAGGTCCGCATAACGGCCTTCCTGAACCGTTCCGATTTGATCGGCTACGCCGATGAGATCGGCGGCGGAACGCGTCGCCGCAACGATGATATCCATCGGCGTCATTCCGTCCTTATGCAGCAGCCCGAATTCGCGGAGATCGGGGCCGGGGCCAACGTCGGTGCCGAATGCGATCTTCACGCCGGCTTTATACGCGGCGGCCACCATCTTGTCCTTGAACAGAACCGCCTCCCGCACCTTGACGGCCGTGTCGGCGCGATGTCTCGCCGGCATTGGCGCGGTTGAACGTCTCCATGGCGACCACAATGGTCGGCACCAGCCACGCGCCGTGTTGTTTGAACAGCGCGAACGATGCCTCATCGGCGTAGGTGCCGTGCTCGATCGAATCGATGCCCAAGCCGCAGCGAGTTATCGATGGCCTCCTTGCCCTGCGCGTGCGCCGCGACTTTCATTCCGAGCGCGTGCGCGGCGTCGATGGCGGCCTTGATCTCTTCGTTGCTCATCAGTTGCAAGTGCGGATTGTCGCCGGTGCTCAGCACGCCGCCGCTGGGCATGATCTTGATCAGATCGGCGCCGCGCTTGTGGTGCTCGCGGACAGCGAGCGTAACCTCGATGGGACCTGTGACGACCGAGTGCATCAGCCGCAATGGATCGAAGGGCATGTTGGGATCGAGCGTGTTCGTGGGATCGCCGTGGCCGCCCGCGGGACTCAGCGGCTCGAGCGAAACCCACATGCGCGGTCCCGGCGATCACGCCCGAATCGACGGCGTGCTTGAGAGCCAGATCGATTCCGTCGGCCGCGCCTACGCTGCGAACCGCGGTGAATCCTTCGTCGAGAATCTGGCGGACGGGAACGCGTCGCGGCCAACACCGCATCGAGATTGGTGCGAGCCCCGCGTTCGACTACCGCGCCGCGTCCGCCGCGCCGGCCGCCGCCCGAGCCAATATGCTTGTGGGCATCGATCAGGCCCGGCAACACGGTGGCTTTCGATAGGTCGATCACCTCGGCGCCGGGGACGTTCACGAATCCCGCCTGCACGCCGGTGATCTTGTCGTCCTTGATAAGGATCGAGACCTGCGTGCGTGGTGCGCCGCCTGAGCCATCGATCAGCCGGCCGGCGTGGATCACGATGTCCTTGGGGAAAGCAACGGAAGACAGACAGACCAGCAGTCCGATGGTTCGTTTCATAGCAAACTCCAGTTTGAACAAGGATACTCAAAATCTAGCCCGGCGTAACTTCGCACACCCAACCGCGATATACTCCCGTCCATGAGAGTCTTAGTGGCAGCGGCCCTTGCGATGAGCGCCGCCGCGCAGCAGGGCGGTAACCAACCGGGCACGAAGTGGAGCGACGAGCAACTTCGCCAGACGGTGGATCTGGCACGCGTGGGCCGGAAGCTCACTCCAAAATCATGGCCGAACGGCGCGCGCGTCGCGGTCTGCCTCAGCTTCGACGACGATACCGAAGCTCCGCTGCTGCGCGACGGAACCACCTCGCCTACTACGCTTTCCGCCTCCGATTTCGGCGCCGAGAGCGGGACGCCGCGCATCCTGAAGATGCTCGACCAATACCAGATCCCCTCGACCTTCTTCGTGACCGGCGTGGACGCCATGCTGCATCCCGAAATGCTGGCTGCGATCCTGAAGAGCGGCCGCAACGAGGTGGGCGTGCATGGGTGGATCCATGAGTTCCCACCGCGGCTGGCCGATGGCGAAGAGGAGCGACTGCTCGACCAGGCGATCGCCTATCTTACTAAAGCTACGGGTAAGCGCGCCGGTGGGATATCGCGCGCCCTCGTGGGCATTCAGCGGCGTCACGCTCGACCTCATTCGGAAGAAAGGCTTCCTCTACGACAGCAGCCTGCAAGCGCTCGACGAACCGTATGAGATCGTTTCGCGAGGGCAGAACACCGGGTTAGTCGAGCTCTCGATCGATTGGACGCTTACCGAGACGCCCTATCTGGGACAGAACGGACATATGCCTTCGCCCGAGTTGCTCTATCAGCTTTACAAGGACGAATTCGACGGCGCCTACGCGGAGGGTACAACGTTCATCCTGACTTTGCACCCTTACTTGAGCGGCCATCGCGCTCCGATGAAGCACCTCGAAGCGTTTGTGAGCTACATGAAGTCGAAGCCCGGCGTCTGGTTCGCGACTTGCGAACAAGTGGCGCGGTACGTAACCGCTGGCAAGTTCGTAAGCGCGCCTTCGGCGCGTCGACAGGCCGGGAGGCCTGTCGTACTAAGGCACGAGGAGCACCGGGGCTTGCCAGAACGAGGCTTTCTGTCCCGAGGGATCAAGCACCGTAACCTGGCAGTTATACTTACCCGGCGTTAACTGACCTAGTGACAAAGCGAACTTCAGCGGCACCGTCTTCAGGCTGTTGTTGACCCCTTCGGTCACCGGCAGCGGCGCCGTTTCGAAGGCCTTGGTCTGCCCGCGGTAGAAGGTGACGAACGCTACCAGCGGTTCAAACGTGGCAGCCGTGCGCTCATACGCCTGCAGATAGACATACATGTCACGACTCTTGCTGAAGACACGCGTCACGCTGGGAACCAGCTTCATCCCGTCTTGCACCAGAGGATCGGCCAGTTGATCCTTGTCCTTCCCGGCGGTGTAGAGCGCCGCGCGCATAACGCTTCGCTCGCTGCTCAACACTACCGAGCTGATGGGGATGTGCTTGTCTTCTTTGTTGAGATTGGGGATTACGAACTTGTGGATGTAAGTCCCAATACGCCCGGTCTCGTCGTCACGCGCCAGCACCTTGATGGAGTAAGCGCCGGGCAGCAGCGTATAGCCCGCGGCGTACTCGATCGGCTTCTTCGACAGTTCCGCGACCGTTTCACCGGTCAGCTTCGTATCGATGTGGTCACGGATATTCTGGATCGTCGTGCCGAAATCGTCCTTGATTTCACCGATGAATTCGATAACCGTATGTTCCGCGCCCCCGCGCCGCGCCAGCGCCAGTTCGCTGCCGGGGATTTTTATCATCAAGGGCACGAAATATTCCGCGCGGTTCAACTGGAAGTAATTGATCTCCATCTGAATCGTAAGATCCGTAACCGGGTCTTGCATCATCAGCGCGTCTTCCAACTGCCGCTCTTTATCCGCGCCGTTGAACTTACCGTACACCTTATCGGCGTAGTAACCGTGGCGGAAATCGAGCTTGCCCTGGATCTCCTTCAATGCCACGTCCACCTTGCGGAACTTACCATCAGGAGTAGTATTCGTCGTGTAATAACCGATTACATAGTAACTGCCCAAGCCCTTTTGCGCCTCGACGATTCCCTTCCCGAGGTCGTTGAAATCGAGCAGGGCTTTGCCGCCGGTATCGGCCGCGATGGCATAGAGCGTATCCTGCGACTTCTGGAAATTGCTGGCGCCGGCGAGCGCCGAGGCGCCCGAATACATCGCGATCCCTCCGGGCGAGCCCTTGGTGGCGTCGCCCAACGGCGCCTGCGCCATCAGGCCACGCGCATCGATACTCCAGATGCTGACGTTGGCGCGAATGGCCGCGTTGGTCATGGCGCGCAACTGCGCCTGATTGTCGATCCCATTGAGGTGGAGGCCGCTTGCGAAATAGATCAGCGCCTTCTTCTCGTTGAGGGGCTTTAAATAGCCGATCGCGGTTTGAATGGCGGCGAGTTGCCGGTCGGTATTGAAGATGTTGAATTCGCTATCGTCCTGTCCGAAAGCCGCGCCGGTATCGGCCGAGCTGGCGTCGGCGGGGTCTTCATCGAAGCCTTGGCCTTCGCCCGCGATGAGCGTGCCGATCACGGTAAGAAGCTTCTCGCGATCGTCGGTGAAATCCTGCAGCACTTTCACCGCGCCGCCGGTATATTCCATGACCGCGAGCAAGTCGGGCGCCGCCATCTGCGACTTCACGAACTTCTGCGCGGCGTCGAGCGCGCGCAGTTGGTCGGCCTGGGGCATCGCGCTCATATCGAAATAGATGGAGAGCAGCCGGCGATCTTTATAACGCAGATCGCCGGGCGCTTCGGGCGAGATCTGGTTCGACGTCACGGCGGCGACTTCCGTATCGCGCCGCAGCAACGGCGTGGCGGGAGCGTCGGCCGGCGCGTCAGGCAGGTTCTGGAAAGTGCAGAAGCTGATGGCCTGCGGCTTGCCGTCTTCGGTGACGGTGAAATCCTCCGCCTTCAGACCCTCGATCACTTTCCGTTCTTGTCCTTGACGGTGACATCTTCGATGACCAGATGGGCGGCGGCGGAAAATTTGGCGTCGCCGGTATTGGTAGTTTGCGCGACCGCCCCCTGGGCCGGCGCCTGTTGAGCTTGTGCTTGAGGTTTGGGCTGCTGCTGAGCCAATGCGGCGGCGAGAGCGAACACCGCGATTCCGGAAATCGTTTTCTGCATGTTAGAACCTCAATCTCAGGGTGACCTTCACGGTGCGCATGCCGTTCGGGTTGATCGGGAAGCCGAATTGAGAATTGCCGAATTGCGTGTTCCATGCGCCAAAGACCACGTGATTCAGCGCGTTGGTGGAATCGAAGCGCAAGTCGGTATTGAAGCGGTCGTTGATGCGGAAAGTCCGCGCCATGGATGCGTTCAAGCTGAACTGGCCAGGCCCGGTAATGGAATCGCGGCCGGCGTTGCCCCACTGCCCCGCGAGCGGGGTGCTATACGCCAAAGGATTCAAGTACATTCCCGGTTGCGCGGCGTAGAGATCCAAGCCGGTATATTCGGGACGAACCGTGCCCGTGTTCGTGGAGCCGGTGAGGAAGCACCGGATGCACGAAGGCGAAAGCGGCAGGCCCGAACCTACGTTGATGGCGGTCGTGACGGTCCAATCCTTCATCATGGCGCCGCGCCATCCGCCGAGCAGCGTTCCGCCTCCCACACCTACACCCGAGCTATATTGCGCGGTGAGGTTGAGCAGGTGCCGCTGGTCGAAGGTGGAGAGGCCGCGCTCGGCCGCAAGATCTAGCCAGTTCTGCGCCACGAGGCCGCCGATTCCGCCGCCCAGACCGGCGTCATCGATGGATTTCGAGAAAGTGTACATGGCCGAGGCGGTGATACCGTTGCGCAGGCGGCGGCGCACTTGCAATTGGCCCTGTTCGCGCGACGAATTGCCGTTCGAGGTTTCGATCAGGAAACCCGAAGGGGGACAGGAGGCGGGCCTCGTCGTGCTCGCGCAGGGGTCGCTCGAGCCCGGCGCGAAGGTGTTGGGATAAAACGCCTGCTGCGCGCGGGTGCCTTTGATTCCCATGTAAGTCGCCGTCATCTGCAGCGCCCCGGGCAGATCGCGCTGCAGCACCACGTTCCAGCTTTGCGCGTAACCGATGCGGAAATTGGGATCGATGCCGAAGTTATCCTGCGAGATATTGGGCGGGGCATAAAATGCGTTGGCGAGCGTCAAGGGATTGGACGCGCTGTTCACTACGTTCAAGGTGGTTGAAAGCGGCGACTGCTGCGACATGTTCCGGGCGATGGACCCATAGTTCGAAGTGTTGAAGTTCAAGCCATAGCCGGCGCGGACCACGAACGACGACGCAGGGAACGGTCGCCACGCGATTCCGATGCGAGGCGAAATGCCGTGTTTGTCGGGATTCACCAGTGAAGACGGATAGTGCATTCCGGAGACCGCTCCAACCGGATTGGTGGCAACGACTGGCTGTTCGGCGGTATATCCGGGAGCGATATCGAGATTGACCAGGCGATTGTATTTCTCGACCAGCGGCGAGTTGTATTCCCAGCGCACGCCGACATTGACCGTAAGTCCGGGACTCACGCGCCAATCGTCATTCATATATAAATCGTCGAACCATCCGCGGAAATACTTATCCGCATTACCATATGCGAGAGTAGCGGCGTCGGGAACGCCTAACAGGAAATCGGCGACGTCGGAACCGGAGCCCGGTATGACGACGCCGTTCGAGTTCCCTTGGGTCGCCGCGCCCGTGAAGCTGAAGCCGCCGCGCGGGTTCGACTGGCTGACGGAATTAAACTCCTGACGCCGCAAATCGGCGCCGAACTGGAAATTGTGAGGCGAATGCGACCAACTCAGACTGGCGGAAGCGGCGCTGGTTTGGTTGTGAGTCGCGGAGTAGTTCGAATCTGAAAGACCCGAAAGCCCCTGGGCGAAACCGAGACTAGGCGGCCCGTAATATTCGGGCGATTGAAAGTTTCCTGTGATTCCCGCCATTCCCGAAACGTTGACGCGATTCGCAAAGTAGGGCGTCACCACGATCGACTGGCGGCTAAATTGCGCGCCAAGGTTAAGGAACATGCGCGTTCCGATGCGGTGCGAAAGGTTGACGTTCGATTGTTGGCCGAGCGTGCTGTTGTGGTCAAGAAAATCGAACAGGTTCGGATTCTGCACGTCGGAGTGGGAGAAACCAAACCCGCCGTTGATCTGCCAGCGCGGGGTGAGCGTCTTGTTGACGCGCGTTTGCATGCTATTCGAAGCATTCACTTGGACCACAGGCGCCTGATAATTGTAAATGGATCCGGTGAAGTTGGGCTGCGGATAGTAGCCCAGGAGCGCCGAAGCCTGGGGGCTGATGCGGTTTTGCGGAATAATATTGCCGGGGAAGGGATTGCCGGTCAGAGGATCGTAAATCGCCGAGGGCAGCGCAGAAAAGTCGCCCTCGCGTTCAGCCGCCGTGGGCATCAGGCCAGGGGTGATATTGGCTTGGTGGTTGTGCAGATATTGATAGTTCACCGTGAAAAACGGCGCGGATTTAAAGTGGATATGCGGAATCTTGATGGGTCCGCCAAAATTCATCAGACCGGTAAGTTGGGTGTAAGGCGGTTTGGGCGTAGGTTGACCGGTGAGCGAGTAACTTTCGGCATCGAGAACCGAGCTATCGAGCACGACGCCCAGGCTGCCGTTATATAAAGACCGGCCTCCGCGGCGGGCATTGCCGAACGCCGGGTTTTGCGCGAACGGCGAAGCGGCGCCGTTGTTCACGCTGCCATTAATGAGAAGGCCATCGGAGGCGCCCTTGCTGGCCTCATCGGTGTTGACGGCGGCCTCGGCCGGAGCGTTGGTGGAATTGCCGGGGGAAGCGTTGACTTGCGCCTTCTGGAATCCCGTTTGCGCGGCGGTAGGCGGCGCGGCGGCGCCCTTCTTGCCCTTCGCCGGCTTGGCCGGGGAGGCGAGGGCATTGGCGCCGGCATTAGCGGCAACGATAGACGGGGTCGCGGGGGTAGCTGTGGTAGAGGCCGACGCGTTAGAGGCGGCGGTTTCGGCAGCCTTGGGCGCGGAAGGCGCGGGCGCCGGAGCGGACGCCTTGATTTCGTCAAACGATTGGAGTTTCAGATCCCATACGGGGCTGGGCGCGTCCGGCGCCACGGCGATTTCCCGCTTGATGGTTTCAAAGCACTGCATCTCGACCTGAATATTCCATAACCCGTCGCTCAGGTTGGGAAATGTGTAGACGCCTTGATCGTCGGTTACCGCGGTCAGCTTTTTGTCCCCTTGCGAGGCTGTGACGGTGACGCCGGGAACGGTCAATCCGCCGAATTTGACGACGCCGCGATGCTCGGTGGCAGCCAGTGGCATGGCTAGGGCGAGCGAGAGGGCAAGGCAGGCAAAGAGGCCTGCGCACCGGCTGGCAAAACCGCCGGGACGAGGGCACGGCGCAGCTAGTTTTCAGTTGGTTTTTCTGCATGATCGACGACTATGATTTCTACCGGACCTTTAGTTGATTCTAACTTGAGGCCGAGTTGTTCTTGTAATGCTGTGAAGATCGAGGGGCCGGCGGGCTCATTCGCGTCCGGCGCCTTGGCCGCGGGATCCACCTGCGACCACTCGAGCTTGAAATCGAAAACTCCCGAAATGCCGGTTGTATCAAGCACGGGACGCCCCATTTCCCTGGAGAGGAACACGGCCAACGCGGCCATATCGATCCCTGTTGCCGTCAACTTGCCGTTGTTGCTGTTAGTGGATGAGCTGCCGGTTCCTTTGACCGCGGTCAATTTGAATCCGGTCTTGGCGGCCACTAAGTTATAGACAGGAAGCGTTTTGGTTTCCCGATGAAATTGAAATTCAAACCGCTCGTCGAGGAGCGATGCGAGCATGGCCTGGATCCGCGCCTGGCCCTCTTTGCCTTTCAATTCTGGCTCCGCTTCGTCCACTTTGGCGCTGATATTGAAGTGGTAGGAATCGAGCCAATTCGGCCCACCTGAGACCTGATAGTCCTCCACTCCGAAGGCGCGCTGGACGAGCCGCTTCAAGGTCCAGTTCTTGATGGTCACGAAACGGCGGTCGCTGTTGCTGCTTGAACCACGCGCGTTGGGATCGGCCGGCTTGATGGATGCAACCTCAAAGGCCTGCTTCGCCGTACCCTGGACAGGGGGCGCACTCTGGCCGTATGCGCATGAAGCCGCCAATAAGATAAGGTTCGCCTGTGCCAGGACGCCGCATCGTGTTCACACCGTCAGACTATATGACGATGGTTGCCTCCGATTTGGCGCGAAATTCCATGAATTTTTCTTCAGTTCTCCGTGGGAACTTTCTCGACGTGGTCCACCATGACCATATCGATAGTCAATTTCCGCGGCTCGAGGCGAAGGCCGAGCTGATCCTGCAAGGCCCGCAGGACCATGTAGGTCTCATCCTCGCGCTCGCGCGGCTGGCCGGCGCCGGTTCCGGAGGGACGTAGTTGGAGGCGTCGAGGGTGAAATCGAACGTGCCCTTGATCTCCGTCAGATCGATGACCGGCTTGTGCATGGGCTCGGAAAGCAGCGCCGCGAATTCGTGCATCGACATGCGGCGGAACTTGATCGCCACCTTCTTATCCTGGGGTTCGAAGACACTTTCGCCTTGATCTTCGGATGCCGCCATCTTCGAGCCACCTTTGCCTACCAGCAGGGCCATCCCCGCCATCTCCTTGTTTTCGCGGTGAACCGTCAACTTGAACCGGCTCGCGAGCAGCGTCTGCATCATCAGGCGCATCTGGTCGTCCGTAGCAGGCTCGGCGGCCTTAGCGACGATATCGAATCGGGTATCTTCGAGGGCGCCCGATCCCGCGACTTGGTAAGTTTCCACGTTGTATGCCCACTGGATGGCCTCCTTCATCGCTATATTCCTCATGACGAGGTTTCCGGGCGTAGTGTGGACATGATGTGGACGGGTTTTTGCGCCGCGTTCATCCACCGGCGCGGCGGCGCGTACCGATGCAACGTCGAACGCGGGGGCCGGGGCCTGCGCCGCGACACATAGCCCGGTGCATGCGGCCACGCAATGGCCGCGGCAATTCGCTTCATTCACCTATCCTCCTTATAACGATCCGCGGGCTGCAAATATGACGCGGAGCACCGCCCCTTTCTTAACGGATTCGGCTTCGAGTAGAGCATACGTACGGCGAGGCGTAGATGTTCGCAGGATCTCGATTCTGTGACGCCGATTGATTGCAGTTTGTTCCTGTGGGGCACACGCTCTTGGGCAGCGGCTAACGGATTTCGCAAGATGAGGGCTAGAGTGCTAACGGCAAGGAGTACTCCTGTTTTTCCGTTCATTGCATCGTAATATAACTGGGCACGAGAGAGCACACTTTGGGCTTGGGGCGCATTGTGGTTTCGCGAATTGGCGTTTTTAGGATTTCATCATGCGGTTTAGGCGGCTTGGAGATCGATGATGGGGCCGAAATCGGGCCGGGGATCCTTCGACTTGTCGCGGAAATGGTAGTTCCAGGCCTTCTTGTAGCGGCGGTCGCGGTCGCGGCGGCGGGCGATTTCGGGATTTGAAAAAACGAACCCACCGTGGGCGGAAGGCGGGTTGGAAGTCTTCGCCTGGGTCGTAGACTTCTCCCTTACTCTCTGCGTGCTCAACAAAGATTTCGGCTTGGTTCATCGCTTTCTCGCGGGCCTCCTGGCGTTCGGCTTGGAGCGATTTCAAATCGGCGCGATCTTTCCGCAGAATGCTCGTCAGACGGCCCTCGTAGACGGATAGCAAGTGAATCTCTTTGGCGTGGCTAATCCACGTATCGGAGGCGACTAGCGCGGCGTCCACTTCGGGATGGCCGGCGTCGATGGTGTCGATGTTGGCTCGAAATCCGCTGGCGAATATCCCTGCCTCAAGCGCGCGAAGCCTGTTAATTCTGAACATGTTGTCCGAGATGGAGGTAGTAAGAAAGCTTTCCGTGGGGCCGATGGGCGCGAGTTCGGCGCGTACGTCGGAGGTGTGTTTCTGGAGGACTGCGAGCTCTTCGGCGGTGGCGCAGATGATCTGGCCGTGGAGACCCGAGCGCGTGGCATTAAGGCTGGAGCGGCGCTTCCCGGCTTCTGTGACGGGCCGCGTCCCAGCCGTCCGTTGCGGCGGTTGGCTTGCAGTTTGGCTTCGCTGATGGGTGGTTTGTCGGGTTTCTCGGTGAGAGTGGGTTCGTCGTTTTCTGGCATGCTGCATCCTTTCGGGAACAATTTGTTTCCCGATTTGATGGTAGCGGGCGGAAAAGGGGAATTACGGGGGTTGGGGTGTAAGTGATTTGGAATCAGCGTGAGAAACTTTCAAAAATCTGTGACTCGTTTTCGGGCAAATCTCAGAATGCGGTAATGGGTCACTGCGCCGGATGAGGATGGTAATCCACGGGTTGGCGACAATCACAAGGATGAGCGGTCCACCGCGAGGGTGATGTAGCGTCAGCCGCTGCGCATCGAAAGGATGAGCCCCAGGGCGGTCGTGACTCCAACCAGCAGCGCCACCACGCCGATCCACCGCGATGAGTGATTGCGGAACCACAAATAGAGCCCGGTGCTTCCAAGCGTCAGCAGTGCTAAAGAAACGAGGGCTGCGGTAAAGGCCCAAATTCCATGTGAGGCGTCGATAAAATGAGAGTCTTCAGGAAGCTATTGGCCGATGTCTTGACCGTCGTGTCGCCGGTTGCGATGGAGTAGGTGACATCAAATGACTTGCCCAAAGTAGTCCTTGTGCGGAATTTGAGTACGCCCGGCGAATTCTCGACCGACTCTAAGTCGCCGCGCCATCGCGCGGGCCAGAATCCTCGCATCCGTGATACCGGATGCCAGCTTGCGGGTCTCCTCGGTGGGACGCTCGGAACGAGGCAGCCATTCAGCGATGGGCGAACTCCACCGCGCCGATCGCATAGATCAGCAGGAATGGCATCGAGAAAAGCGCCGTCGCAAGATGGATAGATCGCAGTCTCCGGTGCATGCTCATCTGTCCAGAAATACAGCGCGGCAAAAACGCAGCAGCCGGCGGTGAACGAAATCTGCGCCAGCCTGCCTCGGGCGCGCGCGGCCAGGAACATCGCGAAGCCGGACGCGATCATCCCGAGCAGACACCACATGGCGAACTCGTTATAATCTGCCCAGAGTTGCATTCGCCAATCCGACGCAAGGAACAAGCGGTTCGTCCGTGGAGAGCATCGAGGTAGATCCCAAGGCTGTTGCGAATCGTTTCGACCCGAAGCCGGCCCTGATTTTCAAGAACGGCGACCTGGTGGCTGCCGTTGGCATCGTGGAAATCGAGATGCAGATTATTAGCGGCGTAATGCTCAATCGCAGCGTTGTTTAGCAGCGTGGCGAGGGAGAGGTTCAATTGCGAGCGGACGAGCTGCGCCACTTGCCGGTCGGTGAGATTCGGTTCTAGGGAGAAATTCTGGTAGCTAATGGCGGCGCCGAAGGTTCGGATTCTCGCAGGGACGTCACAGACAGTCCGACTACGCCGTAAACGGCTAAATTGACGAATGTGGAGCAATCCGGCGTAAGCATGGATTCTTTTCAGTAGCCACATTGATGGATCATAGGCTAAGACGCAACCGCTACCCCATCCGTGCAGGCATTTGGAGGCGGCGGAAGCCGGCTTGATTAGAGACCGGCGGCGTGATTCCCGCCGCGGCCAGAAACTTTTCGATCCAGCTCGCCGTCCGCGCATACGCTCCAGATGATGCTTCTCTTCGCGCAGACCGTGGGGCTCGTGGCGATTGGCATAAAGACAAGCATCCCCTAGGCTGGACCTGCGAGGACGACGGCCCAATGAGGCAAAAGCAGCATGCCGTCGTTACTGTT
>CAVXPE010000003.1:0-23288 GCA_963763545.1 Bryobacterales bacterium
TCCCGTGGTGAGGTTGGTGGGCCGGGCGGAAGTTGCGCAGCAGACGCCCGGCTTGCCGGTGGCGCGCGCGTAGCCACCGGCGGCGAAGGCCGCGTTTTCCTCATGCCGCACCAGCACATGGCGGATGTGGTGCTCGTAAAGTACGTCGTAAAACGGCAGGGTGACGCCACCGGGATAGCCGAACATGCAATCGACTCCCTCGCGCACCAGGCACTCCAGCAGCATTTTGGCGCCGCTCATCAGCGTCGAAACGGGTTCTTGCCTTACGGTATCTCTCATAGCTCTTCTTATATGCCCCAGTCTTCCATACACCAGCTCAAATCATGCTCCTAAAAGCAAAAAGGCCATCGGCGGGTCCGGTTCGCCCCGCCGATGGCCTTCAGGAACTTTTGGTTCCGTTCGGCCTACGCGGGGCCGGTTACGATAACCGGAAGAATAATAATGCCTACAGGAATCGCAGGGATCCGGTTGGAAATGCGAATTGTGGCAGAGGTGGACATCGAACTACAGGAACAGGATAGCCTAGAAGTTTTGTAAATGCAAGAGGGGATTGCTATTAATAATATTAATGCAGTTATCGGGCCGCATCTACCGAAATCTCATGCTCAGGCCCGGACTTCCTCGAGCGGCTTTACAGGCACGATCCGCGCGACACGTCGCATGACCTTCTTGTTTTGTTCAGCCTTCTTCAGGTCGTAGGCTGCCTGCAACCGCATCCAGAATTCAGGCGTGCTGCCAAACAGGCGGGACACCTTGAGGCACATGACGGCTGACAGGGGCCTGCGCTCCGCGAGAATGTCGTGCAGCATCTGGCGGGACACGCCAAGGGCTTTCGCCGCGGCGGTCACGGACAGGCCGGCAGACGGCAGGATGTCTTGCTTGATAATCTCGCCCGGATGGACGGGCGGCAGTCCGCCCTTTGTCTTCATATCCTTCCTCTATCTTAATGGTAGTCTTCAAGATCGACATCCTGGGCGTCTTCGTCTGACCAGCCAAAGGTGATCCGATAATTCGCGGTCACGCGCACCGACCAGCGTCGTGGGCTACCTTTCAGGCCGTGGAAGCGAAACCCGGCGATGTTCATGTCCTCGGTCCGCGCCGCTACGTCCAGCAATTGGAGGATGCGCACGCACTTCCTGACATATTCACCACCGATCCGGCGTGTCTTGCCCGTCAGGTAAAGCTCTTCAAGCCCCTTATGCCTGAAGCCGTTTATCATTCTTGTAGTGTAACGCTTTTGATTTACAGCGTCAACTGATTAGTTGACATCGGTCGGGAGATAGCGGCCATAGCGACGTGGCAGCTAACACACTTCGCGTTTACGGCCTTGCCTGAAACCGTTGGATCATAGTCGATTTTCGTTCGGCGCCGTTATACGATCCGCGGGAAACCAGGATCGGTCTACCCAAACAACATTTTCGCCATCTCAGCCGCCGGGCGCGGGCGATCAGGCGGCCAATCTTCTCGGTGAATATACAAAAGCCGCCGCTCTCCTCAGGAGCGGGAAGGTCGATTGCCGGGTCCAGGATTGGGTGAGCAGGATTGCTTGGTGCAGGAGCGCAAGATGCCGAACCTGTCGGCCTCCTGGAAGGCAGCGCCGCCGATCAGCTTGGTCGAGACCTCCGGTGAGCGCGACGGTGGGGATGGAATCCATCATCGCGTCGACCAATCCCGTTGTGAGGTTGGTGGCGCAGGGCCGGAGGTGGCGCAGCAGACGCCCGGCTTGCCCGTGGCGCGCGCGTAACCGCTGGCGGCGAAGATGGGTCGAAAGAGCAAGGTGGAGTCCGATTTCAGGGCTACACGTTCCAGCCGGAGTGATGGCACGGAAAGAATTTCATTCGCGCGCGTCGTGATTCCTTTACGAACGCTACATCGCGGGCAATCCTAAGCGAGAGGCGGAATACGAAGAAGAATCCGCCAATGCCGAGATTGCGCGCAAGATCTACGATCTAAGAACCGGCGCGGGCTTGACCCAGCAGCAACTGACGAAGCTCGTCGGGACGTCGAAATCCGCAATCAGCCGCTTGGACGATGCGGACTACGCGGGACACTCACTTTCCATGCTCAAGCGGATCGCTGGCGCGCTTGGGAAGCGGGTCGAGATCGGTTCGTTGCCGCCAAGGGGTTGAAGACTGCTTAGAGCCATCGAAATTGCGGACGGGCTTACTCATTTGGGCCTCGCTCTGAGCTGCTTGCCTCCGCGGCGACATCGTCCACCTCTTAGTTTTGGGCGGGCTCCCTTGGCATCGAGCGAGCTAGACGTCTGTTCGGCCCAAGATCTGAATAAACGTGACAAGTTCTGAAAAAGGGCCACACAACCCCGGTGGCGTGAACTGGGAGTCATGCCGGCCAGTTACGACCGCGGACCGGCGCATCAAGTTTCCCGCGCTAAAACCCACGAAGGGAGCTCTCGGCCATTGTGACCGAGTCGCTTAAATCGGGATCTCTCCCGCTGCGTGGATCCGCCATCGGGCGTAATGAGGTTATCCCTCGGGAACGATCCACGATGTTTGTATCCCTATCGTACCTCTGTTTTGCCTTCTTTGCGGCCTTGCGTCTTGGCGAGCTATATAGGAAGCGCCCGGGAGACCACCCTCGTCGGTTTGAGGTCGAAGACCTCGCTAGTTAATGGGTGATTTCCATGACGCACTTGGGCTGCCTGACAGTGGTAGGAGAACCTGTCGCGGATCGTTGGTAAATACCGCGTAATTGAATGTGAAAGCGCTCTGGGTGAGCGTTGCTCCTCCACTTGCGTCGTCAGACGAACTGGGGTTGTTAGTCTGGGTCCACGTCGACAACAAGGCCGCTACCGAATGTGGAAGTGACGTTTACGTTGTCGGTGGAGGTAACGTCAGAACCTGCACAGGATTCGTGCCGGTCGGATTGTCCCAGGTTTGTAGCGTCCATCCTGACGTGCTTAACTTAATTTTCGGGCTGGAAGGGCAGTCCGAAAAACCGCTCTTACACCAAAGGTTGACGAAGGTTCGTGCGCCTGTGACAGTCGCCTGGACACCGTTGGGCGGTTCCCACAACGTGAAAATCGTGGGCGCTGTGGTGCTCAAGGTACATCGGCGCTCATGCGATATTACGATGGGCGAGCACCCGCCTTTCCCGCCGACCTTGCCCGTCGTTTTTGGGGCCGGAGCACCCTGTAAGTACCACAATCGCCCAAAGCGCAATCGCTGTCTTCGTCATTTGTCGCCTCATTAGTCTATTGCGGAATCAGGATGTAAAAGGGGCCGCGATAGTTCCTCCAGGCCCGCCCCGCCAGACAAGTAGTATATACGGTCTTTCCGCATTAGCGCAAGAGTGTTTCGAGCTTCTGTCGGCGCCAAATGATAATGTCCTAATCGTGCCAAGTAGAAATGTCCTATTGACGGGGTCAGGCTTGAGAGGTGGATTCAGGAACATTTCTCATGACGCAACGGGACCGCGACCGGCTGGTCGCATTGAAGAAAGCAAGGAAGGGACTGATCACGCAACGGCAAGCCGCCGAGGAGACTCGGCCAGAGCGAGCGGCATGTTCGCCGGCTGTTGAAGCGACTGAAGGGCAAGGGCGACGCGGCGCTGGTGCATGCTCTGCGAGGGCGGCCGTCCAACCGCAAGCTGGACGAGAAGACCAGGCAGAAGGCGCTGGAGATACTGGGCCGCGATGTCTATCGCGGCTTCGGCCCGACGCTGGCGGCGGAATACCTGGCCAGCAAACACGACATCCATGCAGGACGCGAGACGGTGCGGACCTGGATGATCGAAGGCAAGCTGTGGCGTGCCAGCCGGCAGCGAGTCGAGAAGATCCACCAGTGGCGGCCGCGCCGCTCGCGAGTGGGCGAGCTGGTGCAGTGGGACACCAGCGAGCATGCCTGGCTGGAGGATCGCGGGCCGAAGCTCTACTTGATCAGCATGATCGACGACGCCTCCAGCCGCCTTCACGCGCGGTTCGTGCGGCACGACTCGACGCGAAGAGAACATGCGTCTGCTCTGGAGATACGTGGAGCGACATGGACGGCCGGTCAGCTATTACACCGACAAGGCCAGTCTGTTTCAAACGGCGCCGAAGACCGCGCGGGACAGCAACGCGCTACCGCGGGACGAGCGCGATCCTTTGCCGCCGACGCAGATCGGACGAGCGCTCCGGGAGAGTTGGACATCGTGTGGATCGGGGCACACTCGCCGCAGGCCAAGGGGCGGGTGGAACGCAGTTTCCAGACGGCGCAGGACCGTCTGGTGAAAGGCTTGCGGGTGGCCGGGGCAAAGACCCTGGAGCAGGCCAACGCCTATCTGGAAGACGGAGTTCATCGTCTGGTGGAACAACACGATTGCCGTGGTTCCGGCCAGCAGCGACGATGCTCACCGGCCCTTAGGCAAGGAACACTCGCTGGCGGCATCGTTGAGCTATGTGGAGAACAGACAGGTCAGCAACGACTATACGATTCAGGTCAATCGCCAAACCTAGCAGATCGCACGCAGCGATATTCGTGCAGGCTTGCGGGGAGCCGATGTACGAGTCGAGGTTCGGCTCGACGGGTCAATGGCGGTGCGTTTCGGCGAGTCCTACCTGATGGTGACCCAATGCCAGCCGCGTCCCAGAGTGCCGAACCCCAGAGTGACCGCAGCCGTGCGCGCAAAGTCTGCCGCGCCACGCGCCAAAAGCCGATGGATGGAGAACTTCCACCTGACCAGCCCCGAAAAAGCGGCTCTGTCGGCAGGCGAGGCGTCGCCACAGGTCCGCGGCTTAAAACCAATTCGGTAGGCCGGGCAAAAACGGCCCGGCCAACTTCGCGTTTTCTTTATTCAAAGCCTCTGCTCGGGAGTCTCACCAAAGTAAGCTGGCCTCAAAAAGCAAAACCCCCGGAGGGTACCCCGCAGGGCCCGGTTAACCGAGGGCTTGCCGCCGTTTACTTCGGAGCCAACTCCGTCGCATCGGCTTTGAATCTTCCCCAGGAGCGCGACCTCCCAAAGAATCAATCACACTCTAAACCACCCCTCTCAAACTCCACCCCAAAACCGGACATTTCTACTTGGCAGAGAATAGGACATTTCTACTTGGCGTTGACAGAGTGTTTCGAGCTTCTGTCGAGCTTCTCGCGGTAAGCGATAAGGCGGTGGCTTCCATCGCAGAACTGGGAGAATCGCTGGGCGCGGGATTAGGTTAGGAATTGTTTCGGGGCCGCAATCATGCGAAAAGGCCGACGCATCGGAGCACGCCGCGGGCGGCATCGTCCTCGCCAGGCCCAGCTGGGCGGCTAGTCATGGGTGATCTCAATCACGCAGTTGCCTCCGGTCCGGCAGGCGTAGATAACCGGCCGATCGGAACCGTTAGTAAATACCGCGTAATTGAATGTGTGGCCGCTATGGTTGAGTTTCTTTCCTCCGTTCGCGTCGTCACCATCCTGGTCCGCCGCCGGCGGATCAACCGGAAGGCCGCTTTCAAATGCCGCTGTCACCGTATTGGCCTTGGTGCCGGATTGAAGCGTCAGCACTCTCGTAGAGGTCCCGGCGGTTGTGGTGCTGTCCCAGAACTCCAGCGTCCAGGACGAGGCTAGGGCAATGTAAGGGCAGAGGGGCCATCTGGAGATGCCGCTCTTCAAGTACAGGTTCGTGAAAGGCGCTGCGCCAATGACGGTCGCCTGCTGGCTGTGGCCATCCATTACGACGTAGTCGAAATCGTGGTCCGAGGTCGCACCTCGTGTCTAAGGTTGACGCCATCCGTTATTACGATGGGCGAGCACCCGCCGCCGCCTTTTTTTTGTCTCGCTGTGTGCGTCGGGCAGCACCCGCTCAAGAGGACGGCTGCGCTGAGCGCAATCCCTGCTTTCGTCATTTCCTGCCTCCTTAGTGTTTTGCGGAAACTAGATGCAAAAGGGGCCGCGATAGTTTCTCGACGTCCGGCCGCGTGCGGTAAGCATTATACACGGATTCGCCCCACTGGCGCGAGAGTCTCTCGAGGGTCTCGCGCGCAGGCAGTGAGTAAGTGGCGTCCACTTGTGAGACAAGCGCTAGCGCCCGCCACTGTGTTTCCGGAAAACCGGAAAGCCCAGGCTCTAACTCGTGAAATAGCCGAGTGGCGGATTCACGCTCGCCGTTTTCAACGCGAGCCTCAAGGAGGGCAACGCTCGCTTGGAGTCTATCGGCCGGCTGTGGGAGCCTCAAGGCGGCGGTTTGGGCCTCTTCACACTTCTTGAGGCCCGCGCGTTTATTGCCTGCCTGGATCCACGCCAAGCCAATAACCTCGCCGAGGTCGATTTGTAACTCGGGCGTTTGAGCGGCCTTCTCCGCCGAAGCCGGCAGGGCTAGGTCGATGGCCGGTTTGTAGCGGCCCTGGCTGAGCAGCATCAAGGCCCGATCGGACGTCAGCCACAGGCGCAGCCGGGGGAACTTCGCTGCGATGGATTGCGCCCTCGCGAACGCCTCGCCTGCTTCCGCATACTGGCCAAGCCGCCATAGAGCTTTCCCGGCTCCGTAGCTCGCATAACCGATTTGCTCGTCGTCAACCGCCGCACCCAAGCTCTGTCGATACTCCTCCAGCGCTTCCGGATAGCGTCCCTGCTGCATGAGTGTTCCAGCGATGCTCTCGTGCGACGATGCCATTGCGTAGCGGTCTTTTGATTTTTCCGCAGTCCGAAGCATGCCGCGGAAGGAAGACAGAGCTCCCTCATAATCGCCGCTTGCGCGCTGGGCCCGGGTGATTAGGGTCAAGCACTGCCCCGTCTCTTTCGCGAAGCCATTCACCTGGTAAAAGGCAAGGGCTTCCTTGGCCTCGCTGACGGATTGCCCGTAGTCTTGCTTCTGTTCGTGAACGCTGGCAAGCGAGGCCAGGCTCATGGCGGCGAGGCCGGTAGAGTGTGTCTGGCGAGCGAGGTCGAGCGCATCGCGGTAGTACCGTTCGGAGCGATCGAAATCCTGTTTGCGAATGAAGGCGTTGCCCAAGCTAACCAGTCCCCGGATTGCCATGGCGTCCAATTGATTGCGGCGGGCCATCTCAAGGGCCGTATTGGCGTAGCGCTCAGTCGTCGGCGTGTCTCCCGCCAGATAGGCGTTGGTGCTCAGCCGAAGGGTGGCGACGATCTCCTGCTGGGGATTACCTGCCAGGCGAGCGGTAGCTAGGGCCCTCTGCAAGTAGGCCGCGCCAGCCTCCAACTCGCCGCGCGACGTCGCCGCGATGCCTTGTTGAATGGCCACTTCGGTCAGACCCTCCAGGTTACTGGTGAGTTGATAGAGATGCTCCGCCTGGGCGAATGCCTCGTCCGCTTTGTTCTTGTTCGCCTGGCGTGCATATAGGGCGCCCAGCCGGAGCCATGCCGCGGGATTGTGCTCCGGCCCCTCGGCCGCGCGCAGGTAGCTGCGAATGGCTTCGTCCGGCCGGCCGGCATTTTCGTAGGCGCGCCCAAGTTCGGCCTCGAGTTCGGCACTATCGCCGCCTTGGCGCGTCATCTCCTCATACTTGGCCGCGGCGGCGGGGAATTCACGCGTGATCTCCCGATCGATCGCCTCGATTTGCAATCGGTCCAGCTTCGAAAGGTACGAGAGATCCTCCCTCCTCACGTCCAACATTTGCTCACTGGCTTTTTCGGATAGATCCAACCCGACCCACGCTTCCGCCAAACGTGCGTGAACTTGAGGGGCGGCGGGCGCGGACTTCACGGCTTCTTGCAGCGCTTGAGCGGCGGCGAAATAGGCGCCCGCGTCAATGTCGGCCACGCCCTTCTTGTAGAGCGCCTGTGCGTCCGGTGCCAGACGGCGGCTTGCGCTCACCCACTCCCGCCATCCCATTACCGCCCCAACAGCCAACATGGCAACCCCAACCGCAATCGCCGCTCGTCGCCGCGTCATCACCGGCAGCTTCAGCGTCATCGAAGCCTGCTCGCCTCGTACCGCCTCCACAAAATGGCGCGCGCTGCCGAACCGGTTGGCCGGCTTCGGATCGAGCGCACGCAGAATCGCGCGCTCCCACTTCTCGTCCAGGCCCGGCCTCAACAAGCGCGGCGAAGGGACCGCCCGATTGATCCGCATCACCGCGGCCGCCAGCGGCGTATCGGCGGTAAACTGCAAAACACCGGTCATCATCTTGAACGCCGTCATACCGAGCGCGTACATATCGGAAGCGAACGTCGCCGGCGACCCGGTAAGCAGTTCCGGCGCCATATAATCCAGCGTGCCCACTACGACATTGCTCATCGTGGCCGTGGGCGCGCCGCTCGTCACGAACCGGCGAGCCAGCCCGAAATCCGTCACCGCAACGCGAACGCCATCGCCTGCCGGAACCAGCATGACATTCGACGGTTTGAAATCCCGATGAATCACCCCCGCCTCATGAGCCGCGTCCAGCGCCGCAGCCATCTGCTCGATCAGCGGCAACGCCTCGGCCTCGCTCATAGGCCCTTGGCGCAGCCTGTCCGCCAACGTCTCTCCGGCAAGGAACTCCATCGTCAGGAAGATGATCGATCGGCCGTCCTCGCCTTCGTGCCGCGCGAGGTCGAACACTTTGCACACGTTGGGATGCGCGACTTTCCGCGAAAGCGCGATCTCCTGTTTGAACCGCGCGATCATCGATTCGTCGCCGGCGATCTCGGGCAGCAAGGTCTTGAGCGCCACAGTTTCGGCGACTTCCTCTAGATCCCGCGCTTCGTAGACCTCGCCCATGCCGCCGCGGCTGAGGTAGCGTAGGATTCGGTAACGGCCAGCGACGATTTGCCCCTCGTGAAATACCGGAGGGGCTCCAGCAGTAGCCGTTCCCGCGCCGGGCCTAGCGGGGGATGATCGACGAACGCCGTCTCGCGATGCGCCCGAAGCATTTCCTGGACCTCTCTGAAAAGATCCTCATCGTCGCCGCAGGCGCGGCGCGCGAAGTCATCCGCTTCGAAACTCGGCTGCTCCACGGCAATATCGAAAACCGCTCGGACCTGTTGCCACCGCTCCGGAGTCATGGCCGCGGCCGTTCGAGTTCGGCTTGCAGCCACGCGCGGGCGCTTACCCAATCGCGCTTCACGGTACGGACGCTGATGCCCAGCACGGCGGCCGCTTCTTCTTGGCTGAGGCCGCCGAAATAGATCATCTCCACCAGACGCGCCTGGCGGGCGTCCATCTCGCCGAGCCGCGTGAGCGCCTCGTCCAGGATCAGCATCTGGTCCAGGCGCGGGCTATCCGCGGCCATAAAATCGTTGAAATCCACCCTCGCCTTCGCGCCGGGGCGTTTGGCGGCGGCGCGCGCGCGGGCGTGATCCACCAGCACGCGGCGCATCGCCATGGACGCGGTGGCGAAGAAGTGCGCGCGGCTTTGGAAGTCGATGGCTTGGTCCTGCATCATCCGCAGGTATGCCTCGTTCACCAGCGCGGTGGGCTGCAAGCTGTGGTCAGGCCGTTCGCTCCGCATGTAGTGCGCGGCGCGAGCGTGGAACTCACCATAAACCAGGCTCATCAGCCGCGATTGCGCTTCGGCATCTCCGCGCTTGAGCGCGCCAAGCAAGCGGGTTATTTCACCAGCAGCAGCGGCCATCGACATATCGGATTGGAGTGATTTTACCTCATGTGGCGGCTCGCGGCGTCTTACGCTATGTCACTCACACTGTGTCATCCTATCGTCCAATGGATCTCTGGACCTTGAGCGATCTCTGCACGCCATGGTGCGTTCACGTGGTCGCGACGTTGCGAATTGCCGATCATATTGAAGCGGGCATCTCCGATATCGCGGACTTATCGGCTGCCGCCGGCGCCGATCGCGATTCGTTGTATCGCGTCCTGCAACACTTAGTAGGCAAGGGCGTCTTCAAAGAACCGGAGCGAGGACGCTTCGTGCTCAACGAAACCGCGCGCGGCCTTTTGGGAGAGTCGGGCCGCATCGGCTTTGATCTCGAGGGAATCGGCGGTCGCATGGCCTACGCCTGGGGCACAATGCTCTCCGCGGTCCGCACCGGCAAGCCGGCCTATCACGAAGCCTTCGGTCGCGGCTTCTGGGAAGACCTGGACGCACATCCCAATATCGCCGCCAGCTTCGATGCGCTCATGGGCGTGGCCGGTCACGGAACTCCGGATCCCGGAGTTCTGGTCGACCCCGCAGACTGGAGTTCGATTGGCGCCGTGGTCGATGTCGGTGGCGGTGCCGGCGCACTGTTGGCGGAAATTTTGCGCGCGCATCCTAACGTCCGCGGAACGCTGGTCGATCTTCCACGGCCGGCCGCGCGGTCTACCGAAATTTTCGAGGCAGCGGGCGTGACCGATCGTGTAACCGTTGCGCCGCAGAGCTTTTTCGATCCACTGCCCGCGGGTGCCGATCTCTATATCTTGAAGAGCGTCCTCGGCGATTGGCCCGATCGCGAGGCGACGGCCATACTGAGACGTTGCGCGGATGCGGCTCGCCCTGCAGGACGCGTGGTCGCCTTCACCAAATCGACGCCAGGGGAAGCGGCGTCGCCGGAGTTGTTGATGATGGTGCTGGTCGGCGGAAGGGATCGAACGTTCGAGGAGTTTCGCGAATTGGCGCGCGAAGCGGGACTCCAGGTAACCGCGGCTGGTCGACAAGCCTCGGGACGCGGCATCGTTGAATGCCGTCCTGTGTGAGTTACATCGCGCAAGTCCATTCGGGCGGAGCCGCGCGCGGCAGTCGCTGTGGCGCGAGCAATAGGAAGTAGCCCGGGGGCGCCGCACGCCATTCGTGGCCTGACTCCGTCGCCGCTTGAGCTGTTGCCCGATAGCGATCTGGCACAAAGAAGTCCATCAGCGGATGGGCGCGCACGACATCCATCATTTGCTCGGGCGTCGCCGCCACAATCAGCCGCGCCAGGGGTTCGTCGGAATCGATACCCCATTGCCGCAAGACCGCGCGGAAGTGCGGCGCCCATTTGTCGAAATCGTCGAACTGCTCGGCGCCGACGGTAATGCCCATGCTCGGGAAGCCCAGGGTAAGTTGTCCGCCGGACATGCTATCGCTAACCAATGCGTACCGCAAATTCGCGAGTGGGAGTGTAGAAGCGTATAAGTCGTCAACTAAGTCGACCACCACTAACTCGTTCCCACGCGCCAGGCGGCAGTAGCCTTGCAAAGGCCGTGCTGCGGGTTGGATCGTACCCGCGGCAAACGAAAGTCCCCACGGTGTGGCGGGAGTGGCGAGTTTCATCGCCAACGCAGCGGCGAGGAGCGCCGCAGTCCACCATGCGGAGCGTTTGGGCAGCGGCGCGTAGACCGCGGCGGCCACGGCCATGGGCGCCAGACACGGAATGAGATAGGTCCCGCTGCGATATTGCCAAATGAAGACCGCGGCGAGCATCGGCGCGAGCCAGCACGCCACCAGGATGGCTTCGGCGGAGCGCTTGCGCAGTTCGGCGAACCATGCGGGCAAAGCGGTGAGAGCGAGCGCCAGCAGCACCGGGTCCATCCACACCAGCCGCTTAAGATAAAAGAGTGCGTGGTTCTCTTCGGTGGTCTGCGGCGGCCCGCCCGCCCCGAAGCTGAAGATTTCGAGTCCAAAGTGCTCGGCGAGGAACCAGCGCGTGTGAACGATGGCCTGATAGGCGTACCACGGCAGCACGAGGAGAGCGGCAGGCGTCATCGCCGCCAGCGCGCGGCCCACGGCGGGACGGCGGCGCACGGGCGCAAAGACGCAATAGAGCGCGAAAGCCAGCCCAAGTGGCGCGGCAGCGATTCCCTTCGTGAGCACCGCGGCGGCGAAAGAAACCGAGAAACCCCAGAACGCCGCCCGTGACTCCAGCCAGGGATCCGCAAACAAGCAGTACGCCGCGGCGATCTCAAACGCTGCCAGCAATCCATCGGTTAGCACCATCGAGGTTGGGACCATCCATAGCCGATTCGACAGTAGCAGCGCCACGGCAAACGCGCCCGCTTGCCACGCGCGCATCTCGGCCGCGAAGAGGAACAGCAGTCCCAACCCGAGAGCGGCGATCAAGATCATGGGCAACCGCAATGCGATTCGCGAAACGCCCAGCAACTTCGCCGAGATGCCGGCCAGCCAGATGGCCAGGGGCGGCTTATAGAGAGCGAATCGTTCGAGGAAACGAGGCGTCAGCCAATCGCCGCGCTGAGACATGCGAATCGCGCTATGCGAATAGAGCGCCTCATCCTGCGCGGAAATTTTCGCCACCGGGTCGAGGTAATCGCCCGCTAACCCAATACGCGCCGCGCGAATGAAAAGGACAGCGAACGCCAGTACGACCACGGCCAAGAACGCCTGGCGCATGTCTCCAGACGATAACACGCGGTCCGCGGTGCGCTCAAAGCGCCGTTCGAATCGCCATTTAAAACGTCGGCTGCCCCGTCGCTCCGCCGATGCGGAATGTAGCGGATGTTCGTATCGCATCGCTGCTTTTGGGTATAACTCTGCGTGAGGAACATAAAGGTCTGAGCGGGCGGGGGCACGCCGGGGCGCTCCACCGGGCGTCACGGGTGCCACGTATTTAGGCGCGGCCTCCCCGCCGCGCGCTTGATCGCATAATCCCAGTCTCGAAAACAGCACGTGCCAGAAACTGGCGGCGGCGAAGAGCCCCAAAGAACAGATGAGCGCGGTTTCGATATTGACGGAGAGGCCCGTGCGGCCTACGTTTGGGGATGGAAGGGCAGAACGCGGCAGAGTTCAAACCGCCGCAGGAATGCGCCAAATAGCAGGATGGCCGTTAAAGCAACTTGCGGACGCCAAATGAAAAATTGTTTGGGCGGGCAGCGGCCTTGCCCATGAAGTGTTCAGGCTACGTAGCGTTCTGCGGACAACAACCGCCGCGCGATTTCTCGTCGCATGGCAACTGCGTCCACAGGATCGTATTTCACAAAGCGCCGCAACATGGCGAGATTCGTGCGCAGCGAATCGCCTTCCGAACTCGCCGCGAGCACATTGCGTGCAGCGAACTCGATTCGCGACATCGCATCGCGCAGGAACACGGCGCAGAGTTCGCGCCCGACGCCGTTTTTCGCGACGCGCAACTGAGCCGATTCCATCGCGAAAACCTCCATTACGATATCGGCGATCGACATGAGCACTTCCTGTTGCTTTTCCAGTTCGAGCGCAAATTTCTGATACGCGATCCCCATGGCGAGCAGGGCGATATTCTTGGCGTTAGAGACCAGAACGGCCTCGCCCTCCGCTGCGGGCGGGCTAAGCGCCTGCGCCAGCACTTTTTGCGCCGCCGACACCAACGCCAGTTGCCCGCGCGCGGCGCGTTTGAGCAACATGCCCGTGATCAGCAGCCGGTTGATCTCGTTAGTACCTTCGAAGATGCGATTGATGCGCGAATCGCAATAGGCGCGCTCCACGGCATAATCCTGGTGGTAGCCGTAGCCGCCGTGGATCTGCACGCCCTCATCTACCACGTAATCCAGCATCTCCGATGCGTACACTTTGACGATCGAACACTCCACCGCGTACTCTTCAATCGTCTTCAGCGATTCTTCCGGCGCGATCAGCCCCACCGTGCGCCACACCATCGATTCCGTCGCGAAGATGCGGATCGCCATTTCCGCCAGCTTGTGTTGAATGGCGCCGAATGCGGCGATCGGCGACCCGAACGCCTTGCGCTCCTTCGCGTATTTCAGCGAAACCGCGAGCACGTTCTTGGCCCCGCCCAGCGCGAACGGACCCAACTTCAGCCGCCCGATGTTCAAAATGTTGAACGCGATAATGTGCCCGCGCCCGATTTCGCCGAGCACGTTCTCCACCGGCACGCGCACGTTGTCGAAATAGACCGCCGTGGTGGAGCTGCCCTTGATGCCCATCTTCTTTTCTTCGGCGCCGCTGGTCACGCCGCCGAAAGCGCGTTCCACCAGAAACGCCGTAAACTGTTCGCCGCCGATTTTCGCGAACACGGTGAAGAGATCGGCCGCGCCGCCATTGGTGATCCACATCTTCTGGCCGTTGAGGACGTAATGCGTTCCATCGGCGCTTAAATCGGCCCGTGTTCGGGCGGCCAGCGCGTCGGATCCGGCATGCGGTTCGGTCAGCGCATAGGCCGCAATCATCTCCGCCGTCGCGAGCTTTGGCAGGTACTTGCGCTTCTGCTCCTCGGTTCCGAAGAAGACCAGCGGCAGCGTGCCAATGCCGGTGTGCGCGCCGTGCCACGCGGCGTACGATCCATCGCGCGCCACGTGTTCGGCGACCACCATCGCCGAGGCGAGATCGAGTTCCAGGCCGCCGTAGGCTTCCGGTATGGCCATCGATGTCAGGCCCAGTTCGGCGGATTTGCGCAGCGTGCGTACGGCCACGCCCGGTTCCTGATGCTGAATAGCGTCGAGATGCGGCACGACTTCGTTCGCCCAAAATTCGTCGGCGGTGCGCGCGATGGCGAGATGCTCGGGACTGAGATCTTCCGCCGTGAAGACGGCGGCGGGGTCGCGCTCTTCGATGAGGAACGAACCGCCCTTTATTGCAGGCATTCGAATATCCCGGCCGCGCCCTGTCCGCCGCCCACGCACATGGTGACCAAGCCGTAGCGCGACTTGCGCCGCTCCATTTCGCGCAAAATCGTCGCCGTGAGTTTGGCGCCGGTGCATCCCAGCGGATGGCCCAGCGCGATGGCGCCGCCGTTCAGGTTCGTCCTTTCGAGATCGAGCCCCGCCTCGCGAATCACCGCCAGCGCCTGCACCGCGAACGCTTCGTTCAATTCGATCACGCCGATATCGTCGAGCTTCAACCCCGCCATCGCGAGCGCTTTCGGGATTGCCTTCACCGGACCGATCCCCATGATCTCCGGCGCCACGCCGGCCGTGGCATAGCTCACGAAGCGAGCTTTCGGCGTCAGGCCCAATTCGCGCGCCTTCGCTTCGGACATCACCAGCGCCGCCGCCGCGCCATCGCTGGTCTGCGATGCGTTGCCGGCGGTTACCGTTCCGTTCGCGTGGAACACCGGCTTCAATTTCGCCAGCGCGTCCAGGGTGGTATCGGCGCGCGGCCCCTCGTCGGCGCGGAAATCGACTTTTCCTCGCCCGCAGGAGTAGCCGTGTCCACTTCCACCGGCACGATCTCCTCGGCGAACCTGCCCTCCTTTTGCGCCGCCACGGCGTTCTGGTGGCTACGCAGCGCAAACGCGTCGGCGTCTTCACGCGTTACGCCATATTTGCGCTGCACGCGCTCCGCGGTGAGCCCCATGCTCATGTAGACCTCGGGCCAATGATCGACGAACCAGGGATTCGGCGCGGGCTTCAACCCGCCGAAAGGAGTCTTGCTCATCGATTCGCTGCCGCCGGCGATCAGAATATCGGCGCCGCCGCTGCGTATGCGGTCGGCCGCGAGCGCGATGGCCTGCAATCCGGAGCTGCAAAAACGGTTGATGGTCATGCCGGGGACGGAATCGGGCAATCCCGCGCGAAGAGCTGCCTGCCGCGCCATGTTGTTGCCCGCCTCGCCTTCGGGCATGGCGCATCCCAGGATCACGTCCTCGACGCCGTCTTTGGCCTGGGGATAGCGTTCGAGCAGCGCGCGAATCACAGTGGCGGCAAGATCGTCGGGCCGCGTATTGCGCAGCGTGCCGCGCGGGGCCTTTCCAACGGCGGTGCGAAGACAATCGACGATGACGGCTTCAGGCATGGGCGCTCCTCTCTAATTGTAGGATGGCGGCCATTTGATGCGCGCCAGTATCTCGCGCAGCTTCTTGCGCTTCTCACGATGAATCGATTCGACGAATGCCACCCGCCCCTCCAGATGCGACCGAAAATGCGCATGCGCCTCCCGATTTTGACTCTCCGGACCCAGCCGCGCGCAGTTGGTGAGCGTCGCTTTGAGCAGGTCGAAATCACGACGCCGCAAGTTCGCCGAAATGCGCCAGATGCTCGATTCCCCGGTACGACGACATCGAAAGCGGTAAAGTAAAACTCATCCCCGGCGAAGAAGCTCTCGCCCGTTTACGCGCAAGAATCGACGAGCGCCGCAACGGTTAAGGTATGAGCGGTTATGCGTCGTCGACGACATTTACCGCGCGATCCAGAACGTGATTCCGTTCCCCCCACCAAGGGCACCGGCGTACCAAGCAACGTGCGGTCCCGCGGGCCGTCATAGGAGTCTGCGTGGAGAATCGCAACGCGGGATCGGCTTTTGCGCCGGTCCCGCAGGCAACCAGTCGGACACAGTCGTCTCACCGCTGCAGAAGATTCCCTAATGGGCAGCGCGACGCGTTTTCGGGCTCCAATTATAATTTAGGCTTGCCCAACCCCGCCTCCAGGCCGCCGACCGACATTGTTCGCCTGATTGCCAAGAATCTGACGGAAATGGTGATGGCCTATGACATGAACCGGAAGTTGGTTTTTGTTAACCCTGCCGTCGAAACCCTCACAGGATATTCGATGGATGAACTCGAAAAGGCCAACTTCATCTGCTGGATACATCCCGACGACGAAGCTCGCATGCTCGCGCTCTGGGAGACGCTGTTTCAGGGCAAATCCTTTCACGAAGAGGAGTACCGCCTTGTCACCAAAGACGGCCGGGTGAAATGGGCCGTCGCGTCTTGGACTCCTCTTCTAGACGACGCCGGCCTGCAAGTGGGTGTGCAAGGGCGCGAATTCGATCTGACACGCCGAAAGCTTGCGGAAACGGCGTTACAACACTCTGAGGAAAAACTTCGCGCAGACGAGGAGCGCTATCGCGCGCTATTCGAAAGCTCGCCGTTCCCGATGTGGGAGGAGGATTTTTCCGGCGTCAAGGGTTACCTGGATTCCCTCGCGGCCTCCGGTGTTTCCGATCTCCGCCGCCATCTGGCGGAGCACAAAGACGTCGTCGAAGAGTGCGTCCGGCGGGTACGGATTCTCGACGTGAATCGCGCCGCTCGCAATTTCTATGGCGCTTCCAGCAAAGAAGAACTGCTTAGCAATCTTGGCTCGATTTTCGACGATCATGCATTCGATGTCTTCCGCGACGAGATTGCGACCCTCGCCGAAAACCATTCCTCGTTCCAGGCCGAGTTTCTCGCCCGCACGTTCCGCAACGAAGAGCGTCTGGTGGACATGATTGTTTCCATCGTGGATTCGGCGCGCCATGATTGGTCCCGCGTTATCGTTTCCTTCTTCGATGTCACCGACCGAAAGCGCCTGGAGGAACAATTTGTCCAGTCGCAAAAGATGGAAAGCCTCGGCCGGCTGGCCGGCGGGATTGCTCACGACTTCAACAATCTTCTCACCGTAATTAACGCCTACTCCGATTGGATACTCCGGGATATGGATCCCGATAATCCCTTCCGCGAGCGTCTTGCCGCAATCCACGAAGCCGGTGAACAATGTGCCAGGCTCACACAGCAGTTGTTGGCCTTCGGCCGCAAGCAGATCAGCCGGCCGCAGCCGCTCAATCTCAATCGCCTCATTCTGGAATTGCGTAGCATCCTGGATCGCGTCCTTGGGGACGATATCGAAATTCGCACTCAGCTCGCGCCAGATCTCGGCGCCATCGAGGCGGATCATACCCAAATGAACCAAGTGGTGATGAATCTCGCCGTGAACGCCCGTGAAGCGATGCCGCTCGGGGGCGTCCTGACGATCGAAACCCGCAACATCGACGGCGCAGCGGAAATCGAACTCGAGATTCGCGATACGGGCGCAGGGCATCGACGAAACTACCCGCCGCCACTTGTTCGAGCCGTTCTTTACTACGAAGAAAAGTTCCCAAAACAGCGGCTTGGGTTTGGCGATTGTGTTCGGCATCGTGAGCCATGCCGGCGGACGTATCGAGGTGGAAAGCCAAGTTGGCCAAGGCGCCACGGTTCGTGTTCGCCTGCCGCATATCCAAACCTTGGCTGTGGCCGAAGAGCCGGCGCGCGTCTCGCTCGCAGAACCCTTGTATCGCGCGGCAGGCTCAGTTCTGGTAGTGGAAGACCGCAGCGAGGTTCGCGCCGTAACCTGCGGCATGCTCGAACGGTTGGGCTATAGCCCGATCGGCGCGGCCAACGGCGCCGAAGCGATGGCAATGGCTCGGCAGCATGAGGGTCCCATTCCGATGCTGCTGACCGATGTCGTGATGCCTGGCATGAACGGCCGCGAAGTGGCGGAAATGCTCCGCCAGACCTATCCCCAAATAAGAGTCATCTTCATGTCGGGTCATTCCGGCCGCATCCTTACCGAGACAGACAGGCTTGATCCCTCCATCGTCTACCTCCAAAAGCCTTTTACGCTCGTCGAACTCGCCGAGGTTCTTCAGCGGGCGAACGATCCCATCCGCCGTCCATGGCCTTGATGCTGAACGGCAAAAGTCGGACGCGACAGTGCCCAAAAAATTCTGACGCTAATTCCTGGAGAATACATCAGTGACCGGTAGGTCTTCGGCGCATGAAATCGCTTCTACTACTCCTTCTTCTCACGGTTCCCGCTGCGGAAGCCCAGGTCAGCGTAACGACTTATCGTAACGATCTCGCCCGGTCCGGTGGAAATCCGGCAGAGACGATTCTGACGCCCGCAAGTGTGAACCCAACCGGATTTGGAAAGCTCGTCTCCCGTCCGGTCGATGGTCAGGTGTATGCGCAGCCGCTTTACGTATCTCTAGTGGATATTCCAGGGAAAGGCATCCATAACGTCGTATTTGTCGCCACTGAGCACGATAGCGTGTACGCATTCGACGCCGATTCCGCCGCCGGAACGAACGCCGCTCCCCTTTGGCACGTCAACTTCATCGATCCTTCGACAGGCGAGAGAACCCTGAACATGGCGGATGTTCTGAACTGTCCATCGATCACTCCCGAAATTGGCATAACTGGTACGCCGGTCATCGATCCTTCCACCGGAACCCTATATGTAGTTGCGAGTAGCATCCTGAACGGCCAGTTTTTTCATCGCCTCCATGCTTTGGATATTACGACCGGCGCCGAACGGCCGGGAAGTCCGGTGGTAATCGAGGCGTCTGTGCCGGGCGCCGGCGACGGGTTCTCACAGACAACAGTTCCGTTTCATCCCTATCTGTACAAAAACCGCGCCGGCCTTCTCTTGCTGAATGGCGTCGTCTACACGGCCTGGACATCTCATTGCGACGCGGGATCGTATCACGGCTGGCTGATTGGTTATGACGCTGCGGACCTAGGCCAGATGGCGATATTCAACGATTCGCCAAACGCGTTCCAGGCCTCATTGTGGATGGGCGGCGCCGCGCCCGCAGCGGATGCGGAAGGCAATATCTATGTGATTTCGGGCAACGGGCCGTTCGATACGGAGTCGAATGGATCCGACCTCGGCGATAGTTTCATCAAGCTTTCATCGAGCGCCGGCCTAACAATCGCCGATTACTTCACCCCTTTCAACCAACTGGCCTTGAACCGCGGAGACATCGACCTCGGTTCGAGCGGGGCTCTCCTGCTTCCAGATGAGGCCGGCAGCGTAACTCACCCGCATCTGTTGACAGGCGCCGGCAAGGAGGGCCGTATCTATCTGCTCGATCGGGATCAAATGGGATCTTTCAATCCCGTCGACGACAGTCAGATCGTTCAGTCGATCCCCAAAGCGACCGGACCCCTCTACGGCGGCGCGGCATACTTCAATCAAACACTGTTTTTTGCGGCGGCGAACGACTCGCTTAAGGCGTTTGCGATTTCGGATGCGCATTTGATGCCTTCGCCATCTTCACAATCATCCCAAGTGTTTGGCGGGCTCGGCGCCGCCCCGACCGTGAGTTCAAAAGGATCCACCAATGGAATCGTCTGGCTAGTGGAGACAGGTTCCGGGGGAACGCTGCACTCTTACGATGCTTCGAATCTGGCAAACGAACTCTACAACAGCCAGATGAATCCCGCGCGCGATGCCGTTGGCCCGTTCGTGAAATTCTCCGTGCCGGTAGTGGCAAACGGCAAGGTGTACATAGGAACGGGCAACTCCTTGGCGGTTTTTGGCTTGCTCAACGAACCGCCTCAGCCTTTACTATCCACGCTCGTAAATGCCGAAACCCTTCAACCGGGGCGGGTGGCGCAGGTTCCCTCATTTCGATCTTTGGCGCCGACCTTGCGCCCGTTACCGTCTCCGCCGGGGCCGCGCCATGGCCCCAAAGCCTGGGAGGGATAACGCTTTCCATCGACGGCATCCCTTGCCCGCTCCTCTATGTCAGTCCGAGCCAGATCAACGCGCAAGTGCCCTTTGGGGTGTCCCACGGGCCCGCAACTGCAGTGCTTCAGGCGCCACAGATGCCGCCGGCGGCGATTGTGCTCACGATCGCGCAGGCTGCTCCGCGCATTTTCAGGAATGTTGTTGGGAAATAACCCCGAGACGCCTCGCTGAAAAGAATAAGCCGTTGGGTCACCAAGACGCATCCGGACACGTATACTAAATCCGGAGTTCGGCAGCGGATCTGAGACATCGATGCACGGAGCAATCGGTATCCTCGCAGGCGCGTTACTCTCCGGCGCCGCGTCACTTTGCCTTGGATTGATTCTGTTCCGTCGGCTCGCAGTACAACTGGAGCGGACCGAATACCTTGCGCTGGCATTTGTGACGGGCTCGGCCTGCTTCAGCCAGATCATTTTCGTCCTCTCGTCGATTCATTTGGCCCGCAAAAGCGCGTTCATCGCCATCGCGCTGCTTGCGTCTGCCATCGCAATTGGTTTCAGCAGGGGAATCCCAGCGCCCACTCGGTTTACGCCGCTGCCCCACTGGTGGAAATGGTTTGCTGCCGTGCTGTTCGGTTCTTTTGGCGTTGTTTATCTGGTGAATGCCATG
Source organism: Bryobacterales bacterium (assembly GCA_963763545.1). Lineage (GTDB taxonomy): Bacteria > Acidobacteriota > Terriglobia > Bryobacterales > Bryobacteraceae > PALSA-243. The sequence continues at coordinate 20,608 of CAVXPE010000003.1, forward strand.
GCGCCGGAGATGAGTCCGGATGGCGCGGCCTACCACTTGCCATTCGTCGCGCGGTACCTAAGCGCGCATGGTTTTGAAAAGATCGCCGGGGATTTCTACGCTAGCCTCTCACAGGGAATCGAGCTCCTTTTTATGCCCGCGGTTTCGCTCGGCGGCCACTCCAGCGCAGCCCTGGTCCACTTCCTCTTCTTGCTCGATTTACCGCTGTTGATGTTCTGCTACGGCCGCCGCTGTGGATTCCCCATCCCGGCGATGGCAGCGGCATTCCTCGTCTTCGCGTCACCGCTAGTAGGATGGGATGGAACCTCGGCGTACGTGGATGTAGCGGCCGCGGCCATATTGTTCGCGTTGTATTACCTGCTGCAGATCTGGGACGCAAGGAGGGAACCCAATCTTCTCATTCTGATCGGGATCCTGGCGGGATTCTCTTACGCGGCAAAATATACTGCCGCGATTGCAGTCCCATACGCATTGGGCTTTGTAACTTGGCAACTCTGGCGCGGCCGAAAGCCGTTACTTAGGCCCGTACTTACCATCGCGGCGATTGCCGCCGTCTTCATCCTGCCCTGGATGTTAAAAAATGCGATTCAGATCGGAAACCCGCTTGCGCCGTTTGCGAACCATCTATTTCCGAATCCATATGTGCACATTTCCTTCGAGCGGGATTACCGTGCGAATCTCCGCCACTATCACCTCACAAACTGGCTTAGCGCGCCCTGGGAGTTGACGGTGAAAGGCGAGAGGCTGCAAGGCTTCTTTGGCCCCATCTTTCTGCTGATGCCCTTGGCTCTGCTTTCCTTGCGGCGTCGCGCCGGGCGACGACTTCTATTGGCCGGGGCTGTTTTTGCGCTGCCATGGTTTCTGAATATCGGTTCCCGGTTTCTCATTCCGACTTTAGCGCCTCTGACCTTAGCCTTGGCTCTCGCGATCGAACGTCCAACGTGGTTCCTGCCGGCCGTCATGGTTCTCCATGGCGTTCTATCGTGGTACGCCTCACCGGTGCGATATTTCGACCGCTACGCTCCGCGCCTCGATGCAGTCCCTTTACGCGCCGCGCTCCGCATCGAAGCCGAGGACGCATACCTTGCGCGCAGTAACACCGGGTACTTGATCGACCGTATGATCGAGCGTCAAGTCCCACCTGGGAATAGAGTATTTTCGTTCGAGCCAATATCTGAAGCCTGGACTACGCGAGAGATTGTGGCCGCGCAGAATGGGGCCGAGAATGAAGTGGTCGCGGATATTCTTCGAACCGCTCTGATCTCTAGCGCCTGTCCGATCCAGACTCTTGATTTCCGCTTCTCTCCGACCCCTTTACGGCGTGTACGCGCGATCCAGACGGCCCGGCTACCTGGAGAGATGTGGAGCGTCTCGGAGCTTCAATTACTGGAAGGCGGAAAGGCGCTAGCTGCCGGCGGAAAGTGGCGTCTGAGCGCGAGTACGAATCGCTGGGATATCCCGCTTGCGTTTGACGGCAACTTAGTAACTCGCTGGCGATCTTGGGAAGATGCCGCTCCAGGCATGTTCTTGGATGTCGATTTCGGCGAGCCGAATTTGCTGGATCAGGTTAGCCTGCTTGTTGCTTCCGATGCGCTGCATGACCATGTGCGTCTGCGTGGCGTGGACGCGAGCGGAGGTATGGCGCGACTTACCTGCGCGCCAATCTATGGCGTCAGCGCATGTTACTGGCAATCTTCGCGCAGAAGCAATCTGTGAACTGTTGGCGCGGGGCATTCAGTATCTTCTGGTTACGCCGACCGCGTTCGGAGCAAACGAATTCAACGAGAATTCGGGCGCTTGGGGCATCCAGATGATCGCCGAATCGGCGGGTGCGCGTCTCTATCGCCTGGAGCCGAATCATGACGCGCCAGAGCCTGCGGTGCCAATAACGATTCCAGTAAACCCGCGGCTCCGCCGGGAGCGTACGATGACGCCGATTCACGAATCCGCTTACAGGCGCCTTGGGTGCATGACCCACAGTTCCAGGATGCATATCTCCATACGCTTACTTACTCAGACATGCCGGAGGCTTCTATCTCGCTGGCTTTCAGCGGCAACGCGATTACCTACATTTATACCCGCGCGAGTAATCGTGGCATCGCGGAAGTCTGGGTTGACGGCCGAATCAAAGGCCGCGTTGATCTATATGCTCCCAATACTGCATGGAAGAGCCGACAAAGATATGAAGGACTCGGCCCCGGCGGGCACGTAATCGAGATCCGCGTCACCGGCCAACGAAATCCACGATCTACAGGATCCTTTGTCGACCTGGATGCTTTGATTGTGGAGTAACGTTCGGTTCATCGCGCGCAATCGCTACAATATCGGAATGCATCTGCTCGCGCGGGGATACAAGGTCGCTGCTTGCGTCGCGATAGGGGCCGCGCTATTGCTCGCTCAGCAAGACTGGAAGACCGTGGTTAACCTGCCGGCGGTGGATTTCTCGGGGCTGTCGCCGTTGAGAACGCGGGCGCTCCTCCGCTTGCTCCGTAACCACGATTGCACCTGTGGATGCGGCATGAAGGTGGCCGAGTGCCGCGTCAAGGATCCGAGCTGCTTATACAGCAAAGGCATTGCGGCCGCGATGGGCGATGCGCTCCGTGCGGGAAAGAACGAGAACAATGCCATCGCTGCCGCCGAAGCGTCGAAGTGGGCCCACGGTCCGCAGCCGCCTAATACTA
>CAVXPE010000004.1:0-76701 GCA_963763545.1 Bryobacterales bacterium
CCGCAGTGACGCGATCCCGAAAAGGACGGTCGCTATCCCGAAGATTCCCGCACTGTGTTTGATTTTGACGATTCCTCCTATTTGGTTGGATCTCGTTCGACTCGATCCGATATCCACGGTGCGCCTCGAGGGGAGCGGCGAACAAGCACCGGCGAGTTTAAAGCGTGTTTGATACATTTGCACGTTATTGAAAACAGGATGTATTCTTGAAAACGTGCCCCTAGCGTCGACAGAGGTTCAGGACGCACTGCCGGCAATTGGATCGGGTGCTCGCGAGCCCTGGTTTTCTCCGAAATGAGCGGATGAGCCGCTTCCTCCGCTTCCTGGCCGAACGGCACTTGGAGGGCAACGACAACCATCTCAAGGAGTCCGTAATCGCGGTGGAAGTGTTTGGCCGCAAGACCGGACCATGATCCTTCGCAGGACTCGATCGTGCGGACGGAGCCGGCCGGCTTCGCGCCAGATGGCTGAATATTACGCGGGCGAAGGAAAAGACGATGGGGTCGTCATCGAGTTGCCAAAGGGCGGATACACGCCGGTCTTTCGTACCGGGAACCTGAGCGCAAACCCCCCTCCCCCAAAGGAATACCGCCGGCGGATCCGGCCGATTGCCCGCGGCGGCGGGCTACGGTGGCCCGGCGCTCGCCTGGCGTGGTGGCAGATTCGGCATCAAAGCGAACCTATTACCATTGCCGTGTCGCCGCTCGAAAACCTGAGCCACGATCCTGCCAGCGACTATTTCGCCGATGGGCTGACCGATGAGTTGATCCGCAATTTGTCCTTGATTGAAGGGCTTTCGACGCGGTCGCGGACTTCCTCGTTTGCATTTAAGGGCAAGCCGCGGAACGTGCGCGAGGTGGGAAAAGAGCTGAAGACGATTATGTCGTGGAAGGTTCCGTCCTGCGGATCGGCCAGCAGTTGCGCATCGACGCCCAGTTGGTTCGCGTGCGCGATGATTTTCCTCTTTGGTCGGGGCGCTACGATCGCGGGCTGACAGACGTCTTTATTATTCAGGATGAGATTTCCCGAGGCATTGTCAATAGTCTGCGATTAAAGCTGGGCGCGGCCGGCGGCGATATGGACGAGCGCCGAAGCGTACGATCTGTACCTTCAGGCAAGGGCCTTGGAATTCAGCAAGGCTTGAAGGGCGAAATACAAAGTGTTGCCAAATTCGAAGAGGCGATCGCCCAAGATCCATCCTTTGCCCCGCATATGCCGGTCTTGCCGCGGCTCACGTGCCCGCTCCGGAACGGACCGATTCGATTTACGCGGATGAGTTGGCCAAAATGCAAGCCGCCGCCGAGAAGGCGCTTGAACTGGATCCTCTTTTGGCCGAAGCGCACGGCGCGCTCGGGATGGTCTACGCGCGCCAGGCTCAATGGGAGCGTTCGGAGAAGAGCTTCCGCCAGGCGCTGGAACTCGATCCCAACGATTCGGTTATTTACGGGAATTTTGCGCTCGACCTCCTTTTTCCCTTGGGCCGGATTCAGGAGGCTGTCCGGCAATTACGGATTGCCGTAAAGAATGACCCGCTCGCGCCGCGGCTCCGCTACATCCTGGCCAACGCGCTGATGGCGGCCAGGCGATTCGATGAGGCAGCCCCATATTGTTGGGCCTGCCGGCGGACTTCCGGGCAAAAGCGAGTGGTTAGGACGAGCTCGCCTGGGTCAAGGGAGGGTCCAGGAAGCCATTCGGATCTTCGAAACGAAATCCACTGAAGCGACGACGAATACCCGACATTTAGAGGCTACCTAGGCTACGCTTATGGACGGGCGGGCAGGCGTGACGAGGCGGAGAGACTTGCCGAAGGCGCGGAGCCTTATAGTCAGGCACTGATCTTTGCTGGAATCGGCGAAAAAGAAACATACGCTCGATGTTCTGGAGCGCATGGCAAACGTCGGGCCCGTACGTCTGGGCCGGATCTTAAACTATCCGGAGTTTGCTTTGGTTCGTGACGATTCGCGCGGAGGCGCTTCGCAGAGAAGTGGGGCTGCCGGAATAGGACGACAGTGTTAAGATCAATGAGCCGCCGCGGGAGAGGGTCCTCGCGCCGCACCGCTCCGCTGCTGGAGAAGAGAAACGCCGGTAAACTCGGGATCGCGAAATGCAGAAACTACTTTGCGTTTGGCTATGGTGCGCGGTTGCGGCCGCCGCCGATGGGCCGGGGATTTCGCCGGCCGATATTCTTAACGCCGCCGGATTGTTCGGGGGCAAGGTAGCCCCTGGCGAAGTCATCGTCCTATTCCCCACTAACGCTGGACCCTCCGTGCTCGCCGGTCAGCAGTTCGATCCCGATGGAAGGGTTTCCACGCAAATCGGCGGAATGCGCGTGCTATTCGATGACGTACCCGCGCCAATGGCGTATACCGTGACCGGGCACGCTTGCGCGGTTGTTCCATATGAGGTCGACGGCAAGATAAGCACGCGGGTCGTAGTCGAGTATCGCGGCGAGCGGTCCGAGCCGGTAGTGCTGCGGGTTGTCGAAAGCGCGCCGGCGCTCTTCACGCTTGATGCCACGGGCAAGGGACAGGCTGCGATGCTAAACGAAACGGGCTGCTGCAACTCGCGCCGCAACCCCGCGGCGCCAGGCGAGGCCGCCGTACTGTATGCCACTGGCGCGGGCCAGACATTTCCCTCGAGCGTCACCGGAGCAGTGGAAGCGCACAATCGCGATAGCGACTATCCGGCGCCCCGCGCCGCGGTGCGCGTGCTGGTTGGCGGCCACCCAGCAGCGATCACTTTCGTGGGCTCTGCGCCTCACATGGTTTCCGGCATGGTCCAGATCAACATTCGCCTGCCCAAGAACACACCGGTAGGCGATGCGGTGTCGCTGAAGATCATTGTCGGCGAGGGTGTCAGTCCGGATGGCGTCACCATGGCAGTGCGCCCCTCCGCTCGTCAGATTCTGGTGGTCGATGCCGAAACCGCCAGCCGGGCATGGCTGCGCAAGATGCTGACGGGTGCAGGCTACAACTTGTTCACCGCTCGAAACGGGGAAGAGGCGGTCGCGGCGGCCAAAGTTCATTTGCTCGATATGGCAGTGGTCAGTATGGCCATACCCGAAGAGGAGTTGGCGCAGTCCGTTGAAAGCCTGCAGGCGGCGTATCCCTTGATCAAGATCGTTGCGACAACTCCATTTGCGAGCGCGAAAGCCCTCCGCGCCGCGGATTTGATAGGCGCGCAGTCTCTGTTGGAGCGTCCGTTCACTGCGAGGATGGTTCTGCCGCGCCTGCGCGAACTGATGCGCTTGCACCCGATGCCGTACGTCGCCACTCCGTGACCGCACGCCGCTAAATAGCGATTGTCCCGTTGCTGTCACCTACCGACTCGATCTCAACATCGAGCTTCTTTAAGATCGTCAACAAGGTATTTCCATGCGGCGTTCCCTCGGCGCAGATGCGATGTAGGTTGCCTTTAACCGAGCCACAAGCGTGCCCGGCGATCAGCATTGGCAGCCGCCTGTGATTGTGCGTATTGGAATCGCCCATGGGGCTGCCGTATAGAATCAACGAGTGATCGAGCAGGTTGCCGTCGCCGTCCGGCGTGGTGCGCAACTTTTCCAGAAAATAAGGGAGCATGCCGACGTGATAACGATTGAGTTTCGCAAATTCGGCAATCAGCGCCGGGTCTTCGATGTGGTGAGACAGCGTGTGGAACGGCATCTTGACGCCGCTTGCGTCGAAGACGCGATTGCTGGTATCGCGGCTCATCTTCAGCGCGGAAACGCGCGTGATATCGGCGGCAAATGCAACCACCTGCATATCGAACATCAATCTCACGTGTTCTTCCCAGGATTCGGGAACCCCAAGGGGAGCGCCGGGGCGCACGCGCACTACCAGCTTCGCATTGGCTCTCTCCGTCGCTTGAATTCGCCGTTCAATGGCTCGAATCTCCGTGAAATGCGCGTCCAACCGCGCTCGGTCGGAAGGGCCAATGACGGCGCTTAGCCGCGCTGCATCCGGCGCGGCGCCGTCCAGGACGCTGTTCTTCGCCACGCCGAAAAGTGTTTCGAAAACTGTGCGCGGATTGACCGCCATCGCGATGGGCTCGGTGGGCGAGGCCCAACAGATGGTGTCGGCGTATACGCAACTGTAATTGAAACCGCACGATCCATTTAACCCGATATTTTCGATGCAAAGCGGCAGCGAGGGCAGCCGCGTATCGCCCGCGCGGCGTTGCGCGTAGATCTGATCGATGGATGTCCCGTTCCCGATCTCGGGTCCTTGACGCGCGTGCGCCGCAGTGAGAAAGGCGGCGCTGGAGCGGAAATGGTCTGCGCCGGCTTCGACGGGCGCTTGCGTCTCGGCCGAGCGCGCGTCCGTATTGGTGATGATCGTAAGGTATTCGCGGAAGGGCGAGAGCGGCTCGAGCGTATACGAGAATTCGAAGTTCGCGCCCTCTTCTTGCGGACTCCAATAGTGTTCGCGCGCCCCCACTTGGGTGCTTCCCGCCGCGCCGTGCACCATCTCGATACACGAGAGACGCGGCGGCGGAGCGCCCGCGGTTTTGCGAAGAGGCGTCTGCGCCGGAATCATCGCGTCGAGAAGCGGCAGGGCGATCGCGGCGCCCGTGCTACGCAGTACCGCGCGACGGGAAAGGAACTTTTTCGTGAGATACACGCAGAACTCCCGAGGCCTCAGGTGGGACGCGGAGACTCCTACATTATAGACCGGCGTGGGACGAAAACCACGCGCGACCGAGGTCAGGTTCTGTCCAGCGGATTTCCGCCGGGGAGGCATAGGCGCGTCTCCGAGGATCCTTGAGGTCCGTTGTTCAGCACCATCACCGGTGGGAAGTTTTCCGTTCTATCGGCCGCAGGATATCCGATGCTGGGCCTCGCGTCGCGGCGATCAGCTTTCGATGCCGCTCACTTCATCCAGATAACCAGATTGGTATCCCGGACCGGCGTCCCGCCGGCCGTGAGCGATATCTGGTTCCCGCCAGCGCCCGCATTGGCAGGTGTCTGGATACCTACTTGCCAGACGCCGGAGATTGCGCCAGTTGCCGGCAAGACGGAAACCACTGTCGCACCGTTTGCGGTAACAACCGGCGCCGAAGTCGCACCCGAGCCATTGAGAAACAACGTCACGGCCGAGCCGGCGGAGGCGGGATTCAGACAGGTATTGACTGAGCCATCCGGGTTGAGGGCAAGCGGCAAGAGTCCGTTGACGGAGGCGGAGCTCTCGTTGGTGCAAGCGGCGAGCGCGGGAAAAGGAGTCGCCGTGTTCAGAAACACTGTTGGGTTGCTCGGCACGATCGGCAGCGTAAGCGAATCGGAAATCTTCGATAGTGCGGAAGCAAACTCTATGTTCGCTTGTGTCTGGCCGGCAATTCCAAACGGCGCCTGGAAGTTGATCTGTTCCCCGCCGACGTACAGCAGCGGGCTTGGAACGCCATTCACAGTGACGGTGACGCCGGCGAGCGTTGTCGATGAGACCTGTCCAGGCGGCGGAGTCGCCGGGCTGCCGGATGAGAACTCGCCGAACATCGACAACAACTCGCCAGGCGCGATGGCGGTTACGGGCTTCAAATCGGCCGCATCGAGAACGCAGGCGATGGGCGTCTGGGTCGCGTTGGGGTCAACGGCGATGACATCGGTTCCGTTGGTGGCGATCAGCATACCCGCGAAAGCATCGTAAGCCAGAAGCTTACCGGGCACGACGCGGGACGGCCCTACCTCCCTGGCATCGGGACTCAGACGCGTCGAGTACATTTGTGGAAGGCACTGCTGGGGGTAGCCGGTAAACCCTGGTAGATTGGCCGATCCCGCGCTTCCGCCGAGATAGATTACGTTGGGCGTGAACGCGGCAAAGTTGATCGTGTCCGTCTGCGTTCCGCTGAAATAACTGGAATAGACCAGGCCCGTTCCGGTGGGGTTCACCTCGGTCAAATATCCGCTGGCAGGTGGAAGATTGACGCAGTTGGGCATGAAAAAACAACTGACGCTCGGGGTGGCGCTCGCAATGTACTGCGGCTCGTACGCATTGAGGGTGGTGGGATAGTCCGGCGAGTTGGTGGTTCCCACGACGAGTGCGTCTCCCTGTGCGTCAACGGAGATGGCCGCGGGCGTGGCTCCGTATTCGCCGGTGACATAAGTTGAATATAGAACCTGGTTGAGTCCAGAGTTCAGCTTCGCAACGTATTGATAGCCGCAGGTGAAGAAAGCGCCGAGCGAGCTGCACAGATTGGTTGGCTCGCTTTGGAATGCGCCAGGAGTGGCGGCGATCGGAGTAGGTTCGTCGCTAAATTGAAGGCCGGTCACATAGATATTGCCTTGGCCATCCATCGCGATCATGCCGCCGATGCCGCTGATGCCGCCGAGTATCTTTGCGCCAGCTGGATCGAGTTTCAACACGAAAGATTCGGAGCTGCTGACGTTCGGCGCGGGGGCCGGGGGAAACACGCCAGTCATCGAGTTGCTTCCGGCTTGGCCGGTGATAATCACGTCGCCCGCCGAATCCACAAGAATGCTGTCGAGGCCAGGGGCGGAAGTGATTCCCGGAGTTACATCGGTGGCGCCACCGACGAAGGTGGAGTAGACAATCTTGCCGGAGGGGTCCAACTTGGTGACGAAGCCTTGAAAGGAGCCTTGCATGGTGGTTTGCAAGGCGCCGGGCGTCACGGGAAGGTCCGGCGAGTTGGTATTACCGAAGACATAGGCCGCGCCGGTGGAATCGATGGCGATTGCCCATGCGATGCCGAAGTTGCTGCCAGCAAGCGTCGTGGAATAAATCGTCTGACCTGTTGGGCTCAATTTGGCGACGAAGGGATTGGCCTTCGTAAAGTTTCCCTGAAAGCCGGCGACATAGAGGTTGCCGGCGGCATCGGACTGGACCGCATAAACCATGCTATTGGGGAAATTCGCCAGGGTGGCGGTTTTGGCCGAGGGCTGGGCGAGCATCGAGACGGCTAGAACGAGGAGCGAGCACTTCATTGGGAACCCTGAGGAGGACATGGAGGACGCGGATTCTCGCAACTGGCCTCGATGTCAGTGTATCAATATCAGCCGTACGAGCAGATGTTCATATTGTAAAACCAGCTCAACATGCTTGTGCGCTGTTCAACGGTAATGAAGTGTGCCGGACAATTTCACAATCCAGATCGCAAGCCGATTCGTGGCGCCGCCGGTCCTGTCCCTAAGGCTGTTCGATGTCGCCGGCTCCCAGTTCTTGCAGAAGAATGACTCAGGCGGCTCAGATCTCCTTCCAGAGCAGCCGCTCTGACCGGTCAGGATCGTTGACCACTTCACACTGCGCGTTGAGAATCATGGTCGCCCGCTGTTCCAGTGTGTAGGCAGGCCACTTAGGGATGCCGTCGAAGCTGGGGTTACTCGTCTTGGCAAAAGTCGCCCATGCTTCGCTCATGTTGTGCGCGGCCTGGAATCTTTCAGGCCTGTTGCCGGTGTTCCGGCTGTTTTCCGGATGATTAAACTTGAACGCCATCTCCATAGCGTGCGGAGACTTCATCGGATAGTTGATAGTAGGCGCCACGGGCACCTCCGATTCATACGAAAAACGGTACATGTATACCGGAGCGCCTTTCTGTTCGACCTTGCGTTCCGCGAGGGTAATACTGTTTGCCCAGGTTCCCATTCCTGTCGTAATCGCAATGTAGAGATCGGTGGGCGATGCATTTGGACGGCCCCGGCGATATACCTCGATTACATGGTCGGTCTTATCGGCCTTCGGTCCAAGCGCCATCCTGACTCTTTCGCGTAAACCGGCCTCATCCAGATTGAAGATTTTCGTCGCCTCCTCCAGAGGGCGGTGCTCGAACTGGAAGATAGATTCGTCCTTGTTGGTGCCGACGATCAGGGGGATATTTGCCGAGATGCCCGGCGCGGTCGGGTCGAACGGATGGCTGGGCAAATAATGCCCATCGACTACGGGGGCAAAACTGCCCATCGTTCCCCTTCCCGCGCTCTGATACTTAGCCTGAAACTCCAGCAAGCGGCTGGTGGGTACTTTCAACAGTTCGCGCGCTTGTCCGGCGCTCAGGCCTAGATCCGCCAGAAGAGCCTTCGTAGTCTCAGTCGCCGCCTCGCGAGGGGTCATGCGGATTCCAGGACCGCTCTCGATGCTCGCCTTGTGGAACAGGCCGTGCGCGGAGGGCATGGCGAGCAGGGTGCTGACCTTGGCCCCACCGCCTGACTCGCCCCATATCATGACATTCCCGGGGTCCCCTCCAAACGCGGCAATGTTATCCCGTGTCCACTCGAGCGCCGCTACAATGTCGAGCATGCCGGTGATGCCCGAAGCCGCATATTCTTTCCCAAGGATGTCGCCCAGATAAAGGTAACCCATCAGGGCGAGGCGGTGGTTAGTCGTAATGACCACAACGTCATAGCTCTTCGACAGGGCGCTTCCATCATGACCGGGATTTTTCCCCGAGCCGCCCGAGCCTGTGGCAAACCCGCCGCCGTGGTTGTAAAACATGACGGGTCGCTTCTTACCGTCTTGGACGCCTGGGGTCCACACGTTCAGGAACTGGCAATTTTCGCTAGAGGGGGCACCGTTTGAGGAACCAGGGAGCGAGTTAGGATCTCGATTCTGAATTGCCTGTGGTCCATATTCGGTGGCATCTCGGATCCCTTTCCATGGCTCGAGCTTTGTCGGGGGTTTAAAACGGTTCTCGCCTTCCGACGGGCCCGCATAGGGAACACCCTTGAAGACGATCACGCCATTTTCGCGCATGCCGCGCAACTGTCCCTTTGTCGTTTTCACAACAGGCGATTCGGACGGCAAGTCCGATGCCCACACACCGGAACTCCCGGCGATGCCGGCAATTGCCGACACACGAGTCAAAAATGCGCGCCGATCAACGATGTTACCCTTCATAGTAACCTCCCTAACGTTCGTTACTCCCTTTACTTATCAACCTCGACGGTCTACTGGCCCGATCGGTGCATGAGATCGACCGCCGTCGATACTATCTTATTCTCCGCGCAACCCGGTTGCAGGCGCGATCCGATAACCTGAAATGTGAGATGGCTATAGGCGTCGTCGGAATAGATATAACCCGAATTTGCGGCGCCATTGGCCAACGTCACCACCATCGTCCTGCTCGCGGGCGAAGCGGCCTTCAGTTTCAATCCGATGTTGGTGTATACCTCTCCATTAACTGTCGCAAAGTCGATGTCCCCGATGCGCAATATCCCAACCATAAGATTGACGTCGGCTCCTTCTTTATAACCCGGGAAGACATTCTCGCGGGCCGGATTTGCAGCGTCCAGCCGCGTTCGCCCAGGGCACGTGAACTTCTCCTGGCCGCCCCAAAGCATCGCGGTGTCAACCGGTTGAATCTGATCGCGCATTACATGAATAGCGGACTCGCCAATCATGGTCCCCTCCATGACGACTACGGCGCCGGTGCGAGCAAGTCCCTCTTTATAAGCGGGAAGTTCGTCCGCTGGAATAGCTTTTCTGTCGGCCTGCGCCGCAGCTGGGTTGAATCCTTTAGAAGAAGCGGAGCGAGGCGGCGGAGCAGGCGCGCCGATTGTTTTCTGCCCGCGCTCAGAGAGCCTGGGATTCTGATCGCCGGAAGTACCCTGACTGAAGATCGCAACGGCCCCGTTGCCATACAAATCCTCTATATACCGCGAAGCCTCGCCAGGAAAGTCCGCGCTGATCACCCCTCTCAGGTAGAAGTTAATTGGGTGCATCGCGTAATTCATGTAGACGCCAATCGGCACGTAGTTATCACCGATGAACTCCACCACCGACAGAGTCTTGTCTGACGGGCCGTCCGGGTTCGGTTGCTGGCGCCATTCCAATTTGCTATTGAACAGATCGCGGTTCACATTCAGATCGACTTTCGCACTACCGTAACCGACTTTCGCCGGGGCCAGCCGGCTCTTTGCGGTCGTAACGGCCGAGACAATGGCGTCGGCAACGGTTTTCGCAGTCGGCGCACCTCTTCCTCCGAGCCCCTCGGTGTTAGAACTATGTGTATGAGTGGCCGAGATGATGAAGTTCTCGGCGGGACACTTCGAGGCTGCCACGGCCCTAGGCAACGCATCGGCCATCACCTCGTTTCCCGTGCCGCCCATATCCAGTCCGACGAGCACTGCGCACGTATTGCCGTTGTCCACAACGATCGCTCGGGCGAAAAGATGATCGCGGATCGTATCGGTGGCAATCTTCAGGTCGCTTTCCTTCGGCGTGATGTCCACCTTTGCTGCCCCGGCGCGCAGACGTCCCGGTTTCGACGTTTGCGCGAAGGCCGATCCAGCCAGAAGCAGGCAAGCCGAAACGATTCCTATGAATATGAAACGGTGATTATTCATGAACCCAGGTCTCCTTGTCACATTTGATATTTCGATTATCAATAGCGGTTTGCGCGGGCGGTCCCGCAGGCTAGAACCTCAGCCTTAACGCCAATTGAATGAGTCTGGCGTTATTCGCTTGACTGGTAACGACGCCGAATGTTGAGCTTCCTTGTTGCATATTCGGCACCTGAAACAGTACGCGGTTAAACAGATTGAAAACCTCTGTTCGGAACTGGAGCTTGAACCGTTCGGTAATACTCGTGTCCTTGAATACCGCAAAGTCAAAGTTATTCACTCCGGCAGAGCGCAGATTCGGATCGGTCCGGCTTTCGCTTCCGAAGGTAAAGGCCGGCGGCGCGGTGAAGCACGACGTGTTAAACCATTCGTTCAGTCTCGATTGCGCGGAACCGGAAATTGACTTGTCGCAGCCCGCGGTCACGTTGGGGCGCAGGCCGCCGCCGTAGGAGTTTGTATTGTTTACCGAGGTGCTAAAAGTGAGCGGGCTGCCAGCCTGTAGCGTGGTTATACCATTAAACCCCCAGCCGCCAATCAGTTTGTCGAGAGGACCGGACACGCCGCTCATAAACGTCTGTCCCCTCCCGAAAGGAAGGTCGTAGACATAGCTAACCACTAAGGTCTCCGGGTAGTCGAAGCCCGCCAGTGATTTCTCGGCCTTCAGGTTGTTGTAGTCCTGAAAAGTTGAGACGCCAGCCGGCAAATTCGAATAGTTGGCGAGCTGCTCCACATTCGAAATGAGCTTCGATTTCGTGAAGGAAGCAAGCACCGTGCCCCCGTGCTTGAATCGCTTTTCCAGTTTGGCCTGAAGCGCGTTGTAACTCGAGTTTGCGCCGCCGACGGCCGTTTCCGAAAAGCCCGTGTACTGGGGATACGGCCGCAGTAGCTGGCCGTAGGTGACGGTTGAACTGGCCAGCGTTCCAGTCGCCACCTGACCATAAAAGGGATTGGGAACAGACTGCAGGAGCTGTGTACCGAGCGCAAGGTCCTGATCGGGCAACTGGTCGAGTTGCCTCGTCTGGTAAAGATGAACACCGTGCAGCCCGGCGTAAGAAACGTCGAGTACCGCCCCGCCAGGCATCTCGTGCTCTATGCCGAAATTGTATTGTTCGGTATAGGCATATGGATTGTTCGGTACCGTGGAACTAACCGATAATCCTAAAAGAACCTGCTGATAGGTTGGGCTAGTTTGAGGGGGAATGCTGATGCCGTTTGGAAACGGATTACTCAGCGTAGCGAATGGAACCAGGCCGGCGCCGTTCACGGAGGGTACCCACGAGGTGGTCGTGCTGTTGACGGGAGAACCGAAGGGCGACGACCCAATGGCTCCGTCCTCAGGCAGGTAGTTGATGCTGCCTCCGGCGCGAATTACCCACTTGTCGCTCAACCGGTAGGCGAGACCAAGACGGGGAGCAAAAAGCTTATAGGGGTGAGGCTGGCTCCCGCGAGAGCCGTAATATGACGAATCGACCAATGCCACGACGCCAGGGTAGGGCACCAAAGGATTCTGGACTCCGGGAAGAAGGACGGTCTGGCGATTCTTCGATTCCGTAAAGGGGCCGAGCCCTTCCCACCGAAGCCCCGCAGTCACGGTGAGTCTATGGTTCACGACGAACGTGTCGGTTACGTAGTAGCCTTGGTAAAACTCTTCGCCGGTGGTCGCGGCATTAAGACCGAGCGAGCCCGACGATCCGTCGCCGAGCATAAAGGAAGCGAATTGATTTCCTGCGATGCCAGGGCTGAGAGCGTTCTGCGCGGTCATAGCGGTGGTAAAGCTGAAATTGCCCGAGTTGTTATTGGCCTGTAGATAGTTGAGCTGGTCACGACGCAACTCAGCGCCGAATTTGATTGTGTGCCGGCCAAAGATTTTCGTTAAGCTGGGCGATATCGCAAAATCGTTGTTCGCCACAATAATCACCGACTGCGGATTGCCTGAACAGTATCCTCCGCTGAAGTCGTAATTTGACATGCAGATTTGCGGCAGTGTGCGGGTGGTATCCTCCAGGTTATAGCTTGCCGGCCAGCCCACTGTGGTTAAATTGATTCCTAACTGACTCGGATACCTGTTGTTTTCGGTTCTAACATAGGACAGCCGGATATCGAAGATCATGGTTGGCGTAAACGTGTACGTGTCACCGAATACCACGGTGGGGAAATGCGACTCGCGTGTCGAGAGTGTAACCTCGGTGTTGTGATAGGGAGAGGGGTCTATCGGAATCGGGTCGGCATAGCCGAAACGGCCAAAGAACCGTTGTTTGTCGCTAAAACTGTGGTCGATACGCGCGTTGTACGTCCGATTGTCCGATCCGCTGGCCGCGTTGTTAATGAAATTGTTTGACAGTCCTGGCTGGTTTGGAGTGTTCCATTGCAGCGTCGACATAATCACTGCGGTGGGATCAAGCCTGTTCGTCGGTATGATGTTACCCGGAAACGCCGCGCGATTCGTTCCGGTGGTGGACGACAAAGGGTCGTAAATTATTCCGCCCGACG
This sequence comes from Bryobacterales bacterium, assembly GCA_963763545.1. Classification (GTDB taxonomy): domain Bacteria; phylum Acidobacteriota; class Terriglobia; order Bryobacterales; family Bryobacteraceae; genus PALSA-243. Next base: position 12,773 of record CAVXPE010000004.1, read on the forward strand.
GGAGGAATTGACTGAAGTTTCCGGTCAGCATCTGGGGGGTGGGCGCGTTCAAAAGATACGTCGTCGCGGTCCGTTGGGAGTATCCTTCGTAGCTGAAAAAGAAGAACGTTTTGTTTTTCCTGATCGGTCCGCCTATGTTTCCGCCATACTGGTTTTGGGTGAACGGCGGCGTAGGTAGTCCGCTGCGGTTGCTGAAGAACGTGTTGGCGTTCAGAACTCTGTTTCTCAAAAATTCGTAGAGGGTTCCGTGAAATTCGTTAGTACCGCTTTTCGTCGTCAGGCTGATGACGCCACCGGCAAAGCGTCCGAAGTCGGCAGTCGCGGAGTTCGTCTGCACACGGAACTCCTCAACTGAGTCCTGCGTGGGCGCGGCGCCGCTCGAATTAAAATAAGCGGTATTCATGGAGACGCCATCGACGTAAGTGGCATTCTCGTTAGCCATGCCGCCACCGATCTGCGGCGAGCCCGATTCAAAAACAACGCCGGGAACAAGCTCGATTAGCGTGTAGGCATTTCTGCCGTTCAGAGGCATCTCCGTGACGTTCCGGCCCTCGACGGCTTGGCTTATGGTGGCGGTTTCGGTCTGTAGCGTAACCGCCTGCGCGCTCACGCGGACGGTTTCGCCAACAGCGCCCACCTCCAACGCGAAGTCATTGCGGGCCGTCGCCTGCACAATCACCTGAATGCCCTCGCGCGTCATCCGCTTGAAGCCGTCCTTTTCGACGTCTACTTCGTAAGCTCCTGGAATCAGGTTTAGAAACTCGTAGTTTCCGGACGGGGCAGTTTCAGCCACCTTGGTCTCATGCGTACCGACGTTGATGAGAGTGACTTTGGCTCCCGCTACGCTCGCGCCGGAGGAATCGGTTACGGTTCCTACTACGGCTCCATAGATGTCCTGCGCTCTGAGCGGCGCGACGTCAAACAGGACGCCACCCACAAGGAGGCAAAAGATCGCATTCGAGTGGTTAACGCATCGAAGAATAGATGTTGAGACGGTCGAGCCCTTCATTTTCATACGAGGAAAACGCCTTTCTAGGCTGTCGCCAAGGACAGACTATTTTTCCCGTTTTGCGCTTCGGCCATGGCCGTTGCCTTAGAATCCGCGTTAGCCGTACATGCACGGTCCCACCCGAATTCTCTGCTGCAAGTCGCCCTGTGACGAAGATGTTTAGTGGAAGGGTACAACGGAATTCACGGGATTGTTGCTGTGTTGCGGTACTTGTTGCAGCACCAAATGCCCTTTCACATTTCAGGTGAACGGGTTGGCGTGGGGAAGCCGATACCGTAGTTTTACTCAGGCGGAGGGTATATGATTGTTTCGGTGATCGGTCAGTTGGGGCAGCACAAGACGAGATTACCTCCAACCGCGGAGGCGCCGGACAGCGCCGCGGTTTTAGCGCAGCTTGATCGTATTTTGTCCGACCCGTTGTTCCAGCACAGCAAGCGCTATCCGGCGTTTCTGCGGCACGTCGTCGAGCAAACGCTTCGCGGCGCCACGGATCAGCTCAAGGAGCGGATACTTGGCATCGAGGTGTTCAGGCGCTCACCCGAGTACGATACTGGCAGGGATCCGGTCGTTCGAAATACTGCATCCGAGGTTCGAAAGCGTCTCGAAGAGTATTATTCCGAGGCGGGCCGTGAAGGTGAACTCCGGATTTACCTGCCCGCCGGGGGGTATCTCCCCGAGTTCCGGTATCCTGCCGGAAACGGGCATCGCATTTCGCAGGAACTACAGATCGCTGCCCCTGGAAGGGTTGCACACCGCTCGCGCAAGTTGGCCATCGGCCTCGCGCTACTTGCCGCAGTAGGGCTTCTGGGGGGCATGGAGTTTTTTCCTCGAAAGTCCGCTGTCAAATTGTTTTGGGCGCCTATCTTGCAGACGTCGGACCCGGTCCTGGTCGTCAAGGACACCTTCGCGGCGCCTCGAGAGCGGCAAACCGATTCTGGAGGCAATTCCTCCATGAATGGGGAAACCATTGATCCGAAGACCTTCCTCCACATGAGCGAGCACACCGCGAAACTCGCCTCATTTCTGGCTCTTCAAGGCAAACACCTCGATTTTGAATTGGCCCGCAACGTCAGCGCCGCGAAGTTGAGGACAAGGCCCTTTATTCTGGAGGGAGCCTTCAACAATCAATGGACCCTACGCGCCGTGGCGCCGTTCCGGTTCTATTTCCAACTTGACCGGGACCCTATGGTTCGGCGAATTCTCGACCGACAGAATCCGGCGCGTCGGGATTGGGCGGCTCCAATGAGTTCTCCGCTTACAAAAGACTATGCTCTGATAGCGAGGGCGCCGGAACCGCAAACCGGACAGATGATGCTAGTGATAGCTGGCCTCGGCAGCAAAGCTTCGGGGGCTGCCTTGGAATTCGTGACCAACCCCAAATATCTCGACCGGTTCGCTGCCCAGGCGCCCGCGGGATGGGAGCGGCGAAACATCGAGTTGGTCATTCAGTGCAGCATTGCGAACGACGAGTGGGGCGAACCTCGCGTAGTTGCGACGCATTTCTGGTAACTGACCCGTAAGCCCCATACGCTCCGCAGGGGCGACTGCGGTTACCGGTCGCGAACCGGAATGGTGATGGAGCCGACACGGCCGGATATCCGATCGCCTACCACCAGCCGCAACGTTGCGAGGCCCGGTGTTGGATTGGGGATGGCGAGGCTCAGGGGCTGTTTGTTGCTTAGAAACGCCCGATAACGCATTTCATCGAACTGCAGATCCACCGGCCGCCTGACAGTTGCCAGGGCGGCTCCGGTGGCTGAGATCTGCCGCAGAACAATGTCGAGGCCGCCCTTCCGGTCCGGCAGGGTAATCTCGGCTGGATCGATCTCGACCGTCAGGCTCCAGCCCTCACCCTGCCGTTGCAAGCGGACGTCGAGCGGAATCTGGGTGGCGTCGAGAGGGCTCGAATGCGCGTTCTCGATGCCGGCGCCGCGATCGGATTTTGCGATGCTAGAGTAAGCGTTGCTGTATCCGGCTTCGATGCCCTTGCGCGTCACCTCAATCTTCAGCGGATTCATTCCATCCGGTGTCCGGTCCGGATAGAAGCCAAGCGTGTAACCGGCTTCGGAGTCCTTCATCGCCTGGTCAATCGCTCCGCGAACATCGTTGTCGACAAAAGCAATGCCGCCGCTATTCCGGGCGACCGTGCGTTCGACCAGGGTTCGCTCCGGAAGCGGCCGTGTGTCTCGCCTGAGGGCGTTGGGCGGAATTACTCCCGCGAGATCCACCGGATAAACAGAAATTCCGGAATAGGCAAAAGATGCCGCGGCGCCGGGAAACGAGCCTGCTATCCAAATGACGCTCTTGCGGCCTGGCACGCTCGACAAATGATTTGCGATGGCCCGCACTGCGATCAGGGTGCGCGTTGCGCGAGATTCAGCGGACGCCGCGACGGAGAACATGTCCGCCATCAGAGTCAGGTGGGACATCCCTGTCTCCATCGCGATCGAACCGTCGAAGGTGGGCCCCGCCGATTTGCCGGTGGCGGGGAGACGGCTTCCAATAGTATCGAGCGAATGGGGCATAATCGATTCGCGGTACTTGCGCAGCGCTTCGACCAATAGCGCCGAATCGCTGGTGAAGTCCTGGATGACGTGCAGGTCGGCATCGAGAGCGTAGAGGCCGACGCGGTCGCCCGTCTGAATCTGGCCCAGAGCCTTGAGGACTTGCCCTCGTCCGGAAGCCGCATCCTGCAAGAGGCTATTCAGACGATCCCAGACAATTACGATGGCTCGTTGCGGATCTTCGTCATCGGTTCGCGGACGATTGGTGAATTCGCCGGGCGGCAAGAGGACAGATGGCGGGTGGACGTGGCTGCCATGGGTCCGGAACAGGGCGATCTTCTGCACTCGTCCGCGGTCGCGCAGAATAAAATCGTCCTGCGTGAGTCCGGTGACGGGGCCGTTCTTGTCGCGGGCCACGACGCTCACTTCCACGAGTCGCGTCGTGACGCGGATTGGCTCCTGGAGTTGCGTTAAGAGGGCTAAGGCAGCAAAGTACCGAACCACGAGATTATCATATGCGATCAAGGCGACCGAAAAGGAGTCTGGTTGAGGCCACGGGCCACTATAGCGCCACCGGCGCCAATTTGGCCGCGTTGGTGCTTACGGATACGCATGGTAGTTCGCTGGACGCCAATACTGCTAAAACCCACGTTTTTAATGACTTAACTCCGATAGACTGTTTACACTGAGATGTCGCAATCGCAGAATGGACCGCTTTCGGAAAGTTTCCGTCGAGAAGAGGCAGTCGCTCATTTGGCGGCCATCGTCGAATCGTCCGGCGATGCCATCATTAGCAAGACGCTGGAAGGAATCATTCAGTCCTGGAATGCTGGCGCTCAAAGGCTCTATGGCTATACATCGGACGAGGTGCTCGGGCAGCCAATGACCTTGCTGCTACCGGAGAGCCGGAAGAGCGAGGAAGACGAAATCCTGCGGCGGATTGCCCGTGGCGACCGGGTAGAGCATTTTGAGACGGTAAGACTACATAAGAGCGGCGACCTGCTTCACGTATCCCTGACGATTTCTCCGATTCACGGCCAGAATGGCCGTGTAATCGGTGCATCGCATGTCGCTCGGGATGTCACCGATCGAAAACGTTTGGATGAGGAATCCGGGCACCTGGCCGCGATTGTGCAATCGTCCGAGGATGCGATTGTCAGCAAGACGCTTCAGGGAATCGTTCTCACCTGGAATGCGGGCGCCGAACGGATCTATGGGTACACGGCGGAGGAAGCCATTGGCCAGCCCATGCTCATCGTCTTGCCGGAGGATAGGATAGCCGAAGAAAGCCAGATCCTCGACCGCATTACGCGGGGAGAACAAGTTGAGCATTTCGACACAACCCGGCGTCGAAAAAATGGCGAATTGATCGATGTCTCTCTGACCATATCTCCGATCTTCGACAAGGGCGGACGAATCATCGGCGTTTCGCATATTGCGCGCAACACCACGGAACGGCGGAGGCTGGAGATTCGCCTGCACCAACTTGCCTCGATCGTCGAATCCGCCGAAGACGCCATTATCGGCAAGACGCTCGAGGGCATTATTCTCACCTGGAACGCGGGAGCCGAGCGAGTGTATGGTTACCCGAATGCGGAAGCGATCGGGCAGCCGATGACGATGCTGCTTCCCGAAGGCCGGCCCAATGAGGAAAACGAGATCCTGGAACGCATTCGGCGCGGTGAGCAGGTTGAGCATTTTGAAACCGTGCGAAAAACTAAAGGCGGCAAGCTCATCGATGTCTCCTTGACGGTTTCTCCGATCCGCGACTCGAGCGGCCGCATTATCGGGGCCTCACATGTGGGGCGCAACGTTTCGGAACGTAAAGTCCAGGAAGAGCAACTACGGCATACGCAGAAACTGGAAAGCCTGGGCGTGCTGGCCGGCGGCGTAGCTCACGATTTCAATAATCTCTTGACCGGCATACTGGGAAATGCTTCGCTGGCCCTCGAAAGCGTGTCAACGCGCGACCCGGTAAGCGGACTCCTTAGAGACCTTGTAGCCGCCAGCGAACGTGCATCGCATTTAACCCGGCAGTTACTGGCTTACACGGGCAAAGGCCGATTTGTAATTGAGCCGATCGATCTCTCCGACTTAGTGCGCGAGATCGCAGGTTTGATCCAGACATCGATCCCCAAAAACGTTCAGCTGCGGCTGGAATTAGCGGATGACCTGCAGTTGATCGAAGCGGATGAGAGCCAAGTGCAACAGGTAGTGATGAACCTTGTCATCAATGGCGCAGAGGCCGTCAGCCAGAATGACAACGGTTCTGTTCTGGTAGCAACCAGAATGCAGGATGTGGACGAGCACTACCGGTTAACCACACCTGGCGGCGAATCGGAGCTTCCATCCGGCACATACATCAGCCTGGATGTCCACGATACTGGCTGCGGCATGGACGAAACCACGCTCAGCCACATTTTCGACCCGTTCTTCACGACGAAGTTTGCCGGCCGGGGCCTGGGATTGGCAGCGGTGCAGGGAATCGTCCGCGGCCACAAGGGCGCGATGAGGGTTTACAGCCGCCCAGGTGAAGGCACGACTTTTAAGATTTTGTTCCCCGCCACGCGACAGGTGGCGGCGCCCAAGAAAGTCATCATTCCCCACATGGCGGCTACGAGTGAACTCATCCTGGTGGTGGATGACGAGGAAATCATCCGGCGAACTGCTAAATCTATGTTGGAACGCGACGGCTTCACAGTGGTAGTGGCGGAGAATGGCAAAGAGGGTGTTGAGCTCTTTCAGGTGCTATCCGAAAAAGTGGCCGCGGTGGTGCTCGATATGACGATGCCGGTAATGAATGGAGAGGAAGCGTATAGCCGGCTGAAGGCGATTAAACCCGGGGTAAAGGTTATTCTGTCGAGCGGATACAACGAGGTGGAAGCCGTGCGGCGGTTTGCGGGCAAAGGCCTAGCCGGCTTCATTCAGAAACCCTATTCCGCCAACACCCTCCGCGAAAAGATCACCCTGGCGTTCCAGGAACCCGCTGCGTAAACGCGCATTGTCGAGTGGTACGATTTCAAGCATGCCTTCGTTCGAGCGTTGTGTCGTCCTCGTTGCCGACGATGAACCGCTTGTTTTGCGACTCGTCACAGGCGTGTTGACTCGCCACGGCTATATCGTTATCTCCGCCATGGATGGCCGGAGCGCCTTAGATGCCTGCCTGAGGAGGGAGGGGCCGATTCATCTCGCGGTACTCGATGTAATGATGCCGGGAATGACGGGTCCGGAACTGGCGGAATGCCTCAAGGAGCATCATCCCAAGATCGACGTTTTGTTCATGTCGGGCTTCAGGACAGATCAAATTGCCGATATCGCGCCAGGCATTCAGAGAGCGCATTTCATCGCCAAGCCGTTTCTTCCGCGAGATCTCGTAATGCGCGTCAATAGCATCCTGGGCAATACCGAAGTTTGCATTCTCGTGGATGATGAGGTGCATGCAACAGGCGCGTAAGAACGGGCCATTTCAAGGTTAGGCCCGGACGGACGCCGGTGGTTTCCAAATAAAAAAAGCCCCGCTGCGGTAGATGGCTAACCGAGCGGGGCGGCGGATAGCCCAGACGAGGCAACGCACCAAAGCTGAAAAACGCTCTATGACCCACTGCGAGGTAGTGCAACCCGGAGGCCAACCGTAAGCTATTGAAAACAGGTTTGCAGATCGATTGAACTACGGAATCCGGTAGGGCGCGCTACGGTTTCTCACAGAAGCATCCGGAATTTTCCCGATCATGTCACGCGAGTTACAATCAAGCTCTGTGGCTTTTGGGACCTCCACCGCGATTCGTCCGTCAGGGGGCGGCCGGGCGCTTGCCGGGTTTCTGCTATCGGGTTTCCTGATGGCGCTCCTGGGAGCGATTCTGCCTGCCTGGGGGTATCATCGCGATCCGCCACAGTTCATCGCGGTAGGCAACTACTTTCTGAGCCTGGCGGCGGGCATCGTGCTCGCGGCTGTCTTTTCGCGGCGGCTCATGAGGCGGCGCGGATTGACCTTTCAACTGGTCTTCGCATGCGGCCTTTCGTGCATCGCGTTGTTGTTTCTAGCGCTGGTTTCACCTACGGTCTCGATAGGGTTGAGGATTGTGGGGCTACTGACCTTGGGAATCGCCGCGGGCCTTCTCAACGTTGCGCTGTTCCAAGGGATTTCGGAGCGCTATCAGACGGATGCGGCGGGCACGGTAAGCCGCGGCGGAATCTGGTACGGGCTGGGTTGCCTCGCCGCAACGCTGCTGGTGGCGGGAACATTTTATGCGTATAGCGTTCCTACGATCCTTATAACGATGGCCGCGGCGCCGGCGATCTTCGGGTGGATTTACGCCCGGACCTGGTACGCCCCGGCGCCGGAGGGCGCACACCCAACCTTGCGCCAGGCGATTGCGGATTTCCGGAGTCCGGGCGCGGTGCTGTTCGCCGTACTGCTGTTCGTGCAGTTCGGCAACGAATGGTCAGTGGCGGGATGGCTGCCGCTATTTCTAATCCGGCGCGTAGGCTTGAGCCCGAGCGGAGCGCTTCTCATTCTGGCGCTCTTTTGGCTTTTCCTGATGACCGGTCGATTGGCGGCGGTGGCGCTGCTTTCGCGGATAAAACATGCGTGGCTGCTCTTCGGCAGCGGCCTGGCTGCGATGTTCGGATGCATCATTCTGTTCTTCACGAATAATGGGTTCGGCGCCGGCTTCGCCGTGTTCTTTATCGGCGCAGGGTATGCCAGTATCTATCCGCTGGTGGCGGAGGCGATCGGGCGGCGCTTCCCGTACTACCACCCAGGCTTCTTCAACGGCATCTTCTCGCTGGCGCTGGTGGGCGGGTTGGCGGCTCCGGCGACGCTTGGCTACGCCGCGAACTTTGCCGGCGTGGGGGTGGTCATTGGAATCCCGCTCGTCGGAACGATTACGGTGATGGCCCTGCTATTGTTGATCTGGTTGGAGTCGAAGATCACGGGACGATGAAATCGAAAGCAACGCTGGTTCTCGGTTTGTTGTTCGCGGCCGGTCAGAGTGGCGCGCAGCCGGCGATCCGAGCGTCGCTGGCGCGGCAGATCGAGCGCGCGATTGCGGAATCGCCTGTGGCGCGCTCGGCGGCATGGGGTATACAGGCGACGGAATTGCCGTCGGGCAAGACTCTCTTCGAATTGAATGCCAGCCACTTCTTCGTTCCGGCATCGAACACCAAACTTTTCAGCACGTCGCTGGCATTGACGCGGCTGGGGCCGGATTTCACCTTTCGGACGCGGGTGACGGCCGCGGCGGCGCCGGATGCGAATGGAGTGATCGATGGCGATCTGCGCCTGGTGGGCGGCGGCGATCCCAATCTTTCGGGGCGGGCGATTCCGTATCGGGTGGGAGCGAACACGGGCGATCCGTTTGCGGCGCTCGCCGATCTTGCGGGGCAGGTGGCGTCGGCGGGAGTAACGCGCATCAACGGCGATATCGTGGGCGACGATCGATGGTACGTGTGGGAGCCATTCGGGGCGGGGTGGGGTATCGATGACCCTTTATACGATTACGGCGCGCCAGTTTCGGCGCTCACGCTGAACGACAATGCGTTCACGCTGCGCATAGGCCCCGGCGCGAAAGAGGGCGACCCAGCGGCGTTGGAGTTGAACCCGCCGGTGGAGTATTACGCAATCGATAACCGCATCCGCACGACGGCGGGTGGGGAGCGGCGGATTCACTATTCGCGAGCGCCGGGCGGAACGACGCTCGAACTCTGGGGCAACATTCCGCTAGCGGGGTCCTCATCGCAAAACCCGGGCGAGGATCTGAGTTTGGGAATCGACGATCCGGCGCGTTACGCGGCCGTGGCCTTCCGGCTGTTGCTGCAATCGCGCGGTGTTGTAGTAACGGGAGGCGCGGTGAGCCGGCACTTTTTTCCCTATGAGGCGGTAGATCTGAAGCAGGGTGCGGTGGCCGAACCGGAGGCGGGGATTGAATTGGCGAAGCGCGTGTCAGCGCCGTTGATCGAAGACTTGCGCGTTACGGCCAAAGTGAGCCAGAATTTGCACGCCGAATTGGATCTGCGCGCGGTAGGCAAGGCGCGACGCAATATCGGAAGCGTGGAGGCCGGTCTGGAGGAACTGAAAGCCTTTCTCACGGAGATCGGCGTTCAGCCGAGCGGGTATAACATCAACGACGGATCGGGATTGGCGCGGCTGAATTTAGTAAGCCCGGCGACGGTGGTGCAGTTACTGCGATATATGTATACCTCGCCGGCGCGCGAGAATTTCCTTTCGATTTTGCCGGTTGGAGGGCAGGATGGAACCCTTGGGTCGCGCTTCCCGAGCACGGAAATGGCGGGGCGGATCCATGCCAAGACCGGGTCGCTTTCGCACGTGAGCGCGTTATCGGGCTACGCGCAGCGCCGGCGGGGGGATTGGATCGCGTTTTCGATCCTGGTGAATAATTACAACGGGCCGACGGGCGAAGTGCGCGCGGTGATGGATAAGATTTGCGAGTTATTAGTGATCGGGGAGGCGCGCTAGAAGGACAGTCAGGAAATGAAGTAATGCTACAGGTCAACCAGTACTCGACTGGAACGCTTTTGTCCGTAGTCGGCGATTTTCGGCGATGGCGGTCGCAGCAGCTACCGCCGCAGGCCAATCGCCTCCCCTCGGCCCTACTCCCTTACAACCGCAACCAACCGATCCAGACAAGCAACAGCTCAGGGAGGCACGCAGCGCGCTCTGTGTGACTTAAACCATAACGTTGCCGTTCGTTTTAGCCTGTTGCGCAGAACGCAACTAAAGACCTACGCCGCGAACCACTTGCGATATGAAGTGGTAGCGTGTACCGGCCCCGGAACGACCGAAAGCTTGAGCGAGGAAGCAATGGAAATCTCGTGTTGCTGGGCCAGTCCGCCGAAGTCTGAGGCCAACTGGTTTCAGATAGGGAAAATATGCCCTGGTAGCGTGTAGTGTTTCCGAGCAGCGTCAGAGAGTTCCAGGGAAGTCGCGCAACGGCGTTTACTTGCAGGCGAGGTTATGGTTTATTCGCGTTCAGTCTGTGATCATCTTCCGAGGTTTCGCGGCGAACACTCAGTTGCGTCCAGCGGATTGACAAGACAGGAACCGAAGGACCATAATGCTCTTATCAAGCGTCTATGGGAAGAGACTCAAAGCGCGGCGAGTTGGTCCAAGGTACTCTGGACATGCTCATACTCAAGACGCTTGCGCGTGGAGCGATGCATGGCTGGGGAATAGCGCGCCACATTCAGCAAATTTCTGACGACGTTTTGAGAGTCGAAGAGGGCTCCCTCTATCCCGCGCTGAGGCGCCTGGAGTTAGATGGCTACGTTACAGCAGAGTGGGCAGCGTCCGAAAACAACCGGCGCGCCCGGTACTACGAGCTGACGACCCGAGGGCACAAGCAATTGATTCGCGAATCGAAGCACTGGAGCGGCTTGGTTCGTGCGATCAGTTGCGTAATGCGGAGCGCGTAAGATGCGATTCTTGAAACGCGCCCGCGCATTGCTCAGCCGCCGCCGCTTCGATTTGGAGCTTGATGAGGAAATTCGATTCCATATTGATCAGGCCGCTGAGGAGAGCGGCAACCTTAACGAAGTAAGGCGGCGGTTTGGCAATGTTCTGGCAGTTCGCGAGTCGAGTCGGGATTCGTTCGCCTTTGCACGCCTTGAAGCGCTTTGGCTAGATATTCGATTCGGCGGCCGCAGCTTGCTTCGGAATCCCATTATGGCCGCCGTCGCAGTGCTTTCGCTCGGATTGGGGATTGGGGCCACTACGACGTTGTATAGCTTGGTTGACGCGATACTGATTCACGATGTCACGGCAAGAGACGCACAGCAACTTTTTAGCTTCGATAATTTGTCGTATCCGGACTATTTAGACGTCCGAAACGGCGGCGTATTCGATGGACTGGCCGCCGGGAACCAATGTTACCCCGCACCCAGTTGGCGCGAAGGAGATCGGGCCCGGCAAATCGTCGCAGACTGCTTGTCCGCGAATTTCTTCGATGTCATCGGGGGTCACGCCTCTCTCGGGCGCACCTGGACTGCGGAGGAGGCTGAGGCAGAGAGAGCGCCGACCGTAGTTGTGATCGGTCATAACTTTTGGCAAGAACGTCTTGGAGGCGATCCGAATATAATTGGGAGGACTCTCACATTTGATAACGCTGCCTTTACCGTCATCGGTGTGCTTCCTGCCGATTATCGAGCTATCCAGGGAGAAGGCGTTGATCCCGACGTATACATTCCTCTCAACCGAGCCCTCCAGCCAAGTTTGCTTGATCGGAATGCGACCCAAATACGGCCGATTGGGCGGTTGGCCGCAGGCCGTACGCCTCAGCAAACCCAACAGAAACTTCTCGGCGCGCTGCGCGAACTGGCACGACGGTTTCCCGACCATTTGCCGCCGTTCCCTTCAGCCGCCCTACTGACACCAGTTGCCGGGCTTTCGAAATGGGGCCAGTCCCAGTCCGATAGGTCCGTGGTTGGATTCTCCGTGCTGCTCGCAGCCGTCACGGTGTTCGTTTTGCTAATTGCGTGCGTAAATGTCACAGGTTTGTTGCTCGCCCGAGGGGTCGCTAGGCAGCATGAAATAGCGATCCGATGTGCAATAGGAGCGGGCCGGCTTCAACTTATCCGCCAACTCCTCGTTGAAGCGACACTACTCGCCGGTGCGGGAACCGCGTCTGGGATCGGCCTCACATTTTTGGCAGCCGGATTCCTGAGACACGTCGAAGTCCCCGTGCAGGACGTTACGGCACGATTCACCTTTTCACCCGATTGGCGTTTTGCGTGCGGGGCTGCTGTTCTGGGCGTAATTGCCACTATCGCAAGCGGACTTGTGCCAGCGCTGATATCTTCTCGCCTTGTTCTTTCAAATTCGCTCCGCGTGAGCCGGAGCACGATGGCTCGCAAGCTGCCGCTTCGCAGATTTTTGGTGACTGCCCAGATATCCGTGTCGGTAATCCTGCTCAGCGGAGCGTTCCTGTTTGCGCGTAATGCACTCGCTCTGTTGCATTATCAACTGGGATTTGACTCCGCGCACACGGTCTGGTTCGACCTGGCCCTAGATAACCGCCGGCCGACGCCAGCTCAAGTCGCGAAGCGCGACAATCTGTATCACTCCCTCGAATCCTTTCCAGAGGTCGAATCCGTTTCCTGGGCGTGGTATCTGCCATTCCAGCTCGTTTACTCTCAACCCGTCGTTCACCGCGTGGACGGCGCCGGTGTTCAGGTAATCGAGCAAGGCATCGGTCCAGGTTACCTGAAAACGATGGGCATTCGGTTGGTGGCCGGCCGCGAATTCGACTGGAAGGACCTGAAACCACGTGATCCGAGCGTGCCCTCGCCCGTGCTCATCAATGAGGCCTTCACGCAGGCATTCTTTCAAGAGAGGAATCCGATCGGCGAGCGGCTGGTGCGTGCGCGGCCAAACCGCGATGGCAGCCAGTTGATCGTTATTGGCGTCTCTGGCAATACCAGCTTTCGAACTCCGGGAGAGAATCCAGTCCCACTGCTGCAATCGCTAAGCGCGTTCACGCCGAGCTTGCTTGTTCGCGGACGAGGTTCGGCAGACCGCTTTACCGCTGAGTTATCGCGCGTAATCGAGCGAACTGATCCGGGAGCGGGGACTGGCTATTTCACTGTTCGCGAGCGGCTCGACCGGGCCACGTGGCCTACTCGTGCCGCCACAGTCCTGCTTACCACTTTGGCGGCGATGGGCCTTATCCTCGCCCTGACCGGCTTGTGTGGCATGTCCATCTACAACGTGACGCGACGGGCCCCTGAGATCGGGCTCCGGATGGCGCTCGGAGCCGACAGGCGTAATATTCTACGCCTGATGCTGCGAGATGGGTTAGCTGTGGTCGCCGCCGGATCGGCGATTGGTATGATATGCACATTTGCGCTCGCGCGATTCGTCAGCGGATTTCTTGCTGCCGGTGTCAGTCCATGGGACCCAGCCGCCTATGCGAGCGTGCTGGTTACTCTGTTCGTAGCGTCCGCCGGTTCAATCTGGTTCCCGTGCCGCCGGGCGACACTGATTGATCCGTCTATATCACTGCGGGGTGAGTGAAGTGGCAAAGCACAGTTTCTCGATGCTCTTGGCGCTGCTGCTTTCGCCACTCGTTCTGGCTGCGGCAGATAAGGTTGCGTTTCCGAGTGGTGAGATTACGCTTCACGGAGTGTTGTACAGGCCGGAAGGCACAGGGCCGTTTCCAGCCGTCGTTTATAACCACGGGAGCGCGGCTGGCATGGTCAGCAAAGGGGCATTCGACGCCCTCGGCCCTGTCTTCGCAAGCCATGGGTGGGTGTTCTTTGGGCCCTACCGGCGAGGTCAAGGTTTGAGTGCCTCGGCAGGCCGATACATTGGAGACCAGATCGCCGAAGCCGAGAAGAGCGGAGGCATGCCCGCCGGTGCGAAGGCCATGGTCCGGTTGCGCGGCGCAAAGTTCACGGTATCGAAGTAGAGCGCCGTTTGCGCGACCTGTGGATCAGAGGACAACCAATTCGGATAGCCCGCCTTGCGACCGTAGAGATCGCCATTCGAATCGGCTCCGGAAGGTTCGTTCACGCTTACCGCGGTCACCCTGGGATTGAGCGCGGCGGCGACGAGACTTTGCTGTCCGCCCATGCTGGTTCCCATGACGACGATGGTTTTGCCGTCCCAATCGGGCCGGCTGGCGATGTAGTCGATGGCACGGCTGTCGCGAAGGTACATGTTGAGAAAGTAAGACGTCTCGCGGTCACGGTAGCCGATCGAATTGTAGTTTGCGGGCGCAGTAGCCTGGTCGGGCGGCATATCGTGGGAATCTACGTCGAGGGCGAGCCAGCCCTCGGCCGCGCGATCGGTTACGGTCTTCGGTTGAAGGGCATAGACGCCTGCGTACTGAAAGATTACCAAGGCAGGGAATTTTCCCTCGGCCGCGGGCTTGGCGAGATAGCCCTGGACGTGAGAACCAACGCTATCCAGTTGGACAGTGCAGAACTCGAGCCCATCGGCCGTCGCCGGGCCGGGAGTCAGGCGCGGATTGATTGGAATTGCCGCGAGCGTTTTCAACTTGCCATCCCAGAAGCTGTCAAAATCAGCCGGCCGGGGCACGGACGGCTGAAGCTTGCCGGGGGCGATAGCGGCTCCGAGATGGATGGGGAGCGCGCCGGCGATGGGCGAGGTCACCTCAACGTAGAGCATGGCGGGCTCGTTCAGCGTGGCCTCGATGACAGTGTGGCCGGCGGTAGGGGCGACGTCTCCAGATTTCCGAGTTTCGCTGTTATTCTTCCTGATCACGTAATGAAACGGGCCGAGGGCGTCGGCCGGAATGGCGACATTCCAGCCGGCCGTTTCGCCGAGAGCGTAGATTCCAGTTTCATGGAACGGCGTGAAGGTCAATGGCTGGGCAGAAACGATGGGAGCGGCAAGAAGCGGCGCGAATACTACAGCGGTCTTAAGAAACGTGCGGAAGAGAGAATGGTTTCTCATACGGCAAGGCAGGCATTTCCTGCAACAGAATAACACCGCTTGGCCGGCGTGCAGCCGCCCGCCGGGAAGGGCTAGCCGAAGGATCGTCGAACTCTCGATGAAATTCTGCGTGAAAATGTGTCATGGCCAGAAAATCTCTTGCGGCATCAGATCCTGGCACTGCGCCGATTGATCTATTCGAGGCGATCGGTGGTTCGCCAAAGTGCCACGAGCTTTCCACTGCCTTCTACGCGCGCGTGGCAGAAGACCCGACCTTGCGCCCACTGTTTCCCGGAAAGACTCAGAAGTGCGCCATCGAGGCGTTTGCGGCATTCCTGGTTCAGTTCCTGGGTGGCCCGTCCGCGGACGCGCAGCGACGGTGGTGGTTGAGTCTGCGGGAATCCCACCTGCGGTTTCAGATCGGGAAGAAGGAACGGGATGCCTGGATAGGACAGATGAAGAGGGCATTGGGCGACGTCGAGATGAGTGAGCCCATGCGAAAGTCCTTGGAGGAACTCTTCGAAGAATCATCCGCGTATCTTGTCACTGCCGGACCGGCCGTTGAGGCGGCAAAGCGCCAATCGGAGCTTTCGGGCATCCACGCGCAAATCGCAAAGCGATGGGAGGAGCAGCGGGCGTTGGATGAAGCGGTGGCGGCTGTCCGCGAGGGTGAATTGGGCAAGGTGATCGCGCTGGTAGAGTGCCCACTCTTACGGGCGCGCTTCTCACGCAGCCGCGCGGTGTTCGCGCATTTCGTCAGTGTCCTGATTGAGAGCGGCAATGGCGTACTGGCTGAATACGGACAAAGACTTTTGTGTGCGAATCCCGATCTTGCGCATGAAAGGTACGGCGGCCGCACCCTGCTGCACGCGGCGTCCGCCGCGGGTATTTGGGGGACGGTGACGGATCTCCTAAAACTAGGGATCGATGCGAACATCCAGGACGACGGCGGACACACGCCGCTCTATAGCGTCGGAAACGAGTGTTCCGGCGGCGGACCGGTAGTAAGAGCGTTGATTCAAGGAGGCGCGAATGTAGACGCGTGCGATGGAGCCAAGCGTTGCACGGCACTGCACATGGCCGCGCGGCGTGGCAACGTCGAGGCTGCCGAGGCTTTGCTTGAATGCGGCGCGAACATCGAAGCGCGAGACAGTCTTGGCGAAACTCCTCTGCGGCGGGCCGTTAATTGCGGGAAGATCAGTATCGCCGCGCTGCTCCTGGCAAAGGGCGCGAATCCGCATTCGGTGGGACGCAAGGGCCTGACTCCTCTATCGGCGGCGCGGGCCGGCGAAATGCGCAGCCTCTTACAGACCTGGGCCAGGCCATAGGATTCGGCGCAGGAATCAGATTGACGGCGCGATCCCCAACATCTCGGCGCAGAGATCGGCTTCTTCGCGGTCCTCGCGCGCCTGGCGGAAGCCAACGCCTTCGTAGGACAGGCTTCCCAGCCTGTCCAGGCTAGTATCCACGTAGTCCTGTTCCAGCAGTACGGCGCCGCCATCCCTCACCGCAAGGTGTTCGGAGCCACGGCCCACAGTTCTTTGACAACCTGTTGAACTTACCAACCCTGGGCGCCCGAAGTGTCTCTTCCCGGGCCACCCGCATTCTCAACTCGCGGGTTGGCCCGGGCCGAATGCAGCCGCTCGCAAGCAAGCGGTTTGCGCGTAGCCGGAGACCTCCGGTCCGCAACGGGCGCTGCGCAAGGTCCGAGCACTCCGTTTTTTATCGGCGTTCATCGGCATTCATCGGCGGCCACATTATGCTTCCTCCTCTGCCGCGCGCACGGCAAACCTTATATCCGCCGCCGATGAAACGCCGATTAGCCCACTCCGCGCCGCATGTTACGCTGAAAACTCACTCCCCTACAATGAAAAACTCCACTGCCGCAGGCCCCAAATTTCAGCAATTGGTCGAGATCATGGCCCGTTTGCGCGCGCCGGGCGGGTGCCCGTGGGACCGCGAACAGACCTTCGACACCATCAAGCCCTACACGCTGGAAGAGACCTACGAAGTGCTCGATGCCATCGACCGGCGCGATTGGGGCGAACTCTCCGAGGAACTGGGCGATTTCATCCTGCAGGCCGTCTTCTACGCGCAAATGGCCGCGGAGGAAGATCAATTCGGCATCGAAGACGCGCTCGACGCCATCAACCAGAAGTTGGTGCGCCGCCACCCGCACGTGTTCGCCGAGCAATCGGCCGAAACCGCCGGCGACGTGTTGCGCAGTGGGATCGAGATCAAAGTCGGACGAGAAGAAATCCAAGGCGCAAAGCCGAAAACGGCCTGCTGGCGGGCGTTCCGCGCGCGCTGCCGGCGCTGGTGGAGGCGCAGCAGATCGCTTCGCGCGCGGCCGGCGCGGGCTTCGATTGGGAGAATCCCGAGCAGGTGATCGAGAAGCTGCACGAGGAGCTCGCCGAGTTCGACGGCAGCGCGCCGCAACGGCGCCCAGGCGGAACTCGAAGACGAGTTGGGCGATCTGCTCTTCGTGCTGGTCAACCTGGCGCGCTTCGTCAAGGTCGATCCGGAGCAGGCGCTGCGCAAGACCAACGCCAAGTTTCGCGAGCGGTTCGGATACATCGAGCGCAAGCTGGCCGAGCGCGGAAAATCGCCGCGCGATCGAATATCGAGGAAATGGAGGCGCTGTGGCAGGAAGCCAAGAGTCCGCGTGATCGAGATCCGCCAGCTATCCACGCTCGAGGAGTTTCGCACCGCCGTCGAACTGCAGACAGACCATCTGGGGATTCGACGAGATCGATCTCTGCCGCTGCGTTTCTTCGTCGTGGCAAGCCGCGTGGGCGGCGCAGGTGCTGGGCGCGTACGATGGCGAGCGAATGATCGGATTCTGTCTCGGCATTCCGGGCATCAAGCCGGGCGGACACGCCCTACCTGCACAGCCACATGATGGGCGTGCTTGCCGAATACCGCAACGCGGGCGTGGGCCGGCGCATGAAACTGCGCCAGCGCGAAGATGCGCTGGCGCGCGGCATTCCGCTGATCGAATGGACCTTCGATCCGCTGGAATTGAAGAATGCGTTTTTCAATATCGAGCGCCTGGGGGCCATCGTGCGCCGCTATGCGGTGAATCAGTACGGCATCACCGCGTAGTCCGCTGCACGGCGGGCTGCCCACCGACCGTTGCTATGCGGAATGGTGGATCGGTTCGCCGCGCGTGCGCGCCATTCTCGGCGGACGAACGGCCGGAATTCCGAAGTCGTGCGAACGCATCGCTTTCCCCGCCGATATTGCGCGCATCCGCTCCGAAAACAACCCCCTGGCGCGCGCGCATTCAGGAAGACAACGCGGCGAAGTTTCAGGAGCGCATTCGCGCGCGGCCTCGCCGTCACCGGCTTCTCCCGCAACGACGTCCGAAGGCATCTATCTATTGGAGCCATGGAATGAAAATTGATCGCGTGATTTTGCGCCAGATCTCGATGCCGCTGGTGCACTTCTTCGAAACCAGCTTCGGCCGCACCACCGAACGGCACATGGTTCTGGTGGAAGCGCACGGCGAAGGCGCGTCCGGCTGGGGCGAAGTCACGGCCGGCGAGAATCCGTTCTACAACGAGGAATGGACCGAATCGGCGTGGCTCATTCTGCGCGATTACGTCGCGCCGCGCGTGGTTGGCCGCGAGGTCGAGGGCCCGGAAGACATCGCGCCGCTGAGCGCGCACATCCGCGGCCACAACATGGCGCGCGGCGGATTGGAAGCCGCGGTTTGGGATCTGGCTGCGCGCCTGGATGGCGTTCCGCTGTGGAAGAAGATCGGCCGCCGCTAGGCGCCCGCCGCAAGGAGATCCCCTGCGGCGTTTCGCTCGGGATTCACGATACGGTGGACGCGCTGCTCGCGCGCATCGAGCGCGAACTGGCCGATGGATACCAGCGCATCAAGCTCAAGATCAAGCCGGGTTGGGATGTGGATGTCGTCCGGCGCGTGCGCGAGCGGTTTCCCGTCGATCAAGCTTTCGGTCGACGCGAATTCCGCCTACACGCTGGCCGATGCCGACCATCTGCGCCGGCTCGACGAGTTCTACCTGATGATGATCGAGCAGCCGCTGAGCCACGACGAGATCGTCGATCACGCCGAGCTGCAGGCGAAGCTTGCAACGCCCATCTGCCTCGATGAATGCATCCGCACGCGCGCACCACGCCGAGCAGGCCATCCAGCCTGCGCGCCTGCGGCATCATCAATATCAAGCTGGGCCGCGTGGGCGGATTCCGCGAAGCGAAGCGTGTACACGATGTCGCGCAAGCCGCGGGCATTCCCGTTTGGTGCGGCGGCATGCTGGAAGCCGGCATCGGACGCGCGCACAACATCGCGCTTTCGACGCTGCCGAATTTCGTGCTGCCGGGCGACGTTTCGGCCAGCAAGCGCTATTGGAAGCGCGACATCATCCAGCCCGCCGTGGAAGTTTCGCCGCAAGGGACCATCGATCTGCGCGACGAGCCGGGCTTCGGCTATCCGCTCGATCTCGATTTCATCCGCTCCATCACGGTGCGGGAGGAGCGGATCGGTTGAACGCATTCGTCTCGCTGCTCGGCGAGAACCGCAACTACCGGTATACGTGGATCGGCCAGGTGGTCAGCGAAATCGGCGACCACTTCAACAACATCGCGGTCTTCAGCCTGGCGGTGGCGGTCACGAAATCTCCGCTGGTGGTGAGCGGCGTTCTGCTTTCCCGCGCGGTTCCCGCAATGCTTGCCGGGCCTCTGGCGGGCGTGGTTCTCGACCGCTTCGACCGCAAGCGCGTCATGATCGTGAGCGATCTCATCCGCATGGTGGTGGCGGCGTGTTTCATCTTCACCGTGCAAGCATCCCGCGCCGTGGCTGCTCTATCTGCTGAGCGCGCTGTTGATGGTGGCCTCGCCGTTCTTCACCAGCGGACGCGCGGCGATTCTGCCATCCATCGCCACCAAAGAAGAGCTGCACACCGCCAATTCGCTGACCCAAACCACCGGCGTGGACCACGCTTGCGGTGGGCGCCTTCCTGGGCGGCACCAGCGTGATGCGGGTTCGGCTATCAATGGGCTTTCGCCGTCAACGCGCTGTCGTTCCTGGTCTCGGCGCTGTGCATCTCGCAGTTGCACGTGCCTGGCGGATTCCGCGTGCGGCGCCAGGCGCTGACGGAAGCCGAGGTGGTGCGGCCGTGGCACGAATATGTCGAGGGCTTGCGCTATATCCGCTCGGTCCCGCTGGTGTTCGGCCTGCTGATGGTGGGCGTGGGATGGGCCACCGGCGGCGGCGCGGCGCAGATTCTGTTCACGGTGTTCGGCGAGATTGGTATTCAATCGCGGGCCGGCTGGGCCTGGGCGCGATTTGGGGCTGCGCGGGCATGGGCCTGGTGATCGGCGGAACGCTGGCCTACAATTTCGGCAAGCGCCTCAGCTTTCGCAATTACAAGCGGACGATTGTGATCTGCTACATCGTGCATGGCGGGTCGTACATTCTGTTCAGCCAGATGCGAGTTTCGCCTGGGCGCTGGTATTCATCGCGCTTTCGCGCGCCGGCGTGGGCATCAGTTCGGTGCTGAACATGTGGCAGTTGCTGCGCACGGTGCCGGACGAATTTCGCGGCCGCGTTTTTGCGACCAACGAATCGGTGCAGTGGTCGGTGATGATGCTCTCGATGATGCGCCGCGGGGATCGCGTCGGAATATTGGAATCCGCGCACCATCGGAGCGATCGCGGGCGCGTTGAGTTCGATGACGGCGTTCTACTGGGCTTGGGCGAATTGTGACGGGGCGGCTTGCCGGAGCCCGCGCGGCCTGGCATGGAGCCGGAGGAGATGGAGGTACATGGCGAACCGAGCACGCTATAAGCCCCGCGTTTTTCTCAGCGCCTCTGCGTCTCTGCGGTGAGTCTTTATGCCGAATGAAGTAGTCCTCATCACCGGCGCGGCCAAGCGCATCGGCCGCGGCATCGCTCTGCGTCTCGCCCGCGAAGGCGCGCGCGTGGCCATCCACTATCACGACTCCGAAGCCGAAGCGCGACGCACCGCCGCGGAATGCGGCGGCGCCGAACTATTCCGCGCCAACCTGGAAAGCGTGGACGAGATCGCGCGCATGTTCGCCGAAGTGGAAGAGCGCATGGGACGGCTCGACTGGCTGGTGAACAACGCGGCGCGCTTCACGCGCATCGATCCGCTGGAAATCACCGAGAGCGATTGGGATTTCATCCACTCCGTGAATCTGAAGGCGACGTTTTTCTGTTGCCAGCAAGGCGCGCGGCTGATGCAGAAATCGGGCGGCGGACGAATCGTGAATCTCAGTTCGCTGGGCGGCATACGGCCATGGGCGGAACATGCGCACTACTGCGCGTCAAAGGCCGGCGTGATCATGCTGACGCGCGCGCTGGCGAAGGCGTGGGCGCCGGAGATCACGGTGAATTCGGTTGCGCCCGGCGTGATTCCGTTCGAGGATATCGACGAGCGCGGAAAGCGGATGATTGAAGCTGACGCCGGCGCAGCGCGGCGGAACGCCGGATGAGATCGCCGATGCCGTGCTTTACTTTCTGCGGGCGTCGAATTTCGTTACCGGGCAGATATTGGCCGTGGATGGCGGCCTGAGCCAGCGGTAAATACGGTGTTACAATGGGTTTGCCGCTTCCAAATCCACTTGAGGTTTCCCCGTTATGCTCCTCAGTATTAAAGAGATGGAGCTGCGTAAGATTCGTTTCGATGAGACCTTCGCGCCCGGCCAAATCGATTTCAGCGAAGAATTGATCCATCAGGACACTCCCTTGCACGTGACCGGCACGGCCGAGTTGCTGCCCCATACCGAGGGAGAAGTTCGCATCAAGGGAAACTATTCCGTTGAGATGGGCGCGGTATGCGACCGCTGCCTCGGCGCAGGCGCGCTTTCCTCTCGCGGCCACTTTCGATCTCTTCTACCGGCCTGTCTCGTTTATCGCGCGTGACGAAGAGGTAGAGATTGACGAGGGTGAAGCGGAACTCGGCTTCTACGAGAAGAATGGAATACGAACTGGAAGACATCCTTCGCGAACAAGTACTGCTGGCTTTGCCGATGCAGCGGGTTTGCAGCGAATCGTGCAAGGGCATCTGTCCGGGATGCGGAAAAAATCGCAACGAGCACGATTGCGGGTGCGCCCCTGGCGGCGGAGATGCGCGCTGGAGCGCTCTCCGGAATCTCGGCGGCTGAGTGGCTGAACCTTATGCCGGTGCGCCCGCGCGACCGCGTGAAGTTCTCATTAGATTTCCTTCCGGTACTCGGCCCAACGCTGCAGCTTGCCATCGATTCGCAGGGGCATCGGATATGGCGATCCGGCGCGCCTGCGTGCGGAATTCCCATTTTTCCACAGTACATACTTTGACGGCTCCGAACCCCGCAACACGCGTCCGAAGACGATCAGGCGCATGGGACAAACGTCGCCCAACAATGCCGGCCAACTGATGGAAAGTTCGATGAACGAGCCGGTGGGAAGATCCGCATCGGAGTGAAAGGCCACGCCTCGGCTACTCATATCGGTGGTTGTTCCCAGACCTGCAGCCATAATGCGCTCATCCTCGAGAAGTTTGTAGCGCAATTCCCGATTCATCTTGAAACGCATTTTGTCTCGGCGTTCAGTCGGTTTTCTGAGTCTCATTTTGCCTTGGACACTCCTTACGAGCGTCTAAGATGCACGCGGTCTTCCCAATTGGCAGTTTTTAGAATCACGGCTTAGCGTTACCACGCGTTAGAGGTTGTCTACTTCGTGGACATGGCTAGTGTAAAGACCCTAGCCCGCCTGAGTTATACCGTTTCATCGCGGGTCGGTTGGTATACCGTGGATAGAAAGTACGGAGGGCCAGCGCCCGCTATGGACCAGCCCAAGAGGCAGACGCGCCCCGATGGCCGCGCGGAGATTCTCATGCGCCTCGCGAGAAGAAACCGTGGAGAGATGCGCGACCCTCAGATCACTGGCGTTGACCGGCGAATGGCTGGCAGGCCGCATGATACGCTGAAATTTCAATACCGAAAACAACGCTTGGAGCCTTAATGAAACGAACATTGGTATGCCTGTTGGCGGCGGCCAGCCTGCTGGCGGCGGATCCTCCGAAGCCGAAGTTGGTGGTGGCGATTGTGATCGATCAATTCCGCTACGATTATTTGACACGGTTCCGTTCCGAATACAACGCCGGATTGACCGGCTGCTCACTCAGGGAGCGGTTTTCACCAACGCGCGCTTCGAACACTTCCCTACCGTCACCGCCATCGGCCATAGCACCTTTCTTTCAGGCGCAACGCCCGCGCTCAGCGGCATCATCGGCAACGATTGGTACGACCGCGATGAAAAGAAGACCGTCACCAGCGTGGAGGATTCCGCGACCAAACTGCTGGGGGGAACGCCGGCAAGCGGCGGTTCGTCGCCGCACCGCATGCTGGTGGATACGGTGGGCGACGAGCTGAAAATGTCGAACGCCAACCAATCGAAAGTGATCGGCATCTCGCTAAAGGACCGCGCGGCGATTTTGCCCGCCGGGCACATGGCGAACGGCGCTTATTGGTTCGATTCCCGAAGCGGCAATTTCGTCAGCAGCACCTATTACTTCCCCGATCTGCCGCAGTGGGTGAAGGATTTCGACGCAGCCCGTCCGGCCGATCAATATCAAGGGGCCGCGTTCCTTACGAAGACGCTGCCCGGCGGCGGGCCCGGCTCTCTACTCTGCGATCGACGCCACTCCTTATGCCAACGAGATGATCGAGCAATTCGCGGAGGCCGCGCTGCAGGCCGAGCAGTTAGGGCAGCGCGGGGTAACAGATATCCTGGCGGTCAGCTTCTCCGCCAACGACTATGTGGGCCACGCGAACGGGCCCGATTCGCCCGAGGTTCACGAGGTTTCCTTACAGACGGATAAGGTGCTGGATAAGTTGTTCCAGGCGCTCGACCAGAGCGTCGGCATGGACAATGTTCTCGTGGTCATGACCGCGGATCATGGCGTAGCGCCGCTGCCGGAAACGAATGCGGCGCGTAAGATGCCGGGCGGACGTCTGCCGCTCGGAACCGTGAGCAAAGACCGTGCAGGCGGCGCTGGTGAAGAAATTTGGCGAGGGCAATTGGATTGTCAGCAACTCCGAACATTCGGTCTATCTCAATCTGGATTTGATTGCGAAGAAGAACGCTGCCGCGGGAAGACGTGGACCGCGCGGCAGCCGAAGCTGCGTGGACGATTCCCCATGTGTTCCGCGTCTACACCCGCGAGCAACTGATGGCCGGCGCGGCTATGCGAGACGAAGTGGGGCTGCCGCGTCATGAACGGCTTTTACCCGCAGCGCGGCGCCGATGTCGAGATATTGCTCGAGCCGTATTGGATCTTCACGCAAACCGGCGCAACCCATGGCACCTCGTTCGATTACGACACTCACGTACCCGTGATCTTCATGGGCGCCGGGATCAAGCCCGGCCGCTACGACAACTCGATCGTGGTGAACGATGTTGCGCCGACGCTGGCGACGATTCTCGATGTGGAGACGCCTTCGGGATCGGTAGGCCGCGTGCTCACGGAGATGTTTCGTTAGCGGGAGCCGGCGGTCACGCCTACCGAATCTCCGAAAAGTTTAGCGGACGCAAAATCTGGTTGCTGATGTTCGAAACGATTTCGGCATCGCTCAAGCCGGGTTGAACGCGCAGCTTCTGCCATTCGGGATCGGCGCCGAATGCCTTCCACAGGCGGTCGCGGGAAGCCAGATCCTCATAGGAAAGCATGTAACTCAGACTCGGCAAATGGGCGCCGATCGATGCCCTGTCCGAAAAACACGGGCGCCATCCCGAGGCGGCGGAAAATGCCGGCTTCGCCGTCTTCGAACATCTTGATTTTGCGGCGGCCAGCTTTTTCGCTGGGAGATTCATAGGTGCGCATTTCGAAAATGCGGGCGGCGCGCTTGCCGTCGTTGGGTGGGCGCCGTCAGCTCGGGAATTCCATCGAAGGCGCGTAAGAGCTCCGTCTCGATTCGGATGTACGCCGGGTCGCCGATGACGTCGTAGGCATCCGCCGCGCGTTTGAAAATCTTTGTCGGCGGCCATGCGCGCCTCCGAGGATTCCAGCGCGCTCATGGACGGATATACTGCCATGGCCAAAATAAATGGGCTGCGTTCGCCGATCACGGGGCTGAAGAATCCCAGCGTTTTCGCGCCAGCGCGCTTCGCGGCAGGAAGATAAGCGCCGCTGAGAAACTTCGTCGTACGGTCCACCTGCGGGCCTGAGCGCATATAGTACCAACGCAGAAGGAAATATTGGTTACGCGCCGCGGTTTCGCCGCTGGCTCCGTCGCTGCAACGCCGAGCGCCGCCGATACGGCAGTCACAAAGTTTCGCCTTCGCATATGGTTGGTTATAGCAGACACCGCCGGGCGCCGTAAGGATTATGGCGGGCTCGGTTACTCCGGTCGAAGCATCGAAGACCATCTGTGAGATCTCGGATTCTACGATCCGGGAGCGGGAAAGTTCAGCGCGCCGCGCGGCCATAAGCGCACGCGGCGTGTACTTCGGTCAATCGGGTTCTCAAGTTGCGTAGCGCGTGGGCGCGGGCGCACACTACAACGGTGCGAGTCCACTCCATCAGTTCGCGCATTTCGGGCAGCTTGTCGCCGCAACCGCGCCGTGCTTCCACTAAGCGCTCCGCGGTGTAGTCGTTCCAGAGTTGGGAAGCCCTCTGGAACTCCCCGGAAGAAACGGCGCCGCGAAACTGTTCGACGAGGGTCTTAGCCATGCGAGATTTCTTGTGTCGCCGTCTGTTCCGCCTGAAATACCGAAGTGAGGTAGCTGTACTGCGATTGCATGCTTGCGATCAAAGAGTCCGCCGCCGACATTTGGTTCGTCAAATTCGTTTGAAGAAGCGCTACCTGCGCCTGGCCGCTGGTGATCTGGCTTTGGATCTGCGTGCTTTCGGTTTCGAACGCGGATTCCGTCGTCTTGATGGCCCCCGTAGTGGGATCTTCGAGGCTTGTCAATGTGTCATTGACGCTTCCCAAAAAACCTCCGTCGCTTTCAATAGAGCCGAGGAACGTATCGACCGAGGATGAATTTGTCAAATCGGCTCCTAGCAGGGTGGATTCGTCGAAGGTAAAATGACCGTCCGTTCCGAGGGTCAATCCCAAACTGGCGAGACCGCCGAAGGAACCATCCCCGGTATAAGTTCCAATCGTGCTAAGCGCCTGCGAAAGAGTGAAAACGATATTTTGCCCCTGTAACGGACCTGCGTTCTGGCCACGTTGCGCATCCACTTCGTCTACCGCCGAGTTGTACGCCGTGGCGAAACCGGAAAGAGCGTTGGCGAGGGCGGTGGAAGAACGCGTGACAGTGACGTTCACGGGCGAGGTTGTCTGAGCCAAGAGATCCACGGTAAGGCCGGGAGAGATGGTGGCGGTGCGTGAAGTACTGGTGACAGTCAAACCAGAGCCGTTCACCTCGTACTACGCCGGCGCGCCTTGCGTCTGCTGCGCCTGCAGGCTTGTGCCGTTCAGTTGCAGATCCACCGGAGCGTCCCCCAGCGACTGGTTTTGGAGCGCGATGCGATAATCCGGCGAAGCTGCTCGACCCGACGTTGACCATGGTCGCCTGCACCAGACTGCCCTCCTGGGAATTGATGGCTGAGACCACACTGGCGGCGCTGTTGTCGCTTGGTGTAATGTTGTAACTCTGGCCGCCGACCACTAATTGGTAAGTCTGGGCGGCGCCTGCCGTATCCACCCACGTGCTCGAGCTCAAACTGCTAGCGTAAGCGCCTATGCTGTCGATCTGGACCGAATAGTTGCCTTCGGTGGCGCCATCGGAAACATTGGCGCTGAGCGAGTTAGGATCGGAAATGGTGGCGTTGAATGACGATCCGCTTACCGCGGTATCGATTGCTTGAACCGCCGTTTGCAACGAGGTGAATTGGGCATCGAGGGTGCCGAGCTCGGTCGATTGGGCCGTCAGCGCGGTCTGGTCGCTCTGCAGTTGGGTAATGGGAAGGGAAGCGATTTGAACGTCGCGGGTAATCGCGCTTTGAAAGTCGCTCGAATACGTACTGGTTCCACTGAACGTCGGCGCGGAAGTGATCGGTGTGGTGGACGTTGCCATAAGAACTCCTCAGGCCGGGAAGGAGCTTATCGTCCTTCCCGGCCCAAGCTTTAAGGCGGCGGCGCCTCCGATTCGCCGCCGCATTAACGTTGCGCGGATTACCCGTGGAGCAGCGAGAGAATCGCCTGCGGTTCCGTATTGGCTTGCGCCATCGCGGCGATGGATGCCTGTTGCAGGGTCTGCGACTTGGTGAGGTTGGCCGCCTCCTGGGCCACGTCCGCATCGCGGATGCGCGATTCGGCGGCGGAGAAGTTCGTGACCTGCGATTGCGCCAGACCGACGGCATAGTTCAACTGGTTCTCGCCCTCGCCGACGCCGGCCTGAGCGGTTCCCAACTTGGTGACAGCCGTTGCAACGGCGGCAACCGCCTGTATGGCGCTTGCCTGGGTGTCAATCGATACCGTGGCTGCACTGCCGTTTTGCGTGGACGCGACGGTGGTACCGGCGGCGCCGGAGAACCCATCGCCGTTCGGGGAGTTGCCGAAACTGACGCTGAAGTTTTGCAGAGAACTGATGAAGTTGATCTTCTCGGTTCCGCCGACGTCTTCCTTTACCGCGGCGATGCTCTGCAGCGTGGGGTCGTCGCTCTGCTGCAGTTGCTGGTTAATGTAGCTGATAGCGGAATCGATGCTCTGACCCGTCTGTGCCGTGGTGTTGTTTTGGAGGGTGATGGTCTTCGATTGTAGAGCGCCGCTTGTGTTGTTGGCGGAAATGGTGATGGCCTGCGTGTCGCCGCCGTACGCCATCGAACCGAAGGTCAATGCGCCAGTGTTCGAAACACCTGCCGCGTCCACGAAAGTGGAGCCAGCG
Source organism: Bryobacterales bacterium (assembly GCA_963763545.1). Lineage (GTDB taxonomy): Bacteria > Acidobacteriota > Terriglobia > Bryobacterales > Bryobacteraceae > PALSA-243. The sequence continues at coordinate 40,560 of CAVXPE010000004.1, forward strand.
TTTCCTACGGTGGCGCCGGCATAGGCTGCGCCGGCCACGCCGAATCCCGCGTCGGCGGTCGCGTCGCTGCCGCCCGCATTCAGGCGGAATGAGGTGCCGTTGCTCGAAGCGATCGTGAGCTTGCCGCCGGAGAAGGTGGCTTGCAGACCGGCATCGCTTAGCGCTGTGCTGGCCGCGATGCCGCTGTTCAGCGCGTCGGCGATGCTCTGCCCGCTGCGCGATGTCCCGCTGAAACTGGCCCCGAGTCCGAAATCGGTAGGCGCAGTACCATTCGTGCCGTTGGACAGGGTATGGTATGTGCACCGGCGCTATTGGCAGTGATAACCAGGAATCTGGACGAATTGACGGTTGCGGTGACGCCGGCGCTCGCGGCGTTAATATCCCCCGCAGCAGTAGTGGACCGTCGCATTCTGGGCTATGTTGACGTTCACTGCCGTGCCCCCATCGATTGCAATTTGCATGTCAGCGCCTGACTAGTGCCGGAAGGAGCCGTGTAGGCCGTGCCCGTCTCGGTGGCCGCGGTGGCGTCGCCGCCGGTCAAATCGACGCTGATCTGGTTGCTGCCATTCGAAGCGCCGCCATTGATGGAGAAGCCAAAATTCGCCGTTCCTAGCGCCGTGGCAGTGTTGAGGGCCGAACCGGTGATAGTGCTATAGGAGGCGTCCGTCGGCGTGGCGCCCGCGACGAACGAACCGAAACCGAGAGCGTTGGTGGTATCGCCCGTAACTTCGACGTTCATCTTGTTGCCATATGCGTCGGTGAAGACCAGCGGACTGCCGGCCGAACCGCTTACGGTGATACCCGCGGCTTTCAAGGAAGCGTTGTTAGCCACTTGGTTGGTGATGTCGGTGATCGCAGCAGCGGTCGTCGTGGAACCGCTTCCCAGGTTGAGTGTAACTGGACTGGTCAATCCGCCGCCGCTAATCTGGAAGGCGACGTCTGTCGGAGTGCTAATGGCGCCTGCCGTCGTATTCCCGCCAGTGACGGTGCTGGAGATCGCCGTGCCCGTGGAACCGCTCGAAAAATTGCCCATCAACGCGTTGGCCATCTGATCTCCGGCGCCAACCTGAAAGGCGGTCGTGCTGGACGTGAATGCCAGTTCCTGACCGCCGTTCGCGTCTGTGTGCACGGAAGCCACAATGCCGGCGTTCGCGAACGCTGTCGCGGCCGCCGAGTTGCCGGTTCCCGCCGCTTGAATTCCGCTATTGATTGCCGCAACCAGTGTATTCATGTCGGTCACGCCCGCAAGGTTGACCGAAACCTTAGCTTGGCTTCCGTCGGAGAAGCCCGGCCCGGCGAAATCGAATTCGGTGTATCCACTGATCGCAGTCGTGTTGGAAGTATTGCCCACGATATTGGCGACGGAAGTGGCGGACGCATCGCTCAGATCGGTGGATCCGGCAACTACCTGCATTCCCTTAAGGCCAAGGGCTTGGGTATCGACCGCGGATCCTGTAAGGTCGATGTTCACGGTGCCGTTGCTGGTCGAAAACGCGCCAGTGGAGGTGGTGCCGCCGCCAATGTAGACGGCGAGCGATTTTTGGAACTCTCCGCCCGTGTTCAGGCCGATCGATTGGGATTCGCGATCGACTTCCGTTAGCAGGCTCTGGAATTGGTTGTTCAACACGCCGCGATCGCCCGTGAACGTGCCCGAGGCGGATTGAGTGGCGAGCGTCCGCAGCGTATCGAGCATCTGAGAGATGTTGTTCATGCCGCCATCGACGATCTGCAGCGTGCTGATGCCGTTGTTGGCGTTCTGTACGCCTTGCGTAAGTTCGGCTTCGCTGCTGCGGAAACCGTTGGCGATGGCAAGCCCCGCAGCGTCGTCCGCCGATGAGTTGATCCGGTAGCCGGATGTTAGTTCTTGGATGGTTTTGCTCTCGAAAGCGCTGTTGGTGTTCAAGTTCTGTTGCGCGACCAGAGAATCCACGTTGGTTTGAAGCGAAATCGACATTCGGAAATCCTTTCGTTGCGTGGTGGCGAATTGCCAGTCACTTCTCTCTTCGGCGCGAGCCTGAGGAACTTGAGACTGCCGGGCGCCGGAAACTAACGCTTGTTCTCGCGGCGGCCGGGATTGCACCAGCTTCTACGTTGTTTTTCGGTAGAGTGCGAGCGAATCTTTAGAGAGCGAACCGGATTTGTGAAATTCGACCTCGGATGAACACTTCGAGGAGAACAGCGGATATTGCTTGGTAAGATAATCGAAGTACCAGGAGAAACCATGAACCGAATTCATGTTTACGGATGTTGCGTGGCTCTGGCCGCGGGGTCGATGGCCGCTCTTGTCGCCGCTCCTAAGGGGGACGCCGCCAAGGGGAAAGAAGTCTTCGCCCAGTGCGCCGTCTGCCACAGCGCCGATACTACAGAAAAGAAGATGGGACCGGGTCTGAAAGGTCTTTTCAAGCGCGATAAGCTCGCGAACGGCAAAAAAGTGACCGATGCTACCGTTCGCGACCAGATCGACCAGGGCGGCAATGGAATGCCGCCGTATAAGGACCTGCTCAGCGACGAAGAGAAAGATAACGTGATCGCGTACTTAAAGACGCTCTAACCTAAAATCTCCAGCGCCTTCTTCACCACCGGGTCGTCTTCCAATTTCTTCGGCCCGGTTTTCTCCGGTGTGACCTGCGGCACAACGTTTTCGTTTTCGTCGTATTCCACGGCAGGTTCGGCATCCGCCACTAGCGTTCCCGGAGTCACGCCGGTGTCCTGAATTGCTTTACCGTCGGGTGAATAATACTTCGCTACGGAGAGAATGATCGCGCTGCCATCTTCCATAGTCAGCGCCTTGCGTTGACCCGCATCGCCATAGGTACGCTCTCCCACCACCTGCGCGCGTTTGTTGCCTAGAAGCGCAGCCGCAGCCACTTCGGCGCCATCCGCCGTGCCGCGGTTTACCAGCAGTGCCACAGGTAAATCGGTGATGTCCTTGGCTGGGTCCGCATCGAAATTCTGCTGCGCCACGCGTTGACCCTTGAGATACGTGATGCGGCCGCCCTTTAGAAAGAGGTTCGCAAACGCGACGCCATCTTCGGGCGTACCCACGCCGCAGGAACGCAGATCGATCACAAACTTCTTGGCGCCGTTCTTCTGCAGTTGTTTGATCGCATCGGCCGTCTCTTTTAGGTGTCCGGACGAGAGTGAGTTCACGTTGATATAGCCCACCCCATCCGCCAATATCTTTGTCTCCACCGGCGGCGGCGCAAAACTGGCCCGGATCAACTTCACGGTTTGCGGCTCTGGACGCCGCGACTCTCACCACGCTCAGTTCAATCTCGCTTCCGGCATCGCCTTGAAGCATCATGTTGGCAAACGCCAACGGCATATCCCGCGTGGCCACGCCCTTGATGCTTTCGATCATGTCGCCCGTCGTGAAGCCCGCCTTAGCCGCCGGCGATCCCGGCGCCGCATCCACCACCACGATCGTCCCATAGCGCTTGGAGAGCACCAGACCCACGTCGGCGCGCTTGAGGTCCTTTGTTTTGAGGTAGTCGCGGTACTGATCGGCGCTGAGGTAGCTGGCGAACGGATCGATGGCTTCGAGCATACCGTCCAGCGCGCCCATCGTGACGCTCTTCATATCGGGCTCTTCAACGTACTGCTTCTCGATGTAGCCCACTACCTCGCTGAAGACGCCAATGTGTTTGAGCGTGTCGTCCTGCGACGCACCTCGACCGACCCCCCAACCAAGAAGGAGCAAAAGAGTGAGGCACGTAGAAGAGCTCACGACGAAATACTTGATGCGGCTGCTCATAGGAATTATAGACTCCAGGGCCTATAGGCATTATAGCCCTTACCCGTTGGACGCGCGGGCGGCCGGTTTGGTTGTGATCCGCTTCGGCTTGTGTCGCTTAACCCCGCCCGTTCCACCCCATCCGCTCGCGCAGCCCCGTGATGTGGGCCGCGTGATGCCGCGTGTGCCAGGCGTAAAGTCCGAGAGCCCCATCGAGACGGAACGGCCCCAGTTCCGAATGCTCGAATGTACGCGCAAAGTCGGCATCCGTCATGGACTGCAGCAGATCGGTCCACCGCGTGTGAAGGGCCTCGAGGAGGGTGAGCGAAACCGCGACGGGCAGGGTTCTCGAATCGTGAAGTTCCGCCCACTTCGCCTCGTTGTAGCCCTTCACGGCGGGGTTGTCCTCGGTAAGCGCCCAGCGGAACCGCGAGAACGCCTGCATGTGGCTTTCGGCGACGTGATGCACGGTCTGCCGCACGCTCCATCCGCCGGGCCGATATGGCGTATCGAGTTGCGCTTCGTCCAGCCCGCTAACCGCCTCGCGAAAGCGGGCTGGCGCGCCTTCAATTACGCCGATCAGCGCGGGCCGCTCTTCCGGCGCAACCCTCCGTTTCAAATCGAACTTGCCAATAGGATAAGAGAGATCTATCGAGGCCTGCATAAGACCCAATCTACCAACTCTTCCATGCGGTCCACCAGAAGATCCGGTTTCGGATCGGCCAGCGTCTCCGGCTGAAATCCGTAAGTAACGCCGCAACTCATCACGCCCGCGTTGATCGCCGTATTGACGTCGACCGCGCTATCCCCCACCATCACCGTACGCTCGTGCGATACGCCCGACTCGCGGATCAAAGTCTCCACGCCGACGGGGTTCGGCTTCTTGAAATCGAAGCTGTTCCCGCCATACACCTGGAAGAAGCGAGCCGCCACGCCGAGTCCTTCTACGATGAACTTACTCATTCGCACGGGCTTATTTGTCAACACGGCCAGCCGTTTACCCGCGCCGCTCAGCCGGTCAAGCGAGTCCATGACACCCGGATAGAGACGCGTGTAGTCAAGTGCATGCTCGCGGTAGTATTCCAGGAAAAACTCGAGGCCTTCTTCCACCTCCGCCTCCGTCGCCCGCTCGCCCAATGCTCGGCGGATCAGTACCGGCGCTCCGTTGCCGACATACGAATAGACGCGCTCGAACTCCAGCGCCTCCATTCCCATGTGGGCACGAGTGGCATTGACAGCGTGCGCGAGATCGAGCTTGGAATCGATGAGCGTGCCGTCGAGATCGAAGATGAGAAGGTCCATGTGCGATAGGGCTCCTGGCCTGCGGTACGCACGCAAGCGTGTCAATCCGAAAGCGGAGGCTAGCCCCCTAGCGAAGATTGCCGCTGCAACCAGCATCGGTTTCATGTCCGAGGCTAAGCTATTAGGTTAAACGAGGCCGCCTTCCTCGCCTAAAGGCCTGCGCCTGCCTGCGCATCGCACTACGCCGAACGCCGCCGCCGCGTGGCGCCCGCGCGGCCGGCCGACTTGCGGGGCGGCTTGCCCAAACCGAACTCGGTCATTTTCCGCTGCAGAGTGTTGCGATGAATGCCCAGCACCTTCGCCGCCGCGCACTGATTGCCCTCCGCGATCTTCAGCGCTCCCGCGATCATGCCGCGCTCCAGGATCTCGACAGCCTGGGGAAGGAATATGCCGGCGTCCAACAGGCGGTCTACGGTCCCGTCAAATTCGTTTTTCATTCTCGTCCTTTTCCGCTTTAGGCCTGCCGTGGATCCGGTCGTTGCAATGCCGAATCCCACGCCGATTTCGCCTCCGCGTAGGTCCTGCGGAATCCCTCTTTCAATTCATGCGGCGCCATCGCTGCAAACACCCGTGCGCCTTGCGAAACATAAGGCGCCAGACGCGACTCCGTTACCGATGCGGGCGGTTTTCCGTCCCGCGCGAATGCCATGATGCCGGTGAGCAGGGCTACGGCGATCAACAAACCGCGCGCTGCTCCGAAACCAGCGCCCAGCAGGTGATCGACGATCGAGAGCTTCGTTACCCGGAGAAATCTTCCCACCACGAATCTGACGAAGACGCCCGCAAGAAACACTAACGTAAACACCAGAAAGAATCCCGCCAATTTTGCCGCCAATGGCGAATCGACGTACGGTTGTACGTAGATCGCCGCCATTCCATAAAACCAGATGCCCAATAGCAAGCCGAGGACCACTGACGCCAAGCCGATGATTTCGCGCGAAAGACCTTTGCGGAAACTGCTCGCCACGGAGACAGCCACAATCAGCGCCAGTACGATGTCCAGCCAGTTCATGCGCCTGTCTTCAAAGCTCGCGGCCAGTGAGAACCTCATAGGCCTGACGGTATTTTTCGCCCGTTTTTGCGGCGACTTCTTCGGGTAGCGGCGGCGCGGGCGGCTGCTTGTTCCAGTGGATCGATTCCAGGTAGTCGCGCACGAACTGTTTGTCGAAAGAAAATTGCGCGCCGCCCGGCTTGTAGGTTTCGGCCGGCCAGAAGCGTGAGGAATCGGGCGTGAGCACTTCATCGCCCAATGTCAGTTCGCCATCCACAAAGCCGAATTCGAATTTGGTGTCGGCGATGATGATGCCCTTGGTGTCGGCGTAATCCGCGGCGCGGGTGTAGATCGCCAGCGTGAGATCGCGCAGCCGTTTCGCGAGGTCCTCGCCGATCAATGGAGCAGGTCCGTTCGAATGAGATGTTTTCATCGTGCCCGGTCTGCGCCTTGGTGGCGGGCGTGAAGATCGGCTCCGGCAGCTTGTCGCTCTCGCGCAGGCCTTCTGGCAGCTCGATGCCGCATACCGTGCCCTGCTGCTTGTATTCTTTCCACCCCGAGCCGGAGATATAACCGCGCGCCACGCATTCGATCTCGACCATCTGGGCGCGCTTCACCAGCATCGAGCGGCCTTCCAATTGATCGCGATACTTGCGCAGTTCGGCGCGGATATTCGTCAACGTTCGCCGTCAGAAAATGCGTGGGCGTGAGGTCGCGCAGAAAGTCGAACCAGAAGATGGAAAGCTGGGTCAGCACGCGGCCTTTGTCGGGAATGCCGGTGGGCAGGATGTAGTCGAAGGCGGAGATGCGGTCCGTGGCGACGAACAGAATGCGGCCGTCGATGCTGTACACGTCGCGCACTTTTCCGCGCGCATGGAGGTCTACGCCTGGCAATTCCGTTTCCAGAATGATGGGAGTTGGATTGGAGATCACGTTGTTTTCAGATTGTCGATCGGGGGAGTATTTTCAAATATACTCCGCTGCGCGCGAAAGTCAATGAGTATCGCAACGGAAGGGTTCTAGCCGGGTGTAGAACTCCGCGCCAAACCGTTTGCTAGACTTGGGCCAAAGCGATGCCGGTAAACTCTATTGTCAAGGTCGGCGCCCTCAAAGAGAGCGAACTGAAAGAAGCGGACCGTATCGTGAGGCTCGCCTTTGGGACATTTCTGGGTGTGCCCAACCCCTCCGAATTCATGGGTGACCGCGACTTCATGACGCCGCGCTGGCGCTCGAAACACGTCAAGGTGATTGCCGCGCGCGACGGCGGACGATTGATCGGCTCCAATGTGATCACGCGCTGGGGATCGTTCGGCTTTTTCGGACCGCTCACGGTCCTGCCCGAATACTGGGACCGAGGCGTTGCCCAACGGCTCATGGAAGCAACTATTAAAACCTTCGATGCCTGGGGTCTGCGGCGAAGCGGTCTGTTCACGTTCCCGCATAGCGCCAAGCACGTTGGGCTCTACCAGAAGTTCGGCTACTGGCCGCGCTATCTTACGGCGATCATGATGCGCACGCCGGAGAAGTGCGCCACCGAGCCGGAATTGTTATCCGCAATGAGCAGGAGCGGGCGCGAACGGGCTATCGAGGGTTGCGAAAGACTCGCTCACAAGATTGAAAATGGTCTCGATCTTACCAATGAGATTCGAGCGGTGCTGACGCAGCGCACCGGAGACATCGTGGCGACCTTCACGCGCGGCGCGTTCGATGGTTTTGCAGTGTGCATGAACGGGCCCGGGTCGGAAGGAGGCGAAAAGACCTGCTACATCAAGTTCGCCGCGGCGCGCGGCGGTGCAGGGGCAGGTGACCGTTTCTCGAAACTGTTGAATGCGTGCGATGCGTTCGCCTCCGCGCGCGGCGCGAACATCGAGGCCGGCGTGAATCTGGCTCGCGAAGACGCTTACCTGCGTATGCGCGCTCACGGATATAGAGCGACTATGCAGGGCGTTGCAATGCTGCGGCCGAATGCCGAAGGGTTCAATCGGGCGGATGCGTATGTGATTGACGATTGGCGCTAGTGGTTTTTGCGGTCCTCGCGAATCAACGCCGCGATGTCCTCGAATGGCGGCAGATCTGCCGCAAACCGGTCGAGTTCCTCGCGCAGCCTGCATATATTCGCATCGAACCTGCAAATCGCTCGTTAGATGCGTGGAGGTGGATCTCAATCAAAAGATGGTCGTAATCGGGATAAACACCTCGATTTGGATCCCTCGCTTCAACGCTCGGCCATGCTAGCCGCCCCGAACACCCGCTCGAAAATCCGATCCACATTCCGCAACTGCCGCTCCAGCGAAAACGCCTCCGCAATTTTCTCCGGCGTTAACGCCTTCCGGATTTCCGGATCCGCCTCCACCGCTGCGCGGAAATCGCCTTCTTCCTCCCATGCCTTCATCGCATGTCCCTGCACCAGCCGGTACGCCTGCTCGCGCAGCATCCCTGACGCCGCTAAGTCGAGTAGTAACTGGCCCGAAAACACCAACCCGCGAGTAAGTTCGAGATTGCGCCGCATTCGGTCGGGGTAGACGATCATCTTATCCACCAACGCTGTAGTCTTATCCAGCAGATAGTCCGTTAGAATCGTCGAATCCGGCAGGATCACCCGCTCCACCGACGAATGCGAAATATCGCGCTCATGCCACAACGCCACGTCTTCGTACGCCGCTTGCACGTTCGCCCGAACTACGCGCGCCAATCCGCAGATCTGCTCCGACGTTACCGGGTTCCGTTTATGCGGCATAGCCGAGCTGCCCTTTTGCCCTTTAGCGAAATACTCTTCGGCCTCGCGTACTTCCGTCCGCTGCAGATGCCGCACTTCAAGCGCGATCTTCTCGCACAACGCCGCTGCCAGAGCAAGCGACGCTACAAACGCAGCGTGCAGGTCTCGCTGGATCACCTGCGTCGCCGCGTTGGCCGGCTTCAGGTTCAACCGCCGGCAGATCAATTCCTCCGCCTCCGGCCCGATGTGGGCGAACGTCCCCACCGCGCCCGAGGTCTTCCCGACTCGCAGATCTTCCGCCGCCGCGGTCACACGCGTCAGGTTGCGCCCCGCCTCTTCGTACCAGATCGCGAACTTCAAGCCGAAGGTCACCGGCTCGGCGTGTACCCCGTGCGTGCGTCCGATCTGCACCGTGCGCTGGAATTCGAGCGCGCGGCGCTTCAATACCGCGCGCAACGCTTCGAGATCGCGCAGCAGAATCGCCGCCGCCTGTTGCAGCATCAGCGCCTGCGCGGTATCCACCACATCGTTCGACGTCAGCCCGTAGTGCAGCCAGCGCGATTCCGCCGCGTGGCCCGACTCGCGCCATCGTCTCCGCCACCGCCGTGGTGAAAGCGATCACGTCGTGCTTCACCTCCCTTTCGATCTCGTGGATGCGCGAAACTTCGAAGCCCGCGTGCGCGCGCAACACCGGCGGCGCCTCGGCCGGAACCACGCCGAGTTCGGCCAGTGCTTCCGACGCCGCCAACTCCACTTCGAGCCATTGTTGAAAGCGATTCTGGTCGCTCCAGATCCGGCCCATCTCGGGCCGCGTATATCGGGGAATCATAATGGGTAATCAACCGCGCAGGCAGGGAGTTCTGCGCAACTTTCTAGAAACGATAAACTTCCGAGCACGTATTCTGCGCCGCAATCGCCACCTGGGCCGCAAGGCCGCGGCCCTCAAGTGCCTGCGACGCGATCATCTCCACAATCGCCGGATGATTATTGTGCTCGCTTAAGTGCCCCAGGATCACGTGCGCGGTCGAGGAATCCAGATCCTGCGTCAGGTAGTCCGACACCACCAGGTTCGAAAGATGACCCACGCGGCTCATCACACGCTGCTTCACGGACCACGGATAAGGTCCGACTTTCAGCATATCCAAATCGTGGTTCGCCTCAAGCAACAGTAAGTGCGCGCGCCGCAGATGAAACTTGATCGATTCCGGAATGTAGCCCAAATCCGTCGCCATCCCGATGCGCACGCCCTCCGCCTCGAAACAGAATCCCACCGGATCGACTGCGTCGTGCGGCACGCTGAAGCTCTGGATTTCGATATCGCCAATCTGAAAACTCGCCCCCGCCTGAAATGTCTCCAGCCGTTCCGGGGTGGTCTCGCCCCAATCGATTGCGGGCGCCGTCAGCCGTGTCAGGTAAATTGCCTTGCCGACCTTCTTGCGCCCCAGCACGGGAAGCCCCGAGACGTGATCGGAATGTTCGTGAGTGATCACAATGGCGTCGAGCGATTCGATGCTCTCGCCGATCGAAGCCAGTCGCTTCGCGGTCTCGCGAAGGCTGAGGCCCGCATCCACCAGAATGCGCGTCCGCTCCGTCGCTACAAGCGCTGCATTGCCCGCGCTTCCGCTCGCCAGTACGCAAAATCTAACGATTGCCCCGCGCCTCCAACACCTCAGAATACACCTATTCCGCTTAAAACAAAACCGTCCGAAAATGTTTCTGGGCGAATGAGAGCCCACCAGGCGCTTTTTTTCAGTCACAGAAGTTTTAAAAAACCCGTATCTCGCTAAAAGCAAAAGCCCGAAATCCTATTTGGGATGCCGCACCCACTCCTGTTTTTTCACCCGTCATGCAATATTCGGATTGGGAAGACCATGAACTGCGCATCCGCGGCCGAACGGCTGAAGAAATTCGAGGGATCCACCTCTTACATGTACCGCTGCACCGGCGGCGAAGTGACCATAGGCGTGGGCCATGCCATTTTTGACGCCGCGCGCGCCCTCCAACTCTCTTGGACCGGTGCTCCCGCGCCCACTCTCGTTGCCGGCGATTTCGCGCGCGTTGCCGCGGCCGATAAAGGGTTCGCAGCGGCGCACTACCAGAACCTTACCCAATGCCGTCTGAGCGACAAAGCTATAGACGCGCTGTTGCTCGCCGATATAGAAGCGTTTGAGAACAATCTCACCGCGAGCCTCCCGTTGTGGCCGGGTTATCCCGAGCCTGTGCAGCAGGCGCTCTTCGATATGGCCTACAATCTCGGTATGGGCGGCTTGCTGAAGTTCCGCAGGCTGCTTGCAGCGTGCGCCTCGGGCGAGTGGGAAACCGCGGCCACAGAGTGCCGTCGCGCGGGCATCGCCGACAGCCGCAACCAGGAAACCGCGGAGTTGTTCCGGCAGGCGGCGGGCGCCTGAATCATAGTGAGAGATGCAGCGCTGAAAGATATTCGCTCGCTAAGGGAGCCTCGCGGCATAATAATTGCATAAGGGTGATTTTGAAATGAAAGTTTTGTTTGTACTCGCATTGCTGGCCTGCCCCGCGTTCGCGCAGGATTCCGCAGCGGCCATGGAGCTCTATAACAAGGGCGTTAAGCAATTGGATGCCGGCAAAGGCGACGATGCTCGCAAAAGCTTCCAGACGATCATGAAGGACTATCCCACCAGCGCCTATGCCAAGCTCGCTAAGGAGGGTCTGGATAAGCCTTTGGTGGGTTCGGTCACGTTTGTGGACATCAAGCCTCTTTCCGACAAGGAAGTCCGCAAACAGTTCGAGCTCGCCGGCGCGCGCCTCATGGTGGGCCGTCCGTACAATGCCGACGATGGCGATCAGGCGCGCACCCTGCTCGCTCAAATGATGTTGAAACACAAATTGAGGGCCAAAGACATCACCGTCACCTCCAAGGATCTTCCCGACCACAAGGTTGGCGTCACCATCACCGTCGTTCATTGATCGGCTCCGTAGTGAATAAAAGGTCCGCATGAAGCTCGCGCGCATCCACCTCCACGGCGGGCCCGAAGTACTGGTTTGCGAAGACGCGCCGGAGCCGCGGATCAGGCCAACGGAAGTCCTGGTGCGTGTCCGCGCCTGTTCCCTCAACCATCTCGATCTCTTTGTGCGCGCCGGCATGCCGGGCGTAAAAATCGCCATGCCGCGAATTCTCGGCAGCGATATCGCGGGTGAAATCGTCGCCGTCGGTGAACTGTGCGAGCGCGTGAAGCCCGGGTGGCGTGTTCTGCTTTCGCCTGGCCTGAGCTGCCGCCAGTGCGAGCACTGTCTCTCCGGCAACGATAATCTCTGCCGCCGCTATACCGTCTTTGGCTACGGCATCGATGGCGGCAATGCCGAACTTCTTGCGGCGCCTGAATACAGCGTCATCCAGATCCCGGATGATTTCGGTTTTGAAGAGGCCGCCGCCGCGCCGCTGGTTACGCTCACCGCCTGGCACATGCTCATCACCCGCGCCAGGCTACAGCCTGGTGAAGATGTCCTCGTGCTTGCCGCATCGAGCGGCGTCGGCGCCTGCGCTATTCAGATCGCAAAGCTCTTTCAGTGTCGCGTGATTGCAACCGCCGGCGGCGAAGAGAAGCTTGCCAAAGCTCGCGCGCTCGGCGCCGATCACGCTATCGACCACTACCGCCAGGACATCTCCGCCGAGGTAAAGAAGATCACCGCCCGCCGCGGCGTCGATGTCGTTGTCGAACACGTGGGCGCCGCCACTTGGACGAAGAGTCTCGAATCGCTGGCGCCGGCCGGACGCCTGGTCACCTGCGGAGCGACCACCGGCTACGACGCCTCCATCGATCTACGCTATCTCTTCACCAAACAGTACAGCGTTCTCGGTTCCTATATGGGAACCATGGGCGAGCTACACACGGCGTTGAAATTCGTCTTCCGCGGGCAAATCCGGCCTGTGATTGACCGCGTCTATCCGCTGGCCGAAATCCGCGCTGCGCACCTGCGCCTGGAACGCAAAGAGCAGTTCGGGAAAATATTGGTTGAGCCGTAGCGTCGCCACCGGACGCAATGTGTGCAGTTCGGCTTGCGTCTGGTCTTCCAGGCTGGCACGATATCAGGCATGAAGATCGCCTGCATTGCCGCCCTGGCGTTTGCCGCCTCTCTGTTCGCGCAGGATCCCACCGGCGTCACGGCCGACGAAGCCGCCGTCCGCGCGCTCGTCCAACAGTACATGGAGGCCCGCGACCGCCAGGACCCTCGCGCCATCGAGTCGCTCTTTACCGCCGACGCCGATCAACTCGTCTCCTCCGGCGAATGGCGCAAAGGCCGCCCGGAGGTGGTGAAGGGCACCATGGCCAGCTCGCAATCCACCGGCGGCAAGCGCACAATTAGCGTCGAATCCGTCCGCTTCGTTTCAGCCGGCGTTGCGCTCGCCGATGGCCATTACGATCTCGCTGGTCTCGCCGGCGGCGAGACACGCCACATGTGGACCTCGCTCATTGCTGTCAAAACGGCGGCGGGTTGGAAAATCGCCGCCATCCGCAACATGCTGCCGGCCGCGCCTCTGCCTTCGAAATGAACACGACGGCCTTTCCTAATGATGGCGCAAGTTGGTGGCGGAGTCCAAATTGGTCCACTGCCGGCTCAACGAAATCGGCTTGACATTCGTCAGTCTTTCGAAGGCGCCACCTATGACTCGACTCGCTGCTTGCCTCCTTCTCGCCGCGCTAATCACGTTCGCCCAAGGCGCGGCGCGCTCGCACTTCGAAACCGCATCCATCAAGCCGAGCGGCCCAGACTCACGTCCGGGAATGAGCACGACGCCCGGCAGGTTGACTTTTACCAAGGCCAACTTGCGGCGGGCGATCTACATCGCCTATCATCTGACGCCTTCCGAGATCTCCGGTGGACCATCCTGGATGGACTCTTTCGACTTCGACATCACGGCGTCGCTCGATCCGAAAGACGTCATCGCCACCGCGTCCGAGCAGCGCCAACAAATCCTTGACGCCTTGCAAGTTCTCCTTGAGGACCGCTTCCAACTCGTACTTCGCCGCGAGACGAAAACGCAGCCCATCTTTCTCCTCACTGTCGCCAAGACCGGGTTCAAACTGAAGGACGGAAGCCTACTGCCGGAGGGAACTCCCGGCGGTTACGGCAACGCGACAACCAGCCGCATGGTGCGAAAAAGCGTGCCAATCTCGGACCTCGTCTATTCGCTTTCTGGCTTGCTCCAACGTCACATCGACGATCAAACCGGTCTTACTGGACACTACTCATTCGTTCTGGAATGGTCGAAGGATTCGACCGACGCTGCCAATCCCTCGGGCATCCCGGCAGCCTCGCTCAACGATCCGTCCGCCGCAATCGCCCGCGCCATGCGCGAGCAACTAGGCCTTGATCTGCATCCCGGGAAAGGACTCGTGGATAGCTTTGTGATCGAGCGCGCCGAAAAGCCCTCGGCGAATTAGCGAAATTACGGGCCTTCACAGACAACCTTCGCGAACTGAGCGCCCACGGCCTTCACGGTCTGCCCGCCGGAGGGCGTAAGATAAACAGCACCCCTGGGACTTGCGCCGCAATGCGCCATCGCTGCCCCATCGACGCATAGAGCGGAGACGCGGCGGTGAGGTAGCGCGTGTTCAGACTATTCTGGTAGTAGGCTACGCTATCGATGCGTAGAGCATGAAGCCGGCGTTCCGATTCCTCAGGCGGGGATGTAAATATAAAGCGAACCTCGGGACTCCACACAGGGACCACCTCGACACCTTCGTCGATCAACGCAGCATGTAGATAAGCGCTATCGGAAAGCACGCGGGAGCCCGCCGGAAGAACCTTGGCGAACTGATCCCGGATTCGAAATTCCGTCTGCTTCGGAAACGGCTGAAGAGCGGCCTGACGCCATTCTCCCCGCTTCAGTGCGAACGGGCTGTACGGATAGACCGATCCATTCGCGACGGTCCAGATCTGGAACAGTACGATGACCGCCAGCATCGCCGTGTACCAGCGGGCGCGGCGCGACAAAGGTTCCACGAGTCCGCCGCCGCTGATGCAAAGCACAACCAGCGTGGGCGTCAGGACGCGAGCCGAGTACTCCATGCCGCCACTCGTATACCCGATTGATTGAATCCAAATTGCGGTGAGTATCAGCGCGATTACGCTAAGGTATCCGTGCTCCCGAAATCGCTTGAATCCGCCGGCAACGCCGGTCAAGACCGGGAGCGTCGCAAAGATTAGCAGGAACCACACCGCGTGTCCCCACTGCTGGCCTGTCCAACGTCCGACGCCAAATATCGAATTGTAGTACTGCAGAATCCCGTCATGAATCGGATTCACAGCAAAACCGGCGAACCTCAGGCTGTAAAACGGATTGCCGGCGACAATCCAGTTGCGGACGTACCAGGGCGCGGCTCCGGCTAAGGCGGTCGCCGCAAAGATCGCCACTGCCTTGGGCGGCTGCCTTCGCCACAGGAGCGCTACAACGCCTGCGATTAGCGCGATCCAGCCGTAGTCGCGCGACAGAGCGCAAAGGGCCGCCGCCATGCCAGCCGCAACCATGGCCTTCACGTCGTCCTGCGCCCGCGCGGTAACGATGAAGTAAATCATGGCCGCTATCGAAAGCGCGGTCAAACCTGTCTCTTGTCCCATAACCACCGACGTAAAGTACAGCGGGCAGGCGGCGAGTAGCGCCGCCGCCAAAATCCCTGCCCGCCGCGAAAACAGCGTTGCCGCCGCCCCGTAAGTGAACCCGAGAGTGCAGGCAAACTGGGCAGCGACAAAAATGCAAGTCAATGACGGCAGATATCGGCCGACCGCGGCGTACAACCACCAATAGGTGAACGAGACCAAAGGCGGAATCCCATCGACGAAGAAATACGTATGAAAGTCCGCCGGCATGAGCGGCGGATAATAATCGAATTGGCCGAGAGCCAACATTCTTTGCGCCAGGAAATCCCACCGGAACGGAGTATCGAATCCGGTCAATGGCGAGATTGCCGCGCGCGCAAGCAGGACCACGCCTGCCAATCCGATCGACAGCATAAGTACGCGATCCTGCGTGGTCCACGGCGCGTTTGGCTTTGTTTCCACTCGAATTGCGGACTTCCTTGCCAACCAGGCCGCCGCGCCGCCGCCGGCAACCAGCCAGGGGGTCACGGTCCAAAGCGTGATTGGGACGCGAAAAACTCCCGGCCAGAAGATGGCATGAAACAGAATGAGCAGGGAGATAAGGAAGCCGGACGCCCAACACATTCGCAGCCCTAAGTACTTCGCGACGAAGAATCCGGGCAAGAAGAGACCAATAATCAGAAAGATTGGAAATAACAGGAGCATGGAAATCTCGCGCCGAACAAGACTAGCACGGGTCCGTTAGCGTGCCAACTTTTCCGGCCCAATCCGGATATACTGACCCAAAGAGAACACATCCCGGAGGCCAACATTGACTAAACAAGAAGTGATCCTCGCCAACAAGGAATTCCTCTTCCCCGCCGTTTTCCATTTTTTCAAGGAGCCCTTGGTCGTCGCCCGCGCCAAGAACCAATACGTGTGGGACGCTGACGGCAACCAGTACCTCGATTTCCTCGGCGGCATCGTCACCGTCAGCGTCGGCCACTGCAACGATCAGGTGAACGCTGCAGTCCATCGTCAGATCGACACGCTGCAGCATGTCTCCACTCTCTTCGCCAACGAACCGCAAGCTGCCCTGGCAAAAAAGATCGCCGGTCTCACGCCCGATAGAAAACTTACCAAATCCTTCTTCACCAACAGCGGGACCGAGGCCAACGAAACGGCCATCCTCGCCGCGCGCTGCTACACCGGCAATAGCGAAATCGTCGCTCTCCGCCACTCTTATCATGGGCGCTCCTCGATGGCGATGGCCATCACCGGTCAAGGAGCCTGGAAGCTCGGGCCCCCGCAGGCGGGCGTGGTCCATGCGATCAACGCGTACTGCTATCGTTGTCCGCTCGGTCTGACTTATCCCAGTTGCGAAGTCCGATGCGCGCAGGACATGGAGGATCTCATCCGCACCTCCACCAGCGGCCGCATCGCCGGTTTCATCGCGGAGCCCATCCAGGGTGTGGGCGGATACGTCACGCCGCCTAAGGAGTATTTCCAAATCGTTGAGAAGATCGTCCGCAATCACGGCGGCATCTTCATCAGCGATGAAGTCCAAACCGGCTGGGGTCGCACCGGCGGGAAATGGTTCGGCATCGAGCATTACGGAGTCACGCCCGACATCATCACCAGCGCCAAAGGACTCGGCAACGGCGCGCCCATCGGCCTCACGGTCGCCCGCCCGGAGGTGGCCGATGCCATGAAGGGCGCCACCATTTCAACCTTCGGCGGCAACCCCGTCACGACCACCGCGGCCAAAGCAGTGATCGATTTCATCGAGGAGCACGAACCTGATGGCCAATTGTTCCGAGACCGGCGCCTACCTCCGCGGCCGTCTGGAAGAGCTGAAGGACAAGCACGAAATTATCGGGGACATTCGCGGCATGGGGCTCTTGCAAGCCATCGAATTGGTGGAGGATCGCGAAACGAAAACCCCCGCCACGGCCGCCACGGCGCAAGTAATGGAAGCAGCCCGCGAAAACCGCATCCTGCTCGGCAAGGGCGGCATGTTCGGCAATGTGCTGCGCTTCTCGCCGCCAATGAACATCGGCAGGGGCGATGTCGATCAATTCATCGACGCTCTTGATAAAAGCCTCGCCGTTTGCGGCGCGGCAATGACTGGAGTGGGAGCCGCGCGATGACTGCTTCGCACGGCGAAAGATAGCCTGGGGACAAATCGCAGCGTACGGCCGAGGGAGACTAACAAAAAGAACGAGGCCGGCGACAAGATCCGGAAAGCGATAGCGCGCTTCCGCAGCACAAACGTCGCCGGCGCTGGAAAATGGCGGCGGAAGGGCGCCTTCGATGGAGGCTCGACGGCGCCTCGCCCTTAGGAGGTTGTGTTGGCGGTGGCCAATTGCGTGTTGGTCGCACTCCAGATTCCGGAGATGCTGCCGCCGGCGCCGATAAAGAGGGCCGCCGACGCCAGAGCGACGAAGGCCATCAATAGCGTATATTCAATCAGGTCTTGTCCCTGTTCTTCTTTGACAAATGTTTTGAGCATGTGTTTCATGGGTTAGGTGTCCTCGCAGTTTTCATGCTAAGCGCGGCATACGAACCCATCAAGTTGCATTTAGTTAATCCGCATAGAATTGCCAAGCGGAAAGGTAATTGGAGAAACCTGCCGAAGGTTATTCCGGTGTTTTACAGGATATACCGGCTCAGGTCCTGATCCTTGACGATCTCGGCAAGCTGCTTGCGCACGTAGGTCGCATCTACTCGGAAGCTCTTCTTCTTCATGTCCGGCCCTTCGAAGGAAATTTCTTCCAGCAACTTTTCCATGATGGTGTGCAGACGGCGTGCGCCGATGTTCTCCGAGCCCTCATTGACCTGCGCCGCGAAGCGCGCGACTTCCTCGAGCGCGTCATCGGTGAGCGTCAGCTTGATGCCCTCTGTTTCAAGCAGTGCGACGTACTGCTTGGCGAGCGCGTTCTTCGGCTCCTTCAGTATGCGGATGAAATCCTCCACGGTGAGCGATTTCAGCTCAACGCGAATAGGGAAGCGGCCCTGCAACTCCGGAATCAAATCGCTGGGCTTCGAGACGTGGAAAGCGCCGGCGGCAATGAAGAGGATGTGGTCCGTGCGCACAAAGCCGTAGCGCGTATTTACCGTAGTGCCCTCCACGATGGGCAGGATGTCGCGCTGAACGCCCTCGCGGCTCACGTCCGGCCCGTGGCCCGTTTCGCGTCCGGCGATCTTGTCGATCTCGTCGAGGAAGATGATGCCGCCGGATTCGACGCGCTCGAGAGCCACGCGCGTCACCTGGTCCATGTCGATGAGCTTCTGCTCCTCTTCCTGCACCAGGTAATCGATCGCCTCCGCTACGCGCATCTTGCGCTTGCGCGTCTTCTGCCCGAAGAGATTGGGCAGCATATCTTTGAGGTTGATCCCCATCTCCTCGATGCCGGCATTGGTACTGATCTCGAAGGTCGGCGCGCGGTCCTTCACTTCGATCTCGACCAGGCGTTCGTCGAGCTTGCCGTCGCGCAGGCGCTCGCGCAGTTTCTCTCGCGTACGTTCCACGCTCTCGCTGGGCTCCGGTTGCGGCGGCATCAGCAGGTCGAGCAAACGCTCTTCGGCGTTGGTCTCGGCGCGTTCCGCTACTTCATCAAGGCGCTCTTCGCGCACCATGTCGATGGCGATGTCAACCAAGTCGCGAATCATCGATTCGACGTCGCGGCCCACGTAGCCCACTTCGGTGAACTTGCTCGCCTCCACCTTCATGAAGGGCGAATTGGAAAGCCGCGCCAGGCGCCGCGCCAGTTCAGTTTTGCCCACGCCGGTGGGGCCGATCATCAAGATGTTCTTAGGCATCACCTCGTCGGCCATCTCAGGCGGCAACTTTTGGCGGCGGGTGCGGTTGCGCAACGCAATAGCTACGGCGCGTTTCGCGTCGGCTTGGCCCACGACGTGTTTGTCCAGCTCACGCACAATCTCGCGCGGCGTCAGCTCGTCGAGCAGGGGCTCTTCATCCACGGATTGAGCTGGGCAGGTAGATCACCATGGCTACGTCAGCTCCTCAAATATCACGTTTTCGTTGGTGTAGATGCAGATCTTCCCTGCGATTTTCATGGCCTCTTCGGCGATGCGCCGCGCCGAAGCTTCGTGTTGCGGGTGAGCGCCAGCGCCGCCGCCGTTGCGAACGGGCCGCCCGAGCCGATAGCGGCGATGTCTTCGTCCGGCTCAATGACATCCCCATTTCCGCTCACCACATAGATGTATTTGACGTCGGCGACCAGCAACAGCGCTTCCAGATGCCGCAGCACACGGTCGGTACGCCACTCCTTGGCGAGTTCGACCACGGAGCGTGGAAGGTTGCCGTTGAATTGCTCCAGCTTCGATTCGAAGCGCGAAAAGAGCGCGAAGGCGTCGGCTGTCGATCCGGCGAATCCCGCGACAATTTTGTCGTTATATAGACGCCGCAGCTTACGGGCGGTGCCCTTGATTACTTCGTGGCCTAACGTTACCTGTCCGTCGCCCGCCATGACCACCTTGCCGTCGCGGCGTACGCAAAGCACGGTCGTAGACCGGATTTTCGTTTGCATTGTAATGGATCTGAATTGCGCAAGCTTATTCTAGCTCACGGGAGTACGAAGCCGGGCGGGCCGCATACGAGAATGCCGGATACAGAAAAATCGCCGCCCGCGAGCGGCTTTGGGCCGCCGCAGGCGGGCTGCTCAGGCGCGTCTTCCTCGGGCGTCGTTGAAGGGGAACGGGCTAACCCACGGCCCCGACAAGCTCTTCAGTCTGGATCGCGCCATGGTGTAGCATGATTTCCCGCGCCCGTTTTTCTTCATCGGCGTAACTGTACTGCACGGTAACCAGTGCGCCGCCACGGCGAACGCCCTCGGCGTAGAAATCCGCCTCCTCGTCGGAGACGCCATGATCTTTCAGCAGCCCAATGAGACCGCCGATCCCGGCCCCCGCCGTTAAGCCGGCCATCCCTCCGGCCAGCGGCCCGATCGCGAGCAACGGTCCGATGCCAGGGATAAATACGGCTATCATGCCGACAAACAATCCCACGGCGCCGCCGAGAAAGGCGTCCTGCACCATTTCCGTATCACCCTCTACGTTTTTGAACGGTCCCAGGGCAGGCGTTTCGTGTCCGCGTGTGTCCCCTACGACAAAGCTCACTCGATCGCGCGTAAATCCCGCAGCCATTAGAGCTTCTTGCGCGGCTTCTCCGTCGCGGGGCGTGTGAAAAAAACCAGCAATCGTATTTGTCATAGCAAATGATTAAGTCGCACTCTTAAGGCCGTTGCATGAATGTTGGAAAACGCACTGGCGATAAGGCCGCTAATAGACCAGCGATCTTAGCGGTTAGCGCAGCGCCGACCGGACTTGATCGAGCGCGCTTTTCGTCTTGCTGATCTGCGCGGCGTCGGCGGGACTGTAGCGTTGTTCTTCTTCCAGCGCCTTGCCTAACAGATCGGCAGCCTCTGCGTATTTTTTTTGACGAAAGCGCAGCAGGCCCAGATTGTTGCGGGCGATGGCCAATTGGAAGCCGCAGCCGGGGCATGGCTCCAGCAATCGGACCGCTCGCTTCATATCGGCTTCGGCAGCGACTAACTTGCCGTCATCCATCAAAGCCAGGCCTTCGTCACTCAGGGAGGTTGCGTAGCGGGGGTCGTTCGGCGGCGCCGCCCGCTCATAGATGGTGCGCGCTTTGCGCAGCAGCGGCAATGCGAGCTCGCTATGCCCGGCGGCGCGATGAATGCGGCCCACATTCTGATACATGGTCGCCGTCTCCGTACCCTCATTGGGCTCAGCCTCGATGGTGACGCGTAATGCTTCGGCGGCATAAGGCAGCGCTTGGTCCGGGAGGCCGGCGCGCAGGCGTATAGAGGAGAGGCCGGCGAGCGCGTAGGCTAGCTGGATATCGCGCGGATACAATTCGCGAGTGATGGCGGCCGCTTCAGTAAACCGCGATTCGGCGCTATCGAAATCGGCCAGCAGCGTCTCCACATGACCCAGGGCGTTCATAGCCGCTACCGTCCGGATATGTTTGGGTCCGTTGCCGCGGCGGCTCACGGCGAGTGAATCGCGGAATATCTCCGCACTCTCACGCCATCGGCCCTCTCCGCATATCGTCTCCGCCAGGTTGAATAAAGCGATTGCAAGATGCGGCTCATACGGCGCGCCGAGCGTGCGGTAAATCTCCACGGTCCCGCGATAGTCGCGCTCGGCCGTGACGTAATCTCGCCGCGCCTGGGCTTCGAGGCCGTGTCGGTTCAGCGTCAACGCCTGTTCCGGTTGTGCGTTAGCAACGGCGGCTAAAGTAACTGAGGTTAGCGTGAATAACACTCGGATGAAGAGCACTTATTCGATTCCCTACTCCGGCAGACGGCTAGTGCGGCGGTTCGTCTCTCTCCCGAATCGTTAATTCTCTGCTTGCAAGTGCTACGCTTGGGTTCATGGCCCAGTACCAAATCGAATACGGGCGCAAATCGCCTAGGGCGCCGCGCATCGGGTTCATCGCATTGATTGCCGGGATTATCCTCTTACTGATCGCAGTGCGCGCGCTGGCATCTTACGCGATCGAGGTGGAGTGGTGGAAGGAACTGGGTCAGCTCGAAACGTGGATCGGCATGCTCACTTACAGCGTGGCGCCGCTGGCCGGCGCGACGCTGCTGGCTTTCGCCATATTGTGGATTACGCACGCGCGGGCGCTTAAGTTCGCGGGCGCGTCGTTGCGCGACCACGGTCTCTATGCGAAGGCCGCGGCGCTGGGATTGCTTGCGCTGTCATACTTCATCGCCGCGGCCTCGATCGACAATTGGACTGTAGTGCGATTCGCCGGCTCGCGTGGCTTGCAGGCCGCCGCGGCGGGCGCGATCGATGCGGTGTTTCAAAAGCCGCTCTCCTTTTATCTCTTCGATCTGCCCTTCTACGAGCTGGTGCGCGGCTACGCCATGGCGGTCGTGATCGTCGCGATTCTGCTGTATTGGATCGCCGCGCGCGCGTGGCAATTACGCTATCGCATGCGAAGAGTTGCGTGGAGTGCATGAGCTCGACGCATCGTTCCTGCGGCTCGAGGGCGGACTGGAATCGCTCTTCCTGCGGGGCGCCGGGGTAGTGCTGCTGCTGGCGTTCGCCGTGAAGTTTTATTTGGCGAGATACCAGATGGTGTACAACGAGCACGGCAGCTTTCTGGTGGGCGTGGATTGGGTGGATCAGAATATCGGCATTCCGATGCAGTGGATTCTGATTTTCGCATGCGTCGCCGCGGCTGTGCTGGTGTGGATGGGCCGCTTCCTGTGGGCGGCGTTTCTCGCGCTCGCGTTGGTCGCCGATTTGTCGTGCCGGCCGTGGTTTCCACCCTATATGTGAAGCCGAACGAGATTTCACTGGAGCGTCCTTATATCCAGACGCACATACATGCCACTCGTTCCGCCTTCCGCATCGAGCAGTCCGTAAAAGAGATGGAGTTCAAGGCGCAGCCGGATGCGCCGATCGATGTGGCGCAGAACCGTTCGACTCTGGACAATGTCCGGCTGTGGGACGTGGAGGCTTTTCACGATACCGTCTCGCAGATTCAGGCGCTGCGCCCTTACTACACGTTTCACGATATCGACGTAGACCGCTACACGATAGACGGCCAGTATCGGCAGGTCTTCATAGCGCCGCGCGAGCTGGATATCAGCCAGTTGCCGGCCGCGCGCGCCAGTTGGATCAACCCGGCCTTCATCTACACGCACGGCTATGGGTTAGTGCTCGCGGAGGTGAGTAAGATCACATCCGACGGTTTGCCGGTGCTGCTCATCGATAATGCGCCGCCGGTGGTGAAGACGAAGAGTCTCTCGCTCACCCGCCCCGAAGTTTATTACGGCGAAGTGACGCACGAGCCGGTCTTCGTGAACACCGCGCAGCCGGAGTTCAATTACCCATCGGGCGACGATAACGTCCGCTCGAAATACGAAGGCAAGGGCGGATTTCCCATCGATCTCGTTCGCGATGCGCGTCGCCGCGGCCATTAACGAGGCCGAGCCGAACATTCTGCTGACCGATTACTTCACGCCATACAGCCGCATGATGATTCGCCGCCGGGTGCGCGAGCGCCTGCAGGAGCTGGCCGGATTCCTCGAATGGGATCCCGACCCCTACCTGGTGATCACCGATGCGGGCCGCCTGGTGTGGATGGTGGATGGCTATACGACATCCGATGCGCATCCCAATTCGCGCGCCGTCGATCTGGGAGATTTGGGGCGCGTCAATTACATCCGCAACGCCGTGAAGGCCACGGTGGACGCCTACGACGGCGAAACGCATCTCTACATCTTCGCGCCCGACGATCCGCTGATCGGCGCCTACCAACGCCTGTTCCCGAAGCTGTTCCGCGCCGAATCGGAAATGCCGGCGGATCTGCGGGCGCACGCGCGTTATCCCGAAGTGCTGTTCCGCGTGCAGGCGGAGATCTACCGCACTTATCACATGCTCGATCCGCAAAGCTTCTATAACAAGGAAGACCTGTGGGATCTGGCGCGGCACGTTTCGGGACAAAACGGAGGATCGGAATCAGTGACTCCCACTTATGTGGTGGCGTCGTTGCCGGGAGAGAGCCAGGCGGAGTTTCTGCTGATGACGCCGTTCACGCCGCGCGGCAAGGACAACCTGATCGGGCTGATGGCGGCGCGCTGCGATGGCGACGCATCTTGGCGAAATCGTGGTGCTGATGCTTTCCAAGCAGGAACTGATCTTCGGGCCGATGCAGATCGCGGCGCGCATCAATCAGGACCAGACCATTTCGAAAGATCTGACGCTGTGGAACCAGCAAGGCTCGCAAGTGTTGCGCGGCCAGACGCTGGTGCTGCCGGTGGGAAATACCTTTCTCTACGTGGACCCCATCTACATCCAAGCCACGCAGGCGAAGATGCCGCAATTGAAGAAGGTGGTGTTGGCGGTGGGCAACCGGCTGATCTACGCGGATACTTACGATGAGGCGCTGGCGCAATTGACGGGCGGCGCGCCACAGCGCCCGGCGCAAAGTGGAACTGCCCCTGGGTCGGCCGCTGCAACCCAGGCGCCCTTTGCGGCCGGAAGCGGCGCAGACGCCAGGCTACAGCGTATCGCCGAGCATTTGCGGAGGTACCAGGAGCTGACTTCGCAAGGTCGTCTGTCGGAAGCGGGAAAAGAACTCGAGGCGATTAAGGCCGAGGTCAAACAGTAACCGAACCGCCGACAAAGCTCGCCACGCTCGCGCAGAAAAGCTCCGCAAGGCTCGTGATACGCTTGGGATCGAATGAGGCGCATCCTGCTTGCCTTGCTTCTCGCTGTGGGGGCGCAGTGCGCCCTCGCGCAATCGAAGGCTTGGCTGGATACCATCACGCTGCCCACATGGGTGGAGGGTGCTCCCGATATTCATCCAAAGATCGACGCGCTCGACCCGGGGAGTTCGTATTATCCGTACACGGGCCGCAGGAATTTCGGGAAGACGCGCGAGCCGCAGTTGTGGCGGCGCCTCAACTTGGAAAACGAATATCTGAGTTGCAGCTTCCTACCCGATCTCGGCGGCCACCTTTACACCTGCACGGACAAACGCAATGGGCGTCCGATTTTTAGGGCGAACGAATCGATCAAAAAGGCCGAAGTCGGGCCGCGTGGCACCTGGGTGGCGATGGGAATCGAATTCAACTTTCCGGTGGCGCACAGCCGCTATACGGTCTCGCCTGTAGACTTCGGACTTTGGCAAGAGAAAGATCACGCCGAGGTCTGGCTTGGCGGCACGGATCGCGTCACGGGGATGCGCTGGCTCGCGGAATTTATCCTGCGCGACGGAAGCGCGGCCCTCGAACAGCGCGTCACCCTGAGCAACCCGGATTCGGTGCGGCACCCCTACTTATGGTGGGCGAACGCGGATATCGATCTGGATGAGGAAACTCGGTTCGTCTACCCGGCTAAGGTGATGGCGTCCCACGCGTTCACGGATCTTTACCCGTGGCCGCTAGACAAGAAAACCGATTTGAGTAAACCGTCTACCGTCCAAGAGATGATCGGCCTGTTTGCTTACGGATCGCGCGAACCGTACTTTGCGATTTACAACGCGAGCAACCGCACGGCGGTGGTTCATGTGGCCGATCCGGCTGTGGTAGCGGGCAAGAAGTTAATTTCACTGGGGCGCCTCGGGACTGACTTGGGCGCGCGAGCATCTTTCGGACGATAATTCGGGTTATGTCGAGATGCAGGCCGGCTTATTCGAAAACCAGGCCACTTACGAATTTCTGCAACCTGGCGAGCAAAGTCAGTTTAGCGAATTATGGATGGCGGGGCGCGATTTGAACGGCGTTTCCCGCGCGAATGAGCACGCCATTTTGAGTTTGGAGCGCACGGCGGGGGCAGGGAGAAGCGAGCTAGTAACTCAACTGAATGTGACGCATGCCATCGCGGGCGCGAAGCTCGCGCTTTATAGGGATAACACCGTGGCGTGGCAAGACAATGCCAACTTATCCCCGGCGAAGACTTATGAGCGGACCTTACCCGATCCGGAAAGCATGGCGGCTTATCGGTTCGAGCTGCGCGATTCGGCTGGCAAGCTTTTGATGAGCCACACGGAAGGCGAGTGTGAAGCGGTTCCGCAGTCTTCGGTAAAGCTCGGTCCGCAAAAGCCGCAGGAACCGGGCGCACACCGGGATTCCATCGCCGACTTTCTGGCCGCGGGCGAGTTTAACGAACGCGGAAGTTTCTATCGATTCGCCGAAGGGGAGTATCGCGTGGGGCTGAAAAAGTTCGCCAACGACCTCCAGTTAGAGAAGGCCTTGGGGCGTCTGCTGGTAAGCCAGCGGCGTTTTGCCGAAGCGGCGAATGTCCTTTCGCAGGCCGCTCAGCAGTGGTATCTCGACCCGGAGCTTCGTTATTACCTGGGCCTTGCGCAGGCGTTTTCGGGCAAGGAAGACGAGGCGCGGCAAAGCTGGTTGGTCACGGCGCCGGATGAGCGATTCGGTCCCCCTGCGCTGGCGGAGATGGCCTCGTTGGAGGCCCGCACCGGACACGCCGCGGCGGCGCTCGATCTGGCCCGGAGGGCGATCGACCGGCGACCGTCTTTGCTGCGCGTGAGAGAGCTGGAAACCGCGCTTTTGCGGCACGCCGGGCGGGTTGAAGAAGCGCGCCGTCAGGTAGATAAAGGGCTCGCGCTCGATCCATTGAATTCGTTTCTGCGCCTTGAATCGATCCGCTTAGGCGGCAAGGATGACGCGCTCTGGCCGGATCTCGCCGCGGATCCCGAACGCGTGCTCGACGTCGTCGATTGCTACTTCGAGTTTGGGCTTTACGCCGATGCGCTGGAGTTACTCCGCCGCCAATACGAGGCGGTTCCCGCTAATCAGACGGAACCGGGCGCGACGCTGCCGCAGGCGAACGCGTTGGTATCGTACTATCGCGCCTACTGCCAGACGAAACTGGGCTGGGACGGGACGGCTGATTTCAAGGTTGCCGCCTCGCAGCCGCTGGAATATGTCTTTCCGCACCGCATAAGTTCGCTGGCGGTGCTTGGCGCCGCGCGCGAGAGCGATTCGAAGGATGCTTCGGCGACATTCCTCACGGGTTTGCTTTACCTGGATGAGAACCGGGTGCCAGAGGCGAAGGATGCATTCGAGGCGGCGCTCGCGATTCGCAAAGATCTACCCGGGATTCATTACCTGCTTGGCCGGACTCTGCTGCTGTTTCCCGATAAGAAACCAGAGGCGCTGGCCGTCTTGCAAGAGGGCGCGGCCATGAATCCGGCGGACAAGGCGCTGAAGAGTGCGATGGAGGCTGCGACGCATCTGCCGAAGGCGCCGGCGGCGGCTCCGGCAACCGCCACCGTGTCAGTTGCGAACAAGAGCGCGCCTGCGTTAAAGGTCGGGAAGCCCACCGAAATCGCCATGATGGCGCTTGCCGCGACGGCCGAGGGGGAGCCCGCTACCGACTCGTTCAACGCGCGGAATTTTCCCGAGGAGAAGCAGCCGGCGATTGTGCGGCAGGCTTACATCGAAGTACAACTGCAAGTGCTGCGACGAAGCGCCGCGAAGAAGGATTGCGCCACGACGCGGACCGAGTTGGACCGCATCGGCGGCGAGAACAAGGATCTGCCGTTTACGCTGCAGGGGTTCGACCAGTTTATGAAGGGCGCTCGTTTTCAATATTATCTCGGCGCCGTGGAATCGCTCTGCGGTCTTTCGAAAGACGCGAGGCGCCGGTGGGCCAGCGTCGCTAAAATGACGCCCGATGTTACGTCTCCCGATTTCGCATTTGCCGCCGTGGCGGCACAGAATCTGAGCAAGGCAACCGATTTGCAACCCTTGCTCGACAAGATCGCCCGCGCGTTGGAAGCGGCCGGCCAATCGAAAGGCGTGTTGTATTACTCGAAGGGCATCCTGCTGCTTGCCAAAGGCGACGAACGCGGCGCAATCGCGGCGTTCGCGGGAGGGGTCAAGGCGCCGGATCGCGATTTCTCTCAATACCTGAATCAATCGGCGCTGATGGAAGCCAACCGCGCCGCGGTCGCGAAGTGACGCCGCTAGCGGCGCCCCTGTTACAATAGCCAATTCACCACATGTTAGACGATTCCATACAGCAGCAGGAGAGCCTTTTCCTGGCGCGGATCGCTTCCGCCGCCACGCTGGAGGAACTCGAATCGGCGCGTGTGGAAGCGCTTGGCCGCAAGGGCGCGCTCACTCTCGTCAGCAAAGAGATGGGCAAACTCGCGCCTGAAGACCGCGCCCGTTCGGGCAAGGCCCTCAATGCGGCGAAGCAGAAGATCGAGGGCGCAATCGAGGCCAAGAAGACCGCGTTCGAATCCGCCGCTTTGAACGCGCGCCTCGACGCCGAATGGCTCGATCTGACTTTGCCGGCGCCGGACCGCGCCGCGGGCATTTGCATCCGATAACCCGCATCCAGCGCGAGCTTGAGCGGCTGTTTCAATCGCTGGGGTTTGCGGTGCTCGACGGGCCCGAGGTGGAAACCGAATATCACAACTTCGATGCGCTGAATATTCCGGCTGATCACCCCGCGCGCGACATGCAGGATACGTTCTGGCTCGAGGGCGGCAACCTGCTCCGCACGCACACTTCGCCGGTGCAGGTCCGCGGAATGGAGCGGCTGGGTCCACCGTTACGGATGATTGCGCCCGGCCGCGTGTTCCGCAATGAGAGCGTGGATGCGTCGCATGAGCATACGTTTTATCAGCTCGAAGGAATGATGATCGATCGCGACGTGAGCGTGGCGAATCTCATCTATTTCATGAAGACGCTGCTGGGCGCTATCTTTCATCGCGAAGTTACGGTCCGCTTGCGGCCGGGCTATTTCCCGTTTGTCGAACCCGGATTCGAATTGGATATTCAGTGCCTGATCTGCGGCGGCCCGGGATGCGCCGTGTGCAAGCAGAGCGGATGGGTGGAGCTCCTGCCGTGCGGGCTGGTGAACCCGAACGTGCTGCGGATCAGCGGCATCGACCCTAATGAGTGGAACGGGTTCGCCTTCGGATTGGGACTGACGCGTCTTGTGATGATGCGCTACGGGATTGGCGATATCCGCCAATTGCAGGGCGGAGATTTGCGGTTTCTGGAGCAGTTTTGAGTGTAGAGCGGCCTTTCAATTCGATGCAGAGACGCAGAGAGGGATAAAGAAAAGGCTTGCTCGGGGTTTATCTCTGCGTCTCAGCGTCTCTGCGTCGAAAACAAGCTTGAGGACTTATTGAAATTCTCATATAACTGGATTCGCGAACTGGTCGACGGCCTCGATCTCCCCGCTGCGGCGCTCGAGCGTCTTATCACCCTTAAGACCGCCGAGTGCGAAGGGATCGAGCCCGTCGGCGAACTGCTCGACTGCGCTTGCCTCGCGCGCGTGGAATCGGTGGAGCCGATCGCGGAATCGCATAACGTCAAAGCCGTCGTGGATGTGGGACGCCAAGGACGCAAGACAGTGGTCTGTGGCGCGAAGAACTGCCGGCCCGGGATTGTCACGGTTTACGCCGCCATCGGCAAGAAGACCATCGCGGGCGTCGAAAGCGACGGCATGCTGGCGAGCGCCGCCGAACTCGGCATCAGCCGCGATCATGAGGGAATCCTAGAGCTTGAAGGGGCGCTCGGCGATCCAATGCCGGGATGCGCCGCCGATTTCGTCATCGAAATCGATAACAAGTCGATCACTCACCGGCCCGACTTGTGGGGACATCACGGCATGGCCCGCGAGGTTGCCGCTATCGCGGGAGGCAAGCTCAAGGATCCGGCGAAGCTTGACCTCCTGCCGCAAGCCGCGCCCGGCGTAAAGGTCAGCATCGAGAATTTCGATCTCTGCCCGCGGTATACCGCGCCTCGCTATCGAAAACATCACTGTCGGCCCCTCGCCGCTTTGGCTGCAGCAGCGCCTGTATGCAATCGGCCTGAACTCCATCAATAATGTGGTCGATACGACCAACTTCGTGATGGCCGAACTGGCGCAGCCGATGCACGCCTTCGATGCGGATAAGCTGAGCGGCGATACCATCTTTGTCCGCTCCGCGCGTTCCGAAGAAGCGTTCCACGCACTCAACGGCGAGACCTACACGCTGGATGCTTCGAACCTGGTGATCGCCGACGCGGAGGGTGCGATTGGACTGGCCGGCGTGATCGGCGGAATGGAAAGCTCGATCGGCGGAGCGACGACTCGCATCGTGCTGGAGAGCGCCACCTTCCAGGCGGCTTCCGTCCGCCGAACTTCGGCCGCGATCAAGCTGCGCACCGACGCCTCGATTCGCTTCGAGAAATCGCAAGACCCCGCCAACACCGTACGGGGGCTTGCGCGTGCCGTCGAGATTCTGCGTGAAAGCTCGCCGGGGATGCGCATCGTGGGCGGCGTGGCCGATTGCCGCAAGGAGATCGCCGCGCCCCTGCCCATCGAATTGGCCCTCGATTGGCTGGCGCGCAAACTGGGCCGCGCCGTTCCCGCCGAAGAGGTACGCGCGATTCTGGAGCGCCTCGAATTTGGCGTGGCTGAACCGCGCCCGGGGGTCTTCTCCGTGACCGTGCCTTCGTGGCGCGCCACCAAGGACATCTCGATGCGCGACGATCTTGTGGAAGAGGTGGGGCGCATGATCGGCTACGATTCCATCGCGCCTGTCGCGCCGCTGGTGGCCGCTACCGTGCCGCCGGAAAATCCGGAGCGCGGGTTCCAGCACGAAGCGCGCGACCTCTTCGTGGATCTGGGATTCACGGAGGTCTACAACTATTCCTTTATCGGCGAGGGGGCGGCGCGCGCTTTCGGCTTCGAGCCTAGCGCGCATGTGCGCGTCGCCAACCCCATCGCCTCCGATCAGGAACTGATGCGCGCGTCGCTGCTTCCCGGCGTCTGGAAGAACATTCTGGGGAACGCCAAGCACAAAGATTCGTTCCGCCTCTTTGAACTGGGGCTCGAGATCCACAAGAGCGCCGCCGGGTTGCCGGAGGAGGTTCCGCATCTGGCGGCCGCAATTTACGAACGGCACGGCGACGGATCGCAAAGCCTGTTCGAATTGAAGCGCGCGGCCGAGTGCCTCATGCCAGGCGTGGAGGCGAAGCCCGTGGACGCGCGGGGCTTCGAACATCCTGCGCGCGCGGCGGCAATGGAATGGCGCGGCCGGGCAGTGGGCCGGCTCTTCGAATTGCATCCCGGCGCTAGTGGAATCTGGACGGGCCGCGGTGTTGGATCTCGATCTCGCGGCAGTGCGCGAGTTGCGCGCGACGGCACTAGTGAAATATGCGCCGGTGCGCCGCTATCCTTCGAGCGCGTTCGATCTCTCGGTGATCTGCGGCTTGCGGGAGCTTGCCGGCGAACTGCAATCGCGCATTGCGGCGGCGACTGGTCCGCTGCTCGAATCGGTGGAATTCGTCCGGCAGTATTCGGGGCCGCCGCTCGAGGAAGGGCGCAAAAGCGTCTCGTTCCGCGTGACCCTCGGATCGAGCGAGCGGACGCTATCTACCGAAGAGATGGGCCGGGTTCGAGACCACATCATTACCAAGATGCAAGAACTTGGTTACGACTTGCGCGTCTAGGGTCTGCCAAAACGCCAATGGGCGCCTGATAAATAAGCAGTTGTTGGCGACACGGGGGCGTTTTGGCAACCAAACTAAAGTACTATATCGGGCTCTGAAATAGCGCATTTGGGGTCCTGGTCAGACCATCTTGGGGGCTACCGTCGGCGACGTGAAACCTCGCACAATGAGATGTCATCTAACGAGTGAGATTCAATGTTGAGAAAGATCTTGAAGAAGGTTTGGCCATTGATGTGCTTCGCCGCGTTGGCGTTTGCGGCGGAGCCGGAGTTGGAACAGGCGCGGCGCCTGTACAACGCTACCGACTTCGATCGGTCACTGAAGATCCTGCAATCTATTCCGTCCAAAGACGCAGCGGTTTTTGCGCTGATGGGCGAAAACTATTACATGCTGACGGACTATAAAAGGGCCACCGAGTCGCTCGAGAAGGCATTGGCAGCCGCACCCGCGGATTCCGATTACGCGCTGTGGCTCGGCCGGGCTTATGGACGCCGCGCGGAGACTTCGAACCCGTTCATGGCGCCCGGCCACGCCTCCAAGGCTCACCGTTACTTCGAAAAGGCCGTCGAACTGGATCCCAAGAATCTGGAAGCGATGAACGATCTGTTCGAATACTATCTGGAAGCGCCCGGATTTCTGGGCGGCGGTTTCGATAAAGCGCAAGCTCTTGCGACGCGTATGGCGGAACTGAATCCGGCTGAAGGCTTTTGGGCGCAGGCCAAGCTCGCGGAGAAGCGCAAGGAATATGGCGCCGCAGAGATGGAGCTTCGCCGCGCCGCAGCCGCAGCGCCACGGCAGATCGGTAAGTTGATCGAACTCGCCAGGCTGTTGACCCGGCAAGGCCGCTACCAGGATTCCGACAAGGCTATCGATGCAGCCGAGCAAATCGCGCCGAATACGCCGCGGCTGATCTACGCCAAAGCGGATCTCTACATCAAGAGTAACCGCCACCTGGACGTGGCTCGCCGGCTGCTGGAACAGTACCTATCGAGCAACCTCACTCCCGACGATCCCCCGCGCGCCGACGCGCAGAAGCTACTGCGTCAGGCAAGCGGCGGCTAAGTCCGAATGCTCTTCGGCGAATCCATCGCTTTCAGCTTTCAGGCGCTGCGCGCCAACCCGGTACGCTCGCTACTTACGGGCCTTGGCATGGTGATCGGAACCGCTTCGGTGATTCTGGTGGTCACCATTTCGTTGACCAGCCGCGATTTCATTCTGGAACAGATCGAAGGCATCGGCTCGAACATCATCTTCGCCTATTATGTGACCGGCGGTCCGACGACGCCCTCGGCCGACGCCGATTACATCAAGATGGCCGACATCGCCGCCATCCGCAACGAACTGCGCGCCGATATCGTGGCGGCTACGGGCGTGATGACCAACTTCGACCAGATGCTGATCGCGGGCAAGCAGCAGGACGTCAAGGTGATCGGAACGGATGAAGACTACGCCGCGGTGCGCAACATCGTGATCAGCAGCGGCCGTTTTCTCGATCCCAGCGACGTCTCGCAGCGGCAGAAGGTGGCGCTGCTGACCGACCTGCTGGCGGAGCGAATGTTCGGCGCGCGCGGCGCAGCGGTGAATCAAACGATTCGTCTATACGGCCTGCAGTTCACCGTTATCGGAACGTTTCATGAGAAGGTGGAGACCTTCGGCCAATCGGAAGTGGAGCGCGAAACCATCTTGCTCCCCATCACGGTGCTGCGCTATTTCACGCCGGTGGAGCGCATCGACCCAATGTACGTGCAGGTGCGATCGCCCGGCGCCGTGGACCGCGTGGCGATACGGGTGCAGCAGATCGTGGAGGGCCGCCATCGCCCCGGCGCGCGTTATCGCGTGGATACTCTCACCGCCATCTTGAACGCGGCGCAGAACATCTCGCTGATTCTTTCCGCCGTGTTGGTGCTGGTTTCCGCCATTACGCTGATTATCTCCGGCATCGGAATCATGAACATCATGCTGGTGACGGTTACCGAGAGAACGCGCGAGATCGGCGTCCGCCTGGCGGTAGGCGCCTCGGCGCGCGATATTCAACTGCAATTTCTCACGGAAGCTATGATCGTGAGCCTCACCGGTGGCATGATCGGTATCTTTGTGGGCGTCGCGATTCCGTTGAGCGCCGGTTTCTTCGCC
This sequence comes from Bryobacterales bacterium, assembly GCA_963763545.1. Lineage (GTDB taxonomy): Bacteria > Acidobacteriota > Terriglobia > Bryobacterales > Bryobacteraceae > PALSA-243. Next base: position 73,979 of record CAVXPE010000004.1, read on the forward strand.
GATGTAAAGATTCCTATTTCACCGATTGCCGTGGTGGTGGCATTCGGGGTTTCGTGCCTGGTGGGATTGGTGTTCGGCATTCTGCCGGCGAACCGCGCGGCGCATTTGAATCCGACTGAGGCGCTGCGGTACGAGTAGCGGGCCTCGCGGGCAGGCGTAGGACGCCTGCCCCACCCGGCACACTACGGGCGGAAGAGCGCGTGGTCTTGGACAGGTTGTCAAAGATCTGTGGGCCGGGGCTCCGAACACCTTGCGGCGAGGGATGGCGGCGCCTTGCTGCTGGAACAGGACTACGTGGTAACTAGCTGGACAGGCTGGAAGCCTGTCCTACGAAGCAACCAGGAAGCGGGCGTTGGCCTCCGCCAGGCGGGCGGCGCGACCGATGAGGCGAGCGATTTCGGGCAGTGAATAAACAAAGCCACCGCAGAGTTCGGGGGACGGGAAGTCTTTCGCTGCGTCCACAGTTTGGCCTTTGGCGTGTGCGAGTTGGGTGAGTAGGATGGCTTCTGCCTCCGCCTTGGAGTAGGCCGATTTGCGATTGGCCTGCATGGCGTTCAAGGCGGCGGTGCTCTTTTCGATGGCGCGTTGAATGCGTCCGGCTTGGACGGTGATGTTTTTCAGTTCTCTGGTCTTTTCCGCCCAGGTTTCGTCGGCGGACGCGGAATCGACGTTGGCCGATTGCTCCAACATGATTTCGGTAAAAAGTGCGTGCTCGAGCGCGTGAGCGCGCTGCAGTCTGAAATGGTTTTCGGCGATATTGCGGACCAGATCCCGCTCAGGTAGGCCGACCGGGGCATAGGCTTGAAGGTAGCCTGCGACGTGCTCTTCGAGGGCGTCTTCCTCGCCGGGCGGGGCGATGTGGAGCTTGGCGCAGAGTCCGTGTTTCCAAGAATTTTGGCTGACGATTTTCTTACCGGCTTCGGTGGTGGCGCCGGTCGAGAGGCGAGAATTCGCCTGATTGGCGGCGATTTGAGCTGGGGTGGACATTTCGTTATCTCCTGTTGGTATCAAAAATGAAAGGGCTGCCTGACGCGCGAGGCGCGTGAGACAGCCCTTTTCAATTTCAGAGTAGCAAGCGGGCACCAAATTTCGGGGTGCGGGACGGGCTCGAAATCGAGTGTAAGTTATTGAAGAGATTGAGTCGAAAATTTATTTCGAAAATCTGTGACCCACTTGCAGAACTCGCCTCTCAGGGCCTTGACAAGTGACTTTCAGGATGCTCTTCGGCTTATGTTCGCCTATTTTTGTGTTCTGATAAGTCGAGTGAACCAGATAGTGGCCTGAGCTAACCCACTTAGACTATGTATCGGAGCACGGCTCCGCTCGCCTCGGCTCGAGTTATCTAACTGATTCGGTTTTGATTATTCTCGGATCGGCTGTTTTAACTGGGCGCCGCTAAGCGAAGCCATTGGTCGACCGTCAGCGCCAGTACTCCGAACATCAGGTGCGCCATCACCTTCACGGCTCCTCTCACCCGAATCTGCCTGGCTCCAAACTCATCCTTCAGCCGCGCGTTCACTCGCTCGCTCATCGTGCGTAGTTTGTATCGCTCGGCTTGCGCTGGGCTCAGTTGCGGCATCAGTTTGCCGGGGAAAACCTCTTGCAGCTCGATCGGTTTCTTGGTCGTCGCTCGTCGTGAATGCGGCGCGATAATCGGCACGTGGTTCAAATGCAGGCTGTAACCGTGGATCGCCTCCGCATCGTACGCCGAGTCCAGTAGGTCATAGCAGTAACAGATGCGCCGGCTCGTGATTTCCATGAGGGGGATCGCCACCTGCGAGTCATGCACGCTGGCGCTGGTCAACACCGCTCCCACCGGGATCTGTCCATCGGCCACGCTCAGGTGGAGCTTGACTCCGCGCCAGCCATCCTTAAAGCCCTGGCTGCCGATCTTGGCTCCGCAATCGCAGTTCTGCGGCAACTCGTGCAGCATCTTCTCTAAAGTTTGATGCCGCTGCCGTTGAATCCGCGTTCCGCGTTCGGCGGCTTTGGCTCTGGCGTGCTTGCCTTTCCTGCTCTTCTTCCCCTTCTTTTTCGCCTTCGCCTGCTTCATCGCCTTGGCCGAGTCGGGATAGCGTTCGCGCAGCGGGATTGCGGTGGCATCGTGAGCGACGTGCCCCATCAACTGGTCTTTCAGCGTCAGTTCGATTACGGCTGCGTGTAACTGCTGCGGCAACTCGGTAGCGGCGAACTCGGCGAAGGCGCGTGAGAACTTCGCCTCATGCGGTAGTTTGCTCGCGCTGCTCCACCCACAAAGCCGCCTTAGGGGTTCATCGACCTTAAGGCGGGCGATCAGATCGCGCGTCGTGCCCAGGTTGAGAATGGCTTTGGCGATAAAAGCCGTGGCTAGGGCGGCCCGGTCTTTGGCTGGACGGCCGGTGAGGGCGCGCCGGGCGGAGAGGAGTCGCTCGAGAGGCGCCATCGACAGGATGGCCGCCAGCAATTCTAATTGCGATGGCAGGGGGCCCAGGTCCGGCTCCAGAGCGAACATGCTTTGCTGCAGGCAATGAGCGAATTGCAATAAAAAGTAGCGTGGGGTAAGCTGCATATGGGGTTGGGTTTGTAGTTACTCTTATGTTTTGGCGAACAACAGTTTAACTTACTCCAACCCTCTACCCCAACAAGTCAGACTTGAAATTGTTCCTACTTTCGTCGCGCCGTGCGGCGGGAGGCGCCACTCTATTTCTGCAGGCCCGGCGAGTTTTGCAAGAGCCTCCTGTGAC
>CAVXPE010000005.1:0-134817 GCA_963763545.1 Bryobacterales bacterium
TCAGATTGGCATCTATCTGGAGGCATCGGTTGAGCAGGTGCTCTCGATATTCGCCATCTCCAAAGCCGGCTGTGTGTTCGTTCCGATTAACTGGGCAGTTGTTTCCGAGCAGGTCGCGCACATCGCCGCGGACTGCGGCATGAAGGGGCTGATCACGCGGGCCGGCCCGGTTTTCCGGCTAACCAGTTTCTTCCACGGGTTCCGTCACTCGAATTTGTCGCGCTGGCGGGAAAGAGGAGGAGGCGCCAGCCGAGTCGCTTTCCCGTCATCCCTGGAAGACCTTGTACAGCGACTCCGCCGGATCGCCGCGAGGAGTCCATCAGTAAGGACCTGGCCGCCATTCTTTACACGTCCGGCTCGACCGGCAAACCCAAGGGAGTGATGTTGAGCCATGCCAACGTCATGGCCGGCAGCACCATCGTCTCGACTTACCTCGAGATCGCTTCCGCCGAGCGCATCCTGGCGGTCCTGCCATTCAGCTTCGATGCCGGCCTGAACCAGTTGATGACGGCATTTCATCAGGGGCAACGATCGTCCTCATCAATTTCGTTTCGCGCGCGACATTGTTCAGACGCTTCTGAAGGAGCGTATCACCGGACTGGCCGGCGTGCCCACGCTCTGGAGCTGCCTTGCGCAGCCGAACTCCGGTCTGCAAAGCAGCCGCTTCCCGATTTGCGCTACATCACCAACACCGGCGGCGCGATGCCGCAGGCAGTGCTGGCCATTTTGCGGAAAGCGCTTCCGACAACCAAGGTATTCCTGATGTACGGCCTGACGGAGGCGTTTCGTTCCACGTACCTGCCTCCCTCGGAGGTCGACCGCCGGCCTACCTCGATGGGGAAGGCGATTCCCGATACCGAGATTCTGGTCTCGATGAGCACGGCCACTGTGCAAGCCGGGTGAGGTCGGAGAACTGGTGCATCGCGGTCCCACAGTTTCCATGGGTTACTGGGGCCGCCCGGAGGACACCGAATTGGCGCTGCGTCCGATCCTCTGCTGCCGCCAGAATTAGGAGATTGCGAAAGGGTCTGCTATTCGGGCGACCTGGTGAAGATGGACGAGGAGGGATTTCTATACTTTGTCGGCCGCCGCGACGCAATGATTAAGTCCTCCGGATTCCGGATCAGTCCGACCGAGATCGAGGAGGTGCTCTTCCAAAGCGGCGGGTTGAGGCAGGCTGCGGTGATCGGAATCCCGGACGATGCACTAGGGCAGAAGATCAAAGCCTTTATCGTGCCGCGTGATGGCCAGGCATTAAATCCAGACGCGCTCATCGCCTATTGCGCTGAGAAGATGCCGCGGTATATGGTTCCGCAGGCGATGGAAATTCTGGATGAGCTTCCGAAGACCACCAGCGGCAAGGTCGATTATCCGGCTCTGCGTCGCAGGGAAGGTCTGTAGTCACTACTCTGTTATAAGTTATTTAAGCGCAACCTGGAACGCGTGATTAGGGATTCAGGAGCAGCGTACTCAATAATTTGGCATCACAACGTGACTGATCTCCGGATCCCCCGCTATCTTGCGGCGCAGAACAGGGAGTTGTCGATGCGTGTCTGAGAACTCGCTATATGCTGCGTTACAACTGTTGGCTCAGACTGTCATCCACCATCCGCGGGAGGGGCCAGGATGCAAGGTCGGCCTTCCAATTGTAGGGCGCACTCGAAGGGAATAGGGAAAGAATATGGGGGTAGAGGGATGCGTACGGGGGTTCAATTACGCTTGAGTTATGCCAGAGTAGTGTAAACACTCCTCCTACCTCCTCGCAGCGGCGGACCAATTTGGTGATTCGATCCAACGTATCCTTCGTAGCAAGTCGCATGTATACGACTGGCGTACAGTCCATTGCGATCAAGGGAATCTCGAGGAGCACCGATTCGCGGTCCTCCTCGATTAGCCAGGGATGGTACGGTAGAGCGGTGCCGGCCCTGAATCCCATAGCGTCGGCAAACCCGACTGAGCTGTCGTAAGCGAGGCCCGCCTTTTCCCACGTTGACCACATGGATGGCCGCCACCGTAGAAAGTGCTGTCTCCCGCCAACTGGACCAGACCCCAGTACGCGTCGGAGTCGGGCCACTTCCTCTTCCAATTGCGGAGCGTTAGCAAAGGTACCGTAGGCCGGATGCACGCCCATCTCGAAACCCTGCTTGATAAGACCATCAATGACCGAACGGACTCGCGGATGTTCCGGATCATAGCCACTATCCCATTGTGTCCGCGCGGATGACTTCCAATAGAAGGCCGAATCGTACCCGCCATTCCGCGAGATACGCGCCGTTTCAAGCACGGCGTGCAAGTACGCGGGGCGGCCCATGCCCAGAAGGGATTGAACGTCGCGGAGAAATGCTCGCGGGACGCGGCGGGGATAAATATGCCCTATAGTGCTGCGCAGGCTAGGGGGAAGCCCCACGAGATCGATATCGTGGCTGAGCTTCAGCCGCAAGGGAGAGACCGTCGGCGTCCAGGTGGGTATCAGGCGCAAGAGCGCCTGGCGAAAAGCTAGCGCATATTCGTCTACAATAGGGCGTTCAAGAACTCCGAAACGAAAAGCAATGGATCCCGATGCGGGAAAGCGGGCATGGGAATCCGAGGGACCCGGAACGGATTCTTCCGCCCGGGCCAGCGTCCACAAGGCTGCGGTTAGGATGTCGGCCCGGCATTCCAAGGTATTGGGATCTGTCTCGGCAAATAGCGGTTGGCCCCCCTGGGCGTGATCGTCGAACAGGACGACGAAGTCGGGGGTGCGCTCGATCAACTCACTACTGGGATTGCTCATCCACGCGAACCGGCAAGGCAGTGCATCCCGGAATTGCTGAAAACGCGAGATTTTAAAGGGATAGAACGGAAAGACTAGCCGAGCCAAGGAATGAGGCTGTGGATACAGAGCCACGCTACCGTTCTGGAAGTATACTCTCCATTTCGCGATCCAGTCAGGCATGGCCCCGGCGCGACGACCCAACTCCCGCAAGATGTAAAGAGTTGCCTTCTTGCCATCGGCCTGCAAACAGGTCACTATACCATACATGAGTCTGAGAGCCTTCTAAAAACGCTCGAAATGGCTCCCGTAAAGTATGCAGGGTTGGAGCGAAACAATGCTGGCGACGATCGACGATGGGCCTCACATGAGCTGACGGCATGGCGCTTAGCATCGGCTGCTGCGCATCTTCCCGAGCGTTCAACAGTGATATTTGTGGCCCGATCCGCGATGCAAGTTCGCATACGGTTGTAACCGTGCCAATTCGTTAATCGTAAAGCGCGAACTAGGCGTGCGAAACCTCGGCGCGGTAACGGAACGGTCAACCGTCCGAGGATGAAAAGCGCTATTCTATGGGAAACGTGTTTTCAAGGTTTGCGGTTCGATTGGTTCAGAATGCGAAGAGCTGGCTGCCTGCCAATAGCGTCGGCTGGATTAGGCGCAGGCGTAATCTATGGCGCAAGCGGCAGCGTGCAGCTTTGCGCCAGCGGATGATCGGAAGACACGGTACGTTTGGTGCACAGGAACTGGTGAAAGTTTGCCGCACTGCGGGTGTGCAAGAGGGCTGCGTCTTATTTGTGCAATGTTCGTATGATGACTTATTAACATACGACGGAACGCCTTACGAATTGTTAAACGGCTTGCGCGAACTGGTGGGGCCATCTGGAACACTTCTGATGCCCGCGTACACAACGAACATGCGGGAGACGCCCTGCCGCCCGTTCGACGTTCTCCGCGAACCTACGTATACAGGGATACTTCCCGAATTGTTTCGAAGGGAGGAAGGCGTCATTCGGAGCCTCCACCCGAGGCACTCCATTTGCGGTTTAGGCCCGCACGCTGCGGAACTCTTGGTTGGCCATGAGGAATGCGTCTATGCGGACGGTCCGCACTTCTCCGTTCGATCGAATTGTCCGATTGAATGGTGCGAAGTCGCTTTGTCTAGGTATGCGGCCGGGTTTCCATTCTTTCGTTCATTGGGTGGAGGACATCGAGCCGGAGAAATTCCCTACACCGGCACATGAGGGCCCCTTTGATTGCTTGCTGCAAGACGCCAACGGCAAAGAAATCCTGCGGCCATTTTATCGACGTCCCGAAGGGCAAATCAATCAGGATGCTTTGATCGGCAAGAATCTGGGGCCGGGCGCCATGCGCGCCCTTCAATTTCATGGGGTTCCGCTTTGCTTCTACGCCTGGCCGGCTCTAGCGACCGAGCTGTTGGCGTTACGAGATCGCGGGATTGTCTGTTTTGTATGAGCGTGGGATTGCCCAGGTCTTCTCACGTCGTAACTCAAGACGAACACGAGGCTTTCGCAGGGTTATCGGGCGACCATAATCCCCTGCATATGGACCCACGGTACGCCCGTAGACTCTTGTTTGGCGGTGCAGTTACCCATGGCGTCCACTTGCTGTTGCGAGGCTTGGAAACCTACGCACAAGCCCAGATTAACGTGGGGCGGTTGGTTCGCTTGGACGCCCGCTTTTTCTCCGCGACGCATCCGGGAGAGCCGGTGAATTTCGAGGTTAATACCGGCCGAGATAACGTAATTGGGTCGCTATACCGCGAGACGATCTTCAACGTTACTGATGTGCATGATCGCCTCGTTGCAAAGGTCCATGCCAAATGGAGAGGTAACGGGCTGAGCGATCATACTCCCTTACATACAGCCATACCTGGGCTAACTTGCGAGAGCCTTTCGGATGTCGAAATCGCCGAGAGGAGCGGCGCGTTTCCGCTGTTTCTAAACCAAGCGGCTGCGTCGAACCTCTTTCCCAGATTGTCGGCCGGACTTCCAGCTTTGCAACTCGCTACGCTACTGGGCACAACTTATGTAGTCGGAATGCTGTTGCCCGGCCGCAACTCCATTTTCGCGAGCTTCAGCCTTAGTTTTGTGGAACCTCCGCCGGAGGCTAGTGGTGAGTTTTACTACAAAACTGAATGCTTTTCTCGGGAACGGCGTTTTTGCGCCATTGCTGTTTCATCGCCTGGCATGTCAGGACGACTGGAGGCGTTCGTCCGTCCAAACCCGACGCAGCAGTCGTCGTTTTCGGAGATGCAGGCGCTCGTAGAGCCGGACACCTTCGCTGGTCGACAAGCTTTGGTAGTTGGCGGGAGCCGCGGCTTGGGGGAAGTCTGCGCCAAGTTAATGGGTGCGGGAGGGGCGGAGGTTACTCTGACATATCGGCAAGGCGCCGAGGATGCGGATCGGGTCAAGGCGGAGTTGCTGGCTAGCGGCGTTCGCACCCACATCCTGCGCTTTGATGCCGGAGACGAGAAACCCGCCGATCTATTGGCCGCCTTATCCAGGGGTCTCCGCATAACGGATCTGTATTATTTCGCGACGCCGCCGATTTTTACGGAAAACAAGCATTTTATTTATTCTTTATTTATCCAATTTGCCGATATTTATATAGGGGGTGTCGCACGCCTGTTTGAGACTCTGGCCGGTCCCTCCAATGAGGGCGCCTTACGGTGCGTGTGGCTGCCTTCATCGATTGCCGTGGACAGTCGGCCTGAGGATATGACTGGTTACATAATGGCGAAACAGGCGATGGAATATCTTGCCGCGGATTTGGCACGCAAGTACCCACATATTCATTTTGCTGCGCCACGATTACCTCGATTGGAAACGGACCAGACCGCTACACTGTCGCCAATATCTGCCGAACATCCTGCGCCATTGCTTGCTGGGCTGCTAGGTTCTTTTGCGAGAGAGCGAACGTCATGACAGATCATCTAGTTAAATCGCCATCGTCCGCCGATGCAGCGGTTCTTGCTTCCGACACTGGAGCGATGGAGATGTTGGCTGCGTTGCGCCGTGCTTCTCATCCCGCGGCTCCATTCCCTCAACAAGCAGTTTGGGCGAGACGTTTGCAGAAAATTCTCCCGAAAATACCAGGTCTTCGTCCGTTGCGAATTGCTGTTCTCGGCAATGGCACGCTCGGCCACTTTGCTGAGCTCCTTAGCTTCTGGTTGGCGCTGGAAGGGTTTCGCCCAGCAGTATATCTGGCTCCTTACAGCGCTTTCCGCCAGGAGCTTCTCGATCCCAATAGCGAACTCTACGCGTTCCACCCTGACGTTATCTGGCTTTTCGCCACAGGCCGCGATGTTGTTGCCACGGTCGACTATGGCGCACCGTTGAGCACCTGCGAAGCGGCGGTCAATGCCATAGCTTCGGAATGGCGGGGCTTGTGGAGGCGCCTGCGAGCTAATGCGCCGGTTTCGATCGTCCAGAGCAATTTTGAAGCTCCCAGCGTTCGCGTTTTTGGCAACTACGATGGAGGCGTGCCTTGGAGTCTAGCCAATCTGATCCGACGTCTCAATTTGGTTTTGGCCGAAGCTGCATATGAGGACAATGTCTCAGTGTTCGACCTGGACCATGCCGCTTGCCTATTTGGATTATCCAGGTGGCATGAAGATCGGCACTGGCATCAATCAAAACAACCATTTGCCCCCGATGCGTTTGGTCTAGTGGCCTTCCAGGCGGCAAGGTTTCTGGGCGCCACAAGGGGTACTGCGAAGAAATGCGTTGTTCTAGACCTCGATAATACCTTATGGGGCGGTGTCATCGGGGATGACGGTTTGACGGGCATTCGCTTGGGGCACGATCCTGAAGGCGAGGCTTTCCAGGCATTCCAGGATTATTTGAAAAGCCTGATGGCTCGTGGCATTCTGCTTGCCGTGTGCAGTAAGAATGAGGACGCGGTGGCGCGTGAGCCGTTTCTAACGCATCCTGCCATGCGTCTGCGTCTTCAGGATATCGTTGTTTTCCGGGCGAACTGGCGAAGTAAAGTCGACAACCTGCGAGAGATCGCGACATGCCTCAACATAGGATTGGAGGCGTTGGTTTTTGTGGACGACAACCCCGCGGAACGGGAGCTGGTACGGTCCCTCCTTCCCGAGGTGGCGGTACCGGAAATGCCGACCGATCCTGCGGAATATGTGTCGGCGCTGGCAACTGGCCGATACTTTGAGGCATCATCTTTCTCGGAAGAAGACACCGCGCGGACGCGTCTTTACCTTGAGAACGCCCAACGCGAAGCAAGCCGCGATCTGGCCACAGACGTAACCAGTTTTCTGCGGGACTTGGACATGGAAGCTGAAAGCGGGCCGCCGGACTCCTTCAGGCTGCCCCGTATGGCCCAGCTACTCGCTCGGACGAACCAGTTTCACCCAACTACCGCGCGCCACACGGAGACAGCACTCGCGGCGATGGCGGCCGACCCACAGGGATGGGTTCGCTGGTTTTCGCTGCGGGATCGTTTTGGCGACCACGGACTTGTGAGTGTTGTGGTATTGATCCCCAAATTCGACACGCTGGAAATTGATACTTGGGCGATGAGCTGTCGGGTGTTTTCACGTGGTCTCGAGGAGTTCATTTTTCTGGAGATGGTCCAAGCTGCGCGCGACTTGGGTATGAGATATCTGATTGGCCACTATTATTCGACGCCCAAGAATCGTCCAGTGGCCGACTTGTTTCAACGGTTGGGATTTGCCGCCGCTGGAATGGAAAACGGTGGGAGCCGCTGGCTTCTCGATCTTTCCGCTCCCGTTCCGAGTTTTTCACCGTCTATCAAGCGGCGATCTGGAGCGTCCTCGCGGGAACGTGGAGCAAAAGGAGAAGGAAATGGCGAACTTTCGACAGGAACTAATGGAGCGGGTGCAGCGCGTCCTCAAGGATATGTTGCTTAACGACTCGCTGGTGATTACCGAAGACACCAAGCTGGACGGCATACCTGAATGGGACTCTATGCTACACGTAACACTAGTAATGGCGCTAGAGAGAGAATTTGACATCCGTCTCAATGCCCGGGAAGCGAGTCAATTGGTTGTGATGCGCCGAATTTTGGATCTCTTGGAAGCTAAACTGAGTGCCTCCAGGGATATGTCGATTACCTAATCCGGCGCGACCTCATGATCAAATCTTGCGGCTTCTCCATCAGTCCAATTGAAGTTGAGGAGGTGCCCTTCTCAAGTGAAGGGTTGCAGGAGGCTACCGCAATCGGAATTCCGGATGAGTGCCTCGGACGAACCGTTAAAGCGTTCATCGTGCCGCGTGATAGCCAGGCATTCAATCCAGACGTGCTTATCGCCTATTGCGCTGAGAAGATGCCGCGGTATATGGTTCCGCAGGCGGTGGAAATTCTGGATGAGCTTCCGAAGACCACCAGCGGCAAGGTCGATTATCCGGCTCTGCGTCGCAGGGAAGGTCTGTAGAAATGGAACAGGACGCCTGGCTGATAGACCGCTATTTTGCGGTTCGGAACGGTGAACTGTTGATTGGTGGAATTCCCGTTTCAGAACTGGCTGCGAATTACGGGACACCCTTATTTGCTTATGACGCCAGCGTGATAGACCGGAAATGGGAGCTTCTGCGAAATACGCTTCCGCCCGAGTTCTCCATCTACTATTCGGTGAAAGCGAATCCGAGTCAGGCGGTTCTAAGCCGCTTCCTCGAGAAGGGGGCCGGATTGGAAATCGCCTCGGCCGGTGAATTCCATCAGGCCCGAAGCGCCGGTTGTCCCCCAGAAAATATCGTATTTGCAGGCCCCGGGAAGACCGAGGCGGAGCTGGAATTCGTTCTAAGCCAAGGGATTGGAGAAGTCCATATAGAATCCCCAAGAGAGGCGGAACGCATTGCGGCGATCGCGCGGCATCTCGGGATGCGGGCGCGTGTGGCATTGCGTGTGAATCCCGGGGGCGAGGCCGAGGGAGGAGCCATGCGAATGGGCGGACGGCCGGCTCCCTTTGGGGTTGACGAAGAGGATTTCGAGGATCTGCTTAGCCGGTTAGGGTCGGTTGGTGAGCTGGAAATCGCCGGTATTCACGTGTTCATCGGTACGCAAATCCTGGATTTCGAGATCCTTCTCAGCCAATATCGAAAAGGACTCGATATTGCCAAGCGGGCCGCCTCCATCTTGAGAAGACCTCTTTCTACGCTGGATTTTGGTGGCGGCCTTGGGATTCCGTACTTCGCCCATGAAAGAAGCCTCGACGAGGGAAAGCTGCGGGAAGGTTTGGAGGCGCTCATCGCTTCCATCCGCGGCGACCCATGGTTTTCGGGAACGCGATTCTTCGTAGAGCCGGGTCGCTATCTGGTAGGAGAAGCGGGTATTTACGTGACCCGCATCACCGACGTCAAAATTTCGAGAGGGAAGAAATTCGTGATTGTCGATGGCGGCATGAACCACCAATTGGCGGCGTCCGGAAATCTGGGTCAAACAATCAAGCGCAATTATCCAGTGGCAGTTCTCAACAAGATCGGCTGTCCGGTCGGCGGAGCGGCCGACGTTGTGGGGCCGCTTTGCACTCCACTGGATGTGTTGGCGCGCGGAATAAACCTGCCCGATGCGGATGTCGGGGATCTCGTCGGCGTTTTTCAGTCCGGAGCCTATGCCCGCTCATCCAGCCCGCTTGGTTTCCTCAGCCATCCGGCTCCCCCGGAAGTCTGGACCGATAAAGGAGAACATCGTTTGATTCGGCGCCGAGGCAATCCGGATGATTATCTACGCGATCAATGTTAAACGGCGGTTGCAAAGGTTAAACTGTTGGCAGATTATTTGGACGGCGATCGTGCGCGCGTGATTAAGGTATCTGAAATCTGGCATATGCAAAGATTAGCCCAGATGAACCCGACGCGGCGGGAAACCGCCTTGAAATAAATCGGTGGCGATAAATCGTGATAGAATTAACGGCCTTAGGAGCTTTCTTGGGAAAATATTTTTTTACGCACGGGCGCTGTGCTCTTGCCGGTGACCGATCCGAGTTTTTTTTAATTTATTCTCAAGCCTAAAAGCTGAAATCATCAAGTTCTTATGAAGGAAGCCGATACGTCTAGCAAATAGGCGTTTATGTTCGATTGACTTTGGCTAATCCTGGCGGCCTTGTCGATAGGTAACGTTGCGAAAAGGCACACGGTGTACCAGAATTAACTTTGGAATTGAGCTCCAATTGAGGTGGCTTGAGTAATGAAAGCGTTTTTTTTATTTATAACATTTGTTGTCTGCGCTTACGGGCAAACCGGTCTCGGCAAGAGTACGCTTACATGTCTGGATAAAGACGGAGATAGTTACGGAGTAGGCCCCGGATGTCTCGGCCCGGATGCCGATGACAACGATTCCGGCGTCCACTCGGCCGCCGATGCTATTTCAAAGTACGGTACCTTGGGAGCTTTTCTCTCACACATGGGCTATACGCCCTCACACATCTGGTATCTGGCTCCTCAGACATCTTCCCCCAATTGCGTGTCGTCAATCGGTTCTTGCGTGGGAAACGATTCCACCGGGAAAGAGGACGATATAAATCATCCATTCGCCAACTGGAGCGCAATAGCTTCCAGCGTGAAACCCAACCACATGGTGATGATGCGAGATAACTGGAATGGACGGATCGCCGCTGTCAGCGGCACGTCGGGGAACCCCGTGATCTACCTAAGTTTCCCGGGAGAAGCAGCATATCTCAACCCGGCCACTTATAGTGGAGCAACCATTCTGATTCTTGATGTTAGCTGGATTGTAATAGATGGGGTGAAAGCCACTCAAGCGGCATGCCTCTCGGGAGGTTCAACCGCTAGCTATCCGGCGGCCACTACCTTTCACGACGATGTTTTCCAAAATCTGGAGTGTACCTCAGGTGGCGGCAGTCAAGGGCTGGCCGGATTTTCCGCCTTCAACGGCTTGGTCAACATTACGCTACAAGACAATGTGTTTCACGACAATAGTGGCCCGAGTCAACAGCATGAAATCTATATCGGCTCCCGGACAATTCCGAGCAGCAACGTTTACGTTAGAAGGAACATTGCCTATAATTCGAACTCTTATCCAGGGATTCAATTCAATGGACGTGTGACCAACCTGGTTATGGAGGACAATCTCGTTTACAATATCCCTGCCTCGGGCTATTCCTGGATGGAGGGTGTAAGCAATTCATATTTCAGAAACAACATCAGCCTTCAATCTTGCCGGTGAAGGCTTGGCGGTAGTAAATTACGATGGGGATTGTTATATCGGAAGCGGTTCATCTGGAGTTTGCCCATATGATCAGACTGGAAATGTCATTGAAAATAACACGTTCTACGTCGGAGCGTTGGGACCTGGCGGGGCGCCACCGTTCAGCCCGCGTTGGAGATCGTTAATCTGACCTCGGGATGCCCTAGTCCGGCCGGATCATGTGCACAAAAGAAAGTCGGCAATCTTGGCGGCAACTTTATCCGCAACAATATCTTTGTCAGCAACGCCGGTGGGACTGCCAATTATCCACCGGTCGTGTTTCCGATGTGTACCCTTGCCAGCTCGGCGGCCGGGACATGCGTGTTGGACAAATCGGAAACAACCTTATCTACCACAACATTTGCTAACAATATCTTCTGGAATACCGGCGGTCATGGCGGCCCCGGCGTGGTGGGTACAGGACCAAATCCCGGTTTTGGATACACTGCTCACACCTGCGCCGATCTGGCGGCAGGGTTGGCGATATCGAGTGGCTGCATCAATGCGGATCCTGCGTTCGTGGCCGCCGAACCCTTTAGGCGTCTCCGCCACTCCGGCTTCTTTCAACTTCGCCCTCCAGCCGGGTTCTCCGGCTCTGGCAGCGGGCACTTCCGTGGGTGCGCCAGCTACCGACATCTGGGGAACGCCGCGCGCTAATCCGCCGGCCATCGGCGCTTACGAACCATCGTCGCAGGCAGCGCATGTGGTGCTGGTTAGTTCCCTATCCTGTGCGGCGGCGAGTTTGGCGTCGAAAGCGTCGACGACGTGTACGGTCACTTTAGGACTGGCGGCGGCAGCGGGCGGCGTAACGGTAGTCACTTTCGAGTAGTTCTACTGCCCTGAACGGTCCCTGCCTCTGTGCCTATTGGGGCCGGCGCAACAACGGCTACCTTTACGGCGACCGCGGGAACCTTACCTGCCGGCCAGACAGCGACCGTGATCGCTTCTTTGAACGGTGGATCACAGGCCACATCCGTGCTCTTGGTGGGGCCCGCAACATTGAGTTCGGTTTCTTGCAGTCCCAGCGCCATCAATTCCGGAGCGTCGTCGACCTGTACCGCAACCCTGTCGCAAGCGGCCGGAAGCGGTGGCGCGACGGTAATGCTTTCGAGCAGCACAACGGTGCTCAGCGTGCCAGCGACCGTATCTGTTGCGGCCGGCGCCACAGCGACGACATTTTCGGCTATCGCCGGAGCTATCTCGACAGCTCTCACAGCCACCGTGACCGGCTCGCTGAATGGTGGTTCGCAGACAGCCTCCCTGGCGCTAGCAGCAGCCGGGGCGCCCAACTCTTCGGCGTGGCAGCAGCTCTCCAACACGATGCTGACGAGCGCCTGTCCAGCCAACAATTTCGGAGGCATCTCTTATGCCTTCAGTTCTTACTGTCCCAACGTAATCAATGCGTGGAGCGGCGCCATTGCGGACACGAGGCGCAATCGCCTCGTGATCTGGGGCGGAGGGCACAGCGATTACGAGGGCAACGAGATCTATGCGCTCAATGTGACTGCGACGCCGCCGACGATGACGCGGCTCACCAATCCGAGCGCTTGGAACTATTCCGTAAGTTACGAAGTAAATCCGGACGGAACTCCCACGTCGCGCCATACTTATAACGACCTGGTCTACCTTCCGTTGCAGGATGCGCTGTTTTCATTTAGCGGAGCCCTTCCCTCTGGCAGCGGCACCAACCACACCTGGATGTTCACATTTGCCGACAACACGTGGCACGCCAAAGATCCCGTAAACGGGTTCGAACCGACCACCATCACGAACTCAGTTACCGGCTCAGCTTGCGCTTATGATCCGAATACACAGACCGTATTCTGCATCGACGGAAACACGAATTATCTATTGCAGTATAATCCTGCCACCAACACTTATACCAAGCTGTCCACGAATGCCGCGTATCCGCTGGCTGCGACCGCGGCTATCGATCCCGTTCGCAAACTCATGATCTTCATGGGAAATGCCGCAGACGGAGTCACTTTCAAAGTTAACGCCATCGACATCTCGGGAGCCGACCCCACCTACGCGGTTAAAGATTGGACTGCTGGAGTGACTGGTTGCGCCGGTATGAGCGCCAACTGGCCTGGGTTTACATATGATTCTGGGCTCGCTAAGTTTGTCGGCTATCCGAACCAGGGCAACACTGTTTACATTTTCGATGCCGGCGCAAAGACGTGCGTAGCGCAAAGTTTTGCGAGCGGACCCAAAACCCCTGCGGGGACAAATGGAACGTACGGCCGTTTTCAATATTTCCCCTCACTGGATACCTTGGTGCTCGTGAACGATCCAAACCAGAATGCCTATTCACTGGGTCTGAGTTCTGCCGTACCCACCGCCCCGTCTTCCCCTTGCGATCTCAATGGCGATGGAAAAGTCGATACTCTTGACGTGCAGATCGCAATAAACCAAGCGCTAGGTATTAGCGCTTGTAGCACAGCGGCGCTGATGGGCAACGGCCAATGCAATGTGGTCGACGTTCAGCGGGTCATTAACGCCAGTCTTGGGGGAGCTTGTATAACCGGCACTAATTAATTAAGGTTGTCAGCCTACATCCAACGGCCGGCAGACGCAGATCAGATACTCGTGATATACGGCGAAGTTCTCGGTCCGCTCGATTTTGAAATGCGACTCTAGAAACGATCGAAGCGTGTCTTTTGAACGTGGGTGGCTGCCCCTGTCGTAGCGCCACAGGGTACGGCTCACAAGGGAGTGCGGGCGGTCGAGCGGATCCATCACGATAAATCTCTTTCTTGCGATGCGGGCGGCTTCGCGGAGAAATGATGAAACCTGATCATCTGAGAGGTGATGCAGGACATTGAGACATAACACGTCATCCACACCCTTGTCGCGGACAGGCATTCTTGTAGCGTCACCGAGAAGGCTATTGAGGGACAACTGCTTCCGCTTTAATCCCGACAACTTCATGGGGTCGTTGTCAAGGCAGATATAGCTCTGCAGCGAAGGTAGAATCAGCGTTGCGTTGCCGGTTCCTCCACCGACATCCAGGACTGTATCTCCCTCGGTTTCCGCCAAGACGGGTTTCAGCCGCCGCAATACATGCTTGCCGCCTGCCAAAAATTGCACCTTATCATACACCCACGGGTGGGAAACGAGGGCATGAGCAAGTGAAGTCAGCACAATGAGATACCTTTCCTCTCGTCAATCATTCTCAGAAATACGTCAACGCCTCGGGGCCGGTCATAAACAGCAGATCCAGGATCGACACGTTGGGATCGTACGGTGGATACAATTGTACGTACTCCGGATAATTGTACGCCGCATATTCGAGGGTAACACCTGCCGCCGCGAGCTTCTCTTCTTCCAGATAGTCACGAGCGGATGGGCCGCTAATATAATGGTCCGCGCCCACTGCTTGGAGGATTCCAACCAGGCGATCTGTCTTCGCGCCCGCAACTCCTAACTCTGATGACCGAAGAAAGCGAGTATTCGCGATGCCCAATTCACTCGCCAAAGCGATCGTTGACGTAATCGAAAGATCCGCAAGGAATTCCGGCCGCGATGCGTAAAGTTGCTCGAGTAATGGGGCATATCGCTGGAAGTGCGGCGCTTTGCGGTAGCTCTGCTGAATCGTCGTCCAGTGTTTGACGTTCCAGGGAGCATCCCAGCATATGCGGATGTCATTGATCAAGAGATGCTGGGTCACATTCCCTTTTTTGGTTACCGGAATCGTCAGCCATTGGGCGCCATTGGCCGTCTTGATACGATTGCGATTGCGCCAACCGTGTTTGTCGTACTGAACGTCGTCGTAGAACACGAAGACGTCGGCCCGGCGGATTTGATCGAAGTAACCGCGCCAGGGAATATAAGACGGCTGTAAAATAACGCAGTTCATCACTGCCGCGAGAACAGATGGTTCTTGATATCGTCAAGGCTGCGAATCGTCTCAATCTGTTCCAGAGAAAATTTATGATTAAATTCCCGCTCCACAGCAAGCATCAACATGATGTGGCCAAGCGAATCCCACCCCTGAACTACGTTCCTGCTGGACTCCCATGTAAGATTATGCCGCGGAGTATTCAGGGTGTCCGCCGCCACCTGGAGCAGCAGCTCTTCCGATTGCTGATTCATGCGACGGATACCTCGTACTTCGTGATGATACCGCTCAGATTTCGCAAAATATCTTCCGTCCTTCCCCTGTATAATGTGTCGGAGCACGGCTCCAATCCTGCCTTGCGATAGAACTCGGCGGCTACGCCGTTTCGGGGCGTGGGATTGTAATGGCCTTCCAGGAGGCGCACGCCGTTTGCGTGAAGCGCCTCGACGATCATCCTTAAGAACATATACTCCACCGTTCGGCCAATCACCCGGCAACTCATGACGTAAGCGTCGATCGATGCCGTTTCCCCGGCGAATCTCGCAATGGCGGCCGCGATGATTCCTTCTTTTCCGAATTTATCCTCATAATCTAGCGCAAAGACCCGATGCGTTTCGCTCGCATACATAGCCTCAATTTCAGCCGCCGTATGGCGTCGGTTAGTTAGATTAAATTGGTTCGTCTTTTGTATTAGTTGCGCCACTCGCGTCCGAAACTCCATCGCTTGTTCGTGAACTGTAACCCGCATGCCCAACCGTTCCAGGTATTCAGCAACGGTCATTTGGGTGGCTAACTCGCGGCGAGCGGCATTGGCTCGATATTGCTCTGTCTTCTGCAGATCCTCGGAACTGAGATGCAACCTGGCGAAGTAATCGGGAGCGACTGTGGAAAGCAGCCAACGTCGCAACCGCGTGACGTCCTCCGGAAAGTCAGGAACGGCGACGTCGGGAAGAGCGGACCGGACGAGGTCGCGCTCGACAGGGTTGTCGTCCAGAAAGACGATCGAATCGATGCCGACGTTGAGCTCCTCGGCGATGGAAATAATGTTCTCAGGTTTCGGCAGCCAGTTCACACGAATGGCCGCGAAGTCCTCCGTTCGAAGGTTCATCATGGAGTGACGACGCAGGACGTTATCGACGTCATCGAGATCGTTCTTGGAAACAATCCCGAGCAGCACTCCTGTTTCCTTGAGGCCTTTTATGGCGGCTTGGAATTCGCGGTATGCCTTTCCCACTCCATCCTCGCCGATGTCGATGCCCGAAATGCCAAGGTCGCCAAGAATACCGCCCCAGAGCGTATTGTCCAGATCGAGGAGGAGAACCTTCCTGGGTCCCCGCCGAACCGTGCGCTCGAGCCTCTTGTATTCCCGCGCTAGAGCAATCAGCCCTTCCTTGGTAAGTCGAACCCGAGCCAGATACCAGAACTTGTCTTCGATCAGATGGTCCATGCCACGCTCCAACACAATACCGAGCCAGTCCAGAACCGAAACGTTCGGGCAGCGGTTCGAGAGGCCGGTTATGGCGTTGTTCACCATGTGACCCAGATTATGGAAAGACTGCGTCTGGTTGGAGTTGAGGAAGGTGCAGCAGGTTCGCGGCGGCAGCGCGATATTACATAAGAATACGGGGACGGCGGGACGGCGTCGTGCGAATACCTCAATCTGGTTCAGAAGCGCTTCAACTTCATGCATGACCTCCGAGACCAGGTCATCATTGGGAAGATCGTGAATCCGATCCCGCAAGAGGCTCTCACCGTCCACAAATATAAGTACCTCAGTTATATCAGTGGTATATAAAACGGAGTCGACGTCGACTAATTCGCGCTCCAGTTGGTTGTAAGCCGAGAAGGACACGGGTGTTGGCCGCAATTCGACCTTCAGCGGCTCCAGGTTGACAGTGCTTAAAACGCGCAGCATTAGGTTTTGCTCTCCAAAAGCTCGATCATGCCGGTGGGCCTCAACAGAAATGCAACTGGACGATTATCGAATAACGGGGCGGCTTTGGTGGTCCGCACAAGATTGCGCCCGCCGCGGTGAGTCTTTTGATCTCACCGTCGAAATCGTTCACCTCGTAACAAATGTGGTAGTACGAAATGCCGCGCTGGAGAAGTCCCTCTACCTGAGGCCCTGAAATGAGCTCGATCTTAGGTCCGCCGTTGACAGTTACAAGGCACAACGAGGCAGACTGGTTATCGTCGTAGATTACCTGAGATTCATGCGCGACATTATGAATGCGCCGGATACTTTCCAAAGCGACGGTTATGTCGCCGCAGGCGAGGTCGATGTTGTGAAGAGTCATCTTATCCCCTTTCGATGACAATGCCAGTCGCTTCATGCGTGCCAATCTGCCGTGCTGGATTACCCAGATATTTAGAGTGGGGCTTGGTGTTCTGGACCAGCACCGTTCCCGGAAAGGTTTGCGTCTCGGCGGCGATTGCAACATCGTTGATAACCACCGTACCGTTGCCGAAAAAACAGGAATCCTGTACTTTAGAATTGCCTCCGATCAGGACCTTCGCGGCACAGTAATTGCCATTGCCGATCTTCACTTCATGGGCGATGAGGGTGTCGGACGAGAAAAGATTATTGTCGCCGATCGAAGCGAATGGCTCGATATGGACATTTGCCATGAGCACATTATTCTCACCGATGCACAGGTCCGGATAGGTGATGGCCCGGCTGCTAACATAGTTGCGCAAATCATAGCCGAGAGATCGGGCGCGGTTGAACAGAAGGACACGGTTACGCATATTCCGGTAGCCAATGGCCACGAATAACCCAACCTGCGACGGAGGGTAATCTGTTGCAATCTGTTCAAACGGTACTACGGGACAGCCGCAGAAAGTCGGGTCGGTTCGAAAGGCCGAATCGACCGAAAACGCAACCACCTTCGCTGGCGAGTCTTCCTCGAAATAATATTTCATCAATTTCGCCAGCGGGCCAGCGCCATAGATAACGATCGCTGAATTATTCATTTCCCAATAAGTAGAAACAGGCATTCGAGATCTGTGGGAGATCGGTGGCCACAGCGCCCAACGCCTGGTATACGGGTTTCGCAAGATCCAGGTTCTGCAACTGTCCCGTCGAAAATGGCTTCAGATACAGCCCCTCGGCACGAATTACGCGCATCCTAAGGTTCTGAAATAACGCCATCCAGTCGTCATGAGTGAAGAAGCGCTTATGCCCAAAGCGGCGGTCGGTATCGGACATGGCGCGCAAATCGCCCAAGAGGCCGGCCTCGACCGCGAGCAGGCGGTGAAGGGAAGACGCGCTAGGAACGCCTACGAAGATCCGTCCGCCGGGCATCAGCATCTTCCGGAACCTTTCCAAAATGACGGCGGGGTCATCGACATGTTCAAGGATGAAGCCCATGCCGATGTTCATGAACCGCTCATCGGTTATGTAATCTTCAAAAAAGCTGAGAGTGATGGCCACGTTCGGATACATTCCCGAATACCGCTCGACGAGTAGTGGCGAGCCATCCAGTACACGCACCGAGCGGAAGCTCTTGCTAAGGCGTTGCAACACGATGCCACGCCCCAGCCCAAGCTCGAGCCAGGAACTTCGATCCTCTGCGTACCGCATGCACTTCGATACGTAGTTGCCGTCATGGATGGCATTCTCAAGCTCGAAAGGGTCGTTGGCGTAGATCTCCGTTACCAAATCCAAGTCTTCTCGGGGTACCATTTGTGCTCCTGTATGCTTTGGCGTACAAGCTTACTTCCGCAATTCCATGAGGATTCCGACCGAGAGTTCCGGGTAATCGACGCCTACTTCTAACATGCCTCTTAGGACCGCTTCGGATAATTGGAGTTGGGTAATTTGGGCGGTTGTAATCGGCTTCAGAAAAATTCCTTCCACGCTGCGAATCTGATACTCGGCCGAAGTGGCGAGCTTAGTCAGGCTCTCCATGGAGAATAACCGTTGATGGCCGGCCTGGAGATCGGCCTCGCTGAGGGCCGACATGTCGGCGATCATTCCGGCGGCATGCCCGAAGCGTTTATTCAGTGCTTCATAATTTGGTACGGCTACGAAAAGCGAGCCCTCGTCCGCCAGGTTCTTACGGTAGCGCCGCAAGATGAACTCGGGGTCGTCCACATGTTCCAGGATGAATCCCATTATGATCGTATCGAAGACTTCGGAGGACTCGAATTCCTCGAAGTAAGCTTCATTCAATTCGGTGTGGAGGCCCGGATTTGCAATGGTAAAGCGCTGGATGATCTCGCTGGAGGCGTCGATTACGACATGGCGACGGAAATGCGGCGCGAATATCTGCGTGGTATATCCATGTCCTAATCCCAGTTCAAGTAGCGACTGTCCCGTTGTGCGTTTCAGAATGCGATGCGGATACCATCCCATAATGAGACGGTTATCCAGCGAATAGCTAAACGTATCCTCATAGGCTGGCGCGAAGCGATTGAGGTCGGCCTTCATGCGATTTCTCTGTCTACCCCTACTTCAACGGCCAACTGCGTGTCCGGGAATGTTTGCGCCTGACAATGAATATTCCGCACCACGAACTGTGGGCGATGTTTAGTCTCAAGATAAATACCGGACAGGTACAAGCCTATAACGCCCAGGAAGGAAATCACCAGACCGCCCAAAAACCACATCGATACCATTAAAGACGCGTAGCCTAAAGCAATCTCGTTTGGGTTCAGAACTTTCCGAATGATTAGATAGGTCCCTGTCAACATAGAAAAGGCCGTTATGGCTACACCGAACCCAAAAACCAGCCGTAAGGGATAGCTCGAAAATGAAGTGATCGCATTGACAAACAGGCCGACCATCCGGAACAGGTGATAGTTTGAGCCAGCCCGCCGAACGCGCTTGTCCACCGTGAAAGGTACTTGGAGAAAGCCTATCCAGGCGCATAAACCCCCCATAAACAGATTCGCCTCGCGCAATCCCAGCACGGCTTTCACATAGCGGCGGCTCATGAGCCGGACTGTGCAGAGGTTTTCGGGAATCGCCACATCGGAGACAGCATTGAAAAGCTTGTAAAATGCGGCTCCCGAGATTTTTTTGAACGCCGACCCGCTTCGCGCTCGCTGCACTCCATAGACAACATCAGCTTGTACGGAGGTGAGTTTGTCCCAGAATTGCGGAAGCCATTCCGGCTGCTCTTCCAAATCAACATCCAGCAGGAATACGCGTTGTCCTTGAGCATAGTTCAAGCCGGCCATAACGGCGTGATGGTGTCCGAAGTTCCGCGAGAGGTCGATTACTTTGACCCGAGGATCCCTTTCGGCCAGCAATATCGCAATGTCGAGTGAGGCATCGGGAGATCCATCATTAACCAAAATGATCTCAAAATCATCAACGAGCGGCCCAGCTATGGCGACCATCCGGTCGTAAAACTCGCGGATGAACGGAGCCGACCGATACAGCGTCGTGACAATCGATAGATCCATTCGTTGCAATTCCCTGCCGATTAATTCGTAATCACCCAAGTGAGGCAATTTGGTCTCCAGACCTTCAATTTGGCCTATCATCCGTGTTTGCAAATGGTTGCGCCGGTGTTGTGGATGGCAATCTAGGGCGCTTGAGTACTGTCGCCGAGAAAGTTCCATAGATCGGGAATTTGATCGATCTTTTAGTATCCTACCCCTGTTGGGCAAGGGTTGGGAGCCCGGAAAGGATCGCCTGAAATCCAGGCCAAGCCGGTGTCCTGCCCTTCTCGCCTGCGGGTTAGGTGCTGCATAAGTGTCATGCAATCAATAGTATACATAGAGAATTTAGCGTCATTCCCAACGGGCCCGGCCCCAAAAGTGAATACCTGCCGATAGTAGCGATTAGCTCGGGCACGGTTCTGTCGGGCAGGTTCAAACCTTGGCAAAAGACTTGCCTAGTTTGGTTAGCAGTCCAACCTGCGGAGAGCCCCCAAACTATGTTTGCCGAAAAAGCTCCAATTTTAGATGAACAACCTGTCGGCTTCTCCGCGGCGCCTCCTACCGTAGTGCTGAAGCCGAGGAAACAGGAGGCTGTTGAATACCGGATTCCGTTTAACCGGCCGGGACTGGTGGGCCACGAACTTACGTATATTGCCGATGCCGTTCTCAAGGGCCATAGCGCCGGAGATGGGACCTACACCAAACGGTGCCATCAGCTTCTCGAGAAGGAACTCGGTGTTGAGAAAGTTCTGCTGACTACGTCCTGCACGCATGCGCTGGAATTGGCGGCCTTGCTCCTGAATATTCAGCCTGGCGATGAAGTCATCGTGCCCGCCTACACGTTCGTATCGACCGTGAACGCGTTTGTTCTCCGCGGCGCGACGCCGGTATTTATCGATATCCGACCGGATACTTTCAACCTGGATGAAGCCCTACTTCCAGCGGCAATTACCCCCAAGACGAAGGCCATTCTTCCGGTGCACTATGCAGGGGTGGGTTGTGAAATGGACTTAATTTGCG
The DNA here is from genome assembly GCA_963763545.1 of Bryobacterales bacterium. Taxonomy (GTDB): domain Bacteria; phylum Acidobacteriota; class Terriglobia; order Bryobacterales; family Bryobacteraceae; genus PALSA-243. The sequence continues at coordinate 21,213 of CAVXPE010000005.1, forward strand.
AGACGGCCCGGCGCCATGGTGTTGCAGTTATTGAAGACAATGCCCACGGACTTTTCGGGCGCTATAAGGGCAGGCTCTTGGGTACGTTTGGCGCCTTGGCAACGCAGAGTTTCCACGAGACAAAAAACATCATCTGCGGCGAGGGCGGCGCCCTGGTAATCAACGATCCGTCATTTGTAGAGCGCGCGGAGATTATTCGCGAGAAGGGCACAAATCGCGCCCGCTTCTTCCGCGGGCAAGTAGATAAATACACCTGGGTCGACGTGGGATCCAGCTACCTTCCCTCAGATCTGCTGGCGGCCTTCCTACTGGCCCAATTGGAGAAACATCACTCAATCCGCGAGACTCGCCGCCGCCTCTGGCATTTCTACGAAGCGGGCTTGCGCCGGTGGGCCCTTAAAAATCAGGTTGGTTTGCCCAAAGTGCCACCGCAATGCGAACAGTCTTATCATATGTTCTATATGCTGATGCCCTCTCTCGGGGCGCGGCAGGGCCTCATCGAGCACCTCAAGAAGAACGGCATCCTCGCAGTGTTCCACTATGTGCCGCTGCACGTTTCTACGATGGGGCTCCGGTTTGGATATAAGCAGGGAGACTGTCCGGTCACCGAAGATATCAGCGACCGCATGATCCGTCTGCCGTTTTTCAATGATCTCACCGAGGAACAACAGTGCGAGGTTATCGAAACCGTGATGCAGTTTGAGCCTTGCTAACGTAAGATTGACGGGCCTTTACTCGACCAGCGCGTCTTTTTCCATCGCGATCATCATAGGCGTGCTAAGCGCGGCAGGCAACGCGCCGAGCGCGGATATCACCCCCATCCCCTTTAGCAAGCGCTGTATCCGGGAGGCGATTCCGCTCTGGCGCGCGGCAAACTCGGCGTCGATGTCCAATCTCTTCAGGGCATTCGCCATCGTCCCTTTCCGAAATACGGTGTTCAACCCGTTAGCGCGCGCGAGGCGCTTTACACGGAAATAGGTGATGAAATTCAGGCTCCGCCATACCTCGTCTTGCGCGATTCGGCGCGGCAGTAACACGCCGGTCGCCCTGGGAAACACCGGCAGCAGCGGAATTCCATAGTGCGGTTCGTAGGGAAACATGTAGTTCGGACAAGTGTGCCACATGCGGCCTCCCGGGGCCAAAACCGACGCCATTCCGCGTAGCGCTCCCGGCAACTCCGGTATATGTTCCAAGACATTAATTGAGAATATGAATTGGAAAGGGCCGTGCCGGTCGGGATTCAGTTCCTCGGCGCGAAGCGGCAGATTCGGCAGATCAGTCCCGGCTTCTTCCAAAACCACCTCTCGAATGCGCGTGAAGAAATCGAAGCCCGACGTGCAGGGTTCAAGAGCGATAATGTCGTGACCCTGGATGCGCAGAAATGAACTCAACATGCCCAGCCCTGCGCCTACCTCTAGAATCTTGCCGCGTGAAGGCAATTGCGGAGCGATCAGTTGGAATCCGTATCGTGATTCCGCCGCATATATGTTCAAAATAGTTGTGATTCGCTCGCGGCCAACAGAAGTTCGCCGCATGATCTCCTGCACGACTCGATCGCACGTCAGTCGCGTCAAATGCTCGTCAATTCCCGTAGTGCTCAATGGGGCGCCTCAGTGTAAACGGAAGGTCGATACGGATTGTGCCAGCCTGCCGACCGGCGGCTGATTTCAAGCGATACACGTCGATCGTCGATCCGCCGTTGGTGTCATGTAATTGCGGGTATGTCCCAAGGTGTTCCCACTCTGCGGAAAACTCTGCGATCGCCTGCTGCAACAGTTCATGGTCGGGGCTTTCCACCACGCCGTTCTCCGAATGAATGACCACAATCTCCACCGGAATGCTCCGCAAGAAGTCCATCACCTCCGCCGGAGTATTGTAGAGCAGTTTATAGTGAGCTCCCATCCAATCGCTCTGGCTGAGCATCTTGGTCGCGCGCAACACGATATGGGAAGGCCGCTTGTCCCGCATGGCGATCTCCGAGATGAACATGCCTTCACCATCCCTGCCCTCTCCATCCGATGCGACCAGCATGACGCTGTTCTTGAATTCGGGTATTTCGACACGCGCGGCGGCCTCGGCAAAACCGTAATACTGCTTCCGATGCACCGAAAATTCTGTTGCGAGGAAAACGGCCAGTACCAGCGCGGCGATCGCCCAAATGCGGCGCTGAAGAGATATCCCAATAATAGGGAGCCACCGTCCAATGGCGGCGATGCCAGCAACTAGAAACATCAGCATCGGGGGCATAGCAGGAATGAGGTACCGCTTGTCGACTCCCAATAATGGGGACAAACAGTGAAAAATCCAGACCGCGCAAATTAAGGCCCCTGCCGCAGCCCATTTCCCGTCCAGCGAGCCCCGACGGGCCGGCGCAATCAACCGATCATAGACCCCAACCGCAACCACAGGCGCCAGGCAGACCCCCAGAAGGGTGAGCACGGTGAAAGTGTACCCAGGGATATATTGCCAGCCGTGCCGCAGTTCCGCGATACCCGTCAGTGCCCGGATGGAATAGTATTCCCACGGCCCTGCAATACAGATCACAATCGCCGCCGCGGCCCATAGGGAACGTTCCTTAAGGATGGAGAACTGCCGGGTAAAAAGGATCGCAAATGCGGGCACCACCGCCAGCGCCACGCCATTGCCTTTGGTAAGGATACTCAGGCAGGTGAATGCCGCGAAGCCCATCACGTGCTTCCAATGACGAGTATTCAAATACCTGCCGAAATATAGGGCCGCACAGAAATCGAGCATCCCTACCATAGGGTCGGCCATGATCATACCCGTATAACGCTGCACCGTTGGTAACGCGACAAAGAGTAACCCGCCGATAAGCGCAAGCCCGATCCCAAATTCATCTACCAGCGCCCAATACAACACCGTCGCTGTGATGGTGGTGATAAGCGCCATCAGCAAGAGAAGCGTAAAGTGCGTGGGGGGTAAAATCAATATCCATGCCGCCTCGGTGACGTGCAACAATGGACCCCACATCCCGAATGCTACCTTTGGGTAGTGAAGATAATATCCCTCGGCAAACTTGATGGGCGTACTGGGGAAGCCGGCGGCGACGTAGTCCCGGATCATGAGTCCGGTAACGAAATGGGCCGATTCATCCGCGCCTCCGAATTCGCTGGTGTATGAGTGCCCAAACCACTGCAAGGCTACCGTGACCAATAGCAAAGACGCGAAGACAGCAACAGACCGAAGCTTTAGCGGGGAGCCGGTGTTCATGCGCAGACCCGATGTGCAGTGGTGTAACGGATTCGTTTCAGTGTCCTATCGACCTCAGACCGCATCGTCATTTACTCAACCGCAATGCAGTCGGGCGGCGATTTGCACCTTAACAAGGATAACAGAATCTGGGGCTCTTCTTCCGGAAACCACTCGCTGCAGGTGCAAGCAGTCTTCTCCTGGGCTCCGCTGGACAATGCGCTACTCGGCGAAGCTGCGGTGGTACGCTAATCTGGCCGAGGCTTAGGCGGGAGCAGGCGGTCTGTAATGTAATGTGCGGCCGGCATACTCCGGCTTGTCTAGTACTAGTACTAGTTAGAAGCCGATCCCGATCACCGCGACGGAGTAGAGCGCGATGATGACGCCATTGACCGTCGAAAGGGAGATGAAGCGCGACGCAGCGCCGGCCTGCCAAAGGGCGGGTAGTGTTGTGAAGTCTTCCTCACTGAAAGCTTTCGATGCTGGCTACTTCGGCGGCCGTCAAGGCCCTATTGTAAAGACGCACGTCGTCGACGCCGCCGTTCCAGCCACCTCCGCCTGCATAATACCGGCCCACGTACAACGGTAAGTTAGTGGCCGACGGCGCCGTAAAGGTATCGGTGGCGACCACCACTCCATCCACGTAGAGTGCGCCTGTTGTGCCGTCGTAGGTCGCCGTTACCAGATGCCATCCGGCCGTGATTGTTCCTCCCTCCGCGCACCCAAATACCAACCCGCAGTGGCCCGTGGACCCGGCGCCGGTGTTCACGATGAACTTGTACTTCGTCCCGACCGAATTCACTCCCAGGTACAGGCCGCCGTTGTATTGGGTCTCCAGGATGCGGCCATATCCGATCTGCGTCGTCACTGCCGGATTGACCCACGCCGATACGGAAAAGGCGCTGCCCAGAGCGATGTTGGGAGTCACTACGTACGCCGCGCCGCCGTTGAAGCTCAACGCTCCGTTGATCTCACCAGTTATCCAGGCCGCGCCGTTCACCGTGCCGTTGTAGCCGCTACCGGAGCTGTCGTGCGCAATCGTGCCCGATCCTTCGTCGAAATTCCAATACCCGATCAGACCCTGCGTGGGCGGCCCCGTCGAGGTGTTGCTCACCGTCACCGTAACAGGAGACGATGTGGCGGAGTTATCCGACGTGTCCGTGGCGATTGCCGTTACAGTATGACTGCCATTGGTGGCGGTAGTCGTGTTCCACGATATGGTATATGGCGGCGAAGTGAGGAGAGCCCCCAGGTTCGTTCCGTCCAATTGGAACTGCACGCTCGCTACGGCGACATTGTCTGTTGCCGTAGCCGAGACCGAAACCGTGCTCGACACCGTCGCGTTCGCGGTCGGCGCGGTGATGGTTGCGGTCGGAGGCGTTGTATCTGGGGTCAGGGTCGTGGCCGCTACCGCCGTGGATGGCGTGGAGACGTTTCCGGCGGCATCAAATGCCGCGACCGTGTAGGAGTAAGTCATGGATGCCGTGAGGCCCGTGTCCGAATAAGTCAAGGCGGTGGTAGTGGAGCCCGCCAGGCTGCCGTTGCGGAATATCTTGTATCCCGCCACACCTACGTTGTCGGTGCTCGCCGACCACGTAAGGTTGATCTGAGAGCTGGATACAGCCGTGGCTGCGACGTTGCCGGGCGTGGTGGGAGGCGTCGTATCGGGCGCGGTCGCGGAACTGTAGAGGGTGGAGACCTCCGTGGCCGCCAACGCACGATTATATAGACGCACGTCGTCGACGCCGCCGTTCCAGCCAGCCCCGCCTCCATAATACCGGCCTACATACAACGGTAAGTTAGTGGCGGAGGGAGCCGTGAAGGTATCGGTGGCGACCACCACGCCATCCACGTAGAGTGTGCCTGTTGTGCCGTCGTAGGTCGCCGTTACCAGATGCCATCCGGCCGTGATTGTTCCCCCCTCCGCGCACCCGTACCCCAACCCGCAGTGGCCCGTGGACCCGGCGCCGGTGTTCACGATGAACTTGTACTTCGTCCCGACCGAATTCACTCCCAGGTACAGGCCGCCGTTGTATTGGGTCTCCAGGATGCGGCCATATCCGAGCTGCGTCGTCACAGCCGGATTCACCCAGGCCGATACGGAAAAGGCGCTGCCCAGAGCGATGTTGGGAGTCACTACGTACGCCGCGCCGCCGTTGAAGCTCAACGCTCCGTTGATCTCACCAGTTATCCAGGCCGCGCCGTTCACCGTGCCGTTGTAGCCGCTACCGGAGCTGTCGTGCGCAATCGTGCCCGATCCTTCGTCGAAATTCCAATACCCGATCAGACCCTGCGTGGGCGGCCCCGTCGAGGTGTTGCTCACCGTCACCGTAACAGGAGACGATGTGGCGGAGTTATCCGACGTGTCCGTGGCGATTGCCGTTACAGTATGACTGCCATTGGTGGCGGTGGTCGTGTTCCACGAGATGGTATATGGCGGCGAAGTGAGGAGAGCCCCCAGGTTCGTTCCGTCCAATTGGAACTGCACGCTCGCTACGGCGACATTGTCTGTTGCCGTAGCCGAGACCGAAACCGTGCTCGACACCGTCGCGTTCGCGGTCGGCGCGGTGATGGTTGCGGTCGGAGGCGTTGTGTCTGGGGTCAGGGTCGTGGCCGCTACCGCCGTGGATGGCGTGGAGACGTTTCCGGCGGCATCAAATGCCGCGACCGTGTAGGAGTAAGTCATGGATGCCGTGAGGCCCGTGTCCGAATAAGTCAAGGCGGTGGTAGTGGAGCCCGCCAGGCTGCCGTTGCGGAATATCTTGTATCCCGCCACACCTACGTTGTCGGTGCTCGCCGACCACGTAAGGTTGATCTGAGAGCTGGATACAGCCGTGGCCGCGACGTTGCCGGGCGTGGTGGGAGGCGTCGTATCGGGCGCGGTCGCGGAACTGTAGAGGGTGGAGACCTCCGTGGCCGCCAACGCACGATTATATAGACGCACGTCGTCGACGCCGCCGTTCCAGCCATATCCGCCTGCATAATACCGGCCTACGTACAACGGTAAGTTAGTGGCGGAGGGAGCCGTGAAGGTATCGGTGGCGACCACCACGCCATCCACGTAGAGTGTGCCTGTTGTGCCGTCGTAGGTCGCCGTTACCAGATGCCATCCGGCCGTGATTGTTCCCCCCTCCGCGCACCCGTACACCAACCCGCAGTGGCCCGTGGACCCGGCGCCGGTGTTCACGATGAACTTGTACTTCGTCCCGGCCGAATTCACTCCCAGGTACAGGCCGCCGTTGTATTGGGTCTCCAGGATGCGGCCATATCCTATCTGCGTTGTCACTGCCGGATTGACCCACGCCGATACGGAAAAGGCGCTGCCCAGAGCGATGTTGGGAGTCACTACGTACGCCGCGCCGCCGTTGAAGCTCAACGCTCCGTTGATCTCACCGGTTATCCAGGCCGCGCCGTTCACCGTGCCGTTGTAGCCGCTACCGGAGCTGTCGTGCGCGATCGTGCCCGATCCTTCGTCGAAATTCCAATACCCGATCAGACCCTGCGTGGGCGGCCCCGTCGAGGTGTTGCTCACCGTCACCGTAACAGGAGACGATGTGGCGGAGTTACCCGACGTGTCTGTGGCGATTGCCGTTACAGTATGACTGCCATTGGTGGCGGTGGTCGTGTTCCACGATATGGTATATGGCGGCGAAGTGAGGAGAGCCCCCAGGTTCGTTCCGTCCAATTGGAACTGCACGCTCGCTACGGCGACATTGTCTGTTGCCGTAGCCGAGACCGAAACCGTGCTCGACACCGTCGCGTTCGCGGTCGGCGCGGTGATGGTTGCGGTCGGAGGCGTTGTATCTGGGGTCAGGGTCGTGGCCGCTACCGCCGTGGATGGCGTGGAGACGTTTCCGGCGGCATCAAATGCCGCGACCGTGTAGGAGTAAGTCATGGATGCCGTGAGGCCCGTGTCCGAGTAAGTCAAGGCGGTGGTAGTGGAGCCCGCCAGGCTGCCGTTGCGGAATATCTTGTATCCCGCCACACCTACGTTGTCGGTGCTCGCCGACCACGTAAGGTTGATCTGAGAGCTGGATACAGCCGTGGCTGCGACGTTGCCGGGCGTGGTGGGAGGCGTCGTATCGGGCGCGGTCGCGGAACTGTAGAGGGTGGAGACCTCCGTGGCCGCCAACGCACGATTATATAGACGCACGTCGTCGACGCCGCCGTTCCAGCCAGCCCCGCCTCCATAATACCGGCCTACATACAACGGTAAGTTAGTGGCGGAGGGAGCCGTGAAGGTATCGGTGGCGACCACCACGCCATCCACGTAGAGTGTGCCTGTTGTGCCGTCGTAGGTCGCCGTTACCAGATGCCATCCGGCCGTGATTGTTCCCCCCTCCGCGCACCCGTACCCCAACCCGCAGCCGCCCGTGGACCCGGCGCCGGTGTTCACGATGAACTTGTACTTCGTCCCGACCGAATTCACTCCCAGGTACAGGCCGCCGTTGTATTGGGTCTCCAGGATGCGGCCATATCCGAGCTGCGTCGTCACAGCCGGATTCACCCAGGCCGATACGGAAAAGGCGCTGCCCAGAGCGATGTTGGGAGTCACTACGTACGCCGCGCCGCCGTTGAAGCTCAACGCTCCGTTGATCTCACCAGTTATCCAGGCGGCGCCGTTCACCGTGCCGTTGTAGCCGCTACCGGAGCTGTCGTGCGCAATCGTGCCCGATCCTTCGTCGAAATTCCAATACCCGATCAGGCCTACTGGAGGATTGTAGACGGTGACGGAAATGCTGGCGCTCGCGGCGGTATTGCCAGCCAAGTCCATCGCCACCGCGCTCAAGGTATGCGATCCATTCGCGGCGGTTAGAGTATTCCAAGAATAGCTATAGGAAGGCCCGCCCCCTGTGACCGCGCTTCCAAGGTTGACCCCGTCGAGCGCGAATTGAACTCCGTTTATTCCTGCATTGTCGCTGGCATTGGCCGTAATCGTGACTGTGCCATTTACGGAACTACCGGTGGTGGGCGCTGTTAGCGAAACTGTAGGCGGCGTAGTGTCCATGATGACCGAGACACTGCTGGCGGCGGTGTTCTTTGCCGTGTCGGCGGCTACGGCGCTCAAAGTGTGTGGCCCGCTAGCAATACCTGCCGCGTTCCAGGAGACGCTATACACAGGCCCAGCACCGGTTATCACGGCTCCTAAATTCGCGCCGTCGAGTTCAAACTGCACTCCAGTTACGCCGACGCCATCGGTGGCTGTTGCCGTCACCGTGATTATTCCGCCATTAACATAAGCGGGGCTCACCGGCGCCGTTATAGAAACCGCGGGCGGCGTACTGTCCATGGTGACCGGGACGGTAGCGGTGGAGCTGTTCCCAGCCGCGTCCGTCGCCACAGCGCTTAAAGTATGCGGCCCGTTGGCAACTCCGGAAGTGTTCCAGGTGAGGTTATAAGAAGGCCCAGCGCCGGTTATTACGGCCCCTAAATTCGTGCCGTCCAGCTTGAACTGCACTCCAGTTACGCCAACGCTATCGGTGGCATTCGCCGTTACCGTGATTGTGCCGCCGTTGACAAACGACCCGCTCGCCGGGCTCGTCATGGAAACCGTGGGCGGCGTGTTATTCATCGTGACCGGGATGCTGGCGGTAGCGGTGTTCCCAGCCGCGTCCGTCGCCACGGCGCTTAAAGTATGCGACCCGTTTGTAACTGCCGCGGTGTTCCAGGAGATGCTATATGTAGGCCCGGCGCCGGTGACCGCAGCCCCTAAATTCACGCCGTCAAGCTCAAATTGCACCCCAGTCACGCCGACGCTATCCGTGGCGTTCGCCGTCACTGTGATTGTGCCGCCGTTGACATACGCGCCATTCGCCGGGGTTGTTATCGAAATCGCGGGTGCAGTGGTCGCAATTGTGACCGAGACGCTACTTGCCCCCACGTTCCCGGCCGTGTCGGTCGCCACGGCGCTCAAAGTGTGCGGCCCGCTAGAAACACCGGTGGCGTTCCAGGAGACGCTATAGATCGGCCCGGCGCCGGTGACTACGGCCCCTAAATTCGAGCCATCCAGCTTGAACTGCACTCCTGTGACACCCACCCCATCTGTGGCATTCGCCGTCACGGTGATCGTGCCGCCGTTAATGGCTGTCCCGTTCGCCGGCGCGGTAATCGAAACCGTGGGCGCAATAGTGTCCATGGTGACCGAGATGCTGGTAGTGGCAGAGTTGCCGGCCGCGTCGGTCGCTACCGCGCTCAAAGTGTGCGGTCCGATAGAAATGCCGGCGGTGTTCCATGAAACGCTGTAGGCAGGCCCGGCGCCAGTGACAACGGTCGCTCAAATTCGCGCCATCGAGCATGAACTGTACTCCTGTGACGCCAACGCTATCCGTGGTGGACGCCGTTGCCGTGACTGTCCCGCCGTTGACATACGATCCGTTCGCCGGCGCCGTCATCGATACTGCTGGAGGAGTGTTATCCATCGTGACAGATACACTGCTGGTGGCCGTATTCCCGGCTGTATCGGTCGCGACCGCGCTCAGAGAGTGGGCGCCGTTGGCGACTCCTGTCGTATTCCACGAGATGCTGTAGGCCGGCCCGGCGCCAGTGACAACGGCGCCCAAATTCGCGCCATCGAGCATGAACTGCACTCCGGTAACGCCGACGGTATCCGTGGCGTTCGCCGCCACCGTGATGGTGCCCCCATTGACATACGATCCGTTCGCCGGGGCCGTCATAGCGACTACCGGAGGCGTCTTGATTGGCCCCGCAACCGTAAACTCGTCGATCACGTCATCGGAAGTATTAAACCCGCCAAAAGTCTGATTCTCAAATGCTCCCAAGTCGAATACCGAACTGGACGTCCAGTTGGGCGCAGTGTTCGCGGAGGGCGTCGATTGTGCCAGATTGCCATTCAAGTACAGATTCATCACGCCGGCGCTCCATGTCATCTGCACCTGCAGGATTACCCCATTGCCGAATGTCGCATCCTCCGTCCCTGGCTGCAAATAGGTGCTCTGCAACGTTCCCGCGATGCCGTAGTTGAAGAACAACAATCCGCCTTGCACCTGCGTCAGAAAATAGAACAGGTGGTTGCCGTTGCCGTCCGTGACATCGAACGCATAGCGCATCCCCGAGGCATTCGCACTCCGCTCCGCGAAGCTATAGCGCGATTTCAGGTAGAAAGCGATCTGCCCTTCGCTCGTATTGAAGATGTCGCCCACCGTCGAGCCTGTGAACTTGTAATAGGCGTTGTTGCTGTTGACGCAGCAGTTCAGGAAATAGACTCCATCGCCCGTCTGAGCGGGCGTGAAATTCACCGATCCAGTTCCGTTGGCGACCACCGTGCCTGTGAAGCCGGCTGGCGCGATGCTCGGCGTCACTACCGACCCGTTCGTCACGCCGCTCACCTCCGTCTGATCAAGATGCATCTGGAGGAGGAGATTGTTGACTGTCACGGAAACGCTGCTTGCGGCCGTATTCCCAGCCAAGTCCATCGCCACCGCGCTCAAGATATGCGATCCATTCGCGGCGGTTAGAGTATTCCAAGAATAGCTATAGGAAGGGCCGCCCCGTGTGACCACGCTTCCAAGGTTGACCCCGTCGAGCGCGAATTGAACTCCGCTTATTCCTGCATTGGCGCTGGCATCGGCCGTAATCGTGACGGTGCCATTTACGGAACTACCGGCGGTGGGCGCTGTCAGCGAAACTGTAGGCAGAGTAGTGTCCATGATGACCTGAGACACGGTGGTGGTGGTGTTCTTTGCCGTGTCGGCGGCTACGGCGCTCAAGGTGTGTGGCCCGCTAGCGATACCCGCCGTGTTCCAAGAGACGCTATACATAGGCCCCGTGCCGGCGACAATCCCCCCTAAATTTGCGCCGTCGAGTTCAAACTGCACTCCAGTTACGCCGACGCTATCGGTGGCTGTTGCCGTCACCGTGATTATTCCGCCATTAACATAAGCGGGGCTCACCGGCGCCGTTATAGAGACCGCGGGCGGCGTAGTATCCATGGTGACCGGGACGGTGGCGGTGGAGCTGTTCCCAGCCGCGTCCGTCGCCACGGCGCTCAAAGTGTGTGGCCCGCTAGCAATACCTGCCGCGTTCCAGGAGACGCTATACACAGGCCCAGCACCGGTTATCACGGCTCCTAAATTCGCGCCGTCGAGTTCAAACTGCACTCCAGTTACGCCGACGCCATCGCTGGCTATTGCCGTCACCGTGATTATTCCGCCATTAACATAAGCGGGGCTCACCGGCGCCGTTATAGAAACCGCGGGCGGCGTACTGTCCATGGTGACCGGGACGGTAGCGGTGGAGCTGTTCCCAGCCGCGTCCGTCGCCACAGCGCTTAAAGTATGCGGCCCGTTGGCAACTCCGGAAGTGTTCCAGGTGAGGTTATAAGAAGGCCCAGCGCCGGTTATTACGGCCCCTAAATTCGTGCCGTCCAGCTTGAACTGCACTCCAGTTACGCCAACGCTATCGGTGGCATTCGCCGTTACCGTGATTGTGCCGCCGTTGACAAACGACCCGCTCGCCGGGCTCGTCATGGAAACCGTGGGCGGCGTGTTATTCATCGTGACCGGGATGCTGGCGGTAGCGGTGTTCCCAGCCGCGTCCGTCGCCACGGCGCTTAAAGTATGCGACCCGTTTGTAACTGCCGCGGTGTTCCAGGAGATGCTATATGTAGGCCCGGCGCCGGTGACTGCAGCCCCTAAATTCACTCCGTCAAGCTCAGATTGCACCTCAGTCACGCCGACGCTATCCGTGGCGTTCGCCGTCACTGTGATTGTGCCGCCGTTGACATACGCGCCATTCGCCGGGGTTGTTATCGAAATCGCGGGTGCAGTGGTGGCAATTGTGACCGAGACGCTACTTGCCCCCACGTTCCCGGCCGTGTCGGTCGCCACGGCGCTCAAAGTGTGCGGCCCGCTAGAAACACCGGTGGCGTTCCAGGAGACGCTATAGATCGGCCCGGCGCCGGTGACGACGGCCCTGAAATTCGAGCCATCCAGCTTGAACTGCACTCCTGTGACACCCACCCCATCTGTGGCATTCGCCGTCACCGTGATCGTGCCGCCGTTAATGGCTGTCCCGTTCGCCGGTGCGGTAATCGAAACCGTGGGCGCAGTAGTGTCCATGGTGACCGAGATGCTGGTAGTGGCAGAGTTGCCGGCCGCGTCGGTCGCTACCGCGCTCAAAGTGTGCGGTCCGATAGATGCCGTTGGAGTTCCATGAAAAGTGTAGGCGGGCCCGGCGCCAGTGACAACGGCGCCCAAATTCGCGCCATCGAGCATGAACTGTACTCCTGTGACGCCAACGCTATCCGTGGTGGACGCCGTTGCCGTGACTGTCCCGCCGTTGACATACGATCCGTTCGCCGGCGCCGTCATCGATACTGCTGGAGGAGTGTTATCCATCGTGACAGATACACTGCTGGTGGCCGTATTCCCGGCTGTATCGGTCGCGACCGCGCTCAGAGTGTGGGCGCCGTTGGCGACTCCTGTCGTATTCCACGAGATGCTGTAGGCCGGCCCGTGCCAGTGAAAAGGCCTGGCTCCATCCAGTAGGAACTGCACTCCGGTAACTGCCACGTTATCCGTGGCGGTGGCCGCCACCGTATGGTGCCCCCATTCACCGTACGCGCCGTTCGCCGGCGCCGTAATAGTCACCACCGGAGGCGTCTTGTCGGGTGCAATAGGCGGCCCGGCAACCGTAAATTCGTCGATCACATCGTCTAGGCAGTAGAAGCCTCCAAAAGTCTGATACTCGTAAGCCCCCAAGTCGAAGATCGAGGCGGAGTTCCAGTTCGGCGCAGTGGCGCTATAGGATGTGGATTGCACCAGATTGTTGTTCAAGTACAGATTCATCATGCCTGCGCTCCACGTCATTTGCACCTTCAGTATCACTCCGCTCCCGAAAGTGGCATCCTCGGTTCCCGACGGCAAATATGTATATGCGTCGCTCCCCCAATGCCGTAATTGAAGAACAACAATCCGCCTGAAATCTGTGTCAGGAAATAGAAGAGGTGATTACCGTTACCATCCCTGACGTCGAACGCATACCGTGGCGTCGATGCATTCGCCGTCCGTTGCGCGAAGCTGTAGCGTGATTTCAGGTAGAAGGCGATCTGCCCCTGGCTCATATTGAAGATATTGCCGACCGTCGAGCCTGTGAACTTGTAATATGCGTTGTTGTCATTTACGCAGCAGTTCAGGAAGTAAACTCCATTGCCCGTTTCCGCCGGCGTGAAATTCACCGAGCCGGTTCCGTTCACTACCACCGCGCCTGTGAAACCATTTGGCGCCGTGCTCGGCGTGACTACCGATCCGTTCGTTACTCCGCTTACTTCTGTTTGATCGGCGTGCAATTGCTAAGGCAATCTGCAACCCCTGCTGATTGTTTAGAGTCACGGTACTGGGGCTACTAACGGTGGTATTGCCAGATGCATCGGTCGCGATCGCTGTCAGCACGTGGGGAGCGTTGACCAACTGGGCGCCGTTGAACAAGGCTGTCGTATCCCACGAGTAGCTATATAAAGGTCCCGGGCCTGTTACCGGCGATCCAAGGTTGACTCCATCCAATTGAAATTGAACGTCGATGACGCTTGCGTCGTCGGTTGCGTTGGCGGTCACCATCACTGTTCCGCTGACCGTCGACTGGCTAGACGGGGCCGTAATAGACACGGATGGCGGAGTCGTATCCGGCACGACGGTGACGGTTGCCGTCCCGGTGACGCCTCCGACATCGGCGGTGATCGTGGCAACGCTCCCGGACTCACCTGCAGTAAGCACCCCAGAACCTGAAATAAAGCCGGAGCCTTCGACCGCCCACCCCAGCGAAATGGTATCCAAACGCAGCAATTGCGCGTCCAGTTCGGCATTGTTGACGACGACATACGCGTTGAGCTCCGGAAAATAACGGAATCGGCCAAAAGTCCCATTATTGGTTCCGGGCCCAACTTGAGGGCCGCCCGCAAACGTCTGGGGGACGCACGTCTTGGCGACCGAATCAAATAGATAGACCGTGTTGCCGGTCCCTGGCCATTCGACAATTTTATCCAAGAGAGAGTCGTAAGCCACTCCAGGCCAGTTGCCACTCATCCCCGAACAGCCTGATAACTGCGATGTCCAATCCTGCACCGATAAGTAGGATCGGCTCCTGAGATATCGATAGCATCAACTTTGAAAGTTTTGCCATCGGTTGCGTTTCCAATAAAGATCAATAGCCTCCTGATTGGATCGACCACCGCTGTTGATGCGCCCCCAACGACATCGCTCCCTATCGGGGAAAGGAGGTTCCAGGTATTGTTTTTGTAAGTATATTGCAATAGGCCATAATCATTGCCCCATGAGCAAAACACTGAATCGCTGTTTGGATCGTAGGCGCATATTGCACCGGTCACGGAACCAGCCCCATTAGCCGCCAAAGCAGCCGGGTTATAGCCGTTCACCGGATCCATTGAATGCCAAACCGGCGGTGACACCGAGAGGTCCAGCGTCCAGGTATCGCCCGCGCCGGCCCCACAGGGCGCCTTTACTCCGTCAAAAGAAAACATCCGGTCTACTGTCGGCAAATAGACCAGACCGTCATACGTTTCGCGTGAAACCGGCGTCCCGTCGGAAGCGTTGGCGGCCGGACAAACGGCGGTGTTCGGATTGAAGGCGCTTGGCTCCGTCAGAAGCTGAAAGGCTGGCGGATTTGCGCTGAGATTGAGCGAAAAGACCTCATTGCCGGAATAGTTTTGATGTCCGCCACCCCAGATAATCATGCGATTCCTCAACGTGTCCGCAATGCCGCCACTCCAGGCTTGGATCACATTGGCGCACAAGGTAGAGAAGTTGTAATTCTGCCCGCCATAGTTGTCGGGTGGGCAGACGTTCTGCAGCACCGTGTTTGAAAGGTCCGTCCAGCCGACCGGTTCGGCCGGCTGGGATATCGGATTTCCAAATTGATCTACCAGACTGGCTGTAAATTGCTGATTCGCGTGACTTGTCACTGTCGCCGAAGAAGGATTGACGACCACTTGGGTCACGGTCGGGTTGACTGCCACCGCGATGCCGCTGGTTGTGCTCAATCCGTCGCTGTTTTGGATTGACACCTGTAAAGTGTAAGATCCGGCCGCCTGAAAGGTTGCTGTTATTATGTTGGAGCTGTTCGTCCCGTTACTGCTGAACGCTACAGGACTGGGGCCCGTGGCCGACCAGGTATACGTCAGATCGGTCCCGCCGGTGTCATCCGTCCCCAATACGCTCAAGGCTGTGGTGACGCCCGTTACAGGATTGGGATTTGCGGCAGCCGGGCTGGAAACCGTGGGGGCGGTGGCCGAATAACCGGGAATCCTTGGAAGTAATAGGAGAGATGCGATTAGAACATTCCGATAAATGCCGCGAAAAGTCGCGGCCTGGCAAGAGTCTTCCGGCAGCATATTATTCCTGGGTCCCATTGGAAGAAATGCTGTCCAAGGCCCCGTTTCCTTTTGTCAAAACGCTCAAGTTAACACACGACAAACCAAATCGAGTATTTCCAGCGACGCGTGTCAAGTATCGGCCAAATGCCATGGCCGCGCAAAAAATCCGATTGGGACCACTAGATTGTCCGCCATCATCACACCGCCGCAACATTCCACCGTTGAACCGGCAAAGAGGAGACCCGCCGTACCGGAAACCGCGGTTCCAAATTGATCAACCTGCGCGCCACACGCCAAGAAAGCCGTGAGCGCATATATGATCGCTATCGGCAGGAGAGGAGATACTCTGTTGGGCGGTAAAATGAGCCCGTATTTTCCCATGGCCGTGGGAGGCACTAAAGTATCACGAGAAGCGGGCGCAACCCCGCGGTCAATATCAAAACGCATAACGGATTCTTTGAGGATTTCTCGGAATCCCCGCCTGCCCCGCCGATCCTAATCGGACGGCGGAGCTGCGATTACCGCGAGGAGCGATTTCGTCATTGGGGGGTTGGCAATATCGTAATCTCGTCGATCACGTCGTCCAAACCGTAGAACCCCCCATAAGTCTGATACTCGTAAGCCCCTACGTCGAATATTGAGGCGGCCGACCAGTTGGTCGTCGGCATGCCATACGGGGCAGATTTCACTAGCGCGCCATTCAAGTACAGGTTGGTGACCCCTCCGCTCCACGTCATCTTCACTTGCAGGATTACTCCATTGCCGAAGGTTGCATCCTCCGTCCCCGGTTGTGCATAGGTGTACTGCGCCGTTCCCGCGATGCCGTAGTTGAAGAACAGATAGCCCCCCGACACCTGCGTCAGGAAATAGAACAAATGGTTGCCGTTGCCATCCCGCACGTCGAATGCATAGCGCGGCCCCGACCCATTCGCCGTCCGTTGTGCAAAGCTGTAGCGCGATTTCAGGTAGAACGTGATCTGCCCCTGGTCCACGTTGAAGATATTGCCCACCGTCGAGCCTGTGAACTTGTAGTACGCGTTGTTGCTATCGACGCAGCAGTTGAGGAAATAGACTCCATTGCCGGTTTCCGCCGGCGTGAAATTCACCGAGCCGGTTCCGTTGGCGACCACCGCGCCCGTGAAGCCCGCCGGCCCCACGCTCGGCGTCACCACCGACCCGTTCGTTACTCCACTCACTTCAGTCTGATCCAGATGCATCTGCAATAATGGCTGCGGTCCCACCGGCGCCGCCGCCGTCGTGAATGTAAAGCCGGCCGATGTCGCCGTGCCCCCTTGTGTCGCTTGCGACTCCACCTGGTAGAAATACGTTGTCGATGCCGCCAATCCCGTAACCATCACCGAATGCGAGGTCACTAGCGTCGTATTCACGGGGCTTAGCGTTCCGTAATTAGTTGTCGTTCCGTACGCCACTTGCGAGTTCGAAGCCTTGTCTGTGGTCCAGGTAATCGTCACGGTTGACGAAGTCACTGTTCCCGTGGTCACGGCCGATATTACCGGCGGGACAACCGAATTGGCGACCGTTACCGAGATGCTGGCGGTGGCCGTATTGCCAGCCGTATCGCTGGCGATCACCGCCACCGTATGGGGGCCGTTGGCTGCCGTCGTCGTATCCCAGGAATAGCTGTACGATGGCCCCGCTCCTGTAATTACGGCGCCCAGGTTCGTGCCATCCAGTTGGAACTGCACTCCGCTCACTCCCGCGCTATCCGTGGCTGTGGCTGTCAAGGTCACCGTGCTGACGGCCGTCGCGCCGTTCGCGGGCGCCGTGATCGCCACCACGGGCGGCGTCGTGTTGTTGTTGACGGTTACCGAAACGCCGCTTGAGGCCGTATTCCCAGCCGCGTCGGTGGCAACCGCCGTCAGCGTGTGCGGTCCATTCGATACCGTCTTCGAATTCCACGAGTAAGTATAGGTCGAACCCGCGACGTTCGGCGTGCCGGCCAGATTGGCTCCATCCAACTGGAACTGTACGCCCGTGACTGCGACGTTATCCGTGGCGGTGGCCATCAACGCCAGTGTCCCGTTCACCGTCGCGCCGTTCGCCGGGGCCGTCAGGGCTACCACTGGCGGCGTCGTGTCGGGTGCGGTCGCCGATCCGGTTACCGTGAATTCATCGATCACATCGTCTAGGCCGTAGAACCCGCCATAAGTCAGATACTCGTAAGCCCCCACGTCGAATACCGAAGCGGCCGACCAACTGGTGACCGGAACGCCGTACGGCGTCGATTTCACCAGCACGCCATTCAAATACAGGTTGGTCACGCCCGCTCCCCAGGTCATTTGCACCTGCAGGATTACTCCGTTGCCGAACGTCGCATCCTCCGTCCCCGGCTGCGCATAGGTGTACTGCGCCGTTCCCGCGATGCCGTAGTTGAAGAACAGATATCCCCCCGACACCTGCGTCAGGAAATAGAACAGGTGATTACCGTTGCCGTCCCGCACATCGAACGTATAGCGCGGCCCCGACGCATTCGCCTGCCGTTGCGCAAAGCTGTAGCGGGATTTCAAATAGAACGTGATCTGCCCCTGGTTCACATTGAAGATATTGCCTACCGTCGAGCCTGTAAACTTGTAGTATGCGTTGTTGCCATTTAAGCAGCAGCTCAGGAAATAGACTCCGTTGCCCGTCTCCGCCGGCGTGAAGTTCACCGATCCGGTTCCGTTGGCGACTACCGCGCCTGTAAACCCGGCGGGCGCTACGCTCGGCGTGACTACCGATCCGTTCGTTACCCCGCTGACTTCGGTCTGATCCAGATGCATCTGCAATAACGGTTGCGGTCCCACCGGAGCCGCCGCCGTCGTGAAGCTAGCGCCGGCCGATGACGCCAATCCGCCCTGCGCCGCCTGCGATTGCACCTGATAGAAATACGTCGTGGACGACGCCAACCCCGTCAGCGTCACTGAATGCGAGGTCACTAAGGACGAGTTCAGCGCGCTCAGAGAGCCACAACTGCTTGTGGTTCCATAAGCCACTTGCGAGTTCGAGGCCTTGTCCGTCGTCCAGGTAATAGTTGCACCGGACGAAGTCACCGTCCCTGCGGTCACTCCCGAGATTAGCGGCGGGACGATTGCATTGCTTACCGTTACGGAAACGCTGCTAGTGGCCGTATTACCCGTTGTATCGGTGGCGACCGCTCCAAGAGTGTGCGACCCGTTTGCGACTCCCGACGTGTTCCAGGAATAGCTGTAAGTAGGGCCAGCTCCAGTAACGACCGAGCCTAAATTCGCTCCATCGAGAGTGAACTGTACGCCGCTCACTCCCACATTGTCCGTGGCGTTGGCGGTAACGGTCACCGTCCCGCTTACGGCTGCGCCGTTCGCCGGCGCCGTGATCGTAACCACCGGCGGCGTCGTGTTGTTGACCGTCACCGTTACGCTGCTGGTGGCTGTATTGCCCGCTGTATCGGTGGCGATTGCCGTCAGGGTATGTGTCCCATTCGCCGCGCTCTTTGAATTCCATGAATAACTATAGACTTGACCCGCGACGGTCGCCGAGCCGGGAACATTCGCTCCATCCAACTGGAACTGCAGTCCCGTGATTCCCACGTTATCCGTGGCATTGGCTGTAACCATCACTGTTCCGCCTACGGTTGCGCCGTTCACCGTCGCCGTCATCGATACCACCGGCGGCGGCGAAGTGAGGCCCGTAGTCGGGCCGACCACCGTGAATTCGTCGATTACGTCGTCTAGTCCGTAAAACCCTCCGTATGTCTGATACTCGTACGCCCCTACGTCAAATACCGAGCCGGACGACCAATTGGCCGTCGCAGCCGTGTAAGGAACCGATTTTACAAGCGAGCCATTTAAGTATAGATTCGTAACGTTCCCGCTCCAGGTCAATTGCACCTGTAGAATCACGCCGTTGCCGAACTGCGCATCTTCCGTCCCCGGCTGCAGGTAAGTGTACATCCCCATTCCTCCGACGCCGTAGTTGAAGAACAATAACCCGCCAGACACCTGGGTCAGGAAATAGAAGAGGTGGTTGCCGCTGCCGTCGCGCACGTCGAACGCATACCGCGGCCCGGCTGCGTTCGCCGTTCGCTGCGCAAAGCTGTAGCGCGACTTCAAATAGAACGTTATCTGCCCTTGGCTCATGTTGAAAATATTGCCTACCGTCGAGCCACTAAACCTGTAATATGCGTTGTTGCTGTTCACACAGCAGTTCAGGAAATAAACTCCGTTACCCGCCTCGGCGGGCGTGTAATTCACGGATCCCGTTCCGTTCGCCACCACCGCGCCCGTGAAGCCCGCCGGGGCGATGCTTGGCATTACTGTCGAGCCGTTTGTCACCCCGCTCACTTCGGTCTGGTCCAAGTGCAAGAGCAGCAGCGGATTATTGACCGTAACGGAAATGTCGGCGCTCGTCGTGGTATTGCCGGCCAAGCCGATTGCAATGGCGCTCAAGGTGTGTGACCCGTTCGCGGAGCTAAGACTATTCCAAGAGTAGCTATACGAAGGCCCGGACCCCGTAACTGCGCTTCCGATGTTGACGCCGTCGACCGCGAACTGAACGCCACTTATCCCAGCATTGTCGCTGGCATTAGCGGTAATCGTTACTGTGCCGTTGACGGAACTCCCGCTAGTGGGCGCTGTCAGAGAAACCGTTGGCGGGGTAGTGTCGATTATGATCGAGACACTGCTGGTGGCGCTGTTCTTCGCTGTGTCAGTGGCTACGGCGCTCAAAGTGTGCAGCCCGCCAGCGACACCCGCGGTGTTCCAGGAGACGCTGTAGGCAGGTCCTGCGCCGGTGACTGCAGGCCCTATACTGGCGCCGTCCAATAGGAACTGCACCGCGGTTATGCCGACGCTATCGGCAGCAGTCGCCGTTACCGTGATCACCCCGCCATTGATATACGCCGGGTTCGTCGGCGCCGTTATCGAAACTGCGGGAGGAGTCGTGTCCATAGTGACGGGAACGCTGGCGGCGGCCGTGTTTCCTGCCGTGTCGATGGCTACGACGCTCAAGGTATGCGATCCGTTGGCGACTCCGGCGCTGTTCCAGGAGACACTATACGCGGGCCCGGCGCCGGTGACGACAGCTCCTAGATTTGCGCCATCCAGCTTGAATTGCACACCCGTCACGCCGGCGCTATCGGTGGCGGTTGCCGTTACTGTGATTACGCCGCCGTTGACATACGAACCGTTCGCCGGCGCCGTCATCGATACAGTGGGAGGTGCGTTATCCATCGTGACTGAGACGCTGCTAGTAGCGGTGTTCCCCGCCGCGTCGGTCGCTACGGCATTCAATGTATGCGATCCGCTTGCAACTGCCGCGGTGTTCCAGGCGATGCTGTAAGTAGGCCCTGCTCCAGTGAGCGCAGCGCCTAAGTTCACGCCATCCAGCTTGAATTGCACGCCCGTCACGCCAACGCCGTCGGTGGCTGTCGCCGTCACCGTGACAGCACCGCCGCTGACAAACGAACCGTTCGCCGGCGCTGTCATCGATACCGTGGGAGGCGTATTGTCCATCGTGACTGAGAGAGTGGCAGTGGCAGTGTTTCCGGTCGCGTCGGTTGCCACGGCGCTCAAGGTATGCGGTCCGTTTGTAACTCCCGCGGTGTTCCAGGAGAAGTTGTAGGTAGGTCCGGCGCCGGTGAGAACCGCGCCTAAATTAGCCCCGTCCAGCTTAAATTGCACGCCCGATATGCCTGCGCTCGCCGTGGCATTCGCCGTCACTGTGATGACGCCGCCGTTGATATAGGTACCGTTCAAGCTGGCGCTGTTATCGAAATAGATGGCGCATTGGCGCCAATTGTGATCGGCAGACGGTGCTGGTGGCGGTGTTTCCGGCGGTGTCGGTGGCCACGGCGCTCAATGTGTGCGGTCCGTTTGCAACCCCCCAAGTGTTCCAGGAGAAGTTCGTAGGCTGGCCCGGAGCCGGTGACTAGGGCGCCGACAGATTCACGCCATCGAGCTTCTCGCATCTACATTCCCGTGTCCACGCCTACACTATCTGTGGCGTTCGCGGTGACCGGAATTTAGCGACCGTCGATGACCGCCCCGTTTGCGGGGCCGTCATCGATACCACCGGCGGTATATTAGCCATCGTGACAGTGACGCTGCTCAGGGAGGTGTTCCCGGCCGCATCCGTCGCCAGGGCATTCAATGTGTGCGGTCCTTTTGTGACAGTCGCAGTATTCCAGGAGGTGCTGTATGTAGGTCCGGCGCCGGTGACCGGGGCTCCCAAGTCGGCGCCATCCAGATTGAATTGGAGACTGCCTGTCACGCCCACGTTATCCGTGGCGGTTGCCGTAACCGGGATGGTTCCACCGTTTACATATGATCCGTTCCCTGGCGCCGTAATCGAGACAACCGGCGGTATGTTATCCATCGTGACAGTGACGCTGCTCAGGGAGGTGTTCCCGGCCGCATCCGTCGCCAGGGCATCCAATGTGTGTGGTCCTTTTTGTGACTGTCGCAGTTTCCCAGGAGATGCTGTACGTAGGCCCGTCAGTGACCGGGGTTCCCAAATTCGCGCCATCCAAATTGAATTGCACGCTTGTCACGCCCACGTTATCCGTGGCGGTCGCCGTAATCGGGTATGGTCCCGCCGTTTACATACGCTCCGTCCGCCGTCGGCGAAAATTGAGACAACCGGCGACGTTGTGCCGCTCGCCGAGCCGGCAACTTGCGTGAATTCATCGATCACGTCGTCGGAAGAATAAAACCCGCCAAAAGTCTGAAACTCGAAAGCACCCAAGTCGAAGATCGAGGCAGAACTCCAGTTCGGCGCAGTAGCGCTATAGGGTGTGGATTGCACCAGATTGTTGTTCAAGTACAGATTCATCACACCCTCGCTCCACGTCATCTGCACCTTCAGGATCACGCCGTTTCCGAATGTGGCATCCTCGGTTCCCGACGGCAAATATGCTTCCTGAGTTGCCCCCCCAATGCCGTAATCAAAGAACAACAACCCGCCTGACACCTGCGTCAGGAAATAGAACAGATGGTTGCCGTTCCCATCCCTCACGTCGAACGTATACCGTGGCGTCGAGGCACTCGCAGTCCGCTGCGCGAAGCTGTAGCGTGATTTCAGGTAGAAAGCGATCTGCCCCTGGCTCATGCTGAAGATATTGCCCACCGCCGAGCCCGTGAAGTGGTAGTATGCGTTGTTGCCGTTGACGCAGCAATTCAGGAAATAGACTCCGTTACCCGTTTCCGCCGGCGTGAAATTCACCGAGCCGGTTCCGTTCACTACTACCGCGCCTGTGAAACCATTTGGCGCCGTGCTCGGCGTCACCACCGATCCGCTCGTTGTTCCGCTTACTTCCGTTTGATCGGCGTGCAATTGTAACGCGACCTGCAGCGCCTGCGGACTGTTCAGGATGACGGTAACGGGGCTACTTATGGTGGTATTGCCAGATGCATCGGTCGCAATTGCTGTCAGCACATGGGGACCGTTCACCAACAGGGCGCCGTTGAACAAGGCTCCGGTGTTCCACGAGTAGCTATAGGAAGGCCCGGAGCCAGTTACCGGCGAGCCAAGGCTTACGCCATCCAATTGAAACTGTACATCGATGACGCTCGCATTGTCGGTCGCGTTGGCGGTCACCGTCACTGTTCCGCTGACGCTCGACTGGCTCGACGGAGCTGTGACGGACACGGAAGGCGGGGTCGTATCCGGCACGGCGGTGACGGTTGCCGTTCCGGTGACGCCTCCGACATCGGCGGTGATCGTAGCAAGCGTCCCGGGAGTACCTGCCGTGAGCACGCCGGAACCGGGAATATAGCCGCTGCCTTCTACAGCCCAACCCAGCGAAATAGTATCCAAACGTAACAATTGCGCGTCCAGTTCGGCATTATTGACCAAAGCATAAGCGTTAAGCTCTGGGAAATAACGGAATCGGCCAAAAGTTCCGTTGTTGATCC
The DNA here is from genome assembly GCA_963763545.1 of Bryobacterales bacterium. Taxonomy (GTDB): domain Bacteria; phylum Acidobacteriota; class Terriglobia; order Bryobacterales; family Bryobacteraceae; genus PALSA-243. The sequence continues at coordinate 44,658 of CAVXPE010000005.1, forward strand.
CGAGTCCCGCCTGAGGGCCGCCCGCAAAGGTCTGCGAAACGCATGTCTTTGTGACCGTGTTGACCAGATAGACAGTGTTGCCACTCCCTGGCCATACGACAATCCTGTCCAAGACGGGATCGTAAGCCACCCCCGGCCAGATGCCGCCCATCCCGGAACAAGCTGATAACTGCGACGTCCAATCCTGCACAGCATAGGTAGGATCGGCTCCTGAGATATCGATGGCATTAACTTTGAAGGTCACTTCGTCGCCAAGCGTACCAATAAAGATCAATAACCTTCTAACCGGATCGACTACCGCTGTCGACGCCTCCGGAACGATATCTGTCCCTATCGGCGCGAGCGCCTTCCAGGTATTGTTTTTGTAAGTATATTGCAACAGTCCATATTGATTGCCCCAGGAGCAAAACACGGAATCGCTGTTTGGATCGTAAGCGCATATCGCTCCGGTCACAGAACCCGACCCATTAGCCGCCAAAGCAGCCGGGTTAAAGCCGTTCACAGGGTCCATTAAATGCCAGACTGGCGGCGATACGCTCAGGTCCAAGGTCCAAGTGGTGCCCGAATCGGTCGCGCAGGGAGCCTTGTCTCCGCTAAAGGAAAACATCCTGTCAACCGTAGGTAAGTAGACAAGGCCGTCATACGTCTCGCGCGAAACCGGCGTCCCGTCGGCATTGGCATCGGGACAGACTTGATTATTGGGATTAAAGTAGCTCGGCTCTGTCAGAAGCGTAAAGGTCGGGGGATTGGTGTTCAAATTCAGCGAAAAGACCTCATTGCCGGAATAGTTCTGATGACCGCCGCCCCAAATAATCATGCGGTTCCTTAACGTGTCCGCAATTCCCCCGCTCCAGGCGTTGATCACATTGGGGCAGAGTGTATAGTAGTTATAGTTCTCCCCCCCATAGTTGTTGGGCGGGCAGGTGTTCTGCAATACCGTGTTGGCGAGATCGGTCCAGCCTACCGGTTCGCTCGGTTGAGCTATTGGGTTTCCGAATTGATCTACGACACTGGCTGTAAATTGCTGATTCGCGTGGCTCGTCACCGTGGCCGTAGAAGGGTTGACGCTTACTTTGGTCACGGTCGGGTTGACCGCCACGGCGATGCCGCTGGTCGCCGTCAAGCCCCCGCCATTGCTGATTGATACTTGTAGAACGTAAGCCCCGGCCGCCTGAAAGGTTGCTGTTGTATTGTTGGAGCTATTCGTTCCATTGCTGCTGAACGCGACAGGGCTGGGACCGGTGGCGGACCATGTATATGTCAGGTCGGTCCCGCCGCTATCATCTGTTCCCAATACACTCAACGCAGTACTGACGCCTGTTACAGGATTGGGACTTGCGGCTGCCGGGGTGGAAACTGTTGGCGCGCTGGCAGCATAGCTGGCAGCCCCGGGAACCAATACCAGAAATGCGATCAGAATATTCCGATAAATGCCGCGAAGCGGCGCAGCTTTGCGAGTGTCTTTCGGCAGCATAATTGTTTTCGTTATTTCTCAGGGATCAAGGCCTTTAGCACGTAGCCTGCCAAATGGATCTACCGGCGCTAACTAATTGAAAGCATTGGTATAGCATTTGCGAAAAAGAAACACAAATGTCTAAATGCTTACAATAATTTTGCGCATTCTCCGGATTTTACCATGAGATTCGCGTTATTTTTACGCAAATAGCCGAAGGTTTATTAGGTGGGAAGTACTTTTTTGATAAGTAAACTACTGGGCGGAGCTAATACTGAGCAAATCTTCCTGGGGCTCATTTTCAAGTTCTGGAGCCTCGTACGCTTCCTCGTGGCAGTTCCACGAGCAGGCATTCCTTCGTTGCCAAAGCATGCGATGGCGAATCTCCCGCATTTTAGGGCCATCGTAAATCTCATCGAAGTTCTGCTCGATGAAATTGCCCAGCTTGCGGTGCGTAGAACAAATCCGGTAGTCCCCGTTCCAAGAGATGATTCCCTGAACCCAGGGCAGCACGCAGTACGAATTTGCCTCCATCTGGGTTGGATCGGTAACGCAAGTCTTACCGGTATTCTGCTGGCGGGCGGTGACCGGATCGGGCAGGAATAAATCGATTCCCCGGGCGCTCGCCTCGCTCTTCGCCTCATCCGCGACCGAGTTAAATACCTTCAGATACGTCATTTGCTCGCGATAGCTGTTTTGCTCATCGGTATAAGCCAACAGATGCCGAACGTGGAGGCTGCTCGCCGCATGATCGGATGCCAATCTGACCATCGCAGGCAACTCGTGAATGTTGCTGAGCATGCATGTGAAGTTGATTCGAGTGACTGGCTTTTCAACTTTGGCGCGCTGTTTCATGGTGGCCAGGAGGTCCAACTTTTCGATTAAACGGCCCCATTTTCCTCCTCGCCGAATCTCCTCATATGTTTCCGCGGTTGCGCCGTCAATGGAAAAGATGATCTCCGATTGCCCGGTATCGATGCACGCCTGAATCACTTCCTCGCGAATCAATTGCCCATTCGTGCAGAATGACGTGAAGGGAACTTTGTACTCTCCGGCGACTCTGACGAAACTGGCAAACTCCTTGTTCATCATCGGCTCTGTGGCGCAACTCAAATATAGAAACCGGGTTTTGGGAAAAACCTGCTCCGCAATTTTACGAAACAATGACAAATCCATCTGCTCTTTCTTCCTATTATAATCCGAGGAATAGTAGCACATCTTACAGCGGAGATTACACAAGTTGATGGTGTCCATGCGGATCACCATATGACGTAGACCCAGGAGGCGCATCGTATTCACCCCCAATGCTTTAAACCGCCGACCTTTTATACGCCGGTGAAGTTGAAGTAGAGACTCTGGGCTAAGCATCGATGGTTCCTCCGTTTTTGGTCACCGCTAAGACAGCAATTTTTCTTCCAACCGCGATTGGGGCGTCCTCGCCCCAATCCGCCGCCACTCCGCGCGTCTCGCAAGGAAACCATTGATTTTGCAGGATCTGCAATCGTGTTGAATCTGCCCGGACTTCCGAATAATGGGAAAAGTAGCGGGTAATTTGGAATGCGCACAAACCGTCTGCCAACCTGCGACGAGTCAGACTGCGCTTGGCTCGCGCAGGTTTGACAGAGGCTAACGCCGGTGCTAAGGTAAGTGTTCTAGTCCAAGTTGCAGCCATAATTGCAGCAGGCGGCAGCACGTGGTTTACTTCTCTCGCTCAGAGTCTGTGCGCTCCTCGTATTGGTTTTTGTCATTCAGCTGGCCGAGTTCCAATGAATTGTTGCCGTTAAAATAAATATGGTATTTCGAAAGCTAGAAAATGTGCACATTTTCTTGTGTTCCATTGAAATGATGGACGACCTAAACAATTGAGCTGGTGCTCGAATTCATTTTAGCGATTGAATTTATAGTGGGAAAACCCGGCATCTAACGCTGGCGTCCCAATTGCTCGAAGTTTTCTCTCCATGAGCCGATTCACCTTATCTCACCTCCGCGCGCTCGAAGCCGAAAGTATCCACATTTTGCGCGAGGTGGTTTCGGAGTTCGCCCGGCCCGTCATGCTTTACTCCATCGGGAAGGACTCTTCCGTAATGGTCCGACTGGCGCAAAAGGCTTTCCACCCAGGCAAGATCCCGTTCCCTCTGCTGCACATCGACACAACATACAAGTTCCATGAAATGATCACGTTCCGGGATAATTTCATCCGTGACCTCGGAGCCCGGCTGATCGTTCACACCAACCGGAAGGCGATTGACGAAGGCGCCAGCCCGTTCCGGCTCGGAACACAAAAGTGCTGCGGTCTTCTTAAAACCCGCGCCCTGCTCGACGCTCTAGCTGAGGGTGGATTCGACGTCGCATTCGGCGGCGCCAGGCGCGATGAAGAGAAATCCCGCGCCAAGGAGCGGATCTTCTCCTTCCGCGATCAGTACGGGCAATGGGATCCCAAGAATCAGCGTCCGGAATTGTGGAATCTGTATAACTGCCGCATTGATAAGGGCGAAAGCATCCGGGTTTTCCCCCTATCCAACTGGACCGAACTGGATGTCTGGCAGTACATTCATTTGGAGAATATCCCGATCGTGCCGCTCTACTATGCCAAGGAGCGGCCCATGCTGGTCCGGGGCGATTCCCTCCTTCCCCTTGACCACAATCCTCCCTTGCTTCCGGGCGAGAAGCCGCAAATGATCCGATCCCGCATGCGGTCGCTCGGCTGTACATATTGCACGGGCGCGATTCGGTCCGACGCGGACACGGTGCCGAAAATCATTCAGGAGATGATGCTTTTTCGGCGGTCCGAGCGTGAGAATCGCATCATCGACCACGATCAGGAAGGTTCGATGGAAGTGAAGAAAAGGGAAGGGTATTTCTAATGCAGGCCTTGGGCGTCCAACCGGAACCGCTGGTCCGAGCGAGCAATATCGAGGCATTTATAAAGGAGAACGAGGAAACGGATCTCCTCCGCCTTTCTACCGCGGGCAGCGTAGACGATGGCAAGAGCACGCTGATCGGCCGGCTGCTGTACGATTCCAACGGCGTTTACGAAGACCAACTCGCATCGGTCGCCAAATCGCCGGTGAACCGCTCCTCCGGCGCGTTCGATCTGGCTTTGCTCACCGACGGCCTGCGCGCCGAACGCGAACAAGGCATCACCATCGACGTCGCTTACCGTTATTTCTCCACGCCCAAGCGGAAATTCATCATCGCCGACACGCCGGGGCACGAGCAGTACACGCGCAACATGGCGACCGGCGCTTCGACCGCGAATCTCGCGATCATCCTGGTGGACGCGCGCAGTGGCGTACTGCGGCAATCCCGCCGGCATGCTTTTATCGCCTCCCTGCTCGGCATTCAGCACATCGTCGTAGCTGTCAACAAGATGGATCTGGTGGACTACAACGAAGAGGTATTCAACAAGATCTGCGCGGAATTCGCCGACTATGCCTCGCGCTTGCAGGCGCCCGATCTTCACTTCATCCCGATCAGCGCCCTCAACGGCGACAACGTCGTCGCAAAGAGCCGGAACATGCCGTGGTTTGAAGGTTCGAGCCTGCTCCACTACCTTGAGACGGTACACATCGCGAGCGATCGCAACCTTACGGAATTCCGTTTTCCCGTGCAGTATGTAGTGCGGCCGGACTTGAACTTCCGTGGCTATGCCGGCCAGGTTGCTTCCGGGATCGTGAAACCGGGCGACCCGGTCACGGTGTTGCCGAGTGGCCGCACCAGCCGCGTGAAATCGATCGTGACCTACGACGGAGAGCTTAGTTGCGCTTTCCCGCCGATGTCGGTCACGCTTTGCCTGGAAGATGAAATCGATATCAGCCGCGGCGATATGCTGGTTCCGCCTTCGCACCAGCCTCATGTGGTGCGCCGCCTGGATGCGCGTGCTGGTTTGGATGAACGAGCGGAAGCTGGAGATCGGCCACGGCTACCTGCTCAAACATGCAACGCAGACGGTCCGGGCGACGGTGGATACCGTCCGATACCGCATCAACATAAATACCCTGGAAAAAGAGCCAGGCGCCGAGTTGGGATTGAACGATATCGGCGCGGTCGTGATCCAGGCGCAGAAGCCCATTTTCTGCGATCCTTATCGCCGCAATCGCACGATCGGGAGCTTCATCCTGATCGATCCGATGACCAACGCCACCGTCGGCGCGGGCATGATCACGGGCCGCGAACCTGGCACGCGCCAATCCTCTCCGGCCGCTGAATCGTCTTCTGCTCCGCGAATAAGCCTCGCCGATCAGGAATCGCGCGCCGGCCACCGTGCGGTAACGGTGTGGCTCGACACCTCCGAAGATGTCGCATTTCAACTCGAGCGGCTGCTGTTCGAAGCGGACTGCCGCGTCCACGCGTCGGCGGCGAGCGAGTCCACTCCCGAAATCTGCCTCGGCTTTGAACGCGGCCGGCGTGATCGCCTTGGTTTATGGGGCGAACGGCCCGGAAATGCGGGAACGCACACAAAACGCGATCGGCATCGGACAATTTCCTGCATATCGGAGCTGAAGAGACTGCTGGGAGCATTCATCGCCTCCTTAGGGAAAAGGAAATCGCTCTAGCGCATGTCCGGGTTCACTCTTTGGTTCACCGGCATGTCGGGCGCCGGTAAGAGCACGCTTTCCCGGTTGCTCGAGACGCACCTGCGTCAGAGCGGAGCAAAGGTGGAGGTCCTGGATGGCGACATCGTTCGTCAGTACCTATCGAAGGGCTTGGGATTCAGCCGGGAAGATCGCGACGAGAACATCCGCAGAATCGGTTTTGTCTGCGAGTTGCTGTCGCGCAATGGCGTGATCGCGATCGCGGCCGCTATTTCCCCGTACCGCGCGGTGCGCGAAGAGTTGCGTGCGCGCATCCCGAACTTCGTCGAGGTCTATCATGGAGTGCCCCGTCGAGGTTCTGGCTGCGCGCGATGTAAAAGGTCTGTACAAAAAGGCGCTGGCGGGCGAGTTGCCTCAGTTTACGGGTATCTCCGACCCCTATGAGCCGCCTCTTGCGCCCGAAGTTACGGTAAACTCGTCGATCGAAACGCCCGATGAGAGCCTCGCGAAAATCCTGGCCGCGCTGCGGTGTCTGCATGGGCAACTCCTTCCCGCTTGACCCATTCCATTACCATCGCAAGCTCAGCCCTAGTTGAATCTGCCTGGACGTCCCCGCTGTAGAGGTGATGAGGCCCGCCGTCGTCGCTGGAGCCGATGACGCCGATGCGAAAACTACCGCGTTCGGCGTCCCGAAATTGGCCCGGTTAAAGACGTTGAAGACCTCGGCCCGGAATTGAAGCTGCAGTTTCTCCGAGATGGCGGTCTTCTTCAACGCGGCCAAATCCAAATCCGCCATGCCCGGACCGATCAGCGTATCTCGTCCGACATTCCCATAGGTTCCCGCAACCGGAATCGCAAACGCATTCGGGTTGAAGTATTGGTTAGGTCCGCCCTCGATCACATTGCCGGTAAACGCGGATTCCACGATGGCCGTACCGGATTGCGGCTGTCGCCGTTATTCGAAGGATTGAACCCAAGTTGCGGCGTGAACGGAAATCCGGATTGAATCGTCTCGATTCCAGTCAATGTCCAACCGGCCGCCAGCTTTTCTTGCCAGCCCTTCGCCCGCCGCAACAACTGCTTTCCCGCGCCGATCGGCAGTTCGTAAGTCGCGTTGATCACGCCCAACGTTGCGCACGTCGGTGGTGGAAAGGCCCCAGTCCCATCTCGGATTGGCCGGATACATCACGAACCCGGGCGCATTCGCTCCTACGCTGCTGTTCCACGCCGTTCCATCGTCCAGGCTCTTGGAAAAGGTATAGGCTGCCCGCAACTGGAAACCGTGGCTGAACCGGTGGCTCAAGTCCACTTCCAGCGCGTTGAACGAGCTCAAGCCCTCGGAAAGCCAGGTAGTCGTATTCGCCAGGTTCGGATTCGCCAACGGCGCGCCCGATGGATAGTAGACCGTACCGGCGGCAAGTCCGTTCGGGCAGGCAGGGGCCGGGCACACGGTGGGAAACGGTTCGTTCGCATCCACCGACAACATTTCGTGATAGCCGTGAGACCCCACGTACCCAACTGCGACCGCGGTGTCGCGCATGAGCTGCTGTTCCACTTTGACGGTCCACGTAATCACCGTCGGCGTATAAGCGTCCGGCTGAATTCCGCTGGGCGAGATCTTGCTTCCCGCCGCAGTGGCGCCGGGGATGTCGAGACCATCGACCGGAACGTTTTTCAGGATCAGCGTCGTGTTGAAAGGCGCCGTCTGGTCGAGCCGGTAATCGAGATTATCCAGTAGAGCGCGGTACATTCCGAACCCGGCATGAATGGACGTCTTGCCCTGGCCGAAAGGATCCCACGCGAATCCCACGCGTGGCTCCGGCATGAACTTGGCGCGGTTCACGGTGAACACCGAATTCCCTACGCGGGGATTGGTTTCGATGACCCCGTTCGAGTCGAAAACGTAGTTCGGAGGCGCGCCCGTGCGATTCGTTCCAGCCGTTGGTCGATTCGAATCGGAAGCCCACGCGCACATCCAGGTTCTTTCTCAGCTTGACCGTGTCCTGAACGAACCCGGCCGCCTCCAGCGAGCGCCACCCTAGCGGGGTCGGCGAAGGGGCGACGGTGAATGTCGAAATGGTGCCTTGCAGAAAACTGGCAAGGCTTCCAAACGACGCCTGCCCGTATTGATCCTGCGCCAGATTATCGTTCGCTTCTAGCCGTTGAAACCAGATCCCCGCCGAAAATTCATGGATCCCGTGAGCCACGGCGATGTGGTCGTCATAAGTGAACAGGTTGCGCACGGCTCTCAGATTGCTCCCGGCGTTCGTGCCGGCGAGGCTGATCTGCGAGGCGCCGTTTGAAGCCGTGCCTCCCCCGACCACAACCGCTCCTATCGGCGAGTCTGCCCACCCATCCCGGGAAGATTGGCCTCGTCGATGCCAGTAAAGAAATAACCGCCGCGCGAAAAGCCGATTCGCGCCGTATTGAGTATCGTCGACGAAAACAGATGCTGCTCCTGCACGCTGCCCACCTGTTCGCGCAAACCCTCCACCACCCGGCTCAGCGGGTTCACCGTCGGCGTGCCCGCATAGCTGTCGTCTATCGGTGTAGACCGCGAATAGAGTGTCGTTCGCCGCGAGATTGTAGTCGAAGCGCAGCGTGCCGAAGTCCTCCCGGATCCTTTGCACAGGATGGCTGAACGCCTCGGCAATGCCGCTACCAAGGTCCGGGCCGTTCGGCGCAGGCCACAGCGCGAGTAGAGGGGCCACGCCCGCGGCGAGTCCCACAAAGGTCTGCGCTCCGCCCGGATCCGGGCAAATAGCCCTGACGCGCCGCCGCGTCGGGGACCAACGTCACGTCGCTCAACCCGAGCTTCTGTCTGATAGCCTTCATAATTCCCGAACAGAAACAGCTTGTCTTTGCGGATCGGTCCCCCGCCCGCGACGCCGAATTGGTTTCTCTGGAATTGCGGGATCGATCCCTGGTCGAAGAAATTGCGCGCGTCGAACGCGCTGTTGCGCAGAAACTCATAGACCGAGCCATGAAACTGATTCGATCCCGAAGCCGTAACGATGCTGACCTGGCCCCCCGGCCGCTTGCCGTACTCCGCGCCATACGTATCCGTCACGACGTTGAACTCGCGAACCGCTTCCACTCCCAGAAGCTGGCCGCTGGCGCCACCCGGCGTGTTGTTGATTTCCGAAGCGCCGGTGTATTCAATTCCGTTCAGGAGAAAAAGATTTTCCTGCGGGCGCCGCCCGGAGACGGTGAACATATTGCCTACGGACGAGTTCGACGTTCCAACTCCGCCCGAGCGCTCCGAAGTGTAGTTCACCACGGCTGGGTTCAGCGTCATCAACGAATCGTAACTGCGTCCGTTCAGCGGCAATTCCTTCACTTGCCTCTCGCTGACCAAACCGGAGGTCTGTTGCGTAGAGAGGTTTACTGGTGCGGGCGATTCTTCCACCGTGACGGTTTGCCGCAATTCGCCGACTACCAGCCTGAAGTTCACTGTTGCCGATTGTCCGACCACCAGATCGATACCCGTCTTGACTTGCGCCGCGAAGCCCTCTTTCGACGCGGTGATCTGGTACGCGCCCACCGCGATCGAAGGCGCTGCATAGCGTCCGGCATCGTCCGTAGTCAACGTCCGCGATGCGCCTGTCTCGACGCTTCGGATTACCACCTGAGCCTGCGCGATGCCGGCGCCAGACTCGTCTTGGACCGCGCCAAAGATTGACGTACCCACCACTTGCGCCTGCAGCACGGCGACGAGAACCGCGGATGCCAGAACTACCAGCCTGCTTCGATGCTTCAGCTTCAAGATCCTTTCTCCTTGTTCGACGCTTCAAGTAGGCAATTCGGAATCCAAATTCTTCAAGCGGCTTGTGGAAAGCCGATCAAACTAATGAAATTAAATCGGTTATGAGTCATGAGCTGCCTTTGTTATTAGTCTATATAAAAAGTAGATTAATAAAATGGTCGAATCCAAGGGACACCTTCCCACTTCTTCGGCAGTTTCGCCCCGAACGTTAGCCCTGCTAAAGTGTCCAGAGATGCGGACGATCTCCAAACGCACCCAGTACGGCTTGAAAGCAATGCTGGCGCTTGGGAGGCGCTATCGCCAAAAGCCAGTTCTCATCGCCACCCTGGCCGAGGAGGAGTCCATTCCGCTGAAGTTTCTGGAGGTCATCCTTTTGGACCTAAAAGGGCATGGACTGCTGGACAGCAAGAAGGGGAAGGGAGGCGGTTATTTCCTTAGCCGTCCGCCATCCACTATCACGCTGGGCTCGGTTATTCGCATGATCGAGGGCCCTGTCGCCCCATTGCCCTGCGCCAGCGAAACGGCATTTCGCGCCTGCCCCGAATGCAAGGACATCGAAACCTGTGGGACCCGCATCATCATGCGCCAGGTGCGCGATGCCATGGTTTCGGTTCTCGATAACACAACCCTTGCGGACCTGCTCCGCCGCGAGAATTCGGCTCGCATGGAGCCGCTGTCGCAGCAAAATCCCCACTCATAAAATGGGATTTAATTCCAAAAACTCGAAACTTCGTAACGAATACCGATAAAGAAACAAGCGCTTCCCCGACTTCTAGAACGGCACCCGAACTGCATTAGTCTACAGCGCTAGTATACTTAAGCGATGGCGGTTTCCGAAGATACATGAGCATTCCACTCCTGCTGATGAGTTTTCTTGTCGGCATCCTTATTGGCCTCACCAGCATGGGTGGCGCGGCATTGATGGCGCCCTTTCTGATCCTGATTCTAGGCGTGAGGCCGGTTACTGCCGTTGGAACCGATTTGGTCTACGGCGCCGTTACCAAGATCGTCGGCGCCTGGGTCCACTGGAAACAAGGGACGGTGGATTTGCAGGTTGTCCGGAAATTGGCTACCGGAAGTATTCCCGGCGGTCTGCTCGGAACGCTGCTGGTGATTCTGCTGCCCCGGTTCACTCACGATGCGCAACGCTACGAGCAAAGAGCCATCGGCTTTCTGTTGGTGGTTGTCGCCATCGTTCTCATTGTCCGGCTGGTAATGGGGCCTCCAAAGGCGGCGCCCTCCACCCAACGGACGCATTTCCTGCAAAACCAGGGAACCGTGATTTGGGGGGCCGTTGTGGGCTTCTGCGTCGGTTTGACCTCGGTGGGAAGCGGCTCGCTCCTCGCCCCCTTCCTGCTGATGCTCTATCCCTCCAAGACGGCGAAAATCGTAGGCACGGACATCTTCCACGCCGCGCTGCTGGTGTCGGTTACGGGCATCGCTCACGCCGCATCGGGGGGCGTTGAATGGAGCCTCGTCCCTACGCTGTTGGCCGGTTCCGTTCCTGGAGTGCTATTGGGTAGCCGGCTTGCGGTCTACATCCCGGCCCGGCCGCTTCGTACCACCCTCGCAGCCGTTCTTCTGCTCACCGGCATCCACATGCTGTAGGAAATCGCTCCGTACATCGTTGCATTTGACGGAGCCATGACCGAAAATGGAGCGCTTCGCGTCCACCTCATTTCACTGCGATTGTCACGAGATTGCTTGAGCTGCTATCGATAACCACGCGAACCGGAACCGCGCTACCCGCCGGTGTTCCCTGAGGAATCGTGACGTTGATTTGCCAAAGCCCCACGAAACCCGGGGCCAGGCCCGAGTATTGAACGTTTCCAAAATTGCTGCCGACCGCCACGCACATCGAGGGCTGACTAACGAAACAAGTCGTCGAGTTCGATGTCGGCACCGCAACGGTATACGACAACAAAGGAGCGGTTCCTGCCGCGGCGCCGTCTTGCACCGCCGGGCTCACCGGTCCCTGCCCTGTCCCATACAACGAAATCGTCGAACCCGCCGGGGCGGGATTTGACGGGCTATTGATCGTGTTGTCCTGATTGTATACGGCGGCTTGCCCCGATCCGCCTTGGTTGGTCGTGAAGAGCCCGGGCGAAGCTGCCGAGATCAACAGGTTCCCGCCCGCCACCAGTTCTCCTGTATCGCCAACCCGCAGCGCCACCCGTTGCGTGCCTAACGCCGCGTTCGAAGGAATCTGGAAGTTGGCCTGCGTCGGCTGAATGAAATAGATCGGCGAAACGGTCTGATCGTCGATCGTGATCTGCCGGTTCGCGAGTGTGTCCGGCCACGGAGGGGTCGAGGAAGTAACCGTACTGGCAGCCAAAGCCGTTCCATAAAAGGTGGCCAGCGATCCCTGTCCAACCGGCACGCCCTCCTGGGAGGTCGCCGCATTCACAACCACGCCAGGCTTCAAGAACTGCAGCACGCGGTTATTGCCCACGTCGCCGACGTAGAGGGTATCCTGCCGGTCGACGTACAATCCGTTCGGCGAGTAAAGACTGTCCGCGCTCGCCAAGCCGTTGCCGGGCGAATCCCAATTGGGCGTCGTCGAGGTCGTGCTCGGCTGCCCGATCACCGTGTTTGGAGTTGCTCCCGTGGGCGGCAGAAAAACAAGCGATGGAAAGACGAGCACGCGGTTGCCGCCGGAATCGGCGACAAAGATATCCCCGCTGCTGTCCACGGCTGCATCTACCGGCGCTTTCATGGCGACGATGGCAGCTGACGAAAAGCTCGCCTGGCCGAGCACGAACGTCGCAACGGCCCCCGCCGCCGGCGCCACCGACGTGTTCGGGTAGGCCATCACGCGGTTCGCGCCGGTATCCGCCACGTAAAGATTCGAAGCCACATCCACAGTGATTCCTTCAGGAGAAGTAAGGGTCTGGGCAGAAACCTGGCTGGGCTTCACAGCGGAAAACATGTTCGGCTGTCCGTACACCCGTATCGCGCTGGCGCCATTTCCAGCCCCCGCGGCAAATTCCAAAACCCGGTTATTGCCCGAATCGGCCACGAACAAGTCCCCATTCGGACCGATCGCCAACCCTGCCGGGTTCTTTAAGGATGTCGCGTTCACCGCCGCTGAAGTCGAACTCACGAAATCGAACTGCCCGATGACCGCATCCGGCGTGATCCTGCCGGATTGCGCCACCGGCCGCGGGTAGCGAAGCACGCGGTTATTCTGATAATCCGCGACGTACAATGTTCCGTCGCTCGGATTGATCGCGAGGCCGGCAGGGCCGGAAAGGGAGGTAGCGCTTGGAGATTTCGAGCTAGGAGAATCCACGTTCGGCGCGGCGGACAGGAGGCTTGGCTGCCCGATCACCAGGTCCGCCGGATCGCCGTTCTGAAAATGTACCGAGTCCTTCCAAATCAGGACCCGGTTATTGCCCGTATCGGAGACATACAGGGCGAATGGGGCCGACGAGTAATCGATGGCCATCTTGAAAGGAGTGTTGATGCTCCCCGGTTTGACCCGGTTCGGCCCATTGGAGGTGAAATCCGTCTGTCCCCAAACCCGCGATGCGTTCTTCGATCCGGAGGAAAACTCGAGCACGCGATTGTTGGCGCTATCGACCACCACGACATTGCCGCTCGGATCGATCTTAACGTCCGCCGGGGAAGCCAGCGAACTAGCGGAGGCCAGCGGCGCTACGCCCGCGTTCGCTGTGTTCGAGGTAAAGCTCGATTGCCCGAAAACGCTCGTCGCCGCAGCGCCGACCGGCGTACTTGTGGGAAACACCAGCACGCGGTTGTCGGTTGGAATCGCGACGTACAGGTTGCCATTGTTGTCCAAGGCAACTCCAAGCGGGCCCGCCATGCTCGTTGCCGAAGTCTGCTGGACGCTGTTGCGTGTGTTAAAGTTCTGCTCACCCCATACCGCCGTCGCGGTCGCGTTCGGGTTCGAAGGTACCAGCGGGGCGGGGAACCGCAGCACGCGCGTATTGCCGAAGTCCGCGATATAAAGATTGCCTTGGGAATCGAAAGCCAGCCCGGCGGGCTCGTTCAGTCCCGACGCCGAAACACTCGCTCCACGATTCGCGGCGCCGCTCACAAAGTCTGACTGCCCGATCACTGTATCGGCCGCCACCGGAGCAGGGCTATTCAAAGTGGAGGCAGCGAAACGAAGAACCCGGCTGTTGCCGGAGTCCGAAACCCATAGATTGCCCGCCGCGTCGCACGCCACCGAACGCGGCCCACTCATGGCGCTGCTTGAGAGCCCCGCGGTTACTGTCACAAAATCCGGTTGTCCGTAAACCGTGTCCGGTTCGATGCGCGTGGGGTTTACGAAAGGCGATGGGAACCGTACCACACGGTTGTCCCCGAAATCCGCGACGTAGAGATTCCCGCTTGTGGGGTCCACCGCCACACCCAGTGGGTTAGTCAGACCCTTCGGCCCAATGCCGAGGGCGCTTGTGTACTGCGCATTGGGCTGTCCCAATACCAGGGCCGGCGCGTCCCCGCTTTGATAGGAATTGAGATCGGCCCAACCAAGCACGCGCGAATTCTGCGCGTCCGAAACATACACGTGGATCTGTCCGCCTCGCGCATCCAGCGCCACGCCTATGGGGTCGTTCAGGCTCGTGCCCGTAACCATGTTCAAACTGCTCTGTTGCAGATCGGTTTGCCCGAGAACGCGGTAGGCTGTGGATGAAATTTGGGCTTGGCAGACCCCCATCATCAGAAGCCAGCACGTCGCAGCTGCCGAGCTGGGTATCCGCCATTGGAAATAATTAGATTTGGACATTTCAAAAAAGGGATTTCGTGTCTGTAGTCCCGCTATACTTTCTATGAACTTCGTCGTCACCCCAAAGAGACGCGCGAATGCACGTTCGGGACCAAGCAGTTAAGAAACCAACATTTCGCGGCGCTCTGGATAATCCCAGCCATGGCCGGAAAAATCGTGGGAACAATTCGCAAACTTTAGGAAACCGCTGTTCAGGTTGCCCCAGCCTGCTAGTTTAACGCGGCGTAGTAGAAAATGGAGCGGCGCGGAAGCCCCTCCATCAGCGGTGGAGGATAAATTGCCAGTTCCGAATGGCTCCGCGAATCATTTATTGAAGCGGTCATGCCAAAATGGAATCTTGTTTATATCTTTTATGAAGCAGCAGCTTTGCCGCGCCTTTCTAATTGTTGCCGCGTTTTACGGAGGGCTTAGCAGCCTGCATAGCCAGACCACCCCGCCGCCTAGGGAGATGAATCTCATCGTGGTTGAAGGCGAGGGACAAACCATGAACATCGGCGAGCATGCTCGAAAACTCCCGATGGTCCGAGTGGAAGACGAAAACCACAAGCCGATCGTTGGCGCCGCAGTGATCTTCACGCTACCCACAGAAGGCGCAACCGGCGATTTCGGCAACGGCTCGAAAACCCTGACTGTAATGACCGACAACCAGGGCCAAGCGGCGGCGAAGGGCCTGAAGGTGAATCAGGTGCCGGGCAAATTGCCGATCTACGTCAACGCTTCTTACCGGGGGCTCACCCAGAGAGTAACCATTACCGAATACATTGCCGCGACGCCTGGCGCCAAGATCGGCGGTGGCGGCGGCGGTCATGGCAAGATCATCGCGATCCTGGCAATTGTCGGCGCGGCAGCGGCCGGGGGCGCTTATTATGCCACGCACAGTGGCGGCAGCAGCACGCCTGTCACTCCGCCTCCCACGCCGCCCGCGCCCATAGGAATCACTCCCGGAACCGGTACGATAGGCGGTGCTCACTAAATGCGGCTCTTTGCCCTCGCCAGCCGGGTTGATCGGTTAAGTAATTCCCTCTGGCCAAACCGCTTCCTAGCGCTTTCGTCGCAGGTTGCCGCATTGGTGTTCGCCCTTGCCGGCGCGGCTTTCGCTCAGACGATTACCATCGGTACCAGCAGCCTGCCGCAAGGCTCCGTCGGTGCGTTGTATCAAGCCGGCTTTAGCGTAAGTGGCGGGACTCCGCCCTATACGTGGAACGCCACCGGATCCGTACCGCCGGGGCTGACGGTGTTTTCGAGCGGTATCATTCAGGGGATACCTACCGCGGCTGGTAACTACACCTTCGTCGTGTCCGTGGCGGACCGTAATCTGTTATCGACCTCCAAATCATTCACTATCGTAATCACCGGGCCTGTCCTTTCGATTACCACTACCAGTCCCTTGCCCAATGCCTCCGTGGGCTTAGCCTACAGCCAGACATTGGCCGCATCGAACGGAACGCCGCCCTATACGTGGGTGGCGGGCGCGGGTATCCCGCCGGGATTGAACCTCGATCCCTCGACAGGGATCATCGCGGGAACTCCGTCCTCACTGGGGAACTACACTTTTTCGGTTAGCGTTACCGATTCCGCCAACAACAGCGCGAGCGCGAACTTCGCCCTTACGGTGAAGGTCCAGGCACTTACCATCACGACGATATCGCCGCTCTTCAATGGTACGGTCGGAGTCGCATACAATCAGACCCTTACCGCTTCCGGCGGCAAGCTGCCTTACCAATGGTCTGTCATTTCCGGTAGTACGGGAGGGCTGACACTCGATCCGAATTCCGGAGCTCTTCAAGGAACGCCTCAAACCACGGGAACGTTCACTTTCACGGCGCAGGTGTCCGATGGCGCCAGCAATACAGCCACCCAGCAATTTTCACTGACGGTGAATACTCCTACGTTGACGATTATCACCGCCGGATCTTTACCTTCAGGGGCCGTCGGAGTTAGTTATAGCCAAAAGCTGCCGCTGAACGCGACGGGTGGAACGCCGCCTTACACCTGGTCGCTTACCCCCGCCATCGCCGGATTGACCTTCGACCCGGTCAACGTGGCGCTGAACGGCACGCCAACGGTTCCCGGCAGTTTTCCCTTGAATGTCACTGTTACAGACTCAGCCGGCCAAAGCACGAGCAACAAGTCACTGACTCTGGTCATTGCTGCCGCCGCATTGGGCATCACAACCCCCCGGCAACTGCCGGACGCCGCGCTGAGCTCGCCTTATAGTGTAACTATCGTTGCGGCGGGTGGGACGCCGCCATTCACGTGGTCCGCGGCCGGTCTTCCGGCAGGTCTCGGCATCAACTCCTCCACCGGAGTGATCTCCGGCACGCCTACAGCAGCCGGGTCGTTCGGAATCGCAATCACCGTTTCCGATTCGGCGTTGGCTCACTATTCCGATCGCTTCACTCTGAACGTGAACCTGCCGTCGGTTCCTCCGGTTACTTTCACCGGTCTGTCTGGGACGGTTACGCCCGCGACGCAATATCCGCTGCAAATCGCTATCGGTTCCCCCTATCCCTCCGATATCAACGGACAGGCGATCATCAGCTTCACGCCGAATAGCGGCCCCGGCGATGGCACGATTCAGTTTTCAACTGGCGGAACCACCGCCAACTTTACTATTCCCGCGGGAAGCCTCTCCGCGCCGCAGCTCCTTATGCAGACTGGAACGGTGGCCGGCGTGATTGTGGTATCGCTGCGGTTTTCTGCCGGAGGCATCGATATCACTCCCAGTCCCGCGCCAAGCGTGACCGGACAAATAGCGGCCGCCGCCCCTGTGATCAAGAGCGTGCAGGTGAGCAGAAGCAGCAACTCGATCACACTCGCTGTGACCGGCTATTCGACCTCGCTCGAGGTGACGCAAGCCACCTATACCTTTAGTGCGGCTTCGGGCCAATCGCTTCAATCGACGGCTTCGTCGATTTCGGTAGACGTAACCAGCCTCTTCAACGGTTGGTTCCAAAGTTCAAACAGCAGCCAGTTCGGCAGCCAATTTGTATTCACGCAGCCGTTCAACGTCACCGGCGATCCGACCGCGGTGCTTCCCGGGACGGTGACCCTCACCAATCGCGTGGGAACCACTACCTTTACCGTCGCCAACTAGCCGCGTTCGTTTCCACAACTCTGTCGCGAGATGTGCGTGAAACGCCGCTAGCGCAAATATTATGGTTTGCCAACCATACTAAACGCGGGGAGGGTAAGTGCAGAATTAGCTGGCTGCCGCCACTTGCCCCAACGTTTCAGTTTGAATCACTGGTTTCGCGGGGGCGGGCTTCCCGTAAACTTCGCCAATTGTGGAGAACTGAAATTCCGACATCAGTCGATTCAGTTTTGCGGCCATGCCCTTCATGCCCGAATAAGTTCGAAGACGAGCGATAGTTCCAGACGCAAGCTTCGGCTGATCGGGATCGATCTCCCAAGGATGAAAATAGATGCACGCGGGCTTTTCTTCCTCGCGATTCAGCCGCCGGATGCCGGCCGAAGTGTAACGGTAGGGTAATAATCGCAAATAGGCCCCGCCGCCGATAGGCATCACCCGGTTGTGGGAAATCCTAACAGTGGCGGCCGGAATCTCATGGATAAGCCCGGACGGCGTGTGGATGACGTGCGCGTGGCGCTCGAACCCGGGAATGCCGTAACGGTCGTGGGAGATAGGGTAGATGCTGGAATCGTGAGTGAACCCGCATTCAATGAGGGTCTCAAGCGCCCAAAGAGACTTCCCGGTGATCGAGTAGCTGGGAGCGCGATAAATCCACGGACTCACCCCGCAAGCGTCTTCAATCGCGCTCACCGCGTGTAGCGTATCGCGCCGGAAAGTCGCTGGCGTGAGACGATAGACAAGCTGATGGGCGTAGCTGTGACAGCCTATCTCATGACCCGCTGCGACAATAGCTCTTACGCATCGGGGATGGCGCTCCGCCACCCATCCCAGGATGAAGAATGTGGCGGTAACACGATTTTGAGCAAGCAATTCGAGGACTTGGAGGACCTGATCATCCACTCTGGATGGAAGCGTATCCCATTGTTCAGGGCCTACGGAGGCCTGAATTTCTGCTGGGTGAAAGTACTCCTCAACGTCGATTGTAAGAGCGTTCAGCATTTCCCCTTATACCAACGCCTATCGAACCGGTCGCAATTTGAGACAAAACACGGCTAGTGCGTAAACCTTGGAAAAAAACCCGAGGACTGCAGAGTCAGCGATATTCTGCAATAGCATACGGGTTCAGCTCTAGCATCTTTTGGGCCACCTCATTAACTGTCGTACTGGCTTCATGGCTACCCTCATTTGCCCCCGTGCAGTTCCCCAAGATCGGGGCAAAATCCCTCGCTTTGGCAATTTCGGCCTTCTTCTGCTCGTTCGAGAACGTACAGGAACTCGTTTCTTTTGTGGGATCTCCGGTTCTTGCCTCATTACGAATATCGTCCGGATGCCTCCTTTGCGGAGAGCTTTGAAGGAACTAAGCGGGCGGCGCCACCACCATTGGGGGGGAGCCGAATTCGATCTTGGCAATGCCTGTCAGGACGGGCCGCGCGAGCCGGTGGCCAGGCATGACCCGTGAAAAGCTGGTCAATGACGGATTTCCATTCGCGGGTTCGATTTAGACTCCCACCGCTACCCCGGAACTTGGAACGCCTACCGCTATTCTGAAAGTGAAAAGTAGGGATAAGACTTTCGAGCTATTCGCTCAGACCGGGTTCACCGTCGCGTTGACTATCGAGGCGCCGCCGGGCACCTACTCCGCGCGCCGTGGCGCAGGACGGCGTGGAAGGCAAGCTGGCTGCGGGCAACTGGGAATGTCCTGATCAAATAACCAGGGCGCCAGAGCAAAAAAGGACCCCCGTCGGCCTCTCGATTCTGTATCATAATTATGAGCTTCGCAATGCAATCTCGAGCCCTCCCCGTCGTGCTCGCCCTGGCGGCTATACCCGCTGTCGGCGCATCGAATAGTGCCGCGTTGGAACGGCAATTCGAGCAGACCGTCAGGCCCTTCGTCGCAAAATATTGCGTCGGATGCCATAGCGGCCAAACGCCCGCCGCGCAGTTCGACCTCAAGGCATACACCACGCATGGATATGGTGACCGCGGATTATCCTCGCTGGGCGCTGGTGATCGAACAGACTGACGGCGAAAGAGATGCCGCCCAAGCCGATGCCGCCTCCGCCGGCGGAAGCCCGCCAGCAGGTCATCGACTGGATTCAGGCCGTGCGCGCCGAAGAGATGCGCAAGAATGCGGGCGATCCGGGATCGGTGCTGGCGCGCCGCTTGAGCAACGCCGAATACAACTACACCATTCGCGACCTCACCGGGCCAGGATATGCAGCCCACGCGCGAGTTTCCCGTCGATCCGGCCAATCCCGCGGGCTTCGACAACTCGGGCGAATCGCTGACCATGTCGCCCGCGCTGCTGAATAAGTATCTGCAGGCCGCGCGCGAAGTGGCCGACCACATGGTGCTGACGCCCGATGGAATCGACTTCGCGCCCTATCCGATGCTGGTCGAGACGGATCGCGACAAGTATGCGATCCAGCGCATCGTCGAATTTCTACTCGCGCCAGCCTACCGATTATGCGGATTACTTTCAGGCCGCGTGGCGCTTCAAGTATCGCGCCGCTCTCGGGAAGCCGCGCGCGACGCTGGCCTCCATCGCGGCGGATTCGAAGGTGAGCGCGAAGTATCTGCCCATGGTCTGGCGAAATTCTGCACGACAAGGACGCCGGTTGGGCCCGATCGCGAAGCTGCAGACGATGTGGCGCGACCTGCCCGCGCCCGGCGCGGACCAGCCGGATGCGCCTGCGCGCGAAGTGCATCGAAATGCGCGATTTCGTGGTCCGGATCCGCGACCATACGGCGATGCAGTTCGCCGCGCCGGTGGTGAAAGGCTTGCCCGCCGGATCGCAGCCTCTGCTGAACTGGAAGCTGCGCGAGTTCGCCGCGCACCGCCGCGATAGCGATCCCAAGGATCTGCGCAACGATACCGACCCGCCGCCGGTGGTGCCCGAGATTCCCGAAGTATCCCGGCCTTCACCAGGAAGCCGCTCCGCGCTGGGCCGCGCTCTCGGCGAAAGCCCGCGCCGGCGATCCCGATCTGGTGGTTCCGGCCGCCGAGCGCAGCCGCTATGAAGCCGCGTTCGCGCGCTTCGCTTCCGTTTTCCCGGACGCCTTCTATGTCAAGGAGCGCGGCCGCTACTTCCCGGACGATTCGGAGGACAAGGGCCGGCTGCTGAGCGCGGGCTATCACAACGTCATGGGCTACTTCCGCGACGATACTCCGCTGATGGAGCTGATCCTCGACGAAAAGGGCCAGAAGGAACTCAACCGCCTGTGGGACGAATTCGACTTCATCGCCGATTACACGGCGCGCACCTGGGTTCAGTATTTCTTCAATCAGAGCGGCGAGGTGCAGGGCAAGGGCGCGGAGTCCGGCACGCCGCGCCCGCTCGATCACGAGATCACCGACGCAGCGGTCATCATGCAGAATGCGGGACGCCTATCTGGCCAAGGCCGCAGGCCGATCCGAAGAACGATCCGGTTGCTTCCGAGGCCATCCGCGATCACTTCGATCGCGTGAACGCCACCTTCGGGGTTTGGAAAAGGAGCATGCCGATGCCGAGCCGAAGCATCTCGACGCGCTGCTCCGCTTCGCCGCGCGCGCCTACCGCCGGCCGCTGACCAAAGCGGAGCGCGACGATTTGCTGGCGTATTACCACGACGCTTCGCGACAAGAACGGGCTGTCGCACGAAGACGCCATCCGCGATTCGATCGTCGGCGTGCTGATGTCGCCCGATTTTCTCTACCGGATCGACCTGCTCGACCCCAGCATGTCTTCGTTCACGGTCGATCGCTGTGAAGACATCCGCCGCGGGCCAAATCCGGCCGTTGTCCGGCTATGCTCTGGCCAGCAGGTTGAGTTACTTCCTGTGGTCCAGCATGCCCGACGAGGAGCTGTTGCGGCACGCGGCGGCGGGCGATCTGCAGAAGCCGGATGTTCTGCTGGCGCAGACCCGCCGCATGCTGAAGGATGACCGGGTGCGCGGACTGGCCACCGAATTCGCCGGCAACTGGCTCGATTTCCGCCACTTCGAAACCAACAATACCGTCGATCGCGGGCGCTTCCCCAGCTTCAACAACGATCTGCGCGAGGCGATGTTCCAGGAGCCGATCCGGTTTATCGAAGACGCGATCCGCAACGACCGCTCCGTGCTCGACATGCTGTACGGCAACTACACGTTTGTGAATCCGCGTGCTGGCGCAGCACTACGGCATGCCGGAAGTGGAAGGAGACGACGACACCTGGGTTCGCGTGGACGATGCCGATAAGTACGGGCGCGGCGGTCTGCTGCCCATGGCGGTCTTCCTCACTCAGAATTCGCCCGGCCTGCGAACCAGTCCCGTAAAGCGCGGAAATTGGGTGGTTCACCGGGTGCTCGGCGAAGTGATTCCTCCGCCGCCGCCGGTCGTTCCGGAATTGCCGGCGGACGAGGCGAAGTCGGATTTGCCGCTGCGCGACATGCTGGCCAAACATCGCGCGAACCCGGTGTGCGCTGCCTGCCATGCGCGTTTCGATTCGTTCGGGCTTGCGTTCGAAGGCTACGGACCGGTGGGCGAGGCGCGGACCAAAGATCTCGCGGGCCGGCCGGTGGATACCAACGCGGTCTTTCCCGGCGGCAGCGCAGGGCGCGGGATGTCGAGGGCGTCGAGACGTACATCCGCGAGCATCGCCAGACGGACTTCGTGGATAATCTCAGCCGCAAATTGCTCGCTTATGCGCTGAACCGGTCGCTCCAGCTTTCCGACGAATCCCTCATCGAGCGCATGGAAGACCGGGCTCGCGGCCAAAGAGTATCGCTTCGATTCGCTGGTGGAGACCATCGTCACCAGCCCGCAGTTTCTGAACAAACGAATTCCGGATTCGCCCGAAACGGCCGAAGCGCAATCCAGAAGGTGATTAAGATGCCACAATCGACTAAGAACGCTCCGCGCGTCGCATTTCCCGCCGCACCGTGCTTCGCGGAGCCGGCTGCACCATGGCCTTGCCGTGGCTCGAGTCGCTTCACGCTTTCGCCGATACGCCAGCGGCCGCCGCATTCCCGAAACGCTTCGGCGTGGTTTTCCTGGGCAACGGCATCAACGAGGATCATTGGAGCGCCGAAGGCTCGGGCGCCGCGATGAAGCTCAGCAAAACGCTGCAGCCGCTGGAGCCGTTGAAGCAGAAGATCAATGTGATCGACGGCCTCTTCGTCAAGGCGCTGACCGGCCAGGGCATTCACCCCGGCGCAAACCGGAAGCCTGCTTTCGGGCGCGCACATTTCGAAGGGCGCCATCATCCACTCGGGCATCAGCGTCGATCAGATGATCGCCAATCGCGTGGGCGACGACACGCCGCAATCGAGCATCGTTCTGGCGTGCGACCAGCCGATGACGGGCTATCACGAGACGAACTTCTCGCTGGCCTACAGTTCGCATCATCTCCTGGCAGACGTCCGGATTCGCCGGTGCCGGTGGAAGTTTACCCGTCGCTCGCGTGGGACAACCTGTTCGACAACCGCGGCAGCCTGCTGAACATCAGCATTCTCGACCGCGTGAAGGACCGCGCCGAAGACCTCACCCGCAAGATCAGTTCGAGCGACAAGAGCAAGCTGGACGAATATCTCACCAGCGTGCGCGAAGTGGAGAAGCGCGTCGAGGGGATGCGCAAGAGCAAAGACGATGCGGACGACGCGGCGAAGGCGAAAAACACCGTCGCCGCCACCATGGACCGGCCGGCGAACGGACTGCCCGAAGACCTGCGCGATCACGCGCGCCTGATGTGCGACATCATCGCCATCGCGTTTCAGACCAACAAGACCCGCGTCGCGTCGCTGATCATCTCCCGCGATCTTTCGGCGATGTATTATCCGTTCCTCGACGTCAAGGAAGGGCACCATGCCGCGTCTCACAACAACAACTCGGATGGATACGAGCGCATCGCCCGTTTCCATGTGAGCCAGTATGCTTACCTGGCGTCCAAGCTGGACAGCATGAAGGAAGGCGACGGCACGGTGCTCGACAATACCTGCCTGATGTTCCTTTCCAATCTCTGGATCGGCCGCAAGCACGACAACTTCCGATTGCCGCTGGTGCTGGCCGGCGGACTGGGCGGCACGCTCGAAACCGGACGCACGCTGAATTATCTGGATGCGGGCGAGGACAACCGCAAGATGTGCAGCTTGTACCTGTCGCTCATGGATCGTTTCGGGGTGAAGCTGGAGCAGTTCGGCGATTCCCACACGCGGCTGGAACGGATTTAGGACGTAAGCGGCTGCGATTCAACTCATGAACCACCCGCCGTTGACGTTGATGGTCTGCCCGGTGATGTAGCCGTTTCGCGCAAGCATCACTGCCGCTTCGGCGACCTCGCGCGGCGTACCGAATCTTCCAACTGGAATGTTATCGGGTCGGGCGTTTGGATTTGCGGCCACCATGTCCGTCTCAATCAGCGCCGGAGCGATAGCGTTTACCGCGATGCCTTCCTTCGCCAGATGCCGGGCGTAGTAGTGGGTCAGACCGTGCATGCCCGCTTTTGAAGCGGCGTAGTGCGCGCCGACGATCCCCCCCACCTGCGCTGCCACCGAAGATAGATTAATGATACGGCCCCACTTGCGAGCACGCATGCCTGGCAGAACCGCTTGAGTCATCAGAAAGCAGGATTTGAGATTTGCCGCGATGACCTCGTCCCAATCCTGCTCGGTAGTCTCTTCGATTGGTTGAGGCCGTGCGATGCCGGCGTTGTTCACGAGGATGTCTACCGGACCGAGCCGCGTTTCAGACTCACTGACAAGACGGGCGGCATCCTTTGCAACGGAGACATCGGCCTGAATGGTGGCGCAGCGTCGCTTCATCTCGCGGATCTGCGCCTCGACCGCGGCCGCTTCCGCCGACCGGGTCAGATAATTGACCGCAATATCGGCGCCCGCTTCCGCCAGCGCCAAGGCTACCGCGCGGCCAATGCCCCGGCTTGAACCGGTGACCAAGGCAACTCGTCCTTTGAGGTCATGCATCCGATCACAAGCCCGGTACTAGAATCAATCGCCGCCTCAACGCCGCTTTGCTGAGTGCGAGAGCCTCGGCGTATTCGTGCGAGCTATACCACCGGTGAGCCGCATCGATATCTGGAAACTCGATGATCGCCATCCGCCGGGATGACGGTTCGCCCTCCAACGCCTCGATCGCCGCCCCACGTGCGAGATAACGTCCACCGTGCTTTGCGACGGCGGCCGCCGCCAGGGTCCGGTATCTCTCGACAAGCTCCTGGTTAAGCGCTTCGGCTTCGGCAATTACATATGCTGCCACAGGTCACTCTCCTTCGATCGCCACGGCGCGCACGGGCGCCGCGGCTGTGTTCATGCACTCCATGGGAAATAGACTCAGTTTAAAACTGTAAGAAGGCGGCTGATCGAAGTTCCTCATACTCCAAATAATGATACTCCCGCTTTGGCATCGCGATCAGGCAGTGCGCGGTAATTCACTCCGCCCATACTTAGTTGCGCCCACGGGTTTCTCGAACCGGCGCTGAGGTCGCGAATTTGCTGAGCGAAGGCCTGCCTGTCCTCCCGCAATGCCTAGTGAGTGGTTTTCCCGGTTCTGACAGCCGGCCGCTTCAGGTGTTCGCGACTGAAGGTGATAAGCACGTTGCTCGAATCGGGTTTGTGGAAGAGCCGCCAGATCGCATAAAAACAAGCCGATCGTCGCCAATATGCCAGAAGATCGCCTGGGGACATTGGGGCTTTCCACGGCAGACGTTGAGGAGTGGCAAATTCAGCACGGGTTGCTGAAGCGATTCCAGAATGTCGTGCGTAAGGGTAAGATTACGCAGGCGGAGATCGCAAAACTATCCGGCAGTTCACGCACGAGAGTGACCACCATCCTGAACGACGCCCTCGAACACGTGTCGACCGATCTTCTTATCCGAATCCTTTGCTTCACTCGGTTACCACGTGAGGGTTTCGGTTGTCCGGTCCGGCAGCACCGCGGCATAGTCCTTGCGGGATCGGGAGCACTCGGGGGAACCTGCTCTTCAACTTTCGAAATGGCGCGACCAGCAGGAGCTCCGACTGCGAATCGGTAAACCCGAATGGGCCGGGACCCGAACGCATAGCTGCTTTATCCAAAACGAGGTGAACTTCTCCGCCGAGGCGCTCTGCTTTCGGAACCCTTTGGCCGGACTCGCGTCACAAGACCTATGCTCCGAGGTCTCGGATTTGCGCTCCCAAGGATCTTCACGCTCGTGTTGACGATTGCCCCGTTCGTCGAGGCGCAGCAGGTTGGCGGGCCTCTGCGGCCATGGGCGCCGGGCATGCTCGACATCCATCAGATCTCGACGGGTCGCGGCAACTCAGCCCTGTTCATTCTTCCTGACGGGACCACCCTGCTGGTGGACGCAGGCGCGGCAGGAGATGGTCTTCCCGAAACCGACCCGCATCCCGACGCGACACGCACCCCGGGCGCCTGGATCGTCCGCTATCTCAAGCGCCACCTCCCAGCCGGCGCCGGGTCGCTCGACTACGCGCTGATTACTCATTTCCATCCCGATCACATGGGCCAACTGCTGAGCACGTCACCGCTTGATCCATCGGGGACCTACAAGCTGGCGGGCATCACTGAAGTGGCCGGCAGCTATCCTATCCACACACTGATCGATCGTGGGTGGCCCGACTATGCCTACCCGGCTCCTCTAACGGATTCGGCTACAGCGAACTACCGCCGCTTCATCGACGCCCGCACGAAGACAGGCATGACCGTGGAACGCCTCATGCCCGGCTCGTCCTCGCAAATTCGCCTACGCCACGACGCGGCCAAGTACCCGGATTTCGAGATTCGCAACATCATCGCCAACGGCGAAATATGGACCGGCTCCGGGCGCCCAAACTCGCCATTTATTTCCGCCGCTCGAAGGCGCTCGCCGCAGCGGACCGGCCAAACGAGAACATGTGCAGTCTCGGCTTCCGCTTACGTTTCGGCGGGTTCTCGCTATTTCACCGGCGGCGATCTTCCGGGCGTCGCGGACCCGGGCTTTCCGGCATGGCACGCCGTCGAACCCGCCATCGCGCCCGTCATTGGCCACGTCGACGTTCACGTCGTGAATCAGCACGGCTCGATGGGCGAGGAAAGCGAGCCGTTTCTCGCCGCGCTGCGATCGACCGTGCTCATTGTCCCCAGTTGGGCGCCGAGCCATCCCGCGCCTGATGTGCTCAAACGAATCATGAACAGCCGACTGCCCGCCAATCGCCGCGCTACGTGTTCGCCACCGACATGCGCGAGGCGGCGCGAATCGTGATCGGGCAGCGCGCCACGCAGCTTGCCGGGCCGCCCGGACATATCGTTGTGCGTGTCGAGCCGGGAGGCGCACACTATCGCGTATTCGTGTTGGATAACCGCGATGAAGGCGATGCGATTCTCGCGGTCAAAGGTCCATTCGCGACGCGCTGAAAACGGCTGTTCATCTGGTCTGCTTTACCTGTCTTGGCGCCCTTGCACTTTTCGATGCTTGGTGCGCGCGATAGGAGCGCGCTCCTTGACTCGCCTTAGGAGGGCAGCGATCTCCGCCGTGACGCCAACCTTGTTCATCCCGAACGCCAGAGTGGCGGAACGTTCTTCGAACTCTTCACCGCCAGTATCCGCGACAAGAGCACTCGCTGCGCCTTTAATCGAAGACGCTCTCTAAAAATCCTACCCTGCGAAATGTTTGTAGTGGAAAGTCGAATATGGTGTCGCCAACGCTGGACGAAATCAAGTTCCGGCCCTCCTCTTTCTGTCAGCGCCATGGCATCACCCGACCGGAAGTTTTCGGCTCACTGGCGCGGGGTCAGCATCATCCCGGCAGCGACGTCGATCTACTTGTTACGTTCGCCCCGTTCACATCGGCTGGGACTTTTTCGATCTTCACAAGGAGGCCGAAGACCTCCTTGGCTGCAAGGTTGATGTACTGACCCGCCGCTCGGTGGAACAGAACGAATTCCATCCGTCGGCGATCCATTCTCGCATCGACCCATGACATCTATACCGCCTAGACAAGTCGCTCGCCAGCTCGACACCTTGCCATCGGTTCAGGCCATCCGATCCTATATCGCCGGTCAATCCCTTGAAGGGTTTCTTAAGGACGCCAAAACGCAGGATGCCGTTCTGCACGCTTCCTCGTCGCAGGCGAGGCCGCCGCACACCTGACGCCGGAAACGTCCATCGCGTTTCATGGCATCCAATCCACAAGATCGCCGGTATGCGCAACCGAGCTGTCCAGGACTACGGCAACGTCGATCTCAAGATCGTCTGGGAAACATCTAGAGGCATTTGCCGCCTTTGCACAACGAGCTTGAACGGCTCCTTGCCGAGCGGGGCGAAGTTTGAGACG
Source organism: Bryobacterales bacterium (assembly GCA_963763545.1). Classification (GTDB taxonomy): domain Bacteria; phylum Acidobacteriota; class Terriglobia; order Bryobacterales; family Bryobacteraceae; genus PALSA-243. The sequence goes on from CAVXPE010000005.1 coordinate 72,545, forward strand.
AGGACAGAAGAGAGCCCCGCTTTCCCGCGCCCCTTGCTACACTTCAAGAGTCTCGACCCATGGATTTCCTCAAAGGGCTGAACCCGCAGCAGCGCGAAGCGGTAGCCACACCGAAGGGCCGCTGCTGATTCTGGCCGGCGCGGGCAGCGGCAAGACGCGCGTCATCACGCATCGCATCGCGCACATCATCACCGGCGAAGCACGTGCCGCCGTCGGCGATTCTGGCGGTCACTTTCACCAATAAAGCCGCCGGCGAAATGCGCGAGCGCGTGGCGTCGCTGCTGGCGGATGTGCGTCTCGAATCCGCCCCCAACGCTTTCCACGTTCCATTCCTTCTGCGTGCGGCTGCTGCGGCGCGATGGCGATCCGCTGGCGCGCGTCCGCCCCGGCTTCACGCGCCGCTTCACCATCTACGACGACGAGGATCAGCTCGCCATCATCAAGGCCGCCTACCGCGCGCTGGGCCTCGACGAGAAAGAGTTCATGCAGTACCGCGCGGCGCTCTCGCGCATCAGCCACGCCAAGAACCTGAAGCAGGCGCCGTCAGGACATCTACAAGCAGGCCGTCGAACCAGGAGAGCGAAGCCGTGGCGGCGCTCTTCGAGGAATACGAGAAGGCGCTGCGCAGCGCCAACGCGCTCGATTTCGACGATCTGCTGCTCGAAGCCGTGCGCCTGCTGCGCCACGACGACGCCACGCGCGAGGCCTGGAACCGCCGCCTGAGCTACGTCATGATCGACGAGTATCAGGACACCAACCGCAGCCAGTACGAACTGATGCGCCTGCTTTCCGAGCAGCACGACAACGTCTGCGTGGTGGGCGACGAAGACCAGTCGATCTATAGCTGGCGCGGCGCCGACATCCGCAATATTCTCGATTTCGAGCGCGATTTCCCGAACGCCAGGACCATCCGGCTGGAGCAGAATTACCGCTCGACCAAGAACATTCTGGCCGCGGCCGGCGCGGTGGTGGAGAACAACAAGGCGCGCAAGGGCAAGAAGCTGTGGACCGAAGCCGACGGCCGGCGAGATGATCGGCCTCTATGCCGGGCTACGACGCCGAGAACGAGGCGCTGTTCATCGCCGACACCATCGAGAAGCACCTGCGTCGCGAACCCGGACGACCACGTGGCGGTGCTGTACCGCACCAATTCCCAATCGCGGCAGATCGAAGAGGCGCTGCGCCGCTACGGGCGCAAGTACAACGTGGTCGGCGGATTCAGTTTTTATCAGCGCGCCGAAATCAAAGACGTCGTGGCGTACCTGAAGCTCGGCGGCGTCCACCGCCGATTCGGTGAGCCTGCTGCGCATCATCAATACGCCGGCGCGCGGCATCGGCCGCACCACGGTGGAGCAGATCGAGAAGTTCGCGCGCGAGCACGGACTCGAGCCTGTGGGACGCGATCGAGCGCAGCATGCGTCCGGCGAGCGGGTCAGTGTCGCCACGCGGTCGCAATCGGCGCTGGTGACGTTCCGCAACCTGATTCAGGAGAATTCGCTGGTGGCGCTGTCCGTCGCCGCTGCCCGATCTGATCAAGTTCATTCTGGAGCGCACCGGCTACCGGCGGATGCTGCAGGCAGGAGAAGACGCCGGAAGCCGAAACGCGCCTGGAGAACCTGGACGAATTGATCAATGCGGCCGCCGAAGCGCACGAGCGCGGCGAAACGCATCGCCGATTTTCTGGATCATGCGGCGCTGGTGGCCGATGCCGACGACGTGGATGAGCACGCGCCGGTCACCCTGATGACGATGCACAACGCCAAGGGCCTGGAATTTCCCGTGGTGTTCCTTTCGGGCCTGGAGCACGGCCTGTTCCCGCACAGCCGGTCGGTGAATTCCGAGGAGGCGCATGGAAGAGGAGCGGCGGCTGTGCTACGTGGGCATGACGCGCGCGCGCAAGCGGCTGATCCTCACCTGGGCGAAGTACCGGCGGCGTTTCGGCGGCGGCGAGCAGGAGCGGTCGACGCCGTCGGGGTTCCTGAGCGAGGTGCCGGAGAATCTGATTGTCGGATCTGGGCCCGCAGGACGAATCGACGGCGAAGATGGATCTGTACGGCGAGCGCCACGACGTGCGCCAATCGGCGCAGCGGCAATACGTTCACCGGCAAGACTTACAACTCGCTGGAGAATATCTCGCAGTTCTTCGGCGAGCGCGGCATGCCGTTCAACCGCCACCGGCAGCGCAGCCCGCGCGCCAAAGCCCCATCGGCAGTCCCGCCATCCGCCGCCTCGCAGTTGCCACGCCGCCACTGGCCCACCCGACCATTGCCCGCGGCGCCGCCCGCGCCGCGCAACACGGCGCGCACCGGCATGACCGTGAAGCATCCCAAGTACGGCACCGGCACGGTGGTGACGGCGCGAAGGCGAGGGCGATGATGCTAAGATCACAGTGAACTTTCCCCGCTTCGGATTGAAAAAACTGATTGAGAAATACGCAGGACTGAAAACGAGACTAATGAATACGAAGAACATTACCGACAAGACGGAACGAAAAAAATGAAGCGCGCGGCGCGCAAGAAGGCCGCGCCGAAGGCGAAGCGCGCGGCCGGCGTGGCGCGCGGCTCGCATGAAGAAGAGAATTCGGCATCAGACGCAGGGCCAGCGGAAGCGCTAGGATCGCCGGACGGTGGAGAGCCCACGCGAGGACCGCCTCCGCCTTCGGCGGATCGACAGGCCGGGAGGCCTATCGCACTGAGCCAACTCTTCCGCACCAAGAGCATCGACGAGCTGATTGCGGCGTCCGAAGAGCCGCACAAGAGGCTGCGCAAGACCCTCGGGCCCTGGAGTCTCACGGCCCTCGGCATCGGCGCGGTGATCGGCAGCGGCATTTTCACCCTCACCGGCACGGCCGCCGCCGGGAAGTCGATATCGATCGAGTCGATACTGCAAGCCGACGGTGCATCGATTTGCTGCTGCACGGGTCCCACGCCGCCTCGCAATTGGGGCGTCCGGGCGCGGGTCCCGCGATCACGCTTTCATTCGTGCTGGTAGCCATCGCGTGCCTTTTCGCGGGGCTGTGCTACGCGGAACTGGCCTCGATGATTCCCGATCGCGGGAAGCGCGTACACGTACGCCTACGCGATTCTGGGCGAGATTTTCGCGTGGATCATCGGCTGGGACCTGATTCTGGAATACGCCGTTTCGAACATGTCGGTGGCGGTGGGATTCTCGGCTTATTTGCAGGATCTTTTCGATAACCTTTTCGGATTCCATTTGCCGCCGTCGATCGCGTATCCCGCTGTTCCCGGCGCCGGGCGGTCCGGCGGGGTGTTCAATATTCCCGCGCTGCTGATCACGATGCTGGTGACGTGGGTGCTGGTGCGCGGCGTGCGCGAAAGCGCGGGGGCGAATACCACGATGGTGATGATCAAGATCGCCGCCATCCTGCATTTTCTGCCTGGGCGCGGCGAGGGCGATCAACCCGCGCAACTGGCATCCTTTCGCGCCGCACGGATTTCCGGGCATCCTGACCGGCGCGTCCATCGTCTTCTTCACCTACATCGGCTTCGATTCGATCTCGACGGCCGCGGAGGAGTGCCAGCACGCCGCAGCGCGATATGCCGTTCGGCATCATCGCGACGCTGATCGTCTGCACCATTCTCTACTGCGGCGTTTCGCTGGTGCTGACAGGCATCGCGAACTATCAAGACGCTGGATACGGATTCGCCGGTGGCCGACGCGCTGAAGGCTCTCGGCTACAACCGGCTGCGGTTGATCGTCACCGCGGGCGCGCTGATGGGAATGATCTCGTCGCTGCTGGTCTATCAATACGGCCAGGCGCGAATCTGGTTCGCGATGTCGCGCGACCGGCTGCTGCCGAAGCTGTTTTCGAGGGTGCACAAGCGTTTCCGCACGCCGCACATCAGCACCTGGATCGCCGGATTTGTGGTCGGAATTCCGGCCGGCATCTGGGATATCGATACGTTCGCCGAGCTATCGAATATCGGCACGCTGTTCGCGTTCATGGTGGTGTCGGCGGGCGTGATCGTGCTGCGCAAGAAGCAGCCGGACCGTCCGCGCTCGTTCCGCTGCCCCTGGGTGCCGTGGGTTCCTGATGTTCTCGATCGTCTGCTGCGTGGTGCTGATGATGGGCCTGCCGCTGCTGACGTGGATCCGATTCTTCTTGTGGCTGGTCATCGGCCTCGTGATTTACTTTCTGTTCAGCCGAAAGCGAAGTGCGCTGGCGGAAGCCACGCGGACGTGATGGCGGCGCCTTCCGCCGGCTCACCCGCCCACTAGCACTGTGAACTCGCCCAATACGATCGCGCCGCCATGAGCCGTCAGGTCGCCGATTCGCGCTTGCGGCATCGACATGGTGAGCACCGTAAAGGAGCCGAGCACGATGACGTCGGGCGGCCCGACACAGGTAGCCATATCGCTGATGCGGGCGGCGGGCAGGCCGCCAATCAAGACAGTGGGCGCGCCGGGACCGACAATGGGGCCGCCGACGTGAGGCACCAAAACGGTCACCATGGGGCAAACGTGCATATCGGTCAAACGGGCAGCGGGCATTCCCATGCTATTTCGGCTCCCACAATTTGATTTTGACGGTAACTTCCAAACCTTGGGCCAGGAAGTTGTTGAATTTGTCGGGGGCTTTCTCCGGCTCGGTGGCGACGGCGGCGAAGATGACGGCGCCGCTCACCGCTTTGGCGGTGAGATACTCACCGGGCGGAACTGCGGGCGCATGCGCCGGGGCGAGGCTGCCGCCACTGAAAAAGGCGGCGAGGGCCGCGCAGCCGGCAGAGGTTCCGAGACCGGCCGCCTTAGCGGCTTCGTGCGCCGCGCGGCGGTTCTCTTCGACCGGCTGCGCGATCCAGGTCTCGGTGGCTGCCAGCGCGGCCTTGATCAACGGCGGAGGGCTGGGGCCGGCGGACCGCCGCGCGCTTATCCAGCCCCACCAGACGGCTTCGCGCTTGGGCAGCGCGTGCGCCAAAAAGCGCACGGCGTCCGGAAAGAGCTTTTTGTCCGACAGCAACGCGACGTACTCGCGCGGATGATAGTCCGGCTTCATCAGCGCCATGGCCTTGTCGCCAAGCTCGGCCGCCGCGGCGATGGCCTGCGTGGCTGTTACAGTTTGCGCGCCTTCGCTCATAATCAGTCGATCAATTAATCATAGTGATGCCGCCCTGGATCTGCATGATGGCATCGGCGGTACTCTGAATCATCACGGCCGATTCCTGCAACTGCACCTCGGCCTGCACGGTGATCATCATCCCTTGGAGGGTAATGCCCTCCTGGTTGATGGTGATCGAATTTGCCTCCCACGGTCAGCGTGATCGACTGCATAGCCTCCATGCTGATCGATCCCAAATCGACGTTCGTGCTCTGGTTCCCCATGTTGAGCTCGGTTGATTGATTGCCCATTTTGAGCGTGGTCGATTGGTTGCCCTGATCGAGGGTATTGGTCTGATTGCCCTGCTGGATTTCCAGCGTCTGATTGCCGGTGATGGTGATGGTCTCTTTCCCCTTCACCGTCTTGGTCTCATCCACGTCGATGGTCGTGGTGCGGTTGTTCTTCACCTCGCGCGTTTCGTCGTGATCTATGGTGGTGGTGCGGTCGTGGCCCACCGTTTGGGTGTCATCGTTTTCGATCGAGTGGGTCTGGTCCTTTTCGGCGTGAATGGTCAGCATTTCGCTGCCCATCTTGTCCTCGAAGAGAATCTGGTTGAAGTTGGCGGCACCGCCGCCGAGGGAGCTACGGGTCTGGATGCCGCTCTGCGTCTTGTTATCGGGTAGAGTGTAGGGGGCATGTTGTCGGCGTTATAAACGCTGCCGACGATGATGGGCTGGTCGGGATCGCCTTCAAGAAACCCGACGATGACCTCCTGCCCGATGCGCGGAATATGAATCGCGCCCCATTGTTTACCGGCCCAGAAGCTGGCGACACGCAACCAGCAAGAGCTGTTGATATCGTTGGTTCCCACGCGGTCCCAATGGAACTGCACTTTGACGCGCCCGTACTGATCGGTGGTGATCTCATCGCCGGAATTCCCCACCACAATCGCGGTCTGCGGCCCGTGGACGAACGGCTCGGGGGTGGTCCGCGGCGGGCGGTAGGGCAGCGCATTGGGGATGGCGCGGAAACTGTTGGTGTAGCGATAAGGTTCGGTGTCTGTGCCTATGGGTTGGTGGGCGTCGTGATCGACGGCGAGCAGAGTGTATTCGCCGTTATCGGAGAAGTGGTTCGTTAGATTGAACGTGTAACCAGGGGTGAAGCCTGGATGCAGGCCTTGTCCGTAGATGGTCATGGCGCCGGCGGTTTCGGCCTGCCATGCGGATATTCATCGTACGCGCATTATCGGTGAAGATATTGTTCAGTTCGGAGGCTTGTGCGTTGCCCGATTTATCGACGCCGTCGAAGCGTTTGGCGAAGCCGCCGGGATAGTCGTAAAGCTCCCAGGAAGAGTCGTTGACGGAGAATTTGTGGGTGACCGTTCCAGCCGCAACCGTAGGCGGAACCTGTTGCGTGGTCTCGCAGTTCTTATCGGGCATCTGAAAGTTGTAGTCCCAGAGCGGGCTGCACCGGAGCGAAGATCCTGCGCCTTCTCCCAGGCGAGGATGCGGTCTTCGTTGTAACCGCCGCCGCGGGCGGTTTCGTAAGTCACGTCGGGTTGAAATCCGATGGCGGCAAAGACTTGCGGATTGTCGCCCAGCATCAGAGTATGGCCTGCTGGAGGTGTGCTTGAAGAAATAGAAGATGCCTTCCTCCTCCATCAGGCGGCTGGCGAAATTGAAATCGGTCTCACGGTATTGCACGCAATATTCGCGTGAGGTGATAAGTTCCGGTAACCAGTGTAATCCACGGTCAGACCCGTGAAGAGCGTCTTGAGTATGTCGGTAACGGTCTGCTGTTGGAAGATACAGCTCTTGGCTTTCCGCGTCAGAGTCCACAGACTGGGCGCGATCTCCAGGCGATAATGCGTAAACAACTCTTCGCGCACGCCCTGGGTGAACCCGATCACCATGCCGTTGATGTATCGGGTCCCTCCCTGTTTGCCCTGGATGGGACCGTCACCGTCTGCCCGAGGATGCTCTCGAACTGGATGGGGTCGGCCTCCTGCGTGAGCGTGTCGATTTGAAAGCGGAACAGTTCGGAAACCGCCTCCCGCCCCCTGTAAGTTCGCCGCCAGAAGCGTGTATTGGCCAAGTGGCGTCGTGAGAGTGAATGGGCCGGCTGGCGTCCGTATATGATGCTGCTGCCATACAATCCTCCGTTTAGCGCCCTGGGGGGCGTCTCTTAGTTGTAGATGAACGAGCCGTCTTCGCCGACGCCGACATGAATCGCCGCCAGCTTTTGCCGCTCCGCCATGCGGCCGAGAATCTGCCGCGAAATTTCCGGCAGCATGGTATTGGTCAGGATGTTATCGACGTTGCGCGCGCCGCTTTCGACTTCGGTGCAGCGCCGCGCCACTTCGTCGACCAGCGCTTCGTCGTGTGTCAAGCGCGATCTTGTGAGTTTCCATGCAGCCGCCGCTGGATCTTGCCGAGTTTGAGCTTGACGATCATGCTTCAGCGCTTCGTCGCGGATCGGGAAATAGGGAATGATCACCAGGCGTCCCAGGAACGCGGGCTTGAAGATCTTGTCCAGCTCCGGCTTGAGCGCCTTGACCAGGCCCTCGGCGCTGGGCATGGTTTCCGGATCGGCGGTGAGCTTCATCAGCGTCTCCGTGCCGGCGTTGGAGGTCAGGATGATGATGGTGTTCTTGAAATCGATCTCGCGGCCTTCGCCGTCTTCCATCATGCCCTTGTCGAAGACCTGGAAGAAGAGCTCGAGCACGTCGGGATGCGCCTTCTCCACTTCATCGAGCAGCACCACGGAGTACGGCCGGCGCCGCACGGCTTCGGTGAGCACGCCGCCTTCGCCGTAGCCGACGTATCCGGGAGGCGAACCCTTCAGCGTGGAGACGGTATGCGCTTCCTGGAACTCCGACATATTGATGGTGATCAGGTTGCGCTCGCCGCCATAGAGCAGGTCGGCGAGCGCGAGCGCGGTTTCGGTTTTGCCGACGCCGCTGGGCCCCACCAGCATGAAGACGCCGATCGGCTTCGATGGGATCTTCCAGGCTGGCGTTCGAAGTGCGGATGCGCTCGCTGATCATGTGCAAGCGCGTGGTCCTGCCCGATGACGCGCTTGCCGAGGTGCGATTCGAGCGTGAGCACGGTTTCGCACTTCGTCCTTGAGCATCTTGCCGATGGGGATGCCGGTCCAGCCGGAGACCACGTCGCCGACGATATGCGCGTCCACGCAGACGCGCATCAGCGGCGATCTCGCCCTGGTGAGCGTCAAGCTCGGCGTTGAGTTTGGCTAGTTCGGCCCGCAGCTCCTCGGGGTCGTCCGGCAGTTGCACCGCCGGCGTGGCGGCCGGCGCGGCCGCGGAAGCTTCAGGAGCCGGCGCGGCTGTAGCGGCTTGAGCCTGCGCCGCCGGCGGGGCCGCTTGCGGTTCGCCTTCCAGCTTGCGCGCGCACGTCGCGGATGCGGGCGACCAGATCGCGCTCCTTTTCCCATCGCGCACTGCAACTCGGCGTGACGCGCTTCGGCGGCGGCCTTCTGCTTGGTAATCGGCGGCGATCCGCTCGGCGTGATCGGCGCCGAGGGCGCTCTCGCGTTCGAGCACGCGCAACTGCACCGTGCAATCGTCGATTTCCCGCTGGCGTCTTCGATGGCCGGCGGTATGGTGTTCTGGCCCAGCGAGAGTCGCGCGCAGGCGGTATCGAGTACGCTCACGGCCTTATCGGGAATTGGCGGTCGGGCAGATAGCGGTGCGAAAGCTTCACGGCCGCGTTCAGTCCTTCGTCCAGAATGCGCACCGTTGTGGTGCTTTTCGAGCATGGGAACCACGCCGCGCATCATGACCTGGCACTTCTTTTCGTCAGGCTCTTCGACCTTGACCACCTGGAAACGGCGCGCCAGCGCGGGGTCCTTTTCGAAATACTTCTTGTACTCGGACCACGTGGTGGCGGCGATGGTGCGCAGCTCGCCGCGCGCCAGCGCCGGCTTCAGCAGGTTGGCGGCATCGCCCTGTCCGGCCTGTCCGCCCGCGCCGATCATGGTGTGCGCTTCATCGATGAAGAGAATGATGGGGCGTGGGCGAGGTCTTCACTTCCTCGATCAAGCCTTTCAGCCGATTTTCGAATTCGCCTTTGATGCCCGCGCCGGCCTGCAGCAGCGCCAGATCGAGCGTGCGCAACGTGACGTTGCGCAAGGCGGCGGCACATCGCCATTGACGATGCGCATCGCGAAACCTTCCACCACCGCGGTCTTGCCGACGCCCGCTTCGCCGGTGAGGATCGGGTTGTTCTGGCGGCGGCGCGTCAGGATATCGACGATCTGCCGGATCTCGAAATCGCGGCCCAGCACGGGTCGATCTTGCCTTTCTTCGCATTTTCCGTGAGGTTGACGGTGAATTGATCGAGGTTCGGCGTCTTGCCGCCGGCTTTGGGCGCGCCGGGCGCTCCGGGCGCGGCTCCGGCCGCGGCGGCAGGCTGGAGCGAGTGCTCGAACGAATCCTCCATGATCGCGGGCAACTGCTTGCGCAGAGCGTCCGGTTCGATCTTTTGCAGCTCTTTGCTGATGTCGCGTACAATGCGCGAAAGCTCTTCGTCGGCAACCAGGGCCAACGCGCAAAAGCCGGTGCGGACTTGTCCGGCGCCGAATTCGAGCGAGCCCGACGGTCCAACCCTCGGTGAGCATACGGTGCAGCGAAGGGCTGAAGGAAGGCGTCCGCGCGTTGCCTGTCTTCAGCTTGTCAAGGCTCCGTGAGAGCTCCCCGAGCAAGGCGGGCTTTATCCACGCCGAAATGTTTGAGGATGAGCGCGAAATCCGAATCGGCGGCATCCATCAGCTTGACGAGGAAGTGCTCGATCTCGACATCGTAATGAGTGCGCGCGAGGCATAGCCCCGCAGCGTCTTCTAGCGCTTTGCGCGTAGTGTCGTTCAGCTTCGATACGATAGCTTTTAAACTTACCGGCATAGATTAAGATCTCCCCATTCACCGCAGAGACGTCTCCGCGGTCGAGATATTCATTTCTCATAACTCCAAAATCGTTTCCCCAGGATCCCGTTCGAACTCAGCCGATTTTACCCAACTTGTCCAGCCCAGCTGGGGGCCCTTGCCAGCCAGTTCGCAACGCGGGACGTCGGTTCGTTTCAAAACCAACTGTAATTCCATATCGTACTCGTTTCCGGAAAAGAAACCAGCGATGGATCGTATCCGGCGGAAGGCTTCGCCGCCCGGAAGAAAGTCCTCATACTGATCGAGCGTCATGGGGCCCAGACGGATGCGAATGCGCGACTGCTGGTCCCACACCTCGTCGCCCACCACGGCGCCGAACCCGAGGCGCTCGGAATACGTGACGCCTTCGCCCAGGGAACACTGCGATTCCTCTTCCACCGGACGCCACACTCCCACGAACTGTTCGATCTCCACCGGCACCCGGAAATAATCGAGCAGCACCTGCCGCAGCGAGACCGCCGAGCGCGGATGCATCGAGAGCAGGCCGCTATAAAAGAGCAGCGAATCGTCGGGCAGACCATCGGCTTTGAGACGCTCTTGCAGGCCGGGCGTGCCCAAGCCGATCAGGGCCAGAATGTGGTGAGAGAAGCGGTCGCGCTCGCCGCGCTCATAAGGAATAGTGAATCGATACTTCTCAAACGCCTGGTAGAAGAGCGAAATGGTGCGGTGATTGAAAATATCGAAGAAATCCCGCATCGACGTGTCGCGCTCCCGCATGCGGTCGACGACCATGGCGCTATAGGGCAGCGGGAGCATGCCCTGCGGACCCGTGAGGCCCATGAAGTTGACGCGCATTTGGGCGGGCGCGACCGGTGCGGTCGAGCGATTGAATCTCGCTTGCCGGAAAGGCGACTGACGAAACGGAGCCAAAGCGCGCCACTTCCTCGCCGGGATTATTGAAGCGGCCCGCCACTCCGCGCTGTGGGTACATGCGCTGCAGCAGGCGCACGGCCTGGAAGAACTCGAAGCGATAGGGTTCCCGATCGAGCGTATCCGCGATAGGCCAGCGCACTACATCAAAATTTTCCTGCCCGCTCGCGGCGGCCATTGGCGGAGAACCTCCTTTCGCTGACGGGTACGCACGCGCAAGCTGGCTGAAGCTGTTCATGGAAACGTACATGCCGAGAAAATGCTCGAGCACGGCCGCGAACAGGTAGACGCCGGCGCCGGTGAACTGCTCTTCGTCGAACTCCATCTCAACCTGCATGCCGCGCGCGAATGTGACGCCGTCATCGGTCACGACGCGCGCGAAATGGCGGCTGCTGTCGAGCGAGGTAAGGCCTTCAATATGTTTCTCCGAATAAGTGGAGCCGGTAAAGTTGTAGAGGCGCAGCAATTCCTGCAAGCGCCTCCCGGCCTTCGCTCACCAGCGAAAGGTAATTCAGCGAAAGCTGCGAAACCAGGCGCCACAGGGAGTCCTTGCCGACGGGAGGACGCAGGGTATCGCTGGGCTTGATGAGCGCCACGATGCGTTTGACGGGGACGGCGCTTTCCAATTCGAAATCGCCCGCCTCGTTGCCGAAAGGCAGCCGCGACGGCAAGTCGCGATTGGTGCAGATGGTGCGGATAGTGAGGGCGTCGGCGTCGGGCTCCACGGGACGGCCGGTGAGATCTACCAGCGAAAGAAAGACTTCGGTGCCCTCGTCGTCGCGTTGGCTCGATTGCCGCCGCGTGGCATGCCAGAAGGAGCGGATCTTGGCCCGATTCTGCCCGTGGCGGAAGGAATAAAACGGCTCGTACTTGATGACCTCGTTGGATTGCGTATTGGCGCTCACTACCTCAGTGATCTCGAAGACTTCCATCGCGCTTTGCGGCGGCGACGTCGGGCACCACCGGATACTCATACTTGCGGTGGCTGAGCAGGATGGGCTCGGCGGTTTGCGGGAACAGATTGATGATCGGGGCGCATCCCAGGCGGAAGGTCTTGGCGTTCACTCCGAGTTCGAGCATCTGGCGGCGGTCGTTGCGTTCGAACGGCGAAATGAGAAACACGATCTCGGCGCGAGTCGCCGAAGCCCGCGGCGCAAACACGATCGAGCCCGATTCAGAGTCGAAGAAGAAGAATTTCTGCGGGAAGCAGAAATATTCCTGCAGAAGGCCGTAGCCGATGAAGGAGCGGCGCGGATAGGGCAGCATGCCATCGTCTTCGGCGAAACCCACCGGCACGCAGCGACTCGGGAGGTAGCCAGACCGGCTGGGCTTGCGATTTCGGCGTCGTGTCGCGCACCACGAATCTGAATGCAGTTGTTCGCACAGCAGTTCGTAGAGCGAGTGAGTCAAGGCAGCTTTCGCCGCTGAGATAGAAGCGCAGCGAAGGGAGCGAGAGTTTGGGAAAGGCAACGTCGTCCGCGCAACGCAACTCGTATGCGCACGGCCGCCACGGCTTCAGACGATTTGAGCGGAGGCTTCAGCCGGTCCGGCGTGGTCCATTCCGCTTCGGCCACGGAGAGCGGCCAGAAGGTGACGTCGTAGCAGGTGCGGAACTTGCAAGGCACGCCGTTGAGCGGGCGCGAGCGCAGAACGGCGCCGCGGTCGAGCTTGAGGCCGGTATCCGGCGTTGACGTGCGTCGGGATCCACGTGAAATTCCGCCACCGACATGGAGGGAATGGGCCGCATGTAGTGCGGATAGAGGATGCTCAGCAGCGCCTCGGTGATCTCGGGAAATTCGTCGTCGATCTTGAGGTGGACGCGCGCCGCGAGAAACGCGAAGGCTTCGAGCATGCGCTCGACGTGCGGATCTTCGCACTTGTCGGACTCGATGAGCAGGCGCGAGGCGATCTTCGGGATACTTGCCGGCGAATTCCGCGCCCATCTGGCGCAGGAAGGTCAGCTCGCGCTCGTAATAGAGCAGCAGATCGTCACGCACCGGGCTCTCCACTCACCTGATACTCGCCGCTCGAAAGCTGCAGCACGGTATCGAAGGTGATCAGTTCCGGGGCCGGATCCATTTCGAGCAGCGCCTTCGATCTGAAATCGCAGCACATGCTTGGCGCCCGGAGTAGAATCCGAGCGAGAACCACCTTGATGCGGCTGATGCGGGGCTCGAAAACCGAGACCGCCTGCTCGATCATGCTGTCGTCAACGACACGCGATCCTTGTAGCGAGACCCATGACATGGCAGTGACGTCCGCCAGTCCGTAATTGAAGAGCGACTTTTCGAGCTCGCGGAACTCGCTGCCGGCGGCGTCAGGGCGGCGGCGGCGTGTTGAGCAGCCATTCGAGATCGCGGCGCAGGGAGGCTTTCAACTGGCGGACGGATTTGGCGCGCGAAGGCGGCCGATCCGCTGGCGGCCTTCGGATCGAGATCGATCAGACGATCGAGAAACGACAAGGTGACGGTTTGTTCCGGCTCCCAGCGAGGCATACGTTATTTTGCGACGTTCATCGCCTGCAACGGATCGAGGCGGCAGATCCAGGAATAGAGCTTCTGGCGTTCCTCGGGGGAAGCATCCTGGGCCAGGCACTTGTAGAGCAGCGCCAGGGGGTGCGCCACCATCTCGGGCGTTTCCCAATCTTCGAGCTTGCGGCGTTCGATCTCGCCGGCAAGATCCTGCAAGATAGGGAAAGCGATGGTTTGGTGCCCGGCGGCGACGCAGAGCTGGGCCAATTGCGACTTGCGCTGGAAGCGGCCGCGGCCGGAGCGCTCCTGCGTCATCTCCCGCATCAGCAGTTCAATTCCTTCCTGCGGGCGGCCCTTCTTCACTGCCTGCTGCGCCAATTCGAAAATGTCCGGCCCGGCCGGCGCGCCATTGGCGGCGTGCACGGGCGGGGCGATGACTGGCTCGGGCGGAGGCGGAGGGGGCGCTGGCGGAGGGGGCGGAGGCGGAATGACCTGCTCCTTGAGCCACTCCATGGTCTCCGCGTTGGCGGTGGGGGTATCGTCCATCAGCGTCATTTCGGACAGCTTAGGATAATCGGCCAGCAGAGCGCGCACCCCCGAGACGACCGCCTGCTTCAATTGCTGGTGCGAGCCTCCGATCTTTTCGCAGGCGCGAGCGATGTAACGATGCACGTCGAGCCAGCCCCGGCCGCATTCGCCGGCAGCGGCGGCTTGGGCAGCATCGATCACGTCGGTCCACTTACTTTCCATCGCCAGCTTCTTGAGATTCTGGCGCAGTTCACCGGATGGCGCCGAAAGCAAGGCTGGGTCGGCGTTGGGACCCTTCGCGCGCAATTCGCCCCAGCGGAAGCCTGCTGTCATGAGGTAGGAGGCGGGACTGGCTTTATCGGCTTGACGCAGATATTTGGCAACAATTAAGATCCGCTCTACCGCGTCTTCCACATTGGCCGGCTCGGAGGCGATCCCAGCACTGGGCGCCGGCGCCGCGACAGGCGCGGGTGCAGGCGCGGCTGCTGCCGCAGCAGCGGCCGGGACGGCGGCCGGTGTAGCGACTGGTGCAGGAGGAGGCGGCGGAGGCGCCGCCGCTGCTGCAGCGGCGGCCTCTGCAGCTTGCGCGGCCGCGATTTCTTCGGGCGAGGGTGGAGGAGGCGCATCCGGCTCCTTCTCGCGCTTCTTCTGCAACAGAATGTAACAGGTCTGACGGACCTCTTCGAGCGCCTTCCGCAAGGCGCCATACGTTGGGCTATTGCCGCCGAACTTGGAATCGCCGAATTCGCCCAGTTCGGTTAACGTATCGAGGGTGGCATCGAAGCCGGCTAACAGATCGACATAGAATTTCTTGGGGGTTTCGTCGAAATCCTTATCGAAGACCTCAAGCGTAGTCTTGCCGGCTTTGATCCCCGCATCGCGTTCCTTCTTCTTGTCCGGGGTATTGGCCGACTTTTCGTCGCCGAGCTGGCGCGATTCCTTGTACTGATACCAGTTCAGTCCCTTTTTGGTGATGCCGAGCTGCTTGACCGGAATCTCAAGCCTGTCGCCAACCCACTGAAGCGGCATGGCGCGCATCTCGGCGTCACCATCCTCGAGTTCGGGATACAGATCGTCCCAGAACTTATCCAGCATCACCTTGGCGAGCTCAAGCACCTCGCGAAAACCAGCGACGCCTTCCCTGCGGAGCATGGCTTCCGCCAGCCATGCGACCAGTTGTAAATCTTTGGACTTGGTAGCGAGAGACTCGGAGATCAGCTTGATGGCAAGAGGCCAGTCCGCCACTTTGCGCTCGCGGACCCACTCGCCTTGCGCCAGATCGTCGTCCTGCCGGCGCGCCTCTTTGATCTTGTCGTATACGGGAGCGTAGCGGAGATTCTCACCTGCCGGCTTAGCCGCGGAGACGGGATTCAGTAGGTCATTGCGCAGAGGCATGGAGTTCGGGAGAAGGTTCGGCGGCGGCGATCTCCAGGCTGCGCACCTCGAGAAGCGGGAAATCCTCGCCGTCCACCAACAGAGTCTTTTGTCCGAACGGGACCGGGTTTCCGGGCTCCGGCTCGCTCCAAACCGTGGCGCGGCCCAACCGCACCGCGTCGTCGGATTGCCGGAAGCTGAATGGCGAAAGCGCCGGAATCAGCACTTCGCCCAACTCCGCCCCCTTAAAAGCCGGCCCGGTCTTCACTAGCGCCGGAATCCACAACAAATCTCGCAATCGTTTCGGCGCCTGCATCTCAACGGACGCGACATGCATCAGCGGCAGCCAGACATATTGCCCGGCGGCGTATACTTCGAGGCGCGGTCCGATGCGCGGATCGGCGTCCTCGATCTCTTCAAACGGCTGCCCATTAAGAGACCCGCGGATCGGAGGAGAATCCGCGGGCATCTCGGGGTAATCGCCCTTTTCGAAAAGGCTGTTTCGGTTCCGTTCGGCATTGAGCGCCGCCCGATAGAGAAGAGAACCCGTGGCGGCATCCACATTGGCGTCCCCCAGGATATCCAGATGTTTCTCCGCGCGATCGTACTCGCCCGCGAAACACAGGAGCTCGAATAGAAACGTCCGGCGCGCCACGTCCGTAGGGCTATCGCGCAACTCGGCCTGCAACGATTGAATGGCGTCGTTGAGCTTGCCCGCCTGGTAAAGTTCTCTCGCCTTCATAGGGATCCGATCTTAAAAAAGGATGGCCGGCCCAGGCTTCCAATGGTTGCCTAGAAGCCGGCCCTCCGCGCAATTACATCGCTGAGTTCGTATTTTGATTCCAACCCTTTGGAATCTTGGTACCCAGCGAGCCGTCGCCGTTCTGCGGCGTATAGGTCACCATGAGGCTCTTGGCGCTGAGCGAAAGGGACTCGGACGGCTTTCCACCGCCGGCCGCTCCACCCCAGCTGATGCTGTCGACGAACACTTCCGTGAAGTCGTACTGGAAGTAAACCTGCGTCGTCGTGGCGCCCGTCGCCTCGCGGCAAATCATCGTCCCGGTGGCGGCGTGGGTGCCGGAGCAGCAGTTGGCGAAAAGATAAGGCGAAGAGATGTCCAGCTGCTTCTGCAGGCTGATGCTGGAGAGATCCACTTTGCCCGCGCCCGATCCGGTGCCGAACGCTACCGAACTGGGGTTGGAAGCTCCATTGCTAAAGCTGAAAATCTCGATCCAGCCCTCGGCTCCCGATTTCGTCGATTCACCCGTAATTCCAGCTATGGTGAGAAAAATTTCAATACCCATCTTATTCCTCCTTAAGTCATCCGTTTAGTTACAGTTATCATTTAGCCCGCGCGGTCTCATGGAGAGAGCGCGCGGACGCTTCGCGAGAAACTATTTACTTTCGGGCAAATCGGCTACCAGCCGCAACGAAACCGAAAGTTCGTCGAGCTGGAAGTGCGGCCGCAGGAACGCGACCGCGCGATAAGCGCCCGGCTTGCCGGGAACTTCCACAACTTCGACCTTGGCTTCGCGCAACGGGTGCTGCGCCTTGATGGCCTGAGAAGCGTTGTCGTCGCCGATCGTATACTGCATGATCCACTGATTCAGGAAGTGCTCGCAATCGATCGCGCGACATGAAGCTGCCGATCTTGTCGCGCATCATCGCCTTCAGATAATGCGCGAAGCGGGACACCGCGAGAATGTACGGCAACTGCGTGGACAGGCGCGCGTTGGCGTTGGCGGCGTCCTTGTCGTACAGCTTGGCCTTCTGCGCCGACTGCACGCTGAAGAACGCCGCGTAATCGGTGCCCTTGCAGTGCACCAGCGGGATGAAGCCCAGATCGGCCAGTTCCTTTTCGCGCCGGTCGGTGATCGGCGACTTCGGTGGGGCACTTCAGCGCGACGTCGCCTCGTCGGTAGTGAAGTTGTGCGCCGGCAGGCCCTCCACCAGGCCGCCGCCTTCCACGCCGCGAATGGCGGCGCACCAGCCGTATATCGCGAACGCGTCGGTGAGCCGCGCGCCCAGCGCATAGGCCGCGTTGCCCCACAGATACTTGCTGTGGTCGGTGCCGTCCACGCTCTCTTCGTAGTTGAAGCCGTCCACCGTGCTTGGTGTCCTTGCCGTAGGGCAGGCGCATCAGCATGTGCGGCAGGCACAGGCCGACGTAGCGCGAGTCCTCGCTCTGCCGGAAGCACTTCCACTTGGCGTATTCGGTGGTGTCGAAGATCTTCGCCATATCGCGCGGCGCGTCGAGTGCTGGTGAAGCTGTCCAGGTTGAACATCTCCGGCGCGGCCGCGGTAAGGAACGGCGCGTGCGCCGCCGCCGCCACCTGCGACATCTTCTCCAGCAGTTCGATGTCCTCCGGACCGCTTGCCGAATTCGTAATCGCCGATCAGCGCTGCGAAAGGCGCGCCGCCGAAGACGCCGAACTCTTCTTCGTAGACCTTCTTGAACAGCGCGCTCTGATCGAACTCGGGCGCGCGCTGCAGATCGCGCAGCAGGTCCTTCTTGCTGACGTTCAGGATCTTGATCTTCAGCTTGTCGCTGGTCTCGCTCTGGTCCAGCAGATACTTCAACCCGCGCCAGGTGCCTTCCAGCTTCTGGAAAGTCGGGATGGTGCAGAACTTCGTTCAGCTGGATGCGAAAGCAGGTGATCGATCTGCGCGATGCGCGCGTTGATCATCGCCTCGGCGTCTTTCGAGACCGTCATCGCGCCTTCCAGAACCTGGGCGACGAACTCCTTGACCAGGTCCTTGCCGCGCTCCCTGCGCCGCCGGGTCCGCGCCAGACGGCCTTCCTCGACAATCTGATCGAGCAGACCTGCCTCGACTACCTGTTCGGCGGCTCTGCGCGTGCCGCTGCCGCTTTTTGCGCATCAGCCATTGGAATCCTCCTTCGCCCATCTCTCCGCTTCAGCTTGTCCAGCTTGTCCTTATCGCTCACCGCATTCGCGCAGCAACTCTTCCAGCTTGTCGTTGCCCTGCAGGCTGCCGCGCAGGTCCGAAAGCCGGTCGCGCAGATCCAGCAGCTCGCGCAGCGGATTCACCTGGCGCGCCACCGTTCTCGGGCTCGAAATCGTCCATGCTCTTGAAGTGCAGATCCACCTTCAGCTTGGGCGCATCCGGATCTTCGCTGAGCTTGTTCTCCACCGCAAACGCCAGGTGCGGCTTCATGCTTTCCAGCACCTGTCGAAGTTGTCGGGATTGACCTCCACGAATTTGCGGTCCTTCAGCCGCGGCAGCGGCTCCGTCGGCATTGCCCGTGAAGTCGCCCAGGACACCCATCACAAAAGGCAGTTCCTTGACTTCGATCGCGTCGCCGATTTCGACATCGTAGGTGATCTGTACGCGCGGGGGCCGCACGCGATCAAGCTTATGTTGTGTGCTTTGTCTTGCCATAAATCCCTCTTTTCAGGCTCGGACTTTCCTTCTTTTCACACCATTAAGCAATGTGAAGTTGCGTCCCTCGATGGATTATACGCCACAGGCGGCTAATATCGGATCACAACCAAAGATAAATTACCACCCGTCGCCGTGAAACGCCAGCCGTTCTTATCAAACTTTCAAAACCCCTGTAGAAACAAGAATCGCCAGCATGCGGGCGAACTCATCGCGCGTCACACCGGCAGGAATACGACCTTCGGCCTGCCGTTTCTCGCATCGCTCGCCCCAAGTTAGCGTTCCGTCACATTCCGTCACAATCTCAGCCGCCCATGCCGGCGTCTTCCCTCTTGAAGCAAACGGACCGTCGGTACGCAACTCGAAATCCTCAGCTACTAAACGACCGTCCCGCACCCGATGGAGGACCACCAATTCGCAGTGGGCGCCCAGAACCGGGCGCGCCCTCCAGAGCATTTCGGCGCCGCCGGGCGCCGCCACTGCAGCCGTCCAATCCAGCAGAAAATCGAGATCGCTTCCGCCGAGCGTCCTGCCTACGAACGCTCGCGTGGCAACGGCAGGTCCTGGCTTCAGCTTTCTGCGAATGACGACCGAGCCGTAAAGGACCGCGCGCGTCTTCGTCTCCAGATAGAGAAGGCGCCGATACTCCCTCTCCGATGCCGGTATCTTTTGGGCAGTTCGCAAGAATTCCATAGGGTCTTGCGCAACGTCGCAGCCCAGCGCGATATCGAATTCGCCGGCGCTCTCTCCGAGCCATTTGCGGATGCGTTGCTCGAAGGTTTCTCCTTCCCGGTCGGTGGCCATCAGGAGCGCATAACAGGTTCCTCCGGGCCGCAGGAAGTCCGGCAGTTCCTCGACGATGCGCCGGAAAATCTGTTCGCCATCCTTGCCGCCATCACGATACGTAATCTTATCGGCATCTGCGGCGATATAAGGAGGTTGGGTCACGATGCGATCGAACGTCAGCCCGCGAACGGGCGCGTAGAGATCGCCTTCGACTGTTTCGATGTTGCCGCACCCGTTCAAGCGGCTGTTGAATTCCGCAAAGTAGACGGCGCGCGCCGTGATATCCGACGCCCACACCCGGCGCGCGAATCGGGACTGGCGGATCGCGGCGGCCCCGGCCCCGGCGCCCAGATCGAGCAATGCCTCGCACGGCGTTTCCGGCAGCCGCGTCACGAAATTGTAAGTATTGTCGAAAAGCGCTGGGAACACCGCGTCCGGGGCCACTTCGATCGCCTCGCCTGACGGCGTGCAGAAGCGATCGCTCGCAGCGAGCACGTCTAGAAACGGAAAGACAACCGCGGGTGCGAAATCCATTTCCGGCGCGTCTGGATCGGCCGCGATCAGACGGAGGGCGAAAAGCGCCGCCCGCGATTCCGTGGAAAGAAACCGCTCCACCACCTCCCGGCGAAGATGCAGTCCGTGGCAGAACAAGCGAATGAGAACAGCCAGGGCGTCTTCGACCGGTTGCGTGAAGAGATCCGCGGCCGGCGGCGCTTGGAACTGGTAGAGGCGCTCCACACCTAAACGGGAGCAGAGATTGCTATACGAATAGCCGTTTACCTGGAACACACGACGCGCAGCCTCGAATTCGGCGGGGCCGCCCAGCAGCGGTGGCGTGTGATACCAGAAATTCACGAGAGTAGCTGCGGCCCCCATCGCCTGAAGAATAACACCGCTAAAAAAAAATTGGGATGGCCGCGCTGGAAAAGGGTACTATGGCTCGGATGGAAGCTTCGCCTTACGGCGAATGGACAACACACGCAAGCGCGAGGCGCTGACTCAACCGCGCCGAAATCTGCTACTTTGATTGCAAATGAAGCGACTCCAACCTGTCGTCTGGACGAAGGGAACCTTCCTTAGCCCGCAACACCTACAAATTCAGGATCGGTTCCTGGAAAACGTGCTGCACTTCCAGCTTGAGGCGCTTTCATTTCGCCCGTGGGGATTCCGTTCGCTGCAGATCGATGCCAAGGCCCTCTCCGAAGGTCTATTCCATATTTCTTCGGCATCGGGAATTCTGCCCGATGGGCTGCTCTTCGATATCCCGAACTCAGACGCGGCGCCCGCGCCCAAGGAATTGAAAGACTGCTTCGACCCCGACCAGCGCACCCTCGATATTTCTTTCGCGGTGCCGCATTACCGCGACCGCGGACTCAACGTGGCGAACTCCCCGCGCCAGAGCGGCGGCGCGCGCTATACGGCCGAGTATGAAACCTTCCGCGACGAAAACACGGGACTCTCCGAGAAGCACGTCCAGGTGGCGCGTAAGAACTTCCGTTTCCTGACGGAGGGCGAATCGCTCGACGGGTATTCCTCGCTACGCGTGGCGCGCGTGGTCCGTAGCCAGGCGGATATCTTCCAACTCGACCCGCATTTCGTGCCGCCGCTTCTCGATTTCAGCGCCAACGATTATCTGACGGCGATCGCGCGGCGTCTGGTGGAAATTCTGAGCGCCCGCTCCACCGGTATCTCAGGCATGCGGCGGCAGAAGAACCAGTCGCTCGCGGATTTCACAGTGGCCGACATCGCCAATTTTTGGCTGCTCTACACCATCAACACGTCGTTCCCGATTTTTCGCCATCTATTTGAAACGCGCGGGGGCCATCCGGAGGCGCTTTATTCCGCAATGCTTTCGCTGGCGGGAGCGCTCACCACGTTCTCCACTGACATTCATCCACGCGACCTGCCGCTATACGACCATGACGAATTGGGCGCCTGCTTCACCGATCTCGATACCAAGCTCCGGCTATTGCTCGAAACCGTGGTGCATAGCAACTTCGTAGCCCTGCCGTTGAAGCTGATACAGCCGTTTATTTACGCCACATCGATCGATAACGACAAGTATCTACAAAATACGCGGATGTATCTGGCGGTCGGCGCCGAGAGCAGCCAGGCGGAGATCGTGGGCCGGGTGCCGCAAATCGTGAAGGTCTGCTCGGCGAGCCACATCGACCACCTGGTGAAGAACGCATTGCCAGGCGCGCCACTGACTTATGTGGCATCGCCGCCGAGCGCGATTCCAATGAAGCTGAATTACCAATACTTCAGTATCGGCCAATCGGGCGTGGCATGGGAGGCGGTAATCCGCGCGCGTAATCTGGCGGCGTATGTGCCGAGCGACCTCCCCAGTCCGCAGCTGGAATTGATTATTCTGTTGCCTCAGACTAATTAAGCGCCGCAGCCCGGAGCGTTACACGACTTCACGGCCGGCGTGGATCTCCTGCAGACTCCATACGCGGATGGGGTCGCGCAGCCTCGCTGCGACGGCGTCGGCCGCCGCATGCGCTCCGCTCATCGTCGTGATGCAGGGCACGCGATACTGCACGGCGCTGCGGCGGATGGCTTTCTCGTCGTGGAACGCCGGGCGCGCCGGTGGTCGTGTAGACCGCGAGTTGGATCTGGCCGGCCTTGAGCAAATCGACCGCGTTGGGGCGGCCTTCGTTCACTTTGAACACCGTCTTGCAGGTCAGCTTCGCCGCGCGCAGAACGGCGGCGCGTTCCGCGCGTGGCCACCAGTTGAGAATCCAAGCTCCGCGAAACGCTGCGCCACCTTCACGGCTTCCTGCTTGTGCTGATCGTTGACGCTGATGAAGACAGTGCCCTTGTCTGGCAGGCCGCTGCCGGCGCTGATCTGCGCTTTCAGGAAAGCCTCGCCGAAGTTCTCGCCCACTCCCATCACTTCGCCGGTGGAGCGCATCTCCGGGCCGAGCGCCGGGTCCACGCCGGGGAATTTGTTGAACGGAAATACCGGCGATTTCACGAAGGTCTGCGGCACCGCGAGCTTGCCGGTTGCATATCCGTAATCCGCAAGCTTGCTTGCCCCACATCAGCCCCACTGCGATCTTGGGCAGCGCCACGCCCGTGGCTTTACTGACATACGGCACCGTGCGCGAGGCGCGCGGGTTCACTTCGAGCACGTAGACCACGCCGTTCTGGATCGCGTACTGCACGTTCATCAGCCCGATTACGTGCAGCGCCTTGGCGAGCCGCACGGTGTAGTCTTCGATGGTCCGCAGCGTGGCTTCGGGACAGCGATTGCGGCGGCAGCACGCAGGAGCTATCGCCCGAATGCACGCCGGCTTCCTCGATGTGTTCCATGATGCCGGCGATCAGCACGTCAGTCGCCATCGGCAAGCGCGTCCACATCCACTTCGGTGGCGTCTTCCAGGAAGCGATCCACCAGCACCGGCCGCTCCTGCGAGAACGTGACGGCCTCGCGCATGTATTGCCGCACCATCTCTTCGTCGTAGGCGATCACCATGGCGCGTCCGCCCAGCACGTAGCTGGGACGCACCAGCACGGGATAGCCGATGCGACGCGCAACGTCGCAGGCCTCTTCCACGCTGGTGGCGGTGCCGTTGGCGGGGCAGGGAATGTGCGAGCTCGTCGAGCAGTTTGCCGAACAGCTTGCGGTCTTCGGCAAGATCGATGTTGGCGGGGTCGGTGCCGATGATCGGCACGCCCAGCCGCTTCAGCGGCAGCGCGAGATTGAGCGGCGTCTGGCCGCCGAACTGCACGATCACGCCATCGGGCTTTTCGGTGTCGCAGATGTTGAGCACGTTTTCCAGCGTGAGCGGCTCGAAGTACAGGCGGTCGCTGGTGTCGTAATCGGTGGAAACGGTCTCGGGATTGCAGTTGACCATGATCGATTCGACGCCCATTTCCTGCAGCGCGAACGACGCGTGGCAGCAGCAGTAATCGAACTCGATTCCCTGCCCGATGCGGTTGGGGCCGCTGCCGAGAATCATGACCTTCTTGCGATCCGCGGGATCGGCTTCGCAGGAGCTTTCGTAGTTGGAATAAAGATACGGCGTGAAGCTTTCGAATTCGGCGGCGCAGGTATCCACGCGGCTGAAAACGGCGGCCACGCCCAGTTCTTTGCGGCGCTTGCGCACGGCGATTTCATCGGCGCCCCAGGTCTTGGCGAGCTGCGCATCGGAGATGCCGTAGCGCTTGGCGCGGCGGAACGTGTCCTTCGGAGGCGCCGGCCAGCGTGGTCTGCGCCAACTCGGCTTCGAAATCGACCACTTCCTTCATCTGCTCGAGGAACCAGCGGTCGATGGAGGTCATCTCGTGGATCTCTTCCACGCGTGTAGCCGCTGGCCAGGGCGAAGCGGATGTAGCCGAGGCGGTCCGGCGTGGGAGTGACGAGCTTGTTGGCGATCAGGTTCTTGTCGAACTTTTCCGAGCCGAACGCCTTGCCGGTTTCGAGGCTGCGGATGCCCTTCCACAGCGCTTCCTTGAAGGTGCGGCCGATGGCCATCACTTCGCCCACCGACTTCATCTGCGTGCCCAGCGTGGTGTCCGCGCCGGGGAATTTTTCGAACGCCCACTTGGGAATCTTCGCCACCACGTAATCGATGGTGGGCTCGAAGCAGGCCGGCGTCTTGCGCGTGATGTCGTTGCGGATTTCGTCGAGCCGGTAGCCCACGGCGAGCTTGGCGGCGATCTTGGCGATGGGGAATCCGGTGGCCTTCGAAGCCAGCGCCGAACTGCGCGACACGCGCGGGTTCATCTCGATGATCACCATGCGCCCGTCGGCCGGGTTGATGGCGAACTGCACGTTGGATCCGCCGGTATCGACGCCGATTTCGCGCAGGCAGCGCAGCGCGCCGTCGCGCATCATCTGGTATTCGCGGTCGGTGAGGGTTTGCGCGGGGGCGACGGTGATGGAATCGCCGGTGTGCACGCCCATGGGGTCGAAATTCTCGATGGAGCAGACGATGATGCAGTTGTCGGCGAGATCGCGCATCACCTCCAGCTCGAACTCTTTCCAGCCGAGCGCGCTCTCTTCCATCAGCACTTCGTGGACCGGCGAAAGGGCGAGGCCGCGCTCCAGGATCTCGTCCAGGTCCTCCTGGTTGTAGGCGATGCCGCCGCCGGTGCCGCCCATGGTGAAACTGGGGCGCAGAATGCTGGGATAGCCGATGCGCGCGGCGAAATCGAGGCCGCCCTGGATGGTGGTGATGAGCTGCGATTGCGGCGTTTCGAGGCCGATTTTGCGCATCGCGTCTTTGAACAGCAGGCGGTCTTCGGCCTTCTTGATGGCGTCGATCTTGGCGCCGATCAGCTCCACGCCGTACTTATCGAGCACGCCGGTCTCGGCCAGTTCCACCGAGAGATTCAGGCCGGTCTGGCCGCCGACGGTGGAGAGCAGCGCGTCGGGCCGCTCGCGGCGGATGATCTCTTCGAGATAGGTGGCGGTCAGCGGCTCGACGTAGGTCTTGTCGGCGAGATCGGGGTCGGTCATGATGGTCGCCGGGTTGGAGTTGACCAGGATGACTTCGAAGCCGTCGGCGCGCAGGGCTTTGGCGGCCTGGGTGCCGGAGTAATCGAACTCGCAGGCCTGGCCGATGATGATGGGGCCGGAGCCGATGATCAGGATGCGGTGGAGGTCGTTGCGTCTGGGCATTACCGTTACCGCTCCCCGATTCGGTCATGAGTTGGACGAAATCGTCGAAGAGATAGTGCGAATCGTGCGGTCCGGGCGCGGCTTCGGGGTGGTACTGCACGCAGAAGACGGGATGGTTGCGGATGGCGGAAGCCTTCGAGGGTCTGGTCGTTGAGATTCACGTGAGTGATCTCGACTTCGTTGAGGTTGAGCGAATCGGGATCGACCGCGAAGCCGTGATTGTGCGAGGTGATCTCGACGCTCTTGCGTGAGCTCGTTGCGCACCGGATGGTTGGCGCCGCGATGTCCGAACTTCAGCTTGTAGGTCTTGCCGCCGCAGGCGAGGCCGAGCAATTGGTGGCCGAGGCAGATGCCGAAGATGGGCTTCTTGCCGATGAGCTTGCGGATATTGGCGACCTGCGGTTTCGAGCGGCTCGGGATCGCCGGGGCCGTTGGAGAGGAAGATGCCGTCGGGTTTGAGCGCCAGAACGTCTTCGGCGGAGGTGAGCGCCGGGACCACGGTGACGCGGCAGCCCGACATGCACCAGGCGGCGCAGAATGTTGCGCTTGATGCCGTAATCGTAGGCCACCACGTGATGTTGCGGCTCGGCGGCGTTGCCGACGAGGTCGGAGGGCGAGCAGGGCTCGACCGGCGTGGTCCATTCGTAGCGCTCGCGGGGTGGTGACGCGGCTGGCGAGATCGAGGCCGGCCATGGAGGGGATGGCGCGGGCCTTTGCGACCAGCTTCTGCGGCGTCGACTTCCGATGGAGGAAAGCACGCCGCGCATCACGCCGCGGGTGCGCAGATGGCGGACGAGCGCGCGCGTATCGAGATCGGAGACCACGGGGATGCCGGCTCTGCGCGAGGAATGCGTTGGCCTCGTTCGTCGGAGCGCCAGTTGCTGGCGATGGCGGAGAACTCGCGCACGACGAGGCCTTCGATGTAGGGCCGCGCGGCTTCGTTATCGTCGCGGCTGGTGCCGTAGTTGCCGATTTGCGGGTTGGTGAGGATGACGATCTGGCCGGAATAGGAGGGGTCGGTGAAGACTTCCTGGTAGCCGGTGAGCGCGGTATTGAAGACGACCTCGCCGGAGCGCTCGGCGGGCGCACCAAAGCTCCGGCCCTCGAAGACGGTGCCGTCTTCCAGGGCGAGGATTGCAGAGTTCAATTTAGGCTGTTCCTCCGTGGGGTGGGTCAACTTTCATTCTAGCAGCGACTGCGACGAGCGCTGTCGAATCGGACCCTACGGGGTGGGCCCGGCTTAATCGGAGCTAAATATTCCGACGCCAGCGGAACAGCGGCGACGAACAAACGGACTCTATCCTAACCTAAGCTGGAGTCCGTTCCGCACACCGGTGGACGATGTCGGCCGTTTAGAATGCGGGTGTTTCCCCTATTCGAGCTGCATAGTGCAACTGATGTAGCGAGACTGCAGTCTCGCGTCTAACCTTTTTGATTTGAGAGGGATAGGATGGACGCGCCCCGTCGGGGTTGAACTGTCGACCTGCTGATTACGTACGGGTTTTTGCCGTCTTTGGCTGGCGTTGCCAGTTGCCTGGTCTAAGCGTGCTCTGAATCACTGTCTTGCGACGATCCTTCCTGGCGCGGAGCGTTGCCGAAATTAGCCGAGTTCTGCCGAGCTGGCACACTTTTGCCACACGCGGTTGGAGTCCGATATCGGATGAGGTCGATCCAACTCGGTGCATAGTTTACAAGAATGTCCACCGGCTTGTCAGCCACTTCGTGGGCTTTTCCATTTGGCTGAAATCCCGAAAGCGAGTATAAGCTTTCCATGAGCGCCCCCCACTGAGAACAAATCAAAACGCTGCCTTGGCCCAACCTCGCGCATCAGTGGCTGAGCGCGAATCCGGCCAAGGTGCTGACAGGAGGTCGGGCGGCCAACGTTCGCACGAACCTGTGCGGCAGGGAAGCTATAGCACCGATCGCCCCTACCCGCAAACGATCATCCTGACACGCCACGGCGTAACTTCAGCAACACATCGGCATCAAGGCAGGATACTACAGCTGGGAGTAACCGCCGTATAACTTACGCAGCCCGAGCACAAACTCCCCGGGGGGCACATGCCATTAAACGTAGTGGCGTTACCTATCCAATAAACCGCCGAGGAAGGTATCACATTAGGATAATGTATAAACCCTTGTATCATATGCGTAGATCCAATTGTCAGCCCAGTGTCGTTCAAGTTATCGATCCCTCCTGTCGGATCGCAATTCGGCGTAAAGAACAGGCTGCCATTGAACACTTGCGGCACTGGTGTAGACAAGGAAAAATCCATCGCCTGAAAATTACCCGTGAATCCGTTGATAGTCAAGTTGGCCCAGCACGCGCCGTACCATTGCACCGAAACGCCACTCAGCGAATTGACAGTGACGCTGGTAGTCGCGGTCCCATAGCTTGGCGAACTCGCGGTGATCGTCACCGTACCGGCCGTTACGCCGGTCACCGGCACATTCACGCTCGCCGACCCTGGAGTCCCCGTCACGGTGGCCGGCACAGTGGCCACCGTTGGATCGCTCGAAGTCAGGTTTACGGTGATGGGGCTGGCAGGGGCGGAGGAAAGGTTCAGCGTGAGGTTCTGTGGAGTGCCGGCGTTAATCGTCAACCCGCCCGCCGGCACGAAATAGCTGCTGCCGCCGCCCGCGGTCACTTGCACCTGGACGCTGCCCGAAGCGAAACCCGGCGCGGAGGCCGTGATGGTCGTCGATCCAACGTTCACGCCGCTGACTTGCGGCTGCGCGGCTGGAAAGGTCGACCCCGATGCGATGTATACGCTGGAGGTCACCGTCGCAATCGAGGTGTTGCCGCTGGCGAGCGTAACCGTCACGCCGCCGGTCGGCGCCGCCGCCGGCAATGACACCGCGATCGCTGTGGACTGATTCACGCCTACCGTTGGGCTGTACGCAAATGTAATTGCCCCCGCCCCTGTCGTCGCCACGATCACGCTGGCTGTCGCGCTGGCGAGGTTCGTCAGACTCGCCGTGATAGTCGCCGATCCTGCGGCTACCGCAGTTACCGGTACCGTCACGCTGGTCGCGCCCGTTGCGAAGCTTACCGTCGCCGGCACAGTTGCCACGGTCGTGTTGCTGCTGCTAAGAGTGACCGTCGAGCACGGCTGGCGCGGGCAAAGACAGATTCAACTGCAGGTTTTGCGTTTCGGTCCCGTTGATCGTCAGGCTCGCCGGCGAGAAGCTCATCGTCGCGGTTGGACCTGTAGCGATGCTCGTCACCTGCACCTGTCCGCTGACGGTTGGGAAGCCGAAGGCGGATGCGGTAATGCTTGCCGAGCCGGCGCTAACGCCGGTGACGGTAATCGCTACCCGCGCGTTCGTCGCGCCTTCCGGAATGGTGAAGGTATTAGGGAACACCGTCGCAATCGAGGAGTTGCTGCTGGCCAGCGTGATGGACACGCCGCCCGCAGGCGCAGCCACTCCCAATGTCACCGGGAAACTCACGGTATTGCCGCACCGGAGACCGTCACGCTGACCGGCAACACGATTCCCCCTGCCGCCGCCTGTGTCACGGTCACGCGAGGCGGTCGCGCTGCCCAAGCCCGGCGCGCTGGCCGTGATGATAACCGATCCCGCCGCTACGCTGGTCACCGGCACCGACACGCTGGTGGCGCCGATCGCGAAACTTACTGTCGCAGGCGCCGTGGCCACCGTCGGGTCGCTCGTGCGAAGGTTGACCGTCAGCGCGGCGGCCGCGGGCGCTGAAAGATTCAGCGTGAGGTTCTGCGTCAGGATCCCGTTGATCGTCAGGCTCCCCGGCGAGAAGCTCATCGTCGTGTTTGTAGGAGCCCCGCCCCCGGTCACCTGCGCCTGTACGCTCGCCGTCGTGTAACCCGGCGCCGACGCCGTAATCGTAGCGGTTCCGCTGCTATAACCGGTCACCGCCGTCTGCGCGCGTGGGGTGCTCGCGCCCTCCGAAATGAAGATGCTCGCCGGCCACACCGTCGCCGTCGATGGATTGTTGCTCGTCAGGGTGACGGTTACGCCACCGGCCGGCGCGGGCGTTCCCAAAGTCGGAGCAAGATTCACCGAATTGCCGGATGTCACGGTCACGCTGGCGGGTAGCAGGATAGCCGCGGCCGCAGTCGCCGGTTGTGTCACTGTCACGCTGGCAGCCGTGCTCGCCAGGCTCGGCGCGCTGGCCGTGATGGTCACCGCGCCCGTGGCAACGCCCGTCACCGGCACAGATACACTGGTCGCGCCAGTCCCGAAGCTTACCGTCGGTGGAACAGAAGCCACCGTCGTGTCGCTGGAACTCAGACTCACCGCCAGACCCGGCGGCGCGGGCCCGGATAAATTCAGTGTCAGATTCTGCGTCGTGCCTTGAGAAACCGTCAGGCTCCCTGGCCAGAAGCTCATCGTCATGGCGGCGTCGCCGCCCGAGGTAACCTGCACCTGAACGCTCGCCGTTCCATAGCCGGGCGCGGATGCCGTAATCGTAGCCGATCCCTCGCCCACGCCGGTCACCGACGTCACTCCGCGAACGGCCGTCGTCGAGCCTTGCGGCACAAAGATGTTCACAGGCCACACAGTCGCCGCCGCGGGATTGCTGCTCGCCAGCGTGATGGAGACGCCTCCGGAGGGCGCGGGGCTCCCCAGCACCACCGGAATCGTCACCTCGCCACCAGGCGTCACCGTAAGGCTCGCTGGCAGCAGAATCCCTCCCGTCTGGAAAGTCCATTGCAACTGGGTGAAATCGACGGGAGTGCTGCTCACCTGAAGCGTGAATGTGTTGGTGCTGGTGACTTGGCTGTTGGCCGGCACGGACGCGAACTGTAGCGTGTCTTGTCCGGACACCACTTGGATCGAGGCGTTCAGACTGGTCACGGTGGCTGCCACCGCCCCCAGCGCCGCCCCGGTGTTTACAAGATCCGCACGGTATGTGATGTTCACGGTTCTTTGTATTGTTTGCTGGCTGACGAGTTGGTAATTCGTAATGGACAGGCTTTGCCCTTGTCCCAGCGCCGCTAAACAAATCAACGGCAAGAAGATGATTAGCCGGGCAAAAGACCATCGCCCGGTGAATTTGGCGTTCTGGACTGGCGAGGGAAAATGCACGAAAAAGTTCCTTTCCAAACAGGTACTGGTTTTACCATTTTTCGGCGTCAATTTCACCCCTTAGTACTAGAACTAGTCCGTACTGCAACTCTATCGGGGTATTTAATCGGGTCTCCGCCCAAACTTAAATCCCTTTTTGATTCCTAGATCATCGCTCTCTGATAATTTGCCGCTCTCTGATAGTGGGCAAGTGCAAAGTTTCATCCCCGGTTCATGTTGATGTCTTCCCCAAATGGAGGTGGATGCGGTCGATCAATTCCTTGGTAGTGACGCGATAGCCGGTTCGCCCGCGATGCGTGCGAACTCGAATCCCGAACGATCCGGCGTCGCGAATTTGAAGTGGCAACCAGCCCTTGGCCCTGGCGCGCTTTGAAGCGCGGCCCGGCTTCACAAAACCGGACCGCGTTTAGGCCATAGGCCCGCGGTTACTGCTGGCTCGGAGAAGCTCCCAGAGCCCCGGCTCTACACGAATTGCAAGCCCCAAACCCGCTGCCGTTGCCTAGGATGCTGGCGCACCGGCCGCCCAGGCTAGCCAATTCACCCGTATTCAGAGCAGCTCCCGAAAATGCTCTCTCGGTTGTCGCGAGAGCGGCCGTCGGCGTCGCATGCAGTGTTGTACCCCAGGCAGCCACGCCGTTAGCCAACGTGGCGGTTGCCACCACCGCAGCGGAGTTGGTGCAACTCGTGCCAGTGCCGTTGCCGCCTGCCAGAGTGGAGAGCACCGCTACCGTCACTGAGGTCGGAACTACGCCGGTCAGGGTTTTCACCACTAAGGTCCCGGTT
This sequence comes from Bryobacterales bacterium, assembly GCA_963763545.1. Classification (GTDB taxonomy): domain Bacteria; phylum Acidobacteriota; class Terriglobia; order Bryobacterales; family Bryobacteraceae; genus PALSA-243. The sequence continues at coordinate 103,474 of CAVXPE010000005.1, forward strand.
GACGCCTAAGTTAACCGTTTCGTCCGGCGTGATCAGGCAGGAGCAGCAGGCGATCAGTTCCTCGCCCGGATCAAACGCGTACACGTTTGCGCAGATGTTGCCTGTCGCCGCCGCCAAACCCGGGACCAAGCAACGAAGCGCCACCAGCCCCAGTGTTGGCTATATCGATGTACGACTCTCCCATGCTCAGATTGGCGGCGTACGAGAATTGGAAGGGATTACCGAGGAACAAGGTAGCCGACGCCGCGGCGCCGGGCGCGGCTTCGTTGGACGACACCGTACTGGTTGTGTTAGTCACAGGGCCGGCACCGTTCCGTTGTTGGTGACATTCACCGAAAAGGTGCAACTCGCGCCCGCGGCGAGCGTCGCTCCGCTCAGGCTCAATGTCGGCGTTCCTGCCACTGCCGTAATCGTTCCGCCGCCACAGCCCCCTATAAGTCCGTTGGGCGTGGAAATCACCAAGTCTGCTGGCAAGGTATCGGAGAACTGCAGCCCATCGAGCGTCAGGCTTGCGTTCGGGATTCTTGAGCGTGAAGCTTAGCGCGACAGATGACATCGCGCCAACGCTTACTTGTCCAAATGCCTTGCTCAGGGTCGGTGGCGCGATGGCATTGCCAGTGACTTGTATGAGTTGATTAGTGCTCAGCGAGTGGAAAGCACTAGCCGGAGGATACGCCGCGACGCCTAAGACTTGGAGGTCTCGGATGTTGGATACTCCGCTGTCGGCGGTGATCACCGGCGAGTTGGAGTAAGTCCAGCAACTGGGCCCCAGAGCGGGACCAGCCGGGTCGCCAAAGATGGTCAGGAAATAGGTGCCCGGTGGCAGAGTGAGCCCGGTGAAGAGCGTGGTAAGGCTGGTAGTCCAGGGTGCAACCAAGGGCGCCATCACCGTTGCATGAGCAATCTCTTGAGCCGTAGTGGTACCGGGACCATCGGACGTGGTCAAGTAGACAGTGAAGTTAGGAAACGGGACGGGGAAGGTATTGAGGTCGTCAAGCGCGGCTGAAATACTTACGTTCGCGTAACCTTGAGTTTGCGTCCATGTTTTTGCGGCGACAATGCCGGTAGCCAAGTTGCCCGCGTTGCCGCCGGTAGAGTTGCACTGTGCCGCGACGCCCGTTACACTGAGCACGGTAACGGCGCTTGCGGACGAGGCCGCGAGCAGGAGTCCGGAAACCAGAGAGAGAGGAAGCAATCGCATGGGCTAGTCCTGCCTTTCAGAATCGTCTCGATGGGCCGGGAACTGGACGGGCAAACCTCACTTTGCCACTTTGCGCCTTCTGGTTCAAGCTTGTTTTCCAAGTAAGCCTATCTGGTTATGATCCTCCATGCAATGGATCAAAGGACGTAAGCCAATGGCTTAGAACACCTCTCTTTATACAACTATTCATTGACCGAAGTGTCTCGGTGATCGCTACGGCGATGAACATCGTCGTGGTGCCGGTCACGGTGGGAACGGGCCGCCGGAGGCCATTGCTCGGCGGCAAGGTGGTCGACCGGATGGAGAAGGTGATGAGGCGTATCGCAGGTACCTTGGCCCCTCTGCTCATAACCTCGACTGGCCTGGGGAGTATCCGTTTGGGCTAGTTAATATAGATCGTGTCACTCCATTATGTTGGTTCATTTATACTGGAGATCTGTATCATGAAACGGTCTCTGTTGGGATCTTCATTCTCCGTTTTGCAGTCCTTGCAGATTGATCGTATTGAAAGGGTCGCAGCACATCTTCCTGCCGGCATGCGCGCTATTGTCGGCTCATCGATCAATTCCCGTTCCGGCTCCGCAATCGTTTCCGCATTTGACTGAGAGGCCCTTTCATGAAGCGCGAATCGAAGCGAATCGTGTCACCTGTCCCGCGAAGGTCCGCTCCGGGATCGTCTCCGGGTGGCCTCTCGACCACGGTTGGGCGCCGATCTATTCCAGGCGCCGGCACGAATCGCGAAGCGTCGAAGAACCATGCCACCCTATCACAGCTATTGGCGGCGGTTGGATTTCGGAATCTTGCGTACGGGGTATTGCTGCTCCTGGTAACCGTGATCGCCTATGTGCCGGCCCTTAACGGCGGCCTGCTCTGGGACGACGACGGACATGTTACCAAGCCGGAGTTGCAATCCCTCCACGGCCTGTGGCGTATTTGGTTCGATTTGGGTTCTACCCAGCAGTATTATCCGCTGCTGCACAGCGCGTTTTGGGTGGAGCACAAGTTGTGGGGCAATTCGGTGTTGGGCTATCACCTCGTCAACGTCCTGCTGCACGTGACGGCGGCTTGTCTGGTGGTACTGATCGCGAAGCGCCTGTCGTTGCCTGGAGCGTGGCTCGCAGCTTACATTTTCGCGCTGCACCCGGTATGCGTGGAGACTGTGGCTTGGATCTCCGAGCAGAAGACGACGCTCTCGGCTGTCTTCTATCTTGCGGCGGCGCTCACATACCTGCATTTTGACCAAACGCGCCGGCGATCTCACTACTTCCTGGCCCTGGCGCTGTTCGTGCTTGCGCTGCTGTCCAAGACGGTGACCGCGACCCTGCCAGCGGCGATACTGGTTGTTCTTTGGTGGCAGCGGAGGCGCCTCAGTTGGAAAAGCGATGTGCTGCCCTTGTTGCCCTGGATCGCTATGGGCGCAACCGCTGGGCTTGTTACCGCGTGGCTGGAGCGACTCGAGATTCACGCGGAGGGAGCCAGTTTCGCGCTGACGCTGGGCCAGCGGTGCCTGTTAGCTGGCCGAGTGATTTGGTTTTACCTGGGTAAAGTGCTGTGGCCCGTCAACCTGATGTTTACTTATCCGCGCTGGAAAGTCGATTCGGCGGTTTGGTGGCAGTATCTGTTCCCGATCAGCGTGCTGGGACTGGCCGTCGGCCTGTGGCTGCTGACGCGGCGCCGCCGTGGGATGCTGGCGGGCTTTCTGTTCTTTGCCGGTACGCTGTTTCCGGCTTTGGGGTTCTTCAATGTTTTTCCGTTCATTTATTCCTATGTAGCCGATCATTTTCAGTATCTGGCAACACTCGGAATTCTCGTGCCGCTGGCTTGCGGCCTTGCGATAGCACACGAGCGGACTCCGGCCGCTCGGCGACTGGTTCCCGCGGCGGCCGGCGTTTTGTTGGCGACGCTGTTTGTGCTCACATGGCGTCAGAGCGGGATGTATAGGAACGCGGAGACACTCTACCGGGAAACGCTGCGGCGCAATCCAGCAAGCTGGATGGCGCGCAATAATCTGGGCTGCATCCTGGCCGATATGCCAGGCAGGCTGCCGGAAGCGATTGCCGAGTTCGAAGCGTCGCTACGGGTCAAGCCCGATAACCGTCAGGCGGAGAACAATCTCGGAAATGCCCTTTTGACTACCCCGGGCCGGATCGCGGAAGGAATCCCCCATTTACAGGCGGCGCTGGCGTTGAACCCCAACTTTGCAGAAACACACTATAATCTGGCCTTGGCCTTATCGCTGACTGGGAGAATACCGGAGGCAATTGCCGAGTATAAAGCAGCGCTCCGGCTCAGGCCTGATTACCCCGCGGCGCGTAACAACTTAGGGCGCCTCCTCTATAAAATTGATGGCTCTGACGCAACTCAAACCAACGGTAAGGTCGGTAAAGATCCCTCTCGTTGAGTGTTAGAGGCGCCGTCTAAAGGCGAAGGCCTTAACGCTTCTAGACCCTACCAAGAAGATTGGAATCAGCATTGCCAGCATCCAGAAAGTAGAAGGCTCCGGCGTGGCACCCGGCACGGCGTTCGATGTGGTTTCACCGCTTTGAAGCACATTGAAGCTGGTAGGATCGGAGATTTGAAACGGCTGCGTGCCGGGTAAGCCTTGGCCGATCCATTCAAACTGTACCGCGAAACCTTCAACGGTATTTCCAACAGGAATTCCGCCGTCCAATGCAAAAACATCATAATCCGCCGGGGCTATTCCCACCGAAGCAAGAACCTCTTGAGACCATTCTGAGCTAAGCGGCTCCGGAGTGACAAAAGCAAGCGAGCCGGCTTCATACAAAGCAGGATTAAAAAGATATCAAACAACTGAATCGGAACGTTGGGTCCCAGGGATCCGTCGTTGAAAACAGAGTAATTGTATTGATATTCGCCCGCTCCCAAAGCGGTCAAGTTATAGCCGATCACGGTATCGGCGTTAGCTTGAAACGCCAAAAAAATCATCGGCATGCAAATACCAAGCGTTCTAAAGAGCATATGAGGACCTCCGCCGCTCGTTCGCAAATGTGAATATTGCGCAAGAAGGAAGACATGCCGAAAATCCCATCGCACAATCGACACCGACTCGCAAGGGTGAGTATACATCCATTTCGTTAACTTGGGGCATTTAATTTCTCGACTTAGTACTAGAACACTTCGCCGCAAGCACTTTCGTCATACGCGGCGGGCCGACAAATGGACTTCCAAAAGTACCGACGGGGCCGGACTCCCTATTGGCTCACAGTCGCCGGTACGGACGTGGCGTTCTTCGGCGTCCCAAAGCCCTCGGGCGTATTAATCGAAATGATAGTCTTGCCTTCGCCCACTGGAGTGAAACGGCTGACGACATGAGCCGCGCCGGCCTTGATGGTCAACGGCGATTCCACTGTCGCTACGGCGGGGTTGCTACTCTTCAAAGCCACCGTGACGTTGACGCCCGGACGCAGGGCCTGAACAGTGATGTCGGCTGCTCGTCCACTTGCAGGATCGATGTGAGCCGTCCAGACTCCAACTTGCACCGGGTGCACTTTGGCATCGGCCATAGGGAGGCGAAAAACTCCCGTGGGATGTCCACCCCGCCTCTTCGCCTCACGGCTGCTTCGTCCGGTGGGCCGTAGCGTTCCGAAGCCACGATGACGGCGGATTGAGCAAGACCTATTCTAGCCGTGCGGCTCCTGAATTCCGGCGCCTGCGCCTCGTACGTAACCTCGCCCGAGTCCGCAAGCGCTTGGAGGAAGTATTGAGCGACAAGCTGACCGGCCGGAACCGTTATCGTAACGGAGGCCGACCCCAGTTCGTCTTCCCGGGCGGATACCAGCAGTTTGGCGCTATCAGCGCTGGTGAGGGTTACTTTCAAACCGCCCGGAGGCGCCGGTTCACCCAGGCAAAGCACCCCCGACATCTGCAGGTCCTTGCCGAGATACAACTCGCCGACGATCGACAAACCAGGCTTGCCCACCGAAACTGTCACTTTTGCGTACTCGGCGGGAGCCGTAAAACCGTGCGGCTGGATAGCCGCGAGAGCGGAATCTCCTTCCGCAGCGGGCTGGAAGGATGTCCGAGCGGTACTTGAGCCGCCCTCCAAGATCAGCTTCGAGTCCCCAAGCTTGCCAACCAGCGGGTTGGAATTGGCTAGCGCTACCTCCACTTGCGACCCGCCGGCCACCGATTGCTCACCCACAACCTTTAGAGATGAATCGAGGGCCGCGGAAAGAATGGTAACTCGAATCGGGCTGCCTCGCGGCGTCGTCGGGTAAACCGGCACTCTGGACGGCCCGAGAATCAAGATCGGCCGACGGCGTAAGCGTCACCGTGCCTTTGGCGCTGCCCATGTCGGCCGCGGAAATTGTGTAAGTGGCTTCGCCGCTATCCGCCAGTCCTTGAACCCAGAACTCGGGACTTTCAGATAAGTGGGGCCGAACAGTGAGAGAAAGAGTCGCCGATCCAGCCTTGTCCGGCGCCGCGGACAATAACAAGCGGCTTGGATCGTCGCTGGTCAAAGTCAGCTGCACGCCGGACTCAGGCGCGGGCTGCGGGAGCCTGACGGAGGTGTACATCTCGAGATTCCGTCCCACCGTGACGTTGGGCGCCGTGATGCCCGTCGCGGCGAACAAGGCGTACGGCCCCCCCGCCACAGCAAAAAATACGCTTGCGAGGGCAATGAATCGCAATGTCGTCCTTGGCTTCTTCTGCGGCATTTCTAGTCCTCTACTCCTTCGGCTAGGCGAAAAGGCCGCCCATAATCGTCGAACCCGTATTGCATTGTGCGGCCGCTATCGCGCTTTGGCTCCGTCATTGGACCTGAAAAACAAAGAGAGTTAGATCGTAGCTTCCAGCATATAGACTTGGCATGGTCCAGCCAGCCGGCTCGGTTACGGAAATTGTCGCGTTGCCAGTAGCCATGGGAGTGAAAGTTACCGTGCCCTGGGATGCTCCGGGCGCGATAGTCGCCGAGGCCGCGGATAGAGTTCCGGCCGCCCGGTTGCTGTTACCGAGCAGGACGGTCAGCGGCACGTTGCCCGCGAGCGGCTGGATGGCCCCGGGCTGCGGCGTATTCTGCCCGTCGGTCGTGAGCTGATCGGTGATCACCGTAAGGGTCTGAGGACCTGCGGTCGAGCTTACCGCTAACCCACCAGGCTGGCCGCCCGGTCCTACGATTATGACGGCCGGATGGGGCAAGGAAGGTGGTGTCACTTCCAGACCCGTAGCCTGACGCGGTTGCTGTGTATGTCGCGGTACCGGAGGATCCCAGCGCATAGATCCAATAAGTCCCGATCGACTGGCCTTGCGGGATGTTCACCGTGATTGTGTTCGACCCTGGGTCGGTCGGATTGACCGCGAGCTGCAGGAGGCCGATGGAAGCGGGGGCCACGCTTAGGGTAACCGTCACACCTGCGGTGCCAGCAGCCGCTGAACTCAGGAACACGTTGCCGCTGGCCTCCAGGTGCTGGCCAACAGTCAATAAGTTATTTATCGCCAAAGTGTTCTGCTCGACAGTCGCCGTCACGGTCGCCGATGTGTATCCGGTGGCGCTGGCCGTAATGTTGGCCGTGCCGACGCCAACTGCGTTGAACGTAGTCGATGCGGAGGAAGCTCCGCCGGCGATCACCACGGGCGAGGAGCCGATGGTTCCAACAGCTCGGCGTATCGCTGGTCACTGTAGCGCTCACGGACTGGTCGCCCGCCACCGCTTCAAGTACGCTGCCGCTGCTGGGGAACGCCGCTGTATACACGTTCAGTGTCGCAGGGAGGCCGTTCAGCGTCATGCTGAAGCCTCCGAATCCGCCGCCAGGCGTCTGAATGAGCAAATCCGGATGGCGCGAGCGGCATCGTCGGTGAGAGCATGCCGTAGCCCGGGGCGGATATGGTGTACCCGATAGAACCCGCGCTGTCATACCCCCGCACGAAGAAATTCGCCGATTGTGACGAGTTCTGAGGGATCAAGACGGTGACGGAAGGCGACGAGGCTCCGCTCGAAGGAGTGCACAGCGGCGTCCCGAGACCTGCGGGTGGACATGCAAACTGGAGTCTAGTGCTATCGAGACTCTGCACCGTGACAGAAACGGCTTGCGGCGCGTTCCCGTTGAGGGAGACGTTTGTGCTTACTTGCAGGTTCTTGCCCACGACTAAGCCGCTGGGAGCAATAAGACCGCTCTTCTGGACGGTGGCGTTAAGCGTCCCCCCGACCGTCGGAGTCGTGAACCCGGCAGGCTGTGTGAGCATCACCGAGGTGCCTCCCGTGTTCGTGCCGCTCGCCGTAAAGGTCGCCGTCGCACTGTTCGTGCCTCCGGTAAATGAGAGCACGGTCGGCGATACCGTCCCCGACGCTCGTCGACGAACTGGCGATGGGCACGCTGATAGTAGAGCCTTTTGCCACATTCTCCGGTTCGACAAACAGGCCTGATGAGTCGAGCCGCGCCGCGTATACGGTTAGACTGGTTTGCACGCCTTGGAACGTCTGGAAAGCTCCGCCGATTCCATTCGGCCCGTAAACGACGAATCCGGAGTTGGCGTACGTTATCGTGGCAGTGCCATTGGCGTAGCCTGGGAAAGAAGCGGTAATCGTTACAGTGGTTCCAGCCGGCGCCGTGCCCACAGCCTGAATACCGACTGAGATCGTGGCCGTGCCGGCAGTAACTGGGGTGGTAAGCGAGGCAATATCCCTAGATTCCCTGCATCGATCATGATCAGACTCGGATTGCTGGAAGTGACCGTCAAGCAACCGGAGTCTCCCGGGCCATCCGGACACATGGTGGCGCCAGAGGTGGGGCCAACCACAGGCGTGAACGTGATGGTAACGGGCACTTCCAGGCCCTGGCCCACGGTGGCGTTGGAAACTGCGAGGGTGCCTAGGCCCGTCACCGGCGTGACTGTCCCTGTGAAGGTTTGAGTTATGGTGCTGGAGCCGCTGTCGATGACCGTAACCGTGAAAGTGAAATTACCGAGAGTGGGCGGAGTGCCGCAAAAGGTTACCGCCGTGCCGGCAGACACCTTGGCCGCTGAGATCGAAAGTCAGCCAGGTAGGAAATGTAGGATCCGGTGGTATTCGCCGACCAGTTGTAGGGCAGAATCCGCCGGTTGCCATAATTTGGACGCTGTATGGCATACCGACCGGTGCGTTGGGCAGCGTTGCCGGGGTCACGAAAGAGAGCTGCGGGGTGGCGATGAGCAGCGTGAGAGGTCCCGCGGAAGCAGTTTGCGGCGTGCTGCTCGAGTCAGTCACGGAGATCGTCACGTTGTATGTGCCCGAGAAGCCTGTCGTGCCGCTGATCAAACCAGTCGAGGGGTTAGCCGTGAAGCCGCGAGGCAGTCCGGTAATGGTCCACGTGAACGGCTGCGTACCGCCCGATATTTGCGGCTGGAAGCTGTATGGCGACATTCGGCTGCCCGGTCGGGAGAGAAGTCGTGGTGATGGTAAGGGTGTTGGTGCCTACTGTGAATGGGCAGGTGGTGGCGGCCGCCACGCCGTTGGCATCCTTCACCTGGACCGTAAAGGTGCCGGTGACCGTAGGCGTACCGGTGATGGCGCCGGTGGCGCGCGCTAAGTGTCAAGCCGGCGGGCAGGGTGCCCATTCGCTACCGAGAAGGTGTACGAGCGCGCGTTCCGCCGCTGACCGCCATAGCCGGGCTGTTTACGGCGACACCTATCGTAAAGGTATTGTTTGCTGGGCAAGTGAGGATGGTCCAGTGACGATAGTGAAGGGGCAGGTGGTGGTAGCCACCACGCCGTTGGCGTCCTTCACCTGGAGTGTGAAGGTTCCGGGAGCGGTGGGCGTGCCGGTAATGGCGCCGGTGCTGGTGTTCAGCGTCAGGCCGTTGGGCAGCGTGCCGGTCACCGAGAAAGTGTACGGCGCGGTTCCGCCGCTGACCACCGGGGCAGGGCTGTTCAGCGCGACGCCGACTTCGCCCGAGTTGACCGCCGGGCAGGTGAGCTCGGCGGGGCGACGATAGTGAAGGGGCAGGTGGCGGCGGCCGACGCGCCGTTGGCGTCCTTCACCTGGAGGGTGAACGTACCGGCGGCGGTTGGCGTGCCGGTAATGGCGCCGGTGGTAGGTATTCAGCGTCAGGCCGTTGGGCAGAGTGCCGGTTACCGAGAAGGTGTAGGGCGCGGTTCCGCCGCTGACCACCGGGGCGGGGCTGTTCAAGGTACGCCGGCTTCACCCGAGGTAACCGCCGGGCAGGTGAGCGATGGCGGCGGGGCGATGGTGAAGGGGCACGTCGTGGTCGCCGCCGCGCCGGTGGAGTCCTTAACCTGAATGCGTGAAGGTACCAGAAGCCGTGGGCGTGCCGGTAATGGCGCCGGTGCAGGTGTTCAGCGTCAGGCCGCCGGGCAGAGTGCCGACCACCGAGAAGGTGTAAGGCGCGGTTCCGCCGCTGACCGTCATGGCCGGGCTGTTCAACGCCACGCCGACTTCGCCCGAGCTGACCGCCGGGCAGGTGAGCGTAGCGGCGGTACCGATGGTGAAGGGGCAGGTGGTGGTAGCTGCCACACCGTTAGCGTCCTTCACCTGGATGGTGAAGGTTCCGGAAGCCGGTGGGCGTGCCGGTAATGGCGCCGGTGCTAGTATTCAGCGTCAGGCCGTGGGCAAAGTACCGAGCCACCGAGAACGTGTAAGGCGCGGTTCCGCCGCTGACGGCCGGCGCCGGGCTGTTCAACGCCACGCCGACCTCGCCCGAGTTGACCGCCGGGCAGGTGAGCGTCGGCGGCGGGACGATGGTGAAGGGGCAAGTGGTGGTCGCCGCCACGCCGTTGGCGTCCTTCACCTGGATGGTGAAGGTACCGCGAAGCCGTGGGCGTGCCGGTGATGGCGCCGGTCGATGGTGTTCAGCGTCAGGCCGCCGGGCAGAGTGCCAGTGACCACCGAGAAGGTGTAAGGTGCGGTTCCGCCGCTGACCGTCAGGGCCGGGCTGTTCAACGCCACGCCGACTTCGCCCGAGCTGACCGCCGGGCAGGTGAGCGTCGGCGGCGGCGCGATAGTGAAGGGGCAGGTGGTGGTAGCCGCAACGCCGTTGGCGTCCTTCACCTGGATGGTGAAGCGTGCCGGTGGCCGTGGGCGTCCCGGTAATGGCGCCGGTGCGAGGTGTTCAGCGTCAGGCCGCGGGCAGAGTGCCGGTGCCACCGAGAAGGTGTAAGGCGCGGTGCCGCCACTGACCGTCATGGCCGGGCTGTTCAACGCCACGCCAACTTCGCCCGAGTTCGACTGCCGGGCAGGTGAGCGTCGGCGGCCGGGCGATGGTGAAGGGGCAGGTGGCGGCGGCCGACGACGCCGTTGGCGTCCTTCACCTGGAGTGTGAACGTGCCGGTGGCGGTGGGCGTGCCGGTAATGGCGCCGGTGGTGGTGTTCAGCGTCAGGCCGCCGGGCAGAGTGCCGGTCACCGAGAAGGTGTAGGGCGCGGTTCCGCCGCTGACCGCCGGGGCGGGGCTGTTAAGCGGCGACGCCGACTTCGCCCGAGGTAACTGCCGGGCAGGTGAGCACAGGCGCGGTGCCGATGGTGAAGGGGCAATGGTGGCGGCCGCAACGCCGTTGGCGTCCTTCACCTGGATGGTGAAACGTGCCGGAGGCGGTGGGCGTGCCGGTAATGGCGCCGGTCGATGGTGTTCAGCGTCAGGCCGCTGGGCAGGGTGCCGGTGGCCACCGAGAAGGTGTATGGCGCGAGTCCGCCGCTGACGGTCGGGGCGGGGCTGTTCAAAGGTACGCCGACTCGCCCGAGTTAACGGCCGGGCAGGTGAGCGTCGGCGCGCCGACGATGGTGAAGGGGCAGGTGGCTGACGGCCGCAACGCCGTTGGCGTCCTTCACCTGGATGGTGAAAGTGCCGGTAGCGGTGGGCGTGCCGGTAATGGCGCCGGTGATGGTGTTCAGCGTCAGGCCGCCGGGCAGCGTGCCGGTCACCGAGAAGGTGTAAGGCGCGGTTCCGCCGCTGACGGTCGGGGCGGGGCTGTTCAACGCCGCGCCGACTTCGCCCGAGTTGACGGCCGGGCAGGTGAGCGTCGGCGGCGGCGACGATGGTGAAGGGGCAGGTGGCGGCGGCCGCAACGCCGTTGGCGTCCTTCACCTGGATGCGTGAAGGTTCCGGTGGCCGTGGGCGTGCCGGTAATGGCGCCGGTGCAGGTGTTCAGCGTCAGGCCGCTGGGCAGAGTGCCGGTGCACCGAGAAGGTGTATGGCGCGGTTCCGCCGCTGACCGCCGGGGCGGGGCTGTTCAGCGGCACGCCGACTTCGCCCGAGCTAACTGCCGGGCAGGTGAGCACCGGCGCAGGGGCGATGGTGAAGGGGCACGTGGTAGCGGCCGCCACGCCGTTGGCGTCCTTCACTTGGAGCGTGAAGTTCCGGAAGCGGTGGGCGTGCCGGTAATGGCGCCGGTGCTGGTGTTCAGCGTCAGGCCGTTGGGCAGAGTGCCGGTGCACCGAGAAGGTGTAGGGCGCGGTTCCGCCGCTGACCGCCGGGGCGGGGCTGTTCAGCGCCACGCCAACTTCGCCCGAGTTGACAGCCGGGCAGGTAAGCGCTGGCGCGGCGACGATGGTGAAGGGGCAGGTGGTGGCGGACGCAACGCCGTTGGCGTCCTTCACCTGGAGCGTGAAAGTTCCGGCAGCGGTGGGCGTGCCGGTAATGGCGCCGGTGCTGGTGTTCAGCGTCAGGCCGTTGGGCAGAGTGCCGGTCGACCGAGAAGGTGTACGGCGCGGTTCCGCCGCTGACGGCCGGGGCGGGGCTGTTCAGCGCGACTCCGACTTCGCCCGAACTGACTGCCGGGCAGGTGAGCACAGGCGCAGGTGGTGACCGTCACCACCACACCCGTCCCAACGACAGAAAAGAATGAATTGGTCGTACTTGCGGTAATGGTTGTCTGACCTGGGGCTACTCCGGTAACCTGCACGCTGCCGCTCGGTTCCGTTAACCGTGACGCTTTGTGGCACGGTTGCGGCCGCCGGATTACTTGAGGTCAAGGTAACGGGCAACCCTCCGGCTGGCGCTGGTGACGACAGAAGTATGTTGAGAGTTTGCGTCCCGCCCGGGCCCACCGCAAGGGTTGAAGGCGACAAGCTAAGCGTGGCGATCACTTTGACGGTTTCGGTGTCGCCCGAATAGCCTCCGGCGGACGCAGTGACGGTCGGCGACCCAATGGCTACCCCGGTTACCTGCGCGGGCGATGGCCGGAGTGGTGGAGCCTTGGGCAATAAAGACGCTCGGCGATACCGTGAGTTGGTTTGTGTTGCTGCTGGTGAGCGTGACGGTGACGCCCCCAACCGGCGCCGGCGTCGACAACTGCACGCCTAACGAGGTGGATTGGCCGGGCGGGACGGTCACGCCCGTGCTCACCGCAATACCCCCAAGCAGGACTACCAGTACGCTCTCGGTGCCACTGGTATAGCCGGACGCACTGGCGGTAATGGTCGTCGAACCTAAAGCTACGCCGGTTACGCTGAACGTCCCGGTGGTTCCTCCTGGAGGAATCGAAACGCTGGTGGGATTGAAGCTGACTTGCCCTGTCGCGAGGGGATCGGCGGAAAGCATAACGCTCACACCGCTTTGCGGAGCCGGCGAAGAGAGCGTGATTGTGCCGGAGAGAGTGCGCGTTAGCCCTATCGCCGTTGCATTATTGTTCAACGCGACCGAGATGGACGCCGTCGAGACATTCACCGTATCGCTTTCCGGCGGGTATCCCCCTGCGTTGGCGATTATCTGAGTGGAGCCGGGCGCCAGGGGCGTAACGGTCACATTTACGCCGCTGGAGTTCGCGGGAACCGTGACGGTCGGGGCTGGAAGGGAGATGACGTGGGGTTAAACCCGCTCAGGCCGACGGCAACCGGGTTGGCGCCGGCCGGTGGATTCAGGGTGATGGTAGGGTTCCGGGCGAATTGACCAAATTCAACGGAGAGGGTGACAGACTAATTGTCATCGTGCCCGCGGTGATCGTAACCGTAGAAGGATTGCTGCTCGCGAACGGGTCGCTGACGATTAATTGCACGACATACGTGCCCGCCGCATCGGCCACAAAGGTCGGATTTTTTGTCGTCGGCCCCGTAAGCGATGGCAGTTGCTCGATGCTGGGCGTGTTGAGAAACGACCAGGAATACGTGAGGGGTTCGTTTTGCGGGTCGGAAGATTGGCTGCCGTCCAGAGTTACGGTGGCGCCCGCCAATACCGTCTGATTCGGTCCGGCGTTTGCCACCGGCGCGCTGTGTGTCGTCGTAATGGTAACGGTTGCGGGGGTGGCGCTGTAGAGGACTCCATCGTAGACGATGAGTTGTGCGACATACGTTCCCGGTTGATCGGCGACGAACGTGGGTTCGGGGACGTTGGTGGCGGATAATACGGCATTGCTATTCGCGGGCTTGGTAATCAACGACCACATGAACGAGAGCGGCAATGCTTGGGGATCGGTCGACCCCGTGCCGTTAAGCATTACCGTGGAACCTACGGACGACTGTCTGGTTGTTTCCGGCATTCGCCGTCGGCGGTTGCACGGTATTCGACGTGATCGTCACTGTCGAGGGGAGGCTATTCAGAACTCCGTCATTTACGATCAACTGCGCCACATATATGCCCGACACGTCCATAGTGAAGGTCGGGTTTACGATGTTCGGATTGCTGAGAGTTGCGCTGGCTTCCGGGGCGCCCGTCGTGTTCAAACTCCACTGGTAGGTGAGAGGGTTGCCATTGACATCGGTCGACCCCGAGCCGTTCAGTTGCACGAGGGAGCCGACGCCGACCCTCTGATTCGGACCGGCGTTCGCCACCGGCGCGGTGTTCGCTGTTGTCACCATTACCGTAGACGGCTGGCTGTTGGAGTTACCGTCGTTGACAACCAGTTGAGCGATATACGATCCGGGCACGTCGGCTACGAATGTGGGATTTACGGATCGGCTATTAGACAGCGTGGCGGCGCTTGTAGCGGGGATGCTGATAAGGGACCATGAATAGGTGAGCGGATTGCCGTCCGTGTCGGAAGACTTGCTGCCATCCAATGTCACTGTTGATCCCAGGTTGACCGTCTGATTAGGGCCGGCGTTCGCAACTGGCGGCGTACTCACCGTGCTGATGACCGCTGTGGCGTTGTCGCTTGCAGTACCATTACTTACGGTAAGCTTAGCCTTGTAGGTTCCGGCCACATCCACCACGAACGTAGCAATCACGCTGTTTGGATTCGTTAACGTCGCGGCCGACCCGGTAGGAATGCTTGTCAGCGACCAGTTGTAGGTTAGCGACCCAATACCGCTTGGATTTGTCGACCCGCTCCCATTCAGGGTGACTGTGCAGCCGACCGTCGCGGTCTGATTGGGCCCGGGGTTCGCGACCGGATTCGCGAAGGACCACTGGAGAAAGCTAAAATCGAACGGGACTGAGCGGTCGATCAGTATGGTGAACGTATCATTGCTCATCACGTTGCTGTTCGCAGGCACAGGGGCAAAATGCACCGTGCTTTGGCCGGGAACCAACTGCACACTGGGGGCCGTAGTGGTCACGGTTGCCGTGACGCCAGGCAGCGCCGGGCCGTTATTTACCAGGATGACCTGAAACGTGCAATAAAACTGCGTTCGCGTATAGCGTACTTCACTTCCAATCTCTATGTAATTCGAGCCCAATGGCGGTATGGATACGTTAGCAATTGAGCGCGGCTCCGCTTGGGGCGCGTCAGGGTTAGTCGGCCCGGCTTGGCCAAGAACTGGTGAAGAACCCAATATCGAAAGGGCGATGGCAGTTGATAAAATAGAATACAGGTATCGCATAACGACCTCGACTTAAGCGTCTAAAGAAGACAGTTTTTCTAGCGCCGCCAGGCCTTTAAGCACAGCGGCGCTGTACGGTTCGCAAAACGAAGATGACCCGCAGCTTAGTCCACGGCTCCGGGAGAGGCCCGGCCGGGTCGCATTGCCTGATGAAAATCGATTAAGCCACCGACGCCTCAGCGCGATGAAGCAGATACACTTATTGTGCTCATTGCTTCATCGCCGGGCTGTGCTCCTCACCCAAGATCGGCGGGAAATGAACGCGTGCTTCCTTTACTGTCTCGGGGCTTTGCTGCTATCTAAAGCGCTGAGTTCCTCGGCTATCACGCCGCGGATACCTTCGTAAGTAGTGTTGCTAACATACCGGCCATTGACGAAAAGTGTTGGCGTTCCCTGGAGACCAAGCGTTTGCGCTTCGGACGACGACTCTTTTACCAAGCCGGCCGTTTGGTCTTTAGCTAAACAGATTTCAAACGCCGCAGTGTCTAGCTTCAGGTCGCGCGCATCGCTTTTGAGGCTAGCCATATCCAGCCGTTTGCTTTCAAAGAGCAGGTCATGGTACTCCCAGAACTTACCCTGCGCGCCAGCGCAGTGAGCAGCTTCGGCAGCCTTTGGGGCGTCGGGATGCATGCCCAGTGGGTAATCTTTGTAAGCAAATGCCACTTCGCCTTTGAACTCGGTCTCGATTCGATTAAGAATAGGTTGAATCTGCTGGCAATAAGGGCACTCATAATCCGCGAACTCCAACAGGGTGATCCGCGGGTTTGCGGGGCCACGGACCGCAACGTCTTTCATGGAAATTGGCGCACGGGGAGGCGCCAGGCGAATGATAGCGGGAGCTTGGACGCGGAGAGACTGCAAGTAGGTGGACTTAGCTTTGGCAATTCGACGCTGTCGAATCGCATCTAGAATCTTTGGGCGAACCGCTTCATACGGTTCCTTGGTGTCAACTCCTTCGTAATATACGCGCAAAGCCTCTTCCGAAGGGTCTTGGCCGATCGTCGCATTTACGTGACGCTCGAGCAATTGGGGAACAGCCAATCCTTCCTTGGCGGCCTGTTGTTCAAGCAAGTACTCGTCGACCAGATCTATGAGGACCTTACGTTCAGCTTCGTAAAAGGTCGTCCGAGCCTGAAACATCGCCTCGGGACGTTTCAACTCAAGATCCGCCTGGGTTATTTGTGCGCCTTTCAATTCCACTAGAACGGCGTCACCGCCCGAGACAGGGTCCGCCTCCGGTGTGGCCCCGGATGCGCAAACTGTTGCGGCAAACATCGCCAACACGGTAACAACGGTGATTGGTGTCATGGCTTTCCTGGTAGTATCGAATTGCATCCGGCTCGCGCCTCTCTTTGCTCGAAAAGAGCCCGGGCAACTGGGGTCAACCAGTTACCCGGACCAAATTAAAGATCGGGCCTTTGCGACTAGCTACCCGACTTTGATCCACCTAGACCGCCGGCGCGGCAGGAGTTGCATACACCAAAACCGCTGCCATTGCCCAAAATGCTAGCGCAGCGGCCGCCGATGCTCTGGAGTTCAGTGCTAGTGCCAGCGGCGCCGGTGCTCAGAGTGGATGGCGTGAATGACGTCTCCGTGGTCGCGTAGGCGCCTGCCGTGGGCGTCGCATGGAGCGTGGTTCCCCACGCGGCCATACCGCTCACGATGACGGTGGCAGCATTTTGGACCTGCGCCGCGCTGTTGTTGCAGCTGGAGCCGGTGCCGCCAGTTCCTGCCAGGGTGGCGAGTAACTTCACTGTCACCGAGGTCGGAACCACGCCAGTCAGGGTTTTCACCGTAAGATCCCGGTTTACCCCTAAGTTAACGGTCTGGTCCGGCGTTACCAGGCAAGAGCAGCACGAAATCAGCTCCTCTCCCGGATCGAACGCATACACGTTAACGCAGATATTACCGGACGCTCCGCCGAATCCGGGGCCTAACAAAGGCGCGCCATTGGCGCCCGTGTTGGTGATGTCAATATAAGACTCACCGATGTTAAGGTTTGCCGCATATCTCACCTGAAAGGGGGTGTCGGCAGTAGCGTTTGGTTGAGCGAAGGCGGCAGTCGAAAGAGCGAAAGCAGCCAAAAGTACGTTTCGAAGGTGCATCGTGGGTTAATCCTCCCTTGTGAAAGCTACCACTCGATAAAGTGTGAAACAACTATCAAAAGGGATTAACCCAAAGACGTAATCGAATCGTGAATTACTCGTTTTCAGGAGTTGTTGCAAGCTTGTTTACGGCGTTCTTCCAGTAGCTATGAGTGTTTCGCTAACCGACTTAGACTACGTTTGTGGCGGCAAGGTGGGAAGTGTGTTCGGCTCTGCTGAAATCAACGAGTAAAGTTGAGTTGCTCAGAAGGCGGCGGCGCGCGAAGCAATTAGCCAAGAAGGCATGTGTAAATGGAGGGGATATAAGGGTTTTCCGGCATCGGGAGTGATAAGGAATACAAGCTCGGGCGGCGGTGTTCTGTGTATTCCAAGAGGATGCCAGAGGCAGCCCAATCTAATCGATTTCGAAACATTCGATAGCATCACTTCCCAATAAGCTGATAGCGGCAAAGGACGTTTTAATCGAAGAGACATGTCAAATCCGTTGAAAACAGTTCGCAAAAAAGCCCTAAACTTTCCCCAAAATGAACGCCCGGATGCCTTGTTTCGGTAGCGAGTACCCCTTCCACGTACCAGTCCTGCAACTTTAGTACGGGTACGGAACCAGGCAAAACAGTACTAAAAAAAAAGCTGTTGACAATCGAACCCTCGCCACTTATTCTAAACCCCTCATCATACTAAGACGAACTAGTTCGTTTGTAAGATGCTGTAACACAGACAGTCATGCAATAAGGCGGGGTCTAAAAGAGTTACAAAAGGCCTCTCACGGCCTTTTAAGACCCAGTTGATTCCGCGGAGAGCGCTAAGGGTGCGCTGTGGTTGTGGCAGTCGGGAGCCCTTTTCCAGAGTAAAGTTCGCGATTCAGCGCTGGCTAACGATAGCAAGTTCGAGGTTCGTAGGAGGAAAAGATATGGGTTTCGCGCCATCAGAAGCAGCAGAAGGATTCCGCCGTGCCCGCGCGTCAGCTTTGATGATGTTTGGTTGCGCGCTATTGTTTGCCGGCTTGGCTCCTAAAGCCAAAGCGGACGGATTTATCGGGTATTACGCGTTTTCCAATTTTACTCTGGTGAACATGGGTGGGTTCCTCCCAAATGGTTCGGCGTCTTCCCCGAACCCCGCGACGTTGATCTTGACGGGTACAAATGATGGCAGCGGCCTCCCCGGCTCGACCAATCTCACCATCGCAGCTCAAGCGGCGGGCTTATTGGAGTTCAGTTATCTTTTTACGACTCTTGACGACCCTGGCTTCGAGAATACGGGGTATCTTCTCTCGGGCCAGCTCTTTCCCTTGGCCGATACCAGCGGTGAAAGCGGGTCTGTTATCGTCCCGTTGTCTCGCGGCGAAATCTTCGGTTTTAGTGTTGGAAGTGTAGACGATACGGGCGGAGCCGGCGTTCTCACCGTGACGGATTTCGTCGGCCCGGTTCCGGAACCCGGCTCCATGCAACTCCTGCTGGTAGGGGCGGCGGCGGTCCTTGCTCGGAGCGTTTGGCGGAGAAGACTTCATTTTCCAGCTCGCCGCCTCGCTGGTGTTGCACTGGTCGCCGCAGTTGCGGTCTGTTCGATATCGACGTCGCTGGCGCAATCACAGGTCTTTTATTCGCCGTCGAACGTCACTGGACAACTGGCCCTCGTGAACATAGTCAACGTAAGCCAGCAGGCGAACGCCTCGGAGCAACCGTTAGCTTCGATGGCACTACTCCAGCGGGGGGAAGCCGAAAGAATCAGGTTCCCACGATCGGGATTGGGATTGCGGTCCGCCGGAACAAGGATGCTGACGAGATTAGCGGTAAGACCTTTGGCATCAGCGGCGACGCCCCCTATGAGTAGCCTGTCCATTGCGCCGCCGGCCGGCGTTACGGGATTTAACGCGCTATCGCATCTGGATCAGAGAAACGCTAATAACGGTAACCAGTTCAGTATTGAACCACCCAATCCAAGCATCGCCGTGGGAAATGGCTATGTACTCGAAGGCGTGAACGACGCTATCCAGATCTTCAATACATTCGGGAACGCCCGCCCTTCCGCAAGTGCTGTCATCGAACCAGTTGTTTGGTTTGGCTCCCGCTCTCAACCGGACAAGCGGAGTGAATGGGGTTTACCTGACGGACATGCGCGTGTTCTTCGACTCGGGCATCAATCGTTGGTTCGTCTCCAGCGCACTCAGGACAACGACGCTTTTGGCAACGAGCTAAACACATCTCACCTCTATATCGCCGTCAGCCAGTCTGCCGACCCCACAGCGAACTACAACATCTACATCATGGACACCACCAATCCCAACCACCCAGGGTGTCCGTGCGTCGACGATTATCCGCAGATTGGGGCCGATCAATATGGATTCCACATTGCCTGGAATGAGTACAATGCGTCGTCCTTGGAATTCGTGGATGCGGCGATCCTGACGCTTTCGAAAGCGTCCCTTACTTCGGGCGCCAGCGCGCCGACCGCGGTTCAGTTCATTATTCCGTTTGTTACGGGCTTCGAATTCGCAATCCAACCAGCCACAACGCCGCCGGGCGCAAGCAACTACCTCGCGAGCGGCGGCTTGGAGTATTTCGTCAGCTCGTCGCATTTCATTCGGAATCGGCAGTTCGGTTGCGCTCTGGGCTATGTACAATACCAGCTCACTGGGCGCCCTAAGTCCTAGCGGTGTTCCCGGCATGACGCTGACTCAAATCGAGATCCCGAGTTTAGCTTACGAGGTTCCGGACGTTGCGGATCAACGTCCCGGTCCGACGCCACTCGGGGCCAGCCTGGGTGGGCAGCTTGAGTTTCTGGATGGGGGAGATCCCCGAGTCCAATCGCTCTCTTACGCTGGCGGAAGTCTTTATTTGACGCTCCAAACCGGCGTCAACGATCAGAATGGAAACTGGGTGGTAGGAGGAGCCTACATCGTCCTCTCCCCCACCTTTCGAAGCGGCGTGTTAGCCGCGAAGGTAGTGAACCAGGGATACTTACTCGTCAACAACAATCATCTGTTGCGTCCCGAGATCGCAGTCAATGCCCAAGGCGTCGGCGCCATCGCGGTCACCCTGGTGGGAGTCAATTATTATCCCAGCGCGGCGCTGATCCCCTTTGCGGGTGCGACCTCCACTCCTACCGCAATTCAGGTGGCCGCCGCCGGGGCTCTCCCGGAGGACGGGTTTACCGGCTACGTGGCTGATGGCGGCGACGGCGTCGCCCGCTGGGGCGATTACAATTCGGCGATAGCCGCCAGCGATGGCTCGATATGGATGGCGGTCGAGTACATCGGAAATTACCCAAGAACTGTAGCTGCCAACTGGAATACATTTTTGATGCATGTACAACCCTGATTGGGCGAGCCGCCATACATAATCGGATCCGAGATTGCCAGGCTCGCGCGGAGATGAAGCTGTGCTTAGGCTGAAGATGAGACGCAAAGCAAACCAACCGACCGAACGCGCCTTCGTCGGCGAAGGCATAGTGCTCGTCGATTTGACCTTTAGACCAATCGCACTAGACCGTGGGGCGGAAGCCATTCTGGGCGATGTCGATGTACACAGTGGGGGGGGAGACGGCGGCGCCAGTCTTCCGCTGGATCTCCTCAACGCGCTGAAGGCGCGCCCCTTAAGCGAAAAGGATGCGGTCCTTATCTACGTGAATGCGGCCGGCCGCTCTTATAGTTGCCGCTCCTCCATGGTAAATCCCCGAACGGGCGGTCTCGCCGAGCCGGTGCTGGCGCTCTATCTCAAGCGAGAGCTATCGGTGGTTGATGCTGTTCATCAGGTCGGTGTCGGAATATAGCCTGACCGATCGGGAGAAGGAGGCGCTGATCGGCGTGGCGATGGGGCTCACAAGTAAGGAACTCGCGGTGCGCATGAAGATCAGCCCCAACACCGTTAAGGCCTTCCTACGTTTGATCATGGTCAAAATGGGTGCAACTACCCGCGCGGGCATCGTTGGCAGGCTGCTTGATTCAGAACGGCCGACTAGCGTCGGCGGATCAAGAGAATATTGAAAGGAAGTAACAATTATGACGAGCGGGAAATGCATTACATTTGGTTTGGCGCTGCTGGTTTCGAGCGCACTGACAGGCCCTTGCCTTGCGGATACTTACGTTTTCAGTTATTCGTTTCCAAACGGGATCGTCTCGATTTCGGGCTCGGGGACCCTTACGGTAGGCGGTGAGGACCCCCTCAGCGGAGGTTTTCCCATTTTGAGTATCACAGGGACGCGCACCGTGAACGGCACAGAGATGCAGATCACTGGTCTCACCTCGTATTTTGGAAACGACAGATTTGCTTTTCTATCCGGGCCCTCCATTCCTGGATTTCGATGGGGTGAGTTTTACGGTTGATAACCTGGCGCTTAGCGATGACGGATTTGGTGACGTGAATGTCTATCTCGATCCTTCTTCAGGCATGTATACTGAGGCCGCTGGTGGGGTAACCCCCGGGGCCTTCGAAGTATCGCCGGCATCGGCAACGGCAAGCCCGGAGCCGTCGACCACTATGCTGCTGATTTGCGGGTTGCTGGGCCTCGCCGTCAGGACAAGAAGATGGTGGCTCCCCTACGCGGCCTTTGCCGCGACGAGAATCGGCGGCGAAGATTCGGCCTCCCGTCACTTCTCATCCTTCAATTAACGGGCTTCCGAGTAGCGGCCAATCGAGTTGTCTTGCCAGTTGATCCGCCAGCTAGAGGTCGCAGTTTTCATATATACTGATCGAGGCGGCCCTGGAGTAGTCGCGACTCTCGAGATGCAGGTGCGTCTTTTGGGGGTCCTCCCAACGACCCTGGGGCCGCAGACGCGCTCCGGAATTAGTTAAGGGGAACGCCTCCGACCGGGCTGCACTCCGTCGGCGCCAAGCGTCACCCCTTTTGGCTACCCCACGCGGCTAGGTACTTTTGGGACTTGAACGGACTGCGAAGCCGTCATAGCTTACTGAAGATGGCTTTCGCCAAAGCAAAAAGTAACCGCGACCGTCACGAGGCGGATCTCGTCCTGGACGTTGCAGTCGCCCATTGGGCCGTTAACAGCGCCAAAAACTGGGATGATCGCAAAACGGCGCATGACTCATTCAAACACGCGGTTCGCAAGTTGCATGACTACCTTTCCACCGAGCGCGATGAGGGCTCGCCCTGAATCATCTGAACTCGCCAACGCCGTCCTCAACCTGCCCACTACACGCGGCCTGATTGCACCCCTGTGACCCAATTGCGTGCTGAAGGTGGACGCGAACCTGCGCCGCCTGTGCGGCTTCAAGACAGCGGACAACGTTGCGAATGAATCCAAGTTCTCGCCCGCCTTTGCGGAATTCGCCATGGGCGAGTTACCGCGGCCTGTACGCCGCCATCATCGAAGCTACGCAGAAAGAGTGCCTGGTCGGCCACATCGCGCGCGCCTTCACTGCGATTCCGGTGGGGGAACGATTTGGCGAACGTCAGCAACGCAGCCAAGAGCAAAATTCGCGCGCGCCAAAGTAAGCGCGCGGAAAACGCACAGCCAGCAGCCGCGGCAGCAAAAGCTGGAAGCGGAGGTCGCGAAAGCCTACCAGGCGATCCGCGTGAGCATCGGCCTCCCTGGTTCGGTCCACCGGTGGGACAGCGAACAGTCTAAACCCATGCAGTGCGGCAGTGCCATGAAGGCCAGCGGAAAAGGCGACTCCGAAAAGCTGATCAGCAGATTCCCCTTGGAGGCGAACCTACTTACCAACTCGAAACTGTCGAGGACGTTGCGTCGAAACTGACCCCATTAAGTGGTTCTCAAGCGATCTCGCGCCGCTGACTCCACTTTATCCATAATCTTAGCGTGCCAATTTGTGTGCCAACTCGAAGGTATTCAACCGCAGCGTCATTTTGGCGCGTTGATGTAAACGCATTGATTCCAAATGACACATATGGAGCCACCCGCCGGGATCGAACCGGCGACCTGCTGATTACGAAGAATATGGCCTGGCTTAAACCCTCCACTCACTCCATAAGGAAGTGCCTGATATCAATAACTGGAAGCTGCTCTCGCTCAAATAGCAACTCCCGACACCCCAAGTATATAGGATTTTGACAAATTCTGGCACAGCCGTTCGGAGGAACAACAGGTTGCTTTCGTGGTGCACCTCCATGAAGACGCCTGCGTTTCCGCGTACCGCCATTCCCTCAGAGATCGACACCGAAAAGGTAAGTCTGACACGACAAGGAGTCTTGCTGAGCGCGCCAGACGTAGCCCAGAATTTTCGAAGGTTCTGGGACAAGGGGCGGAACGCTGGCAAGTTCGCTGCACGTTGAGCGGTCGCGCCGCCGTCTCTTCCCGGTACACAATAGAAGCGCTTCCCTCAGCGCGGAGGCGAAGATTCTCGAAATTTCGCTTGTTCTCACGGAGTGAACCGAAAATCGAGACACGGAAATTAGGGACACTTTTCATTAAAACGGAAAGAGGCAACGAATGCGCTCCGTACGGGATCGCATGGGAAATGCGCTACCGCGTCACGCCGTCACCAAAAGTACACCACCATAAGGACGAAACCGGCGAAGATGTTCGTCTACGAAGTGTTTATCGCGCGCTCAAAGAACTCGATCCGGTACCGCAATTCAAGGCCACCGCGAAGCTGGGTGAGTTTTGGAAGAGCGGCTGGCACCAAAGTTCAGAAGCACTGCGCCCACGGTGGCAGCAGATTGGCCGAGCCTGCCATCACCGGGCCAAGGGTGGATCGGTCTCAAGCAGGGAAGCAGTTTGAGCAAAGGAGGAACCGCCGTGCCTTGTCCCGATTGCGGCTCGCCCGCCGGGACTTGCGATTTGCCTCGTCCATTGAGACTCATGATCTGGAATGCGAGCCGCACGAAACATTCAAAGAAGAATTCGTTGTTTGTCGGGAGTGCGGCGGAAGACATGACGTCTGCGAGTGGGACACCCTGTGCCCATTCGGCACATATTCCAGTGTTCCGGAAATGGGATGGGTCCGTGTTCCGCGACGAACCCCACCGGCCGAACTCAACCCCTACAGGCGGATCCTTGCCGCCCAGTCGCCACCTGCCGTCAGGCGAATCTTCACACGGGCAGTGCTTGCCGGTCTCAGTCTTGATCAGCTTGTAGTCGCTCGCCATACGGTTCGCATTTATGCCGTCCTGGTAGGCTTCCATCCTAAACTTGCCTTTGGGGAGAAACGAAAGGTCGATCTCCAGTTCGCGGGGCGTCCAGTTGGTCATCGCGCCTATGTACCATTCGGTCCCGTGGCGGCGGGCCACAACCACGTACTCGGCGATCTTGCCATCGAGTACCCTGGTCTCATCCCAGACGGTCGGCACGGGCCCGACGAACTCCATCGCTTCCGGCTCTCGCAGATAATTGGATGGGCTGTCGGCCAGCATCTGTAGCGGGCTTTCGAATACTACGTACATGGCCAGTTGATGGCACCGGGTGCCCATGGCCATCGGGCGGTCAAAGATCTGGGCGAACTCGTTTTGTCGCGTTCAGCATCGCCCCCGGCGTGAAGTCCATCGGGTCCAAGGAACATACGCGTGAAGGGCAGAGTCACATTGTGAACCGGATCGTCCTCCGCGCTCCATTTGCTCCACTCCACTCTCCCTTGACCCCCTCGTTGCTGATCAGGTTAGGCCACGTCCGTGTTAGGGTCGCCGATCTTTGGACGCCATGTAAATCGAGAAGCATCTTGCGCTGCGCCGTCTCGCGTGCCGATTGTGATAGAAGTTCATTAATATCTGGTCGTCGCGCTGCATGAAATCGACCTTTATGCCCTTAACGCCCCACTTGCTGAACTGGTCCAGCGCCGGTTGTAACTGATCGGCCAACGTCTTCCATACCACCCATAAGATGACGCCGACATTCTTTTGTTTGCCATAGGCCACAAGTTCCGGGATGCTGATCTCGGGAACAACGTCGAGCACGTTTCCAAGCTTGTACCAGCCTTCATCCAGCACGATGTACTCCAGCCCGTATTAGGACGCGAAGTCGATATAGTACTTGTAAGTGCGGGTGTTAACGCTGGATTGGAAGTCCACGCCGTAGATGTTGTTCGCGTTCCACCAGTCCCACGCTACCTTTCCAGGTTTGATCCACGAGGTGTCCGACACCTGCGAGGGCTTGGCGAGGACCAGATCAGCGGGTTGGTGATTAGGTCCCCGTCCTTCATCGCTATGCCCATCGCCGCCACGGATAGTGCGCGTGCCCCGAGTTTGAGCGATGTAGTCTGCCGCCTGGTAACTCTGATAGTCCCCGTCCCTCTCTAGGTTTTCCTTCAGCGGGTAGGGCGGGAATACCGCCGTGATGCCAGCGCCACTTGTGCCTGCAGCCATAGCCCAGGGTAATCTTCGATGTCGGATTCGGCGATTGCAACCTTCACACCATCCGCATCCACCACCGCCGGAAGCGAGGCCAGGGCGGTAGGAGGAATCGCACTCAACTTGCGTGGCTTGTATAGCCGCTCGTCATGGGAGAAGAAGCTCTCCTCCTGCGGATAGAATACCGTGTAGTCGCCGGTCAAATTGAAGGCAGCTTCCTCACCGTAGACTTTGACCGAGGGGCTCGGCAAGGAGGTTTCCAGGCGGTAAGCGGCGCCCTCGTTGTAGGCTCGAAAGACGGCTGTTAAGCCCCCTCCGCCTCGATACGCAGTTCGTTGTAATGGTCGTAATTGATTAGCGGTCGAGACAGGTCAAGAAGCGGGTGGACCGGGGCCATGTTTAATGAGGCGATGAAAGACATCCGTCACGGTGGCGACGCCTTTTTTTACTGTAGTGCGGGCCACGCTGGTGAACGCGGCGAACGCCTCAGATCCACGTTCGTTCTTGGAGCAGTGCGAGACCTTTCGAGCAATCACGGCTGGCCGTAAGGCCCGCTCGGCGCGGTTATTGGTTGGCTCGACTGCGGGGTTGTCAAGAGCAGTACGGTTGTGAAAGACGGGGCTCCACCACCCCCGTATTGCTATGACTGGCTGCAAAATTTGGAGCACGCCAGTTTTTTAGGCGGCCGGACTGCTTTTCTGGTGGCCCGTAGTCCAGCCATGGCCGAGCACCGCACGCTGGCCTCGGTGGTCCGTGCCTCTATATCTTTTGGCTGCCACGTTGCCCTGTGACGCGCTCTCCGGTTTTCTCGCCTTCTGCGATCGCGTCGTGTACGTCTCTTACAACTCCGCGCCCCGGCTTCTAAATATTCCGCCGCTCGAAGATCAGCAACTCGCAGCATCCCTGATGTGGATCTGCGTCACGATCATCCTCCTCGTGCCGGCAGTCATCGTCACAATGCAAATACTCTCGCCCCAGAATTCGCGCTTACCGGAAACGACGTGGGCCGAGGCAGGCGAACTCGCAAGTAGCTTCGCACTGAAGACACACATTCTTCTGAAATTACGCCCAAATCCTCGATTGCGGTCGTGCCTTAGGAACTGGATAGCGCTAGGGCCCCTCAAAAAAACAATAAGCTGGTATCTATGAAGAGAAGATTTTGGTAGGGGCGGTGGGGATCGAACCCACGACCTTCGGCTTAAAAGGCCGCTGCTCTACCACTGAGCTACGCCCCTAAAAGTGGTCACAACATATTACACGAAATAGACTTACTGCACATGAGCCGGTTGAGGCTCCACGCAGGAACTGCTCCGGTGTCAGTAGTGGTGTCAGTTGGTTCCGCTGAAGTGGCGGCTGACGGCTTTGGAACGAGCTTCTCTACTACGTTCAAAAGGAAATCCGGGTGCGAGGTGCGCATACCGCACCGTCATGGCGATGCTCTTGTGTCCGAGCGCGTCCTGAGTGGCCCTTAGACCTACTCCGGCCATCGTGAGGCGCGACGCAAAAGTGTGGCGCAGATCGTGCCAGTGGAAATCCGCAATTCCGGCCTTCGCTATAGCTTTCTCGAACCAGTAGCGTGGTCCAGCCGAGCGGCTCGCCTTCGAGATTGCGAATGACCGCGCCCGGTGCCGTCTCCGCGTTTCCTTAGCTCAGAGAGAGCCTTGAGTGCGATTGAGTTAAGGCGAGCGTACCTGCTCTCGCCATTCTTACCTCGTCGAATGAGAATCAGGCATCGGGATAGGTCCACGTCCTGCCAATCCAGCCCGTACATTTCCGAGAGTCGCAAGCCGGTGTGGAGCGCAAGGTCCAATTCTGGCATGTGCTCCGCCCATCGGGCTTCTATTTCGACTCGGAGTCTGGTTTCCTCTTCGGGGGTCAAATACCGCACACGGCTGTTATCTTCCCTTCGGTGTTGCGTGGCCCGAGCCGGGTTATTCGCGGCCTTTCCCTCACGGATCGCAAGACGATAGGTAAGCGACAGCAAAGAGCGGTAGTGATTCACCGTCGAGGGTGCCCATTCTTCTTCCCCGATGCACTGCTCGAAATGCCGCTCAATGTCCTGCGGAGTAACAGATTCGGCCGAACGGTCGCGGAACCAGCCGAGCATCCGCTCCATTCGCTGTACATCGTCGTGATAGGTGCGTTGTGAGCCTTCGAGTAGGCCAAAGCGTCTTTGGCAATATCGGCGAACGAAATCGTCGCGTCGGCGGAGCTTTTCGGGAAGCTTCTTCCCCTGTAAGGCTTCGGTCTTGCGCTTGCGGTACAGCAAAATCGCGTTGCTCTTTGTGCCCACCTTTTCACGTCGTTTCCGACCTTGAGCATCCCAATAACATATCCACCATTCGCCCGAACCCGGCACTTTCTCGAACACCCCGCGTGGATTGCGGCGCGCTTTGGGCACGGAATTAGAATCCGGAAGGGTGAGAGC
This sequence comes from Bryobacterales bacterium, assembly GCA_963763545.1. Taxonomy (GTDB): domain Bacteria; phylum Acidobacteriota; class Terriglobia; order Bryobacterales; family Bryobacteraceae; genus PALSA-243. The sequence continues at coordinate 131,171 of CAVXPE010000005.1, forward strand.
ATCAGTTTGCATCGGGGTTCCCTTTCTTTGGCGGACGTCCGCCGAGCTTGCCCCATTCGCGCAGGCGTCGCACAAATTCCTTATCGCCCCACTTCTCGCGACGCGTACGAACGCTGCGTTTTGCCAGCTCCTTTGCGGCCTGACTTGCCTTCGACATGTCACTCAGTATAAGCTACCGCTAGGTTATGTCAAGGGAACTATTTCGGGCTGCGGCCTGACGCTGGAATTAGGGCCAATCAATAGTGCCCAATCAGGGCAATTCCCTTGTCGCCGCCGTCTCATCGAAAGGGGTAGCTATGGCAGTCCAGACTAAAGATACCAGCGAGATCGACTTTTTAATGGGAAGCATCTCGTTTGGACCAGAGTCGCCTCTTCTGAGAAAGTTCTCTGCGTCAGCAGGAGGGTTTCTGAGGCCAGCGACGTCGAAATCGTTCGACGCAAAGATGCTCCGCGTCGAGAAGGACATCCGGTATGAGAAAGCTCTAGATGCCATCATGGTGCGCGTAAATATTAGGTCATTGCTTGGCGGATCGACTGTCTCTGTTGCCGCGTATACCGATGTTCTTGCTTCCGCCGCTGACCTTCTGACGACACTGGCATGCGCTTCGGTAATTCCCAATCGCTCAATGAGTAAGAAGTTCAAAGAAGCGAGGGCGGAAGGAACGGGCAAGACTTGGAAGGCCGTCAAAGAATTCCCCAAGCGCATCAAAAGCATGGCGGATGAGATGGAGCGAGTCAACACGAGCACGTTTCTCGCACCTGAGAAAGCAATCAAGCGGAAGGCACGCGGTGCGAAAATGGCACGGCAGAAATTCCGTGATCTACCATCCCTCATGCGTGTATTTGGCACAGCCTTGGAACGGCAAATTGAAGTGATCTCACTGCTGAACGCGGATGTGTTCCCTCGCACTCCCACGCATGAATATCTGATGCTCGCCGTGAGGAGCTGGACAGGCAAGCCCCACGACAAGGAGGTCGCCGAGCTGCTGAACGCCGCCGGTACCATATTGGGTGGAAAATCCAACTTCGATGCGTTGGCCTTGGCCCAGTCTCGTTTACGTAGCAGAAAAATGAAAAGAACTTAGCGTTTACGATCCCAAAAAAGTTTTGAACGAACTATGTTCGTAGTGCGCGTGTGCAGTGCAAGATGCGCGCATGAGCCAACAAATCGAACTCCCAAAAATCCTCGTCTCGAAACGCGAGGCCGCTTTTGTCCTCAGTCTTAGCGTCCGGACAATCGAAAATCTCATCGCGCGAAAAGAGCTAACCGCTCGTCGAGTGGGGCGTCGCACTCTCGTGGTCGCTTCATCAGTTGAATCATTCGCCCGCAAAGACCACGCCTCGCCCTCGCCGCCAAAACGAGCATCGATTCCATCGAGTACGCCAAGATGACTTTGGCGCCTTTCTCTTCGGGACTTAGGGAAACTGAACCTAAGGAAACGGGACGGCAACTGGGGGACAATTGCAGTCGGCTCGTCATTTGTCATCCGGATGAAATCCGCCCTCATCCCATGTATATCAGGCACCATATAGCGGTTCACGCCCGCCAACTTTCAGCAATCGCCGAGCTGGGCGATCTCGCATTTCGAAAGCCGCTCTCAATCACGCGAGAAAAGATAATCCTTGATGGACTTGCTCGTTGGACGCTGGCTCGTCAACGGCATATGCCGACGCTCGCATGCATCGAATACCAGATGTCCGAGGCGGAAGCCATTCAATACATACTCCAAGAGCATCGCCGATTGAGTGGGCTGAATAATTTCATTCGCATCTGCTTAGCTCTGGAACTGGAACCTGATCTCAAAGAGAAAGCACGAGCGAGGCAACAGAACGGCCGGAACCAAGGTTCGCCAAATTTGACAGAAGGTGAAAGGCTGGACGTGCGAAAGGAAATTGCCCGTGTTGCAGGAGTGTCCGTCGGAAATGTCACCAAGGTCAAGCAGCTGATGACCGCTGCACATCCGGACATCATTCAAGCCTTGCGGGAAAAAGAACTTTCCATTCATCGAGCATGGTCATGGAGCAAGCTGTCGCCAGAAGAGCAGCGCGAGAAGCTGTTTCAGAATCGGAGCGAGAGAGGCATTGCGAGAACGATACATGATCTAGTTTCAGCTCACGTTCGGAAAAACTCGCCCGTTGTCACCCAGTCGGTCGACTTGACGCAGTTCGCGTCTGCTCTGCAATCGGGCAAACTCGGTTCAGTCACGGTGGTCTCCATAAATGTTCCCGGGAAGGCCATTTTCGTGACCGATGAATTGGTCCGCACTCTCGACGCACAGAGGGAATTGGCGCTGACATGCGGTACGAACAACCTGTAAAACAAATCTTGATTTCCACGCGAGGCTACTGGGATCGCCCTGAGACGCGGGCCGCCGTCCGCCGGAACTTCGATCAGGTGACGAAATGCGGCACCCTCGCGCTGGGAGCGGAAGTTTATGCCTCGTCGTTGGAAGAGAAAATTGTTCCCCACACCTGCAAGGCAAGACCTTGTCCGATTTGTGGGCACCGCGCAACCATTCAATGGCAGCGGGAGCAGTGGTGTGCTCTCCCCGACACTCCTTATGTGGGCATCGTTCTAACAATGCCGGACTTCCTCTGGCCAATCTTTCGGCAGAACCGCCATCTGCTGCACGACTTGCCCAATTTAGGAGCTGCGGTATTACAACAATGGGCAAGGTTAAAGTATGGCGTTCGTGTGCCGGTGATGGTCATACCGCACACCTTTGGAGGACGCCTGAATTTCAATCCTCATCTACATATTCTAGTGTCTGCTGGCGGCCTGCACCAATCGGAAGGGCGATGGGTTAATATCTTGGCCTTCAACAAGCGCAAGATAATGGGTATGTGGCGGTTTGCCGTGATCACTTATCTCAGAGAGGCACTGAACGCGAAAATACTCACGTCGAATCCGAACCCTCGAAAGCTAAGAACCTGTTTGAAGAAGCAGTACGAACGTTGGTGGAACATCGATATTGATCGCTTTACCTCGAAGGAGCACTTCTTGCGGTACGCAGGCCGCTATGTTCGCCGACCACCAATTGCTCAGCGTCGTATCGTAAAGATCACCGATCGAGAAGTCCAATTCTGGACCAACGATAAGGTTCACAAGCGGCGGGTGAACATTTCTTATACACCGCAGGAATTCGTAGCCGCCTTGGCGGAACATGTTCCCGACCGTTATCGACACGCAATTCGCTACTTCGGGCTTCTAGCGCCTAGTTCAAAAGCAAAGACCTCGGCTGCCACATTCGCGTTGTTGGGACAACGCACGCGTTCTCGTCCACGGCGACTGAGTTGGGCATTTTCACTGCGAAGGGACTTTGGAGTAAATCCGCTCATTGATCGCGACGGCCAACAGATGCGCTGGGTCGGTCGGTTGAAGCCTCGCGTCTAGAATGATTGGCCGGAACTGATCGCCTCGTCACGTTCTATATCAGCGGTTTAATCAGCCAGAAAACCCAGCTTCGGTGCTCAGATCGTTGCAATGATCGTGTTGGATCATCTGAGCTAATTCAGCTCTCCTCAAACACGCGCAATTTCTGTCACTTCGCGTGACGACCATTCTTACTGTCGGTGAAGCCATCCACCCAGCACCAGAACGACCTTGACGATCCATGTGAAATGCATTTTTGTTTTTCCTATACGTC
>CAVXPE010000006.1:0-39047 GCA_963763545.1 Bryobacterales bacterium
AACATGGCAAGGCAAGTAATAATGACAAGCTGCTGATTCTCGACTTCTACGAAACGCCCGGTCTCAGGGCCGGGAGGTCCGTCAAACGCGGTGTGACAAACATGATCTTATTATGCGGCGGCGGCCTACCGGCGGGAATCTGGGCCGATCCGCGCTCGGCTTACGTGTTAATCGCGGACGCGGAAGACGCGCTACACCGATCTCAAGCCGCATGTGCAGCCCTCAAAGAGCACGTCAAATCGCATCTTCGTTCCCGCGCGGCGAAGCCGGGCGTGCCATAGCAGACGGTGTCCGCAGGTTCGCGACATAACAGCGGCGATTCTGTTTGACTGGCGGACCCGCTACGAGTAAAGGGACTGAATACTCTTGGATGCAGCGCGTTTACGCGCTTCACTCTGGATTTTAGACTCGCGCCGTAATTTGGCGGAGCATTCGCCGGTCTCAACTTTCGCCTTTAGTTCTGCGGAGCGCGTTATAGCTTCTTCGACCAACGCAATCAGGTCGCGTTTTGAGAGGGGTTTGCGGGCATCTTGTCGTCACTAGCATAGCCCGACGGTGCGGCGGATCCTTACGCTGCCCGCCTCTGCTGCAGTTCTCGGACGGTCGAGGGCACCAACGTCAGGACGCATAAAAAATCAGCAGCTGAGAGAACAGAGCGGTACACGTGGCGGCACGTCTGCCGAATCGACCGTCCCCCCGGTCATGAGTACACACACAATCTGCGGGTATTTCTCGGCGACCTCGCGGACGAGATCCGTGCCCCGCATTTCTGGCATCGTGATGTCGGACAAGACGACATCAATCCCTGGCACATCCCTAATGATTTCGAGGGCTTGACGCGCTCCGTGCGCGATCAAGACATCGTATCCGTGGTTGCTCAATAACCGCCCAAATACATCTACAACTATGAGCTCGTCATCAACGATCAAGACCGTCGCCGTAGTTCCTCCGGTATCAGGTGACGTTGATTTGATCGCGATTGCACCCAAAAGAACAACCTCGGGAAATAGTAGTAGCAGTCGGCATGCCGCTACATGGTGGGGCTGGTATGCATGCGCACCTGCATACGCCAAAAAAAATTACATCTACTCGGCGGAACTAGGCATCTTCTCGCGTCACTAGCAGCTAGCCTGGCGATGCGGCACGGAGGCTCCTGTACGATGGCCGCCTCTGCTGCAGCTCTCGGACGGTCGAGGGCACCAACGTCAGGACGCAAAAAACACAGCAGCGTCGGCTTGACGCCGCGACCTCCGCGCACAGCCGCGAGAGGCTCAGCACGTATCGACTAACGGGTTCTGCCCAGGGTCACGACGAGCAAATTGTAGGCCGCGAACTCGTCTTCAGGCGCCGCGATAATGGCGTCTTCGAGAAGCATCGTCGTGGTTCGCCGGAGGTGACGGGTCGGCGGGCGCGCTGCATGGTGAGAAGAGGTGGTCGCCGATGTCATGCGAAAAGCGACGCCACCCCTTAACCCGGCGTCGCCCTCGCCAATAGCGCCTTCCCCTAGTGCGGCTTCATCCGTCCGGGGACGGACGAGTTCCCGTTCGGGTGCGGTTTCGTGGTCGCGATCGCCGACGTGCCATCGCCCGGCGATACGCTTTGCGTGGATAACTTCACCAACTGCCCCGCGCTAGGAGAACCCAGCCCAGTTGTGGCGTCCCATCCCTGCCCGGCGCTGAAGCCACTCACTCCGAAGAAGGCGTTGTTCCCGCTGGTCACATCGTGGTACGCGGCCGCGTACTTCGGCGGTGCCTGGCCGATGTGGTAGAGAGCCGTGTTGATGAATCCCAAGTCATAGCCGGCCTTCTCGTCCGCGATGGCGATAATGCCCGCCCACTGCGGCGATCCTGCGCTTGTGCCGCCGAAGATATACATACCCGCCTGAAGCCCGGGGATGTCGAGATACGTCAGCACTCCATCGAGCACCGCGGCGTTATCGGACACATCCGGTACGCCACGCTGCTTGCCGCCGTGAATCGTTCCCTTCTGGTACGGCGGCTCGTCATACACAACGCTATATCCTCCTCCGCCCGCCCCAATGCCAAGAGCGGATTCGTTCCAGACAGTTTCGCCTTCGTACGTTCCGGGCGCCGGGTTGGTTGCCGGGTTGCACCCGAGGACGCTGAAGCAATACTGGGCCGCGTGTAGATCCGTGCCGCCGACTGCGGTAACCAGCGGTTCGTCGGCGGGCGTCGACACCGCCTGCGTGATGTTCTGGCCGTCGCAGGTGAATTGCGCCGAACCGAAATCGCCTGTCGACGCGAGCAGAGTGATGTTCTTCGTAGTGGCCTCCGCGAAAACCTGGTATTGCTGCGAGATCAAGGCCGGAGCCATACAGCTCTCGTTCTCGCCAAAGCTCTGCGAGATCACGTCTCCGAGATTATGATCCACCGCGTATCGGGTCGCGCTCAGGATATCCGCGTCGTTATCCGATTTCGCCAGCACCAACGTGATGTTGGCCGCTGGGGCGATTGAGTGCGCCCATGTCACGTCGAGCGAAATCTCCTCCGCCCACATCGTCATATCGGGATCGCCGACAACGAACGGCGTTAGTCCAGCCGGCGCTATCTGTGTAAAAGTTCCGAGCGCGGGGTTCTGCGGCCCGCCAAGTCCATTTAGGCCCGGCAATCCGTAGAAGCCATTATATAGATTCAGTTGCGCCATAAGATTCGGCGACTGAAAGGCATCGATAATGACAATCGTCTTGCCGCGCCCATCGAGGCCGTGCTGATCAGGGGATCGATCTGATAAGCGTGCCTGATCTGATACGGATCGTAACAGTCCTGGCCCTGGTTTTGACCCACGATCTGGCACGCGAAGACACCGTAGTTCGCGCCGACGACGCTGACCGCGGTTGCTTTTGGCCCCAGCTTGACAAGCGGAGCCATACGCGCGCGGTGGGCCGGCGCGCGCCCCGGGGTCAGCGGCAGACAAACTAAAGCCGCCGCCAAGGCCACTGCTGTAACTGCTAGTCTTTCGATTTTCATGTTTCCCCTTCTGAGTTCGCCCGCCACTTAAAGACAAAACGAGCGAAGGCGCCAGTTTACAACGTTGCGCCTGCCCATGGGGCAAGGTCGAGCGCGAGCCGACCAAACAGAAGCCCCATCTTTCAGCCTTAATCTCCCCCAATCCCTAAAAGCCCGGGGCCGTTACCGAGTGCTCAACGCCTGCCATGGCTGTGGATGATATCGGAGGCCCGACTCTCTTCCCCGTGCGCTTCTAGCGGAGCCGCGACAGCGTGTGAACTCGCGGCGCTCAGTTCGTCACGATTCCCAACTTTCAGGAAGGTAGTTATCTTCCATTGGGCCCAAACGGTGTCATCGGTAGCTTAAGCGTAGGATTCGGCACATATGGTCACCAGCGCGAAGTTGAGTCCGACAGCGAACTCGTGCTCAGTCCCTGTCCGCGCGTAATCTGGTGGCGGGCAACTCCAAGTGCCTGCTCTGCCCGCCGCCTCGTTCTGCGCGTACGAACTTGAACGTGGGCGCCGAGTCTACAGCAACGCCGCGCGCATTCCGCACCTGCCTCCGTATCAGCGTCCTGCCTCCGATTCGGAAACGATAAACCTCGCTGGCGCCAGTCCATCATGGCGGGCTTGGCAACGAGGGGGTGAATCGTGATCAAATCGCCCCTGACTTCATGTGTTCCGGCATTAACTGTAGCTAAGCTACGCCGTTCCTCCAACCCCACCGGATCGTCCTTAACCGCCTCCTCGAGCCATCTCTGAACCTTCGCGCACTGCGGCCGGCGCCAAGTTGTCGACGTCGATCTCCACGTCCCTGTCGAACTCAAATCCTCTTGGCTCGTTCAAACTGCTCGCGGCCTTTTCGCTTGAGCGCTTCAATCCGCTCCCTCGTTCGCCAGTGAGATTAAAGCAGACCGTATCGCACGTTTTCATTGCGGCAGGCCTGTGAAATCCAGGCCATAGCCGGAACGTGATAGCATCGTGGACCTACAGGTGTTGTATGAAACCCTCACCGGACTCTTCGCCGTCAATCGGCGTGCGGGGGCGCTTTGGGCACTCGCCGAAGAACCCGGCGTTGCGCATGTGGTTGGCCGCTCACGCGATCTATCGTTGATCTTCTTTGAGGATGTACTTTCGTTGCGGCTCGGAGAAGATGGGGCCCTGAAACCTCTCACGGAGAAGGCCGGCTTTCTGGGCGATCCCAAATCAAAGAGCTTTCACGCTATGTCCGAGGCAAGCGCGCCGAGCTATCCCACTTCGTGGCTGCCCACGGAGCGCGTGGCCCGCGCCTGGGCGGCGATGCTGACTGAACAGCCATTCGATTAGTGACGCAAGCTGTGACGAATCCGATTGCGCCGGTTTTTTAAATAGTCCCTTCAAGCTGGAACCCGTCTCTCAGACCATCCACGATGGGACTGGTATGCCAATCTATAAGACAGAACCGGCGCACATACTGTAGGGTCCACAGATGACTCCACTTGGCCCATATCTAATTTCGTTGCCCGAGCGCGTGGTGCGGTCGGCATCAGCACTCTCAGCGGGTCTGATTCGGGAGATCGGCAATGTCACTCTTCCAAAGGCGGTGCGGCGGACCAAGCTTTACCAGACGATGGTCGAAAGCACCCTGCGCTTTCTGGTCGAACAGGTCGGTCAAGTGGATGGCGTCTATGCGGCAGAAGAACAACTGGCAGAGAATTTTCTCCTCAAGCGGGCTATTGGGGATGGGATCGATTTGGCAGGCATAGTCGCTTTTCATGCCTCTCCCGTTTGGATCTTCGCCGCTCTCGCAGATATCTCTGGTACCGGGCGGCAATTGATCGGCGAAATCTCATCGACTCTAAAGGAGGAAGGCCTCCTGGATCACAGTACAAGCTTCGAGAGTGTTGACCAACTCCTGGATGGTCTGGAACATACCGCCGGCCGCCTTGCCACTTCGATCAGGTTCCCGCCGCTCGACGTCCCGAGTTTGCGTAAGGAGTGGCTTGCACTGAAAGAAGCGGCGCAGACCATTCCGGCGCCCAGTCTGCCCTCACCCGGGCTTGTACGGGAGAGATGGGAGGAACTGAAGCAGGAGTCCGCAAACCAGCATCGAACCGTTTTGGAACTGTCATCGCTTATGGCCCTTGCGACTGTGCGCGCCGTTCCTTCGAACGTGACGTGGCTTTCCAAGTGCGCGCGCACGGCGACCGTACAGACGGGGCAATTCTTCGCAGCAGGATTATTGGCGCATTACCGGTCCACCCTCAATGAAATTCGCGAGACGGGATATCTGGCTTACTGGAAGCGGGAATTTCGGCCTTACTTGCGCGCGGCAGCGGAGCAGTTTTCGCCCGCGCATCAATCGGTAACAGAACGCTATCTGGGGAAGCGTCGACCGTAAATCAATTTACCGCTGAGCCCAACGGATTTGGCGTCCGCGTCGCCCCAGGTTTCACCCCGCCGCAAAGCCCTGTTTTTCACCAATGACTTCTTGTAAGTGATTGATGTCCTTGTCTTAAGAAGAGGTCTTTGGCGTCATGTGAAAATCTTAACTTTTGATGAAATTGTTAGAGAAGTTACGCTACAATGCGTTTCTGTTCAAAGCGCAAAAGACCATTACTCCAACCATATCTCGGATAAGAAAACTTGAAACGTCTGAATAAATTCCTTCAAAACAAATTAATTACAACAGCCGCGTTAGGGTTGATCGTATCGGCGGCCACCATCGCACAGGCGCAGACCGCCCCTATAACGTGTACCGTCACCAACGGGTCGGTTACTCCAACCATCCGGTTTGAAGGAATGACCGAGTTGGTCGGCGACATCGTAATCCTTTGCAGCGGGGGTGTCCCCGTGGCGACAGGCAATGCGCTACCGCAAATCAGTATTTCCGTTTCCTTGAACACAACGGCGGCGGTAACGAGCCGGCCGGAGTCGAATGGCACGGAGGCCTTACTAATTGTTGATGAGCCCGGCGCCGGGCTTAATGGTTATCCCACCGCTCAGCTTGCCTGTCCAAGCGTCGACGGATGCGCCATCGTTTCCAATGGCGAGGAGCCATATGACGGTTCGGCAGGTCATCCCAACGTTTTTCAAGGGGTCCCGAGCGCCAACGGGATCACGTTTCCAGCCATCCCCTTCTCAGCGCCAGGAGATTCCCGCACGCGGGTTTTTCGAATAACGAATATCCGCGTATGTGCGTTCTGTTTTTTCCCGGCTCCTCCCCCGGCGCAAGTGATCGCACTCGTCGCTGGGTCCGGCAATTCGCCAATCGCCGACAACTCGGTCTTGACGATCGGTTATCTCCAGACGGGTCTTGCCTACACCACTCGGAACGCCGCCAACGCGGCGGCGATCGGCGCCATCGATCTTAGCAAGTGTTCGGCGGGCAGCCCTTGCGGAGTAGCGCAACTACAATTTCAGGAAAACTTCGCCACTGCGTTCAAGCTGCGGCTGCAGGGAACTGCGCAGAACATTCCTGGGACCGTCTACAGCACGGAGTCGGGATTCTACAGCCCTGGGCTGGCCGCATCGAATCCCGATTTCTCCACCATAGGACTTGCGGATTCGGCAACTCGTCTAAAAGCCAACTTTCAAGGAATTCCACAGGGCGCGCAGCTTTGGGTTGGGACCGTGGGGAGCGGGCAGGGAGTTTTGACGGCGAATGAGGCGGGACCGCTGAACCCGGTTTCGGCAACTGGTACGATCAGTGGCATGCCGGCGGCGCAAGTGGCGGTCGCCGGCGGGAAGGCCTCGGCGGTCTGGGAAGTTACCTACGTGAATTCTCCGGCGATCGATACACTGACTTTCCCCGTTTGGATCGTTTTTCCAGCCGGCTCCACGCCCTCGGGATCGTTAACGATTAACGGCTCTTTTGCGCCGAATCCGGATGATGGGGCCTTTCCCTATTCAGGCGCGAACACTGAGCAGAATTCCAGCTTTCCTATCCCGCGATTCGTTTCACTGACTCCCTTGGTTCAACCGGCCAGCCTGACCCTGCAATATACCAAAGCTGTCGCAGGCGCCACACCGACAGTTCCAGTGACGGAAATCGTGTCCGTCAGCGGGTCCGCCCCAGTTCCCTTTGACGTAGTCGCGTCGTCAGCCGGACCATTTACCTGGTTGTCGGCTAGCCCGGCGTCAGGGGTCGCTGGCAGCTCAGTGACCGTGACAGCGGATGGGTCGGCCTTGCAACCGGGGACATACACCGGCGCCGTGACTTTCACTTTCACCAATGGAAACGTCACCACCGTCCCAGTGCAGTTGGTCGTGACGGCGTTGAGCTTGGCGGCATCGGCAGGCTCCGGACAGGCGAATCCTATCAACAACAGCTATGGGACGCCTCTCTCGGTAATCATAACCGACCAAAATGGAAATCCCGTCCCTGGGCAAACGGTTACGTTCACCGCTCCTTCCACCGGCGCCGGAGTCACGTTCCTAGGCGCAAGTCAAACGAATGCCAACCTTGCAAGCGCCGCCAAAATGAACCGCCCCGTGCCGTCCCATGTCAGCTCGGGCGTAAGCGCGACGGCAATCACCAATGCGCAAGGCATCGCCAGTGTCAGCGTGAGGGCAAACAGTATCGGCGGAACCTTCACCGTGACCGCAACGATCGCCGGATTGACGGTTCCCTTCACTCTGACCAACCTGGCATCAGCTCCGGTTTCGCCGGCTCCGACGCCGCCGGTTCCGTTAAACCCTCAGATTGACCCGGCGTATCTGGTATTGCAATACGTTAAAGCCGCGGCGAGCGCGGCGCCTACTGCTCCCACGGCGGCTACATTGAACGTCAACGGGGCGTTCCCATCCTCGTATCGTGCGACCTCCAACGCGCCGTGGCTGTCGCTCACGGCAACTGCAGGATCCACCGGTGGTGTTGCGACTGTATTGGCGAACGGATCGGCTCTGCAGCCCGGGATCTACAGCACAGCCGTGACCTTTACGTTTGGCGACGGAAGCACGGTTGCGGTCCCGGTGCAATTGACGGTAATCCCTCCGCCATCATTCAAGGCGAGCGTGACTGCTCTGGCGTTCGTCGCCCAGGCGGGCTCAACCACTGTTCAGACGCAAAGCTTCAACATACAGAGCGCGGGCCCGAACTTCACCGCGACGCTGACAGTAGCCGACGTCCAGGGAGGCGGCGGAGGTTCGTGGCTTACGGTATCGCCGTCTTCGATCGCTACGGCTGCGGCCGTGCAAGCTACGGTGAATCCCACAGGCCTCGCGGCCGGCGTTTATCAGAAAAACATCGTGGCCACGGCGAGTGGAGTCGGAAACAGCCCATTCGTGATACCGGTGACGCTCACAGTGACCGCGCCGCCGCCGGCGATCGGTGTGACCAGCGTGGTCAACGCCGCCAGTTTCGCAACTGGCCCCGCCGCGCCGAATACAATTGCGTCGGCATTTGGGACCTTCGCGGGTTGCACCTCCGACGCGCAAGTTACGGTAGATGGTCTGATGGCGAGTGTTTTCTACTCGTCGCCGGCGCAGGTCTCGTTTCTGATTCCCGCTTCTGTTGCAGGAGAGAGTTCGGCGCAAACGCAAATCTCGTGTGCTGGTCTTTCCGCTGCCGTGGCGATTCCGATCGCAACAGCGGCGCCGAGTTTGTTCTCTGTCGCACAGAACGGAACAGGGCAGGCCGCCGTAGTAAATCAGGACGGCACAATCAGCACACCGTCACCGGCAGGAACAGTTGTCCAACTTTTCGGAACCGGTTTTGGCGCATATGGGCCGGTGGATTCCAACGGATTGACGCAGCTTGCGAATCCGATCACCGCGACGGTCGGAGGTGTTGCCGCACAGGTCATGTTTGCGGGCCAAGCCCCTGGTTATACCCCGGGCTTGCAGCAGATCGACATTCTGATTCCAGCAGGAGCGCCTAAAGGGCAGGCGATCCCGATCCAACTTTCGACGGGTGGGGCGACCACTCAAACCGGAATCACCCTAATCGTGCAATGAGAGATAGCCGCGAAACCGCGGCAGCGGCGAGTGCTTTTCGGGGTCCAAGCGTCCCCTGGAGCTAGGAACAAAATGCGCTCCTCTACGTCTTACCTGCAAGGCTTGTCGCAACCGGCCCAGCCCGTGGCTACAAATACACCCGTAGGGAGCACGATATGAGAACTCTATTGCGCGATACCCGCTTTGCCTGTCGTTTGCTCTGGCAGCACAAAACTTTCACCGCCGTCGCCATACTGGCCCTGGCGCTCGGCGTGGGACCGAATACTGCCATATTCAGCGTGATCTACGCTACCCTTTACGCTCCCATGCCATACCCCAACGCGGACCAACTGGTCATGGTCTGGTCGAAAATTCAAGGCAACCGCAACGGCATCGCCGCCGGAGATTTTCTCGATTGGCAGAAGCAAAGCACCTCGTTTCAGGGATTGTGGGCATGGTCCGGTTTCGCCGCTAATCTCGGCGGAGCGGAAGGACCCGAGCAAGTGCCCGGAACCCAGTCGACTCCCGGCCAACTCTCCGGACTCGGGATGCCCCCGATTATCGGCCGCGATTTCAGGCCGGATGAGGACCAAGCGGGCAAGAATCGCGTGGTTATTTTCTCCAACCGCCTGTGGCGGCGCCGCTTCGGTGGCAAACCCGAGATCGTCGGCCAACCCATCCGCATGAACGGTGAATCGTACACCGTGGTGGGAATCATGCCGCCCGGCCAGATGGACCGCATGCCCAACCAGCTTTGGGTACCGCTCACCATTAAGCCCGAGCAGATCAATCACGATTTCCATTGGCTGCTAGCCATGGGGCGCTTGAAACCGGGAGTATCCATCAAACAGGCGCAAGCGGACATGGACGCCGTGACCAAGCACATCGGCGACATCTATCCGGCCAACAAAGGATGGGGCGCCAGCGTGGAGCCGCTGCGCAATGACTTCCTTTCTAAGGACACGATCACCGGCTTGTATTTCCTCATGGGCGGGGTCGGCTTCGTGCTACTGATCGCCTGCGCCAATGTCACCAACCTGCTGCTGGCGCGCGGCACCGCACGCGAGCGTGAGATCGCCATTCGCGCTTCCATCGGCGCCGGCCGGGCGCGTTTATTTCGCCAGATGATCAGTGAAGGACTGCTCCTGGCCTTAATCGGCGGAGCGGCCGGCGTCGCGCTGGGATGGGGAATTCTGAAGCTTCTCACTCACTACATGCCAGCCGATACCCTGCCCTCCGAAGCCGATGTCAGCCTCAACATTCCGATCCTCCTCTTCACGCTGGCCGCCACGTTGATCGCCGGCGTTCTGGCCGGCAGCGCACCCGCATTCCAGGCGGCGCGCCTCAACCTGAACGCAGTTCTCAAACAATCGGGACGCTCCGTCGGCTTCGGCAAGCATTTCGTGCGGCGCGCGCTTGTCGTGAGCGAATTTGCACTCGCGCTCACCTTGTTGGCCGGCGCGGGGCTGGCCATTCATAGCTTCGTCAACCTCACCCACCTCGATCTCGGTGTTCGCACGGACCATATCCTGACCTTCTTCCTGCCCGTGCCGGATGGCCGTCTCACCGAACCCGACAAGATCCGCAGCTTCTATCGCGATGTCCTGGCACGTCTGTCCGCCGTACCGGGCGTCCGCGACGTCACCGCGACAACCGGGATGCCGCTTCAAGGCGCCGGATTCGGCATGCCCTTTACCATTGCCGGCCATCCCATCGCGGATGCTTCCGCGCGGCCAAACACGGGCTTTCAAATGATTACGCCGGGATACTTCCGCACGTTCGGCATTCAGACCCTGCGGGGGCGTCAGATCGACGAGCGCGATCTCCCCGGCTCTCCGCGGGTCGCTATGGTCGACGAAACCTTCGTGCGCCGCTATCTGAAGGATGTCGATCCACTGAAGCAGCGCGTGCTCATCGAGGACCTCATACCGGGCGTCACCAAGCTCGGCCCACCTGTGGAGTGGCAGATCGTCGGCGTGTTCCACACGGTGGTGAACGGCGGTAGACCGAGCGAATTCCCCACCGTCTATGTGCCGTTCTGGCAGAGTCCCTGGCCGTCGGCCGGCCTGGCAGTGCGCACCGGCGGCGACCCCGGCGCGATGACGAAGAGCCTTGGCGCCGCGATCCGCTCGCTCGATCCCGATCTGCCCATGGCGGGAACGGAAACAATGGAACAGGTGCTGGCCGATTCTCACGCGGGCGACCGCTTCTCCACGGGCCTGATCGCCATCTTCGCCGCCGTAGCCCTTCTGCTGGCGGTTCTCGGAATCTACGGCGTGATGGCGTTTCTGGTGGCGCAGCGCACGCACGAAATCGGCCTCCGTATCGCGCTGGGGGCGGGGCGGATGGACGTGCTTCGCATGGTGCTTGGCGAGGGCGTACGCTTGAGCGCCATCGGTCTTGCTTTGGGATTGGCCGGAGCATACCTGGTGGGCCGCGGCATGCAAAGTATGTTGTATGGCGTCAAGGCGCTCGATCTCACGGCGTTCGCAGCGGTGGCGGCGCTATTGATGGGGTCGGCGCTCCTGGCCTGCTGCATACCAGCGCAACGCGCCGCCTGGGTGGACCCGGTGATCGCGCTGCGCGAGGACTGACCCGGCAAAGTGGGCCCCCGCCGGCAGGGCCAAACGGCGTATGCTCTGAACGTGAGCTATCTCAGAGCAAACTCAAACTTGCGGAAGCCGGCTGGCATCGTTCTCGCCGCCTTAATGGCCCTTGCAGCCGGATGCAAGATGGCGCCTCGTCTCTCGTCGGGAATTGACGTTGCGGGAATGGACAAATCCGTCACTCCCGGCGACGACTTCAACTCATACGCCAATGGCGGTTGGATCAAAGCGACCCCCATCCCCGCCGACAAAGCCAGTTTTGGCATCTTCACCGTCCTGGCTGACGAGACCCGCAAGCGGCTCCTTGCGCTGATTCAAGACTCCGCCAAAGGCGGATCGGCGACAGACGGCGACGTCCGCAAAGTCGGCGATTTCTACTCGAGCTTCATGGATGAAGCCGCTATCGAAGCAAAAGGCATCGCTCCCCTCAAGCCGAAACTCGACGGTATCGCCGCCATCAAAGACCGGCAGGATCTTGCCCGCGTCCTCGGCTCTGAACTCCGCGCCGATGTCGACGCCTTGAACGACACCAACTTTGAGACGCCCAACCTGTTCGGCGTCTGGGTCACGCAGGGCCTCGCCGATCCATCGCACAGCTATCCCTACCTGCTGCAGGGCGGTCTCGGAATGCCCGATCGCGACTATTATCTTTCCGCGAGTCCACATATGGCTGAGTTGCGCAAACAATATCAGGCGCACATCCAGGCCATGTTCCAACTCGCCGGCTTCGACAAACCCGCCGAGCGCGCGGCCCGCATCTTCGCGCTCGAAACGAAGATGGCCGGCGTGCATGCGACGCGCGTCGAATCGGAGGACGTGCATACGGCCGTCTCCTGGAAGCGCGACGAGCTTGCCGCCAAAGCGCCTGGTCTCGATTGGCCCACTCTGCTCACCGCGGCCGGCCTGAATGACGCGCCTGTCTTTTACGTCTGGCACCCCAAGGCCATTCCCGGCCTTTCCAAGCTGGCGGCAACGGAACCGCTCGATTCCTGGAAGGACTGGCTTGCGTTCCACGCCATCGAGGACTCCGCCGCGTTCCTTCCCAAGGCGTTTGTAGACGAGCGCTTCAACTTCCGTGGCAAAGCGCTCAGCGGCATTCCCGAGCAGCGCCCGCGCTGGCAGCGAGGCATGGATTTCACTAGCGACGCCCTGGGAGAAGCCATCGGCAAGCTCTATGCACAACAATACTTTCCAGCCGAGACGAAAGCAAAAGTGCAAGCGATGGTCGCCGATTTGATCGCCGCATTCGGCAAGAGAATCGACGCGCTTAACTGGATGTCTCCCAACACCAAGACCCAAGCCAAAGCGAAACTGGCCACGCTCAAGGTTGGCGTGGGTTATCCAGACCACTGGCTGGATTATTCCGGTCTCGAAGTCGTCTCCGGCGACGCGCTCGGCAACGAGCAACGCGCCGAACTCTTCGAGTATCGCCGTCAACTCGCGAAACTTCACCAGCCGGTGGACCGCGGCGAATGGTGGATGACCCCGCAGACGGTCAACGCCGTCAATCTCCCTTTGCAAAACGCGCTGAACTTTCCGGCGGCGATCATCCAGCCGCCATATTTCGACGCCAATGCGGACGCCGCGCACAACTATGGCTCCATGGGCGCCATCATCGGTCATGAAATCAGTCACAGCTTTGACGACCAAGGCAGCCAATTCGATGCCGAAGGCCGCCTCACCAACTGGTGGACAAAGGAAGATCTGGAACACTTCAAGGCCGCCGGAGAGGTTTTGGCGGCACAGTTCGATGCCTACAAACCGTTTCCGGACCTCGCCGTCAATGGCCATCAAACCCTTAGCGAGAACATCGCCGATGTAGCCGGCCTGCTCGCCGCATATGACGCCTACCGGCTCTCCCTTCACGGAGCGCCCGATGCCGTGAAGGATGGCTTCACCGGCGATCAGCGATTCTTCATCAGCTTCGCCCAGAGTTGGCGCGAGAAAACCCGCGATGAGGAACTGCGGCGGGAGATCGCCACGGACGGCCATGCACCCGCCCAATATCGCGCCGCGACCGTCCGCAACCTGGACGCCTGGTACGACCCTTTCCAGGTGCGGCCGCCCCAGAGGTTATATCTAGCGCCTCAGAATCGCGCGCGCATCTGGTAGTGCCATCGGCTGCCTCTCATTAATGCCATCGGGAATTTGATCCGCTCATTAACGAGGCCATCCGCGAGGGAAAGAAACTCGCGTCTCACCTTGTAGAGCCTTAGCGCTCAAATCCCGGGACGAATGTCCAGTGTGCGCCAAGCGTTCGCGAAAACACCCCCGAAACGCTTTGCGCTTCCTCCCTCCTAAGTTTGCGGAAAGGCTCTATCGTCAGCCAGCCAAAAATATTTTTTGCGAAACGGAGAAGAAAACTGCGCAAGGCGTCGCATACCTGGTTGAGAACGGATGGCCTAATCGGAACCGCCGGGCTCAAAGGAGAAAAAGACGATGTTCACCGCAAAAAGCAACTTCTCGATCATTTCTTCGGCGGTCCGCTCGCGAGCCGCTGGTTTCCTGGCGCTTCTGCCGCTGGTTGGCGCTTTGAGTTACGCGCAGACCACGACGCCCGTAGCCGTCGGCTACTACTTAGGATCGTCGGCTTCCACTTACCCAGTGAGTAATCTGGTGACGAACGGTTCAGTGATGCATCTGACGCATCTGAATTACGCGTTTGCGGATGTGGTAGCGGCGCCCAACGCCCCTCCGCAGGCCACGAATACCTATTCGTGCGCCGTGCATAATCCAACGGCCGAGACGGGGCCTTCGGGGATTTTTCAACAGTTGAAACAGTTGAAGACGGCGAACCCAAAATTGAAGATACTGATCTCCATCGGCGGGGCGAATGGTTCGGGTAATTTCCAAAACGCTTCGTCCGCCCAATACGTGGATGCGTTCGTCGCATCGTGCGTCACTCTGTTCATCGGTGGGAACTTTGCGACCTCAACGGCCACTACGCCGGGCCTGTTCGACGGCATCGATATCGACTGGGAATTTCCGGCGAAGACTACCGGCGGCCAGCCGAATGCTCAATATACTACGCTGCTGGAGGAACTCCAGCAGCAAATGAACACTTATCGTACACAGCACAATATTGCTACCCCATTCACACTCACTTCCGCGATCAGCCCCAACAACGGAAGCGATTGGCAGGCTCAATACATCAATCTAAATGCGGCGTCCGGCGCGCCGGCTTACGTCGACTTCTTCAACGTGATGACTTACGATTACGCAGGCACGTGGGATACGGCCGTCACCTCGACGGCGCCGCTGAGCGGGATCGAGTCCAACATCGCCGACCTGATCGGCCAGGGCGCCCCGGCCAGCAAACTGGTGCTGGGCGTTCCCTTCTATGGCGTGGAGTACCAAGGCAACTTCCAAGGCGATACCACCAGTACGCCGCTCTCGATGTTGCTCACCGAGGCGAATAAAAGCCCGGTGCAGAGCGGAGGATCCACGCTGGACTTCAGCTACGCCGATATCCTGAACGCGACCTCGGCGGAGACTCCGCAGTACGACAGCTATGGCTCCGCGTGGGCCTTCGTTCCATCGACCCAACTGCTGTGGGTGTATGACGACCCAACCACGATCCAGACGAAAGGAACCTGGGCGAGCAGCCAGCATCTGGGAGGAATGATGACGTGGGACATCACCAAGGACGCCGCGCAGGGCACTTTGCTGTGCGCCATGGAAAAGGCCGCCTTAAGCCTCACGGGAACCGTTTGCGTCAGTTCTCAGCCCGCGCCGCCGCTGTTCGACTTTGAAAGCGGCGTTACCGGTTGGACAAACACGGGCCAAGCGTACAGCATCGCGGCTTCCACCGCCTATGCCAACACCGGCCGGAATTCGATGGCGGTGACGTTTAACTCTGCCGCCTGGCCTACCTCGGCGGCTACAGTGTGGGCGACGCCTCCGGCGGCAGTGCAGGCCGGGTCAACCGTCTCCTTCGAGGTTTACGTGCCGGCGGCTTCGCTGCCACACTTGAACGACATCCAAGCGTTCTTTATGGATGCCCGATGGACGTGGACCAGCAGCACGATTAGCGCCGCCAGCCTGAAGGCAAACGCATGGAACAAGGTGAGCGTTACCGTTCCAGCCAACGCAGTGAAAAATTTCACCGAGATCGGACTTCAATTCGATTCGAAGGCGGCATGGAGCGGCACAATCTACGTCGATACGGTGACCGTACAGTAAGCGGGCCTCCGTGTAATCAGGTCTTAACGGGCGTCTTCCGCGGCTCGGCCGCGAGAGGCGCCCGTTTTGCGTTTAAGCCTTCGAGTTGCAGCGATTGAGGTATAAAATCTGGTGAGACGCTTTCTGGTTCTATGTCCGATTCCGAAGCTCCCATCACCGCGCTACTCGTCCGCTGGCGTGGCGGCGATCGGGAAGCGCTGAATTCCCTCACGCCGCTGGTATACGATAACTTGCGCCGTATCGCTGCGCGGCATTTGGCGCGCGAGCGCTCGGGATTCACATTATGCGCGACCGAGGTGGTGCACGAAGCATACCAACGGCTCGCGGATGCGGACGTTTCGTGGCAGGATCGCGCCCATTTTCTGGCCGTGGCGTCGCGGCAAATGCGTCAGTTGCTGGTGGACTATGCGCGTTCGAAGGGGCGGCGCAAGCGCGGAGGAGATGAGTGGCGCCGAGTGACGTTAGCGGAGGTTGGAGAAGCCGGAGGCTCGGAGCCGATCGACATTCTGATGGTGGAAGAGGTCTTGGAGCGGCTGGCCGGTTTCGACCGGCGTAAGGCTGACATTGTGGACCTGATGGTATTCGGCGGTCTGACGGGGAAGGATATCGCGGAGGTGATGAGCATTCCCGAGCACACAGTGTGGCGGGAATGGCGGATGGCGAGAGCATGGCTGCATCAAGAGTTGAAATCGCTCGCGCCGCCTTCTTGAGGAGCCGGATGCATTAGCGGCTCGCGCCGGAACAATGCGCGAGGGCGGCCGCGGCTTCGGCGATGGCGGGATGCGCAGGAGGAAGCAGCTTGCGGCGCATGGCTAGCGCGCGAGAGAGAGGAAGCCTGGCATCTGTCAGCCTGCCTTCCGAGATAAAGACGGAGCCAAGACCGAAGAGTGCGTCGGCGGTGATGACGTGACCTGCTTTAAAGGCGTCTTCCGAAATGGCAATCGCTTCGCGATACCGATTCTCTGCAAGCTCGTAGTTTTTCTCCGCGGCCAGAACTCGCGCCATGTGGTTCAGGCTGCGCACGACGTTTTCGTTTTTGGGCCCGCCGACTGTCTGACGAATCTCGAGGCCCCGCGCGATATTCCTGTGAGCGGCTGACAAATTGTGCATTGCCAAATCGGCCATGCCGAGGCGATCGTAGTTTTCGGCGAGGTCGGGGTTGTTGGGATTACCGAGAGCGGCGCGGGTTTCAAGAGCGATCTGGAGCAGTTCATGCGCGCGGCTCAGATTTCCCAGAGCGAGTTCGGTGAGCCCAAGCTGGCCTTGGGAGTTCGCTGTGCCGAGCGACCGCGGGCCGGAAAGCCTGATGGACATGGCCAACGATTGCGCGGCTGACTCTTCCGACTCGGCGTAGTGGCCCAGTTCGCGTTCGAGGGCACTGAGATCGGCCAGGTTCAGCGCAATGGCCGGGTGCTCGGCGCCATAAACCCTTCGCTGGATTTCCAGTGCGTCGCGCAGGTCGGCGATGGCTTCAGCGAAGTGGGCGGTGCGTCCCAGAACGTAAGCCAAGAGGTTGAGAGTAAATGCCACGTCGGGGCTGCCCGCGCCGAGCGCCGCCTTTTCATTTGTCACATTCTCGCGGGCCAAACTTTCGGCGGCGCCGTAATCACCCTGGTTTGCGAGCACGGCCACCAGGTCGTTCTTTGCGCTGAGGGTCCGAAGGTGAGTTGGGCCATCTAGTTCCGTGTAGAGGGCAATGGCCTCGAGGTAGCGTTGTTTGGCGCCGTCAAGGTCGCCCAGCATGCGGCGCACTTCACCCAGACCTTCGATCGCCTGCGCCGCCTTCTCACTCCTGGCGCCATCCAACGCCGTGAAGGTCGTCAGCGCTCTCTGGTACAGGTCGCCAGAGCGACCGAAGTCTCCCCGGTCGCTCGCGATCGCGGCGAGAGTTAGAAGACACTCGGCCGCTTCACGCGACGCGGAGCTCAAAGAGCGGTTGTAAATTGCTAGTGCATGATTCAGCAGTGATTCCGCACGCTTGAATTCGCCGAATTGCTGATAAGTGGTCCCGAGTATCTTGTACAGCCGCGCTTCGACCAGAGGCTGCGCCGAGAGTTCCGCGGGAATTCGTTCTGTGCCACGGTCCAGGATGTCACGCACGCTGGCGGTTCTGCCGTGAGTTGCTTCAGGGCTGAAATCCTGGAAGAGGCTGACCATGAAATCGGAGATTCGGCCCGCTGTGGCGGCTTCCAGGCGTTCTCTGCGAGTCTCCATTGCGAGATCGATGGCAAGGCCAGTGACGGTCACCGTAAAGATAGCTGCCGCGGCCGTGGCGACACGGTGCCGCGAAACAAACCTGCTGGCTCGATACCACCACGAATCGGCTCGCGCGACCACGGGGAAACCTTGCTGATAGCGGCGGAGATCTTCGGAGAGTTCGCCGGCGGACGCATAACGCCGGGCCGGGTCCTTGTGCAATGCCTTCAGAACGATATTATCGAGATCGGCGCCGATGCTTTCGCCGCGCAGTTTTGCCGCAGTCGCAGCCGTGGCGCTGGGGCGCTCGGGCATAGTCTCACAGATCATCCTTTCGAGAGCCGTCGGAGTCAGATCTGCTGCCCGAAACGGGCGGTTACCCGAGAGTAGTTCGTAGAGCAGGACGCCCAAGGCATAAACGTCAGTTGCCGTGGTGATCGGTTCCCCGCGAATCTGCTCCGGGCTTGCGTATTCGGGCGTCATGAGCCGTTCGGCGGGCCGGGTCAGAGGAATGGTCTGGTCGATCGGGTCTGAACTCAGTAGCTTGGCGATGCCGAAATCGAGCAGTTTGGGGATGCCGTCCTCAGTCACCATGATGTTGGCCGGCTTGATGTCGCGGTGAACGATCAGGTTCTGATGCGCGTACTGGACGGCTGAACAGACCTGGCGGAATAAATCGATGCATTCGTTAATCCCAGAGGCGGATTGCCGAATGAACGCATCGATGGAAGCGCCTTCGATGTACTCCATCACAAGATATGGGATCCCCGATTGCGTAATGCCGCCGTCGAGGAGGCGCGCGATGTTCGGATGGGTGAGTCTGGCGAGGATCTGGCGTTCGGCCCGGAAGCGGGTCTCCAACTCGGCCGCGTTTGTTATGCCCCCGCGTAACACTTTGATCGCGACCGTTTGGCAAAACTGGTCGTCCACGCGGCGAGCGCGATAGACTGCGCCCATACCGCCGGCGCCGATGATTCCGCTGATTTCGTAAGGACCGATGCGTTCGCCTTCGGCTGGCGATTGGGGACGAAGGGCATCGGACGCGCCGGCGCCCGCCGCGCGTTCCAGGAAGCTGTCCGCCTGTTCGTAGGATTCGATGAGGCCGCAGACCTGACGGTGCAGATCAGGGTCCGTGTCGCAAGCCCGTTCCAGGAAGATCGCACGGGCGTCGGAAGAATACTCGAGCGCCTCGTTCACGACCTGCTGGATATGTTGCCACCGCGTCGGGGTCACTGAGATTCCACCTCTCGGCACTGACGAGTCTCACTCTACGCCAACGCAGCAGACGGGAACTCTAAATTTCGTGGGGCCGGAGGAATTGGATGAACCGAACCACGTCTAATACCGTATCTCGTTTTAAGTCAGTGGTTTGCGAAGGGGTCTAAAGGGGAGGCAGGCCTATGTTACACTGACCATGCTTTGGCTGGCCCCGCTTCTAAACAGCCAGGAAGTGAGGGGAATCCTCCCTTCTGGCGAGTCGCACGCTTCGGGCCTTTCGAATTAGACCTGAATAGCTCGGATCTGCGTCGTCAAGGCAAGCCGGTGAACATGCGGCAGCAGGCGGTCCGCATCCTGACTTACTTGGTGGAGCATGCCGACAGAACCGTGAGCCGCGAGGAACTGCGGGCGGCGGTGTGGCCTTCCGGGACCTTCGTGGAATTCGAATCCGGTCTGTACACAGCGGTGAATCAAATGCGGCAGGCGCTGGGCGATTCCGCCACCAGGCCGCATTACGTCGAGACCGTACCGAAGGTTGGATACCGCTTCATCTCACCGGTGCACGTGGATGAGCCGGGTGTACCCGTGACCGCTGTAGCCGTCCCCGCGGCGATTGCGCCAGGGGTGGTTGCCGGTACGGCACGAAGTTGGTTCGCGAGACGGCCATGTATTTTGCTGCTGACAGCCGCCGTCGTTGCGGTGTTGGCGGCGATCGCCAGCGTGCGAATATTGCGCGAGCGCGCCGGGTCGGGTCCACCGGTTCTGGATCACCTTCGGCCATTCACCACCGGGCGGGGAAGTCAGGATCATGCTGCATTCTCACCCAACGACGAAATGATCGCATTCGACTGGCAATCCGAAACAGACCCGCACACATGCATCTATGTCCAGCGGCTGGATTCGCCGACGCCTGTCCGGCTGAGCGGATGCGTGGACGTGGAGAAACGCCCGGTCTGGTCGCCGGATGGAATGCAGGTGGCCTTTTTGCGCGACAGTGGAGGACCGGCGTTGATGGTGGTCTCGGCGCCGCCATTCGGGCAAGGAGAAACGAAACTGGCAGAGTTTTCGAAAGGCGCGACTCCGTGGTTCGATTGGTCTCACGATGGAAAATGGCTTGCGATTGCGGCGCCGGGCGCTACCGGAGGCGCCGCAGCGATTGTGCTGATCTCGACGGCGGCGGGCGAACGACGCACGATTACGCACCCGCCCACCGAGTGGCGAGGTGACAGCCTGCCGTTGTTTTCGCCCGATTCAAAACGAGTAGCGTTCCGGCGAACCATGTTGCAATCTGGCGCCGACGACTTGTACGAAGCCTCCGTGGAAGGGGGCGCGCCGGAACGAATTACGTTTCAAAACCGGGCAATCGGCGCATTTGCGTTTACTCCGGACGCGGGCTTACTGATTTCGGCCAAATTGGACGCTTCCGTGCGGACGTTGTGGTGGATTGGTCCGCATGGCGGGCGAATGACACGGCTGACTCCATCGGTCTTCGACGCGACGTCGCCCGCGGAATCTCGCGACGGGAAGCACCTCGCTTTTTCGAAAGTGCTCTATGACGTGAATGTGTGGAAGGTGAATGCGGACGGCCGCGGCGAAGCTACGTTGCTGATCGATTCGCGGCTGCCGGACATTGGCGCGCAGTATTCCCCGGACGGGCGACACATCGTATTTCAGAGCACTCGGTCGGGAACCGACGATCTCTGGGTGTGCGACGCCAATGGCGCGAACGCCGTGCGGTTGTTGGAAGGCGGTGGATCTGCGATCGGTAATCCGAAGTGGTCGCCGGATGGCCGGCAAATCGCATTCGAATGGCACCCTGGCGGAAAGGCTGAAGTTTACGTAGTCCCGGCGGAGGGCGGCCCCGCCCGAAAGTTGGTGGCGAATGGCGATCAGAACAGCATGCCGTCGTGGTCCCACGATGGACGGTTTGTCTATTTCTCGGTTAATCCTGGCGGAGCGCGAAGGATCTATAAGGTTCCAGTCGCAGGTGGGGCGGCAATTCCGATGAGGCAAGATGCCGGATTGGCGCCGGCGGAATCGCCAGACGGGCGGTCTCTTTACTTTTTCCGCGATACGCAAATCGATGGCGAGGTATGGCGGCAATCGCTTCACGATGGCGGACCCGTTGGCAACCCGGAGCGCGTGCTTGCTGGAATGCGGCAACATGACTGGGGAAATTGGGCAGCGGACGATCGCGGCGTTTATTACATACGGCAGCGCGAGAACCGAAAATGGGTGGCGGAATATCGCGATTTGACGAAAAGCGCGACCCGGATTGTCTATGTGCTGCGGAATCCGCCAATCTGGGCCAGCGCGGGGCTGTCGGTGTCTCCGAATGGGCGAACATTGTTGTTGGCGCAGGTGGATCAGGATGACAGCAATTTGTTTTGGCAGTGAGTTCCATTATCCAATCTAATAGCTTTGCAGTATTGTCTTGCTCGACCTCCCGCGTTACTATGTCTAAAACTCATTGCCAGGTATTGGCAAACAGGGGCCTATGCGGCGATTCGAATTTACTCCACGAAGACTGATGGTGGTGTCAGCGGTGATTTTAGGAACGCTTACGCCTACCCGCTTAGCGTTCGCTCAGGGTTGAGTGATCTCGCGCTCCGGTCTGGAGTCAAATGGTGCGGAGGGTGGCGGCTACCTGCAGCCTGGCGATTGGACTGCATCCGTAGGTATTCGTCATGTTTTTTCCCACGTGCATTTCAGTGGGCCTACTGAGAATTTCTCGCGCGCTCAACTGGGTACGGAGGTTCAGTCGAAGACCAACCTCGACGATATAATGGTGACTTATCAACTCACCTCCCAGCTCAGCCTTACCGGGACACTTCCATTTCTGTACGCCAGCAGGCGCCTGGAGTCCCAATACGCCACCCTGCACACGTCGGGAATTTCAGATACGAGTCTCGGCGCACAATATTGGCTGAGGCGCCCGAAGAGTTCAAAGGCCGCAATAAACAACGTCCAGATCGGACTGAGCCTGCTGATGCCGACGGGTGACGACCGCCAGAGTAATGTTGTGGCAACGACATACGGCGGCCCCACATCGACGCAGTACCCCGATTATTCGGTTCAACCCGGCGGCGGGAGTTGGGGCATGATCATGTCCGGCCAGGCTTTCCAGAACCTGGGGAACAATACCATCGCGTTCGTCGATGGCGACTATGTCATGACTCAAGGCGGTTACCATAACTTCTGGACCTCTCACGGGGGTACGGCAAGCGGTCCTCCCGCTCCTACTCCAGGCATGACCCAGTTCGATGCGATTCAGGATCAATACATGGTCGAAGTAGGTGCGTCTCATCCCGCTCCTAGGATAAAGGGATTAGGGCTGACGCTCTCGATCCGCGACGAGGGAGTTCCGGCGCGCAATTTGATCGGGAACGATTTGGGATTCCGCCGGCCCGGTTTCGGTATTGCCTTGACGCCCGGTTTCATTTACACGCGGGGAAATAACATGCTGCAGTTCAGCGTGGGCAAGGTCCTGATCCGCGATCGCACGAAGAGCGTTGCCGAAAAAATAAATGGAGTGCATGAAGGGGATGCCGCCTTTGCAAATTATGTGTGGATGGCCGGTTACACGCTGCGGATGCCAGGTAAGAAGCATTCCGCCGAAGAATCGGTACTAACATCCCAGGGAGTAAGTGGGACAGCGCACAGCTCGCCGGCTAAGTTAGCGGGCGCCGCAGATACCTTCAAGCCATTCGTGTTGAAAAGCATGGACGGGAAGAGGATGACGCTGAAGGATTTCTCCAATAAGGCCATCCTGGTGAACTTCTTCTTTCCCCGCTGCCCGTTTTGTAACGTCGAGCTTCCCGAAATCCAGAAAATATACGACAAATACAAAGATAAGGGCCTTTCCGCGGTGTGGATAAACATCTTGCCGGATGAAGAACGTCTGATCGCGGGCTGGCAGGTAGCCAAGAATCTTACCGTCCCGGTGTTGGTTGGAGGATCGCAGGACGCATTGCAAAGGGACTACCGAATCGAGTCGACGCCGGCAACGTATCTTCTCGGCGAAAACGGGCAAGTACTCTTCCACAAGGACGGTTACGCGCCCGGCGACGAGAAGATCCTGGAGGCGAAAATTGAGGCGGCGTTAAACGCCGTCGCAACCGCGCCAGATTTGGCGCCGGCGGCCACCCCGTGTCCTGAGCCCACGGATGGGCAGGCTTCCGCTATATTGCCGCTGGCTATCAACAACAGGCCCAGAGAGTGAGCTTGGCCAGACAACCCCTTGGGTGCTAACCGTTTTGGGGAATTCCGAAGAAATCATTTAGCCACGGATGGACACGGATTCGCACCGATTCAAAACAAAACAGTTATCCGTGTGTATCCGTGTGCATCCGTGGCTAAAACGGCCTTTTCCCAAAAACGGTTAAGCACCCCAGCCCCTGTCACCCCTGTCACCCCAAGCCCCCTTGACATCGACTTCCGGTTGCCGTAACTTTGTCTTCATTATTCCCGCGGCGCGTTTCCGCATTCCGCTCTCTCTGTCGAGCAGGCTTGGCTTCATTTTTTCTTGAGGAGACTTGACGAATGTCGCTCGCAACTGAACAGATTGAATCTCTCGCGAAGAGAGGCTTCACCCGCCGCCAAATGGGACGCATCGGCGCCCTGCTTTCGGCCGGCGCCGCGCTTCCCTTCTATAACGAATTTGCGATGGCGCAAGATGCCGCGCAGCAGCAGCGTCCCGGCCGCGGCGCGGGCGGCGGCATGCGCCGCGCCATGGATCCGGACGCCGTGGTGATCAACCAGAACGAGAATCCCATGGGGCCGTGCAAGGAAGGCCTCGCCGCCATTGCCGCCGTGGCGCCGCGCGGTTGGCGGTATAACCCAGGCAGCGAGTCCTCCGACTTCCGCAACGGCGCCGCCGAGCAACTTGGCGTCAAGCCGGAATATATTCTGTCTACCGCCGGTTCGAGCGATCCGCTGCATGCCGCCACCTGCGCATTCACATCGCCCACTCGCAGTTGGGTGATGGCGAATCCCGGTTACGGCGGCGGCGCACCCGCGTTCATCGGATCGAAAGTGGTACGTGTGCCGCTGGCCGACGATTACAGCCACGACGTCCGCGCGATGCTGAAGGCCGATCCCGAGGCGGGCGCCTATTACATCTGCAATCCCAACAATCCCACGGCAACGCTGACCGCGCGAAAGGACATCGAGTTCCTGCTCGCCAACAAGAACAAGGATGCCGTGGTGGTCGTCGACGAGGCCTACATCCACTTCTCCGATAAAGCGGTCTCGGCTGCGGACCTGGTCGCTGCAGACAAGGACGTGGTTGTGTTGCGCACGTTCTCCAAGATCTACGGCATGGCCGGCCTGCGCGCCGGATTCGCCGCCGCGCGCCCGGAGTTGCTGCAGAAGTTGCGCCCGTTCTCCAGCAGCGGTTTCCTGCCGGTTACCGGACTTGCTTGCGCCGCAGCCAGCATGAACGTTAAGAACCTGATTGCGGAACGCCGCGGGCAGATGGTTCAGGTGCGCGACAGCGTCTTCGCGTACTTCGAGAAGAAAGGCATCTCTTTCGTTCCGAGCCAGGGCAATTTCTTCATGATGGAGGCCAAGCGGCCTCACGCCGAATTCGCGCAGGCGATGGCTGCGCAAAAGGTGATCGTCGGCCGCCAGTGGCCCATATGGCCCACCAAGGTTCGCGTGACCGTGGGCACGCAGGACGAGATGAACAAATTCATGGCGGCGGTTGACAAGGTCTGGGCGTAGCTGCGAGCCGTCCCGGCGTTACCGCAGAGATCCCTAGCCTCCGGACTTTAACGTTAAAATCGTTACTTCCGGAGGCGTTTCGCTGTGAAGAGACTTTTCGTCCTGCTGGCATTGTCGCTGGCCGCGTATGGTCAGAAGCTGAACTTCGATCCCGATTGGAAGTTCATCAAGGCCGATCCGCCCAACGCTTCCGCTGTCGATTTCGACGATAGCTCCTGGTCGAACGTCTCGCTTCCGCACACGTTCAACGACGTCGATACCTTTGACGATTGGTCCACGCCCAATCACGTTGGAGAGATGGACCTGTGGGCAGGCCGCACCTGGTACCGCAAGACATTCACCCTGCCCGACTCGATGCGCGGCAAGGAAATCTTCATCGAATTCGAAGCCGTGCGCCAGGTGGCCGAGGTCTATCTCAACGGAAAGCAACTCGGCGTCAGCAAGACCGGCTTCATCCCGTTCGGCTTCGACATCACCCACGGCATTCGCTGGGGCGCAAAGAACGTGATCGCCGTTATGGCGGACAACACCTTCACCCAGGAAACGGACATGGCGAAGATCATCAAGACGGATCTGCCATGGAACAGCCCGCACTGGCATCCCGCGCACGGCGGCATCTACCGCAACGTGTATCTCCATGTCACCGATGGCATGCACATCACGCTGCCGCTCTATAGCTTCCTACAGACCGCCGGGCCATATGTTTACGCGACCGATATCTCCGGCGGCGCCGCGCGTATCAACATGGAAGTCCCCATCGAAAACGATCGCGGCTTGCCCACAAATGTGGAAGTTGTCGCGCAGGTGCTCGCCGCCGATGGACACCTGCTCTCGGAATGGCACGCGCCCGGGCCGATGCCCGCAGGTGGAACCACCACTGTGAAACTGGGAGGCGTGATCGGCAATCCGCAGCTTTGGGAGCCCGCTTATCCGTATCTCTACACCGCCGCGCTGTCGCTGCGCGTTGGCGGCCAGGTGGTAGACACGCAGCGGATCCCGTTCGGCATCCGCTCCGCGCGTTGGGACGTTAACAGCGGCTTCTACATTAACGGCCATCATGTAAAGCTGCACGGTTGGGGTCAGAAGCCCACCGATGAATGGCCGGGCATCGGCGCAGCCTTGCCCGATTGGATGCACTTCTTCACGCTCTCGCTGATGAAAGACGCAGGCGGCAACTTCATCCGCTGGGGCCACTGCGCCGGCGCGCCCGGCGCGCTAGACGCCGGCGACCGCCTCGGCATCATCGCCGAACAACCGGGCGTCGATGGCGAGGGCGACGCCGTGGGCAACGCGTGGACCATCCGCGCCGCCGCCTGGCGCGACATGATCATCTACTACCGCAATCATCCTTCGATCCTGATTTGGGAAGGCGGCAATCAGAAGGTCTCGCACGACCATGCCAAGGAATTGCGCGGATACATGGATCAGTACGACCCGCATGGCGGCCGCGTCTACGCGCATCGCCGCGCCGACGAAGTGACCGCCGAGTTCATGGATATCGGCATCGGCACCGAAGGTGGGCGCGAGATCGCGCGTCTGCCCGTAGTCGAGGGCGAATACGACCGCGAAGAATCGCCGCGGCGCGTGTGGGACGATGCATCGCCGCCTAACTTCGGTTATCCCGAAGGCAAGGGCCAAACTTACGATCTGACTTCGGAACAGTACGCCGTCAATCAAGTCTCGCAATATGTGACCAAACTCGGCGCGCCCAATCATTCGGGCGGCGCTAACTGGATCTTCTCCGATTCCACCAGTGGCGGACGCGTTGCCACGGAAGTGGCGCGCGCAGGCGGCGAAGTGGATGGCGTGCGGCTACCCAAGGAAGCTTACTACGTCTGCCAGACGATGTTCCGCGACGATCCGCAGGTCTTCATCATCGGCCATTGGACTTATCCCGCGGGTACAAAGAAGACGGTCTATGTAACTTCGAACGCCGAAGAGGTTGAGTTATTCGTCAACGACAAGTCGCTCGGCCGCGTCAAGCCGAAAGATCGATACCTATTCACGTTTCCCGATGTCGTATGGCAGCCCGGCGAGATCAAAGCCGTGGCTTACACGAACGGCAATGCCGTCGCTACCACGAGTAAACACACCGTTGGGCCGCCGGTCGCATTAAAGATGACGCCGATCACCGCGCCGGGTGGATGGCGCGCCGATGGGTCGGACATTCTGTTGATCGACGTCGAAGCAGTGGATGCGAAAGGCGAGCGCTGCCCCACCTTCCAGCAGCGCGTGGATTTCGAGACCACCGGACCCGGCATCTGGCGCGGCGGATACAACAGCGGCAAGATCAAATCGACCAACAATACATATCTCGATCTGGAAGCCGGCATCAACCGCGTCGCCGTTCGCGCCACGCGCACAGCCGGCGCGGTAACGGTGCAGCGTGAAGGGCGCAAATCTCCAGCCCGCGAGCCTGACTGTTCGTTCGAATGCGATTCCCGTGCAGAACGGGTACTCGGTTCTGATGCCCGCCATGGGAACCGTTCAGCCCGTGCGGCCGGTGAGCTTCGGAGGAACGGCCAGCCCTGTATCGCAATCGCCGGTCGCCTCGCCGTCCAGTCAGTACATCACGTCGTTCTCCTATTCCGGCCCCGCGACGGGCGTCCGCGTCGAACCGAACGCCGCTCCCGGCAAGCGCGTCTACGTGGATGGCGGCGCGCCATTCGGCGCCCTGCCGCCTGATTTGATGGGCGCCGATTACGTGCAATCCGCGTTGATGGATCAGCTCTATATTGCGGTGGATCTGATGGAGGTCGCCGTCAAAGCTGGAAGCACGATTACGATCGCGCACGACGATCGCATCCCGCCGCCCAGTTGGCTGGAACAGTTTCAAGTAACGGCGCGCAGCATTGTTGTCGGCGGAGTTCCAATGCATCTTTATCAGCACCGCGCCGACCACGCGGAGAGCTTTACGCTCGGCCACAACGGCGACCGCGGCGGCAACATGTACATCGTGTTCGTGAAATAGAACAGGCGTTGCTATGCTGAGGGAGAGATGTACGCGCCGCCGATAACAGCCGTTGAAAAGAAGCCGCGGATCAATGCTGTCGTTGCATCGGTTGTAAAGGACTTCGCTCCAGCGGTGAAATATATCCGCTACGACATCCGGGAAGATTGGACCGGCGAGTGGGCTTTATACTTCCGCGTCATGCTTTCGGATGACGTTGGCCTAAGGGGTGTGAGCGAAGTCGCGAAGAGAGTCGTGGATCAAACGATGGACCGGCTCGACATCCCGAATCTTGGGATGTTCCCGCACTTCAATTTCCGCCTGGAATCCGGGCAGGCCAAGCTGCAAGACGCGGCATGGGAGGCGCGGGATGTAGCGCAGGGTGACTGTCATTCGATCGAGAATCCCGTCCGCGAAACCTTGATTCCAAGCGCCTGCATCCGAGACTGCACCGTCGTGCGTTTCATTCCCAGACGCACAGCTGCTCCATTGGGCCCGGCCACCTTCCAATTCGTCTGTTCCAACGCCCGCAAAATCTGCGTCCGTTCCGCCTCCTGCAGCACATCTTGCAGATTGCCATTCCGCGGCGCAGGAGTAATCATATTCAGCTCTGAGAAGAGCTCAGCGACTGAAACGGTCAGCACGTGACCTCTGGATAGAATCACTGCGCGCTCAATAATGTTCTGAAGTTCTCGAATGTTTCCAGGCCAGGGATAGCGGATCAACGCCTCCATTGTCTCGGAAGGAATACTGTCGATCATACGATGGTTCTCAAGACTACCGAGTTCTCACTATTCTGACAACCGCTCCTCCTTTACTGCTTCCTGTCCGTTTTCATCTTTAGCTGAGATCGTTCAATCGACAGCGTGATCAATCGGTCGATGAGCTTTCTGAAGCGTTTGAAATTGGAGACCTCGGCCTTCACTTGGGACACGAATGCGTCGCGGATATACTGCGTATGCCCCTTCCCCCGATGGGTGTAGCTCAGATGCCAGTACGCCCCGTATGTGGTCTTGGTCTTTCGCGCCTGTTTACTCAGTGAGCCTGGCCGCAATGCGCCGAGCTTTCCGATCTCCCGTTTGATTCCTTGAATCGCCTCTTCCAATCGTTCGAGTTTATGTTGAGTCATATGTATCATTATTATGATACATATAAAGCTTAAGCAACAGCAAAGGAGACCGGAATGCGGATTTGGACGGAGTGGTGGTCTTGGGTGGCCCCGTTGCGGCCGGCCTGCTCGAGGTTGCGCAGCTTTCTTTGGCTGCTGACGGCGCTCGCGGGCATTTCCATCCGCTGTGACCTTCTCGGAGTGACCAGCATCGTTCGCGCACTCGGTCTGGGCGCTCAGTGCTATGACCGGCTGCTCGACTTCTTCCACTCCCGAGCGGTCGACCCGGATGCCTTATGCCGATGCTGGGTGCGCGTCGTCTTTGCGCGGATGCCGGGCATTCATCGCGTCAACGGCAGACCGGTGCTTCTCGGCGATGGCCTCAAGATCCCCAAGCGTGGCCGTAAGATGCCGGCGGTGAAACTCCTGCACCAAGTCTCCGATTGCAACACCAAGCCCGAGTACATCATGGGACATTCCTTTCAGGTCGTCTCGATCCTGGTGTCCGCGGCCGCCACGTTCTTCGCCGTGCCTCTGTCCGCGCGCATTCACGAGGGACTCGTGTTCAGCAACCGTGACAAACGGACTCTCCCCAAGAAATTCCTCTCCTTGGTCGGGGCTCTCGGGATTGCCGAGCCGGTCTACCTCGTCGCCGACGCCTATTACGCCTGCTCTACGATGGCCTTGGGGCTGACCCAAGCCGGAAGCCATTTGATCTCCCGGCTTCGCAAAACCTGCGTCGCGTTCGAGCCGATACCGCCGACTGTGGGCCAACGCAAGCGCGGTCGTCCCAGGCTGTATGGACCCAAGATCCACTTATTCACCCTGTTCGAAAAACCAGATGACCGCTGGATCACGACGGCTAGCCCCGTCTACGGCGAAAAGGACGTGCTGATCCGTTATCTCTGTCTGGATCTGCTGTGGAGGCCGATCCGCCGCCTGGCCCGCTTCGTGCTGGTCGAACATCCGGACCGGGGACGCATCGTGTTCCTGTGCACGGATCTGGATCTGAACTCGATCGAGATCATCCGGCTCTACGGCCTGCGCTTCAAAATCGAGTTCTCCTTCAAGCAGGCCGTCCGCACGCTTGGCGCCTACGGCTATCACTTCTGGATGATGACCATGGACCAAATCGGCTCCCGCTCTGGCGATCAGTATCTCCACCGCAAGACCGACCGGTACCGCGATGCCGTCCGGCGCAAACTCGCCGCCTACCATCGCTTCATCCAGACCGCTCTGATCGCGCAAGGGGTCCTTCAATGCGTTGCCACGGCTGCGCCTGCCCTGGTTTGGTCCAGCTTCGGCTCCTGGCTTTGCACCATCAGACCCGGAATCCCACCTTCCGAGCTGGTCGTGATGATCGCTCTCAGAAATTCACTCCCCGATTTTCTCATCGCTTCAGGTTCGGGCGACTTGTTAAGGAAATTCCTGCGCGACCGGCTCGATTTAACCAGGGCCGAGGGGTTCCGCCTGGCTGGCTAACCAAGAACGAGGTAGTCTTGAGGATGGTTCCGACGGCTGAATTCCCGCACGAAGTGCCCGACGAGCAGCGGGATATCCTCAGTTCGTTCACGCAAGGCCGGTAGCCTAATTGGGAAGACGTTTAGTCGGTAATAAAGATCCGAACGGAATTTCTGCGCTTCCACCATGAATTTCAAAAGGCGATTGGTGGCGGCAATTAATCGTGTATCTGTTCGCAACGTGCGCGTGCTCCCCAGGCGTTCAAACTCGCGCTCCTGGAGGACTCGCAGAAGTTTGGGCTGCAGCTCCAGAGGCATTTCGGCGATTTCGTCGAGGAACATCGTCCCTTTGTGCGCCATCTCGAAGCGTCCTATCCGTTGGGCAGTCGCTCCCGTGAAGGCGCCCTTCTCGTGGCCAAAAAGCTCGCTTTCCAACAAGCCA
Source organism: Bryobacterales bacterium (assembly GCA_963763545.1). Taxonomy (GTDB): domain Bacteria; phylum Acidobacteriota; class Terriglobia; order Bryobacterales; family Bryobacteraceae; genus PALSA-243. The sequence continues at coordinate 30,768 of CAVXPE010000006.1, forward strand.
GTGGGGATCGCCGCGCAATTCAATTTGACGAATGCATTCGACTTCCGCGAGCTCAGGCTGTGTACCGCGCGTGCGATCAATTCTTTTCCAGTACCCGTCTCTCCGTAGATCAACACCGTCGAGTCCGCGGGTGCGACCGTCTCGATCTCTCTAAAAACGTGCTTCAGAGCTTCGCTCTTGCCGACAATTTCGTCGAAGTGAACATCGCTGCCTATTTTGGATTCGAAATCGTCGCTCTTGCCGCCGAGTTCCTCTTGGAGTTGGAAAACGTTTCCATCGGCGCGGGAATTATTCATTGACCACCCCGAGGATCTATAAAAAGTGTTGGCATGATTCGTCGGGGTCATGACAGTTCGCGCTCCTCCATCCAGTCGACATAGAGCAGCCGCTCGGCAAAGAGCCACGCGCCATCAATTTTCACAAACGTATCGAGGTACCGGAGCGAGGCGAGCATCAAGCGCCGCATTCCATTATCGGCCGTGATGTGATGCGCCAGGCAGTAGGCTTCACCGGTGGCGTGATTGCCCGTTAGTGTGAAGATTGTGCTCTGCCCGACGAAGTGGGTGGTTGCGTCATACTTGTTTAGCTCGGCGAACACGGGAGCGAGCGCCTCGCGCGAGTGCAGTTCCTGCGAGGCCGTGGGGGCCTTGGCGTTCATATAAACCGCGAAGTGCGTGTCCGGCGTAAATAGGGACATCTGGCCTTTCGCATCGCGACGATCTGCACAGTGCGCATAGTCCTCGACGAGTTCCCGAATAGCGAGGCGATCCGCGGCTTCGGCGGAAGAAATCGTTATGTGTTTGCTCATAACCGGTCCTCCTGGTTCAATTTTTCCGGCGCCGCAACCGCGGTCACTGGAGAATGGTTCTTCGATAATGTTAGGGGACGTGGCGCCTTGGGTCCATTACATATTTCTGGTATGCGTTTCGGCGTGGTCACGGTAACAGGAATATGTAATATCGCTTCAACCCGGATTTCGATAGGATCGGTTAGGAGGAAGGATGCTTGTTCGCCACTGGAACGCGCACAGGCTCAATGGCTTTGGGCGCGGAAAGAGTTTTTCTGCGTTTAGAATAAGGGTTGTCTGCGCGGCAGGTCGTTTTTATGGAGTCAGAGAACGAAACCGTATACATCGTCGATGATGATCCAATCGTGCGTGAGGCGCTATGGTCCCTGCTGCGAGCAAATGGCAAGAATGTTCAGCTGTTTGCATCCGGGAAGGAATTCCTGGGCGCCGCACGGCGTGACGGCGCGGCTTGTTTGATCCTCGATCTCAAGATGCCCGCGATGAACGGATTGGAGGTTCAGAGCGTTGTTTCGGCGCAGATTTCGATACCTATTATTTTCATTACTGGACGCGGTGATATCCCTTCGACTGTAAAAGCAATGAAGGGCGGCGCAATCGACTTCCTTACCAAGCCGGTCGATGAAACGATCCTACTGGCTGCGATTGAACACGCCCTGGAAAAGGACCGGCAAGCTCGGAGCGAAGCCCAAGAACAGGAGGACCTCCTCGCACGGTACCGCTTGCTGACGCCACGAGAGCAGGAAGTGCTGCCGCTGCTGGCGCGGGGCCTCCTAAATAAACAGGCTGCGGCAGAGCTGGGAATCACTGAGTATACCGTCCAAATTCACCGCGGAAGCATTATGCGCAAGATGAAAGCTGATTCGTTTGCAACATTGGTTCGATTGGCTGGCATGCTCGCGCCTAAACAAACGATGGCGCGCCGGCATGGTGTATAAAATGCCCTTCCTGACGGATGAGAGTGCGAATCTGGAACCTAAGATTCCTTTCCAAGTTCGTCTCGACGAATTGAGTAAATATGTCTGGTCTCGCACCGCCGACGGGACTATGGAATATGTCAGCCCGGCATGTTGCGAATACCTGGGTCTAACGATCGAGGAGATGCAGGATTTTGTTGCTCTGATTCATCCCGAGGACATTCCCGTACGCGAAAGCGCAATGAAAAGGGTAGAAACAACCGGTGCGTCACAACAATTCCAGGCAAGATACCGATCCGCAACCGGTGAGTATCAATGGTTCACAACTCTCCTGCACAGCCAACGGGATGGTTCCAACAACGTTGTTCGCTACTTCGGCCTCCTGTATAAGGTCGATGAGCAGAAGCTCGGACAGGAGGAGACGCGTACCCGGGACAACGTTTGGGAGACGGTTTTGAAGATCTTTCCCGGCTGGATATGGGTTGCGCGGCCAGACGGAACCCCGGAATCCGTTAGCCAAGGCGCCCTTAAATACTCTGGCCTTACTGCGGCGACGGCACTGACTGAAGGTTTTGACAGCATTCACCCCGACCATCGCCAAGCCAGGCGGGACTTTTGGAAGGGGCTGCTAAAAGGTGAGCAGCCAGGTGAGTTCGAGATGCGCGTCCGCGGAGCGGATGGAAACTATCGTTGGTTTACTTCACGCTCCTATCCGATCCGGGATGCGAACGGCAAGCTCGAACGCTGGGTAAGCATCAATTGGGATATCGATGAGCGCAAGAGGGCCGAACAGCAGATCAGGGACCAGTTGACCCAACTGAATCTGTTGGACGAGAGGTTTCCCGGATTTCTGTGGAAGGCCCTTCCCGATGGGCGGGTTACCTATATAAACCGCTATTGCGAGGACTATTTGGGAATGACTGCGGAAGAGGCCGCGGCCGACTGGGGCCGCCTTATCCATCCGGACGATCGGGATGAGGTCATGAGACGTTGGGCGATAGTGACAAGCGGAGGCCAATGGCACGATCATGTCCATCGCCTGATTGGCAAGGACGGGCAGTATCGCTGGTTTCAATCACGGATCACAGCCATAAGAGACGAGTCCGGCAGCGTTGTGGCATTGCACGGCCTCATGATGGACGCCGATGACATGGTTTCTGCCGAACGCTCCGTCCGGCAGGAAGAAAAACAGTTGCGGCGACTCGTCGATTCGATGCCGGCGATGATTTGGCGAGCCGACCCATCCGGCCGCATTGATCGGTGGAATCGCACGATGATCGAGACGATCGGCAAACACTGGGAAACATCGGAAACTTTCGACCTGGTGTCGAAGATCGATCCCGCGCAGCGCTGTAGAGGTGGAGGCGCGGTGGGCCAAATCAGTGCGTCTCGGAATTCCCTATGAAGACACGTATCGAATTCTGGGGAACGATGGACACTACCACTGGCATCTCGTGAGAGCGCAACCGTTTCGAGATGACGGCGGCAATATCATCGGTTGGTATGGTGTCCACACAGACATCGACGCACTCAAGCAGGCCGAAAGCGCGCTTCAGGTGCGCGAACATGAACTGCTTCACATCATCGATACTGTGCCATCCATGCTCTGGGCTGCCTCGCCTACGGGGGAAGCTACGCACATCAGCCGGCGATTGAGTGAATACAGCGGGTCGGCCCTGGAGAAGTTCCTGAACCTCGGATGGGAGAAGTTCCATCACCCGGACGAGTTTGAAACCACAGCAAGAGACTTCTTTAGATCGATTCAGACCGGAGAGTCATTCGACTCAGTCCATCGGCTGAGGCGTTGCGGATGGCGAATATCGTTGGCACCATGCGATGGGTGAACCGCTCCGTGATCCCGAAGGAAAGATTATTCAATGGTACGGTCTTTCCATTGATATCGACGATCGCAAAAAGGCCGAAGATCACCTTCGCGAGACCAGGGCGAAATTGAACAGAGCTTCGAGAATCGCAATGGTCGCTGAATTGTCGGCTTCGATTGCACATGAGCTCAATCAGCCCTTGACATCGGTATTGGAAACGCGCAAGCGAGCAAACGCTGGTTGGCTGCGACGCCCCCGAATCTTGAGGAGGCGCCGCTTCGATCGAGCGAGTCGTGCGGGACGCCCGGTCCGCCGATCAGACGATGCAGAACATCCGCGCACTGTTCAAGCGGGAATCCTTCGAGAGGAAGGAAACAAGCGTACCTGAGATGATTCGGTGAAGCGTTCGCCTCGTTCAGGAGGATGCAAAATAAGCGGGCGAATCCCCGTCCAATGCATTTTCGAAAAGGATCTTCCCATGGTGTTTGTTGACCCGATATTGATTCAGGAAGTCTTCATCAATTTGATCTCCAACGCGATTGAGGCGATGGAGAAATCCCGCGCGAGCCAAAGGTAACGATCAGGGCTGCGATGTCTGACGATCAAGAGATGGCAATTGAGGTGATCGACAACGGTCCGGGAGTCGACGATCCGGAGAGGATCTTCGACGCCTTTGTGACAACGAAAGAAAAGGGCATGGGGATCGGCTTAGCGGTCTCCCGCTCCATCGCAGAGGCGCATGAGGGGCAATTGTCGGCGGAGAACAACCCAGACTTCGGAGCGAAAATCGTTTTGAGTATACCGCGCCCCAAGTCGGCAACGGGCTTCCACGCCTTAGATAGCGCATTCTGACGAATGCCGACGAAAGCCTACATTGGCAAATGAGCTGTCCTGGGCTGAGCCTGGATCGATCATGCACCAGGAGTCGCCCTCTCCTGGATATGCCCTTCCCATGTTCGTTGGGTCACGAGCAATCCGGAAAGTGGGCTCACGCCTGTCAATTTGACGCCCAAAGCCGTTGGCCTCGATTCCTCGTCGCTCAATGTCGCTGATTGGGAACAATAAACGTGGCTCGGCTCCGCGAATCCGCCCCGGAGGCCGGCGAGCATCGCTCCCGGTTAATTAAGCCCCGTGACCCAGCCTTGGGCAAGGGTTTGATAATCTCGGTCGGCCACGCCCCGTACGTTTTTGCCGCACGCTTATTAACTACGCCGTCGCCGCTGCCTCCTTCGCCGGAAATTCGATCACCACCTCTAGTCCCGGCTGCGCGTTCTTGGCCCGGATGCTCCCTTGATGCAACTCAATCGCGCGCCGCGCGATGGAAAGCCCCAGGCCGATGCCGCCGCTGGCGCGGTCGCGGTCCGGCTGCACGCGGTAGAAGGCGTCGAACAGGCGCGGCAGGGCCTCTTCGGGAACGCCCGGGCCGGGATCGCGAACGTCCACAACGGCGTTGCCGTTGTCGCGCGCCAGGGAAACGCGGACCGCTTCGTTTCGCGGGCGAATAGCGGATGGCGTTGCGAATGACGTTTTCGACGGCGCGCCGCAGCAGCTCGGGATCGCCCGCGACGGTGACCGGCCGCCGGCGTCCGGTATTCGATCTCGCAACCGCGCGCGGCGGCTTCGATGCGGGAATCGTCCACCAGTTGCCCCACAAGTTCGTCGAGGCGGATGGGGTCGCGGCGCAGCGAAGCCGGGTCGCCCTCGGCGCGCGTCACCTGCAGGAGCTGGCCGACCAGCGCGTTCAGCCGGTCGGATTCCTTCTGGATGCGGTTGAGCGCCGATTCGGTGTCGTCGCCGGAGCGCGCCAGCTCCACGGCCACGCCCAGGCGCGCCAGCGGCGAGCGCAGTTCGTGCGAAATATCGAGCAGCAGGCGGCGCTCGGCGGCCAGCAGAGTTTCGATGCGCTCGGCCATGCGGTCGAAGGCGCGCGACAGATCTGCCCAGTTCGTCGCGGCGCGTGGAATTGACGCGCGCCGAAAGATCGCCGTGGCCGAAGCGCTCCACGGCTTTTTGCAGTTCGCGCACCGGGCTCGTGAGATTGAGGGCCAGCCAATAGCAGAGCGGCAGCGTAATGCCGAGCCAGAAAACATGATCGGGCGTGAGGAACCACGACGCTACGGCCCGGCGCGGCGCGATGGAGAATGAACCAATAGCGTCCGTCTTCGGATCGCCGCGCCGCGGTGGTTTCTCCAAAACTGAGAAATGGCATCGCCGGCGGATGCGAATGCTGGTTGATGATATCGGAGTCGTCCTGTCCGGTGAGCAGGTCGCGCCCTTTCGTCGGTGAGGATGCCCTGCGTGTCGTAAATGTGTTGCAGGTCGTCCAGGAAGGCTGCAGAGCGCGGGACGGCCGCCGGTTTCGTATGCCGCGCGCGCCTCTTCGAGCTCGAAATGCATGCGTGCGCGGCCGGCGATTCGGCCTCGGAAAGTTCTGGGTGACGTTGAGCGCGGAGATGAACGCCGAACCGACCAGGGTGATGGCGAGCGTGCACCAGAACCACAGCAGGATTTTGGCGAACAGCGAGTTCATTCGGCCGCCGCGTCTTCGGGCGTGCGGGCAAACTGATAGCCCACGCCGCGGATGGTCTTGATGAGCGAGTCGCCGCGCTCCAGCTTCTTGCGCAGATGGCTGATGTGCATGTCGATGGAGCGGTCGAAGGGCGTGGCCTTGCGGTTGTAGAAGTTCTCCATCAGCGCGTCGCGCGAGAGCACGCGGCCGGCCGAGCGCATCAGCATTTCCAGAATGTCGAACTCGAAGGTGGTCAGTTCGACGTGCTTGCCGTTCGAGAAGACTTCGCGGGTGCCGGGGTCGAGCGCGATGCCGTTGACCTCGATGCGGCTGGAAGGCGCGGCGCGGGACGCGCCTCGTAGCGCCGCAGGATGGCGCGAATGCGGGCGGCCAGTTCGCGCGGGTTGAAAGGCTTGGCCAGATAATCGTCGGCGCCGAGTTCGAGCCCGATGATGCGGTCCACATCTTCGCCGCGGGCGGTGAGCATGATCACTGGGACCTTGCTTTGCGCGCGCAGGCGGCGGAGGATCTCGAAGCCGTCGATGCCGGGCAGCATGACGTCGAGCACCACCAGGTCGACGCCGGGCTGCAAGGCGCGTTCCAGCCCTGCGGTTGCCTTCTTGCTCGCACTCCACGTTGAATCCTTCGCGCGTGAGGAACTCGCCCAGCAGCGAGCAGAGCTCGGCATCGTCATCGACCAAGAGGATGTGCACGGCTAAAAGTTAACACAGAAAGGAATGGGCTTGCGCCGCGTTTACGCGCGAATTACAGAGATTTACGCGATCCACAAACGCGAATTACAGCGGGACTTTAAATTTGAAATTGGAGAGGTAAGAGCCAATGAAAAGGCAAATCGTACGACTCGCGGCGGTAGGAAGCATGGCCGCCGGAATGATCTTCGCCCAGGCGCAACCGGCCCAGCCGGCGCCGCAAGGGCATAACACGCAACAAGGACAGGCCGCGCCCGGCCAGAAGGGAATGCGGAGCCACCGCTTCCAGGCGCGCCAGCGCATGATGGCGGCGCTCAACCTCACGCCGGATCAGAAAACGATGGCAAAATCGATCTTCGGACAGGCGCGCGAGACTTCCAAGCCCGTGCGGATGGAATTGCGTCAGAATCGCGAAGCCATTGCGGCGGCGGTGAAGGCCGATAATCAGGCGCAGATCCAACAGCTTGCGGCTGAACGCGGAAAGCTGACGGCAAAGTTGTCCACCAACCGCGCCGAGGCGATGGCGAAGTTCTACCAGGCGCTGACGCCGGCGCAGAGGGCGAAGGCCGACGAGATGCATGCGCGATTCCAGGCGCGGATGCGCCAACTGCGGAGTGAGCATCGCGGAACCCGGACCAACGCCTAAGTGACTCGAACATAATTAGCCACGGATGGACACGGATGCACACGGATAAAACAAAAGACCTAAATTCTGTTTTGCTTATCCGTGTGCATCCGTGTCCATCCGTGGCTAATAATTTAGACGGCCACTTCGATCCATCCCTGCTGCGGAATCGCATCCATCGGCAAGCCGGTCTCCCAGACGGATAGCTGGAAACGAACGTGCCGCCCCTGCGAAACGCCCAAGGGAGCCCAATGGAATCTTAGTTCCAGCACGCGCGCGAAGCCGCATTGCGCCCCTTCTATGCCGCGCGCGCTAGCGCTGGCGGGTGTGAACGAAACCGTCAGATGATTGGTCTGGCCGCTATCCACCCCGAGCGCCGTGAGGCGTAACTCCATGGCGGTAATGTTCTGTACGAACTCCCCATGGAAATCGATGCGCACATAATCGTTGGCGGCGTCGCTTCCATATTGCACTTCATCGATCAGGAATTTCTTGCCGTGCATGGCGCCGGAGCGCTCTTCCGCGCGGTAGACGCCTGCGCCCATCCATTCGAAATAGGAGGTGACTTCGCCGTCGATGGTAGGCGAGATCGCGCGGAGGGTGGAATCTCCATGGCCTTCACCGCGATGCGCAAAATCGGGCGAGAAAGCTCCTCGGCAGCATAAGGTTCAGAAAGCGATAGACATTCGCCAGGTGGCTGCGGTAAAGCTGATCGAACTCGGGGCGGTTCGCGGAATCGTGCTCGGGGCCGTACACCAGTTCCATCGCTGCCTTCAGCGATGAGCAATTCCTGGAAAGCGAGATCGCGTTGCTGCTGCGGAACGGATTCCGCCGAGGCGTCGAACGTCTGGCGGTGTTTATGTATAACCTTCTTGGCTCAGCATCTTCTCG
>CAVXPE010000007.1:0-117398 GCA_963763545.1 Bryobacterales bacterium
AATTAGAGAGCAACTGTGTCCGTGCGGTCGTGGCCTTCGTTCTGCTTGCCGCACCGGCCGCGGTGATCGCGCAGACGGACGAGATCCAGGTCTACGATGCCGAGATCGCGGATCAGGGCGTGTTCAATCTCGATGATGCACACCAATTTCACGCCGATCGGGCCGAAGACCCCCGATTTCCCGGCGGCATCATTCCCAACCACTCGGTCAACGGCGCCGTCGAATGGGCCTACGGCGTCACAGACTGGTTCGAGCAGGGGCTCTATCTGCCGGTGTACAGCCCTTACTCCCAGGGCCGCGGCGGGTCGATCAACGGCTTCAAGATACGCGAACTGTTCGTGCGGCCGCATGCCCACGACCACACGTTCTTTTACGGCGTCAATTTCGAGTTCAGCGTCAATTACAACTATTGGGAGTCCAAGCGCATTCACCTCCGAGGTCAGGCCCATCGTGGGATTGCATCTGCATCCGGTGGACATCATCTTCAATCCGATCGTGGATACCGACTACACCGGCGGTTTTGGAGGCCTCGAATTCGTTCCGGCGACGCGCGTCGCCTACAACTTGAACGACAAATGGGCCGTCGCCGCCGAGGAGTATGCCGATGTTCGGGCCGCTGCGCCACTTCGATACCGATGCACGACCAGTTCCACGAGGTCTGGGCCGTCATGGATCACAACACGCAAGTTCCTGAACATCGAAACCGGCGTCGGGATTGGCGTGACCGCCGGGGCCGACAAGCTGACGTTCAAGCTGATGCTGTCGCGCGATCTGAACTCCAGATCCCAACACTGACGCCTTTCACTGTTTAATTAAAGACCATCAAGGTTTGGGCGCGGAAGCCATGCGTCTAATGAGGAAGAGGTTCCCGTAGGGCTGCCAGGAGAGTGGCCGGCAGTTTGTCGGCATTCGACAGAAGGAGGGTGACCTGCCACATCTGCTCGTTGCTCAGCGAACCACTGAACCCAGGCATCCCGGTCAGCCGGATGCCGTTCGCGACTTTCCAGTAAGTGACACCAACCGGATCGTCAGTAACGCCTTTACCCTTGAAAAGTTCCGGCGGCTTGGGGAACTCCCCCTTTGCGATCGGGGTTTGATCCTGTCCTGGCAACCCATGACAAACAGCGCAGTTGTTCCGGTAGAGGCGTACCCCTGCGGTGTAAGCCTCATCCGATGCCGGAATCGGCGACAATTTCGGCGCTTCTTTGCTGACGCGCGCTTTCAACGCAATACCAGTTATTAGTTTTTCAAGCGGCAGCGGCGCCGACGCAGTTCAACGGCACCAGACCCAGCGCAACGTAACTTAAGCCTCCGACCGCAATCAACGCCAGCGCCGTAATGAACCCAAATATGAATTGCCTGATAGCCATTTACCCTCCGTTCAAAACGCTTCAGAAGTTTCCGCGGGCGCCGGTAGCGAATCGACACCGGCGACCGAAGCCGACAATCGCCTGGATAAGCGAAGATCTATAGTAGCGGGCGCATGCCCGTCGCTGGCGGCGGCTCTTCTGATTGCGATCGGACTGCAGTCGCCGGTGGCGTCGCAGCTCCTCATAACCCCCGTCAGTTGGGCGATCGCGAGAATCTTTTGCAAAGGACCTTAGCTCGTGCCCGATTTTGCGACTGGCAAGGCCGTGGGAGAGATCGTGATCAACCCTCAAAGCGGCGAGAGCGGGAGCCAGGCGCGAGACCAGCGAATCCACAGGAATATTCTCGAAAGCGATCGATATCCTGAGATTTCGTTCGTTCCGGATCGCGTGTCGCGCGCGTTGCCCAAGGCGAACGTTCACATTCCGGATTCACGGCAAAGATCATGAAATGACGATGGTGGTGGAAGCCGTACCCGCCGGCAACCACCTGGACCTTAAGCGCAATTCGTAGTGCCCTACGTCGTGTGGGGAATGAAGAATCCAAGCACGCTCCTTCTGCGGGTTGGTGAAATGGTGACGATCGATGTACACGCAGTTGGAATTCCACAGCCAATGTATCCGTTGGTTGCGAGCCCCGGAATGCCTGTCGAAACGTCTCGTACGTTGGACTTCCGCTAAGGCTCTTTGGGAAGATCGGCAAGCTGAGATTTCAAGGCGGCGAGCGAAGCATCGGTCAATGCGCCATGAAAACGCCATCGGATTACGCTATTGGCATCCAGCAGGACAAGGTATGCGTCATTCGGACGATCGAAGCCGACCGCTTCCTTTAGTTCCTTTTCACCGCAAAATTCAGAAGAAACCGCTCGCGTCGTTCTTGGGGCACGGTCGGATAGCGACGATAGTCCGAGCATCTTCACGGCTGTGCAAGAACAACTCGGGCTGAAGCTGGAGCCGGGAAAAGCTGCGATTGATGTGCTCATCATCGACCACATCCAGAAGCCGAGCGCGAATTGAACCGACGACGCCTCGTCCCAGCCGCGATGTTGAGTCAGCGCCACGCCTTGGATAATCTGATCCACCGTGGAGAGTGACGCAATTCGATCGACGGCCTCCTGCGCGAAACGACTTTTTTGTCCGCTTTCATCGGTGTTCATCCGCGGCCAATATGAGGTCTTGCCGCTCGCGCTGGCACAGAAGAAAGCATTAACGTGGCCGCCGATAAATGCGCACGAACCCGATGCGGTTCAGTTAAGAGGCAAGGAGCCATAGGAATCCTCCTCTCGTTGCCTGAGAACCAGCGGAGGGCTCCTCGGAAGGCCTCTTCCAGCACTTTTTGGACAGCATTTACAGGGATGAGGTAGCTGCTGCAGTTGACGTAAACCTCTGCCAGAAAGTAGTGGAAGGGTTGCCGACAATTCATTCCCTACGGTTTCGCCCGCCGCCATCCGAGCGCACTTCATCGTCGTCAATTGTGGATCGTGACCAACGTGCCAGACTGCGTTGATCCTCCCCCGGAGGTCGCCGTGATGGATTGGTCGCCGTTGTTGAGCGACGCAGGCACCACCACGTTGAACTGAAATTCCCCAGGCGCAACCAGGCCAGCGAACTGCACGGTTGCCGCGACGCCGCCGATCTTGACTACCGGCAGCGGAGACAGCATGCCGGACTGGCTGACGGATCCGCTTTGTACCGGTACGTTGGTTGATCCAAATCCGTTGGCGTAAAGCACGATGGTCTCGCCCGGCTTGGCGGGAGTGCTCGCGCCCGGATACAGCGCGGCCGGCCCGATCAAACTCCCGTTCAAGTGCGTTGCGGCGACATATGGTCCGCCGTTGAAGACGAAAAATGACGGGGAGATCGATTGCGCCTGAGCGGTGAACGCGGCGCTGGTTGCTCCGTTGTAGGTCACTTCCACCTGGGCCGGACCGGAGAGAGCATCGGGCGGAGTCAGGATGTTCACCTGCAAAGGGCTGATGTAGTACACAAAGGCCGGCTTGCCATTTACCGTGGCGCTGACGTCGTCCAACTTGGTTGGCATCGAATTGCCCACAAAGTCCGATCCTTGCCAGATGCGCGAATCGCCGGGCGCCGCCAGATTCGATCCCTTAATCTCGACCCACGTGTTGGGCGCGATGGTCGGGGTCTCGCCTTCCGCGTTGGCGACAAGGGTGATTGCCGGCGCCGGCGCACTCTTTGAGCAGGTCGGCGCGGGAAGCGTCATTGTCTGGTTCGCCATCGCGAAAATGTCGCGGCTGGCCCGGGCGTACAGATCCTGCAGCGACATATAGCCGAGGCGTCGGACTCGGTGCGGCCGGACACGGATTGGCGAGCGCATATTGAAGATCCAGGTAGGAAACTTCGAGATACTGAATGGGCGCGGTCCCGACCGTTCCACCGTAGAATGCCGCAGCCGGAGTGCCGGTGAAAAAGACGGTCATCACGTTGTATGCGCCCTCCGCAACCGAAAGGCCCGGGCAATTGCCGCTGGGATCGGGACATCCTTCTCCCTGCAGGTCTGGGCCCGAAACTGGAAAATCGAATTCTGCCCCGCCAATAAACGGAGGCGAGGGCGGCGGCGATAGAGCTGTGAGCACCTTCACGCCTTGGACGCCGATATTGCCGATCGTCACGGCACTGGAGGCAGTCATTCCGCCGACCTGGGTTCCCTTTCCGTTGGGACCCGTCACCGTCACGAAATACGACAAGATTTCGGTTTTCGCTTCGCACGACATGATCTCGGTCTTGGGGCTGTTCGAGCAGTCCAGAGCGAACAGCGTGTTGTCGGCATGCGGCGTGACGGTCTGGCTGAAGTTGGGGAAGTCGTCGCCGGCGTCCGCTCCGATGAACAGCGTAACGCCGGAGAAAATCGATTCGTACGCGTCAATCGCTTGCTTCCACGCGTCGATGAACACTTGATCCGTGTTCTGATACGCGCTGTTGGATGGGAAAGAATGCTGAATCAGCGCGGCCCACATGGCGTCTACGGCCAAGCCAGAAGGCTGCGCGGCACTGGTATTGGCGCTGGTCGGGAAGATCATCTCGTCCGACGCGCCCACCGGACCCGCGATGGCGATGGCTACAAATGCAGGATTGGAGCCGTATCTGGCGTTGAGCTGCATCAGGAAAGCGTCCCAGGCGGCCTGATAGACGGTATTCCACGGCAGTGGAAACATCGTTTGGTCGGCGCGCTGCACTTCCGGGTATCCCACAAACGTCACCGTGCCGCAATTGGCCGGAGCGCTCCCTGACGTAAACAGCGGGTCGCAGGAGGGGATTTCGTTCACTAGCCACGTCGGCATATCGGTTCCCGGCGTGATGATGAGTTGAACCGGTTTGTGAGCCACAGTCGCCGCGTCGAAGGCGTCGTCCAGATCAGTCCAGTCGAAGCTACTGGAACTGGTGCCGGCGGACGGCTGAAGCTTGGCCCAGTCCGCTCCTATCGTCAACCCGGAGATGGCCGGATCGGCTAAGAGACTCGCGTAGAGACTTTGCAGGTAGGAGTGCAGTTGCGAAGCAGGGCCATTATAGCCATCGATGGCATCCTGAACGTCGACCTTGACGTAGACGCCCAACGGTGCGCGGATACTTGCCGGACTTTGAGCCCAGGAGAGACTGGCGCACAACGAAGCCAATATCCACGAGGCCTTCAGAATTCGGTTTCCGAACCCACTTGGGATCCACGCAGCCAGACCGCCGTTGCCGTCAGGAAAGACCTCGGCGGTTACCGCACCATCGAGTTTTGTGCCACTTGCGCGATACCCCTCTCGCTCTTCCTCCGCGCTGCGGGGCGTAAGGGTTTCATGGGAACCTAGTGCGTCTTCTGCAGAAAGTGGCACGGCGTACTCCCTCGGCTAGTTTAACCGATCAGAAAGCACATAGGCCCTGGTTTACGGCGCATCCGGAAGTTGGCCATGGCGACGGGCACGAGCCACGTTGTCCACATATCCGGTTCTGGTCCACGCCGGCGCCGGCAGGCTCCGGAGCAGGAAGCGGGAGCTGACGCTGATCCGGCTATGAAGGCGAACTACGTCAGTTGACCGTGATGGAATTGGGACGATTGCGTGCTTCTGGGACACTCAGCTCGAATCCTTCACAGACCTTTCCGAATTTCTCCATAGCGTCGCTGGTGTGCGTTCTCGACTGCGACGCGCTCGAGTAGCGGACAGATAATGGATGACAGGAGGAGTTTCGTGGCGAGAGCCGGGACTCAGTTTGCGGCCCGATTCAATCGCGAATGGCTAGCGCACTCGATTCGTACGACGTTCGCTGCCATCATGTCGTTGTATATTGCCCGCCTGGCGGGCCTTCCAGAAGCATACTGGGCCACAATCACGACGCTTATTGTCATGCAATCGACCCTCGGCGCCGCGCTGACGCCCTCCCGGCAGCGTTTTGTTGGAACTGCGCTTGGAGCAGCGGCCGGAGCGCTGATGGCCACGTATTTCGGTGCGAGCACAATTGTGTACACGCCAGGCATCTTTGTGCTTGGGCTGGTCTGCGCGTTGCTGCGGCTGGATCGAAGCGCCTATCGCTTTGCGGGCACCGCCCTCGCGATTGTGGTATTGGCGTCGCACGAGAAGACCGCATGGGTTGCCGCGTTGCACCGGTTTGTCGAAGTGTCGATAGGAATTGGTGTGGGCCTGCTGATCATCGCGGCTTGGCCCGAGCGGGAAACAACTGCGACCGCCAAAGCTACGTAGGAAGAATTACCTGGCAATGTCGAGTGACCGACGGATCCACGTCCCAGAATCCATCATCAGCTGCGGCGTTCGAGCGTGCCGGATGCACCAAATGCAGCTTTCTCACGCGTGGCAACAGAGAATCGCTCTTCCCAATGCGGACGCCCGAGTATTCGGAATCTAAGACCAGAGGAAATGGATGCGGTCCGGAAGTCCGGTTGGGGTAAGTTGGCCAACTCTGGGCGTGTCACTCGTCACTCGTAGAATGCCCCCAGTTTGAATGCGAGTGGCGGGAATTCCGGCGGTGAAACGCGCTTTCCAGCGGCCTGTGGTTATCGAGCCCAGCCTTGCCATATCGGACATAGCCTGGAACAGCCCGCGGTCAAACTGAACAGCATTGGGATAAAACCGGAATGTTCCGACGCCTGCGCAGTGCCCGTTGCGGGTTAGTTCCATGAAGCCGGAAAATGCCCCGCCATCCCGTGCCGTTTGATATGCTCTTACGCAAAGCCTTATGCGAATTTCTATCTTCACCCTTACGGCAGCCCTGCTGCTCGTTCCGCGCCACATTTGCGCAAGAAAAAGTCGACCTGAACGTCATTCACAAGATCAAGACCGCCGAACTCGGCGGCGGCGGCGGGGTGGCGGCGGCGGTGGCGGCGGCCGCGGCGGCCGGCGGCGGCTTCCAGATCATGGACACCATGTACAACCTGACCGACCGCTACGGTCCGCGCCTGACCAATTCGCCGCAGTTCCGCGCGGCCGGCGATTGGGCCGTCGGCCAGCTGAAGGAATGGGGGCTGAGCAACGTCCATCTGGAAAACAGTGGGCTCCGACCGACGCGGCGGACGCGCGGCGGCGCCCGATTCCGAGCTGGGAGATCACCGGATACAGCGGCGCGATGGTCGAGCCGACCTACATGCCGATCATCGGCTATCCGCAGGCGTGGAGCGGCGGCACCAACGGCCCGATCACGGGCGAAGCGATGCTGGTCCGCCGATCCAGACCCCGGCCGATCATGGACAAGATGGCACGGAAAGCTGAAGGGCAAGATCGTGTCTCACGGTCGCCGCCGCTGGATCTTCCGCTTCCCACCACGCCGCTGGCGCATCGCTACACCGATGAGGAGCTGGCAGGCGCTGGTTCCGGAGATTCTCCCACCGGCGCGGGCGGACGCGGCGGACGCGGCGGGCGCGGCGGCAGCGGCGGCGCTGGCGAACATGACTCCGGAAGAGCGGCAGGCGTTCCACGGAAAAGCAGCGCACCTTCTGGCAGGACGAAGGCGTGCTGGCGACCGTCACGGCCTCCGCGCGCGGGCGAAAGCGGCACGGTGTTTGCCAGCAACGGCTCGCCGCGCACCGGCGATCCGACCAAGAACCTGCCTTCGGTCGCGATCACGGCGGAAAACTACAATCGCATCGCGCGCCTGCTGGAGCACAACGTTCCGGTGAAGCTCTCGTTCGATATCAAAGACCAAGTTGGACACCAGCAACACCGATTCGTTCAACGTGATCGCCGAAATTCCGGGCACGACCAAGCCGAACGAACTGGTGATGGTGGGCGGCCACTTCGATTCCTGGCACATGGGCACCGGCGCCACCGACAACGGCGCGGGCAGCGCGGTGGCGATGGAAGTGATGCGCATCCTGAAATCGCTCAACCTGAAGATGGATCGCACCGTGCGCATGGCGCTGTGGGGCGGCGAAGAAGAAGGGCTGCTGGGATCGGCGCGCCTACGTGAAGGAGCATTTCGCCGATCCGGCGGACGATGAAGACCACAGCCGAGCACGACGGGCTTCGCGGGCTATTTCAACATCGACAACGGCACCGGAAAGATTCGCGGCATCTATCTGCAGGGCAACGAAATGGTGCGGCCGATTTTCGAGCAGTGGTTCGCGGCGCTGAAGGATCTGACGCCGGGCGTGATCACGATCCGCAATACCGGCGGCACGGATCACCAGTCGTACGACGCGGTGGGACTGCCGGGATTCCAGTTCATTCAGGACCCGATGGATTACGACACGCGCACGCACCATTCGAACATGGACGTGTACGATCGCATCCAGCAGGCCGACATGGAGCAGATGGCGATCATCGAAGCGGTGTTTCGTCTACAACGCGGCGACGCGGCCGGAGAAACTGCCGCGCAAGGATCTGCCAGCGCCGCAAGCGGGCCGCGGTGGACGTGGCGGGCGCGGAAATTAGTACAGCAAGGCCGTTATGGTACACCGACGGCTCCCACTTCCTTCCAATTGGAACGGAGCCGTCGTTTTTACCGGCTACAGTGACACGCGTAAGTGGCAGGGATCTCTGCAGGATTCGCCTGATAGTTCGTTGACCGGCTTTCTTTGGCGTGTTGAAACATACGTGGCCGAGCGCCCAAAAGCAGCTACTTTCTTAGGGAAGCCATAGAACTCCGAAGGGACCAACGGCTGCCTCGGCTCATCTCCCGCCCTTTATCTGACTCAGCTTCGCAAAAATAGAGAGACACTGCCTCTTTCCTGCGGGACGCCGGGCGGAAGCCCGGCGGCAGGCCGGAAGGCCTGGCCCCACAACGGTCGGTGGGATCTCACTGGCATGCGAGTTGCACGATGTATGCTCGCTTGCCATGAAATCCCCCGAAGACGATCTGACTCGAAGAGACTTTGTTGGCGCAACCATCGGCGTAGTGACGATAGCAACCGGAATCGCCGAAGCCGAACCCGCCGCGGGCACGACTGATGCCGCTTCATGCGCGCTGACAATTAACGGACACCGTTACGACCTGCGCCTGGAACCTCGCATAACGCTGCTCGACCTGTTGCGCGAGCAGCTGCATCTGATGGGGTCGAAGAAGGGCTGCGACCATGGACAATGCGGCGCCTGCACGGTTTTGGCGGATGGCGCACGCGTGCTCTCGTGCCTTTCGTTGGCGATCACGCAAAAGGGCAAGCACATCACAACCATTGAAGGGCTCGCATAGGGCGAAGAGCTTCACCCAATGCAATCGGCATTCATCGAGCACGATGGCTTTCAGTGCGGCTTCTGCACCTCTGGTCAAATTTGCTCGGCGGTGGCAATGTTGAAGGAGGCGCGGGCGGGCATGCCGAGCGCGGTAAGCGTTAGCGAAGGCCGGCATCTGGCGGATTTCGATGGCTCGGCAGGCGGACTCAGTGATGACGAAATCCGCGAGCGCATGTCAGGTAATCTGTGCCGATGCGGGGCTTATCCGAATATCGTGGCGGCGGTTCGTTCGGTGGAGCGGCTACAAGGAGCGGTTCCGCGGAACGGATCCAGAAAAAGGTGTAATCGATGCGGCCATTCAGTATACTCTTCCGACTAGCATCGATGCGGCGCATCGCCGCGGAACAAGCGGCAGCCGGAGAGCGAAATATCTCGGCGGCGGCACCGAATCTGGTGGACCTGATGAAGATGGGCGTGGAGCATCCATCGCAACTGATCGATATCACCCGTTTACCTTTGGGGCGAATTGAGGAACATGCTGGAGGGATGCGCATCGGCGCGCTGGCGCGGCAACAGCGAAGTGGCTGCGCATCCGGCGATCCGCCGGCGGTATCCGCGTATTGAGCCATGCGATTCTTTCTGGCGCCTCGCCCGCAGATTCGCAATATGGCGACAACCGGCGGAAACTTACTGCAGCGCACACGTTGCTTACTATTTCTACGATCCGACTTATACCGAATGTAATAAGCGCGCCCCGGGATCGGGCTGTGCCGCGATGCAAGGATACAACCGCATCCACGCGATTCTGGGCGACAAGCGATCAGTGCATCGCGACCTATCCGGGAGACATGGCCGTGGCGCTTGACGGCGCTTAGACGCGCAGATCTGTGATTGCGCGGGCCGCACGGGTGAGCGCACACTGCCGATGGACCGTTTCTATCGCCTGCCCGGAGACACGCCGCATATCGAAACGCGAAATGCAGCCGGGTGAATTGATCACCGGCCGTGGAGCTGCCGCCGCGACGGCGGAAAGCGGTCTTACTATCTGAAAGTACGAGACCGAAATTCCTATGCGTTTGCGTTGGTTTCGGTGGCGGCGGTGCTCGACATCGGCGCCGGATCAGCGGAATTCGTCGAGGCGCGTATCGCCTGGGCGGAGTGGCGCCCGAACCGTGGCGGGCGTTCGAGGCCGAGGAGGCGCTGCGCAACCAGCCAGCGGCGGAGCAATCATTCCGGAATGCGGCGCAATTCGCAGGTGGTCGCGACGCGCGGCCGCATCGCGATAACGCGTTCAAAGTGGAACTGGCGCAGCGAGCGGTGGTACGCGCGTTGATGGCGGCGGCGAATCAACCGGTGTAGCGAGGAGGAGAAACATGTCAGTCGGCAAGCCGATCGATCGGGTGGACGGACGCTTGAAAGTTACCGGCCGAGCCGCCTACACCGCCGATCAAAACATTCCCGGACTTAGCGTTTGGCGTACTGGTGACTAGCGCGATTGCGAAAGGGCGCATCGTATCGATAGATACCAGCGCGGCGCGAGCGCGTGCCAGGAACACTCGCCGTGCTCACGCACAAGAGCGGTCTCAAGCTGGCGAAGGACCCGTCGCAGGTGGATCCAGCGATCACCCGCCGACCGCGCGTTGCAGCTGTTGCAGGACGACCGCGTTTACTATGGCAATCAGCCCATCGCGCATCGCGGTGGCCGAGACCCTGGAGGCGGCGTTCGAGGCGGCCGACCGGGTGGTGGTGCGCTATGCGGCCGAGAAGCCATCGGTCACCTTCGACAGCAGCATGCCGACGGCATATGTTCCGAAGAAAATGGGCGGCGCGGGGGACCCGGCCGATGAGCAGACGGGGCGACCCGGAAGGCGCACTGGCTTCGGCCGACGCACGCGTAGAAGAGACCTACCGACGCCCTTCCAGACGCATTCGCCAATGGAGCCGCATGCCACGATCGCGGTCTGGGATGGGCCGCAGAAGCTGACGCTTTATGACACATCGCAGGGAATCTTCGGCGATCGCAAACGCGTGGCGGCACTGCTCGGGCTTGCAGCCGGAAAACGTGCGCGTGGTCTCTCTATTTCGTCGGCGGCGGCTTCGGCAGCAAGGGGCCGACGTGGTCGCACAGCGTGATTTGCGCCATGGCGGCGCGGCACGTCAACCGGCCGGTGAAGCTGGTGCTGCGGCGGCCGCAGATGTTCGGGCCTGTCGGCTGCCGCACGGCGACACGGCAGACGATTTCCGCCGCGCGCCTCGAAGCGATGGACGACTGACGGCGCTGACGAACGACACGCTCTCGCATACATCGACGATGGACGAGTTCACCGAGACCGGCCACGACTGCCGACGCGGATGCTGTATTCCGTTCCCAATAACGCGACCATTCAGACGCTGGTGCGCTCGGACATCGGGACGCCATCTTATACGCGCGCGCCGGGCGAAGCGCCGGCACGTTTGCGCTCGAAGTCGCGATGGACGAGCTCGCTTACCTGCTCAAGATGGATCCCATCGAACTGCGCTTGAAAAATTACGCTGAGCGGGATGAGGACAAGAACCTGCCGTGGTCGACCAAGTCGTCTGCGCGAATGTTACCGGCGAGGGCGCGGCGCGTTTCGGGTGGGCGCGGCGCAAGGCCGAGCCGCGATCGATGCGCGAGGGTAATACGCTGATCGGCTGGGGAATGGCGACGGCGGTTTATCCCGCGCGCCGCAGCCCGGCATCGGCCAAGGCGCGCATGTATCCCGATGGGAAAGTGTTGGTCGAAGCGGGCATCGCAGGAACTCGGCGGAGGAACCTACACGATCATGACGCAGATCGCCGCGGATGCCCTGGGCGTGCCCGTTTCGCGCGTGACGTTCCGCTTGGGCGACACGCGATATCCCGAAACGCCGGTCTCGGGCGGTTCGCAAACCGCGGCCACCACGGGCTCGGCGGTTTATGAAGCTGCGAAAGCGCTGCGAGCGAAGTCTCCGGACGGACTGGGCAACGAATTGGAAGGGCAGCCGTATGATTGAAGCGCGAGGCATCAACCGGATCAGAATCCGGAGGCGAAAAAATACTCGATGTACTCTTTCGGTGCGCAGTTCGCCGAAGTTCGCGTAGACGCCGATCTTAGGACAGATTCGCGTTGCGCGGATGACCGGCGTTTTCGCCGCGGGAAAGATTCTGAATGCGCTGACGGCGCGCAGCCAGTTCATGGGAGGAATGGTGTGGGGCATCAGCTTCGCGCTGCACGAACATACCATTTACGATGAGCGCCTGGGCCGCATCGTGAATAACAACCTTGCCGAGTATCATGTGCCGACCAACGCCGATGTCGGCGCGATCGATGTCAGCTTGGGTGGAAGAGGACGATCAGCATGTAAGCCCGATGGGCGCGAAGGGGATCGGCGAAATTGGGATTACCGGCTCGGCAGCCGCGATCGCGAATGCGGTCTATCACGCGACAGGAAAACGAGTTCGCGATCTGCCGATCACGCTCGATAAGCTGATTTGAGGTGACCGATATGCTATCCGCGACCGCCATGCGCAGTTTCTGGTAACCACATACGTCTGCCCCAAACCCTTGACCGCCTCATGTGTTCGATCGCAACCAAATCCGCCTATAAGCGAAAATGGTCGACAGGCTAATCGCATGAACCTCACGACGCTTCTGCTTCTGGTCGCGCTCGATCCGGTGGTATTCGGCTTGGGCGGCCGGTTTCAACTCGAACGCAGTAAGGACGACTTCGGAATGCGCTCGCACGGTATCATCGAAACGCTCGGACCTAACCGAACGAAGCTCTACCCGTTACCTCAAAGCACCGCCGAGAAATACATCCGGCTTTGGCCCGAAGATGTGCAGATCAACCCGTTCGCGGCGGACCACTACGACCGGCAGGAGGCAATTGGACCCTACCAGATTGAAGACAACAGAATCTGGTTCGGCAATACTTACTATGACGGCGAGGGCATGAAGGGCGTCGGCGAATTTGGCTTTTTCGATACCTCGAATCGCGCATACACTCTTTTCTCGCCGCCAGAAGTGGCGCGGTATGAGATAAGCGCCATCCTTGTGGAACCGAATAGGGTCTGGATAGCGCTTGACCGTTTCGGCGAGGACATATCTAAGGCGCCCGGCGGTCTTATTCGATGGAACAGAATGACGCATGCGGTTCAGAAGTATGCCCTGGAATTTGTCGTCGACGACATTCGAATCGAGGGTGAATCGCTCCGTCTGAAAACGCGCGACGGTTACGCACTCTTGCGAAATGGTCAAATCCACCGGTTCCTCGCTAACGGCAGGCCGATCGCAAAGTTTCCGCCGCCTCCGACCCGTCACTGAAATTCTTATTAAGCTTCGCGTTTTGTGATGGATCGCAGGAGTTCTCTGCGCCCGCGAAGCGCCGGGCGAAAGCCCGGCGGCAGCCCGAAAGGGCTGCCCCACATCTTTCCGACGGTCAGGATGTCGCTGTAATGTGCGAACTTCAATAAGTGGTGCGCGACACTGTAGCAGTCAAAATGGTCATCGGTATGCCGCCGCCTGGATGCCGTATAGCTCGGCGTACTGGCCTCTCTTCGCCATGAGCTCATCGTGCGTTCCCACCTCAACCAGGCGCGAGCCGTCGAGCACGACGATGAGATCCGCCATGCGGACCGTCGAGAAACGGTGCGAGACCAGAATCGTGATGCGGCCGCTGGTCATTACGCCGTTGCCGCGAGCGGCGGCGGCGTAGCGTTCGAATAGCGCGTGTTCGGTTTCCGCGTCGAGCGCGGCGGTGGGTTCGTCGAGCACGAGCAGCAGCGGTTCTTCGCGCATGAAGCCTCGCGCCAGGGCTAGCTTCTGCCACTGGCCGAACGACAGTTCGGCGCCGCCGGGCCACGTGGGGCCAAGTTGCGTGTCGAGACCCGTCGTCAGACGCCCGAGGACGTCGCTGGCGCCGGCGCGATCCACGGCCGTCATGACGGCGCGTTCGTCGTCCATGCGGGGAACGTCGCCGAGGCCGACGGTGTGAGCGGCCCGAAATTCGAAGCGGAAAAAATCCTGGAACGCGCCCGCGAGGCGCGCCCGCCACTCGCCGGCCGGCTACGCGCGCGAGCGGCGTGTCGTCGACAAAGATGGATCCCGACGATGGCTCGTACATCTTTGCGATCAGCTTGACCAGCGTGGTTTTGCCGGCGCCGTTTTCACCGACTATTGCGACCACCGCGCCGGCCGGTAGGGTCAACGACACATCGTCGAGCACGGTACGCGATGTGCCGGGGTAGGCGAACGACACGTGGTCGAGCCGGATGCCGCGACGCAACACGGCGGGAGCCGGCAGATCGCCCGCGGCGGCAACGGAGGCGGCGTAATCTTCGAGCCAGGCGAGGCGGCGCGAGCCATCCATCCAGAAGCCGCGAAGGAATCCAATCTCGCCGACGGCGGCGCCAATATACGCGGACAATCGCGCGCCCGCAGCCAGCACCAGGAGCACGCTGCTGGCCGGCGCATGGATGCCGTACGACACGAATATCACCGCGCCGGTATAGGCTAGGCCAAATATCGCCCAGGCCAGCGCGTGCCAAAACGCCGAGCCGAAGCGGGCGGCCGCTACCGGTTCGTACCAACGCTCCCATGCCGCGCGGCGCTGCGTGATGAGGCGCTCTCCGATGCCGGTGACTCTCACTTCCTTTCCGGGAGGCGCGGTGGTGGCAACGTTGAAGAGGTGCTGCGACAGCCGGCTGGCTTGCGCGCCACGCTCCTGCGCGGCCCGCTCCACCGCGGGCCGCCACGTCGAGGTCATTACGGTCGGGATGGCGAACAATGCGAGCAGGAGAAGCGCCGGATGAATCGACGCCAGGAGCACCATGGTCACAGCCAGCCGCAAGATCCACCCGAGCGTGGAGAACAGCGACATGTACATGTGGTCCAGCACGAATACCTGATTGCGGAGCATGGACAGGCGATCGAGATATTCGGGCCGTTCCTGATGCGCGATGGTTGCGATGGATGCCTGCAGCCGCGCCACGTGCGCTTCGAGTGCGATGGTCACGCGGTCGCGGAAGCGGCGCTGCAAGCGCGTGCTGACCGTACGGAGGAACCAGGTCGCGGCCGTCGATAGGCCCAGGCCGATCGCCGCGCCCTTCACCATGCCGGGCCGGTGCTCGATGACGCCTTTGCCGAGCAACATCAGCCACAAGGCGAGGAGCGCGTCGGGCAGTGCGGAGAGCTGCGACAGGACGAACGCCCATGCCATCAGGCGCGGCTCAAAGCGGTATCCCAGCTTGCACAGCCGCCACATGGAGGCGAGCGCGGGAGGCAGCGGAGCGATCTTCTGCTCTCGAAGGTCAGAGGATGTCATATGTTGTCTCCTCCTCCCCTTCGGGAATGTGGAACCGCTGCGCCTGGAGATCGAACATGGTGCGGTAGCGGCCGCCAAGGGCCATTAATTCGTCATGCGAGCCGAGTTCGACGACGCGGCCGTGTTCGAGTACGCAGATGCGATCGGCGTGGCGAACGGTGGAGAAGCGATGCGAGATCAGGATTGTAGTGCAGTGGCGCGTGGCGGCGAGCAGGCGCTCGAAGATCTCGGCTTCCCCACGCACGTCGAGCTGCGCGGTCGGCTCATCGAGCAGCACTACGCCCGAGCCCAGGCTGACAGACGCGAGTGCGCGTGCAAGCGCAACGCGCTGCCATTGGCCGCCCGAAAGTTCGGTGCCGCCGTCGTAGCCGCGTGCAAGCACGGTGTCGAGGCGCGGCCAGGTTTCCGGCTCCCGCCGATTCGAGTGCTGCGAGCACGTTCTTATCGGGCGCGCCCGCCGGCGCCACGTTGTCGCGCAGCGGCAGTTCGAGCCGGATAAAGTCCTGGAACACGGCGGCGACGCGCGCGCGCCATGAGGCCAGATCGAACTCGCGAAGGTCTACGCCATCGATTTCGATGGCGCCGGACTGCGGATCGTACAAGCGGCACAACAGCTTCGCTAGCGTTGTCTTG
This sequence comes from Bryobacterales bacterium, assembly GCA_963763545.1. GTDB lineage: Bacteria > Acidobacteriota > Terriglobia > Bryobacterales > Bryobacteraceae > PALSA-243. The sequence continues at coordinate 15,949 of CAVXPE010000007.1, forward strand.
CCCGCGCCGTTCTGCCCCACGATGGCGAGCGATGTGCCGGCGGGAATGGTGAGATCGAGGCGCTCCAGAACGGGGCGCCGCCCGGGGTATCCGAACGTGACGTCGCGCAGGCGAATTTCGCGCGCGGGCATGCGGTCCGCCGGGCGGCGGCCGGATGGCAGGTCGCCCTTCGGGCCCATGGCAGCGTCGAGCCGCAGCACGGCGGCGACGGGAGCTGCAGCTCCGTCCAATGCCCAACTGAATCCGCCAAATGCGATCATCGACACGCCAATCGCAGACTGCACGTAGATGACAGCGTCCCCAAGACTGATGCGACCCGCGAGGGCGGCAAGGGCCAGCGTCCAGAAGACAGCCATGTTGGCGCCGGCGACCAGGAGCATGCTCCAGAGGACGGGACGCTCGCGCAGACGCGTGGCTGCGTACTGAAGTTCGTGCAAGCGAGTGCGCCGGGCGATGAAACGGTCGAGCGTCCAGCCGGCAAGGCCGAACAGACGCAGTTCCTTGCTGGCCGGCGGATCTACCGCCAGCCGGTACGCATAGTCGGCGTCACGCTGCGCGCCGCGCACTTCTTCGGTATTGCGGTCGCGCCAGACCGCGCTCTCGCGCAGAAACCAATGCGTGGCCAGCCACGCGCCCGCGAGCAGGATAGACGCCCACCAGGCGTATCGGAAAAGCAGGGCGGCGCAGGCGACCCCGCCGATCATCTCCACCATCCCGCTGGCGATGAAATCCATGGAGATGGCAAGAGGCGGCCCGGTCATGCCGCGGTCGAACTCGCGCGCCACGGTGAGGTCGTTGGTGAGCGACGGGTCCTCGAGGTGCCCCATTCCCGAAGGCCGCACGCAAGCTTCGGTGAGGCGGTCGTAAAGCCATGCAGCAGTGCGGTCGCCAAGGTTAGCGCCGACCGCCTGATGAATCGGGCTGAGGATTTGAAGCAGCACGAAGACGGCGCCGGTGAATGCGAGTGGACCGGCGAGAGGCCGAGCGTTTTGCACGGCGGCGACCAGCACGCCCATGGCGACGGCGAATGCGGCCGGTGCGATCCCCCTCAATATGAGGGCCGACCACCAAGCTGCGGCGAGGCCTTTATCCGCTTTCGGAAGAACGGCGAAGAATTGCCATTCCGCGCGACTGGTCAGCCGTTGGAACACCACCGTATTCTGCCACAAAGCGGCGCGTGCGGGCGCGCGCTTGGCATGTCGAATTTCGGGGCCGCGGTTCGTCTATGCTGTGGAGGCGAACATGAACCAATACATTTTGATGCTTCACAGCGACCCCGCGGTTTTTCGAACCGAGAACCTGAGCCCGCAACGCATACAGGAGATCTTCGGCAAGTACAAGGCATGGCGGGACCGGATGGCCGGCGAAGGCAAGCTTGCCGGAGGCAATAAACTGGAGAATGACACTGGACGCTTGATGCGAGCTGAAAACGGAAACGGCAAAGTCCACATCACCGACGGACCGTATGCGGAATCGAAGGAAATTATCGCCGGCTTCTTTCTGCTGAAGGCGCAGAGCTATGAGGAGGCGGTGAAGTTGGCGAACGACTGCCCGCATCTTGAGTTTGGCACGATCGAAGTGCGGCGCATCGAGGTCTGAGGCGCGGCGAACAACGGAGAGCGACCAATGGCCGGGGAACTGGTGGAGGATCTCTTTCGGCGCGAATCGGGGCGCGTGGTTTCGACGCTGACGCGCATCTTCGGTCCGCGCCACCTGGCGTTGGCCGAGGATGTGGCGCAGGAGGCGCTGGTGAGAGCGCTGCAACTGTGGCCGCATCGCGGCGTACCGGCCAATCCGAGCGCCTGGCTGATTCAGACGGCGAAGAATCTGGCGCTCGATTCGCTGCGGAGAGAAGCGTCGCTGGCGGCGAAGGCGGAGGACATCGCGCGCGCCCTCTCGCCAGCTGCGATGACGCCGGAGGTGGTGGACGATCAGCTCGCGATGATGTTCCTGTGCTGCCATCCGGAGATTCCGCGCGAGGCACGCGTGGCGTTGACGTTGAAGACGGTATGCGGCTTCGGAACGGGTGAGATTGCGCGCGCGTTTCTGATTCAGCAATCGGCGGCGGCGCAGCGGATTGTGCGCGCTAAGCGCTTAATTCGGGAGCGTGACCTGGCGTTCGAGGCGCTCGACCATGAACTGCCGGCGGAGCGAACGGAATCGGTGCTGGAAGCGCTCTACCTGTTGTTCAATGAGGGCTACGCGAGCGGCGGGGATCAATTAATGCGGCGCGATCTGTGCGAGGAGGCGATTCGCCTCGCGCGGCTGATTGCCGATCATCCGGCGGTACGCGCGCCGGAATGCGACGCGCTGCTGGCGCTGTTTCTGTTGCAGTCGGCGCGCGAGCCGGCGCGGGTGGATGAGCGGGGCGACTTGCTGTTGCTTTCCGATCAGGACCGCTCGCAGTGGGATAAGTCGCGGATCGCGGAGGGGATGCTGCGGCTGGAGCGAAGCGCGGCGGGCGATCGGGTGACGCGCTATCACCTGGAGGCGGAGATCGCGGCGCAGCACGCGGCGGCGGGGGAATTTCAGCAGACGCGCTGGGGCGCGATCGCGCAGGCTTATGACCAGCTTTACGCGGTGAATCCGACGCCGGTGGTGGCGCTCAATCGCGCGGTGGCGTTGGCGCGGGCGCACGGCGCGGTTTCCGGGCTGCGCGAGTTAGAGAGGATCGAGCATCATCCGGCGTTGGAACGGTATCATTTGCTGCCGGCGGCAATGGGCGTGCTTTGGCGCGAGGCGGGGGATGAGGCGAAGGCGGCGGCGTACTTCGAGAAGGCGCTGGCGATGGAGTGCTCCGGTCCGCAGCGGCGTTATCTGGAGAAGCAGTTAGGGAAGGCGCCGGGTTTGTCTTCCTCTGCTTGATCCGATACAACTGGATTTCGCGGAGCGCCTTTTTGGTTTGTCGCCGGATGGAGGCTCAGGCATGTTGGAGGCGTCCATCCTCCGCGTGATCATCGGCATGGTTGGGCTGATGGTGCGAAAGGCGCGGCTGCCGCCCCCAAGAAAAGTCAAAAGCGAAATTGGAGAAGGAAGAAAAAAATCTAAAGGGAACCTATTCCCCGGCACACCGAAACCCGATGTCCTTTCCACGGCCCTCCGGTTCATGCCTGACACGGACCGATACGCGCTCGTTCCCGGGATAGTCGTACCAGGAACCCCCGCGCATGACCCGATATGTGCCGCTCGACGGGCCCTTGGGATCGCTTGCCGCGCCAGAAATGTAATATTTATCGTCGTACCAATCGTCGACCCACTGCCACACGTTGCCGAGCATGTCGTAAAGTCCCCAGGCATTCGCCTGTTTTTGAGCCACTTCGTGCGTCTTGTTGCCGCTGTTGGCGTTGTACCAGGCAATCGAATCAAGGGGTCCGTACTGTGAAGCCGTGGAGCCGGCGCGGGCTGCGTATTCCCATTCGGCTTCGGTGGGCAGGCGCATGTTCACGGCCGAGCAATAGCTCTGGGCTTCGTTCCAGTTTACGGTTTCAACCGGCAGGCGCGGCCGTTTGAAGTGGCTCGGATTGCTTTGGGTCACACGCTCGTAGGCCTCCTGCGTCACCGGTGTCTGGCCGATCCAGAAGCCCTTGGAGACGGTAACTTGGTGGGCAGGCTCTTGATTGTAATAGCAATCGCTGTCGCCCGGCGAGCAGCCCATGGTGAATACAAATCCCAAAATCCTATTACTCAGACGTCCATCAGTGGAGACCGCGCCGGTCACGAGTGGGCGAGTTGGTGCAGTGGGATACCAGCGAGCATGCCTGGCTAGAGGATCGCGGTTCGAAGCTCTACCTGATCCACATGATCGACGACGCGTCCAGCCGGCTCCATGCGCGATTCGTATTGCACGATTCGACAGCGGAAAACATGCGGCTGGTGTGGAGCTACGTGGAACGGCATGGCCGGCCAGTCAGCTATTACACCGACAAGGCAGGTTTGTTTCAAACGGCTCCGAAAACGGCGCGGTATGCCACCGCGTTACCGCGAGACGAGCGCGAACCTTTACCGCCGACCCAGATCGGACGGGCGCTTCGGGAACTGGACATCGTGTGGATCGGGGCGCACTCGCCGCAGGCCAAGGGTCGAGTGGAACGCAGTTTCCAGACGGCGCAGGACCGTCTGGTGAAAGGTCTGAGGGTGGCTGGGGCAAAGAGCCTGGAACACGCCAACGCCTATTTGGAAGAGGAGTTTGTCGTATGGTGGAAGAAAACGATTGCCGTCGTTCCGGCCAGCAGCGACGACGCCCATCGGGCGTTAGGCAAGGAGCACTCACTGGCTGCTTCGCTGAGCTATGTGGAAAACCGACAAGTCAGCGATGGGTACACGATTCAGTTCAATACGGAGACCTACCGGATAGCCCGCAGCGACGTTCGTGCGGGCCTGCGGGGGGCCGCTGTCCGCATCGAGATGCGGCTCGACGCCTCCATGGCGGTGCGCTTCGGCAACCGCTACGTAACGGTCACCGCTTGCGAGCCGCGTCCCAGAGTGCCAAAGCCCAAGCTCGCGCGTGCACGCAAACCCGCCGCACCGCGCGCCAAAAGTCGATGGATGGAGAACTTCCACCTGACCAGTCCGGAGAAAACCGCTCTGTCTGCTCTCGAAGCCGCCGCCAAGCTCCGCAGCTTAAAACCAATTCGGTAGGCCGGGCAAAAGCGGCCCGTCCAACGTCGCGTTTATTTTATTCAAAGCCTCTGCTCGGGAGTAGCAGCCCATGGTGAAGGCTCCGGAGGGAATCCAGACATAGGTGAGACTGTCTTTGGAGTTGACTTTGGTGTCGCCTGCACGAAAGCTTGGCGCCGGTTTGCCGGAGGGTGCGGATGGCTTCGGCGCGTCCGGCTTGTCTGTAGGCTTTGGCGAGTACATGTAGACGGCGGCGGCGGCGACGAACACAAGGGCGCATGCGGCTAAAAGGATGGTTCTGCGGCGCGGCCAAGGCGTTGGCGGGGCCGGGCGTGGTTCAGCCGGCGAGGCGGCGGCGAGCATCCTCGACAATGCGTCCAGACCCTTTTCATAGTCCGACCGCATGTCGACCTGTTGCAGCCTGCCAATGCGGAGCGGGACTTCGCACTCGCGGTAGAGGATGGGGATGATCCTTTTCCGTTTCTTCAGCGCGTAATCGACCTCATCCATCACGTTATCCTTCTCCACCGCGGTTGGAGTCAGGATGAGCAGCATCTGATTGCAGGCCACGAGGGCGCGCTGGACTTCGCGGTCCCATGGCAAGCCGGGTTCGATGTCGAGCTGGTCGAGCCAGACGTTGGCGCCCTTTGCTTTCAGCCCGGCGGCCAGGCGAAAGGCGAAGGCGGAGTCTTCGCGCGCATAGCTAATGAAGGCCGGAGGCAGCACGGACACGTCCAATCTTAATCACTGTACTGCACAGCCGGGTATGTTTCGCGGCGGCGCGCCTGCAAGCGCGTGGAATGCGCACGCCGCTCATGGCGACACATAGGAATTCAGGCGTCAGATTCTTTCGCAGGTGGATTTCTCACGCGGCGATCGCTAAAAAAACATTGACGGCGGCGACGCGTTCGATGGTTCGTCGAAACTGCGGTAGACCACGCCCATCGATCCGCGGCCGAGCTCTTCGTCAAGACGGTAGGGGCCAAGGCGGTCCGCCATTGTGACAATTTACCGCAGACGGAGTGGCTTAAGAAGCCAGAAAAGGCTACTGAATTGCCTTCATCGCGATAGTCTCGTGGTTGCCAGGTTTCGCAACGAAGGGCTGGCCTTTGAACTCATACTTTTTCAGCCAGGCTGCGTCTTGATATTGTCCAGGTTCGATGTGGTCCCACGCGAAGACCTTGTATTCTCCGGGCGCAATGCCATCGATGTGAAATTCGCCGAACTGGTCGGTGGTGACTTCCTTGAATCGCGAGAGGCGCCGCAGCGTTGGGACAAGCGCTACCGTAGCGCCCGGCATTTCGCTGCCATCGGCGCCGCGGACGGTCCCGCCGAGCGACGCGCCGCTCGCGCTGAGGCCGATCAGCAGTGGGGCCGCCGTTCCGCCGCCGAAATCGAATCCCGTTTCGGTGACGTCCACGCCGCGGTATCGCGCGGATCGCACGTAGAGCTCCTGAGGAGCGATCACGTGGATCATGTAACGCCCGGGCGCGAGTTTCGTGAAGGTGAACTTGCCGTGCTCATCGACAGCGGCGCGCGCGGGGCGGGGAAGAGGAGCGTCGGCGGTTTCGAGGATCACCTGCATACCCAGGGGGAGCGGGACATTGTTCGTGCCCAGCGCGACTTCGCCACTTAATTCGGCGCCGCCCTGAGCGCGCAGTTCGAGGCCTTCCAGATCTTTTTGCGCCACGGCCAGAGCGATTGGCGCGGCCGCCGTGGTGACGCTATCGGCCTCGGTGGCGCTCAGAATGTAGGCGCCGACTGCCACGCCAGAAAACGCGAAGCTGCCATCGGGTTGAATCTTTGCGGCGGATCGCAAGATCAGCGAAGTCGCGCCGCCTTTCGGCGTCAGCCATGCGATGGCGGCTTTACCGCCTCCGCTCAGGTTTCCCGCGACGCGGTGGCCGGAAGCTCTCACCATGTGAATGTCCTTGCCGGTTTCCGCGGCGGCGGCTGCAACCGTGACGCCCATGGCACCGGGGAGAGTCGCCGAACTCGGATAGAAGGTAGTTGGGGCGCCGCCGCCCGTGCTGTCTGACACGGCCAGAAGATAGGAGCCGGCGCTCAGATTTTCCAGTTTGTAGTCGCCCGAACCGCCTGAAACGGCCGAGGCAACGGGAAGGTATTCCTTCTTGCCGCGCTGATAAATTGGCTGCAAGGCGAGCACTGTGGCGCCATCCAGCGCGTCTCCCGCCGAATCGATCACTTTGCCGGAGATGCTTGAGCCGGGCGTAAGCGCGAAAGCGAGAGCATTCATCTGCTGGCCCTCGACCAGCGAGAGCGTCACGCCCGCCACCGGATTACCGCGCGATCCGAAAGCCGCGCGGCCGAAACCCGGACATTCGGCGAAGAGCACGTAGCGGCCGGGCGGTAGGTTCTCGAATAGGAAAAGGCCGCGCGTTTCGGTGACGAACTTCTGCGGCTGCGACGCGCCTACAGCCTCGGTGAGCACAATGGTCGCGCCGTTGACGGGTTCGTCCGTGGCGGTGTTATAGACCTGTCCGCCGATGGCGCCGCCCAACTGCGCATGCGCGGCGGCGACAAGGGCGAAGACAATCGACAGTCTTATGTGATGCAATGGCAATAGTGAGAACTCCAGTCACAGCGGCGCTATTGGCGGGCGCTTGCTTCGCACAATCCGATTATCTGGCATACGTTGGCGGATATGGCCCAGGAATCAACGCCTTCCATTTTCACGCGGCGAATGGCCGCCTGACGCCCATCGGCCTCGTTGTGGAAACGCCCGCCCCTTCCTACATGGTCGTGCATCCCAATGGCCATTTTCTGTATGCGGTGAACGAAAAAGGCAAGAACGAAGATACGTTGAGCGCATTTGCGATCGATGCGAAGAGCGGCAAGCTCACGCTGCTGAATACCATCTCTTCGCGCGGCAGCTCGCCTTGTCATCTTTCACTGGATAAAACCGGCCGTTTTCTCGCGGTGGCGAACTACGACAGCGGCAGCGTCGCCGTGTTTGCCGTCATGCCCGATGGACGTTTGGGCGCGGCCTCGGGTTTCGACCAGCAGCATGGATCGAGCGTCAATCACGAGCGCCAGGCCGGTCCGCACGCGCACTGCGTGGTATTTTCACCCGACAACCGCTTCCTGCTTGCGGCCGATCTGGGCACGGACAAAGTTATGATTTACCGTTTCGATGCGGCGACGGGGAAGATTGCGGCGAACGATCCGCCGGCGCTTTCCGTTACGCCGGGCTCAGGGCCGCGGCACCTCGAGTTTCATCCCAATGGGCGCTTTGTTTATCTGATCAACGAAATGGCATCGACGGTGGAACTGCTGCACTACGACACGGCGACCGGCGCGCTGAATGCGGGACAGACGTTGTCGACGCTTCCGGAAGGATTCAGGGCGAGTAATACCGCGGCGGAGATCGCAACGAATGCAGTTGGCAGCGTGCTGTATGCGTCGAATCGCGGGCATAACAGCATCGCGCTTTTCCATATCGATGCGGAGCGTGGAATGCTCTCGTTCATGGAACACGCGAGCACGCTAGGGAAGACGCCGCGATATTTTGCGTTCGATCCGACGGGAGAGTATTTGCTGGTGACCAATCAGGATTCGGACGATCTAGTGGTGTTCAGCGTTCATCCGAAGACGGGCGAGCTACGGCCTTCGGGGCCGATTGAGGGTAAGTTGAAGCAGCCGAGCTGCATCGTGTTTGTAAGATAAGACCGGCCGGACATACTTGTAAAAGAATGGCGGCAGGCGCCATTTGACACATCGCAATTACTTCGAACCTCTTAGACTCTCGCATAGGAGGTTCTATGCTGCAAGGTTCGATTGTCACGATCGCTTATGGCGTATTGCTAATCCCGTTTGCGGCTGCGGATAACAACAAACCGTTTCTCGCTAACTTGAATAACAATCAATCCATCGCATCGACGGTTCCAGGTAATGGCGATGTCAACCCGTATGGCGTGGCGATTGTTCCACGCAGCGTGGGAGCGCTTGTAGCAAATAGCGTGCTGGTGAGCAATTTCAATAATGGCGCTAACTTGCAGGGCACTGGCACGACCATCGTCCAAATTGGAAACAACGGCAAGTTATCCGTCTTTGCGCAGATCAAAGCAGGCAGCGTTCCTGGGTGCATAGGCGGCGTGGGGCTGACTACCGCGCTGGTGGCATTGCGTAACGGTTGGGTGATTGTTGGCAGCCTGCCGACTACGGATGGCACCGCGGCAACCGTCAAGGCTGGATGCCTGATTGTGCTGAACTCTCAGGGACAGCCGGTGGAAACCTTCTCCGGAAACGGAATAAACGGCCCATGGGACATGACCGCCGCGGACTTTGGCGGTATCGCGGTGTTATTCGTAACTAACGTACTCAATGAAACCGTGGCGGCAAACGGAGCGACAGTTAATCAGGGAAGCGTGTTACGAATGTTGCTGATTATGGGCGACGGCGATTCCGGCGATTCGAATGCGATGCCACGCGAGATCGTGCGCACCGTTATCGCTAGCGGGTTCGGCGAACGGACAGATCCCGCGGCGCTGGTAATTGGACCGACCGGCCTGGGCCTGACGCTGGATGGCTCACTTTATGTCGCAGATACGCTTGCAAACCGTATTGGGGTAATTCCAGGAGCGCTCTTCCGGCTCGACAATGCGGGGACGGGGAATACGGTGTCGCAGGGACACGCGCTGAATGCGCCGCTGGGCCTCACGATCGCTCCCAACGGAGACATCCTCAGCGTCAATGGCGGCGACGGCAACATCGTCGAGACTACGGCGGCCGGCGCCCAGGTTGTGGTGAAGAATATCGATACAACCGGTACGGGCGGGGGAACGCTATTCGGCTTGGCGATAGCGCCGAATGGTAACGGCGTGTACTTCGTCAACGACGGGAATAACACGCTGAATCTGCTGCATTGAGATAGCGGCGCTCGCCTTCGGCGCGGGCCGTCCTACTTGCGGAGCTCTTTCTCGATATCGGTCAGCACTTCGTCGCGGCGCGTATCGTCCAGGTCCTTTTCTAGCCGCCGCAGGGCAACGCCGATGACGTCGCGGTGATGCAGGCGGGATCCGAATTCTCCTGCAGATTCAGCCACAGGTCATGCGCGCGGTCGAGGTCTTCGGGCCAGAGGCGCGGCGGGTGCGGACCCAGATTGACGTAGAAGGAGGGCGGCCCGGGCTGATGATTTCGAGCGAAAAGGGATGACGCGGCTCGGGCAGCTTTTCCCATGCCAAGCCGATGCGGCGCGCCAGCTCTTCGGAATCCATGCTGGGCGAGACGCCGGTCACCAGCCGCGATGCCTTCAATTTTTCCGCGGTCTGCACCATGGCATCGAATGGATCGATGCCCGGGACCACCAGCAGGTCGACGGTCTTGCCTTCCTTTTCGGCCATGGTGACGACGCTCGAGAACAACTCCTTCTCATAATCGGTGAAAAGCTGTTCTCGGAAAGTTCGTATTCGCCGGCGCCGGTGGAAACGGGCCGCACCGTCATCACGACGATATCGTGACGCCGCAGGTTGGTCTTCTGCAGCACGGTGTGCAAATGCGGCATGTGGTGGTAGTCGCGCACCGCGACCAGAACGCAGCCGGGCCGCGCCTGCACGGAATCGGCTGGCGATATCGGCCGCATGTCGAGGTTGAATTCTTCCAGGCCGTGCTTAATTCGCCAATTTGTGCGCGTTGATTTTCGGAAATCGGTGAACATGATGAAAGAACGAACCGTGAAGCCGACGCCGTAAATGGTGGCGATCTGTTTGGAGAAGAGGTTGGCGATGGCCACCAAGACGAGCAGCGCGGTGGTGCAGAACAGGCCGAGGGGGATCTCTTTGCCGCCGATGTGGAGGTTGACCGGGTGCTTGTATTCCTGATCGTGCCGATGATAGCGCAGCACCAGCACGCCCAGCGATTTCAGGAAGAAGCTCCATACAACGCCGAACGCGTAAGCTTCGCCCAGCGTGTAGACGTCGCCGCCGCTGAGCGACGATGGTTGCAATCTGCAGCAGCGCGATGAGATTGATGATGCGGTAGGTGGTGCCGAATTGCCGCTGCGGCTTGCGGAACCAATCGAGCAGCACGCCGTCTTCGGCCACGCGGTTCATCACGCCGTTGGCGCCGATGATGGAGGTGTTCACTGCGCCGGAAAGAATCAGCACGCCCACAATCACCACGAAAATGTGGAACACCAGCCGCAGCAGCTGCGGACCCGCCAGGTACATCGCGAGTCCGCCGAGCAGGTTATCCACATACTTGCCCCGCATGGCGTCCGGAATGATCATGCCCGCGAAGAGCGGTGATGACGCCGGTGCAAATCACAGCGTAGATGCAAACCAGATTTCCGGTGTAGCGCAGGTTCTTCAGCTTGGGATAGGCGATCTCGCGATAGACCTGCGCCAGCGTTTCGAAACCGCTCATGGAGAGCAGCGAGTGGCCGAATGCAATGATGATCGCGACCGCGCCGATCTGCGGCCAGAAGGTGCCCTTGAACCAGCCGAGGCGTCCGGGCTGAAATGCAGATTGTGCGGCACGGGCGCGGGCGGAATCTGAATCTTCGGCGCGAGGATCAGCGTGATAGGGCACCAGATGAGGAACGTGACCACCATCACGGTGGTGATCTGCATAATGCGCAGCGCCTGGCCGCTCGATTCGTGAATGCCCTTGATGTTGCTCCACCAGAAATAGACCGTGACGACCACGCCGAAATAGGCGGCGAAGATGTTGGGCGAAATGTCTCCGCCGATATGGAGGAACAGTGCGCGAGCTCATTCAATAGCCGGCCAAGGTATTGGCCGGCGCTGACGACGCTGATGGGGCCGGTGAGGATGTAATCGAAGATCAGGGAGGAAACCGAAAGCCGGGCCATAAACGGCCCCATGGCATCGCGCACGACGACATACACGCCGCCGCGCACAAACATGCTGCTCGATTCCATGTAGACCGAGCGTACGGCGAAACTGAACAGCATCACGCCGAGAATGAACCAGGGGGCGGTGCGCCCGATGGCGTGCTCGGCGATGCCGCCCGCATAAAATGCGGAGGAGGCGAGGTCGCTCAAGACGATCGCGGCTGCGCGCCAGAAGGAGATGAAGGAAAGAGCGACGGTGGTGGCGACGACAACTTTCGCAGCCGTGGACCGTTCGGAGTCCGAAAGCACAACTTTCAGTGTACGATACTGCGTTTACTTGCCGCTGTAACGGCGTCCAGCCGGCTATTTATCCTGCTTTCCCCGATACGCCAGAGCTAGATTCAATTGTTTGATCGCGTCGTTGCAGGCGCGTACGGCTTCCGCCTTGTGGCCTCCGAAATCGTGCGGGGCGGCGACCATGTATGCGCGCGCATCTTGCAGGGCGGCAATGGCCGCCGCGATGCGGGGGTGCATTGAGCGTTCGTTTTGCGCGAACAGCGTCGCGCCCGCGCTGAGTGCGATTCCCAAAACAATTCCTGCGATGAATTTCATTGGCTCTTCCTCGATAGCGCGCCCGTTGGCGCGTGAGGATATTGTATCCGAGGCGGCGGCATGGGAAGCTAAAGCGGTGGCGAAGATTGGCGGGATTGGTCTCGCGATTCTTGGGTCTGTCGCCCTTGCGCAGACACAGTACGAGAGCCCGGTTTGGGCGCCGGACGGAACCGCAGCATCGCTTTTGTAGCGAAGGCGGCCGGCGGCGATTGGAATATAGAGAGCATCGCGCTTGACGGAACCCATCGCGTTCAACTCACGCAGCAAGGGGCCTGGGACCCAGCGTGGTCGCCCGATTGGAAATCCATCGCCTTCGTATCCACCGTCGACGGCCAGCGGCAGATTTCATTGATGTCGCCGGATGGCGCCACTGTGCGCCAATTGACGCATGGTCCGGCAGAAAATTTCCATCCGGCGTGGTCTCGCGATGGGCGACGAATCGCCTGCACGCGGCCGAAAAAGCGATGAGCCGCATCGTGGTAATAAGTGCCGATGGATCGGACTCCAAGCCGCTACGCCCGCTTGGAACGAGCACGATGGCCCGCATGGTCGCCGGATGGCAGACGGATCGCGTATTACGTGGAGGCTTCCCATGGGGCGATTTGGGTGGCGGATCTTGCGGCGCGGCTCAGGTGAAACTCTTCGATTCGGGTTTAACCCGAACCTTGCTGGATTGGTCGCCCGACGGCAAGGAAATTGCTTTTGTACGTGGTGCGGGAAACGAATTGGGAATAGACGCGCTCGAAGTGAAGTCCGGAACGGTGCGGCGGGTGCTCGGAAGTGAACTCGGTCCTGGCGAACCGCGCTGGGCGCCGGACGGAAAAAAGCTGCTGTTTTCGACCCATTCGCCGCCTGGAATCGCTATCCTGAATGTTTCCGAATCGGAGTAACCGCAGGTGATAAAATGACGGTAGCCCCACCAATACGTGGGGCTTTGCGGGCGCTGAGTATTGGGGGAGGCAATTCTGACCGTTTCCACATGTGAACCAGGCGCAAGCGCCGAGCGCGGCCGCGCGATATGGGGACTTGCAGCCGGACGACTGATCCGCGCCTTCCGCATGATGCATACGTCGCGGCGCCTCGACGACCGCGAAGTGGCGCTCAAGCGGCAGAATCGCATCTTTTTCCAGATCAGCGGCGCCGGACACGAGGCCGTGCAGGTGGCGGCGGCCTTCGCGCTGCGGCCGGGCCACGATTGGTTCTATCTCTATTATCGCGACCGCGCGCTGTGCCTGGCGCTGGGCGTGACGCCGCACGAAATGCTGCAGCAGGCGGTGGGCGCGGCGAGCGATCCGGCGTCCGGCGGGCGGCAGATGCCTTCGCACTGGGGCCACAAGAGCTACAACATCGTCAGCGCGTCGTCGCCCACCGGGCACGCAGTTTCTGCAGGCGGTGGGATGCGCGGAGGCATCGCGCTACCGCGATCCGCGAACCGATGAAGTCACGCTGGTCACTTCGGGCGAAGGCGCCACCAGCGAAGGCGAGTTCTGGGAAGTCGCTCAACGCGGCGTGCCTGAAATCGCTGCCGGTGATTTTTCTGGTGGAAGACAACGGCTACGCCATCTCCGTGCCGGTCGAAGCGCAGACGGCCGGCGGCAGCATTTCGCGCCTCACCGAGGGCTTCCCCGGCCTGTTCCGGCAAGAGGTGGACGGCACGGATTTTCTGGCGTCCTACAGCGCGATGAAGGCAGCCGCTGGCCTATTGCCGCGAGGGCAAGGACCGGCGCTGGTTCACGCGCACGTGATCCGGCCGTATTCGCACTCGCTCTCCGACGACGAGCGGCTGTACAAGACCACCGAGGAGCGGCGCGCCGAAGCGGAGCGCGATCCGGTGATGCGCTTCCCGAAATTTCTCGTCGACGAAGGCATTCTCGACCGCCATGCGTTGCAGCGCATCACGCACGAAATCGATGAGGAAGTCCACGACGCCACGTCCAGCGCTGCTGGCGGAGCCGCCGGCGGCGGGATCGGCGATGGCGCATCTCTATTCCGAGACCATCGACCCCACTTCCGACCAGTTTCGCCACCGAGCCGCATTCCGCGGGCAGCCGATGACGATGGTCGATCTGATCAATGCCACGCTTGCGCGAGGAGATGCGCCGCAACCCGATGTGCTGGTGTTCGGCGAAGACGTGGCCGATTGCAGGCGCGAGCGCAGCTCTGCAGAAGTCAAAGGCAAAGGCGGCGTGTTCAAGGCGACGCACGGATTGCAGATCGAATTCGGCTCCGAGCGCAGCTTCAATACGCCGATCGCGGAAGCGGGGATTGTGGGCCGCGCGATCGGCATGGCGACGCGCGGGTTGAAGCCGGTGGCGGAGATCCAGTTTTTCGATTACATCTGGCCGGCGATGATGCAGATTCGCGACGAGCTGGCGACGCTGCGCTGGCGCTCGAACGGAACATTTTTCGTGCCCGGCAGTGATTCGCGTGCCGATCGGCGGATATCTGAACGGCGGCGCGATCTATCACAGCCAGTGCGGCGAATCGATCTTCACGCATTGTCCCGGCTTGCGCGTGGTGATGCCGTCGAATGCGCTGGATGCCTGCGGTCTGCTGCGCACGGCGATTCGCTGCGACGATCCGGTGCTGTTTCTGGAGCACAAGAAGCTGTATCGCGAGCCGTATAACCGCTCGCCGCATCCGGGCGAGGATTTCACCATTCCTTTCGGCCGGGCGAAGATCGTGAAGCCCGGCGAGAGCCTGACCGTGATCACCTACGGCGCGCTGGTGCAGAAAGCGCTGCTGGCGGCGACGCAGGTCGAACAGCGGAATCCGCGCGTCACGATGGAGATGATCGATCTGCGCACGCTCGCGCCCTACGACTGGGAGGCGATCCGCGGCTTCGGTGGAGAAGACCAGCCGCGTGATCGTGGCGCACGAAGATACGCTCTCCTGGGGTTATGGCGCGGAGATCGCGGCGCGCATCGCCGACGAGTCTTTTCGAAAAGCTGGATGCGCCGGTGAGGCGGGTGGGCGCGCTCGATACCTGGGTGGGATATCATCCGCAGCTGGAGGCCGCGATTCTGCCGCAGACCGAAGGCTTGGCGGCCGAGATGGAGCGGCTGCTGGGATATTAGCGGTCAACTCTAAATCGAGCATTAACGAAAATTAATCAATTTTTGGCATACCCCCTGTAACCTTTTCTGTGTTAACCATAATGTCAGGGAGGAAACGCGGTTAGGATCCGTTTCCTGGGGAGGCATTATGCCGGTTCGTGCGACACGGGACGCGTTGTCGGGATGCGCAGCGGTTCTGGTTTTAGCGGTGGCATGTCCGCTCTGGGCGGACACCAGCGCCGGGTTGGCGGCCTTTAAGAAAGGCGACTACGCCACGGCTCTGAAGGAATGGAGAGCCGGGGCGCAGAAAGGGCAAGCCGGAAGCGGAATACGACTTGGGTTTACTTTACGCCAAGGGACTTGGGCGTGAAGCGCGATTTGGACGTGGCGCAGCAGTGGTATGAGGCGGCTGCCCTTCAGGGCAACTCGCAGGCCGAGTTCAGTCTGGGCCAGATGTACGCGCAGGGTTGGGGGATTCCTCCCGACGAGGCGCAGGCGGTGCGTTGGATGGAAATGGCGAATCGGCCGAACACCGATGAATCGGATTTAGGCTGGCTACCGATCGAAGGCTACGGCGTGCAGACTGATTACGCCAAGGCAGCCTACTGGTACCGGTTGGCCGCGGATCAGGGCCATTCGGAGGCGCAATTCGAACTGGCCGATCTGTATTCCCAGGGCCGGGGCGTTCCAAAAGACCAGACCGAGGCGTTCAAGCTAACCAAGGCTGCGGCGAGCCAGGGATTTACCAAAGCGGCTACCGCGTTGGGATGGCGTTACGCCAATGGCCGCGGGGTCGAAAAGGATGACTCGCAGGCCTTCTTCTGGTACACGGTGGCCGCGCGCCGCGGGGACAAAACCGCTCAGAAGCAGCGCATCCAACTGGCGGAACATATGCCGGCGGAGCAGCTGAATAAAGCGGAGGTCGGTGCGGTGGCGTGGCATCCGGTGATCACTGCCGCCATGAAGAAATAGGCGCTATCGCCGGGGGCGCCGCATCGCGGGCGAGGAGGTCCCCAGGCATGGCATACTGTGATCGATGCGTAACACGTTAGCGGTGACGGTATGTCTGGGAATCAGTCTTTATCTTTGTGGGTGCTCCTCATCGGTCGAAAAGAAGGAGGAGTCCGCCAGCGGACCTCCTCCCGTTTATAAGGTCAATTTCGACACGTCGCGCGGCCCGTTCGTGGTGGAAGTTCATACCGATTGGGCGCCTTACGGTTCCGCGCGGTTGTACGAGTTGGTGAAGAACGGTTTTTTCGATGGCGATCGGTTTTTCCGAGTAGTGCGGGGCTTTGTAGTGCAATGGGGAATTAACGGCGATCCGGCGGTGATGCGCGACTGGATGAGCAACACCATTCCTGACGATCCGCGGCTGCAACATAACGTGCGCGGTTCAGTTGTTTTTGCCAAATCGCAGATGGCGAATTCGAGGTCCACGCAACTCTTCATCAATTTGCGGGATAACAGCCAAATCCTGGACCCACAGCATTTCGCGCCGTTGGGCATGGTGACTTCGGGCATGGATGTGGTGGACGATCTGTACGCCGGCTACGGTGACATGGCGCCGTCGGGACCGGGTCCGGACGCGACCCAGATTCAAATGGAGGGAAACGCCTACCTAACGCGGAGTTTTCCACACTTGGATTACGTCAAGAAGGCGACCGTGACGACAAGTGGAATCGTTCCCGAAAAGTGATATAGTGAAGCCTGCCCCGATGCGAAGGGGACCAAGAAGCTACCAATACAGGGTCAAATTCGTCCGACGCGGCCCGGCGGGACAAATCGTTCCGCCGGGTTTGTTTTTGGAAAGCTGTCAGCGATCAGCTTACGAACTGGAGGCCACTCCCGCTGTAGATCGCCGCTCCAAATGCCCGCCCCGAGACTCCAGTCGCCGCCCGATCCTCAACGACCTCCTCCGCGCGGTTCCGGACCTCCGTACCTAGCAAGCCTGTGGGAAACCGCTCCCTGGCGGTCGCGGCTCGGTAAAGTACTGAATCTAGAGACCCGTAGACGTTAGCAAGCGGAAATTTTTTTGAACTTCTGCCACAGGCTATTAGGCGTCTGGAAGAAGGCCGCAACTCAAGTCTGATGGCTGAAAGCTAGGGTAACGGCCGCGGCATCGGGGGTCTGCCCTTGCCGTCGGGATGATCGTGCTGTTGCTGCTGTTGGTGACGCTTGCGGTCCGCTGCGCGATCAGCTTGCCATTTTTCGTAAAGCGGTACCTGATCCGGGCGGAGTAGCGACTTAATCTTCGCTACCGAAGCGTCATGGATCTGGTCGTTATCCTTCTTGGCTTCCTGGTGAATCTGATCGAGCTGCGCTTGATACTTGTTGTGAAGCTGGTCGAAGGCCTCGTGCTGATCGGTATAGATCTTCTGAACCTCATCGAACTGCTGGTCGTCCAGTTTGACTGAGTCCTTCAAGCTATTGATAACGAGCTTCCGAAACTCTTCCGGCGATTTCTTCGGCGGGTTCGATGGGTTCGTGACGCTGGCGACGCTCCTTACCGCGTACAGACGGTAGCCCACCGCGCCCATGGCGGCTCCGCTCACGAACACAAGTAGCACCGAGAAAAACGCGGAAACCTTAGATCGTGGCATTGCTTTCGGCTCACTTGCCGGATTCGTACTCGAGCCGTGCGGGGCTGACCAGTTCCGGCGCTACCAGAGGATGGGCATCGGCCAAAACGTCCATATAGGTCTGGCTGGGGACGGAAGGACTTGAGCGTGGAACGTACATATAGACGCTCAACGCTAAGGTAAGAGCCACCGCGGCGGCCGCGAACGCATTCGCCATCCGGCGGAAAGAGAACGTGAATGTCTGCCGCGCTTCGATCTTCTGCCATAACGTGGGCATGAAGTTCGCGCTGGGCTCCGGAGTGGGGCACGCAGCGAACGCCCGGAAGAGGGCGTCCAGCTTTTCCTCGTTATTGCCGCGCATCGGGATCATTCCTTTTTTCCTTGCCGGATCCACCGGCGTCTACCACTGGGCCTATTTCCCGCCTTGCTTACTTCGGCTGCTCCAAAAGCCTTCAGAACCCGCTGCCGGGCCCTGAAGAGCCGCACCTTAAGAGCATTTTCGTTGACTTTGTAGATCTTTTCAAGCTCTTTCAACGAAAGTCCTTCAACTTCCTTCATCATCAACAAGATCCGGTCGGCTTCGGAAACCGCGCCTAAGAGCGCATCCACCGATTCCCGGATCTTCTTATGATACTGATCGTCCTGTTCCGCCTTCCCGCCCGCCACGGCATCGGCCATGGTGACCTGCTGCTCGGACAGGTCGGACATGCGGAACTCCTGCCGCCGCTTCTGCTTCCGCAGATAATCATACGCCGCATTCTTCGTCAGCGTGTACAGCCAAGGCTCAAAAACCTCCGCCGACCGGAGCTGATCGAGAGAATAATACATGCGCACAAAAACTTCTTGCGCAACGTCCTCGACATCTTCCGTCCGGGCAATCAGATGACTGATGTGCCCCAGAATTCGCTTCCGGTACGCCAGTACGATTTCGTTGAAGGCCCCGCTATCGCCCGTCTGGGCGCGCTTGATGACCTCGAAATCGACCAGCATCTATGCCGCACCGCTTATCGGTTTCGGCATCCGGATGCGTTGGTCGCTCCGAAAGTAAAGGCGCAGAGCAGTGCATTGAGGTTACAACTCGCTGAGGCGAAAAGGCAAAACGGAGTGCGAGCGGACCAATGGACGGCACTTGCATGCTAGCCCCAAAGAGCCACGCCGCAGTCTCCAAAAAATTCATGCGTAACGTCCATTATCTCCCGAAGTACTTGGAAACGCACACTATTTACACGTTATTCGGCTGTGGTGAAGCACCAAATCGGACCGGTTGGCGACGGAAACTCGAAACCGGATTGCCAAGGGACGCCGATAAACACGGATAAGGCCTTTGTTTTGAGTGGGGATTTTGAAGGCTTTCATTGCCGCAGCCTTCAGGATATTCAAAACGGCATGAACCCTCGATGAATCCAGCCCATGCCCGTGATATAGTCGCCACGTGAGCCCACTATCCCGCCGTTCGTTTCTAGCCGCCTCGTCGGCGGCTGCCGGCCTGGCTATCGCCGCCAAATCTATCCCCATCGGTCTGGAGCTCTATTCGGTCCGCAATGAATTGACCAAGGACCCCCAGGGTACGGTGCGCGCCGTTGCCCAAATGGGATACCAGGTGGTGGAGTTTTACGCGCCCTATTTCGACTGGACCGCTGCGCAGGCCAAAGACATGCGCAAGCTGATGGACGAGCTCGGCATCCGCTGCAACTCCACGCACAATAATCAGCCGTCTTTCACCGCGGAAGGACTTCCCAAAGCGACAGAGCTGAACCAGATTCTCGGATCGAAATACATCGTGATGGCAAGCGCTGGAAACGTGAAGGGCCTCGATGGATGGAATAAAGTGGCGGATCAGCTCACGGACGTTTCGGCCAAGCTCAAATCATCGGGTTTGCGCACCGGATATCACAACCATCAACTCGAGTTCAAGCCGCTTGACGGCAAGCGCCCCATGGAAGTACTGGCCGCCGGCACGCCGAAGGATGTCATGCTGCAACTCGACGTCGGCACGTGCATCGAAGCCGGCTCGGACCCGGTGGCCTGGATCAAGGCGAACCGGGGACGCATCCGGTCAATTCACTGTAAGGACTGGTCGCCGGAGCCGGATAAGGGCTATCGCGTTCTAATTGGCGAAGGGGTGGCCCCGTGGAAGAAGATTCGCCAGGCGGCCGAAACGGTAGGCGGGGTCGAATACTACCTGATCGAGCAGGAGGGGAGCCGTTTCACCGAACTCGAAACCGCGAAGCGATGCCTCGATAATTGGAAAGCAGGGTAGGCCTTGTGGCCGGCGCCATCTACTCCGACTTCGAGTAGTAATACGTGTACTTGCTGTATAGCTCCGAAGCCCGCGCGCCGTTCGCCACGATTCCGAGCACGTTGTTCTCGCATAGCGATTGAATGGCGCGGGTAACGTTATCGAAAGTCGTGGAACCGATCTTCACCACCAGAATAGTGCCGTCGGCGAGCGTCGCCAGCAGGTTCGCGTCCGCCGAAAACAGCAGCGGCGGCGTGTCGAAAATCGACCAGTTGAAGCAGCGCGGCAATTCCTCGAACAGCGCCTTCGCCTGCCGCGTGTTGAGCAGTTCGAGAGGGTTTTTCACCGGCGATCCGGCCGGCAGCATGTACAGGTTCATGCCCTCCACTTTGCGCAGGGCTTGCGGGAAGGTGCATTGGCCGGTGAGGTAATCGGAAAGGCCGGGCGCGCGGTCCACCTGGAACAGGTTATGTACAATGGGGCGGCGCAAATCGAAATCGCCTAGCAGGACGGAACTTTCCGCCAAGTGCGATTCCGCCAGCGCGAGATTGACCGCGGTAAACGTCTTGCCTTCGGCGGGCGATGGGCTGGTGACGACGATGGTGTGCAACGGCTGGATGGTCTGCAGGTGGTTCAAGCGCGTGCGCAGCGTGCGGAACTCTTCGGCCGGCGTTTCGTGCGAGTTGTTGAGATCGAGCAGATGCGATTCCGGCGCGGGCTGAAACGGAATGACTGCCACCTGTTCGAGCAACGCGGGTTGAAGGTTCAACCGAACCGGCGTCGCCGATGGGCCGTTCATCAGGGCGCCGTTCATGCCATTCGCGGCGCGTGGCCGCCGCCGCGGTGCTGTAGCTGCTGCCGTTGTTGCCGCACACCGGCCGCCGCCGGAACCACCTCCTGTGAACTCGTCTGCTCCGGCACTGGCGGGCTCATCCGGGTTATATCCGCCCTGCTCGGCGCGGCGCAATGCATCGTGTACGCGGCTCATCTCGTTCCCTTCTCTACTTCTGGCCCACATAATAGTAATAAACCGAGGCCAGCACATGCCATGGAACCGAAGATAAACGCGCCCGACCACGCCAGCCAGAACAGCCGGCGCTTGCGGCGTACCAACAGCGCGTTCTCGAGCAGCGGAATGCTGCTCAACACCGGGAGATTGGTATAGGCCCGGACATCCTTCAGGTTCTTCAGCGACGTGTTCTTCATCTCCTTGGCGCCGGCCAGAACGACGCCCAGCAGCAAGCCTAAACCCGTCCCAATCGCCGCCCATTCGGGCGCGCTTCGGCTCGGTGGGCTGTTGCGGATCGCTCGGCGGATCGAGCACTTCCAGCGTTCTCGCCAGCCTTGTGCTCTTCCAGGTTCTGCGCCGTGTCGGCGGCCTGGCGCTTCTTCATCTTATCGTCGTATTCCTGTTGCGCTAGAGCGTGATCGCGCTGCAGCTCGTCCCATTGGCGCTCGTTCAAAGGAGATGCCTGAATGCGCGCTTCGTAGGCGGCGATGCGCTTGGCCGTGTTGTCCTGCTCGGTTTGCAGCAGCTTGATATTGCCCTCCGCTTCGTTGATCATCGTCTTGGTCTGCTCGATCTGCCCCTGCAGGTTCACGATCGCGGCTTCCGCATTCTTGTTGCGAACTTTCTTTTCGGCAGGCGCAGCCGGCTGCGCGCCATCGGATTCCTTCTTTGCTGCTGTTCCTTTTCCAGGCTGTCTTTGGTCTGCTGCGCGCTCTGGATCTGCGCGGTCAGCGTCCTGATTTGCGGAGTCTTTTGCCCCGTAGATCTGCTTCATTCCCGCAAGCTGCTCGTTCAACTCCTGCAGCCGGGCGGTGGCGGTGGCCAGCGCCTGGTTCTGCACCTGCGCTTGCGCCGATTGTTGCGGCGTGACGGTGTCCTCGGAATTTGCCTTCAGGTAATCCAACTGGCCC
The DNA here is from genome assembly GCA_963763545.1 of Bryobacterales bacterium. Taxonomy (GTDB): domain Bacteria; phylum Acidobacteriota; class Terriglobia; order Bryobacterales; family Bryobacteraceae; genus PALSA-243. The sequence continues at coordinate 37,786 of CAVXPE010000007.1, forward strand.
AATTGACCCTGCAGCGTAGTTTCGATACATCGACTTCCGGTCGATGGCGTTCTGCAGCGACTGGGCTAACTGGCTCTGCTGCAGCAGCGAGCTGTTTAGCATGGTCGTGTTCGATGTCAACTCCTCCGGCAGCTTGCCGTTGTTCGCCATCTTGAACTTCGTGATCTGATCGTCCAAAGCGACCAGCTTTGCCTGCGCCACCTTCAATTCGTCTTCGAGGAACGAGGTGGTCAGGTGCGCGTTGTCCCGCTGCACCTGCTGTTCTGGTCGACGAACTTGGATACCGAGCTCTCGCACGACAGCTTGCGCCTTGTACCGGTCCGGATATCTGAAGGAAATCGAAAACGCAGTCGGCTATCTCGCGACTGTCAGAGCCGGCCGCACCCGGTACCTGGATCGGCCGGATGTCGATATCGTTCGTCCGCATGTCCGAAACGATGTCCTCCATGGGACGCTGCAAGCGTTCGCGCTTGTATAGATCGAGCGACGGGTCGGTAATGATGCCTTCGAGCGTGGTGCGGCTGAGAATGTTCTGCTCCATTTCGTTCAGCCGCTGCGTCATCTGCGTATTGAATTCGGCCGGCACCAGACGCTCGGAAACCTGCTGCGGCGTGATCCTTAGTACCGCCTTGGAAACGAACGTGTCGGGCCACAAGAACGCAACTATCGTCGAAGCCACCAGGCCAAGAAACATCGGCCCGACGATCCACGAGCGGTACCGCCGCAGCATGTCGATGTAGTCTTCGACGTCCGGCGGACGCCGCGAAACCGTAACGTAGCTTTGCGGTAGTGCCATATCTTGCTATTCCTCGCTCTGCATCGAAACACGGATCAGTCGTCGACGTAAATGTGGTCGCCCGGCTTCAGCAGAACGTTCTGTTCCAGTTTCTTGCCGTGGCTGACGTCCTTGTCGTTGTATTTGAATATCGGTCGGCTTGCCGTCCGCGCCGATTCTGACAATGCGGATATGCGTGCGGTTGGCGAAATCTTTGAAGCCACCCGCCCACGCGATCGCTTCCGAAACGTGCGTGGCGACGACGAGGTCCATCGCGCCCGTGTGCGAGATCCCCTCTCCCGAAATCCAGACCTTCTTGCTGTGAACGGCGAAGACATTCACCGTAACATTGGGATCAATCACAATCTCACCCGTCTTCAACTTATCGACAATTTCCGCTTCTACTTTTGCCTTGGTCAGCCCGCCTACCTTGATCTCGCCGATCAGGGGGATAGATACCATGCCATCCGTGCCGACTACATACTGGCCGATCATGTTCGGCTGCTGGTAAACCCAAACGGTGATCACGTCCTCGGGACCGATCTCGTAGGTGCTGGCCACGGGCGCCCCGGCAATGTTTGGCTTTGTCGAATCCGCTTTTTCGCCAGCCATGCGAGTGGGATCGGTCAGTTCGCTGCCTACCGCCCCGGCAGGAGGTTTAGCTTGCTGATCTTGAGCCGCTGCCCAGCCGCAAAAAAGGCCAAGTAGAATGGGCAGTGTCGGAGAGATCGCCGTTCTCATAGTTGCTCTTTAAGGTCCTTTGCCGGATATGCGGCCCGGGCGCGAATCCGACGCATCCTTTGTATTCTACCGCACCTGTGGCCTAATTCCGCGTCGAGAGTAACGGTACGTCAAAGGCACGCAGACAGCCTGAAAAATCACTCGAATTCGATGTGGGACAGGTCGCCCACACCTTTGGGCAGCTTCGGTTTCATCGACTCCAGAGTATGAATCAGGATCTCCGCGACGGCGAAGTTGCGGAACCACTTCTTGTTAGCCGGAATCGCATACCAAGGCGCATAGGAGGCGTTGCATTTGCGTAGCGCGTCGTTGAAGGCGTCGACGTACTGATCCCAGTACTGCCGCTCGCGCAGATCGGCCTCGGAGAATTTCCAATTCTTCGTCTTGTCATCTATCCGGGCGCGAAACCGCCGGGCCTGCTCGTCTTTCGAAATGTAAAGCAGGAACTTGACGATGTGGACCCCGTTTTCGCTCAGCATCCGCTCGAAATCGTTGATTTGCCGGTAGCGTTTCGACCACACCGCTTGCGGAACCAGGTTGTGGACACGCGCTATCAGCACGTCTTCGTAGTGCGAGCGGTTGAAAATTCCAATCTTTCCGAATTCCGGTACCGCTTCGTGAATGCGCCAAAGATAGTCGTGACGCTTTTCGGCGCCTTCGGGCTGCTTGAACGGGGTGACGGCTACGCCTTGCGGATTCATTCCGCTCAAGACATGGCTGATCGTGCCATCCTTTCCCGCCGCGTCGATACCTTGCAGGACGACCAGCAGGGCGCGTTTTCCTTCGGCGTAGAGGAGATATTGCAGCGCAGCCAGGCGTTCGCGGTTCTTCGTGAGCTTTTCCTGGGCGTGGTCCTTCTCGACGCCGTGGGTATCGGAAGGGTCCAGATCGCTCAGCTTAAAGCGGCCGCTCGCGGGGACAAGGAGTTCATGCGCCAGATTTTTCATTCCGGCCTCATTGTACACGCCGCGTACTGAATCGGGGTAGCGTCGTAGGTTGCTTTAGCGCGCGGCGGGTAGACATAGGACGAGACAAGGCTTTCCGTGCCATCATTGCCCACCGCCTTTACGCCGAACCTGACATCGTCCACCGAAACGTCTTTCAGGGTGTAGGTATTCACTTTACCAACGTAGATTTCCTGTTCCCAAAGCGGCGCCGTAGTGGGGCGCATCAAGATGGAGTACCCCTTGATTGCGGTCTCATTGCCCGCCGCTCGCCACTGCAGTACCGCATCGTATCCCGCGCCCCGCGTGATCATCGGCAACGGTCCGCGCGCCGCGGCCCCGGCGCTGCTGCGGGTTCTGGCCTCCGCGTCCACCGCGCCCGGCATCCGCGCCTGCTCCCGCCTGGCCGGCAGTTCCGCCGCCCGCCCCGCGGCCGTTTCCATTGCCATTTCCGCGCCCGGCTCCGGGCAATCGCATCACCGCGGGCGCCCTAGGCGAAAGCCCCAGCGAGGCCATTGCCGCGGCGTTGATCTTCGCCACCCGCGCCGTGTACGGCACGGACATGCTTTCCAGCGTGTCGGTCTCATGGTGCTGGTTGGCGTAGATCTCGTTGGGCGTCGAGAGACGCACGGCCGCGTAACCCTCCTGCCGGAAGGGCGTATGGTCGCCGCCGCGGCCCAGACGATCCTCCATAAAGTTGATGTTGACCTTCATCGACGGCATGTAGCGCTCGCCGATGAGCTTGATGTAGCGCGCCAGGCTCTGCGCGGGAGAATCCAGCACATCATCGCTGTAGATTGCCACGCTGCTCGAATCGCTGCGGCCGTTGCCGCTGACATCGGTGCCGATGATGTCGTTATTGAGCACGGCTTCGATATCCACCTTCTCCGCCTTCATTTTTTCGGCTTCGAGCGTGCTGCCCACAAGGCCTTCCTCTTCGCCTGCGAACGCGATGAAGACCAGCGTCTTGTCGAACTCGTACTGGCTCATGATGCGCGCCAGTTCCATGGTGGCCGCCACGCCGCTGGCGTCGTCGCACGCGCCCGGCGCCGGCAGTTCGGCGTTCGCTTCCCAATTCGACTGCAAGGTCCGTTCGCCGATGGCGGCCGGCGCGTCGACGGCGCCTGGACCCGCTGCGTTCGCGCCCGGCTGGGGCCTGCCGAGGTTGATGGAATCGTAGTGCCCGCTCACGATCACTTGCGTCTCCGGCATCGTCTTCCCCGGCAGCACGGCGATTACGTTGTAGAGATCGACATCCTTGAAAATCCGTTGCCCGTTCTTCTTCACGCGCCACTTGTCAAACCGCACCTGAAGCCGCGGACTGTAGCTCTTCATCTCGTCGAAGATCCACTGCCGCGCCGCCCCGATGCCGTAATTCGGCATGTCCGTAGCCGAGAGCAGGTGGCGGGTTTTGAAGCTTACCAGGTGCTCGATGATGCCTTTGATGTGGGCTTCGGAAACTTCGTCAACGATTTTTCGGACCTGGGGATTGATGCTGGATTCGTCGGCTTGGGTGGCGGGAACGAGAGTGAGGGCAGCCGTGAGGGCTAGTGCTATGGGTTTCATTTAAGGAACAGGATACTATTTGCGAGACGGGGTGTCGAATTTCCCTGACGTGCAGCTTTGGGCGGGCGCCCGCCACTCCATCGAAGGAGTTAGCTGTCATACTCAATACGAGTGCGATCGTGCCCAAAATAGGTTCAACGTCACAACTGCGGCTTTAGGTCTCGCACCGCGATCGAGCAGCCATCAACCCCTACCTAAACCGTCCGTTTCCCTACACCTCCGCTCAGTCCCCGAAATCCCCATTCACCCTCCATTTGAGCCATTCGATGGATATCTATTCCTTTCAATCGGTTAAACGCGGCAAGATGGCCTCGAACAGGGTATTCTAACACTATGAGCACTCAGCCTTTTGAACCGAAGCCGCGCAGTCCCGAACCTCGTCCAGATCGGCTCTCCGATCGAGGACGTCATCCAAAAACGCCTTGCCGAAGAACGCGCCCGGCTGGAACAGGAGGCCGGCTCGCCAAGCGCGAAGTCCATCATTTCAAGCGCCCGTCGGAAAAGCCCTTCACCGCGGCCCAGCGCGGCGAACACCACGCTGCTGTTCGGCGGCCTGACCTGGAAGCACGAAAAGCTGGTGCATGGCGCCCTCGAAGGACTGGGCTACCGCGCCGAAGCCGTGCCCACTCCCAACGTGAAGGCGTTCCAGACCGGCAAGGAATACGGCAACAACGGCCAGTGCAACCCGACTTACTTCACCGTCGGCAACCTGGTGCAGTACCTGCAGAACCTGGAAGAGCAGGGCCTCACCAAGCAGGAAATCATCGACCGCTACGTCTTCTTCACCGCCGGCGCCTGCGGCCCGTGCCGCTTCGGCATGTACGAAGCCGAGTACCGCCTGGCTCTGCGCAACTCCGGTTTCGACGGCTTCCGCGTGCTGCTGTTCCAGCAATCCGGCGGCCTGAGCCAGTCCGACGCCGAAGCCGGCCTGGAGATGAACCTCGACTTCTTCCTGGGCATCCTCAACGCGCTCAACTGCGGCGACGTGATGAACGAAGTGGCCTACGCCGATGCGTCCCTATCGAATTGAACGCCGGCGAGACCGACCGCATGCTCGACGAGACGCATGGATTACATGCACGAGGTCTTCCGCAAGAAGCGTCCGTGGAAGCTCGACGAAGGCATGTCGCAAGTACCTGGGCGGCTTCTCCGATACCGCCGAATACATCGGCAAGTTCGTGAAGCAGCTCAAGGGCGACGATTACGTGCCGGCGCTGCAAGCAGTGCCGCGACCGGTTCAACGAAATCGAAATCGACCGCCTGCGCGTGAAGCCGATCGTCAAGATCACCGGCGAATTCTGGGCGCAGACCACCGAGGGCGACGGCAACTTCAACATGTTCAACTTCCTGCAGAAGGAAGGCGCGCAGGTGCTGGTGGAGCCCATCGGCACCTGGATCATGTACATGATTCACCAGGTGGTGCAGAAGTACAAGGACTTCAAGGGCCTCGAAGAAGGCGCCGTGCTGCCGCCGCTGTGGAAGCTCGGCACCCGCGCCAAGATCGAATTCGGCTTCCGCCAGAAGGTGGCCAAGCTGAAGCTGGCCGAAGCCATCTTCAAGGGCGAATACCACAAGATCGTCGACGCGCTGGGCGGCATCGCCCATCACCTGGCCGATCAGTACGAACTGCAGCGCCTCGGCCATCCCTTCTACAACTCCCGCGCCGGCGGCGGCGAAGGCCACCTGGAAGTCGCCAAGAACATCTACTACTCGAACAAAGACCTGGCCCACATGGTGCTCTCGGTGAAGCCCTTCGGCTGCATGCCTTCCACGCAATCGGATGGCGCGCAGTCGGCCGTGGTTTCGAATTACAAGGACATGATCTACCTGCCCGTCGAGACCTCCGGCGAAGGCGAGATCAACGCTCACAGCCGCGTGCAGATGGCGCTGGGCGAGGCCAAGAACAAGGCCAAGAAGGAATTCGCCGAGACTGCTGGAGAAGACCGGCCTGACGCTGGACCAGTGCCGCGCCTGGGTGGAGGCGCATCCCGAATCACGCAAGCCGCTGTACCAGGTGCCGCACACCAAGGGCGTGGTGGGTGGCGCCGCGAATTTCGTGCTGCACATCGCGGAGCAGATGAAGAAGCAGCCGGTGACGTGAACTAGTTTTTGAGCGGCCACGGATGACACGGATGCACACAGATAAAACCGATTTAGATCTGTTTTATCCGGTATGTGTGTCCATCCGTGGCTCGAAATGATTTTCCACAGGCAGCGCATATCGAACTGACATGGAAAAACTTCCTGATCGGAATGGACGTCGGCTCGACCACGGTGAAAGCCGTGGTGATCGACGCCGCCACCGACCAGATTCTCTGGCAGGATTACCAGCGGCACGACACCAAGCAGCCCGAGAAGGTGCTCGAGTTCCTGAAGCGGTTCGAAACCGAGATCGACGGCTTCAGCGCCGAAAATTCGCGCATGTTCATCACCGGCTCGGGCGGCAACGGCATGGCGAAGTTCCTGGGCGCCAAGTTCGTTCAGGAAGTCAACGCGGTATCGCTGGCCGTGGAGAAGCATGTATCCCGAGTGCGGCTCGGTGATCGAATTGGGCGGCCAGGACGCCAAGATCATCATCTTCAAGAACGGACCCGGAGACCGGCCGCAAGAAGAAGATTCCGTCGATGAACGATAAGTGCGCGGGCGGCACCGGCGCGGTCATCGACAAGATCAACGCCAAGCTGCGCATCCCCACCGAACAGCTTTGCGAGATGGGCTACAAGGGCGTCAAGCTGCATCCCGTGGCCGGCAAGTGCGGCGTGTTCGCCGAAACCGATATCAACGGCCTGCAGAAGATGGGCGTTCCGCCCGATGAGCTGATGGCGTCGCTGTTCGAAGCCATCGTGATGCAGAATCTCTCGGTGCTGACGCGCGGCAACACGCTGCTGCCCGTGGTGCTGCTGCTGGGCGGCCCGAACTGCTACATCAAGGGCATGCGCGATTGCTGGAAGAGCCAACATCCCGAAGATCTGGGAAGAGCGCAATACGCCGCTGCCCGAAGGCGTGCCGCCGGAAGATCTGATCAAGACGCCGGATAACGCGCAGTATTTCGCCGCCATCGGCTCGGTGGAATTCGGCAAGACCGAAGACGACGGCGTCGGCCAGTACATCGGCTTCGAGAAGCTCGAATGGTACGTCACCGTCGGCCGCGAGGAAGAGAAGGCCGAAGCGCGGCGGCGGAGTGCGGGCTGGCCAAGGACGATGCCGATCTGGCCGCGTTCAAGGAGAAGTACCGCACCAAGAAATTCACCGCCTACCACGTTCCAGCCGGGCGAGGTGGTGGAAGGCTTCGTCGGCATCGACGGCGGATCGACTTCGACCAAGGCCGTGCTGCTGTCGAAGGACGGCAAGCGCCGCATTCTGGCCAAGACCTATCAGCTTTCCAAGGGCAACCCGATCGAAGACACCATCGAGGTGCTGCAGAAACTCGATCGCGCAGATTCGCGATCAGGGCGCGAGCTGAAGATTCTGGGCGTCGGCACCACCGGCTACGCCAAGGACATTCTGAAGGATGTCATCGGCGCGGATGCCGCGCTGGTGGAAACCGTCGCGCACACCGAAGCCGGCCTGCACTTCTACGACGACGTGGACGTGATCTGCGACGTGGGCGGGCAGGACATCAAGATCATCATCCTGAAGAACGGCCGCGTGAAGGATTTCAAGCTCAACACGCAGTGTTCGGCGGGCAACGGCTACTTCCTGCAATCCACCGCGCAGGGCTTCAACGTGCCGGTGGAGAAATACGCCGACACGGCCTTCGGCGCCAAGGGCTTCCCGTCCTTCGGCTACGGCTGCGCGGTGTTCATGCAGAGCGACATCGTGGACTTCCAGCGCCAGGGATGGAAGCCGGAAGAGATCATGGCCGGCCTGTGCAACGTGCTGCCGAAGAACATCTGGCTGTACGTTTCGCAGATTCCGAACCTCTCGGCCATCGGCACGCGCTTCCTGCTGCAGGGCGGCACGCAGTACAACCTGGCCGCGGTGAAGGCGCAGGTGGATTTCATCGAGTCGCGCTTCAAGGGCAAGGAAAAGCCGGCCGACGTGATCGTGCACGAGCATTGCGGCGAAGCCGGCGCGATCGGCGCGGCGCTCGAAGCCGGACGCCTCTGGGACAACGGCCGCCAGTCCACGTTCATCGGCTTGGATGCCTGCGGCCGACATTCAGTACAAGACCACGCGCGAACGAAGCCACGCGCTGCTACTTCTGCAAGAACAAGTGCCTGCGCACGTTCATCGACGTCAAGACCAACGTCATCAACATCGATTACAAGCCGCCGGTGAAGACCAAGGTTCCGCTGGAAGCCGGCGCGCAGCGGCTGATCATCGCCACCTGCGAAAAGGGCACGGTCGAGAACATCGAGGAGATGCGCCAGATCAAGGGCGACCTCGACAAGGTCAAGAAGGACAACCCGAACTTCGTCGAAGTGGCCGCCAAGGCCGTGTTCCGCGTGCCGGATGCGCCGATGGTCGCCGATCGCGCTCCCGAAGTTCCAGATCACGGCCGCGCAGAAGAAGCGCGCCGAGCTGATGAAGAAGCGCGAGACCATCCGCATCGGCATGCCGCGCGTGCTCAACATGTACTCGCAGACGCCGATCTTCACGGGCTACTTCGCTTCGCTCGGCGTTAAGGCCGAGAACATCGTCTATCTCCGATTTCACCAGCGAGGAACTGTACAAAGAAGGCGCCAAGCGCGGCGCCATCGACCCGTGCTTCCCCTCGAAGCTCGGCATTCCGCACGTGCACAACCTGCTGTACAAGGTGCATGCCAAGAAGCCGCTCGACATCATCTTCTTCCCGATGATCGATTGCCTGACCAGCGACCTGAAGGCGATCCAGGCCACGCGCTCCTGCCCCACCGTGGCCGCAACGCCCGAGCCGCGGTGAAGGCGGCGTTCATCAAGGAAGGCGACCTGTTCAAGGAAAAGGGCGTCGTCTTCCTCGACACCTTCGTCAATCTCTCGAAGCCCGATGTCTTCGAGCGGCAGATGTACGAAGAGTTCAAGGACATTCTCGGGCCTCTCGCCCGAAGAGAACACGCGCGCCATCGACGGAGGGCTTCCGCGCGCTCGATTTCTTCAACAACGTCACCATGCGCGGCGCGGCGCGCGAAGTGCTCGAAGCAGCTGGAGCGCGAGAGATCAGCTCGGCGTGGTGCTGCTGGGCCGTCCGTATCACAACGATCCCGGCGTGAACCACGAAATCCTGGAGGAGTTCCAGAAGCTCGGCTACCCGGTTTTCACGCGAGGACTGCCTGCCGATCGACGACGACATCATCTGGCGGCTGTTCGGCGACGAAGTGAAGCGGGCGAGATTCCGCATCCCATGGCGATCACCGACGTGTGGAAGAACTCCTATAGCGAAAACACCAGCCGCAAGGTGTGGGCCGCGAAGTATGTCGCGCGGCATCCCAACCTGGTGGCGCTGGAGCTATCGAGCTTCAAGTGCGGCCACGACGCGCCGATTTACTCGGTGGTGGAAGAGATTGTGGAGCATTCCGGCACGCCGTACTTCTGCTTCAAGGATATCGACGAGAACAAGCCGACCGGCTCGATCCGGATTCGCGTCGAGACCATCGGCTACTTCCTGAAGCGGTACCGCGAGGACATGGTCCGCAACAAGAAGAAGGCCACGACCATCGAGCAGCAGTTGGCGGAATTCGAAGCGCGCCTGCGCCGGCAGATGCTGCGCGAGAAGCTGGAATCGAACGAGTTGGTGCAGAATTCGTTCGATACCGGCTCGATTCCGCAGATCCACGTTAGCCTCGGGGCGATCGCAGCGGCCAAGCCGGTGCCGCAGTATGATCGCGTTTCGGGGGATTAAGGAAAATAGGCCTCGCTGACCACGCACACAAGCTGCTGTGGAAAGCGAATTCAACCCCAGTTGTGGGACGCATTGCGTGACTCACGTGCGAGACGCACCGCGTCTGAATCCCAGCGTGGAAGAGGCGTCCTATCGCCGCCGTCTTCTCACCCGCATCCCAAGTGAGATGTATTCTAGCGATCCTTCCAGGAGGATTGCCTTGCCACCTTTGTCCGCGACACAGCATCTTAGGTAACGCGGCGAGCGGCTGGATCGCCGACAGCGGAGACGTCCTAGCAAGAGTCAGATAGTGATTTCGCACAGCCCTGATCGCGATCTCGACGTCGCCGAGGCACTCCCACTTGCGAGCGGCTAGGGAGTTTCCAAGAAGGTGGCGACATGGCTCGACTACTGTCTGTAAACGTCGGACTTCCGCGAGACATCGAGTGGAGGGGTCGCACTGTGCACACCGGGATCTGGAAGGATCCGGTGCGTGGCCGCTGCCGGGCTGGTCGGTTGAATCTGGAGGGAGATGGTCAAGGCGATCTTGCCGGGCATGGGGGCGAACAACGAGCCGTCTTCGTGTATCAGATGGAGTCGTATCGTTATTGGCAGGAGCAGCTAAAGAGGGCCGACTTCGTCCGCGGGCAGTTCGGCGAGAACTTCACGATCGAGGGATTGCAAGACGATGCCGTCTGCATCGGCGACCGTTATCAGATCGGCAGCGCGCTCTTCGAAGTCACTCAACCTCGCGTTACCTGCTATCGCGTCGGCATTCGGATGAACGAACCCCGGATGCCGGCGCTGCTGACATCGAGCGGACGGCCGGGGTTCTACTTCCGAGTGTTACAGGAAGGTGAAGTGGGCGCCGGCGACGAGATCGTGAAGATCGGAGAGGCCGAAGAGCGAATGACCGTTGCAGAGATCAACGCGCTCCTTTATTCACCCGATCATGCTCGCGACCGACTGGAACGGGCGGTGCGAATCGCGGCGCTTTCGCCCGGATGGCGCGGGTCTTTCGAGGCATTGTTGCAGAGCTCGACAAGTGGAAACGCCGGGCTCGTGCCGGAAGCTGCCGCGCATCCGGCGGCGCCAGGATTTCGCCGGCTCGCGGTGACGGCGATCGATCGGGAGTCCGCGGATGTCCTCTCGCTGACGATGCAAAGTACGGACGGTCAGTCGCTGCAAACGGCTATGCCGGGCCAGTACGTAGTCTTGCGTCTTCAGCCGAGCATCGGGGGCTCGCCGCTTTTTCGAAGCTACTCGCTCTCGGGTCCTCTTTCGACCGAGCGCTATCGAGTCAGCGTGAAGATCGAACCGAATGGGGCGGCCGGCGCCTGGCTGCGGGAGCATGTCCAGGTGGGCGATGCTCTCGATGTCAGTTCGCCGCGCGGAAGCTTCATTCTGGAGTCTGGTGACCGGCCGGTAGTCCTCCTCAGCGCGGGAATCGGGGTGACGCCTGTTCTGGCGATGCTGTACGCGCTGGCGGCGGCCCGCTCGGCACGGCAGGTCTTATGGCTGCATGCAGCTCGAGATCGAGAGCATCATCCCTTTGCCGCCGAAGTCCGACGGCTGATGCTCGCCCTCCCGCACGGCCGCAGCTACGTTTGTTACAGCAGGCCCGGTTCGCTCGATAAGTTAGGCGAGGATTTTGACGACGCTGGTCGCTTCTCGAAAGCGGTGTTCGAGGAAACCGGGGTTCCACGTGAGGCGGACGTCTATCTCTGCGGGCCGACTGGCTTCATGGCAGACATGAAAGCGACCCTTACGGCGTTCGGTGTCTCGCCGGAACGGATTCACATCGAAATCTTCAACGGCAGCGAGCCGATGACTCCTGGCGTCGTCGGCGCGGCGATGCGAATTCCGCATTTGCCCAAGGACGACGCTGACACCGGTCCGCTGGTCTCATTCGCGCGTAGCGGCATCGCCGCACACTGGAAGGCGCCTGCCTACCAGAGCATTTTGGAATTGGCCGAAGCGTGCGACGTTCCGGTCCGTTGGGCGTGCCGCACGGGCGTGTGTCACAGCTGTGAGAGCGGTTTGGTCTCGGGAGCCGTTGTCTACGGACCAGAGCCGCTAGACGAGCCCGCTGATGGCAATGTCTTGATTTGCTGCTCACAACCCATTCGCGATGTCGTCATCGATTTGTGAAGCTGCGAGGGGCTCCGACGCCAGCCGCAACACGTTGCCGTCCGGATCCTCTACGTGCATCTCTAGCGCCCACGGATAATTCGCCGGCGCCAGCTTGATCGGTACGCCGCGTTCCAGATACTCCTCGTATAGCTTTTGCGCATCCTCAACGCCAATCCATACCCAGGCTCCGCCGCGGCCCTGTCCCGCTTTGCATAGGTAAATGCCGGCGCGGTCGCGCGTCACGCTCGTAAATTCATCCGTTCCCCATGGCGCGTTGGTGAAGCCTAACTGATTCACGTAGAAATCCAGTGCGGCCTGCATGTTCTCTACACGTAAAATGGGCTGGCTGCCCTCGAATCGAACGGATTGATCGCTCATGTTAAGCGAACCCTAACTCTCGTACCGCCGCCCCCGCCGCACGGAGATTCTCCATGCGCATTTCGGAATATTTGCGGGAGAGCAGCACGCCATCCGACCCCGCGCGGAACGCCGCCAGCACCGCTCCTCGCGTTCCCTCGGGCGTCGAGCGGCTGGACAGATTCACATTCGTCGGAATGTCAATATCGATGCCCGGCCACAGCTGCGTCTTCGTCCCATTCAGCGCCTCGCGCGCACGCTTGGCCTCTTCGTAAACGTAATTGGCCGAGAAGCCCGCCTTCGCCAACTCATCAAGCGGCTTCTCTTGCGTGTACCCCAGCACGCGATAGTGAAAATCGAGCAATTCCTGCTGAGGTAGATCGCGCATACATCGTGCGTCCCACGCTCCGGATATAGCCTGCCATCCGCTCTCCGCCGCAGTTGTGATACATCACCATCTTCAGGAAGTCGGAATATTGGTGTAACTCGGATAGGTCCTGCTCCGCGCGGTAAATCGGACTGAAGGAATTGTTATGCCAGATGTGCCAGCCCACGCCGACCGCGGGCTTCATCGATTTCACTCGCTGGTACATCGCTGCGTAAGTTTCGCGTAAGCTATCGGTCCAAAGCATCTCCCAGGCGAGTAACTCCGGATACCGAAGCATCAGGCGCCACAGTGTGACATAGTAACCGTCGATAGGCCGTTTATTCTGCCGGCCGGCTTCGATAAATGCTGACAGCGCTTCAAACCCCGCGCGCGCCCGCCCTACATCCACGCCCCGGTTCCGCGCCTTCGCCTGGCAAAACTGGCAAAAGCACGTCACCGTGCGCGGGTTCGTCCCACGCAGCATGTTGGAGAACGCGCCCTCGCGCTCCGAACCCCACATGATGCCGTCGATCTCATACGACCGCGCATAATCCTCCACCGCGCCCAACAGCCAGTTGCGGTAGTTCGGGTTGTTGAAGCATAGCGTGACCGAGTTCGTGCCATCGAACTGCACCTCCTGCGCCTCCGCAACCCGTGGCACGTCGCGCCGCCACACGTCCTCGAACCAGCAGATTGTCTTCATGCCCCGCTTGCGGGCCGAGGGCAGCACGGCCTCGAGCACGTCGAAATCGCCGAACTCCGGCGCGCGGAAATCGGTGAGGATGGTGTCGCGGTAATACTGCGGATGGATGCGCGTATAGCTGCCGCCGTGGAACGTGTTGGTGTCGTACTCGCGCTTGCCATGATCGGGCAGCGGCTGCCCGGGAACCTGGCGCCCGGCGATGCCGCGGCCGTAGGTGAACGTCGCGATGAACAGGGTGTTGACGGCGCCATCCTGCTGCACCACGTCGAGTACCTTCTCGACCCCTTCATCCACGAACGAAACCGCGCCCACCTGGATGCCGATCATCTTGCGATCGGCGGGCGGCGCAGCGGATGCAGCCAATGCGCCCGCCGCCGCGCTTTGTAAAAAGCCCCTGCGTTGCACGTCAGTTCCCCGCCGGTTTCGGCTCTGGAGTCTCCGTCGTCGTCGGCGTTAGCGGATTGAGCTTCTTGTCCGCGAGCATCTTATTCACCCGCGGCAAATCCGCTTTCACGATCGCATCCAGCTTCGCCTGCTGCTCCTGTAGCCGCTTCGTCAGCAGGTCGAACACCTCGTACGACGCCGCCGTCGGCTTGCCATCGCCATGCTCGATCGAGCTGCTCAGCGCCGCGATCTTATTATTCAGTTTGATGGGGAAATTCAGCGGATCCTGCCCGCTCTGGTTGCGCACCTGGTAGAGGTCTTCCTCCACCGCCGAAAGCTCGCGCGCGGAACGCATCCAGCCCGGTTTTCAGCGCAGCATCGCTCGACCCCTTCAGCCGATCGTCCATCTGCTTCTTGAATTCGCGAATCTCGATCACCATGTCATTGCAGGCTGTGACTTCGTCGCGAACTTTCAAAGCCAGGTCGAACTGCTCCTTAAGATCGGCGACAGTGATGTTATCCAGACGCGGATCTTTCTCGAGCTGAATCTTATCCGAGTAAGTCTGCCCATCGACATTTAAGCGAATCGTGTAAGTTCCTGGAACGGCTTCGGGCCCCTGCGTGTTCGCGCCCCAGAAGATCATCCCATTGAATGTCTTCGCGCCCGGATAACGCATATCCCACTGGAACCGATTCAGTCCCGCTTTGTCCGGCGCCACTGGATTCGCCGCCGCGCCCGCGTCCGCCTCCGCCTGCAAACGCGTCGTCCGTCGCTGCCGCATCGTCCGGCGCCGGAGCATCGCCCGCCGCGCCTCCGCCTCGTCCGCCACGCCCGCCCCGGCCACCGCGGCCGCCCTGATCGTTGGGCGTCCCGGTGAAGCTGCGAACGACCTGGCCTTTGTCATCGACAATCTCGACCACCACTTTTTGCGCCGGCTTCGACAAGTAGTAATCGATGCGCGCCTGGCTCACGTTGCGCTCGGCCGCCGTCGAATGGAACAGGTGCGCTGCTTCGCTGGTCAGAGTGGGCATGAACTGTCGCATGGGTGTGATGTCGTCCAGCACATAGAATGAACGGCCATGCGTAGCGATCACCACGTCGTTCCCCGCTATGATGATATCTGACACCTGCACATCCGGCAGATTCAGGCGCAGCGATTGCCACGTATCTCCATCGTTGAATGAGACATAAATGCCATGCTCCGTTCCCGCAAACAGCATCCCCTTGCGTACCGTATCCTCGCGCACAGCATGCACGTAATCGTCCGCCGCGATCCCGTTAACAATCTTCGTCCATGTCTTCCCGTAATCGTGCGTGCGATAAAGATAGGGCGCGCGGTCATCCATCTGATAATTCTTCACCGCCGCGTAGGCTGTGGCCGCATCGTTCGGAGAGGCTTCAATCAAGCTGACGCGCCCGTAATGCGGCATTGCCGGCGGCGTGATATTACTCCAAGTTTTGCCGCCATCGCGCGTGATCTGAATTAGTCCATCGTCGGAGCCCGTCCAGATCGTGTTCTCCTCTTTGTGCGAGGGTGCGATGGTGAAGACTGTCCCGTAAATCTCGGGCCCGTTCTGATCGTGCGTGATCGGTCCGCCGGAATCGCCGAGCGTCTTCGGATCGTTGCGCGTCAGGTCCGGACTGATCTTCTGCCAGCTATGTCCTTCGTCCGTGCTTTTCCATAAGTGTTGCGACGACGTGTAGATCGTTCCAGCATTCAGCGGCGAAAACACGATCGGGTAAGTCCACTGCCAACGCTCCGGCAGCGATCCCGCAGACTCGCCCGAGAAGAACAGTGGATATACCTGCACGTCGCGCGAGGTGCTCGTGTGCCGATCGAAGCGCGTAAGCAGCGCGCCCTGGCTGCCTGCGTAGAAGATGTTCGGATTTAGCGGGTCTGTCGCGATATATCCGCTTTCGCCGCCGCCCGCGCTGTACGTGTTGCCGCCGCCGCGTCCTCCGCCACCACCGCCGCCGCGTCCGCCGCCCGAATTGGGCACGCAAATGGTAGAGCTATCCTGTTGCGCGCCGCAAATGTGATATGGAATCTCGTGCGTAACCGCCACGTGATAGAGTTGCGCCGTGGGAAACTCCAAACCCGTCCAAGTCAGGCCGCCGTTGACGCTCACCGCCCCGCCGCCGTCGTTACTTTCGACCATCCGCAGCGGATTGCTCGGATCGATCCACATATCGTGATTGTCGCTGTGCGCCGTTCGCACCGTGCGATAAGTCTTGCCACCGTCGGTTGACTTATGCAGCGCCACATTGCACACGTACATGACGTCCTTATTTTTCGGATCGGCGTACACGCGGCCGAAATAGAACGAACGCTGCTTGATATTGTGATCGTCGCTGACTTTCTTCCATGTGGCTCCGGCATCGTCGGAAGCGAAGACGCCACCGTTGGCGTTCTCCACGACTGCATAGACGCGGTTGGAGTCGGCCCCCGACACAGCGACCGTGATCTTACCGATAATCCCCGGATTGCCCTCTTCGCGCAGTCCGCTTTTCGCCCACTTCGGGCTCTTGTCGATCTGCGGCAGTCCCGGATTGCGGGTGATCTCCTTCCACGTATCGCCGCCATCCGTACTCTTGAACAAGCCGCTGCCGGGACCGCCGCTTGTTAGCCCCCATGGCGTCCGATTCACTTCCCATAGCGAGGCGTAGATCACGCTCGGATTGTTCGGATCGAGGCAAATATCCACCGCGCCCGTGCGATCGTCGCGACGCAGAATCTGCTGCCAGGTTTGTCCGCCGTCTTTTGAGCGGTAGACTCCGCGCTCCGCATTGGGCGCATAGGGATGCCCCAGCGCCGCTACGAACACCAGATCGGGATTCGTCGGGCTGATGCGCACACGCGCGATCGCCTGCGTGTTTTCCAAGCCCATGTGCTTCCACGTGCGCCCCGCATCGGTGGACTTATACACACCGTCGCCCTGCATGATGTTGCCGCGCAGTTCGGTCTCACCCATGCCGATATAGACCACGTCCGGATTCGATGCCGCCACCGCCACTGCGCCTACCGATGAGCTATGAATCTGTCCATCGGTCACCGGCCGCCACGTGATTCCGCTATCGGTGGTCTTCCACAACCCGCCGCCAGTGGCGCCGAAATAGTATTCGAGAGGACGCGCGGTACTGCCCGCGGCCGCGGTGGAACGCCCGCCGCGATTGGGGCCTGCGCTACGCCACTGAAACGAACTGAGAACCGAAGGATCGATTGGCGCGTCTGCGGAAATCGCAGCGGCCGAGAAGAGCAAAATAACCGTGACGAAGCGCTTCATGGAGGGCCATTATAACGCCATGCGAAGTCGGGCTATTTTATCCCGTCCGCAAAATCCCCAGCAGTTTCTCGCCGACAGCGCTTGCCGTGTCCGTATCCGGAGCAATCACCAGAATGGTATCGTCGCCCGCGATGGTCCCCACCACCTCAGGCCACTCCTCGTTATCCAGCGCAACCGCCACCGAATTCGCATGGCCCGGCGCCGTGCGAAGCACCACGAGGTTTTGAGCGCAGCGCACGTCAAGCAGGAACTCCCCGGCCAGCATCGCGAATTGCGGCCCGCTCTCTTCGCCCACCATCTCCCGATATCCTTCATGCGTCTTCGCCAGACGCAAATCGCGGATATCGCGCGAGAGCGTCACCTGCGTAGCCGGGATGCCCTGCGCCTTCAACTCCTGAGCGAGTTCTTCCTGCGTGGTAATGCGCTTGGCGCGGATCAGCTTGAGAATCTGTCCCTGGCGATAGCTCTTGCTCATTGGCTCATGCCATGCTGGCCAGGCGCACGCGCGCCTCCGCGAGCGCCGCGGCCACCGCGTTCGGTCCCGTGCCGCCGGCCACTTCGCGGGATTGCATCCCAGGCCGCGGGTCGAGCAACTTCGCGAAATCGCCCGTGAACTCCGGCGCGAACGCGCGCATCTCCTCCGCCGTCCAATCCGACGGTCGCTTGCCTGCGTGTACGCTCTCGAGCACGAACCGTCCCACGATCTGATGCGCCTGGTGAAATGGTGTCCCCGCGCGCGCAAGCGCCTCGGCGAGATCGGTCGCCACCACCCAGCTCTCTTCGGCGGCCGCCTCAGGTTTTGCGGGATTGAGCTTCGCCGATTCGATCGTCACTCGAGCCATTTCGAGCGCGCCAGCGACTTCATCGGCCGCTTCGAACAGCGGGACTTTGTCTTCCTGCATGTCGCGATTGTAGGTCATTGGCAAACCCTTCATGGTGACCATAAGCGACGTCAGGCTGCCGATCACTCGCCCGCACTTGCCGCGAATCAGCTCGAGCGAATCCGGATTCTTCTTCTGCGGCATCAGGCTCGATCCGCTAGTGACGCCGTCGCCGAGTTCCATCCAGCCGAACTCCTCGCTCGAGTAGAGAATCCAATCCTCGGCCAGTCGGCTCAAGTGAATCATCGTCACGCTTGCCGCGTATAAAAAGTCGAGGGCGAAATCCCGATCGCCGGAGACATCCATGCTGTTGCGCGTGATCGAATCGAACCCCAGATCGCGCGCCATCGCTTCGCGGTCGAATGGAAACCCACTGCCCGCCAGCGCCCCCGATCCGAGCGGCAGCACGTTGGCTCTCTCGCGCGCTTCGCCGAAGCGTTCCCAATCGCGCGCGAACATCTCAAAATACGCGAGCAGGTAGTGCGGCCACAGCACCGCCTGGGCCCGTCGCATGTGCGTGTAGCCGGGAATGACCGCGCCGGGATATCGCTCCGCCAGATCGAGTAGCGCCGTCATCGCGTGCCGTAGGAGATCCCGCGCGCGGTCGCACTCTTCGCGCAACCACAGACGAGTGTCGAGCGACACCTGTTCGTTGCGGCTGCGTCCAGTGTGGATCTTATCCGCCACTGCTCCCGCGCGCTCCTTTAGCTTGCGGATTACTAGCGTGTGGACGTCTTCATCCGCTGCGCCTTCAAAGAATATTGGATTCGCTGCCTCGACGCGGATCTCATCGAACGCGCGCACGATCGCCGCGCGCTCCTCCGCGCTCAGGATGCCGACATGCTCGAGCGCCCGCGCGAACGCCTGCGACCCGCGCACGTCGGCGTCGAGTAATCGGCAGTCGAAATGGAGCGAGCCCGAGAATCGCTCGAATACGTCAGAGGCCGCATCCGCGAAACGCCCTCCCCACAGCTTCATTTGGGTTGTCCGGGAACGGCTTGACCGGTAGATTTCGCCGCAAGCCCGGCGCGTACCTTGATCGGCAGTCCGATGAGGTTGATGAAGCCCAGCGCGTCCTTTTGGTCGTAGCTTGCGCCCATGGTAAAGCTAGCGATATCGAGTGAGTAAAGCGAAAACGGCGATTTGCGGCTGAGCGGCTCGATATTGCCCTTGTATAGCCGCAGCTTCACTTCGCCGGTCACCGGCTCGGCAACCTTGTCGAAGAACGCATCCAGCGCCTCGCGCAACGGCGTGAACCACAGGCCGTTGTAAACCATTTCAGCCCAATCGAGCGCCAGCTTCTGCTTGTAATGCAGCGTGCTTTTGTCGAGCGCCAGAGCTTCCAATTCGCGCACCGCGAACATGAGCAACGCTCCGCCCGGCGTCTCATAACAGCCACGAGACTTCATCCCCACGAACCGGTTCTCCACCAGGTCGATGCGGCCGATGGCGTGCTGGCTTCCGATCTGGTTGAGTGTTTCGAGCAGTTCGAACGCCTTCATCGACTTGCCATTTACCGAGACCGGCGTTCCCTTTTCGAAGCCGATCGTGACCTCGCCCGCCTTATCAGGCGCGTCGTTCGGGCTCTTGGTGAGCATCCAGATCTCGTCTGGCGCTGCGTTGGCAGGGTCTTCGAGCGCGCCGCCTTCGTGCGAAATATGCCAGATATTGCGGTCGCGGCTGTAGATCTTCGTCGTCGATTGCGCGATGGGCACGTTATGTTTGCGCGCGTACTCGATGGCGTCTTCGCGCGATACGATGTCCCACTCGCGCCACGGCGCGATGACGGCGAGTTGCGGCGCCCAAGCCTTGTAAGTGAGCTCAAAGCGTACCTGGTCATTGCCCTTGCCGGTACAGCCGTGAGCCAGCGCATCGCAGCCTGTTGCCAGCGCCACTTCCACCTGCTTCTTGGCGAGGAGCGGCCGCGCGATGGATGTTCCCAACAGATATTTGTGCTCGTACACGCCGCCCGAGCGTACTAGTTTCCAAAGGTACTGCGAGACGAACTCCTCGCGCATGTCTTCGACGTAAACTTCGGAAGCGCCCGTCTTGCGCGCCTTCTCCTCGAGGCCGGTGAGTTCATCGCCGCCCTGGCCTATATCGCCGCACACGGCCACCACTTCGCAGCCATAATTTTCCCTCAGCCACGGAATGATGACAGAGGTATCCAGCCCGCCTGAATAGGCGAGAGCCACTTTCTTGGGTTTGATCATAGTGAACCTATAGGGTAGCAAGCGTGCGGCAGTTTGAAGAAACGTGTCTCGGGGGAAGGATGGGGACAGAATGCCGCCGGGCCGCGCACTGCTGTCGCCGGACGGGGCCCGCGGCTATTTCACTGCCATCGTGGCGAGCCCGGCGCTGCTGACGCCGCCGATCGAAACCACGACCGGAACCGCGTTGCCCGCTGTCACGTTTGCAGGAACCTGCGCGTTGATCTGCAACAGCCCGATCACCGAACCAACGGGCACAACCGCAACAGGAGAAGTCACCGCCTGGCCGCCGATCGTCACCGAAACCGTGCCCACTGGCGTGACAACCCCGCCGCCGACGAATTGCGATTCTGTCGGCGCCGGCGAATCGCATGCGCTGCTCGGAGCGGAAGTGCAGGTTGTCACTCCGAAGCCCGTCGCATAGATCGCCACCCACGAGCCGGCCGCAGCCGTATTCTTCACGCCGTTAACCGAATAGTCGTTGGGCGTGACGCTGGTATTGATATTCAAAATGGCGCCCTGCCCGGAAGGTCCAAGCGTGAAGACGCCCGGATTCGTCGCCGCTACGTTCACCTGGAACGGCATCGCGGCGGCCACTCCGTTGTACGTCACAATCAGATTGACCTGCGCCCCGCTCGCCGTTCCCGGCGCTACCGCCAAGGGGACAATGCAACCGATTTGCGTCGGGCTCGTATAAAGCACCGGCGCCGCGTTTCCATCGATGATCACGGAGGTATTTGCTCCCGCGACTCCCAGGCTGATCGGTACCGACGTTCCCGAAAATGAAGTAACTCCTGCCGGCCCCAATCCGGCGCCGTAAATCGTAATGATCTCGCCGGGCGAAACGGTCCCTGAGGCGTAGCTGGCGCTATCGACTACTGCCCACACTTGCGGCACCGCCGGATTGTAAACCGTGAAGCTCACCGGCGCGGATGCCGAGGCTGCCGTTGGCGTTTGAATCGTGATCGGCAGATTTCCAGGGGATGCCATTAGTGCGGCCGGAACGGTCGCCAGCATCGTAGTGGAATTGACCACCGTGGCCGGCGTAAGCGGCGTCGAACCGCTAATTGCCGTGGAAGCCGCCGTGAAGTTTGTGCCTGTAATCGTAATAGTGACGGCCGACGAACCGCCGGCGGGAGCTCCAGGGGGCCAGATCCCGTTCGATGCCGCAATGGTGGGAACCCCGGCGCTGACGGTCAGAGTTACATTGATCGTTACGCTCTTATTCGACGCATTCGTCGAGGAAACCACCACCGTGCCCTTATAAGGCGTAAGCGAGGGCGCCAGGCCCGCGGCGTCGGCTGTGATAGTCAACGTTTCCGGCAGTCCCAGCAATGCGATACTCCCCGTTGGGGTTGCCTTTAGCCAAGTCCCACCCGAGACTGCGACCGTCGCCGTCAGCGCGTTTCCATTGGTGGCGATCACCACCGTCGACGACTGCGCCGTTGGGCCGCCGCCCGTAGTGTAGGTGAATGGGAGCGTGGTGGCGCTCGTGGACAACGCCGATGCAGGGTTGCCAACCGTGAGTGTGACACTAACATTCTGTGTCACCGTTACCGCAGACGGCGCATTGACCGTGATGTTCGCCGCATACGCCCCGGCGGCAAGGCCGGACGGATTCGCATAAACTTGCAGCGTGGCTGGCGTCGTCCCCGAGTTGGCCGATACCGTCACGCACGGGGCGCTACAGACTACTGGCTGGGTCACGCTGATGGTAAACGCCAGGGCTGTGGACCCGGTGCTCTTGATTCCGAGCGATTGCGAGGCAGGCTCTGTCCCGCCGATCTGATACGTAAAGTTGAGCGAACCGGGCGTCAGTGCGATATCCGAAGCTGCGGCATGCGCCCGTTCGGCGAAAAGCGCCACCAGCAGCGCGGTCAATAAAAGGAAGCGGATCCGGCGCATAATTTGTTAGGCCAAGCCTGCTCTGGCAAGCTTCAACTTACATATCGGCCGGATTATCGAAGTAGGATAGGGTGGGCGTTGCGCAGTCCTGCGCGCTCTGGCTACTGCAATTCCTCCAGGTCGGCTAAGTCTTTCGCGCGCCCCGCCGCTCTTTTGTTGATCCGCAGGTCCTCCAGTTGAATCACCGGGATGGTCAGGCCATCGACGTCCACCTGCGCCCGCCGGCCATAACACTCGCCGAAATCCACGCCCGAAATCGAAGTGAGAATTTCAAGCCGTAGCGGCGGCACTCCCATGCGGATAATCTGATTTGGCGTGGAAAGCATCTCAGGATTCGCAGACAGGAATCCGAATTCGCGCAACGCCGAGCAAACAACCTCGGCGTTTTCGGGCCCCGACCCAATCCAAATATCGAGATCGCCGGTTGATCGGGAATACCCGTAGTAATTGACTGCGTACCCGCCAACAAGCAAATATTTAGCGGTTTTTGAGTTGAGCAATCTCAAAAACTCGCTGAAGTCGCGCGGTAGCCGGATCGTAGTCATAAGCGATCTGCCGGAGAATCTCCAGCGCCTCGAAGCGCTCGGCTGGAGTCTTGGAAAGCCAATACTGGCGGTCGTTAGATCTCGCGCCTAATTCCGCCCGCTCCATAAACCGGCGATCCACCGCAAGACCGTCCAACAACGCCATACGTTTATTGTAGCGGCCCGCGGGCCTTCCCGCGCCGCGAGCCGCTTTCCTCAAACCTACTTCACCGTAAACGGAACCGATGCCGCAACGTTCTCCCACGCCACCGATAGCTTGCCACGATTCCCGCCCGCGTGCGATAGATCGATCTTCAGCGTTTCCACCGGGCTCGGAGTTTTCGCCATCGTCATCGCCGTCCGGCCCAATTCGTCGCCGGGCGCGTCCGTCGTGGTGCCGTCCATATTGATTCCCCATTGCCCGGTTTTCTTGTTCACGATCAGTTCCCACTTCCCCTTATCGAGGGAAACATACAAGCTGTAATCGCCCGCCGGAACCGCCAGGCCGTTGAGATCGAGGTTGGCGCCGGTATGTAGCACAGTGGCGTAATCCGCGCCCAGCCGCCAGATGCTGTCGTCCGGTTGCAAGGCGCCCGCGCCGTTGAAGATTTTGCGCGATTTTGCTGAAGGCGCGTGGTAATAGATCCAGATCTGCTTCCCGCCGATGGTCGTCGCGGTTTCCGTGCCCGGACTCTTCGCGTTGTCCGTCATCAGCTTCTTTTTATCGATGCCCTGGCCTTGGCCGAATGCCGCGGCTAAAATCATGCCCGCCATCAGCGAGTATGTAACAAGTTGCTTCACGTTGGTTCGCTCCTCAGGCGAGTATATAACGCCGCCTGAGGAAAATAGACGTTCTCGTCAACGTTCCGGTGCGTAATATCCCGCGCGCGCATAGATGTGCAAGGGCGGAAGGGTGGCCGGCAGTTTCAGATGTACCGTAATTTTGTGGTACTTCCCGCTTTGCGCGCTCGAGGGCGGATAGTAACCCAGCACGTATTGATTGCGTAGCGTTGTGCCGATCATTGCGAGGGCGCCGGCCATCTCATTCACTCTCCCGATCGAATAATGGATTCCGCCGCTCGTGCGCGCCAACGTGCCCAAGAGCTCGGGTCCGTCGCGCTCTTCCACCGTGGCCGGGTTTAAGTGCAGGCCGATAGAAAAAATCTGCGCGTCCGATTCCAGCGCGATCTTTTTCAACTCACCTAATGTATAACGGCTGTTGTTGTCGCCCCCGTCCGAAACCACTATCAGCGCGCGCCGCGGATTGCGCGCCTTCCGGATGTGCGTAAGCCCCAGATATACGCCGTCGAGTAGCGCGGTGGATCCGTTGGGATTCGTGAAAAACAGCGCATTCTGCAGCTCCGCAAAATCCGATGTTAGCGTCTGTCGCAATGCCGGCCTATCGGAAACCGTAATGAGGAAGCTCTCATCTCTGTCATTGAGCTGCCGGTAAAGTTGCGCCGGAGCTTCGCGCGCCACCGCAAACTTATCTGACATACTGCGGCTGCAGTCGAAAACCAAGCCAACCGTAATCGGTTGATCTTCCCGGCTGAAGGAGGCGATATCGCGCGGTTGTTTGTCCTCCAATAGACTAAAGTTTTCGCGCCGCAGACCGGTCACATTACGTCCGTTGGGGTCGGTTACGGTGACGGGCACCAGCGCCATCCTTACATCCACGCGGATCGACGATTCGCCCTCACTCGAGGTGGAAGGTTTCTTCGAACTGTCACCCGCCAAAGCGGCCGCGGCAAGCGCAAACAGAAAGAAAAAGGTTATGTTGAGATCGCATCGCAGGTCCTCCAGTGGCGGTCGCCGCTGTCGGACTCTGTGCAAACCGTTAACCCTTGTGTAAACGTCTCGCCTGCTCTAGGAACGTTTCAAGCGTTACGGCCGATGGCAGCGGCGCTTACGCTCCGTCTATTTTCCGTCCAAAAATTCCCCCGCTACTTTCCATTCCGGCCGATGCTCCACATCCACTTCGTAGTTCAACCTGCGCATTTTTTCATCGGAGATCTTTGCCCGATAATTCCTGCAGCGCCGCGCGCAAGTCCCGGCAGCCGCGCCTCCGTGGCTTCGCGCACCACTACTGCGCATTGATACGGCGGAAAGTAATGTTTGTCATCCTGTAGCATTGCGACATCCATTTTGGAGATCTGGCCATCCGTCGCGCTGGCCGCGATCATATCCACCTGCTTGCCTTCGAGCGCCGTGTACAGCAGCCCCAAATCCATCGTCTGGGGCGTCGCCGCCATGTGGATGCCGTATGTGGAGAGCAAGCCATCGAGCCCATCCGGCCGCCCGGCGAATTCGTAACCCACGCCCAGACGCCAGGGGTGCGCCGCCGCGGCATCGGAGAGCGTCTTCAGGTGGCTCGCCCGCGCCTCCGTCGCCGGTGACGATCATGGCGAATGTATTGTCGAAGCCCAGCGGATCGAGCCAATCCAGCTTCCACTCGCTGGCATACAACGCCCGCACTGCGTTCAGCACTGCGGCCGGATCCTGCATCGGATGCTGCTTCAAAACCGCCGTGAGCGCCGTGCCGGTGTACTCGGGGTAAAGATCGATATCGCCGTTGACCAGCGCCCGATGCGCCAGCAGCGTTCCTCCCAGGTTGAGTTTGCGCTCCACTTTGACGTGCAGCCGCCGCTCGATCTGCTGCGCCAGCATCTCGCCCAGCAATGCCTGCTCGGTGAAGTTTTTCGACCCCACCACCAACGCCGGCGGCCTGCCCGCAGCCGCCTCCGTATAGCGCAGCAGCCAGGCAGAGAGATCAGGCCGGCGAGAGTTTTCGTTCGATCCATTCCAGTACCTCGTCGGCTGCGATGGCCAAGATCGCCGCCGGAACCGCTCCTGCCAGAATAGTACGGGAGTCCACCATTGCGATGCCGCGGAAGATAAAAACTCCCAACCCGCCGCCGCCGATCGCCGCCGCGATAGTCGCCGTTCCAATGGTGGTCACCGTTGCGATGCGCACCCCGGCCATGATCGAAGGCGCCGCCAGCGGCAGTTCCACCTGCCAGAGATCTGCCGCGCTGTCATTCCCATGGCCACCGCCGATTCGCGGACCGCCGCATCCACCCCCAGGATTCCCGTGAGCGAGTTGCGCAAAATCGGCAGCAGCGCATAGAGGCACAGCGCCACAATGGCGGTTCGCTGGCCGATCCCGCCGATCAGCGGAACCGGAATCAGAAAGCCGAACAGCGCGAGGCTCGGGATGGTCTGCCCGACATTGGCGAACCACAGCGCCCACCGGCGCCCCGCCGGATGCCGCGCCAGCATCGCCGCCCCGGGAATCCCGAACGCCGCCGCGATTGCAACCGTGATCGCGACCAGCTTCAGATGTTCCAGCGTGAGCGCCAGAATCTCAGGAAACATCGTGTCTCCACGATTCCTCTCAAGCCCGGCCAGAAACGCGCACGCTTCCTTGGTCTGCGCCCTCAGAAACTCCTCCGGCGTCGCCAGCACATCGATCGCGCCATCCTTCAGCAGCGCGATGCGCGTCCCCAGCATCAACGCCTCGCGCACATCGTGCGTCACGAACAGCGCCGATTGGCGCGCCGTGTGCCGCAGTTCGAGAAACTGCCTTTGCAGATCGAAGCGCGTAATCGGATCGAGCGCGCCGAACGGTTCATCGAGCAGCAGCAGTGGAGGATCGGCCGCCAGCGCGCGAGCGATTCCTACGCGCTGCTTTTGCCCGCCCGAAAGCTGCCGCGGATAGCGCTGCGCGCAAGACCTCCGGCAGCCCCACTGCGGCGAGCAACTCGCGCGTGCGTTCCTCGATGCGCGCGGGCGGCCAGTTTTCAAGGCGCGGAACCAACCCGATGTTGGCCTCCACCGTCCAATGCGGGAACAGACCGGCGTCCTGAATCACATACCCCATGCGCCGCCGCAGCCGGATAGGGTCGTGTTCACGCGACGGGTGATCCCTCAAACAGAACCTCGCCGGAATCGGGCCGAACCAGGCCATTCACCGTCTTCAGCAAGGTGGTCTTACCGGATCCGCTGCGCCCCAGCAGCATGACGGTCTCGCCCGCTTCCACCGATAGCGAAATGTCGCGCAGCACGCGATGTCCGCAAAGTGTGCAGGAGATTCCGCGAAGTTCGAGAAGGGAAGCCAAGATCTATCTTACGCGTCCCCCGGGCAACAAAGAGAGCCGACGGCGCCACCGTCGGCTCGATGCGTGAATCACCATTATTTCTGCCCAGAGTGAGCGAACGCTTACCGGCGCCAATAGCCGCCGTAGAACCTTCCGCCGTAATAGCGAGGGGCCACGAAACGTGCGCCAATAAAAGGCCGCGGCGCCCAGTATCCGGCGTGCCATGCCCAACGGGGTCCAACTGGAGCGTAATAGCCTGCGATCCACGTATATCCAGCGCCGGGGGCTGGAGGCACATATGCCGTCACGACGGGCGCCGGAGGGGCCACGTACACCGGAACGGGCGCCGGAGCGCCGAAACCGAACCCGAAAAACACGCGGGGGCCAGCCATCGCGACGCCGCCGGCCATCAACACGAGAGTGAGCAATCTGGTTTTCATTTTCTTTCCTCCTTCCGACTTTGCCGCGATCCTTTGCGGCTTTCGTCCCCAACTTATGCAACGATGGCGCCACTCCTAACTAATTGAAAACATGAATGCCGGGGAATGCGGCTGGTGGTTGGCGGGCAGGCGGATTGGTGGATTTAGGCCATGCTCGCCGTGAGCTGCGATTTGCGCAGACGCAAGTAGAGAACTCGCACTAACGCCAATACTGGCACGGAGAGAAAGGTTCCCGCGATGCCGGCGATTTCGGCGCCCGCGAAGACGCCGAATAAAATCAATAGCGGATGCAACTCCACACCGCTTCCCATCAAGTGGGGAGAGAGCACATAATCCTGCATCACGCGGTAGATCAGCAGGAAGATCAGGATCGCCAGGACATGCGCGCCGCCAACACCCGCTACCACCAGAATGATGACTCCCGCGGTGAGCGGGCCGAGCATGGGAATGAACTCGAGCATCGCGGCGACGGCCGCCAGCAGCAGTCCATACGGCACGCCCATGATCGAGAAGAAAATGCTGTATGCAGTGAAGGCCGCAAGCGATAACGCGAACAGCGCGCGCATGTAGTGGGCCAGTAAAAGGTCGATATCCGCCAGGATTTCATCGAGAAGTTCGCGGCGCGGGCCGCGATCGACAATTTCGAGGATGTGCGCCCGCATGGCTTTCCCATCTTTCAAGAAGAAGAAGGCGAGGATCGGGATGATCACGAGGTAGATCAGGTCGCTGGCGACAGTCAGGAACTTGAGGCCGAGCTGCGGCAGGAGCGAAAGCAGATCGTTGGACCGCTTCGCCAGCTCCACTCGCGCTCTACCCACCAAATCGTCCTTGAGCGAGTTCACGCCCGGTGTCGCGCCCGGCGTCGGCTGCTGCCAACTGGCTAACATGTCGGGGAACTTCTTCGTCAAGGAGGTAGCCTGCTCCACCACAGTAGTGCCGATCTGAATGACCAGGAAAGCGCCCAAGCCGATAAAGATCAAGTACGACAGCGCCAGCGCTGGAGTGCGCGTGCGTCCCGGCAGGAAGCGGTCGAGCAGATTCACTAGCGGCGAAAGCAGGTAGGCGAATAGCAGGGCCACAACGAAAATGAAGAGCGTGGAACGGACCAGATACACCAGGTACAGCAGCAGAAGAACCATGGCTGCGCTGTACGTATAGCTCGCGGCGCGGCGGTTAATGCCTAACATTGTGGCGACATCGTTCGCATGATTCTGCCAATTCTACCCCGTCGCAGGGGCCTGCGCCGGTACGATCTTCTCAGCACGAACACGGGCGATGCGGTTGCGCTCCATGGCGAGCACTGTGAACCGCCTACCTTCGAAATCTACGCTGCGCCCGGCTTGCGGGATCTCGCCAAGCTGGGCCAAAAGGAACCCGGCCAGGGTTTCAAATCCGCCATCGCCGGGGATCTCGATTCCGTACTCGTTCTCCAGGTCGCGAATGCGGGTGGCGCCATCGAGCTCTATCTCGTCCGCTTCGGCGGCGCGCGGCTGGATCTTTTCGTCGTGCTCGTCTTCGATGCGGCCCACCAGTTGTTCGAGAACGTCTTCCACTGTCAGCATGCCGGTGATGGTTCCGAACTCATCGACCACCATCGCCATGTGGGAGCGGCCCGCGCGGAACTCCTCAAGAAGCTGGGAAAGCGGTTTGGTTTCGGGCACCACCAGCAGCGGCCGCAGCAGCCGTCCGATTCGAAAAGCGCGGCTCGGGCGGCCGCTGCGGATCGCCATGCGGCGCTCCTCCCAAATCGGCAGCAGGTCTTTGTAGTGCAGGATGCCGATGATTTTTTCCGGCTTTTCTTCCTACACGGGCAGGCGCGAATGCTTTTCGTGGATCATGGCTGTGCAGCACCTCATCGAGCGAGGCATTCACTTCGATGGCGACGATATCGTTGCGCGGCACCATGATCTCGCGCAGCGATCACGGTTTCGAGATCGAGCACGCGATGGATCATGTCCTCCTGCGCTTCGGGCAGAAAGCCGAGGCCGCGGCTGGAACTGACGATCAGCTTCAGCTCTTCGGTGGAATGTCCGCCGGAATGGCCGGCCGTTCTGGGCGCGGCCGCGCGCGTGAGAACGGCTGGCGGAGCGCTCGATCACCACCACGAATGGGACCGAAGCGCGGTAAAAGACCAGCAGGGCTGGCGCGACCAGGGCGGCCATGCGGTCCGCCTTGGCGATGGCGAGATTCTTGGGAACGACCTCGCCGAAAACACATGGAAATAGCTGATGGCGAGAAATGAGGCTACGAGACACAGCGCCGTGTAACAGTTCGGCGGTAACTGGGGTGATCACCGGATGCAACGCAGCGACCAGGATCCGGTAAAGAGTGTCTTCGCCCGCCCACCCAAGCCCCAGGCTGGCGAGAGTAACGCCGACCTGTGTCACGGATAGCAGACGTCCCGGATTGGATAGCAGATTGAGCGCGGCTTGCGCGCCCGGCCTGGCCCTCTTCCGCCATCTGGCGCAAGCGCGAGTGGCGGACGGAAAGCAGCGCAACTTCGGCGCCGGCAAAGAATGCGTTGATCGCGATGAGGAACACGACCAGCAGAAGACGAAATAGGGAATCGGTCACAGGTCCGAGAACAATTCTATCGGAAACCTCTAACCAATTCCCCACTGGTGCGTCATAACGGATAACCAACTAACTCCGTTACGTAGGTGGGCGCACCCTTTAGTATCCCCGGGAGGCGCCCATTTTTCTTGTCAAGAACTGTACCATCACCTGGTGCGCAAAGGGAAGCCCGCTTTTTACCTGCGTTTCCTGCGGTTGCACTAGTCTGCCTTTGCTGAGGGGACGCACGGAAGCTTCCCAAGCAGAGACTCGTCGTGGACTGCCAGAGCGCCGTCCGCTCGTCCGCTATGATTGAGTTACGCCACGCTCATGAGCCATCCCGCGATCCGCGTCTTATTAAAGCTTGTAAATCATTCTCATTCTGCTCGCAGTGCTGGCAGCGGCGGGGCTGATCTACTGGTTCGCTTGGCGGCCGCTGCCGCAGCGGTCGGGTACGATCGCGGCCGAAGTGACTGCGCCGGTCTCGGTGGCTTTCGATGGACGTGGCGTGCCGCACATCCGCGCCGCGAACCAGGACGACGCGCTATTCGCGCAGGGATACGTCACCGCGCAAGACCGGCTGTGGCAGATGGACGCTCTGCGGCGCTTTGCCGCCGGGCGAACTGGCGGAGATTGTCGGCCCATCCGCTCTCGAGATCCGACGAGGAATCGCGCCGCATGCGGCTGCGCCGCATCGCGGAAGAGTCCTACACCACCCTGCCGGCGGCCGACCGCGCCGCCGCCGCCGCCTACGCCCGCGGCGTGAACGCGTTCATCGCAACCCATCTCGATAATCTGCCCCTCGAATTCAGGCTTGCTGCAATATCAGCCTCGACCGTGGAGCGTGGTGGACACGCTGCTGATCTGTTTGCACATGTTTCGCGATCTCACCACCACCTGGCGGACCGAGTTGATCAAGCGCAACATGCTGGCGGGCGGCGAAGCCGATAAGGTCAACTTTCTGTTTCCCATCCGCGCGGGCGGCGATGTGCAACCCGGGTCGAACGCCTGGGCCGTCTCGGGCGCCACACGGCTTCGGGCAAGCCGCTGCTCTCGAACGATCCGCATCTTGGAGTATTCGCTGCCCGGCATCTGGTACATGACTCATCTGGAGGCGCCTGGCCTCGATGTGTCGGGCGTTGCGCTGCCGGGCACCCCGGGCGTCATGATCGGCCACAACCAGCGCATCGCGTGGGGAATTACGAATCTCGGCTTCGACGTGCAGGATCTCTACATCGAACAGATCGACGAACGCACCGGCCGCTACGTTTATCAAGGGCAGCCGGAACAGGCGCGCGAGGAGCGCGAAATCATCCGCGTCAAAGGCAGCAGCGCCGACCGAGACTCAGGATCTGGGTGACGCGCCACGGCCCGATCTTCGCTACGCGAAGGCAACGCGCTCATGGCGTTGCGCTGGACGGCGTCCGAACCGGGCGTGCTGCAGTATCCGATTCTGGATATCGACCGGGCGCAGAACTGGACCGAGTTCAATGCCGCGCTTGCGAGATTTCCCGGGCCCGGCTCGAACTTCGTTTACGCCGACGTGGACGGCAACATCGGCTATCACGCGGCGGGAACACTGCCGATTCGACGCGGTTTTTCGGGCGAGCGTGCCGCTCGACGGCGCGTCGGGCAAATTCGAGTGGGATGGATTCATTCCCTTCGCCGAGTTGCCCTCCGTCTTCAACCCGCCCAGCGGGATCATCGCGACCGCCAACCAGAACCCGTTCCCGCTGAACTATCCGTACACCGTGGACGGAAATTTCGCGCCGCCGTATCGCGCGCGGCAGATTCGCGATCTGCTCACGGCGCGCCAGGGATGGCGCGCGGCGGACATGATTGCGGTCCAGAAGGATGTCTACTCGGGGTTCGAGAAATTCCTGGCCGGACAAATCGTCGCGGCGTACGACAAGCGCCAGGCGCACGATCCGGATATGGAAGATGCCATCGCGCTGCTGCGCAAGTGGGATGGCCAGATGGATAAGGATTCGGCGGCGCCGCTGATGGCGGATCTGCTCTTCCACTACGTGCGCACCGCCGCCGCGGAGCGCGCATCGCCGGGAAACGGCGCCCGTACGACATCCAGATCTCGTCCGCGGTGAGCGGAGACGCTCTTGCGCCAGCGTCCGGCCGGGTGGTTTCGGGATTACGACGAAATGCTGATGCGCGCCTTTGTGGATGCGTTGGAAGAGGGCCGGCGAATGCAGGGCAGGGATGTGAAGAAGTGGCGGTGGGGAAATTATCTCAACGTCAGCATCGAGAATCCCGTTGTGCATCGCGTCCCCTATGTCGGAAGATATTTCGACATCGTTGCGACGCCCATGAGCGGCGCGGGAACGACGGTGAAGCAGACGACCAACAAGCTTGCTCCTTCGATGCGCATGACGGCGGATCTGGGCGATTGGAACCGCTCGACGATGAATGTGCAGATCGGCCAATCGGGGCAGATCTTATCGAGCCATTATCGGGATGAGTGGCTGGATTGGTATTACGCGCGGACAGAACCGATGGAGTGGAAAACAGCGGGTGGCGGTCTGGAGTTTCGGCCGGGAAAGTAAGAGGGGCTACGCCATCGCGCGGAGCTGCGCCCGCGCTTCCGGGGTGAACGGAAAGCGCACGCCTACTACCGCGCAGCAACTTCTCCACCATGTCGTCGTAGTTATGACAGGCGATGATTTCTCCGGCATTCGACTGAGCAATTCCCCGGCGAATCGATTCAGCAAAATCCGGAGCAAAAAATTCCTCCGAGAGGAACTGCAAGAGGCGTTGCGCCGTGTGCAGTTCCCCAACGGCAGGCGGTCAATCAAGACGTGCAATTCGTCTCGCGCCGTCAGAATTATCACTCTCGCGATTAGAACGTATACAGCAGCGTCCCCGGCGCCGGCTCGGCCGCCACAGCGGCTGGTACAGTCTCCGCTGCAGGTTCGGCGCCCGGCTCCGCTCCCAGCACGCGGTAAAAGATGCCGGTATCGCCGAGATAGACTTCGAGCTCCGAAGGCCGCGGCAGCGAACCCTGGATCAGCGCCTCCGAGAGCGGATCTTCGATGTACTTCTGCAGCGCGCGGCGCAGCGGACGCGCGCCGTAACTGCGGTCGCCGCAGGTCTTCTCGAGAATGTACTTCGACGCATCCTTGGAGCAGGCGGATCTTGACCTGCTTGGCCTCCAGATTCATGTTCACCTGATCCACCAGCAGGTCCATGATCTTGATCAGGTCGTCATCGGTGAGCGACGTGAAGAGAATGATTTCGTCCAGGCGGTTCAGGAATTCGGGATTGAACGCCCTCTTCACTTCGCTGCGCACCATGATCCTCGATCTTGGCCGATGTGCCTTCGCCCTGCGGCGCCGAGAAGCCCAGGTGGCCGCGCTTTTCGAGGAAGCGCGCGCCCAGGTTCGAGGTCATGATGATGATCGTGTTCTTGAAGTCGATCTGGTTGCCGAGGCCGTCGGTCAACTGGCCGTCTTCAAACACCTGCAGCAGGATGTTGTAAATATCCGGGTGCGCCTTCTCGATTTCATCCAGCAGGATGATCGAATACGGATTGCGCTTCACGCGCTCGGTGAGCTGGCCGCCCTCTTCGTAGCCCACATATCCGGGAGGCGAGCCGATCAGCTTCGAAACCGAATGCTTCTCCATGTACTCCGACATGTCGAAGCGAATCAGGCTCTTCTCGCTGCCGAACAGGAACGCCGCCAGAGCGCGCGCCACTTCGGTTTTGCCGACGCCGGTGGGTCCCAGGAACAGGAACGATCCGGCCGGGCGGCTGGTCGATTTCAGGCCGGCGCGCGAACGGCGGATGGCGCGCGCCAGAGCGGAGATCGCTTTCTCCTGGCTGATGATGCGCTTGTGCAGCTCGTCTTCGATGCGCAGCAGCTTGGCGATCTCTTCTTCTTTGATCGAGGTCATGGGCACGCCGGTCCAGCGCGCCACCACGTCTTCGATATCGTCCTTGGTGACGCAGCCGGTGGAGGAATCGTCCAGGTTGTACTTCTCGCGCAACTGGCGCATGTTCTCGCGCTCTTTGCGCTCTTCGTCGGAGTAGAAGCGCGCCTTCTCGAACTCGTGGTTCGCGATGGCGTTTTCCATGCGATGCACGATGAACTTGATGCGCTTCTGGATATCGGCCAGATCGGCGGGAAGCGTGGTCTGGCGCAGCTTCACGCGCGCGCCGGCTTCGTCGATCAGATCGATGGCCTTGTCCGGCAGGAAGCGATCGGGAATGTAGCGGCTCGAGGTGAAGACCGCCGCTTCGATCGCTTCGTCGGTATAGGCCACGGCGTGGAACTTCTCGTAGCGGTCCTTGATGCCGAAGAGGATCTTGACGGCGTCGCTCTCGCTCGGCGGCGGAACTTTCACGGCCTGGAAGCGGCGCTCGAGCGAGCGGTCCTTCTCGATCGACTTGCGGAATTCGGCCGGGGTGGTGGCGCCGATGCACTGGATTTCGCCGCGCGAAAGCGCCGGCTTCAGGATGTTGGCGGCGTCGAGCGAGCCTTCGGCCGAACCCGCGCCCACCAGCGTGTGCAGCTCATCGATGAAGATGATGGCGTTCTGATTCTCCATCAGCTCCTTCATGATGGTCTTGAGGCGCTCTTCGAACTGGCCGCGATACTTGGTGCCGGCGACGATCAGCGAAAGATCGAGCGCCAGAATGCGCTTGTCGGCCAGGAACGAAGGCACGTCGCCCTCGGCGATGCGCTGCGCGAGACCTTCCACGATGGCGGTCTTGCCGACGCCGGGCTCGCCGATCAGCACCGGATTGTTCTTGGTGCGGCGGCAGAGAATCTGCACCACGCGCTCCAGTTCGTAATCGCGGCCGATCAGCGGATCGAGCGTGTTGTCCATGGCGGCCTGGGTGAGATCGCGGCTGAACTCGGCCAGCAGCGAGCTTTCCTTGGGACGCTGCGCCACCTTCTCGCTCTGCGAACGCTGCAGCTCTTCGCGGATGGTGGAAAGCCGCAGTCCGCGCTCGTGCAGAATCTCGGCGGCGAAGCACTTCTCTTCGCGCAGCAGGCCGAGCAGCAGGTGCTCGGTGCCGATGTGCTTGTGATTCAGCCGCTCGGCCTCTTCCGCGCCATAAGCCAGCACGCGCTTGCACTCGTGGCTCAGCGGCAGATCGACCGAAGTGGAAACCTTCTCGCGGATCGTGGTGTGCCCTTCGATCTGCTTGCGGATGGATTCCACGGCCGCGTGCGACCGCAGGAAGCGGTTGGCCAGCGCCTTGTCTTCCCGC
The DNA here is from genome assembly GCA_963763545.1 of Bryobacterales bacterium. Classification (GTDB taxonomy): domain Bacteria; phylum Acidobacteriota; class Terriglobia; order Bryobacterales; family Bryobacteraceae; genus PALSA-243. The sequence goes on from CAVXPE010000007.1 coordinate 72,681, forward strand.
AGCAACCCCAGCAGCAGATGTTCGGTCTCGATGTACGGGCTGCCGAACTGGCTGGCCTCGTACCGCGCGAAGAAGATTACTCTTCGCGCTTTTTCCGTGTAGCGCTCAAACATAGTAGAAGTGACGCCCCCTATAATTCAAAGATACTCCGGCCCGCCTCCAGGTTGCGGAATCACTGGTACTGGAAGCGAACCCGCCTCTTTCCAAGTTCAAAACCCGGTCGCAACGCCGCGCGAACGAAATATTGTGCGTGACGAAAATCGAAGTGAGCTGGTGCGAACGGTGCAGACCTTCAAGCAGTTCGAAGATCATCTCGCCGGTCCGGAAATCGAGGTTGCCGGTGGGTTCGTCGGCCAGCAGAACAGAGGGCTCGTCCCACCAGCGCGCGCGCGAGCACCACCCGCTGCTGCTCTCCACCCGAAAATTCGCCGGCGCGATGATGGCGACCGCGCGCCGCAACCCCACTTCATCCAACCTCGCCAACGACTCCGATGCGGCTTGCGCACGAGGGACACCCCGAATCAGCAACGGCATCATCACGTTTTCCAGCGCCGTGAATTCCGGCAGCAAGATAGTGAATCTGCCAGACGAATCCAATTTCCCGATTGCGGAAATCCGCCCTCTGCGCATCCGCGAGCCCCGAAATCTCTGTATCTCCGTAGTATATCGTACCGTCCGAAGGGGTGTCGAGACCGCCCAATAGATGCAGCAGCGTGGATTTGCCCGCGCCCGATTCGCCGACCAGCGCCAGCATCTCGCCTTGTTCGACCTCGAGATCGAGATTGGCGAAAACCGTGAGATCGATTGCGCCCGAACGATAGACCTTCGAGAGCCCGCGAGCGCGAATATAGGGCTCAGACATTCTAGGAATACGATAACGCGCTTTCAGTTGCGCGGAACACCGAGAATTAGCCGCTCATCGAGGCCAGGAATTCCGCGTTGCTGCGGGTCTTGCCGAGCTTATCGAGCAGCAGTTCCATGGTTTCCACCGGCGAGAGCGGGTTGAGCACGCTCCGCAGAATGCAGACGCGGTTGAGTTCTTCCTTCGGCAGCAGCAGCTCTTCCTTACGCGTGCCGCTCTTGTTGATGTCGATGGCGGGGAAGACGCGCTTATCCACCAGCTTGCGCTCGAGGTGGATTTCCATGTTGCCGGTGCCTTTGAACTCTTCGAAAGATCACGTCATCCATGCGGCTGCCGGTATCGATCAGCGCGGTCGCGATGATGGTGAGCGAGCCGCCCTCTTCGATGTTGCGCGCGGCGCCGAAGAAGCGCTTGGGGCGCTGCAGGGCGTTGGAATCGACGCCGCCCGAGAGCACTTTGCCGGAGGGCGGAACGATGGTGTTGTAGGCGCGCGCCAGGCGCGTGATGGAATCGAGCAGGATCACCACGTCGCGCTTGTGCTCGACCAGGCGCTTGGCCTTCTCGATGACCATTTCGGCCACCTGCACGTGGCGCGTGGCGGGTTCGTCGAAGGTGGAGCTGATCACTTCGCCGCGCACGCTGCGCTGCATGTCGGTGACTTCCTCGGGGCGCTCGTCGATCAGCAGCACGATCAGCGAGACTTCGGGATGGTTGGTGGTGACGGAGTTGGCGATGCTCTGCAGCAGCATCGTCTTACCGGTGCGCGGCGGGGAAACGATCAGGCCGCGCTGGCCCTTGCCGATGGGCGTGAGCAGATCCATCACGCGGCCGGAGAAGTTATCGCGCGCGGTTTCGAGCTTGAGCCGCTCGTTGGGATAGAGCGGCGTCAGGTTGTCGAAGAAGATCTTGTTGCGCGCTTCCTCGGGCGGCTCGAAGTTGATGGCGTCGACTTTGATCAGCGCGAAGTAGCGCTCGCCTTCTTTGGGCGGGCGGATCTGGCCGGAGATGGTGTCGCCGGTGCGCAGGTCGAAACGGCGGATCTGCGAGGGCGAGACGTAGACGTCGTCGGGGCCGGGCAGATAGTTGTACTCGGGCGCGCGCAGGAAGCCGAAGCCATCGGGCAGGCATTCGAGCACGCCTTCGGAGAAGATGAGGCCGCTCTTTTCGGCCTGCGTCTGCAGGATCTTGAAGATCAGCTCCTGCTTGCGCAAGTCCGGCGGCGCCGGCGATGCCCATGTCCTTGGCAACCTGGTTGAGATTCTGGATGCTCATGTCTTTGAGCTCCACCAGATCGAGCGTGGGCGTGCCGTTCTTGGCGCTTTGCGCGGCCTGCTGCTTGCGGCGCTGGTGGCCGAGGTTCTCGTGCGGGCCCGCTGGGGGCGGCATGCTGTTCGACCGGCTTGGGTTCGACAGGCGGGGGCTCGGGCGGCTTTACCGCTTCGACCTCGGCGGCTCCGGCTTTGGCGGTTCGACTTTCGGGGCTTCCGCTTTCGGAACCTCCGGCTTCGGAGCCTCTACCTTTGGAGCCTCCGGCTTAGCGGCTTCGGCTTTCGGAGGTTCCGCTTTGGCGGCTTCGGTCTTGGCCGGTCCGCCTTGGGAGGTCTCGGCCCTGGGCGGCCGCTCGGGTTTTTCGGCGTGCGGTTTCTCGGTGACCGCGACGGGCTTTTCCGCTCCGTCTTTTTCTGCGCTGTCCTTTACCATGGCATCCTTGAGCACTGATGGCGGCGGGCGATTTCTCGGCGGGCTTTTCGGTTTTTTCTTGCGGGGTGTTTTCTACGTGGATTGAGTGTTTTCGTTATTGCTTGCCAAATTTCCCTCACTCCCCGGCCGCTGACGGCCGAGAACGGCAGCGGTTCTACGCCTTCCTCGCGGATGGCGCGCAAACCGCGCTCTTGATCGGATTGATTCAACTTATCGGTCTTCGTGGCGACTACCAGATACGGCCTGCCTTGATGCTCCAGCCACCGCTTCAGGTCGAGATCTTTATCCATCCATCCGCGGCGGGCATCGAGAATCAGGCAGGAGAGCTTCAGGGTCTCCCTTTCCTCCAAATATGCTTTCGATCAGATTCTTCCATTCCGCCATGATTGCGCGGCGGAACCCGGGCGTAACCATATCCTGGTAGATCGACGAAATAGAACGCTCCGTCGATACGATAAAAATTGATCGTTTGCGTTCGACCCGGGGTATTACTGGTGAATGCCAGCCGTTTCTGCCCGGTCAGGGCGTTAAGCAGACTGGACTTGCCTACGTTACTTCTCCCTAAAAACGCAATTTCCGGCAGCCGGTCCTTAGGGAAAGAGTCCGGCTTTCCTGAGCTTACTACAAATTCGGCCCGTCAATGAGGCCGCCATCCTATATGCGAGCTCAACTTGACGCAGAGGCGCAGAGACGCAGAGGCCAATCGTCTTCTTCGCGTCTCTGCGTCTCTGCGTCAAGACGATCTCCGCTTTCTAGTGCGCCACGATCTCTTCGGCCGGCTGCACATCCACTACGGCCTGCGGACCTGGGATGGGCAGCGACACGATTTCGCGCTCCAGCGCGATTCGCAAAACTTCGTCCATCGAATCCACGAAGTTCAGTTTCATGGTGCTCTTGATGGCGTCGGGAATATCGGGAAGATCCTTTTCGTTCTCCCGCGGCATGATGGCTTCCATGATGCCATGGCGATGCGCCGCCATCAGCTTCTCTTTCAGACCGCCGATGGGCAGCACCTTGCCGCGCAGCGTGATTTCGCCGGTCATGGCCACGTCGCCGCGCACCGGGATGCCGGTCAGCGCGCTGCAGATGGTGGTCGCCAGGGTGATGCCAGCGGAAGGACCGTCCTTGGGAATGGCGCCTTCGGGAATGTGCAGATGCACGTCGAGATTGCGGTAGAAATCGCGCGGCAGTCCCAACGTTCAGCGCGCGCGAGCGGATGTAACTCATCGCCGCCTGCGCCGATTCCTGCATCACCTCGCCCAGCTTGCCGGTGATGGTGAGCTTGCCTTTGCCCTCCATCAGCGTGCATTCGGTGGTGAGGATCTGGCCGCCGACTTCGGTCCACGCCAAGCCCACGGCCGCGCCGACTTCGTTCTTCTTTTCGGCGACGAGGTCGCGGAACTTCCACGGGCCCAGCAGATCGGGTCAGCTTGGCGCCATTGATGACGACCTTGGCATGCTCCTTCTTGGGTTCTCCTTGCCGCTTTGCGCGTTCACCACCTGCCGCGCGATCTTGCGGCAGACGTTGCCGATTTCGCGCTCCAGATTGCGCACGCCGGCTTCGCGCGTGTAGTACTGGATCAGGCCGTTGACGCCTTCATCGGTGAATTCGATCTGCTCGCCCGAGAGTCCGGTCTGCTCCATCTGCTTGCGGACCAGGAAGCGCTTGGCGATCTCCATCTTTTCGAGTTCGGTATAGCCCGAAAGGCGGATCACTTCCATGCGGTCCTGCAAGCGCCGGCGGAATGGTGTGCAGCACGTTGGCGGTGGCGATGAAGAAGACCTGGCTGAGATCGTATTCGACGTCGAGGTAGTGATCCACGAACATGAAGTTCTGTTCCGGGTCGAGCACTTCGAGCAGCGCGGCCGATGGGTCGCCGCGGAAATCGGTGGACATCTTGTCCACTTCGTCCAGCATGAAGACCGGGTTCTTGGCGCCGGCCTTCTTCATCATCTGGATGATCTGGCCGGGCAGGGCGCCGATGTAGGTGCGGCGGTGGCCGCGGACTTCGGCTTCATCGCGCACGCCGCCGAGCGACATGCGGACGAACTTGCGGCCGGTGGCCTTGGCGATGGACATGCCGAGCGAAGTCTTGCCGACGCCGGGAGGTCCGACGAAGCAGAGAATGGAGCCCTTGGGGTTCTTCACCAGACGGCGCACGGCCAGGAATTCGAGGATGCGCTCTTTGATCTTTTCGAGGCCGTAGTGATCGGCTTCGAGAACCTTTTCGGCGAAGCGCAGGTCGCGGATTTCCTTGGATTTCTTCTTCCACGGCACCGCCAGCAGCCAATCGAGATAGTTGCGCGAGACGGTGGATTCGGCCGACATGGGCGGCATGTTTTCCAGCCGCTTCAACTCCGCCATGGCTTTTTCCAGCGCGTCCGGCGTCATGCCGGCGGTTTCGATGCGCTTCTTCAGCTCGTCGATTTCGCTCTTCTCGCCGCGGCCCAGTTCCTTCTGGATGGCCTTGATCTTCTCGTTGAGGTAATACTCTTTTTGCGCCTTCTCCATCTGGCGCTTCACGCGGCCCTGAATGGTGCGGTCGACATTGAGCTTCTCGATCTCGATATCGAGCATCTCGGCGACGCGCGTCAGGCGGTCGATGGGATCGAAGATTTCGAGCAGTTCCTGCTTCTCTTCGATGGTGAGCTGCAGATTGGCGCCCACCGTATCGGCAAGCTTGCCCGGATCGTCCACGCGGATGGCGGCGATCATGGTCTCGTAGTTCAGATTCTGGCTGAGCTTGACGTACTGCTCGAACAGGCCGGTGACGCGGCTGATCAGGGCATCGAGCTGCGGGCCGGTTTCGATTTTGTAGTTGGCGGTGCGGACGATGGCGCGGAAGAAGCCTTCTTCATCGGAGACGGAGACTACTTTGGCGCGCTCCACGCCTTCCACCAGCACTTTGATGTTGCCATCGGGCAGCTGCAGGCTCTGTACGATATTGACGATGGTGCCTACGTTATAAATTTCGTTGGGTTCGGGTTCGTCGACGGAGGCATCGTGCTGCGCGGCGAGGAAGATTTTCTTGTCGCCGGCCATGGCCTCTTCGAGAGCGCGGACGCTGGATTCGCGGCCCACCACGAACGGGCGTCATCATGTACGGGAAGATGACCACTTCCCGGATGGGCATCATCGGCAGACGTTTTGTATCGGATTTTTCCTTAGAAGTAAGCATTGTTCTCCCCAGGGGCTCAGGCGCTCCCCTGGTCCTTCTGCTGGCCTGACATGGAAGCAACCGTCGGAAGCCTGCGGTTCTAACCGGCCTTTTCTAATATTGTAAGACTGATCTTCTGCGACAGCACCATCTCCCTGGTGACCTGGAATTCGCGCACCTTCTTGTAGGAAGGCAGGTAGTACATCAGATCGAGCATCAGATCTTCGAGGATCATGCGCAGACCGCGCGCGCCCACTTTGCGCTCCATGGCCAGGTCGGCGATGGCTTCCAGGGCATCGTCGTTGAATTTCAGGCGCACATTCTCGAATTCGAAGAGCTTCTGATACTGCTTGACGATGGCGTTCTTGGGACGCGTCAGAATCTGGATCAACGCCGAGCGGTCCAGATCTTCCAGCACCGCCGTCACCGGCAGGCGGCCGATGAATTCGGGGATGAAGCCGAACTTGATCAGGTCGATCGGCTGCACCTGCGAGAGCAGATCGATATCGCGGCGGCCGCTGGTGCGAGCTGCCGCGACGCGGGCCTTTGTCCTCTTCCTGCAGGAAGCCGATGGACTTCTTGCCGGTGCGCCGCGCGATTACTTTCTCCAGCCCCACGAACGCGCCGCCGCAGATGAACAGGATGTTGGTGGTATCGACCGGCGTGAATTCCTGGTGCGGGATGCTTGCGGCCGCCCTGCGGGGGAACGTTGGCTACCGTGCCTTCGAGAATCTTCAGCAGCGCCTGCTGCACGCCTTCGCCCGAAACGTCGCGCGTGATGGACGGATTTTCGTCCTTGCGGCAGATCTTGTCGATCTCATCGATATAGATGATGCCCTGCTGGCACTTCTGCACATCGCCATCGGCCGCCTGCAGCAGCTTCAGGATGATGTTTTCGACATCTTCGCCCACATAGCCGGCTTCGGTCAGGGTGGTGGCGTCCACGATGGCGAACGGCACATCGAGGATCTTGGCCAACGTCTGCGCCATCAGCGTTTTGCCGGTGCCGGTGGGGCCGATCAGCAGGATGTTGGATTTCTGCAGCTCGACCTCGGTGTTGCGCATGCGGTTCATGTGGATCCGCTTGCAGTGGTTGTAGACGGCGACCGCCAGCTTCTTCTTGGTGGCGTCCTGCCCGATCACGTATTGATCGAGAAATTCCTTCACTTCCAGCGGTTTGGGGATCTTGTTGGGAGACCCGGAGGGAGGTCTCGACCTTGTCGTCTTCCAGAATCGAATTGCAGACGGCAATGCACTCGTCGCAGATGTACGCGCGCGGATAGTCGCTGGGGGAAGAGATCAGCTTTCCGACTACGTCCTGGCTCTTATGGCAAAAGGAACAGCGTAAAGCATCATCGGATCCGGTACGCTTCAAGCAGTTTTCTCCTGTTCCGCCTTCGGACGATTCTCCGTGATTCGCCGCAGGGCATCTCCCGGCCCAGCGGATTACCTGCGCAGTGGCGGAGAACATCCATGGATTTCGTTTCTATTATCACCTGAACTGGCATTCTTAGCAATTGCACGTTAACCTTCGAAAGTAAATGGGGTACTGAGTCGAGGTAATCCATACCTGTTGACCGGACTCGATTTATGCCGTTTTCCGCGCGTGTTCGAACAGGAAATTCAGCGTTTTTTCGGTTTGAATATGATTGGCGATCCGGTTCAGCGTCCCGTCCTTTTCAAAACGCATGTGGACCGCGGCCACCGGCTCCCGCTGCTGGCGCGCAACGCGTCTCGACTTCCTTATCGACCTCGTCGCGGGTGGCGTGAATGGACTCCCGCTCGGCAACTTCGGACAGCAGCATGCGAGGCCTTCACTTCGCGCAGCGCCTTGTCGCGCTGCGACTCCTTCACTTTATCCCAATCGAGCTGAAGGTTGCGCGGATCGACGCCTTCGCCCGCCATGGCGCGAAGGCTCTGCTCGACGCGATTGCGGATCTGCCGCTCGACGAAGACTTCGGGCACCGGAAACTCGTGGGCATCCACCAGTTTATCGACGATCCGGTTCTTGGCCTCCTGCTGGGCCTCATGCTGGCGCTGGCGCGAAGATGCCTCTTGCGGACGGCGTCGCGAAGCTCGTCGAGATCGCGGTAATCGCCCAGATCCTGCGCGAATTCGTCGTTCAACTCGGGCAGTTCCTTGCGGCGGATGCCCTTCAGCGTGGCGTGGAAACGTGACGTGTCTTGCCGGCCAGCCGCTCGGAGCCGTAATCCTCGGGATAGGCGACCTCGAATTCGCGCTCTTCCCCGGGCGACACGCCGCGCAGAGTTTTCGGTGAAGGCCGGGAGCGTATCGGCGCCGCCGATTTCGAGCGCCATCTCCTCGGTCTTCACGGGGTCGCCTTCGACTCCGGAAAGGCTTTCGAGGGCCACCACGGCGTAGTCGCCATCTTCGACCGGGCGCGGATCGACATTGACGTACTGGGCCTTCTGCTCGCGGAGTTCTTCGATGCGCTTGTCGACGTCTTCGTCGGAGACTTCGGGATCGTGAGTAGGGGACTTCGACGCCTTTATAATCCTTAAGCTCGATTTCCGGGACGACTTCGAACTCGGCCTTGAAGCGCAGCGGCTCGCCATCGTGGAGGTGGACGTCGGTGATATCGGGCGTGCCGACCACGTTGAGGTTCTCGGCCTCGAACTGCTTCTGGAGGTGTTTGGGGATCAGAGCTTCGAGCACCTTCTGCCGGATATCGCCGGCGAAGTGCTTGCGAATCAGGGATGCCGGGGCTTTGCCGGGGCGGAAGCCCTGGAGCTTGGCGCGCTTCTGAACGTCGGCGGTGACGCGGGCGGTTTCGCTATCCACTTCCTGGGCGGGGACGGAGATTTCGAGCGAGTGCTTGCAACCTTCAACTAAAGCCAAATGGGTTTGGACCTCTGGGAAGAAATCAGATGGATTACAGTCTTTAGGATAGCACGGGTTTTCGGAGAGTGTAGTAGTTTGGAGGCGCGATGGGTGCGCGACATAAAAGTGGAAGGCTTGTCAAAACCCCAGCAAACCGCGGCAGATCTGAGCGTACTACTACGCAAGAGCCGTCATTGCGAGGGTTCAACGCGAAGAACGCTCAGACCCCCGAAAGCAAACGCCCGGAAGTCTAATGGAATCTTCGACCGACAGAACTACCGAAGTCGAGTTGCGGCGGTCTTCCACTTTTATGTCGTACACCCAGGCGCGATTCTGACTCAGAGACACGTAGATGCAGAGACAAGCGGGGAGCCTCTTGGAGGCGGCCGAGATCTTGAGGCTGGCATGAATGCGTTTTTTGGGCTCACGGGAATGCACGCGAGCCTTTGTCCGAAGTTCAGGGAGGCTCGGTTAACTCCCCACTAATTCCAAAAACCGTTCCACCGCATCAATCCCCCGATAGAAATTCGGCAAGTGAAATTTCTCGTTAGGCGCGTGCAGATTGTCGTCAGGCAGTCCGAACCCCATCATCACGCTAGGAATTCCGAGATAGGCGTCGAACACGCCCACAATCGGGATAGAACCGCCGGAGCGAATATATACTGTCTCTCGGCCGAAGATCTGCTTCATCGCTTCGGCCGCCGCGTGAATGAACCGATTGTCCGGGTTCGTCAGCGACGGCGCGCCCGTGTGCAGCACCTTTATTTCCGCCGTCACTCCGCGCGGGCACGCGGCCTTCACGACTTCGCGTAACTGCTCGGCGGCTTCATCGGGACGCTGATCGGCCACCAGGCGCAGGCTGATCTTGGCGACGGCACGCGCGGGAATTACGGTCTTCGCGCCTTCCCCGGTGAATCCGCCGCGGATGCCGTGGATCTCGAGCGTCGGCCGCGCCCACAACCGCTCGAACAGCGGCACGCCGGGTTCGCCCACCAACTCGCGTGCGCCCATTTCCTTCTCGGTGTAGTCTTTTTCATCGAACGGCAGGCGTGCCCACGCGTCGCGTTCCTTCGGCGACGGCGGCACAACGCGGTCGTAGAAGCCCGGTATGCGGATGCGGCCATCGCGGTCCTTGAGCGCGCAGACGATTTCGGCGATGGCTTGCAGCGGATTTGGAGCGGCGCCGCCGTAGACGCCCGAATGCAGATCGTGATCGGCGCCCTGCACCAGCAATTCGCAATAAACCATGCCACGGAGGCCCACGCAGATTGTGGGTAACTCGGGCGCGAACATCTCGGTGTCGCAGATGACAGCGGCGTCGGCCGAGAGCCGCGGCGGACGCGACTTCACGTACTCTTCGATATGCTCGCCGCCTGTCTCTTCTTCGCCCTCGATCAGAAATTTCACATTGACGGGCAGCTTGCCATCGCGGCCTAGCAGGCGCTCCACGGCTTTGATCTGCAGGTAGACCTGACCCTTGTCGTCGGCGGCGCCGCGCGCGAAGAGATCGCCGCCGCGGACTTCCGGTTCGAAAGGCGGCGATTTCCATTCGTTGAGCGGATCGGGCGGTTGTACGTCGTAGTGGCCGTAGAAGAGAATCGTCGGCTTGCCCGGCGCGCCCCACCATTCGGCGTAGACGAGCGGGTTGCCGCTGCCCTCGATCAACTCGGCGGCCAGTCCAGCGGATTGCAATTCGCCGCGCACGAATTCGGCGGCGCGGCGGATGTCGGGCTTGTGCTCGGAGAGCGCGCTGATGCTGGGGATGCGAAGGAACGTCTTGAGCCCTTCGAGCATTTGTGCGGGGTCGGTCGCGGACATGTAGACAGGTTAGCAGGGGGTGAAACGGTACGTTACCGCACTGCGAAGGCCTCTGAGTTCCGGCTACTCTCTCAGTCAGCCGTAACGCTCACATGGTAGGTGATGTAATTACCCGGGATAGCCTCGAACCTGTGCTGAGTATTACGACTTCAGAAACGGAAGATCTTGTCCGACTGTAAGTTACATGCCACGATTATTTGCAGGGAAGGGGAGCAGAACCTACCCTCGGGGGAGACACATCTAAGTGACACATAGGGGCGTAGGCCTCGCAGTTTGCCTTCTTGCTATTTGCGCCGCGGTACTGGAGACCGGCAGCTACATCAACCGTAACCGTCGCGCTGCCGCGCGTGAACGTTCAAAACAGCTTGATCGCTACGGGCACGTCGCACGGATGGATGCCGATTTTATTCCTGGACGGCATCAGCACGCGCAGGTCCCTGACAAGCGGCCCGGCGCCGCTGCTCAGGCGAAACATGACCTCGCGCCAGTGTTCTTTCGTGAGCCCGAAACTTGGTTTGCGGATAATAGGCAGTGGATGAGCCCCGGCAACAAAATGTGGCAGGACTTCTACATCAGTTCGTCCGACCCGAACAAGGCAACCATAGGCAGCACTGCAGGCAAGTTCAGCATCGACGGCAATTCCGGGACCACGCCGCCCATCGATTGGGCGGGGAATATCGTCCCCTTCGGTGGAGGTAATTTTAGCCAATATCCAGTCGGTGGGAGTTATCCCAGTATCCTGGCGGGAAATAGTTCGGGCGCCGGCTATCTTGCGCCCCAGGCAAATGCCTCTGCCAGCAACGGCTCCTCCGCAACGGCGAATCCCTCCGCAACGGCAAATACCGTTGTCGCCACCGATTCGCCCTCCGCAACGACGAATCTTCCCTCGGCGGAGAATCTCTCCGCATCGAACGCGATGGAGGGCAATTTAGAATCGGCGGGGTCGGCGACGCGGATGGAAGAAAGCAGCCTTCTCTCCGCCGCCGCAATGGATACCGTCACGGATATCTATCAGGCTGCGGATGGTATGTTACTAGCGGAGGCAGGTCCTGGCAGATTCAACTCGGGAGAAACTGACACTCAGGATGTGAAGAACAGGATCGTGGCCAGAACGGGCGGCATCTCCTCCGGCAATTCCACCCCCGTCGTGTGGATTTCCAATGCCAATGGCCGTACGGTGCAGGCTACGATCGATTCAGCGCCCCAGGGGCCGGCAAATCCGACCATTAATCAGGGTTGGGCTCCTAATCAGGGCCAGGCTCCCGGCGCCGGATGGTCTGTGGTGACAGCCGACGAGACATGGGGCGTCCAGAGCCAAAACAGCGTTCCTTGGCAGGAAGTTCTGATTGATAATCCGGCGCAACACTCTTTTCCTGTTCCCGTGGCCGAATCTAGTCCTGATCCGCCTCCCCGATCTACCCCTAATCCGGTACCGGAACCTTCGCAGATGGCTCTAATGGTCACTGTAATCGCGTTGGCCGCCCTTGGGGCCAAACGATCCGCCGTCAAGCGTCGCATCGCGGCGCACCCCGGGCGATAGGCCATCGTAGAGTAACCGCGGCGGGAAGGTTCGTTTTCCGGGAGCATCCCGCTATTCTGCATAGACCTACGGGTTGCCGGCTCCCTCTATCAACTCGACGACCGATCCCGCGGATTCCAATTCCGCGCGCGGGCGTTTGGAATAGCGCGCCGATGATGGGTATGCCTGCCCGTCTCTCAGACTAAGGTGATTCTCGTAATAGCACCCTGGTACTCACGTACACTAATGCTTGCGGGAAACGTCATCGCCTTAGAACTAGCTTAGAACTCCAGGATCTTGTTCCGCTGTAAGTTGCATGCCACGATTGTGCAGGAAAGGCGAGAACAGCCTGACTCTCGGAGGGAGTTCATAGTGAAATATAAAAGTGCCCGGCTTGCAATATGCATTATCGGGCTATGTACTGTCGGCTTTGCCGATAATATGCAGTGGTCGAGCGCCGGCGATAACGTTTGGCAGGGCTTCTATGTAAGCCCGTACACCGCGAAGGACGCAAACACAGGCGCACTTATTAGCATCTTCTGTATCGACTACAATCACGAGATCGCACCGCCCATGGATTGGCAGGCGAATATCGTGCCATTCAGCTCTAGTAACTTCAGTCAATATCAATTCGGCGGCAGTTATCCCAATATCTTGCCCGGGGATACTTCGAACCCCGCCAACTTTGCATTTCAGACGAATACCGCCGTCAGTAACGGCGCGTCCGTAACGGCGAATCTTTCCACATCGAACGGGTTGAATCGCTACTTGGAATTGGCCTGGTTGGCGACGCAGATGGAAGGCGCGCTGACCGATGGACAAAACGGCCTTCTCTCAACCGCTGCTATGAATGCCGTCATCGACATCTATCAGGTTGCGGACTGGCTGGTGTTTGCGGATTCCGGTCCCAGCGAATTCACCTCAGGTGAAACCAACCTACAAGATTTGCAAGGCCGGATTGCCGCCACGGGTGGCAATTTTGCCTTCAACTCGACGCTCGGCTTATGGGGATCCAGCTCCTCCGGATATAACTTTCAGTTCGCAGTTGATTCAGCGCTGAGCTCGGCTGAGAACGCGGTCATGAACCAGGGTTGGATGCCAGGCCTCGGGTGGTCAGTGGTGACAGCCGACAAGACTTGGGATGCACAGAACGAGAACGGTGTTCCTTTGCAGGAGTTTCTGACTTACACTGCACCATCCCAATCCAGTCTTAATCCGGTGCCTGAGCCTTCGCAAATCGTTCTAATGGTCACCGTAATCGCCTTGGTCGCCTTGGTGGTCAAGCGATCCGCCGTCAAGCGCCGCATTGCGGCGCGGTCGGGCGCGTGGACACCTTAGCCGTTAAGGGGGTGTTCGGCTTTTCCGGCGTGCCCCCACAATTCGGCGTGGATCAGCGAGATTCACGGGGCCTTCGATCGGCTTTGCGGAGTGCACGCAAGCGTTGCCCGAAAATAGAGCGATTGTTCCAGTACTCGATCAAGAGTACTTTTTCTGTGTTTATCTGGTACCTCAATATCTTAGAGCCCTTGGGTCTTGTTTATTCATAAGGTGGCATGCCACGATGTGCAGGAAGGCGAGAATCGCCTGACTCTAGGGAGATAGATCATAATGGATTGTAAAGGGATCCGCCTCGCAGTGTGCGTTCTTGGTCTGTGCACTGCCGGGTTTGCGGATAATATGGAGTGGAACAGTCCGGGTAACAACGTCTGGCAGGGCTTCTATGTCAGCCCCTACACTGCGACCGATACGACCACAAACCAAACCATAAGCCTCTTCTGCATCGACTACAATGACGAGATCGCGCCGCCTAACGCCTGGGTGGCGAATATCAACACATTGAGTTTCGATAATCTTGCCAACAATGATTATCAATACCTTCAATACGGTCTGGGCCTTTCCCAATCGGCCGCGTGGGATAGCTATTTGGAGGTGGCGTGGTTGGCAACGCAGATGGAGAATTCGCTCACCGATGACTACCTCCTCGATGTCTATCAGGTTGCGGACTGGCTCGTGTTCGCAGATAACAACGGCAGCGAATTCTCGAACGAATCCAACCTGCTTGATTTGGAAGGCAGGATTGCCGCCTCTGGAGTTAGCTTTCAGGACGCGGTGTATTCAGCGCTCGAGTCGGCGGAGGGGGCGGTCGCGAGTTGCGAACCGAATTGCTCGCAGATCGCCGCCGGATGGTCTGTAGTGACCGGCCACGACAATAACGACGGTCCTGTGCAGGAGTTTCTGACTTACACTCCCGATCCGCCGTCCCAAACCGGTCTTAATCCGGTGCCCGAACCTTCGCAGATCATTCTGATGTTCACCCTAATCGCTTTGATCGCAGGAGGAGCCAGGCGATCCGCCCTCAAGCGCCGCCTCGCCGCCCGCCAATAAGGGCGGCGGCTTACCCCTTGAGCCATTGGCGCGCTAACACCCTTGCATCGCCGGCCTGAGGATCGACCATTTCCCGGCTTACCTCGGCTCCATTCAAAGAGAATACCGCCACGATCCCTTCGGGCGTGGGAGTTAATTCCATACGCTTGGCCGCGGCATCGAGCCGCAGATTTTCGCCGATCCAGGTGAATTGAACCAGCACCCGCTGCTCACGCCCGATGGTTCGGCATTGCGTCAATAACTGCGAAGTGAACGCCGAATTCTTCAACGCTTCGGCGTGTGGCGCACGCAGAAGGGCCGAGCCCCTCTCGGCCTCGCGCCGCTCTCGATCGCGCTTCACCTTCTCTGGGTTTTTCTCCTCCTGATTCTCCAGGGCCTTGAGGTTGTTTTCTAAATTATCGAGGAAGCTCATGGGTTGTGTGCCGGAGCGCCGCCGAAGTTTGCGTGACGATTTCGACGGCCCAATGCATAGATCCATTATTGCGCTGGAACCCTGTCCATCTACTCCGCCCGTCTTCAAGCGCCATGACCTACAATTAGATTTCAGTCCATTCCAGAAGGATTCCCCGTGACAGGTCACGAAATCAGACAGCGCTTTCTCGACTTTTTCGCCGAACGCGGCCACCGCATCGTGCGCAGCTCTTCGCTGGTCCCCGCGAACGATCCCACCCTGCTGTTCACCAACGCGGGAATGAACCAGTTCAAGGACGTCTTCCTGGGCATGGAGAAGCGCGATTACACGCGCGCCACCACCTCGCAAAAATGCGTGCGCGCGGGCGGCAAGCACAACGATCTGGAAAACGTCGGCTACACGCGCCGCCACCACACCTTCTTTGAGATGCTGGGCAATTTCTCGTTCGGCGATTACTTCAAGGCCGATGCCATCCAGTTCGCCTGGGACCTGGTCACGAAGGACTACGGCCTGCCCAAAGACCGCCTTTACGTCACCGTCTTTCGCGAGGACGATGAAGCCGAGGAGCTTTGGCAGAGAGTGGCGGGCGTGCCCAAAGACCGCATCTTCCGCCTCGACGAGAAGGACAATTTCTGGCAGATGGGCGAGACCGGCCCGTGCGGGCCGTGCTCGGAGATCCATTACGATCTGGGTCCGGAAGCCGCCGAGCCGGGCCGCGAGCACGAGCAGTTTCCCGACGATGGCGGCGGCCGCTTCGTCGAGATCTGGAACCTGGTGTTCATGCAGTTCGACCGCGATGCCGGCGGCAAGCTGACGCCGCTTCCGCGGCCTTCGATCGATACCGGCATGGGCCTCGAGCGCGTCGCCGCGGTGATGCAGGGCAAGCTGTCGAATTACGAAACCGACCTGATCTTTCCCATCATCGAGCGCGCCGGTGAGCTGTTCAATGCGTCTTACGGCGCCGACGCTCGCGTGGATACCGCGCTGCGCATCGCCGCCGACCATGCGCGCGCCGCGGCGTTCCTGATTCACGATGGCGTGATCCCGGCCAACGAAGGCCGCGGCTACGTGCTGCGCAAGATCATGCGGCGCGCCATGCGCAACGCGCGCCTGGTCGGCGTGGAAGATCCGTTTCTTTACAAGCTCACCGGGTTCGTGGCCGAGCATATGCGCGACGCGTATCCGGAAATGATGGAGAGCGTGCAGCGCGTGGCGCGCGTAGTGAAGGACGAAGAGCATCGCTACGCCACCACGTTCCTGGTGGCGGAGAAGGTGTTCCACCAGGAGATCAAGAGCCTGCAGGACCACGCCATCCCGGGCGCGGTCTCGTTCAAGCTCTACGACACCTACGGTCTGGCGCTCGACGAGCAGGAAGAGATGGCGCGCGAGCACGGCCTGGCGCTCGATCGCGCAGGCTTCGATCGCGAAATGGAGCAGCAGCGCGAGCGCGCCCGCGCCAGTTGGAAAGGCGCGGAAAAAGGGCGTGGTGGTTCCGGCCTATCAGAAGCTGCTGGAGCAGGGACGCACGAAGTTTCTGGGCTATAGCGAACTCGAAGCGACATCGCGCGTGATCGGACTGCTGATCGAAAAGCAGCCCGTGGATTCCGTTCCTGCAGGCGCAGCCGCGGAACTGGTCTTCGATCAGACGCCGTTCTACGCCGAGGCGGGCGGCCAGGTGGGCGACCACGGCGCGCTCTATTCGGCGTCAGGCGAAAGAGTGGCCGACGTGGAAGGCGTCTTCCCCGGCGTCCCCGGGCTCTCCGTGCATCGCATCACGACCCACGCGCCCATTCACGTGGGCGATACGCTGCGCGCCGAAGTGGCCGCGCCTTTGCGCGACGCCACGCGGCGCAATCACACCGCGACGCACCTGCTGCACGCTTCGCTGCGCCAGGTGCTGGGAACGCATGTCAAGCAGGCGGGCAGCGTGGTGGAGCCCGGCCGGCTGCGCTTCGATTTCACGCACTACGCCGCCATGGATCGCGCCGAACTCGAAGAAGTCGAGCGCCTGATGAACGAGCAGATCCTGAAGAACACGGCGGTGGAGACCAACGTGATGCCGCTCGACCAGGCGATCTCCACCGGCGCCATGGCGCTGTTCGGCGAAAAATATGGCGACCAGGTGCGCGTGGTCAACGTGCCCGGATTCAGCCGCGAACTGTGCGGCGGCACGCACGTGGGCCGCACCGGCGATATCGGCGTGTGCAAGATCGTGTATGAAGGCAGCATTTCCGCGGGCGTGCGGCGCATCGAAGCCGTGACCGGCGAGGGCGCGCTGCGGCAATATCAGGAATCGGCGGATGCCATCAAGCGCATTGCGGACATGCTCAAGGCGGGCGAGCCCGAACTGGTGGAGCATGTCGAGAAGCTGCTGGCCGCCGAGCGCGCGCAGTCGCGCCAGGTGGATCACTTGAAGAGCAAGCTGGCGCAATCCGCCGCCAGCGCCCTCGAATCGCAGGCGCATCAGCGTCAACGGCGCAACTGTGCTCGCGGCGCGTATCGATGGCATGGACCGCGAGCAGCTGCGCGAGCTGGCCGATTCGTTCCGCAACCGATGGAAGAGCGCCGTGGTGGTGCTGGCATCGGCAGGCAGCGATGGAGTGTCGATAGTAGCCGCGGTTACGAAGGATCTCACGGCCAAGGTGCAGCCGGAAAACTGGTGGGCGCGGTGGCGCAGGCGGCGGGCGGAAAGGGCGGCGGCCGGCCCGATATGGCGGAGGGCGGCGGCAAGGATGCGTCGGCGCTCGAAGCCGCGCTGGCCGAGGTCTACCGCGAAGTCGAGAGCAAGCTGTGATCGAATCGCCCGGCGCCTCGTTCGACGCTCTCGTGGTCGGCGCGGGTCCGACGGGTCTCGCCTGCGGGATCGAATTGCAGCAGCGCGGAGTGTCCACGGTGTTGGTGGAGAAAGGGTGCGTGGTCAACTCGCTGTACAACTACCCCACCAACATGACGTTCTTCACCACGCCG
This sequence comes from Bryobacterales bacterium, assembly GCA_963763545.1. GTDB lineage: Bacteria > Acidobacteriota > Terriglobia > Bryobacterales > Bryobacteraceae > PALSA-243. The sequence goes on from CAVXPE010000007.1 coordinate 90,344, forward strand.
GAGCTGCTGGAAATCGGTAACATCCCGATGACCAGCCTCAATGAAAAGCCCAACCGGCACGAAGCGCTGAAATATTATCGCCGCGTGGCCGACCATTACAAACTCAACATCCGGCAGTACGAGCGCGTGAACCGAATCGAGGGCGAAGATGACGATTTTCGGGTGTACACTACAGACCGGCTGGATTGCAACCATACTTATCGGGCGCGCAAGATCGTGCTCGCGACCGGATACTACGACGTTCCCAATATGTTGGACGTCCCCGGCGAAGAGCTCGATAAGGTGCTGCATTATTACAAAGAACCGCATCCGTACTACAACCACGATGTAGTCGTTGATCGGCGCCAAGAACTCCGCGGCCATTGCCGCGCTGGAGTTATGCTGGACGGGCGCGCGCGTCACATTGATTCACCGCGGCGCGGCCATTTCACGACAGTGTCAAGTATTGGATCAAGCCGAACATCGAAAACCGCATCAAGAGTGGCGAGATCAAGGCGTTATTTTCATTCGCGCGTGGTCGAGATACTCAAGGATTCGATTCGCGTGGCGACGCCGGAAGGTGAAATTATCTTAAGGAACGATTTCGTTTTTGCGCTCATCGGGTACCGGCCCGATCTGGAATTTCTTGCCGCGACGGGAATCACGTCTGGAGCCTGGTACTCTTCGTCCCCGTACCGATCCGCAGACTTTGGAGAGCGAGCGAGCCGGAGTTTACCTGGCGGGAGTGATCGTCGCCGGCATGCACACGAACGAGATATTCATTGAAAATGGAAGGTTTCATGGCAAAGCCATCGCGGAATCCATCGCTTCTAAACTGATCTGATTTGTTCTGGGAGACACGCACCTCAAGACGGTGTGTAGTATGTTAATGTGCAACCGGCGCCTTGCGTGCAGTATCTAATCCACAAGAAAGGGTACAACCGCAATGCTTCAGTCTATTCTGAATACGTTGTTTGGCTGCGCCCACCAACGCACCACTTTCCCTCTAACACCTTCGCGCAAGAGCGCGGGAACTTCGGCTTCCATTCCTAGGAGCGGCGCTTACGTCGTCTGCTTGGATTGCGGCAAGGAGTTTTCTTATGATTGGAGCGAAATGCGCGTCGGTGCAGCCGTCCAACCTCTGGCCGTAGGAACCACCGCGCGCGCCACAGCTTCTATCAACTAAATATGCTTACGCCGGCCATGTAACTCGCCAGGTGAGTTACGTAGGATAGGCCTCCGGCCTGTCTGGCGTGCGAAGCGCGCCTTTCGCTGCGAACGTGTCTTACGGGGTGATGTTCCCCAGGATCGCGGCGCGGCGGGCTCCCGTGGCTGACGGTAAATTTGATGGACGACGACGCCAGGTAGCACGCGCAAGAACAGCGAACGCAATCGCCTCCTTGGCGTCGGAGTTGACGCCATGGTCGGCCGAAGTGGAGATGGCGACGCTTGGCAAGTAACCCGCAAGCTGCGCCATGATTTGCGGGTTGTGAACGCCGCCGCCGGAGACGATGAGGTCGGTTGTGCGCGTTTGATGTTCGCGCACAGCGAGCGCGATAGCGCGCGCGGTGAGAGCCGTCGCAGTGGCGATCAAATCGCGCAAGGAAAGGTTTGAGCGTTTCATCCGCTCCACGAATTCCGCGCCATATTGCTCGCGGCCCGCGCTCTTGGGCGGAAGACGGCGGTAGTAGGGGTCCTTCAACAAACTGTCGAGCAATTGAACGCTTGGCTTCCCAGATGCGGCGATCTTTCCGCCGCGGTCGCAGCGCAATTTACCCTGTGAAAAGTCCGCTGCCAGCGCATCGATGACCATGTTTCCCGGGCCCGTATCGAACGCGATCACCTGTTCCGGCGTTGCGCCCGGCGGAATCACCGTGATGTTGGCGATGCCGCCGATGTTGAGCGCGATGCGCGTGCGCGAAGCATGGCGGAAGAGCAGATAGTCCACAAAGGGAACCAGCGGCGCGCCTTGTCCGCCGGCGGCGATATCGCGCGCGCGAAAGTTCGAGACCACCGGGACGCCCGTGCGCTCCGCGATAACCGCGGCTTCGCCGAACTGCAGCGTGTGCCGGCCGCCTTCATGGTAGACCGTCTGCCCATGGCACCCGATCAGCTCCACCGGGCCGAACTGGGCGATAGCGCGCAACGCCGCCTTCGCGTACAATTCCCCAAGTTCGAAATTCAGTTGCGAGATGGCATGCGCGCCGCCGGATTCCGTGCACGCAAGAAACGCTCGCGCATTCGTGCGGGATACGGCGATGTTTGGAACCCAATGGTTTCGATGCGGCGCCGCGCGATCTCCACGATGGCCACGTCGATGCCATCGAGCGACGTCCCGCTCATGATGCCGGCGACTCTCATTGGCGTTTCAACTCCCCCTGCAATTCGGCCAGCAACTGCAGCGCTTCGATAGGCCGCAACTCATCCAGATTCAGCTCGCGGATGCGCTCGGCGATGCCGTATCCCACCGGCTCGAACAGTTGGATCTGCACCGGACCGGCATCGTGCGCTTGCAGCGGTTTCACTTCCTTGGCCACCGTGCCTTCGTGCAGCTTGAGTACCTCTCTTGCGCGCTCGATCACGCTCAGCGGCAGGCCGGCAAGCCGCGCGACCTCGATGCCGTAGCTGCGGTCGGCGCTGCCCGGTTCCACTTTGCGCAGGAAGATGATATGGTCGCCCGCTTCCTTCACCGAGACCGCAGATTGCGCACGCCGAGTTGTCGGCCAGTTCCGTCAGTTCGTGATAGTGGGTGGCGAAGAGCGTCTTGGCGCGCGTCCGCGATTGGATGTGCTCCACCACTGCCCAGGCCAGCGCCAGCCCGTCGTAAGTCGCCGTGCCGCGGCCGATTTCATCGAGCACGATGAAGCTGCGCGGCGTGGCGGTGTTGAGAATCACGGCCGTCTCGGTCATCTCCACCATGAAGGTGGAACGGCCGCGCGCCAGATTATCCGATGCGCCGATGCGCGTGAAAATGCGGTCGATCAACGGCAGGCTGGCCGATTCGGCCGGCACGAACGACCCCATCTGCGCCAGGATCGCGATCAGCGCCGCCTGCCGCAGATAGGTCGATTTGCCGCCCATGTTGGGGCCGGTGATGATGCGCGATGAGATCGGTCGCCATCGTTGAGATACAGATCGTTGGGAATGAAGCGGCCGGCTTCCTGATCGGAGAGCTGCTCGATCACCGGATGGCGTCCGGCCATGATGCGCATCTCGCCGTCATCGGAAAACGCCGGGCGGCGATAGCGATTCTCGGCCGCCACTTGCGCCAGCGCGGCGGTGACATCCAGTTCGGCCACCGCGCCGGCCGTCGCGCGGATGCGCTGCGCCTGCGCGGCTGCGCGCTGGCGCACTGCGGTGAACAGCTCTTTCTCCAGTGTCAGGATCTTATCTTCGGCGTCGAGCACCTTGCGCTCGTAATCCTTCAACTCCGGCGTGGTGAAGCGCTCGGCATTGGCCAGCGTCTGCTTGCGTTCGTAATCGGCCGGCGCCAGATGTTGATTGGCGCGCGTGATTTCGATGTAGTAGCCGAAGACGTTGTTGAAGCGCACCTTGAGCGATTGAATGCCGGTGCGCTGCCGCTCGCGCGCTTCGATCTGCGCGATGTACTGCTTGCCGTTCTGGCTGAGATCGCGGAGTTCGTCGAGATCGGCGTTGAAGCCGGCGCGGATGGTGCCGCCGTCGGCGAGGTTCAGCGGCGGCTCGTCGGAAATCGCTTCGAGAATCAGGTTGGCGACATCGGGCAGTTCGTCCAGGCCGTTCGTGCAGCGAGCGCAGCCGCGCAGCCTGTTGCGTGTCGAAGCACCGCTTCAACGCCGGAATCTTTTCGAGCGAGCGGCCCAGCGCCAGCAGATCGCGCGGACCGGCCGTGCCGAGCGTGACCTTGGCGAGCAGGCGTTCCAGATCGAGAATGCCGGCCAGCTCTTTGCGCAGTTCGGCGCGCAGAATGGTTTGCTGCAGCAGTTCTCCCACGGCATCGAGGCGCTGCTCGATTTCGGCGCGGTCCATGGAAGGCCGCAGCAGGCGCTGACGCAGCAGGCGGCCGCCCATGCCGGTCAGCGGTCTGGTCGAGCACGGTCAGCACGGTGGCCTGCGGTTGCGTGCCGCCGCGTCGGCGGCGAAGACCGGTTCGATCAGTTCCAGATTGCGCACCGTGACGGCGTCGAGGACCATGGAATCGGCGCGATTGTAGTAAGGCCGGCCGGTCGAGATGGTCGAGCGAGGCGCGTTGCGTTTCGCGCAGGTAGTGGAGAATCGCGCCCGCCGCGCCCACCGCCGCCGGCCGGTTGGCCAGGCCGCAGCCATCGAGCGAGAGCAGCTTGAAGTGGTCGCGCAGGGTGCGGTCGGCGTAGTCCGGCGTGAAGACCCACTCTTCGAGTTCGGTGCGCACGAAGCGCGGGCCAGCGCGGTCTTCGCGGCGAGACCAGGGGCAAATCGCCGGGGAAGAGCACTTCGCGCGCGCCCAGATGCTCGATGGCGCCGGCGACTTCCGCCGGCTCGAGTTCGGTGACGCGGAACTCGCCGGTGGAGACATCCACGTGCGCCAGGCCGGCGCGGCCATCCACGCGCGCCACCGCGGCCAGATAATTATTCTCGCGCGGACGCACCAGGTTCGCGTCCATGGCCGTGCCGGGCGTGACCACGCGCGTGACCTCGCGCTTCACCAGCTTCTTGGCGAGCTTCGGGTCTTCCATCTGGTCGCAGATGGCGACGCGGTAGCCCCTCTGCATCAGGCGCGCGATGTAGCCCTCGGCGGCATGGTAGGGCACGCCGCACATGGGAATGGCCGCGCCTTTTTCCTTGTTGCGCGAGGTGAGGGTGATCTCGAGTTCGCGCGCGGCGACGACGGCGTCTTCGAAAAACAGCTCGTAGAAATCGCCCAGGCGGAAAGAGCAGCAGCGTTCCGGGAACTGCTGCTTTGACGCTGTGGTACTGCCGCATCAGCGGCGTGGAGGCATCAGCCATGAGAGCGGCTTCGCCCTTCGCTCACGCGTAGATTCCCCGGAGGCTGATGGCATCGGCCACGCGATCGAGTGCCACCATGTAAGCGGCGGTGCGGTTGTGGACGTGGTGCTTTTCGGCATACTCCACGATGGCGTCGAAGCTCTCCACCATGATCTGCTCCAGCTGTTCGTTGACCGGCCTTCTCGGTCCAGAAGAATCCCTGGCGGTCCTGCACCCACTCGAAGTAGGAAACCGTAACGCCGCCGGCGTTGGCCAGAATATCGGGAATTACGAAAACACCCTTTTCCCCCAGAATCTCGTCGGCCAGCGGAGTGGTGGGGCCGTTGGCGCCTTCGCAGAGGATCTTGCAGCGGAGCCGATCGGCGTTGGCGGAAGTGACCACATTCTCCGTCGCCGCCGGAATCAGCACGTCGCAAGGCAGGAACATCGCCTCGGCCTTATCCATTTCTTCGCCGCCGCTGAAACCGGTGATGGAGCCGGTCTCCTTGCGGTGCTTCTGCAGCGCGGCGATATCGAGGCCATTGGGGTTGTAGACCGCGCCATCGTATTCCACGATGCAGACAATCTTGAACCCGATGGCCTTCATCAGCTTCGCCGCCATGCCGCCCACATTGCCGAAGCCCTGAATCACCACGCGCGAGCTTTCCGGCGCCAGGCCAAGCCGCTTCAGCGCTTGCAGCGTGACGATCATGCATCCGCGGCCGGTCGCTTCGGGCCGTCCGCGCGACCCGCCCAACGCCTCCGGCTTACCGGTGACTACGGCGGTTACGGTCTGGCGCTGGTGCATGGAGTAAGTGTCCATGATCCAGGCCATGATCTGCGCATTGGTGTTCACGTCGGGAGCGGGCACGTCGCGTTCCGGTCCGATGAAATCGATGATCTCGGCGGTGTAGCGGCGCGTCAGCTTTTCAAGCTCGGCGTCGGAGAGAACGTTCGGATCGACAGATCACGCCGCCCTTGCCGCCGCCAAACGGGATATTCACCACGGCGCATTTCCACGTCATCCAGGAGGCCAGCGCGCGGACTTCATCCAGCGTCACGTCGGGCGCGAAGCGGATGCCGCCTTTGGCCGGTCCGCGGGCCACCGAGTGCTGTACGCGATAGCCGGTGAAGACCTCGATTCGGCCATCGTCGAGCTGCACCGGAATGTGCACGGTGATTTCTCTGGCAGGTGAGCGCAGCACTTTGCACATGCCGTCATCGAGCTTGAGACGTGAAGCAGCTTCGTCGAAACGAGCCGCGGCGGCAAGCCAGGGATTCATTTCGTTGTCGAGAGATATGGAAACAGGCGTAGCGAACGTGGCCACTCAGTAGGCCTCCCGCTTCATTATAGGGGAGGGCGCTTGGAGGCGGCGCGCTTTGCTTGACCAACTATTCTTGTTCGGCTACTGTAGGCTTGACATGCCAAATGTACTCGCTGTCGCCGGACCGAATTCGAAATATAAGTTGCCGGACGCCACGCCTGCTGGATTCTGGGCCGGTTTGTGGCATGGCATCTCGCTCCGCTTCTCTTTTGGATCAGCCTGTTCGTCCCCGGCGTTCGGATCTACGAAACCAACAACAAGGGACGGCGATACGATTTCGGGTTCCTCATCGGTGTCGGCGCTTGGGCATCGCATTACGAAGCAAGTAGGGCAATGCACAACACCTATAACTAAAGAGCCGGTTACCGCCGCGTGGAAGGATCGCCGGTCGGCGCCGGCGCGAAGTCTTCCTTCGCCCTTGGTCCGAGCAGCTCCGTCATGATAGGCGTCAGGGCGTCCGCCCAAACCTGATACCCAGCGATCGACGGATGAAGTTTGTCGGCGTTCATCATGCCCTCATGCAGCTTCCCATCGGTGTCCGCCAGTTGGCCGTTGATATCCAAATAGCGGATCTTTCGTCCATCCGCCATCTTCGCCAGGTTGGCATTGATGCGATTGATCTCGGGCATCACGTCCATGTTGTCGTTGCGCGGGAAAATTCCAGTCAGGATGATGGTCGCGTTGGATGCCTTCGACTGCATTACCCGCACCACCGCCGCAAGGCCCTTGGTCATATCGTCGACAGCCGCGTCGATTCCATTCGGAGGCAGCTTGTTGCCCACGTTGTTCGTGCCGGCCAGCAGCACGATGACTTTCGGGTTGACGCCATCTAGCTCGCCGTTCTCCAGGCGCCAGAGGACATTCTCGACGCGGTCCGCGCCCCATCCAAAATCGGCTGCGTTCCAACCGAAGAAATTCCTCTTCCAGTTTTCCAGCAACTGCGGATAGTCGGTCGCTCCCCACCGCCGCGTGATCGAGTCGCCTTCGAAATAGATATCGATACGGCCGCCCTTGGTTTTGGCGAGCAGTTGCTGATGCGCTAATTGAGAGTTCGGGTCGGCGCGCGGAGCCGCCCGGTCCGCCTGCCCCCACAGCGGCGCAACCGCCGCGAGAGCAAACAGCAGGTTCTTCATCGATGGCTCTCGGCGACGTCGCGATGCAGGAACTTATCCGCCCAAGGGATGAAATACTTCCAGTTTGGCGCATCGGTATGCCCGCCATCGTGCTGCCGCCAGGCAAGCTGGCCGTCTAACAACCCCACGTTCACAGCTGGCATCTTTTCCGTATGGTAGTCCGCGGAAACGCCGAGATCTTTCGCGCCAAGCAGGCGGAAAACGGGCTGCGCGGCCACCGCCGCCATATAGCTGCCTTGGTGATCGAGCCATTTCGCATCGCCCTTTTCGGGGACGCCATAACTCACGAAGGTGAGACGGGGCGCGCAAAGCGCGATCAATTCGTGGGCATCCACGGGCAGATCGCCGGGAGTCTTGCTTCCGAAAGACGCATCGGACGCGCCGTACTTCAGGAAGTTGCCCGCCATCCAGTGGTATTCGCCGCTCCCGGTGAGGTTCTCGACGGCTTCGCCCCAATTGCGGCGGTGAAGCTTGGCGCCGCCTTCACCGGACGAGCCGATCAGCACCACCGCGAAGCGCGTATCGAATGCCATAGTCACAAGCGCGGCCTTGCCGTAGCGCGACACCCCTTCGATACCAACCTGCTTGGCGTTAACGGCATTATCGGTTTCGAGATAGTCCAAACCGCGCGAAGCGCCCCAACCCCAGGCGCGAAGAGCGCCCCAATCGTCGGGCTTGCGAGGCTGACCCTTGTTCACGAGTCCGATGACGCCCTTGGTGAGGCCGGCGCCGTTGTCTGCCTGAATACTGTTCGGATTGATCGTGGCGACTCCCCATCCGTCCGCGATGAGTTGTTCGAGCGCGGGAGGATCGGCATTCGCAGGCGGCGCGGGAGGGGGCCCGCCTCGCCCGGGCGCGCCACGGCCGGGAAACACCGGCGCGGGAAACGCTACTTCCGGAATGGTGCGTCCGCCGAACATCATCATCACGGGGACAGGCTCCTTCCGATCGGCGGGAACCACCAACGTCATTTGAATGTCTACGTGAATATCGGGATCGGACGCATTGTCGACGTGCCCCAGAAGCTGCTTGCCGATCACGGCATGCGAACCCACGTGCCCTTCCGCCGTTTTGGTAACTTCCCAGGTTACTTTCGGCGCGTTCTTTGGAACGCGGCCCAGCACTTCCCGGTCAAAGTCCTCGACGATCTCCGGCCGGCGTTGATTCCACCACATGGCCGGTGTCGTGACTTTCTTGCCGTTCTTCAACGTAAGCACGTCAGGAAGGTTCGGGTATGGATTCGCCGTGGCCTCATCGTAGTTGGCGTGATTCGGAGCTTTTTCATCGCCGCTGGGCCCGGGGCGCAACGCCTTGATGTGCAGCTGATCCATCATGTTTTGATGGTCCTGCTGGGCGGTCCAGTCCTTTGTGTCGATGGCGCTCTGCGCGGATAATCCCGCGACGAGAGCCGAAGCCAGAACTAGGGCGAGGGCCAACACAGGCCGCGCGCTTTTTCGTCTTTGCATGAACAATAGGAGATCACATTAAGTTCGCGTCCGCAACAAAGCGGTTATCGCCCTTCCGTCCTCAGCTGGTTATCCACCGAGAACACGCCTGAAACGCCGTTCGCGCGAAGGCCTGCGAGGTTCTTATCGGCCTCATTCGCCACCACGCCCACCAGCGTCACTTTGCCATTACTCACGATGATATGAATCGGCGGCACGGCTTGGATTGCGTATCGGTTGAGCGATGGCTCGCTGTAGATGGCTCGATATTCCGCGCGTCGGATCTGATCGTCCATCGGTGAAAGGGGAAGGACTTCGATCCTGTTATCGACGCGCGTCACGCCCTCGATTCCTTTAACCGCATTTCCGGCATCGCTCTTTAGCGTTGGGTTAGTTACCTGGCCGTACAAAGTTACAATGCCGCCGCTCACGCTGTATGCGAGGTTATCGAATACTCCGTAATATGGCAACATCACCAGTTCGTGGCGGACTTCGCGAGTGACGCGGTCCTGCGATGGGCTGCTTTGTAGCGCATTGGTTCCCGCGGGCGTAGAACTCTTCTGCGCGGCAGCCGGAAGAGCAATCAGAACAATGCTCATCGTTAACGTGCGTAAGATTCGAATATTCATAGTGGGCTCCTTGCGAAGACGGGTAGCACGAAGGCTGCCGCGCTTGTAGTGCCCGCACAAAGAATGTACGCAAACGCTCGACGCACGTCTCGCCGGAAAGCAGTAGCCACCCCTTGGCAGCGAACGATTACCTCGCGCCTGTCGCCGAAGCCATACGCACAGCGACGCGCATCGCTTGTTTCATGCTGTGCGGGTCCGCTTCATTTTTCCCGGCGATGTCGAAGGCGGTACCGTGATCCACGGATGTGCGGATGATGGGTAGGCCCAGGGAAATATTAACGGTTCCCTCGAAATCGATCAGCTTCATTGGGATGTGGCCTTGATCGTGATACATCGCGATGACCAGATCGTAGGCTCCGCGCGAAGCCTGCAGAAAGATCGTATCGCCCGCGTGCGGGCCGCTGCACGGGATGCCTTGGGCCCGCGCCGCCTCGATAGCGGGCGTGATGAACAGTTGATCTTCGTTGCCGAACAGGCCGTGTTCACCAGCGTGGGGATTCAGACCGCAGACAGCGATACGCGGGCGTTCGAATCCCAGCAGCTTCATGGCTTGATCGCCTAACTCGATGGTGCGCAGAATGCGCGCGGCGCTCAGATCGCACGCATTTCGCAGCGGCACGTGTGTAGTTACGTGCACAGCCGCGAGCCGTTCGCTAAAGAGCAACATGCGGGAATCCGCCGCGCCGCACAGTTGGGCAATATACTCGGTGTGGCCGGAAAACGGGCGGCCGGAAAGTGTGACGGCTTCCTTGTTGAGAGGCGCCGTTACCATGGCGTCGGCCGCGCCTCCCAAACACATTTCCGTCGCGATGCGGACGTATTCCACGGCTGCGGCGCCGCAGCGGGCGTCCAGCCGCCCGAATGTAAAGCCTTCAAAATTGGCGAGCGCTCTGATGTCTCGAATCTCCGCCGATTGCGGCGCCAGACCCACGGCCGCGGTTGTCCGCTCCAGAACGCGGGCATCGCCAACCACAATCCAATGGGCCAGCTGCGCGAGTTGCGGATCGGCGAGAGCCTTGATAACGACTTCAGGGCCTATGCCGGCCGGATCGCCGATAGTTATTGCAACGACCGGCAAATTGCCGGCTAGTTTGGTCATGAGAAATATTCCGCTATTTGAATTAAAGCATCCGGATCGCCGAAGCCGCCCGATTTGGTGGCAACCGAAATTCCGTCGAACGCGCCGCCGCAAATTGTGCCGTATGGGATTCCTGGCAGGACTTCATCCACAAGGTCGATATACTCCACGCCGGCCGCCCGGCAAAAAAGCGACGCCGTATCGCCGCCGGAAAGCAAAACCGCCGAGACTCGATCGCTTGGGAGCAGTTCCTTTAATTGTTCCTCAAGGACGCCTCGAGGAATCCGCAACACGACGTGACGGCCTTGGCGTAACTCGTTATCGATGGTCTCTTTCGTTGTCTGTTCCGCATGAACCACCGGTACTCCCATTCGACTCACCAGAGTTGCCTCTTGCGCGACCGTTACCGGGTGATTCGATCCCAGGCAAAACAGCAGTGGCCCTGTAGCGACCCGAGGAGAATGAGATTGCGTGGCTGGATGTAACGTGCGCGCCAACGCCGCAGCCAGACCCGCCGACCCAGCCCACAAGATACGGAGGCCGGTCGCCAGACCCGCGGCGGCTACCCGATCCAAATCTTCATCGCAAACCGCATCGATGACGACTGCCCGGGCTCCTGAAGCGATCGCCGCCGCGACCGCTTCGCACGCGGCGCGCATGCATTGCTCGATCCCCTGCTTACGAAGATACGAAGCAACGTCTATTGCCGAAAAGCTGGCCTCGCTGGTGACACGGAGGTGTCCTACGCTCACGATCCGGCCCATTGTGGGAAACGCCGGGCAGACGACTGCGGCATCGCAAGCGAAGGCATCGAGAGCAGCCGCGATTTCCATGCCCGCGTGACCGCGCAGAGTGGAATCGATCTTCTTGAAAAGTAGCCGCGGCGAAATAGCCCGCAGTCTCGCCGCCGCCGCGGAGATCAGACTTCCGGCAGCGGAGGAATCGACGTTCCGGCTTTCCGTATTGATGGCGATAACGCTCGCCCCCTCAAACCCTGCGCCATCCGCGATGGATACAGTGGTTCGGCATCCGCACAAAGCGAAACAGACAGCGGCATCGCACGCGCCTGTCAGATCGTCCGCTATGAGAAGACACTCGATCCCGGGATACCTCGTTGCGATTATATTTCTACTGCGGCGGAGCCTGCTCGCTGCCGCGTCCCGGTACAAAATCGGTACAAAATATTTTCCTCTGATCCGATCTCTGCTAAAGAACCGACTGGCGATTCTTCCTCCGATACATTGGCAAACTTCTGCATGAGTCCGATGGACGTTGCGGGCGACATGCTCATTTCGGTGTCAGGAACCCACGTTCACAACTCTTCCGATCCAGTTTGGTTCGTCTGTCGCTGCGCGAAGCAGGCAGTCGGCGCAATCGTCAAACGAAAGCGGAACGAGTGGTGCGACTCGTGCTAACGGACCTGCCGTATAGCGTCCCTTTGCGGGCCTATCTGCCAATACGACCGGACGAACGATGATCCATTCCATGTCTATTTTCTGCGTCATCCGCTCGGCGACCGCCTTGTCAGTAACTGCAGCGGTGAATATCCGGCCCGATACGCGGATGACAAAGCGGTTGGAACAGGAGAGCTCGCGTCCATCGCTCAAGCCGATGCCACTTTGCAATATGAATCGTCGGACGTTCGCACGTTTGCATTCGGTGAGAATGTTGGCGACGCCGACTGACATGAGCGTTCCTGGCGAAAGGTTCTTTTCTGGTCCGATGCAGCTAATGACGACCTCCACGCCGTCAAGAGCACCTATCAGCCCCCCTGGGGAAAGGACATCTACTCGGACGAGGGACAGCCGGTCGGCAGATGACAGTCGATCCGGATGGCGAGCAGCGGCCGTAACGAAGTGTCCTTGCGCAAGCGCATGTTTTACCACTCTGCGTCCCGTCGCTCCCGTCGCTCCAACAACCGCTATTTTCATATCTCGCCTCCGTCGGCGCCCTATCCAATGGATCTTACAATTGGCCGTCATCGGTCAAGAGCCTTCAATCGTCAATGACAGCTTCAGGGACGTTTGGTGCGAACAAGTGCGCTTAGCGCCGCATCGAGGAGAAAGCGGCCGACCGCCTTCACCTCCGCCTTCGAGGCGCCGTGGCTTCCGAGCGCCGTGACGCCGAGCGATAGTGCCAGTAGAGATTGGCGGGCGAACGCCACGTCGGTCGCAAGAAGTTTTTCATCCGCCAATCGGATCAGGCGGGCGTCGGTTGTCGCCATGGCCGCATCCAGGATTTGCGGGTTATCGCCGACTCGTTGCACCATGAGCCGAAACAGTTGCCGGCGCTCCAAGGCGAACTCGACGAAGCTTTCCCATCCTGAAATTAAGTCGGCCCGAGCGTCGGCTGTGTCGGGGACGGCTTGCTTTCGCTTCAAAAATGCTTTTACCCCCTTGGCCACCAGCGCATCGAGCAGCCCGTTTTTGTCACCGTAATGATGGTAGAGCGTCGGCGCCCCCACATTCGCTGCGTCGCAGACTGCCCGGGTCGTTACCGCGTCCGGTCCTCCTTGCTCGAGCAATGACTCGGCCACACGCAGCAGGGCCTCTTCGGTCTTTAGCTTCTCGCTAATCCTCATATCCGCTTACCCATCGTATAGCGCCGCTATATATTTTTATATAGCGCTGCTATACAATGATAACAGCGGTTCAAGCGAATCGGCAAATAATCGTTGGAGGTCTCGTCATGAGCTCAGATCTGGTTCTTGTGACCGGCGCGTCAGGTTACGTCGCCGGCCACTGCATGCTACGACTATTGCATGATGGCTATAGGGTACGCGGTACATTACGCTCCCTGAAGCGGGCAGGTGAGGTGCGGCAGTGGCTCACCAAGGCTAGAGGAGGGATTGATCCCGGTGACGCCTTGTCGTTTATCGAGGCGGAGCTAACTAATCCGAAAGGCTGGGACGCCGCGATGGAAGGCGTTCGATACGTGCTTCACGTCGCTTCGCCCATCCCGTCAACCATGCCCAAAGACCCGGACGATCTGATCGTGCCGGCTCGCGAGGGAACGCTGAATGTAATGCGAGCTGCTTCGCGTGCCTCGGTTCAGCGCGTGGTTCAGACCTCCTCCGCAAGCGCAATTTGTTACGGCCGAGACAATCCCAACTCACACCTCTTCACCGAGGCCGATTGGACCGACCCCGCTCACAAGGATAACGTGCCCTATACCCGCAGCAAGACCATCGCCGAGAGGGCCGCTTGGGCGGAACTGCCCAAGCTGCCTCGGCCTTTGGAGTGGGTCGCCATCAACCCTGGCCTGGTACTGGGGCCGGTGTTGGACAAGGACTCAAGCGCCTCGGTTCTGATCGTGACGAAGCTCTTAAACGGCGAAATTCCAGGCTTGCCGCGCTTTGGCTACGGCATTGTCGACGTGCGCGACCTCGCGGATTTGGAGGTTCGCGCCATGACGGCGCCCCAAGCGGCCGGACAACGCTACATCGGGTCCGGCCCGTTCATCTCCATGAGCGAGATCGCAAAGGTTCTGAAGGGGCGTTTGGGCGACAAGGCGAAGAAGGCGCCCACCCGCAAACTGCCGGACTGGGTCGTTCGGTTGGTGGGGCTTTTCGATAGCGAAGTTCGCGGCCAGGTATTCGAACTTGGCAAGGTACGGCGACTGTCGAGCGCAAAGGCTGAAAAGGATCTTGCTTGGTCAGTTCGAGCGTGGGAAGACACGCTCGTGGACACAGCGACCAGCCTGGAGGCCGTCGGCGCGTTGAATTGAAACTGAACAATTCGAAGACGAGGCGGAGACAGACTCGGAATTACGATTTTCCAGTTTGATGTAAATCCAAGTCGGCAGGCGTCGCCGGTTCGCCAGCACAAAGACTGTCTATGAACGCGCAATATCGCGGCACCGCTTTGGTCATCGTCTCTCTTTGTTTCAGCCAAGAGGCCCGCAGTCCGGGTTCTCGGAGCCGTTCTCGAAAAGTCGCTCTGCCCCGGGAAAACTGTTCGTCGCTTAGAAGGCTGTCCTCGTGCTGGCGGAAGTAGTCTTCTATAGCAACGTGAGCTTTCGGCAAGCCTGTATGAAGTCTTTCGGCCGTGACTGCTAATGTCGTTCTTCCGCCGATTGGATCGGCGGGGAGGAATGACGATGAAGCGCCGCAGATCAGTCGACACTCTCACCCCCGATGAAGTCCGTGCCCGCTTTGAGAACTGGAGGCAGAATCGCCGCGGCAAGCAGCGGATACCGGAGGAGTTGTGGTCGGCGGCGATAGAGTTAGCCCGGCGGAATGGGGTCAACCCTACAGCGACCGTACTTCACCTGGATGGCGGAAAGCTGAAACGGCGAATGATAGCAGCCGGCTCGGTATCGGGTAGAGCGATGCCGCCGACATTCGTGGAGCTAATGGCCCCGCGCACAGTCGACCAACCCGAGTGCACGATCGAACTGGAAGGCCGCAAGGTCAAGCTGCGAATCCATTGGAAAGGTGCCACGGCGGCGGACGTAGCGGCACTGAGCCGTGCGTTGTGGGACGTGGCGTCTTGATTCAGATCGCGCCACAGATACGGGTTCTGGTAGCAGTGGAGGCCATCGACGGCCGCAAGGGCATTGATGCAATC
Source organism: Bryobacterales bacterium (assembly GCA_963763545.1). Classification (GTDB taxonomy): domain Bacteria; phylum Acidobacteriota; class Terriglobia; order Bryobacterales; family Bryobacteraceae; genus PALSA-243. The sequence continues at coordinate 105,445 of CAVXPE010000007.1, forward strand.
GCCCAACTATGCCGGGAGAAACTGAACGCCGATCCGTTTTCGGGTTATCTGTTCATTTTCCGGTCCCGGAGCGGAACGGCGATCCGAATCTTGCAGTATGACGGCCAAGGGTTCTGGCTGGCGACGAAGCGCTTGTCAAAAGGACGTTTCCCGTGGTGGCCGACGGGCTCCGAACCAGCGCGGACCTTGCAGGCACATCAGGCGCAGTTGCTGCTGGCGGCAGGCAATCCGGAGACGGAAGCCGCGCCGGTGTGGCGACCAGTAAGTTGACGAACCCCAACAAGAGTCCCGACAAAAGGCTTGCGTTCTGATTTCATTTCTGGCATGCTGCGATTATGCCGGAAACGGAAATCTGGCGCTATCGCGGGCAAACCATCGACCGTGAGCAGATCGCGTTCCTGCGAGAGTTCATCCGGGAGCACCCGCACAGCAGCCGTTGGAAGCTGTCGCGGCAGTTGTGCGAGGTACTGGGGTGGAAACAGGCCAACGGCGCGTTGCGCGACGTGGTTTGCCGAGGCCTGATGCTGATGCTTCAGCGGGCCGGCGAGATCGAGTTGCCCCCGGTGCGCCGACGGATCCTGGGCCAGCGCCGGACGGCGCGTCCGCGGCCGGAAGCCGTCCTGATCGACACCACGCCGCTGAAAATGCCTCTCGGCGCGTTGGGTGCGATTGAGATTCAACTGGTGCGGCGCACGGCCGACGAACCGGTGTTCGAAAGCCTGATGGAGGAGTATCATTACTTGCGCTATGAGCAGCCCGTGGGCGAGCACCTGAAGTATCTGGTGTGGGCACAGGGGCGACCGGTGGCCTGCCTAGCGTGGAGTTCGGCGCCGCGGCACCTGGCAAGCCGCGACCGGTTCATCGGCTGGAGCGGCGAGGCGCGGCGGCGCAACATCCGATACCTCGCCTACAACACACGTTTTCTGATTCTCCCGTGGGTCGAAGTGCCGCACCTGGCGTCGCATCTCCTCGGCCGCATGGCCCGGCAGATCTCGCAGGATTGGGAGCGCATCTACGGGCACCCGATCTATCTACTGGAAACCTTCATCGATCCGGGGCGGTTCCGCGGGACCTGTTATCGGGCGGCGAACTGGGTATTGCTGGGGCGAACCACGGGGCGCGGGAAAGACGATCAGACCCATCGGCCGAACCGGTCGATCAAAGAAGTGCTCGCACTTACACTCCATCGCCGGTTTCACGAGTTACTACAAAACATGTGAGTGAATATGAAGCCAGAGCGACTCGACGTCACAAGTGAGGAGTTAGAGTCCCTATTAGAGGGAGTACGAGCGCCGCTGGGCGAAGTCAGCTACCAGAAGTTGCAAGCCGCGATCCACACTCTCAGCTATGTAACCGAGCTGCTGGAAACCCGGGAGGCGACACTGGAGAAACTGCGCCGGTTGTTGTGCCACTCCAGCACGGAAAAGACCGGAAAGGTGCTCAAGCAGGCCGGCATCGAGACTGACGACAAGAAGCACACTCTGTCAGGGGAGCACACTCGGAAGCGTAAGGTGCATGGGCATGGGCGAAACAGCGCCGCGGCGTATCGGGGAGCGCGCAAAGTCGAGGTTCCGCACGGATCGTTGAAGGCGGGCGACCAGTGTCCGGATTGTCAGCGCGGTAAAGTCTATCCCCAGCGCGACCCAGGCGTATTGGTGCGGATCAAAGGGCAAGCGCCCATCGCCGCGACAGTGTATGAGTTGGAGAAGTTGCGGTGCAACCTCTGCGGGGATGTGTTTACCGCAGCCGCGCCGGAAGAAGCGGGCGAAGAAAAGTATGATGAGACAGCGGCGAGCATGATCGCCTTGCTGCGCTACGGCAGCGGGTTTCCCTGGTATCGGCTCGAAGGCCTGCAGGAGAACCTGGGCATCCCGTTGCCAGTGGCGACGCAATGCGAGATCGTCAAGGGAACCGCCGCTCAGATCCAGCCGGCGGGCGATGAGTTGATCCGCCAGGCAGCCCAGGGCGGCGTGGTGCACAACGACGATACTTCCATGCGTGTGCTGTCCCTGGATCGGAGTGCGGCGAGCGATGTGGACATTGCCGCGGAACGGACGGGAGTGTTCACCAGCGGAATCGTATCCATTGGCGAGGGATATCGGATCGGGCTGTATTTCACCGGACGCAAGCACGCCGGAGAGAATCTGGCCGACGTGCTGAAGCAGCGGGCGGCAGGCCTGGACGCGCCGATCCAGATGTGCGACGCGCTATCGCGCAATCTGCCCAAGAAGTTGGAAATCATTATCGCGCATTGTCTCGCGCATGCCCGCCGCCACTTTGTGGAAGTCACGCCCAACTTCCCACTGGAGTGCCGGTTTGTATTGGAGAGTCTGGGTGAAGTTTACGGATACGATGAAACGGCGCGGGCGCAGCGTCTGTCTCCCGAGCAGCGCCTCCGCTTCCACCAGGAACACAGCGCGCCAGTGATGGAACAGTTGCATATCTGGCTTGAGGCACAGTTCGACGAAAGAAGAGTGGAGCCTAACTCCGGCCTAGGCACGGCGATATCTTACCTGCTCAAACACTGGGACAGACTTACTCTATTTCTGCGACAAGCGGGAGCGCCGCTAGATAATAACATCTGTGAGCGAGCATTGAAGAAATCCATCTTACACCGCAAGAACTCTCTGTTTTACAAGACCAGAAATGGAGCCCGTGTCGGCGATCTGTTCATGAGCTTGATCCACACCTGCGAGTTGAATGGCGCCGATCCTTTCGACTATCTGAACCAGTTGCAGCGGCACCCGGAAGAACTGAAGCAGACGCCGTCGGAGTGGATGCCCTGGAACTACCGTACGACGCTGGCGCGGACCGGTGCCCTCCTGGATGCGGCATAGGGCATGCTGAATCATGGCCGAAAACAATTCGTATTCGGCCAGGAGGTAGGCGCGAGGTGGCCCACCTTCACAGGCCGGGCCTAACGCTCCGCTCCAGGCATCCACGCGCCACCAGCTCATCGCGACAAAAAGGATCCACCGTGAAGAAAGTACGTAAGAATTACTCGCCGCAAGAGAAGGTCTCCATTCTTCGCAGCCACTTGGTCGACAAGGTCTCCGCCTTGCAGCTATGTGCTGAATTTCAACTTCAGCCTAAGATCTTCTACAGATGGTTGAAACAGTTGTTCGATAACGGCGCAGCGGCACTGAAACGTCGGCCCACCATTGGCAAACGGCCCGATGCTAGTCAACACGGTAGCGTCGACCTCCAAGAGCAGTTGAGGACAGGCGAATCCAGAGAAGACGAACAGAGCTGGATGATCTCATTGTTGCAGGGGTGTTTCGGCAGCGAACAGGTCAAGCATGCTATCAGTGACGCACTCAACCAAGAGGAAGTGGACAAGCTGCTGACCTGCATTCTTAACGAGCCGCTAAAATATCGCAATCGAGCGGTGGCAATTCTTTCATACTACCGGCACATTCGGGCTGGTCACATTGCGAGCTTCCTCCGCGTAAGCCATTCATCCGTTGACGAATGGACCCGTACGTTCGCCCAACGGGGTTGCCAGACGCTTCTGCCGCTGAAGAGTGAGTACTGTAAGGCTAAGGACAAGACATACCGAGACGCGGTTTTTGAAATACTGCACGCTCCGCCATCAGCACACGGGATCAACCGGACAACATGGAGGCTACCAGATATTCACTCGGTTATGGCGAAGCGGGGATTGCCGATTGCGAGGACTAACATTCGGAAGATCATCAAAGATTCTGGTTATCGCTATCGTAAGGCTAAAAAAGTCCTGACTAGTACTACTGGGTCATAAAATAGCGGCTGTTGAAGACCGAGCCACGGCATGATTAATTAAGTGGAGATGAGAGTTGTCCAGGCGCAGATTCAGACGGTGGAGGAGATCTATAAGCTGGTCTGGACGGCCGTGGCGAGCAAGAAGCCGATCGAAGCCATCTACCAAGGACGGCCTCGACTGTTTTGTCCGCACAGGCTGGGTCGGAATCGGCAAGGGCAGCTTCGCGCGCTCTGCTATCAATACGGGGGCGAAAGCCAGAGCGGACTCCGCCCGGCAGGTTCGCCTGCAAATTGGCGTTGTGTGGCGCTGGAGAAACTCGGCAGGGTGAAATTAGTGGAAAGCGCTTGGCATACCGCGCCGAATCATTCGCGCCCGGCTTCATGCGTGACGGAAACCGATATTGACGCCGAGGATCATCCCGAGCGCGACCCACAGAAAGGACATTGAGGAAGTCGCCCAAGCAGCTGTCGGGCAAGAATCACTCTCAAGGTCGCAATGGAATTCGGATTATGCCGCTCGGGGCGAACGCGGCGACCCGCGCGGGCGGAAGTTCGGCGCCGGCCCGGAGGCAACGAATCCAAGATGGCCGGCGCGGGCAGAGGGGGAAAAACGGTTCCGCTCGGCGACCAGGAACCCATAAGCTGCGATGCATAGCGTGGCGTGATGGTGAAACCCGCACCAGTTGCGGCCTTCAAAGTGTCCCAGTCCCAACTCTTGCTTCAACTCCTGATAATCCCGTTCGATGATCCAGCGGTGTTTGGCCATCTTGATCAGAGCTTTGAGGGGGGTATTCGGAGGCAGCGTCGATACCCAGTATTTGGTGGGTTCCGCTTCGTTTCGCGGCCATTCGATCAGTAACCATTCCTCGGCGCGAGGCTCGGCTTTCTCATAATCGCGGTGCGCTGGGCGGACTCGAACGGCGGCAAAGCGGGATCGCAACTTCCGCTCCGTACCTTCCCGCCAAGTGATGTCTTTAAACGCGTGCGCGGGCAGGCTCATCGCCAACTGCTTCACCGAGACCGGTTGATGGTTCGCGGCCCGTTGCAACAGTCGCGGAGGTCTCCCCATTTTCCGGCGTGGCTTAGCTGGCAAAGGCTGTTTGCCGGGCTCCCAGACTGTCAACGAGATTTGCACCCCCACTACATACTGCAGTTCGAGTTTGGTAAGTCCGTCGCGAAACTCGGTGTTGATGCCGTAGGCGGCGTCAGCCAAGACTACCCCGCGGGCCACTTGCGCCGCTACTGCTGCGCGAATCTGCTCCAGGGCGATCTCCGGTTTGGTCTGAAACTCGACGTCTTTGGGCACTTCTGTCTTTTTCCGCCGCGCGCGATCCTTGGCCCAGTCCTTTGGCAGATAGAGACGGTAGGCAATCGGCAGACTCGAATTCCACGTCGCCACCGACAGGCTTACGGCGATGCGGCAATTCTCCTGTTTGCCCACCTGTCCGCAATATTGGCGAGTGACTCCAACCGAATGCTCGCCTTTCTTGGGAAAGCCGGTGTCGTCTACGATCCAGGCCACCACTGGTCCTTGTTTCTGCATCGCGGGCAACACATAGTTGCGCACTTCTTCGAGCAGCGTCTCATCGCTCCAGGCCGCCTTAGCCACCAAATGATGCAAGGATTGGCGCATCGGCTGAACATTGTCCGGATCGAGGCGGGCAGCCATCGGCTCAATGCTCTTGCGCTCACCGGGCAACAGCAGCCCCTTGCAGTAGTTCTTCAACGGCGCATGCCGATCTTTGTGCCCCGCGGCGTTCGCCAGGCCCTCTATATATGCCGCGAAGCGCTTCTCTTGTGGGCCTGGCGCGGACAGGCGTGATCCCACAAAACAATTCTATATCAGAATGTCCTTTTTATGACCCAGTAGTACTAGCAATGATCCGAATTACCATGAGATACTCGAGAACATTACAAGCATTCTTCACAATCTTGGCCCAAAGGAAAAGTTCTTTTCAATCGACGAGTATGGACCATTTGCGATAAAGATCCAGGGCGGGAGGTCTTTGGTGCCAATAGGTCACCCCCGGACTGTGCCGCAATATCAACGTAGCAAGGGAAGGTTGATCGTTACAGCGGCCCTGGAACTTTCGACCAATCAGATTACGCACTTCTACTCTCCCGCGAAGAACACAGCAGAAATGGTGAAACTACTTCACAGGCTCGTGGAGGTATACACTGACCAGGAGTGCATCTACTTCTCGTGGGATGCGGCGTCATGGCATGCTTCAAAGGCATTGCACGCAAGCGTTCAGGAAATCAATATGAAGGGCGTTGGGCATCCACAAGTGAGACTCGCGCCGCTGCCATCGTGTGCGCAGTTCTTGAACGTGATCGAGTCTGTATTCAGTGGCATGGCTAGAGCGATCATTCATAACAGCGATTTTGCTTCCTCGGAGGCGGCAAAGGCGGCCATCGACAAATACATCGCTGACAGAAATGAACAGTTTGCTAAGCACCCGAAACGGGCAGGCCAGAAAATCTGGGGAGACGAGCGCGTACCTAGCGAGTTTTCAGTTAGCCACAACTGCAAAGATCCGAGTTACCGCTGACGACGCCTGGGCGGTTGCCCCGAGCCAGCCGCCCGATTGACGACCGCGGCGGAACGCTGCCAACTTGGCGCCCCTTCCACCTCCGATTGGCCCTTCACGCATTTGCCGCTACGAGGCCTTGCCGAAGACGGTGCGCCGCATGCTCGAGTGAACCGATTCCATACAGAAATCGGCCCTGGCACTGCCTCTACGCAGGCTTACCGAAAGGACACCTATAGCAACCATCGCAGCGCCGCACTGATAATAAAACTGCCTCTGCCTTATCAACTCGGGCGTAGGCGTGCCCCCGTTCCCCTCGATCCATGCCTTAACGGATTCGGGGTTCATGAATCCGAGCAGGAGATTCGTGGTTCGAGCAGCGGTTCCCTGATGGACTAGAGCCCTCGTGTGGCGAACGTTCTGCTTGGTCTGGATTCCGACGTAAATAAGCGATGCCGTCACCGCCAACCCGCTAATACCCGTGGCAATAGATGCAAGGTCTGAAAGGAAGATGATTCTCCTCAAAACTTTTGAGCCAGGTGCTCGATCAAGGATTCAATAGACCCAGTTTACTCACTGCTGTGACCGGCCAGCCAGTCGCGAGCTGCGCGATGTGGCTGGCCAGCCCTGACCAATTGAGCCCGTCTGCCCACAACCGACTTTAGGATTTGTCTACGCGGCCTAACGTTTTATCAAGCCAGTCAAAAATGCGAGCGGCCGCGAGACGATCAGTGCCGCATTGGCAGTGCGCACCGACGCCCTCCGCGGTTGTGAAACGTATCATGGTCTTCGGACAGGTGAGGTGCTCATAAAGCATGTCAGGCTGGCCCTTCGGGTACATACGAGTCGCCCTCAAGCTTTATAGCGGCTTTTAAGGGTTCATTCGGCACGACGCCGACTTCTTATTTCGAGAATATGACAACAATCGGCGCGTTAGCAAAGAATGACAATTTACCCATAAAGAAGAAATCACCTACGTAAATCAGCATCACGCCCCGCTACGTACCTCACTTTGTCGCCTAGTTAACAGGTCGTTTGAGCTCTGCCCTCAACTGGGAGGGTGTCGTCCCTTCCCACGTTCGGAAAGCTCGATAAAAAGAATTCGAATCCTCGTAGCCGAGCAGGTACGCCACCTCTGCGACATCAATATCCGGCCGGTTGAGATACTCGCGCGCCAGTTCCTGGCGCGCCTCCAGAAGCAACTTACGAAAAGTCGTACCGTCGTCGTCGATCCGCCTCTGCAGGGTCCGATCGCTTAGCCCAAGCTCACGCGCCACGGCCGAGACGTCGGGACGGGCCCCGGCCAGCAGGCGTTTAAGAATCCATTTCACCTGCTCGCTGATCGAACGCTGCGCACGTTGCTCTTTCAAAGCTTTGTCGAGTTGTGGGTCCAACATTTCAAGCAACTCGGCATTGTGGGTGAGGAACGGCCGGTCGAGATCGGCCGTGTGGAGGACGAGGATATTCCGGCGCGCTTCGAATTTGACCGGGCATTTGAAATAAGCTTCGTGGACCCTGGTCGCTTCTGCTTTGCGCTTGAGCTCCACCCTTTTCGGATTCACCGGATGCCCCGTACCACGGCGACCGAGTTCAACGAATGACGCAAAGGCGGCGTCCGTCAAGAGGGGCGGCGTTTCCTCCTGCGCGTGTTGCCACACGGGCTCTATTAAGCATTCGTCTTTGCTGATTTTGATTTGCAGTTCCTCGGGCGTACACAGTTGCTTGAAGCGAGCAAGGCGCGCGAGAGCGTCCCGGTAGTCGCGGGCGTAGTAGGCCGCCATCGTTGACGGTGGCCGATTTCCAACGTCGATCTGGGTGGCAATTTTCAGACCTGCGGCGGCATCGGAAGAAAGCTCGCCTACGGCACGCCAAAGCGCGAAGAATTGCGCTGTGGTCACAAGGTTCTTCTTGCCGTCATAGACTGTCACTGGCACCCGAGCTTGGCTCAGCACGGCTGCCGGCGTGAGTCCGATCTTACCGAGCCCTATCCAAAAGGCGTTCGCGGCTTTGAAACGGTCTGGTACGTTGACGGTCATCTTTCTCTCACTGCTTAGTTTCGCCTTGACACGGCCTTCATTTCGGGACATTTCTCGGGTTAGCTGATGATCGCTTTGGGCTCCAGATACTCCTGCAGTCCGAAGATCCCGCCTTCCCGACCAATTCCCGATTGTTTGAACCCGCCGAAGGGAGCAAACGGATCGTGGCCTATTGTATTGATGAGGACCCGGCCGGCAGCAAGTTTGCGCGCCACGCGGTTTGCGCTTTCCGGGTCCGCCGAGCTTACGTAGGCGATAAGCCCGAATTCCGTGTCATTGGCTATTTCAATGGCTTCGGCTTCCGTCTTGTACGTCAATATCGACAAGACCGGTCCGAAGATTTCTTCCTTCGCGATGCGCATGTCGCGGGTGACCTTGGCGAATACGGTGGGCTTAACGAAATTCCCGCTCTCAAGTCCGGGAGGATGACCTTCCCCGCCGATAACGAGTTCCGCACCTTCCTCGATGCCCGATTTGATGTATTCCTGAACGCGCTTGTATTGCTTTACGCTCGCCAATGGGCCGAGGGTGACATCCTTGTTCCTGGGATCGCCCATTTTGATTTGTTCGACGGCCGCTTTGGCCAACCGCTTCACTTCATCGAGCCGGTCTTCCGGCACGATCAGGCGCGAAGCCGCGATGCAGGCTTGACCGTTATTCAGGTAACAGGCTGCGACAGCCATCGGAATGGCAGTGGAGAAATCGGCGTCGTCCAGAATGATGTTCGGCGACTTGCCGCCGAGTTCCAGCGTCAAGCGCTTCATCGTGTCCAGGGAGTTCTTCGCGACCAGTTTTCCGATCTGCGTCGAACCGGTGAACGCGATCTTTTGAATGTCGGGACTTTTCGTCAACTCCGTCCCGACGACCTCACCGAGGCCGGTCACGAAATTGATGACGCCAGGAGGCAAACCGGCTTCATGAAAAGCGTCCATCAACACTTCCGTTTGCATCGCGCTCATCTCGCTGGGCTTGATGACAACAGTGCATCCGGCAGCGATTGCCGGAGCCACCTTGATCGCGATCGAACCGGCGCTCGAATTCCAAGGCGTAAATATGCCCACCACGCCCGCCGGTTCCATGACGACTTTGGAAGTCCCGACAGTTCTTGCCAGATCGAAGTCCTTGAGAACTTCTTTGAAGTGCAGGAAAATGTTAGCCGCGAGGTTGTTCGAGCCCTTCGCGCGGTCTTGCGGAGCGCCGTATTCCAGAACCGTCGCGTCAACGAGTTGATCCATTCGCTTGGCAACGGCATCATGCAACCGCTGCAAGCAGTCCATGCGGTATTCCTTGCTGCTTTGCGAAAAGGTATTGAACGCCTCCTTGGCCGCGGCGATGGCCTGTCGGGTGTCGATCTCATCCGCCATGGTGACCTTGCCGATAACCGTGTTGTTGGTCGGGTTCACTAGATCAACGACCTGGGTTCCATGGGGTGTGACGAACTTGCCGTTGATGTAGGCGCGATCAAAGGCTCTTACCAGAGCTGTGGTTTCGTTTTCGTTCATTTGCGTTTACCCTTATGACATTCAGCAATCTTTGCCCAACTTCGCCGAGTCTCTCTGGACCCGGCTACAATTTCATTCTGGCCGAATAACGCACGGGAGTAACTAGCAAAAGACGCCACTCCTCTTGCAAAATATGCCAAACGGAGCGATATGCTCATTCGCCGTTAAGGTAGGGTCAGCATATGGCCGCGTAATCGCTCGAAGAAAACTCAAGATCAAGGGAGATGAAAAGAATGGTTGCTCAAGAGAGTACCGCCCAGAAAGACGAGGAATCATCATTTCTATCGTTTCCGCCGGCTCGCGCCGAGGCGGAGGGTGGGCTCCGGTACAAAATCTGTACAAAAACAGAGCACTCGACTTCTAAATTATTGAAGCGAAAGTATGGCTCCCCGGCATGGGATTCGAACCACGATAATTACAAGTTATGTGGAATGTGTAACATACAGATTCTAAAAAGGTCCAGATTGCCTAAAGGGACACGAAACACCCCCATCGGTACAGCATCGGTACAGGGCGGCGGTGAACCCTGCGTTCATAACGAATGTTGTGGACTCGATCTTGGAGCAACCGCAACTGACGAAGCCAACCCTCCGTGCCCAGGAGTTAGAAGACAAGCGCAGGATTACTCGGAGTTTTCGCCTCCTCCACTCCATTTTCAAGATAGGGCCGCCAGCCGTATGCCGGCGATTAGCATATGCGGGCTGCTCTGGCTGCTCGGGTCAATGCTGGCCCGAACAATGCGCCGATGCATCACACGTTCCGGCCCGGACGGCTTGCTAAACAGCGCGAGGGCAATATTCTCGGTGTACTTCCATTCCGAGGCCATCCGTATCACCGGTCAAGATCCGCTACCTAAACTAAGCAGGTCGCATTATTGGTAGGGGGCAGAGTTGGTCGGGACGCTATGGTCATGAGTGGGCTCGCTCATACGTTCTCTACCCTCCGGTCGTGAGCTTGGGCGCGAGAACATCTCTGGTTGAGGCGGTGGGGGCAAAAATCCTTGGGATTTCCGATCTCGAAACCGGGGAGAGGCAAGAATTCCGCGAATTTCTCACCAGCCTGCCGAAGGGCCATCGAAACGCGACTGTCGCAACAGCCCTGCGAACGGCTGGTCACCAACGGTCCGTGCCCGATTACGGTCGGCGCACGTGCCAACGGAGGGGTCAATGATTCTCGGAATACATCGAGTCCCGACTTGTTACTGGCCGTTGCGAGTCTGGCGAGCCGTCCGGCTTCCCTCTGACGAGGGGAGCAAGGATTTCTCGGCAGTCACGAGCGGGATGCGGCGCAGCGAATTCCTCGCGCCCAAGTGGCAAAACGTGAACTTCAGCAGGGGTACGGGAGCCGCCCGCCGCGGTTGAACCAGCGAGATGCTGACCGCACGCAAATCCGGTTTTGCCGTATTTGGTGGTTAGCGACCGATCACCCAGGCGCGTGTGCAAAGCATCCTACGAATCAATAACACAACAAGGACAGGGACAAATCTATACGACTTTCTTCTGGAGAGCGGGCCGTTCATCCTGCGACAAAACGCTCAGGCTGACGGAGATCTCCTCCTCTACTGCGCGAACCTGCTCGCCACACTCGAGAAACCGTTCGTTCGGGAAACGGAGGATCAGCGCGGAAATCCCGATCGCGCCGATAATCATTCGATTCCCCGTCCCGTATAGCCAAAATACTCGAATGCACGGAAGGGGCCGTGGTTTACTACGATGGAGTTTGCAAGACCAGACGAGGAGGTAGTAAAGAGCGCTGCTTTCGGCAAACAGTTGTTGGAGCGGGCACGACGCCTGGACCCCAACAACCCGGAGTGGCGACCTTAGATATGTTCCAAACGAGAGGAGCAGCCGACGCAGCGTGGTAGAGCAGGGTCGCGTGCGCATCCGCTGGGCGGTCGGTTCCTTTCCAACACTCATCGCGGGCTGGCCGCCAGATTTTCGGTGCATGAGTTTCGCGCCGCTGAGTGGGTTTCGAAAGCAATTAAAATAGGCGTTACGTGAGCCTTTCCCACGTCACTCCAATGCTTCTGGCGTGCTTCAATGTGCCCTTGAGCACCCGGACTGCACACGCCAGAAGCGACAACCTGGGTCCGAATCAAGAACCAGCAGTACACTCAGGCCGTCGGATGCGAGGAGTTTTTTGAA
>CAVXPE010000008.1:0-212556 GCA_963763545.1 Bryobacterales bacterium
CAGATGGATTTGATGTTCCGGAAGGTCGTGGACACGTGTGAGAAGAAGCTCTACGATCCCAAGCTGAATGGCGTCAATTGGCGCCACCTGGCCGAAGAACGGAAGGAGCGAATCCTCGCGGCTGACAGCGAAGAGGAACTTGAGCGGGAGTTCAATGAGCTGATCAAGGAGTTGAAGGTCAGTCACGCGGGCTTCTATCACGAGAAGCGGCCTCGCGCGGCGGGAAAGATGGCCATCAGCGCCACGCTTTTCAAGGCGGCGGACGACGGTCGAAGTTGTTGGATTTTCCAAGATGTGCATCCCGGTGGCGCCGCCTTCAAGGCAGGTGTGCAGCCTGGCGATATTCTGTTGCGGGTCGGCGAGAATGAGATTGCCCCTCCTGAACTTCCGTTGTTTCCGTTAGGGGAAACGACTCCGGTTGACATCAAGCGACGGGACTGCGCCCACGTGCGAATGATGATCGACGTGCCGAAGTCGAAGACGAAAGAGCGGCCGCTGATTGAGCTGCAACCAGTCTCATCCATGAAGCACGGGGCGGTAGGTTGGTTGAAAGTCTGTATGTTCCCGGGCGCCATCGGTATCGACGTCGCTCGTGACATCGACAAGGCCATCAAAGGATTGGATTGCGAGCGGCTGATTATCGATCTTCGAGGCAATGCTGGCGGCGGTATCGGCTGCCTGCGGCTGATGAGCTATCTCACACCAGGTCGAGTTCCTGTGGGCTACAGCGTTACACGGCGACGGGCCGAGCAATCGTTCTCGAAAGAGAAGTTGCCCGTGTTCGACCGCATTCCGTCAAAGAAAATCGGCCTCGTCCGTCTGCTGCTGAAATTCGCGAGTCGTGACCAGTCGGTCGCCATAGCGACTGAGAATCTTGGAAAACAGCGTTTTCACGGAAAGGTTGTCCTCCTGGTGAATGAGCATTCGGCGAGCTCGTGCGAAATGGTTGCCGCGTTCGCGTCTGAAAACAAGCTCGCCACAATTGTGGGGATAAAAACGCCCGGCCGGCTCCTCGGTGGGCATTCGTTCCGCGTCGGAAACGGATACCGGATTGCGCTGCCAGTAGCGGCGTACTATACGTGGAACGGTACTTTTCTGGAGGGCAGAGGCGTGACCCCGATGTGGAGGAGCCGTTCTCGGTGACGGCGATACGCAATGGCCAAGATGCGCAGTTGCAGCGGGCGCTCGACGTGGCAAACGAACTTTAACTACTATTGAAGGACAACAGAATAGGTTCGCCACTCATCGCCGATCTTTCTGATGGCGATGGTGTAGAGACCGGGCGATAGAGAACTGAGGTCGAGTTCCGCGACAGCCGTTACGATGTGATCCTGGAGCGTTGCAGTCACATGCTGCTTTAGGAGCGTGCGCAACTGGCCATCGAGCAACTGCAATGCGTACTGGCCTTCGTCTGCACCGACTGGGAAATAGAGAGTGAGTCGCAGATGCTTTCGGAAGGATCAGTTGAGGCTTTGGCGTATTCGCGCGTTCCTGCTCCAAGCCGCGATTCTCGGTTAACGGTCGAAGATCGAGAGTGGCCGGCGTCGTGACGCTGGCGATTTGGACGGGGGGAGTTGGCCGGACGACGCCGGCCCAGTAAATGCCGGCTCCGATAACGATAAGGCTGCTGCACGCAACGGCCGCGATTCGAATCCTAACGACTCGCCTTTGACGCATCTCCTGGCGGATCGCCAGAAACGTCTGGAAACAAGGCGAACAATGGGTGACATGGTGGAGTTGGTCCTGTGTCATCTGTATGATTCGCCGAGACATGCCACCCAAGGTCTCGGGGTCGGGACAGCCAATCCGCTCAGGGTTGGGAAACTCCCTGAGGGCAGATTCCTGCAGCTCCTCGCGAACACGTTCGATGTCCATTCGATAGCATATTATGCCTTAACTCGCATTAGCGTGGTGCCTTAATACGCGGCGTACGGCCCGACAATATTGCCCCGAGCTTCGCTTGGAACCGCCTCATTCGTGCCGAAGCGGCTTTTGCACTGATGCCCAAGCGCGGAGCGATGTCCTTCGGTTCGTCGTCGGCGAGAAACACGTCGGTTCGTCGTCGGCGAGAAACGCGTCCGGTGTTAGTGGCGCCGGGCGAAGGGGCCATTATGGCAGCGCCGGATGGGGCCATGGCGCCAGGGGTCGATGGCAGCGATGGCGCCCGCAGCCTGTGATGGGTCATGCGAGCCGACCAACCGCGCTCGCGGGGCGAGAGAAAACGAGAAGCACGGGGGCGCTTGCTCTGCGATAAACTCTTGAGTCTGCGCTGAACCGGAACCTGCTGCGCCCCGGAGAGGAATGAGAGTCCCCTCCAGGGCATGAGCTTCCGGGAGCCAGACTCCCGTGGGCCCTGACGAGGATTCTACACTCCCGGCTGAAGATCGGGAACCCGGCCAACCGCCAGGCCGGCGCCCGCGGACGCGGTGCTGTCTGTTGAAGGGATGCGAGCGGCGTTTTCGTCCGCAGCGGGGGGGACAGCGTTATTGCAGCGACGAATGCCGGCGCGCGGCACGACAATGGTCGCGCTGGAAAGCGCAACAGAGCTATCGAGCGACGGCGGCAGGAAAAGAGAGACGCAACGGCCAGAGCCGGCGTTATCGCGAGCGAGTCAGAAACCGCCAACCAGCAGCGCCGGAAGAAGCCGATCCGGACGCTGCGAGGGTAATCACTCATAATTTTTTTCGACTGCTCTTGCGACCGTCCTGGTTGCTACGAGGGATTCGATCCGCAGCGGCGCTCGCCCCACCAGCGCTTCTGTTCGCGGGCGTGCCGACGCGCTCTGGAACGAGTCTGGCAACGCGAGCAGCGCTGGCGCCGGGCTATGCACCGGCAGTGGAAGACCTGAGAAACACGGCGCACGGATAAGCCGGACGTATTGATCCGCAATCACAGCCCAGCGTACATTCGACCTGTCGAGCGAAAGGACGACGCGCGTGTTGCGCTGGGCCAGCGAGAATCTGCTGCAACTCAAGCCGGAGGAAATCGGCGAGCATTACGGGCGCTATCGGCTGCACGTGCCGGAAGCCGAACGGGCCATGGCGAAGTCGCTGGAGCGTTACGGGCAGTTATCGCCCGTAGTGGTGTGTCGTCGCGGCGAACGCTACGAGCTGATCGACGGATTCAAGCGTCTCGCCGTAGCGCGTCGTCTGGCGCAGATCGATGTTCTCTCGGCGCGGCTGATGGAGGCCGACGAGCGGACGGTGAAAGCCGCCATCTATGGCCTCAATCGCGCCGGCGGCCGCACGCGGGAACTGGAAGAAGCATGGATCATTCACGCCTTGGTGCGCGAAGACGGAATGAGTCAGGTGGAAGTGGCGGAGCTTTTGGGGCGTCACAAGAGTTGGGTATGCCGCCGCTTAGCGCTGCTCGAACGGCTCGGATCGAAAGCGCGCGATGAGTTGCGTGTCGGGCTGTTATCGCCCACGACGGCGCGGCAACTGGTGCGGTTGCCGCAGGGCAACCAGGGTGAAGTGCTCGACACGATGCGGCGCGAAGCGCTGTCGGGCGCGGAAGTGAAGGGCGTGGTCGATCTGTGGCTGGGTTGCGCCGACCGCGGCCAGCAGCAATACATCCTGGCGCATCCGCGCGAGGCGTTGTCACAGGCGAAGGGGATCACTCAACCCGGCCGCGATCCACGGCTGAGCGAGGCCGGGAATCAGGTCTGGAAGCGCGTGGGACTGCTGCTCGATGTGTTGGGCCGCATGGAAGTGTGGCTGGCGCATCATGGCCGCGCCGGACTCACGCCGGAAGATCGCGCGATTCTGGCGCCGCGTTTTGAAAGGCTGTCGCGCGACGCCGCCTCGGTGGCGGCGCTGAGCTTGGATCTGGTGGGCGAGATGAAGACGGCCGCATGAGGGAAGCTACGCGCAATGAGATCATCCGCCTGCGTTATGCCGGCGCTTCTCAGCGAGCGATCGCGCTGCAGTTGGGAATCGACCGCAAGAGCGTGAACCGCGTGCTGAAAGAACATCAAGGCGCCAGAGCCGGAGAAGTGGAAAACGAACGCCCGCACCGCTCGCGTCTGCTGGATCCTTATCGAGATCGGATCGCGCAACTTCTGGAACGCTACCCGGATCTGACCGCTGTCCGCCTGCATGAAGAACTGCGCCGGCTGGGCTTTGAGGGACGCTACGGCATCGTGAAGGAACACCTGCGCGCCATTCGTCCGCACCCGCCGAAAACTCCGGTGCAGCGGTTCGAGACCGGTCCTGGGGTGCAGGCTCAGATGGATTATTCGCCTTATGACATTCCTTTCTCGGCCGAAGGGCGGCGGCGGGTGCATGCGTTCAGTTATGTGTTGAGTTACTCGCGTCGCCAGTACCTGCGGTTCGTCGAGTCACAGGATTTTACGACCACCATCCGCGAACATGTCCGCGCCTTCGAATACTTCCAGGGACTGGCCGCGACTTGTCTCTACGACAACATGAAAGTGGTAGTCACCAGTTACGACGGCGACCAGCCCCTCTATAACACCCGCTTTCTTGCTTTCGCCACGCATTACGGTTTCCGGCCATGGGCGTGCCGCCCGCATCGCCCGCAAACCAAGGGCAAGGTCGAGAGACCGTTTCGATATGTGGAAACCAACCTGTTGAACGGCCGGACCTTCACCTCGTTGGAGCACCTGAACGAGATGGCGATGCGCTGGCTCGCCGAAACCGCCGATGTGCGCATCCACCGGGAAACCAAACGCCGGCCGATTGACTTATTCGAGGAAGAGAAGCCGCTTCTTCTTGGTTTGCCCGGTCAGCCTTACGATACGGCCCAGGTTCTCTATCGCACCGTCGATGCGGACAGCCACATCGCCTATCAGCAGAACTTCTATTCCGTACCCTGGCAGCGCATCGGCGAGTTACTGCCGGTCCGGGTTACAGAGAAGGAACTCATTGTTTACGGCCCGGACGTGAAGGAGATCGCCCGGCACGAGTTGTATGCTTCGGGAACCACCGCCCAGAAGCGCAGCCTATCCGCGCACTTGCCTGGACGCGATCATCTGCAAAAACGCAAGTTGCTCCAGCAGCGGTTTGCCGAGTTCGGCGCCGAGGGAGTTCGCTTCTTCGATGAACTGCTAAGCGCAAGGCGTAATGGCAAGGACGAGGCCGCGCGCGTGTTGGGCCTGCTAACTGTGTATCGACGCGAGGATCTGGCGCGGGCGCTGGAGCGCGCCGTGCGCTATCGCGCATTCTCATGGTCCGCGGTGGAACGTATTCTGGCGGCGCAGGCCAAACCGCGATCGGCCATGGAGGCGTTGACGATCGAAGCGCGGGAACAACTCCACGAGATGCTACGCCAGATTCCTCTGGACCCTCGGCCCACGGCCGCGTATCAGGCGCTGCTGGAAGAAACCATGGAAGGCGATCGAAGCCATGAAGGCGAAGACGACGGATCAGACGACCCCACTGCGTGACCGCTGCCTGAGTCACTTCGCGGCGCTGCGAATTCCTATCGAGGCCGCGGCCCTGGATGACCTTCTCGCGCGGGCGGAAAAAGAAAGCTTCTCGCACTTGAGCTTTCTCGACCGGTTGCTGGGCGCTGAAGCCGGCGCGCGGAGGGAACGCGCCGTGGCGCGCCGCATCCGGGAAGCCCGCTTTGCCGAGAACAAAACTATGGAGGGCTTCGACTGGAACTTCAATCCGAGAACATTTGACCGGGTACAGTTAGAAGAACTAGCTACCGGCGACTTCATCCGCCGCAAGGCCAATCTGGTCATGGTGGGTTGGAGTGGTATCGGCAAGAGTCACATCATCCAGGCCCTTGGACAGAAGGCGTGTGTGCATGGCTATCGCGTCTTGTACCGAACCTCGGCTCAGTTACTCGCCGATCTCACCGCTTCACTCGCCGACAAGACTCTTCCGGCGAGGCTACGCTACTACGCCAACCCGGACTGGTTAATTATCGACGAATTCGGGTTTGACAAGATCGAGCGCGCCGAATGTCCCGAAGCGGCACACTTGCTCTACAAGATCATCGCCTCACGCAATCAGAAGCGCTCCACGGCGGTGGTCACCAACGTCGACTTCGATAAATGGGGAGACTATCTCTCCGACGGTCCTCTGGCGATGGCGTTCCTCGACCGGCTCGTCGAAGGAGCGATCATCCTGAAGGTCAAAGGTAAATCCTACCGCGCCGAGAAGGCGAAGTCCGCGGAAAACCATTCCGCCTGAAAACGGCGCCGGCTCACATCTGGCGCCGTTGCGGCGGAGTCTGGCCATTGCGCAACCACATCGCTGGCCCCTTTCTCCCTGCCATAATGGCCCCGTTTCTCGGCGCCGCCGACATTCGCAGCGAACGGATGTTGATGGAGCAACTGGAGTACAACCTGCTGTTCCGGTGGTTTGTTGGCCTGAACATGGATGAAGCAGTCTGGGTGCCGACGGTATTCACAAGAATCGAGACCGACTGTTGGAGGGCGACGTTGCAGAGAAGTTCTTCCAATTGGTGTTGACTCAGGCGCGGGTCGGCCGACTTGCTCTCCGATGAGCACTTCAGTGTGGACGGCACGCTGATCGAAGCCTGGGCGAGCCACAAGAGTTTTCAACGCAAGGACCAGCCGACAGCCGCCGCCAGACGATCCGGGCAATCCGACGGTGGACTTCCATGGTGAGAAGCGCAGCAACGATACCCATGAATCAACCACGGACCCAGACGCGCGCCTGGCGCGCAAGAGTGGTGGGCATGAAGCCAAACTGGCGTATTGCGGCAACGTGATGATCGAGAACCGGAACGGGTTGGTGGTGGACACGGAGTTGCTGCAATGCAACGGTACGGTGGAGCGGGATGCGGCGATGCTGATGGCAGAGCGCGTGGAAGGAACAGAGCGCATTACGCTGGCGGCCGATAAAGCATATGACACCAAAGACTTCGTGAGTGAGATGCGTGGCATGAATGTGACACCACATGTCTCGCAGAACATCAAGCGGCCGGGTGGCAGCGCGATCGATGGCCGCACAACGCGGCATGAAGGCTATCAGGTGAGCCAGCGGAAACGGAAACGCATCGAAGAGGTCTTTGGTTGGATCAAAACGGTTGGAACGCTCCGTAAGACACGGCATCGCGGACTGGAAACAGTAAGGTGGGTGTTTACATTCACGGCTACGGCCTACAACCTGGTGCGGATGCGGAATCTGACGTCGCCGGCAGTTCAGTCTGCATAAGTCCGAGGAGAGCTGCGTTTTGAGTTTTCAAAAAGGAGCGTTTTGGGCCCGTACCCCCCTACGCAGAGGTAGGCAGGACGCGTTATACGGCTTCTGAGAGGAGCGAAGGGCAGGATGCCGAATTCTGCCCGGAGCCATTTTTCAGCAGCCTGTTAGGCCTTGACTCCCAATGGTAATTCAGGTGGAAGCGGTGGATCAATAAGGCCTGAAACATGAGAAGCACTTGCTCTCTGGACGTACCGGTCGGGACCGTTGCAAGAATGTCATAGAACTTGTCATCCAACCATTCGGGGCCCTTTAATTGCGTGGCATCTATCGCGAATGCATGTAGTAAAACGTACTTAATAGGTATATGGTAGAGAATAACCCTACTCGTTGTATCACCCCAGAGACGCTCGGTCGAACTGCCGTGTCGATCATCATTGCTCCTGACCGAGGCAACCTCAAAACTCGGAAGCGCCTCTCTTGGTCGCACCGGCACCTGCGCCAAAGCGTTGGAGGCGAGAGATATTATTCCACATAGCACCACGAGCCCGCGAAAGAGTTGAATGAAGCCATTATTGTCTCGAAGCACTCTATTCATTTTCATGACCTCTTTTTGGCTATAAGGACAAGAATCGAGGTTGCGGAGTTGTCAATTGCGAAATTCAGGCTGTAGATCGAGCACAACCCCAAATGTTCTTTGAAGACTCATCGACTCACGCGCCGTATAAACGCCGTGCCACACCTGCGTAACAACGCCCTTAGGCGACACCACGATAGTGTCTGGCGCAATCGGTAGTTTGAGATCCTGCGATTTCTTGCGCAATACGTATATTGGGAAATTGTAATGCGCTCTAGCCAAATACTCACGCAAGCCACCACTTGCCAACGACACACCAATAAAGCGGTACCGTGACGCTGTACCTTCTGCTAGGGTCTGAATTGCGGCGAGGTTTTCCTCACAAAACGGACATAGGGGACTGAGGGCATAAAGAACGGTGGATCTTGAATCAGAATTCCAGTCAATTATAGCGGGCTTCCCTTCGAGCGTTTCAAGCTCGAAAGACCTCAGACGCTCCCCGACAACCGCCAGTTCAATATGACGAGATTTACCTGTCTGGACCGCCTCCCAGTGCTGAACCAACAGAAGACCCACTAGCGCTGTTAGTAGGACAAGAGCATACCACGACTGGGTGAGGGCCGCAAACTGCACAAACCGCTGCTTCTTTAGGTTCATAGGTTTAGAGGCCCTCTCCATGTTTACAAAAGCCGGTAGACACCTTAGGACACGGGCCACGCTGAAACCACTTCGGTTCCATCGGCACACATGAAGCTAATCTGATCCGTACCTCCATAGCAAGCCATGAGCGGTGTCCCATGCCCAGATCCGGCGCAAAATCCCGTTGCATAATTCCGCTGGGCAGAGGAGCACGGTGCCTGACCACTTATCTGGAGATAGCCGCCAGATCCGAGCAGCAGGATGCCGGAAGCAATGAACGGTTTGAATGCTTTCGAAGATTTCATCTATTTTTATCCTTTCAGTAGGAGCCCGGATAAGTCTTGCGCCAAATAAATTACTTGTCAAGCGTCTTCTACAAATTTGTCTCGATCCTGCGTATGTCATCTCGCAGATTGGCCGTGTGTGGGAGATAACACGGATGAGTTGTTCGCCATCGGTATCCTCCCTTAAACATGCGCAACGAGAAGCAAAAGGGCTTCGGCCGGGCCGCAGCCGGACTGCTCCGAGCGCGTGCCAGCGCTGCTCGCCGGTCTCGTCGTCGATGCGATCCGGGTACAACAGGCAGTTTTCATCCCTCAAAAGCCATGATCGCCAACTCAAATGTGAGGCCGTGTTTCCACTGATTCTGTTCGTTCTTCGCGTCGTCCCATTGGTATCGCACCGCGTATATACATAGCGCAATACATTTCAGCGCCGCTCCCGTCATCGGCGTTCCCCGCGCCTTCGGCGCGTAAACAAGCGGGGCGGCCCACGCCACTTGCTAAGATTCTCTGCATGGCCTCCTCGCCCGTCTATCCGCCCAGTAGCGAATTCATCAGCCGCGCCCACGTTCAAGGCATGGAAGGCTATCGCGCCCTTTACGAAAAAGCCTCCGCCGATCCCGAAGGTTTCTGGGCGAGCTCGCCGGCAGCGAGCTCTCCTGGTTTGCGAAGTGGACGAAGGTCTTTCGAATCCGATTATCCATTCGTCAAATGGTTCGCCGGCGGCAAGATCAACGCTTCCTATAATTGCATCGACCGGCATCTCGACACGCCGCGCAAGAACAAAGTGGCCATCCTGTGGGAAGGCGAGCCCGGCGATCAGCGGCATGATCTCCTATCAGGAACTGCATCGCCTGGTCTGCCGCTTCGCCAACGTGCTCAAAGCCCGCGGACTCAAGGCCGGCGACCGCGCCATCATCTACATGGGCATGGTTCCCGAGTTGCCCGTCGCGCTGCTGGCCTGCGCGCGCCTCGGCGTCATCCATAGCGTGGTGTTCGGCGGCTTCTCGGCGGAAGCGCTCAAGGCGCGCATTCAGGATCTCGAAGCGCAGGTCGTGATCACCTGCGATGGCGCGTGGCGGCGCGGCAAGGAAGTGCGGCTCAAGGACGCGGTGGATGAAGCGCTCGCCGAATGCCCCGGCGTGCGCGACGTCATCGTCTACCGGCGCACCGGCGGCGCGATCGAGATGCAGCGAGGGCCGCGACCACTGGTGGCACGACGCTCGATGAGGGCGTCTCCGAAGACTGCCCGGCCGAGCAACTGGATAGCGAGCATCCGCTCTTCGTGCTCTACACCTCGGGCACCACCGGCAAACCCAAGGGCATCGTGCACACCACGGCGGGCTATCTGCTGCAGGCCACGATGACCATGAAGTGGGTCTTCGATCTGCGCGAGGAAGACACCTACTGGTGCACCGCCGATATCGGCTGGGTGACCGGCCACAGCTACATCGTTTACGGCCCGCTCTCAGCCGGCGCGACCACCATGATGTACGAGGGCGCGCCCGATTTCCCGCAGCCCGACCGCTTCTGGCGGCTGATCGAAAAATACCGCGTCAACATCTTCTACACTTCGCCCACGGCCATCCGCGCGTTCGTCCGGCAGGGCGATCAGTGGCCGAATGCGCACGATCTTTCGAGCCTGCGGCTGCTCGGGTCGGTCGGCGAGCCCATCAATCCGGCGGCCTGGGAGTGGTATCACAAGGTCATCGGCAAGGAGCGCTGCCCCATCGTCGATACGTGGTGGCAGACCGAAACCGGCGGCCATCATGATCGCGCCGATGCCCGGCGCCGTGCCGCTGAAGCCCGGGTCCGGGCACGCTGCCGATGCCCGGGAGTTCTGGCCGAGATCGTGGATCTCAAGGGCAATCCCGTGGCGGCCAATCAGGAGGGCTACCTGATCATCCGGCAGCCGTGGCCCAGCATGGCGCGCACGCTGTGGGGCGATCCCGAACGCTACAAGCAGAACTACTGGGAGCGCATTCCCGGCGTATACATGACAGGCGACGCCGCGCGGCGCGATGAAGACGGCTACTACTGGGTGCTCGGCCGCGTGGACGACGTGATGAACGTCAGCGGCCACCGCCTGAGCACGATGGAGATTGGAGTCCGCGCTGGTGCGGCATCCGGCGGTGGCCGAAGCGGCGGTGGTAGGCAAGCCGCATGAGATCACCGGCCAATCCGTCGCGTGCTTCGTCACGCTGAAGAAGGGCGATTGGAACCACGACCAACTCGCCGAGGAACTGCGCAAGTGGGTGGCGCACGAGATCGGCAGCTTCGCCAAGCCGGAGCAGATCCGCTTCACCGATGCGCTCCCCAAGACCCGCAGCGGCAAGATCATGCGGCGGCTGTTGCGCGAAATTGTGACATCCAATTCGGTTAGCGGGGACGTGACTACGCTGGAAGATCTTTCCGTGGTTACGCGGCTCGCGGCGCAGCAGGATGAAGAGTAGATTAAACTACATTCCTTTACGAGCCTGGACTTTCACGTGCCGTCTCTCTAGATGGAGGAGAGAAAAAACCATGCTTCGCAAAGGTTTACTTGGAGCTTTTTTCGCGGCAATGTTGTCTGTTAATGTTTTTGCCGCCGATGTCGTTGTACGTGTTGCGCCCCCTAGGGCCGTCGTCGAGACGCGCGTTCCGTCGCCGGGACCGGGATATGTTTGGACCCCCGGCTATCAACGTTGGGACGGCCACGCTTACGTCTGGGCGCCTGGCGCTTGGGTTCAGCCCCCGCATGCGCATGCCCACTGGGTTGCCCATCGCTGGGTCCACCGGAATGGCGGCTGGGTAATGGTCGAAGGCCATTGGCGGTAGACCCGTAATATGACCGCAAGGGCAGTTCTCCCCCTAGGGTTCTGCCCTTACGCTAACTTTCGGCCCCATCCCCCGTCTCCTAAACGTTCCCGTACGATTGTTAAAATAGTCTCGAACAACACGCCCTTGGTTTGCGTCTAAAATAATTGAACGGAGAAATTGGAAAGAGGTCTTGGCACCGTGAAGGTTAAGTGGAAGATTATCATTAGCTTAGCTGTGCTTGTCGTGCTGGGCATCGGGCTCTACGCCAGTACGGTCTATAGCAAAAAGGGCTTGGTCTCAGTGCAGACCGGCCAGGTGGTCCGCCAGGATCTTACCAGCATCGTCACCGCTTCCGGCGAAATTAAACCGAAAAATTACATTAATATCGGCGCCAACGCGCAAGGCGATATTACGGAACTGCTTGTGAAAGAGGGCGATCATGTTCGCAAAGGCCAGCTTCTGGCCAAGATCGAAGACGTCCAGCCGGAAGCCGATGTACAGGCGCAGCGCGCAGCGGTAAGTTCCGCCGAGGCGCAATCGGCGGCCTCTGAGGCTGCGGTCGGCGCAGCGGACGAAAACATCAAGACGATGCAGGCTGCGCTCGAGCACGACAAGGCGGATCTCGACCGTATGAAGGCCGATTACCAGCGGGCCGAACAGCTCTTCAATGAAAAACTAGGCGCCAAGCAGGATTTCGAGATGAAGAAGTATGTCTACGATGCGCAGGTTTCGGCGATCGCCGAATCGCAGGCACGCGTGGTGCAGGCCAAGGCGCAACGCGAACAGACTGCGGCGCAGCTTGCATCGGCGCAACGGCAGATTGCTCAGTCCAAAGCCAATCTGACCCGTTTCGACGACATCCTTCGCAAGCATAACGCCTACGCGCCCATCGACGGCGTGGTGACCAACCTGCCCGTACGCATGGGCGAATCGGTGGTGCCTGGTATTCAGAACTCCGAAGGCAGCACCATCATGACCATCGCCGATATGTCGGTGATCACGGCCGAAGTTAAGGTGGATGAAACCGACATCGTAAATATCCAACTCGGTCAAGTCGCCGATATCACGATCGACGCGATTCCCAACAAAGTCTACAAGGGACACGTAACCGAGATCGGCAATACGGCCATTTTGCGATCCACCGGCGTTGCCGCCTCGCAGAGCGCGATTTCGAGCCAGGAAGCCAAGGATTTCAAGGTCGTCATCGCAATGGATAATCCTCCCGATGAAGTTCGCCCGGGGCTTTCCTGCACCGCGAAGATCACCACTGCAACGCGCGCGAACGCGCTTGACGATTCCGATTCAGGCGCTCACCGTGCGGCAGAAGGGCGATCTCGAGCCGCAGCCCGCGCCCGGCGCTCCGGTGGTGGTGAAGAAGTACACGCCGGCGGAAGAGAAGGTCCGCAAGGAAGAAGTACAGGGCGTCTTTGTGGTGGAGAACGGCAAGGCCATGTTCCACAAAGTGGACACCGGCATCACCGGCGCGACCGATATCGAAGTGCTGAGCGGCTTGAAAGAGAACGACCAGATCGTGACCGGCACCTATCAAGTGATTCGCACGATTCGCAATGAAGCCGCGGTGAAGATCGACAACAAAGCTTCCAACGCCCGCGAAGACCACGTAGCGCGGCAGAAGGCTCACAACATGGCAACGGCGGTGGCAGAACGGGAACTGGCGGAGCGCGGCGAGCGGCTGAAGCGCGAAGGCGTCGTCATCCGCACTTACGATATCTGGAAGACCTACGTCATGGGCGACCAGGTGATCAATGCGGTCTCTGGCGTCGATATCGAGATCAGGCGCGGCGAATACGTCGCGATCATGGGTCCTTCGGGATCGGGAAAATCCACGCTGATGAACCTGATCGGCTGCCTGGATACGCCCAGCAAAGGGGCAGTATTACATCAACGGGAATCTGGTCAGCGAATTGAGCGACGACGAGCTGGCCCGCATCCGCAACAAGGAAATCGGTTTCGTCTTCCAGACGTTCAATCTGCTGCCGCGCGCGAGTTCCCTGCACAATGTGGAGCTGCCGCTGATCTATGCCGGCATCTCGTCGAAGGAGCGCATCGAGATGGCGAAGACGGCGATGCGCCAGGTGGATCTCGAGAAGCGCATGGATCACAAGCCGAACGAGCTCTCCGGCGGCCAGCGTCAGCGCGTTGCCATCGCGCGCGCGCTGGTGAACAATCCGTCGATCCTGCTCGCCGACGAACCCACCGGCAACCTCGACAGCGCGACCGGCAACGAAATCATGGCCCTGTTCGACAAACTGCATCAAAAGGGGAACACGATCGTGCTGGTGACGCATGAGCACGATATCGCGTTGTATGCCCATCGCGTGATTTCGATTCGCGACGGAAAGGTAGAGAGCGATCGGAAGACGGCACGGGCGGCGGAAATGGCTTCGAGTTAGGTTGCTTTCACCCCACCATAGCGCGCGCCACAATCCATGCCTTCTCGACCGTTGATAACCGTACGCGCCGCCGGAAAACGTCGTAATTGGTGGCTCGATCCGATCGAGCAGGCGCGAATAGATTGCGATCAGCGCCCACAGCGACGGGCGGCTGCGCGGGTGAATCAGATCGAGCAGCGGCGCGCGATTCGTCGTAGTATGCGCGCGCGCGGGCGGCTTCGAAACGCATCAGCTCGAGGAATGCATCGTTGCGATTGCCGGCGCGACAGATCGTCTTCGGTCACGCCGAACCGGCGCAAATCTTCCGCGGGAAGATAGATGCGGCCGAGCTCCGCGTCTTCGCGGATGTCGCGCAGGATGTTGGTCAGCTGAAACGCGATGCCGCACTTCTCGGCCAGCGGCAGCGCGCTGCGCGTGTCGAATCCGAAGATGTGGATGATGGTCAGCCCCACCACCGAGGCCACCTGGTAGCAGTATCGGTAGAGCTCGTCGAAGGTTTCGAACGCGGCGCGGCTCCAGGTCGGAAAGCACGCCGTCGATCATGTCGCGGAAGTATTCGTGCGGGATGCCGAAGCGGCGCACGGTGTGATGGAAGGCCGGCCACACCGGGTGGCTGCTGAAGCGGCCTTCGAGCGCCTCTTCCAG
This sequence comes from Bryobacterales bacterium, assembly GCA_963763545.1. Lineage (GTDB taxonomy): Bacteria > Acidobacteriota > Terriglobia > Bryobacterales > Bryobacteraceae > PALSA-243. Next base: position 14,495 of record CAVXPE010000008.1, read on the forward strand.
CTCGGCGCGCCAGCGCTCGATGGCGCGCGCGATTGGCGCCGGGCTCGTCGCTCAGGTCGTCGCAATAGCGCATGAAGGCGTAGATGGCGCACATGGCCTTGCGCTGCGGGCTCGAGAGCAGCAGGAACGAGTAGTAGAAATTCTTGGCCCGGGTGCGCGCCACGCGCACGCAGTACGCGTAGGATTGATCCGACTTCGCGCATCGTCATGCCGCCCGCGAGAATGCCGCGCGCGCGAGCGGCGCCGAGCAGCAGGCCACGCGCTCGACTTTCGAAATCGACGGCCGCGCCGCCAGCACGTTGTAGTCCTGCTGCTCGATCTTGTCGAGCACGCGCATGCCGCCGCGGCTGAAGAGATCGAGATCGAGCGCCAGGCGGCGGTCCACCATGCCCACCAGCGGCAGGCCTTCGAGAAACAGCTCGCGCGCTTTGGCCACGATCTCCCGCATCACCGCGCGAAAGGCCGGCGTTGAACTCGCGCGACGCGATCTGGTCCAGCGTGTAGCCGTGCCGCTCCATCACATCGAGCGGGATATAGACGCGGTCCTTCTGCAGATCGACGGTCACGTCCTGCCAGAAATTGGCGAGTTGCAGCGCGGTGCAGGTGGCGTCGGAAAGCCGCTGCCGCTCGGCGTCGGAATAGCCGCACGAGATAGAGCACCAGCCGGCCCACGGGATTGGCGGAGTTGCGGCAATAGCCGAACAGCTCGTCCCAATCGCGGTAGCGCGTGACGGTCTGATCCTGCACGAAGGCGTCGATCAGATCGGCGAACGGCTCGCGCGGAATGCCGTACTTCTGCGTACGGTCGGTCCCAAGCGCGACAAACACCGGATGCGTGGCACGGCCCTGCGTACATGGCGTCCAGTTCGCTCGCGCCACCACGCGAGCAGGCGCAGGCTTTCGGCGCGATCGCCGATCTCGTCGCCCAGATCGTCGGCCCAGCGGCAGTAGGCGTAGACGTTGTAGAAATCCTGATGCAGGCGCTTGGGCAGCAGGAAGCTGACGACGTGGAAGTTTTCGTAGTGATGCGTGGCCAGCCAGCGCGTGTAGGCGCAGCGCTTCTTCCGGAGTCCAGCGCTTTGCCGAGCGCTTCCGGTCGACGTGACGAATTCGGCGGGCGGCAGACAAAGCGGATCGGCCTGCCCGGCATCTAAGGCAGATGGCCGTCTTCAAGTGGCCGTTGTGGCTCATCAGGTGGCGCATCACTTCGAGCAGATTGGCCAGCGGCTCTTCGCTGTTGACGAAGAACGACGCGGTGATGTGCCCCGCGGCATACCAGATCGAGCGCCTTGCGGATATAGGCCGGCGTGTGATGGAAGCTGGCCTTGCAGGTGATTTCCGAGTAGTGCAGCAGGACGGTATCGAGGTCGACCGTGCTGTCGTTGGGGCAGCCGCCGAAGAAATTCACGGTGCCGCCGCGGCGCACCATGTTGACCGCCCACTCCCAGGTCTGCGGCTTGCCCACGGCTTCGATGACGACGTCGGCGCCGCGTCCGTGCGTCAGTTCGCGGACCGCGGCCACGGGGTTGGCGCTATCGCGCGCCGACGATCAATTCGTCGGCGCCCAGCGCGGCGGCGCGGTCCAGCTGCGTCTTGCGGCGGCCCACGGCGATCACGCGGCAGCCGTAGAGCTTGGCCAGCTTCACGAACATCAGGCCGATGGGGCCGAGGCCGATCACCGCGACGGTGTCGCCGGGCTGCGGCGGTCTCTTCGAGGCCGCGCACCACGCAGGCCAGCGGTTCCACCAGCGCGGCGTCCTGATAGCCGACGTGCGGCGGGAATCAGGTAAGTATTGCGCTCGACGATGCGCGCCGGAATGCGGATGTACTCGGCATACGCGCCGTTGTTGAACAGCAGATCTTCGCAGAGATTCTGCGCCCGCGCCTGCAGAAGAAGCATGCCTCGCAGGGCGCCGAATTGGCCGCCACCACGCGCTGGCCGACGGAAAACTTGGCGACGTCTTCGCCCACGGCGACAACGTCGCCGGCCAGTTCATGCCCGAAGACAGCGGGCGGCACGATCATCCGCGCGTGATATCCGCGGCGGAAAACCTTGACGTCGGTTCCGCAGGTCAGCGCCACTTTCACCCGCACCAGGATGTCTCCGCTTATCGATTTCGGCACGGCTACCGGCTCCACCTGCAAGTGTTCCTTGCCGTAAAGCACGGCAGCCATCATGTGGTTGTTCACTATGACCACCTCTGTGGCTGAACGATTATTTTCAACGATTTAGGTTCCGGATGCAATGCCAAATCAAATCCTGAACGGATTTTAACCAAGGGCAGACGATGAGAAATCAGTTCTTCCACCGGCAATTCCCCGCCAAAAACCAGATCCGCCGATTCCTTCTGTAAGATCCACCGAAGCGCTATAACACCCGAAAAGGTCCGCTCACCCACGCAGATGTCGGCGCCGGAAGCTTCGATCCGCTCGGTGGCGGAAGTCTGCGCGAACAACAGGATCCGCGCGCCGGGGCGCGAACTGGCGATCGCCTGATTCGACGATGCCCTTGGCCGACGCGGCCACGATCACCATGTCGGCGCCGCGCCCTTCGGTCAGGCGCTTCACTTCCGCGGCGACATCGCGTTCGCGCGGATTCCAGGCGAACTCCGCGCCGCAGCGGCCGGCGGTCTCGAGCCGCTCGGCAATGGTATCGGTGGCCGCGACGCGCGCGCCGGTGCGCTTCACCAGCATGGTGAACATCAGGCCGATGGGACCTTGGCCCATCACCAGCACGAAATCCTCGGGCTGCGGATCGCACTGCGCCACGGCCTTCAGACAGGTATTCAGCGGCTCGACGAGCGTGGCGCGCTCGAAGGAAACGCCGTCGGGAATCTTTTCCACGCCGCGCTCGACAATCCAATCCATCACGCGCACGTACTGCGCGAAGCCGCCGCCAGCCGGCTCAAATCCGGCCGTGATGCCGACTTTCTTATATACCGGACACTGCGCGTAAAGTTTATGCCGGCAGTAGAAACATTCGCAGGCACGGGATGTGATGGAAGGCCATCACGCGGTCGCCGGGCTTGAATTTGGTGACGTCGGCGCCCACCGCGGCCACCACGCCCGCGGTCTCGTGCCCGTAGATGCGCGGCGGCGCCAGCAGGTTGTATTCGATCTTCTTGAGATCGGTGTGGCAGATGCCGCAGGCCTCCACGCGAATCAGAATTTCGCCGGGGCCGATGGCGGGAGTGGGGATCTCCTCCACGGTGACCACGCTCTGGCCGCGATAGACGGCGGCGTGCATGGTTCGCGGTATCGGCGATCGGTCAGAATCGGCAGTCGGCAAAAAAATCCCCCAGTGCCCGCGCGGCGCGGACGCACCGTTTCCGCAGCCGGATCAATTCCGGCAAGCGGGTTGCGGGATGGCGCAAGGCTACCCGTTAAGATAACTCATTGTATCGAAGTGGCCGTCCGAACGCAGGGCCTTGTTGAAATCATTCGCCAAGCTTTCGCCTGCGAGGTCGGTTACAGCACGAACACAATAGAACGGAATCCGAGTGGCGCAGCGCGCTCCGCAGCCACTCCGGCAGCCTCCATTTCCACCGCAATTGCGCCGTTCGGAGGCGAGTTCGCGCTTCTCTTCGGCGGTCCGCGCGACGTAACGAGATGGAACGGATCGGCCCGCGATAACGGACCTTCGAGGGGGTGAGCGTCGTAGATCTGATCTCCGGTTACAATTCGGTTAGCCGATTACCAGATCGGCGATTCCGAGCCCCGGCGAAGGGCGCCGCAGAATCCCGTGCTGACGATCGCGTCGGGATCGAAGGCTCCGATGCCTGCCTCGGTCGCGGCGCCGGCGCGCGCCGGACCGACGCCGTTGGCCACCAGCAGCGCCTCGTTGCCATTCAGCAGGGCCTTGCGCGACCAATCGACGGCGATGTTCGTCGGCCTGAACCGCTGTGGCGCGCCGAGCAAGCCGGGAAACTCCATACGGTCGGAAGCGACGAAGAGGATTCTCATGCGGGTCGTGCAGGGCGCGCGCGGAACCATTCCACGGCGCGCGAAAGGGCGATATCGGCCGGGCCCGGATGGAAGCCCAGTTCGCGACGCGGCCTTTTCGTGGCTGACCCACATTTTCTTCCTGGCCATGCGGACCGCATCGAGCGGTACGCGCGGCGGCTGCCCGGTCAATGCGGCCCACGCCGTGCTGAAGACGCCCGCCGCAGTAGGCCACGGCGTAGGGAATTCGGATCGTAGGCGCTTTGCGGCCGGTGATTTCGGCCAGCTTGAACAGGATCTGCGGCCAGCGTCAGATTCTCCGCTCCCAGGATATAGCGTTCGCCCACGCGCCCGCGCTCGAATGCCAGCAGGTGCCCGCGGCGCAATCGCGCGCGTCGACCACATTGAGGCCGGTATCGATGAACGCCGGCATGGCGCCCGCCATGAAATCGGCGACGATCTTGCCGGTGGGCGTGGGCTTGAAATCGTGGTCGCCCACGGGCGCGGTGGGATTGACGATCACCACCGGCAATCCGCCGCGCGCAAATTCGAGCGCCACCTGCTCGGCCATGAACTTCGAACGCTTATAATCGCCGGCCATATCGCCGAGGGAGATCGGCGTCATCTTCATCGCCGATGCCCGTCATGCGGAATGCCGATGCAGCCAACGGTGCTGGTGTAGACTACGCGCTCGACGCCGGCCTTCTTCGCGGCCTCGAGCACGTTGCGCGTGCCATCGACGTTGGAGCGGTAGAGCTCGCGCGGGTCCTTGGCCCACAGGCGGTAATCGGCCGCCACATGAAAGACAGCCCGACAGCCCGACATGGCGCGTTCGATGGATGCCGGGTCGCGCAGATCGCCGGTGACGGTATCGACAGCGAGCTCGGGCACGCGGCTGCCGGAGCGCACCAAGGCGCGCACCGAATCGCCGCGTTCGACCAGAAGATTCGCGACGTGCCAGCCGAGGAAACCGGAGGCTCCGGTGACGAGCACAGTGGGCATCGGGGCTGCTACTCGACGCAGAGACGCAGAGACGCAGAGACAAGCGCAGAGAAAAATCTAAACGTCTCTGCGCTTATTTTTGCGTCTCTGCGTCTCTGCGTCAAAAGTCGCGGCCTCAATCTACGAATTGGCCTGCGCCTTCACGAAACGCCGCAAGCGCCATGCAGCGGGAAGTAGTCCTTATAGAGGTGGTAGTTCAGATAGAACACTTTAGGGAAACCGGTGCCGGTTGCCAGTTCCTCATCCCAGCTTCCATCGCTGCGCTGCGTCTCGAGCAGGTACTCGATGCCGTGCTGCACGCTCAGGCTCGATGGATCGCCGCCGGCGATCAGGCCGAGAATCGCCCAGGCGGTCTGCGATGGCGTGCTCTCGGCGGGCGTGAAAATGTCGTTGTCGTAGCTGGCGCAGCTTTCGCCCCAGCCGCCATCGGCGTTCTGAATGGAGCGCAGCCATTCGCCGCCGCGCAGCACATGCGCTTCGCGGTCGCTCTCGCCGCGCCGCGGCGAGGCCGCGCAGCGCGAAACAGGTGCCGTAAATGTAGGCCACGCCCCAGCGGCCGTACCAGCTTCCATCGGGCTGCTGATTGCGCACCAGCTAATCGACGCCGCGCGCGCACCGACGCGATGATCGCTGTTCAAGCCGTGCGCCGCCAGCGCTTCCAGCACCCGCCCCGTAATATCGGGGCACGTGGGGTCGAGCATGGCGTTGTGATCGGCGAAGGGAACGTGGCTGAGAAATTCCCAGTTGTTGTCGGCGTCGAACGCCGCCCAGCCGCCATCCTTCGATTGCATGGCGAGCAGCCAGTCGAGCGCGCGCTTGTGGCAGGCCTGCTGCGCCGCGGCGTTCGAGCCGCGCGCTTTGCTCAGCGCCAGCATCACCATGGCGGTGTCGTCGATATCGGGATAGAAATCGTTGCGGTATTCGAAGGCCCAGCCCGAAGGCTCGGTGTTGGGACGCTTCACCGACCAATCGCCCTTGCGCCGGATTTCGCGGTCGAGCAGCCAATCCGCGGCCGAGCGCAAGCGCGGTGTGCTTCGGATCGGTCTGAGCCAGCGCGTAAGGCCGCGATGCCGGTGTCCCAAACCGGCGGAGAAGCAGGGCTGGAAGAAGAAGCGGTCGCCGTCGTCCACCATCAGGTCGTCGAACTGGCGCAGGGCCTCGCGCGCGCAACGGATGGTCCTTGCGCGTAACCCAGGACATCGAGCGCCATCACCGAATACATCATCGGCGGATAGATGGCGCCCAACCCGTCGGAATGGTCGCAGGCGCTCGATCATCCATTCCTTGGCCGTGTGCGTCGATGGCTCTGCCGCCGGATCGGCTTTGCGAGCCGGTTGCGCTCCCACCACTTCAGGCAACGAGTCGATCGTGAGAAACAATGTTGTGCCATGAGAGCCAGCTTGCCGTCTTCAGAAGAACGCTCCGGCTTGCGCCGGGCGTCCAGAGTTCATCCAGATTGAAATCCCGCGGGAACCGGGCTGCGCGGATTGCGCCGCATGCACGATGGAGAGCGAAACCACAATGGCGCGCGTCCACGACGACATCTGGTAGAGCAAGTTGAACGGCAGCAGCACCACTTCCGGTGGAATGATGGGGCAATACTGCGCGCGGATAAAGATCGAACAGGCTGAGGTTGACCTTGACGTAGCTGTTGGCGGCTTGAATGCCGCCCATCGCCAGGATGCGCTCGCGCAAGCGCAGCATGCGCGGATCGTCGGCCGGAATGCCGGCCAGTTTCAGCGCGAAATACGCCTTCACCGAAGCGCTGACTTCCGACGGCCCCTTCACATAGATATTGAAGCCGCCGTCGGCAAGCTGGCGATCGAGAATCGAGCGCACGGCCTTATCGATCAGCGGCCGGCGTTTCCGGCTTCCAGACGCCGTCCTTCGGCGGATACAGCCAGAGCTGGAACAGGATGTAGTCGGATTCGAGCGTGGTGTCGGCGGTGAGTTCGGCGCACCAGTGGCCGTCGGGCTTCTGCAGCGCGGTGACGAACCAGCGGCAGCGCGGCGCCGCCTGCTCAGCCGCGGACGCCGAGCGATTGGCCGAGCTTGAACCGGCGCGCTCATCGTATCGATACGGTTAGTTCCGCCGGCAGAGAAAAACGCACATCTTCCTCCACCAGTTCAATTTCTTCCATCTCGTGGAAGCCGCGTCGGCGCAGGAACTCGATCAGTTCCTGCACCAGGTGCTCGGGCGCCGATGCTCCCGCCGTCACCGCCACATTCCTTACGCCTTCGAGCCACGACGGATCGACATCGCCGCGGTCGTTCACCAGATAGGAGCGGACGCCGAAATTGTCGCCCACTTCCACCAATCGCTTCGAATTCGAGCTGTTCTGCGAGCCCACCACCAGCAGCAGATCGCAATGCTCCGAGACGCCCTTCACCGCCATCTGCCGGTTTTCGGTGGCATAGCAGATATCCTGCGCCGGCGGCCCCTGAATGTGCGGGAAGCGCTCCTTCAGGCGCGCGATGATCTCGCGCGTTTCGTCGAGGCTCAGGGTGGTCTGCGTCAGATACCGGACACGCGTGGGGTCGGGCAACTCCAGCCGGTCCACATCCTCTACCGTTTCCACCAGGTAGCTGCGATCGGGCACTTCGCCCAGCGTGCCGATCACTTCGTCGTGATCCTTGTGGCCGATCAGCACGATGCTCGATCCGTCGCGCGCGAACCGCACGGCTTCCAGATGAACTTTCGTCACCAGCGGGCAGGTGGCGTCGATTACGTGCAGGCCGCGTTCCTTGGCTTGCGCCTCACGGACGGGGCCACGCCGTGCGCGCTGAAAATGGCGCGCGCCCCCGCTGGCACTTCATCCAACTCTTCCACGAAAACCGCGCCGGCGTCGCGCAAGCTCATCCACCACGTGCTTGTTATGGACAATCTCCTTGCGCACGTAAACCGGCGGGCCATAAAGATCGAGCGCGATCTTGACGACATCGATGGCCCGCACCACCCCAGCGCAAAAGCCCCGCGGCTTGAGCAGAAAAATCTTCTTTCCGGCGCCGAAATTCGGCGCAAAAGGCTTCAGAGGCATGGAGTGGTTAAAAATAATTATAACAGGATGGTTTGAATTCGCGCTGATCCAGGCAATACCTGAAACTTCTGAAAACAGGTAAGATGATTTTGGCGTAGCAGCCGCAATCTCACAATGGTTCGACAGGTCGAGCGCTCCGCAGGCGGAACGGTGGATTAACAGAGCGACGGGGTGGATCCCGGCGCCCTTGCGCTCCTATGCAATTTCGCTTTTCGCGTTGATCGTGGTGACGGCGCATTGCCTATCCCGTGATGCAGATCATGCCTCGCGGCGCTCGCGGGCTGCCAGGTTTGATCATCGTCCTGCTGTATTTGATTATTCTGCTCGGCTCCTCTTGGCTGGGTTATGGTGCTGGCATCCTCACGTGGACGTTGATTTTTGTGCTGCCACGGGTTTTGCGGCATCTCGCAACAGCGCCAGATTACGCCGGATGTTCTCACCCGCTTCGGCCTGCTTCTGCTGGTTTCGGTATTGATTAGCGCTCTCGGCGCCAGTCTGCGGCGACGGGAGGCCGAACTGGTCAAAGCCGCGGACGATCTTGAAAGACGCGTCGAAGAGCGCACCCTAGAAGCCACGCAGGCGGCCAGCGAAGCCCGCGAAAGCGCTGAGAGCCTTCGCGAGCAGGCTCAATTGCTCGACATGGCGCACGATGGCATCCTCTCGCTCGATTGGGATGGGACGATTGGCTTTTGGAATCGGGGCGCCGAGCGCATGTATGGGTGGACGCGCGAAGAGGTGATGGGCGCAATTTCGCACGATCTCCTGAAAACCGAGTTTCCCGAATCGTTGGCGGGCATTGAGGACAAGGTCGCCACCGCCGGGCACTGGGAAGGCGAACTCGTCCATACCCACAAAGATGGCTCCAAGCTTCACGTTTCGAGCCGTTGGGCAATACGTCGAGCGCGTAGCGGCGAGACCCCCGGAATCCTGGAAATCAACACAGACATCACCGAGCGCCGCCGCATCGAAGAGCAGCTTCGCCAGACCCAGAAGCTGGAGAGCCTGGGCGTGCTGGCCGGCGGCGTGGCCCACGATTTCAATAATCTGCTCACCGGCATCCTGGGCAACGCCAGCCTGGCGCTGGATAACGTCGGCCCAGATCATCCCAACCGGTGCGCTTCTGGAAGAAGTGATGCGGGCCGCCGAGCGCGCCGCCGATCTGACCCGGCAGTTACTGGCCTATGCCGGCAAGGGCCGATTCGTCATGCGCACGCTCGATCTTTCGGACCTGGTGCGCGAGATCAGCGGTCTGGTGCAGACCTCGCTGTCCCAAGCACGCGCAGCTCCGGCTGCAGCTTGTCCGACGATCTGCCGGGCATCGATGCCGACCCCGGGCAGATGCAACAGATCATCATGAACCTGGTGATCAACGGCGCCGAGGCCATCGGTCCCGAAGGCGGATCGGTGCTGGTGCGGACCGGCGTGCAGGAAGTGGACGAGGCATTACATCGCGACCATGTCGTGCGCCGGGGAACTGCTGAAGCCGGGCCGGTACATGACCCTGGAGGTCCACGATACGGGCTGCGGCATGGACGAGGCGACCTGGCGAGGATATTCGACCCGTTCTTCACCACCAAGTTCGCCGGCCGCGGGCTGGGCCTGTCCGCCGTGCTGGGGATCGTGCGCGCGCATCAAGGGGCGCTCAAGGTTTATAGCAAGCCCGGCCAGGGGACCACGTTCAAAGTGCTTTTTCCGCGCCTCCGCGAACCAGGTTGTACACCAGGCTCAGCCCGCGAAGCGGCAACTGGATGGAGCTGGAACCGTGCTGGTGGTGGACGACGAGGAGATCGTGCGCCTCACCGCCAAGCATACGCTCGAGCGTTACGGCTACCGTGCCATGCTGGCGAACGACGGCGTCACCGCGCTCGAAGCCTATCGCGACCAGCCGGGGCTGATCAGCCTGGTACTGCTCGATCTCACGATGCCGGTGATGAGCGGCGAAGAGACGCTCCGCCACTTGCAGACCGTCAATCCCAAGGTGAAGGTGCTGCTTTCGAGCGGATACAACGAAGTGGAAGCGGTGCAGCGCTTCGCGGGCAAGGGCCTGGCCGGTTTCATCCAGAAGCCATACACCGCCGCGGGGCTCGCGGAGAAGGTGAAGGAAGCGCTGCTGGGACGATAAAATGACCCCCGATGAGTTCCGCGCCGCCGGCCACAAGCTGGTCGATTGGCTAGCCGACTATCGCCTCCGCGTGGTGGACTTTCCGGTGATGGCTAAGACTGCGCCCGGCGAAATAAGGGCTCAGCTTCCCGGCCGAACCTCCGGACGAGCCGGAACCATTCGACCGGGTCCTGGAAGACTTGGAAAAGATCGTCCTGCCGGGACTGTCGCACTGGCAGCACCCACGCTTCTTCGGCTACTTCCCCTCGAACGGACTGCTGGCCAGCGTGCTCGGCGATTTCGCCAGCACCGGCCTGGGCGTGCTGGGGCTTTCCTGGCAATCGAGCCCCGCGCTCACGGAAGTCGAAGAAGTGGTCACCGATTGGATGCGCCAGATGACCGGCCTTTCCGAGCGCGTGGAGCGGCGTGATTCAGGATACGGCGTCCACTTGCACGCTGGTGGCGCTGCTGTGCGCCCGCGAGAACGCGCCACCAACTACAGCCTCGGCCGCGGAGGACTGCAAGCCGAGAAGCAGCCGCTGGTGGTATACGCTTCGGCGCAGAGCCACAGCTCGGTGGACAAGGCTGCGCTGCTGGCCGGATTCGGCCGCGACAATGTGCGTTTGATCGAACACGATTCGCGATTTCGGCATGCGCCCGGAGGCCTTGGAAGCCGCCATCGCGCGCGACCTCGCCGCCGGGCTCAAACCCTGCGCCGTGGTGGCGACTACCGGCACCACGGCCTCGACCGCGCTCGACCCGATTGAAGAGATCGCGCGCCGTCACCACCGCGCACGGCATGTGGCTGCACGTGGACGCCGCCATGGCCGGCTCGGCGATGATTCTTCCCGAATGCCGCTGGATGTGGCAAGGCATCGAGGGCGCCGATTCGCTGGTGATGAATCCCCACAAGTGGCTGGGCGTGGCGTTCGATTGTTCGCTCTATTATGTGCGCGATCCCGGAGCATCTGATGCGCGTGATGTCGACCAATCCCAGCTTTCTGCGCTCCTCCGCCGATGCGCAGGTGAAGAATCTGCGCGATTGGGGGCTGCCGCTCGGCCGCCGCTTCCGCGCGCTGAAGCTGTGGTTCATGATCCGCGAGCAGGGCGTCGCCGGCTTGCAGAATCGTCTGCGCCGCGATCTCGCCAATGCGCAGTGGTTCGCGGAGCAGGTGCGGCCGGACGCCGGGCTGGAGGGTTCTGGCGCCGGTTCCTTTGCAGACGGTGTGCGTCCGCCATGAGCCGCCGGGCCTTGAGGGCGAAGCGCTCGACCGGCATACGCTCGCATTGGGTGGACCGCGTGAACCGGTCCGGCGAGGCTTATCTGACGCCCGCGATTCTCGATGGCCGCTGGATGGTGCGCGTTTCCATCGGCGCGATACCCACGGAGCGGGAGCATGTCGAGGCGCTGTGGAAGTTGATGCGCCAGGAGGTGAACTGGAGCACGTAACCCGTGCTACACTGGTTCTGTGCAGAGGAATCTGACGCTGACAATTGACGAGGAAGTCCTCCGAGCGGCGCGCAAGCTTGCATTGGACCGCAACACTTCGGTCAACCAGCTGGTTCGCGAATATTTAGTGGGACTGGTGAGCGAGACCACGCGCGGTCAAGCGGCGGCGCAGCGGCTCAGAGAACTTGTAAAGGAATCGAAGGCTGTAGTTGGGCCCATCACCTGGACCCGCGACGACATCTATGACCGCGCGAAATGGTAGCGCGGCATTTGTCGACACAAACATACTGATCTATGTCGTAAGCCCGTCGGATCCCCGTTCCGCCTCAGCCAATCGCCTGGTTGACGAGCTGCTCTCGAGCGAACGATTCCGAACGAGCACCCAAGTGCTTCAGGAATTCATCGCTGTTTCGACGCGGAAGATTGAATCGAAGTTGTCAATGCGCTCGGCGCTCGAATACCTCGAAGTTTGGACGTCGTGTCAGGTTGTCCTAATCGACTACCCCGCGATTCGCGATGCCGCTCACCTCAGCGCCGATCGCCAGCTTTCCTTCTGGGATGCCTTGATCATTGTCGCGGCCAAGCGATGTCGCCGCCACACATCCTCTATACCGAATATCTGAATCACGGCCAGATTATCGACGGCGTGCAGATCGTAAACCCGTTCCGCTAAAGATGCCTATACGCTCGCCGGCGAGCCCGCCTTTGCCAATGCCAGCAGCTTGTCGTCGAAATCGAAAGCCGTCGGTGCGCGGCTTGGTGGTTGCGCGCGTACCAGCGGTAAGTTTCCTTCAAGCCCGCTTCAAACGGCGTCAGCTTCATCTTCAGCATGCGCGTCACCTTGCCGATGTTCATCGTGATGGGGGGCAGATCGAAGTACTCGCCGAAATAGTAGGGCTCTTCCATCACGTTGCCGCCGGCCTGCGCGATGATGTCGCGCGGAACGCGGCGACCAGCGTGGCTCCACGTTGGCCACCTTCGCCAGTCTTTCCACCACTTCCACTTGCGTCAGCGGCTTGGTGTCGCCGATGTTGAACGCTTCGCCCACCGCTCGCGGCTCTTCCATCGCGCGCAGCATGGCGTGCACCAGGTCGTTCACATAGGCGAACTGCATCAGCCGGTGGCCATCGCCCGGGATGATCACCGGCCGGCCGGCGCGCAGCCGGTCCCAGAAGAACTGCCTCGCGGTAGAACGGATTGTTCGGCCCGTAGACAAACGGCGGCCGGAACGTCACCACCGGCAAGCCCGATCTGCGAGTGCATGCGGAACAGCAGCCGCTCGGTCGTGGCCTTGTGCCGCACGTAAGGATCGGGGTGATAATCGGGCGCCAGCGGATCGCTTTCCTTGTGGTTCAGCCCGTCGCCATATGCCGCCACGCTCGACATGAAAATGTAGCGGGTGATGCGGTTCGCCGGCAGATCTGCACGGTCGCTTCCACCTGCGCCGCCGTGGTGCCGCGCTCCCAATCGTAGGCGTTGTCGAACACCACTTCGAAGCGGCGCCCGGATAGCGCTTCGCGCAGCGACTCGGCGTCGTTGCGGTCCGCCATGATGTTCTCGACCCGCCGGCCGTAGTCGTGCTTCGGCTTGCGGTGCAGGATGGCGACGTCGTGGCCGCCCTTCACCAGCTCCTCCACCAGCAGGCGGCCGATGAAGAGAGTGCCGCCGATGACCAGTACCTTCATACTCTCCTAGACAATGAGACGCGACTAGCGCGCGCGGCGAAGCCATTCAGTGCGCCGCGCCGACGCCGACGTTCGACAAACCGTGCTGATTACACGATACAGCGATTAGTCGTAATATTCCAGTCCCAAGTGCGTGATCAGATCCTCGCCCCGCATCCAGCGCAGCGTATTCTTCAGCTTCATCAGCTGGATGAAGATGTCGTGCTCGGGGTACAGCTCCGGGGCGTGCATCGGAGCCTTGAAATAGAACGACAGCCACTCCTGAATGCCGCGCATCCCGCCCGCTGCGCCAGATCCATGAACAGCACGATGTCCAGCATCAGCGGCGCCGCCAGAATCGAATCGCGGCACAGGAAATTGATCTTGATCTGCATCGGATAGCCCAGCCAACCGAAAATATCGATATTGTCCCAGCCTTCTTTGGCGTCGCCGCGCGGCGGATAGTACTCGATGCGGACCTTATGGTAGAAATCCTTGTACAGATCCGGATAAAGGTCGCTTCTGCAGGATGTATTCGAGCGCCGACGATTTCGACTGACTTCCTTCGACCGGAACGAGCCCGGCTCGTCCAGCACTTCGCCGTCGCGATTGCCCAGAATATTGGTGGAAAACCAGCCGTTCAGGCCCAGCAGGCGCGATTTCAAACCCGGCGCGATCAGCGTCTTCATGAACGTCTGGCCGCTCTTGTAATCCTTGCCGGCCACCGGCACGCTGTTGGCGCGCGCCAGTTCCAGCAGCGCCGGCATGTCCGTGGTGAGGTGCGGCGCGCCGTTGGCGTAGGGCATGCCCAGTTTCAGCGCGGCATAGGCATAAATCTGGCTGGGCGAAATTTCCGGGTCGTCGTGCTTCAGCCCGCACTCGAAATCCTTCAGCGTGGCGTGCACCGGCAGCGGCCTCGTGATAGACCTCGGTCGATCCGCACCAGATCATGACCATGCGCGAGACGCCGGTGCTTCTCCTGGAACTGGCGGATGTCGTCCATCACGGCCTCGGCGTAGTCCATCTTGGTGCCGCCGGTCTTGACGTTGGGGCCGTTGATGCGCTTGACGAAGTTCTGGTCGAAGACCGCCTTCATGGGCTTGATGGCCGAGAGCGGCTCCTTCACCTGTTCCAGCAGCGGCATCTCCAGCACGCCGGCCTTGACGGCCGCTTCATAGGCGTTGTCTTCGAAAATGTCCCAGCAGCCGACTTCGATATCTTCCAGCTTGGCCAGCGGAACGAAATCGCGGATGGCGGGGCTGCGGCCCTCGGTACGCTTTCCCAGGCGGATCGGTTCCGAGTTGGGTAAGCGACCCGATCGGCTTGCCGATGCCTCGTTTAATGGCCTCCAGCCCGGCGATGAACGTCGTCGTAACCGCGCCCATGCCGGGGATCAGGACCCCCAGTTTGCCTTCGGCGGGCGCAATTTGGACGTTGTCTGGATTGGGCAATAGCATTCTCCTTAAAGGTCGAAATGCTATAATACCAATTCCATGCGCGACCGCGCGACCGCTACTCTTACTACAGTTGTAGTGGACGACGAGCAGCTGGCCTGCGACGAGCTGTCCTACCTGCTCAAGGATTTCCCGGAAGTCGAAGTAATTGCAACAGGTTCCAATGGCTTGCAGGCCGTGGATCTGATCCGCAAACTGGAGCCGGAGCTGGTTTTTCTGGATGTCCACATGCCTGGCCTGGACGGCATGGGGGTGGTCCGCCAACTTCGCGAGAAGGGCTGGAGACCTGCCGCAGTTCATTTTCGTGACCGCCTACGAGCAGCACGCCGTGGAGGCCTTTCGCCTGGAGGCGATGGATTATCTGCTCAAGCCGGTGGATAAGACCCGCCTGGCTGCGACCATCGACCGGGCGCGGCGCACCATCCAGGAAAAGAAGACGCCCGAGAATCCGCTGCCAGCGAAGGCGTCCGCCTCCACGCCGCGCAACAAGCTGATGGTGCGCGCGAACAACCGCTACTTCATCGTGGACGCCAACGAAGTGATCTACGCCACCATCGACGACGGCTTGATTACGCTGGTGACAACCAACTTCGAAGGCCACTCGAACTACCGCACGATCGAGGATCTGCAGGCCAACCTCGACCGCGAGATGTTCTGGCGGGTACACCGCTCCTATCTGGTGAACATCAACCGGATCAAGGAAGTGGTGCCGTGGTTCAAATCGAGCTATCAGCTGCGCATGGACGACAAGAAGCACACCGAGATTCCCGTGAGCCGGGTGCAGACCCGGCGGCTGCGGGAATTGTTCAAGCTGTAGAAGACTTGCCGGTGGCCGCCGACTTGAACTGTATCTTCGAGCGCCTCCTGCAGTGGCAAAGAGTTCAATCAGGAATCGCCCGCTAAAATCGGCGCCGCGCCGGCCGAAATGAAAGGTGTGTCCTCTAGAACCAGAAGAAGGAGCCGATGGGCTCCTCGCGGAATAGGGATCGCCTTCGCGATCTTTATTCTTTCCGCGGTAATCCTTCGTCAGTGGTTAGAGTTCTACGCCAATCCGGCTAACGCCGATGCGCCGTCCGGAATCGTTGCAAGCGAACAGGCGTGGCTGCGAGTGAGGCCGCATGCGGCCGGCAAATTCGGCGTTGTGGCGCGCAAGAACCTGTCAGTCGATCGCTCCGCGCGGGCGTTTGATTTATTTCCGGCGGCGATGCCGGGGTTGAGTGAAGTGACGGCGCGGACAGAGAGTGCGCTCACGTATGGGTCGTGCCAACGCCCGGATGAGACGGTTCTACAATCGAATGCACCGTCCGTTTTCGCAATCAAGGAATCGGGCTTCCCGCGTCTTGGACCTCCGATCGTACTGGAAGCCGCCAACCCCATCGAACGATGGCCCGGAACTCACGCCACCGAAGAGTTCGCCGCACCGATTCGGCCCTTCACAAGCGCGCTTCTCGAAGCAGGCGATACGGCGGTCTCCGGGCGGAAACGCACCCCGGTTGCCCCATTCGCGGAAGCACTCGCCTGCGCGGTCTTCGGGTGCATCTGCTGCATGACAAGAAGACTCCGAAACCCGAACAGGCGCATAACCCGGAAGCCCACGGGTCCTCGCGAAGACAGCAAGACGGCTCCGGTGGTCACGATGCTAACTCGGTAGCAGGGCGCCACGCTGAGCGGGAGTGAACGATACCTTCGAAGGACGATGATTAGCTCGAGTTCCTGAAATGCAGGCCCCTTCGGCAAAAGGATTGCAACCACCAGAGTCAGACGTTCCCATGACGCGGACGTAAAGGAGGCGCAAGATGTCACTTTTTGCTTGGATATTGTTAGGTTTGTTGGCCGGATTTATTGCCAGTCACTTAGTGAATCATCGAGGTGAGGGGATGATTCTGGACATTCTGTTGGGCATAGTTGGGGCGGTGATCGGAGGCTGGGTCGCGCACTTGCTAGGCTATGCCGCCGTGACCCGGCTGAGTCTATATGGCGTCTTAGTCGCGACGCTTGGCGCGATTGTTTTCTTGTTCGTATACCACGCCGTTAGGAGAAATGTTATCGGGCGCCGCGTTTTCTGAGGGCAAGTGATTGGCAGCGCAAGCAGCCATTTCTCCGAACCCGATTACTGAAGACGAAACGCATAGAGGTGTTCGCCGCCAGCGACCAGCACGTACTGATGGCCGTCGAGCATATAAGTGATCGGGGCGTTGCTGGGATTCGATAGCAGACCGGCGTGCCAAAGAGGTTCGCCGCTACGCGCATCGAAGGCGATGAAGTCTCCTGAACCATCGCTGCCGAACACCAGGTTGCCCGCAGTGGTAAGAAGGGCTTGGGCACCGATATTCGTAGCGTGCTTCCAGGCGATTTGGCCCGTCTTAACGTCGATAGCGCGCAGTTCCGTTTTCACCGTGCCGCCTCCGCGCTCGGCGCCCGAGTAACCTTCCGGCTGAGAATCGGTGTCCGTCTTATAGAAGATCGTGTACGACTGCGTGGTCCCCACATAAAACAGGCCCGTATCCGGATTGTACGCGGGGTTCGGCCAGCCGGTCGATCCGCTGGAATTCGGCGAAGTGAGCGCGCCGGCGACCTGCGGCTCTTTCATCGGATCGCGAATCGGCTGCCCATTTGGGGCGATGCCCTTGTACCAGTTCAGTCCTTCCACGAAAGGGGCCGTAAGGATGCTCTTTCCATTGGTGCGGTCGAGAACGAAGAATAGTCCCGAACGATGGGCCTGCGCCAGTAGCTTGCGGGGCTTACCGTCGATAACGGCATCAAATAGGATCGGCGTCTGCGCCGCATCCCAATCGTGCGTGTCGTGAGGCGAATACTGAAAATGCCAAGCCATCTTGCCCGTATCAGGATTCAACGCCACCACGGACGCCGTGTAGAGGTCATCGCCTTCCCTGCTTTGGCCCGCCATCACCGGATTGGCGTTCCCGGTGGGAATGTAGAGGAGATTCAGCTCAGGGTCGTAAGTTGACGGATACCACACGCCTCCGCCGCCATGCTCCACGGCATTTTCGTTGGGCCAAGTCTTGAATCCAGGATCGCCCTTATGGGCGGTGGTCCAGAAATGCCACTGAACGTCGCCGGTTTCCGGATCGCGCGCTTCGGCAAAGTTCGGAACATCGAGAAAGTCGCCGCCCACTCCGACGATCACGTGATTATTAATCACCAACGGAGACACCGAGGAAAAGTAATCGCGCTTCACGTCCGCGAGTTCTTTGTTCCAGCGCTCCTTGCCGGTCTTAATATCGAGCGATACGAGGTGATTGTCGTAGGTCTCGAAGAAGAGCCAGTCGCCATAGATGCCCACGCCGCGATTGCCGAGCGCAAACGCCGGCAAGCCTTTCCACGTGTACTTCCAGATCTCGCGGCCGGTGCGCGCGTCGATAGCAAGCACTGTATTCGGTTCGGTGATGTAGAGAACCCCGTTCACCAGGAGCGGCGCGCATCGCGTGTTGGCAATGCCGGCCGAGGATGGCATGGACCCGGGACCGCCGATATTCGCGCCGGGAATCATACTGATCTGATTCACCCAGGCGAGCGTGAGGTTGTGGACGTTAGCGGCATCGATCTCTTTGAGCGGGCTATAATGGCGGCCGGAATAGTCCCCGTGAAATGTCGGCCAACTATCGGGCTTCGGATGCGCGATCGCATCGGGCGGTAAGATCTGGCTCCATGCCGGGACGGCCAATCCGGAAAAAAGGGTTACCAGGGCTAGGAATTTAGAATTCATTCGGATCCTCATTTAAGCGTGGCCAGATATGCTGTCAGATTGTGCATGTCTATATCGTTCAGCTTCGTCATGAGATCCACATGAGCTTGGAGTGGGTTGGTGATCTCCACTTTGGGAACGCCGTGGTCTCTTGCCCACGTTCTGGTCGACCCATCGGCGAAGCGAAGGGTCACATCGAAATCGGTCACGCGTAGCGGCACGCCTTTAAAGGTTTCGCCCGAAGTTAACGTAACGGTTGCGTACGGCGAGGTGGGGCCTTCCGCCGCAGCGCCCCGGCCGAATCCACGTGCCGAGCGCGGCATAACCAATCTTTCCTGGAGAGTGGCGGCGTCGTACTTGGCCCCGACGCCTTTGAGGTCCCCTGTAGGCGAATGGCACTTGTTGCACCCGCCAGCCCCGTTGAAGTACTGCTCGCCGGCCTTCGCATCGCCCACCAAAATCTCGTCGAGGTGGACATCGCCGCGCCCCGAGGCGTAGACCACACGGGAATGCAGGTAGGCGGCGATGTCGTAGATTTGAGTGTCCGAAGCATCGATCTTGACGGTCTTCGAATGTTCCGCCGCTCTCACAAATGCCGCGATCTGAACGCCGTCTTCGTCGTGCAGGGTGACGAGCGACGCAATCAGATCGGGACCAGCTTTGCCGCCTTTGCCTCGTTCCCCGTGACAGTAGCCGCAGGTGGAATTGTAGACGGGAAGGCCGCGTTTGACCGCATCCTCCGGATAGATTTTGAATCGCGGACCTCTGGTTCCACCGCCGCGCCCCGCTGCGCCGCCCCTGCCGCCTACCGCGCCCACCGGAGGCGCGGCCTGCTGAGCTTCCACTACGGCAATCATGCTAAAGAGGGCAATTCCGCCCGCAAATGCTAATGGTTTTTTCAAACGCACCTGGGATAGCATATCAATTCCGATCGCGCAAATGGCGCCCAAACTGGCGCAAGTACACAGCGTGAGCGGCTCGTAAGACTTCGCCGCCTGTTAGAACTGAACGCGCGCTTCCACCGCCACAACGCGAGGTCCACGTTCGCCCGTTAACGCGCCTATATTCGAGTTGATGTTGACGCCCTGAGCATTAAACTGGAACGTCGAATTGACTCCCGTGAACTGCACATGGTTGAAGACATTAAAAGTTTCAACCTTAATTTGGAGGCTCCGGGTTTCGCCCTTGAGCGGAATCCTTTTGCCGAGGCTCATATCCCAGTTGATGTAACTCGGTCCGTACATGATGTCCACGCCCGCGTTGCCGATGGTTCCGATAGCCGGTTCGGCAAAGGCGGCCGGATTGAAATAGATTTCCCCATGCGGAAGTCCCGGCGTACCCTGCGGGATGCTCGCGAAGGGATTGCTAACCACGTTAATGCGCGCGCCTTCGCTCGCCGAACCGGTAATATCTAGACCGTTTGTGGTCGTGAAACTCGGCGTGAACGGCGAGCCGCTGGAGAAGCCCGTGATGCCCGACCACGTCCAGTTATCCGTGATGGCGCCGAGAATCTTCGAGTGCAGCATCTGGCCCGGCTTTGGCAAGTCGTACGAGTAATTGAAGGCGCCCACCATGCGGCGATCGGCGCCGTTCGGCCCGTAATTTCGTGCGTTGTTATTCGGAACCAGCGGGTCAAAGGACGTAGTAGACATGAAGCGCGACCAGGCAAACGAGAAGCCGAAGGTCAGGCCGTGTTGGAGCCGGTGGTTTAACGCCATCTGGAGACCGTTGTAGTTGGACTTGCCGCCGAAGTCATGCTGGTTGATGTCGCCGAAGCCGGGATAGTTCGGCCGCTGAAAAGCGGAAGGCAGGTGCGGCGGCTGCAGCGGATTGGTGGTTGCCTGGGTCGGGTCGGCATACTGTGAGCCGAAATCGGCGCCCAGGGGGACCGGATTCAGGTTGCGCAGAAAATAGCGGTGGATACCCTGGTTGAGCTGATATGTCACCTCGAGCACCGTGCCAAAACCGATGTTCTGCTGCACGCCGAGGCTCGCGCTGCGGTTTTGCGGGAGGGGCGTCCTTCCGCTCCACATCGTAATGCCGGGAGGTCCGATCAACCCGCCGGCGCTGGCGAGATTCCCGATGGCTCCGTAGTATGCGGTTGGCTGGTAGCCTACCGGTGGCTGACCCGACATGCTGTAGACTTGGTTGCCGTCGAGGCGGTCGTAAAAGACGCCCCAACCACCGCGCAACGCTGTCTTGCCATTTCCGAACACGTCCAGCGCGAAACCGATGCGCGGAGCCGGCGCGATCGCCCGGTTCGTGTAAGTATCTAGCGAAGCGCCGTTCACTCCATCCACCACCATGCCATTGGCGGGGTTTCCGCTGCCGGGAACGAACAGGCCGATGTAAGAGGCGGGAAACAACTGGCCCGTAAGTGGGTTGACCGACACGCGATTCGCCCCTGAGCAGGGGTTGCCACCCTTGCAGTAAGGCGCATAAATGGCAGAGACCGCCGATGACTTATACTGCGTCGGATCGAAGAACGAGAACTCGTGCAGTTGGTCTTCCTGCGGAGGCATATTAACGAAACGCATGCCATAGTTTATGGTCAAGCGCTTTCCGACGCGCCAGTCGTCCTGAATGTAGAACTCCCGCTCCCAGTAATAGGTGTCGTAGACGAAGTGGCCGCTGTTTTCGTTATACGTGTCGTAGTTGCCCAATAAGGCATTGGCGAAACCGTCGCCTGAGTCGAGCGGGTTGTTGACATCTTTGCCGAAGCTATAGGCGCCAGTGTAAGTAGGGCCGCCCGGCTGCAACTTGCGGTTGCGCTCAATGTAAAGGCCCACTTTAATCGTGTGGTTATTCTTGATCCAGGTCAGGTTGTCGGAGAACTGGTAGATGCGGTTGGTGTTAACGTAGTCGACGTTCGATTCGCCGAAGCTCGCGGCGTTCACAGGCGTGCTGCCGAAACTGAAACCCGGAAGATAGGGGCAATAGCCGTTCGAGCAGCTCGCGGGTCCCTCGAGCAGATCGCCGCCGGGACCGGGTCCCAGGGCATGAAGCGGGAACAAGCTCGGAAGCGGCTGTCCGGCCTGTGGAGTGCCGGTTGTTCCATTGGCTAGCGACCGGGCGACTTGCGCGGGGTTTTCCTCGTAATACGAAAAGTAGTTGTAGCTCCAGTTATAGGTGGCTTGGTTAACGAGCGTTGGGCTGAACGTATAGTTCACCGATCCGACGAGGCCGGTTCCCGGATTGGGGTGGCCCTGAACCGCGGAATTAAACTGAAGGCCGGCGTAAAGCGCATCCGAAAAGTCGTAATCGTGGCCGTAGCGGAAATACCCGTTCAGCTTCGAGGTCAGATTGACGTCGCCGCGGATGATATCGTCGCGTCTCGCGTGGGAACCGGAAGCCTCCGACTGGAAGTTGTCCTGCTGATACTGAGCGGAGCCCGGTCCGAAGATGGCATTCGGCAAAGGAAAGAAATTCAGCATCGCCTGGCCCCAACCGTTGATTCGGTTCTGCGGGATGATGTTGCCGGGAAAAGGTTGTCCGGTGGTCGGATCGTTGACGACGATCAGCGTCTGAACGAACGAAGGAGCCGCGCCGGGATTAAAGCTCTGAGAGAAGTTTCCGGTACGCTCAGCCCCCGAGGGCATGGTCCGGTATTGGTTCGCGGCATTCAGCAGCGATCGCGTATATTCCTGCGAGGCGAAGAAGAAGAACTTCGTCTTGGACGTGTTCAAATGTTTGGGGATGTAGATGGGCCCGCCCGAGGGTCCATCCGGCGATGTTATAGCGATAGCGAGGAATTAGTTGGCCGGTCTGGTTGTTGAAAAACTGGTTCGCGTTGAGGTCTTCGTGGCGGTGCGTCCACCAGCCCGAACCATGGAAACTCTGCGTGCCGGATTTGGTGGTGACGCTGATGGTGGCGCCCGAGTTGCGCCCGTACTCCGCCGCGAAATTCGAGGTCAGTACCTTTACCTCGCCGATGGCGTCGATGTTCGGCTCAAAGTGGGCAAAGCAACTGCTGCAGCCGGTATCCATGTCGGTTGCGCCGTCCACCGAGAAACCGACGAGTCCCTGGCCCCCCCCGGTACCGCTGAACGTCAAGCTGCCGAGGATCGAGCCGCCACTGATGTCTCGGCCCGTGTTCGTGTCCACGACCCCGGGAAGAAGTTTCATATAGCTCATCAGATCGCGGCCTTTGATGGCGTCGATGTTGAGCTGGCTGTTATCGAGAAGCGCCGCTCTTTCGCTTGAGGCGGTTTCGATTGCGGCAACCTGGGCCGTGACGCTGACCGACTCAGTGACCTCGCCAAGCGATAGCTGAAGGCGGCCAAGGTCATGCGCGTCGCTCTGGTCCACGACGATATCCTTCACGTTCAAGTTCTTGAACCCCTTGACTTGAACGCTGACGGAGTACGTTCCAGGTAAGACGTTAACGACGCGGAATAATCCAGCCGTGTCCGTCGTTGCTCGACTCAGCGTTCCGGTGCTCTGATTGGCAACTTGAACTTCGGCTCCGGCCACCGTGGCCCCGGCCGGATCGACCACGGTTCCGAGAACGGAACTGGTCACTGTTTGCCCAAACAGGCTGACGCTGAACGAGAGCGACAGAAAAATCAGCATGCCTCTGACGAAAGTCATAGATGCCTCCCCCCACGTGGTCACTCTAATACTCAAGCCACTTGGCTCAGATATTCCTAAGAGTGAGTTGGAGGAATCCTATCGTACCCTGACGGCAAATGCAAGGGCTTTCACTGAGAATTTCCAGTTGTCCCCCAACTAATGCCGGACACCCCGCCAATGTGGGGCCTGGGAATAGTATGCGATTTCAGGCCTTTCCGAACCGGTGTCTCAGGATAATTCCGGAGCCTTCTCGTATCGTGACAAGCTGATCCGCTTCCACGCGCTCAATTACCTCTAACTTGCCGTTAGGCCATCGAATTTCAAGCTTTGCCTCGGTTTCCGGGCCGAGACCGAAATGCAGGCGCCGGTCGGTGACGGAGAGAAAAGAAGATTGCCCGAGAACCGCCTGCGCCTGCCGCAATGCGCCGTATTGTGCAACCACTTGCGCACCGATCGCGGATCGATTCGATTCGACCCCGATGAGCAACACCTTGAGCCAATGATGGGAGCCACTCACATCGTTTCGCAGCAGCGACGGCGGTTCGTTCATGTTCATGATGAGAATATCGATATCGCCGTCATTATCGAAGTCTCCGAATGCCGCGCCCCGGCTGGAGTGTAGCTCCCTCATGGCGGGTCCTGCCAGATCGAACAACTCTTCGAATTTGCCTCCGCCGAGATTCCGAAACAGAACGCAGGCCGTCTTATATGGGGTATCGGGTAAATCCCGTTCTAATTCGGGCGACACCATTCCGGTTGTGTAGAACAGATCGGGAAGACCGTCGTTATCGAAGTCCTGAATCGCCGCGCCCCAACCTACGAACCGGGTTTCGACCGCCAGTCCGGAAACAGTTGTTACATCCCGGAACACTCCCCTGCCGTTATTGCGGTAGAGGATATTAGTGTCCGACGCGAAGTGAGTTTTGAAAATGTCGAGGCGTCCGTCGGTATCGAAATCGCCGATGCCGAGCCCCATCCCCGCTTGTTCTTTGCCGTCCTCGTTGATGGCGACCCCGCTTTCGAGACCGCGCTCGATGAACGTGCCGTCGCGGTTGTTCTGGAAAAGGAGACTCGGAGAGCTGTCACAGGCGACGTAAATATCAGGCCAGCCGTCGCCGTCAAAATCGGCGGCGACGGCGGTCAGCGCATACCCCGCGGAAGGCGCCAGAATGCCGGCCTTCTCGCTGACGTCGGTGAATGTTCCATCGCCGTTGTTGCGATAAAGACGGCAGGGTTCATGCGGGAGGCCCATCGGCCCGCAATACACAGGCGAGCCGCGCCAGTTGCATGCGGGATTTTTTCCACGCGGCTGAATCTTCTCCTGATCGAAGACGACATAGTGACTGACAAAGAGATCCAGCTTGCCGTCGCGATCGTAATCGACCCATGTGCAGCCGCTGCCGAAATGAACGGCTGGACGGCTCAATCCCGCCTTCGCGGTCACATCCGAGAATGTGCCATCGCCATTGTTGTGAAACAGGAGATTGCCGCCCCAACAGGTGATGAAGAGATCGTCGAAGCCATCGTTGTCATAATCGCCCACGGTTACTCCGAACGCCCAGACGCTGCGGGCCAGGCCCGAATGTTCGGTTACGTCCGCGAAGGAGCCATCGCGATTGTTTTTGTATAGACGGATGGTCGCGGAGGATGGGGTTGGTCCCGTCCGGCGGCGACCAGTCAGCATCAGGATGTCGAGCCAGCCATCGTTGTCGAAATCGAGGAAGGCAGCGCCGCACCCGATCGACTCAAGGATGTAATCCGCGCGACCCTCATCGCCAAAGATCACGGGCTGCCGCAATCCCGCCTGCGCGGCGACGTTGACGAACTTGGCGTCGAACGGTAAACCCGACGGCTTTCCGCGCGGCGCCGGGGCCACCTTGCGCGACGCCATGCCGCCGAGCCCCTGGCCGCGCGCGGAACGCAAAACAGGAAGCGCGATGGTTGGGATCGACAGGAATTGACGCCGCATCATGGCTGTCTGGTTAGAATATCAGCGCGGCTTCGAGTGATACAATCGGCGGCAACGGAATGACCCGCAGCACCTCCACCCTTGTGGCAGCCGCAGTTTGCCTTCTTCTGCCGTTTGTGCATGCCGCGGACGAGGCGTCTTTGCGCCAGGCCGCGGCCGCATTGCAACACGGCGATTATTCGGGCGCGGAGTCAATTCTTCGCGCGCAACTGAAGATTGATCCTTCGAACGCGGATGCCCTTAGCATATTGGGCATGGTCTTGGACGCGCGCAAGGACTTCAGTGGGGCGGACGCGTTCTATCGCAAAGCTATAGCGGCAGCGCCACACTCTGCGCCGGTGCTCGGAAGGTATGCGAATCATCTGCTTGAGGCAGGCGATGAAAAGGGTGCGCATGACGCCTTTGAGCGCGTTGTTGCGATCGATCCCGCCGATCCGTACGCCAACCTGGAACTCGCCCGCATAGAATTGAAGAACAAGGATGCGGCGCACGCGAAAGAAGCGCTTCGATATCTCGATCATCTGCCCGCGGGCATGCGCGACGCGCCTGAAGCGGCTGTTCCGAGATTGATCGCGCTCGACCGCGGCGCGGATACAAAGGCGGCTGAGGCGCTGTTTACACGGATCGCCAACGCCACTCAGAACGACGCCAAACTGAGTGCATCGATCGGCTGGACCCTAGCCCAGGATGAACAATTCGTTCAGGCCGAAACATTCCTCACGCACGCGCTCGCGGGCGATCTGTCCAACTTTCAGCTTCTCTATGATCTCGGCGTCGTCGCTTTATACGCGCATCACTATGACCGCGCGCGCGAGGTTCTGGAAAAGGCCGTTCACGAGCAACCTCAAAACGCCGATGCCCTCTATAGCCTCGCGTTTGTGTATAGCTCTCTCAAGCAGCCGGAATCCGCGTTGCGCCTTCTCGCCGAGGCGGCGAAGATCGCCCCGCGGCGCGCCGATGTTCAGCGGCTGATCGCCGTTACCACCGGCGAATTGCAGGCGAACGAAGACTCCGCCGCGGCCTGGGACCGTTATGCTGCCCTGGCGCCGAATGACGATACCGCCCGGCGCGAGCGCGGGTTTGCGCGTACCCACATGCGCCAGTTCGATACTGGTATCGCCGATCTGGAGTGGTATATCGCGCGCCATCCCGACGACCCCGTTGGGTATTACGAATTGGGGCTTGCGCAAAGCATGAACGATCCCACGAAGGGTCTTTCCAGCCTGGATAAGGCTCTTCAGCTGAAACCCGATTTTGTGGAGGCGCGCTCGGCTCGCGGCGCGCTCTACTATCTGCAAGGCAAGCCGGAGGCTGCGGTTCCGGATCTCGAGGCGGCGGCCGCGATCCAGCCGGATAACGGGCTGATACTCGACCGGCTTGGCCAGGCGTACCGCGCACTCGACCGCCTCGACGATTGCGTCCGAGCGTTGCGCAAGGCTGCCCAACTTGCTCCGGATGAACCGACGATCGTCCTTCATCTTGCCAACGCGCTTGCCGAGGCGGGAAAAAATGCCGAATCGGAAACGCTTATGGGGCGCTATCGCCAGATGCGCCCGACGCAGGCGCCGCGCGACCTAATGCGCTATCTCAGCCTTACGCCGGAACAGCAGCGCGCCGATTATCGCGCGCGAGTGGAGAAGGCAGTCCACGACAACCCGGGCGACGCGAATGCGCAATTGCATTATCTCAAACTGTCGCTCGAAGACGGCCGGACGGAGCAGGCGCTGGCTACCGCCCGCACTCTTGCATCCCTGAAGGCCAACCCGGCGATTCTAGCCGATGCGGGCGTGGCGTTGCTTGAAACGCGGCAATTCGCGATCTCGCGGGAACTGCTGGAGAAGGCCGCCGTCGCCAATCCTTCCGCGGGACTGGAGTTGCCCCTCGCGATTGCGGTCTTCCATTCCAGCGGACCGAACGATGGATTGAAGCAGATGGAGCGCGTGCCGGAATCCGCGCGCAAGGCGGATTACTACTTTGCGCTTGCGCAAATGCTCGACGCCGCTGGAAAGCGAGCCGATGCGCTGCCCGCACTCGACCAAGCGCTTCAGGCAGCGCCGGATCGGGTCGAGATCTATTGGCAGAAGATGGTTTTTCTGAAAAGGGACGGCCATGTCAAAGACGCGTTAAATCTCCTCGATCGCGCGGAGAAATCATTGCCGCGGGAGCCATCTATACAGGTTCTGCGGGCCGCGCTGCTGGAATCGAGCGGCCGCACGGAACAGGCGCGGCAATTGCTGGAAGAGGCGCGGCGCCGTTGGCCGGAATCGCCCGTGGCATGGGTCGCGGAGGGCGTGATTCTGGCCGCGCACGAAAATCCGGAACAGGCTCGGCGCGCTCTCGAGACCGCGGTTTCGCTGGGTGCGCACAGCCCCGAAGTGACCGCGGCTCTCGCCGCGTTAAAGGCGGGTGCGCCATCCGATCAGATGCAACTCTTCTTCGCCCGCCCGCCGCGGGACTGGTGATCGGTCTACTGGGCGTTACTGCCCGCCCGCATTCCAGGACGCAAGCTTTCGTTTCGCAAAGGGCTGCGCATAAGCCGCGGGCACGCTGTGCGCCGTCGTCGGCCGCGGCACGGCGATAGAACTCGGCCGCTCGCGCGCGGTCGCCCAACGCTTCGTAAGTCTGGGCGAGCAGGCATTCGATGAACGGATCGTTCGTCGATGCGCGATTCAGGGACTGCAAGGCCGCGGCAATAGTCGCGCGAGTAGAACGCGACGTAACCTTCGAGGTACGGAAAAAACTGCTCCTGATCGGGGATGTGGCCGCGATCAAGAATCTCTTTCGCCTTCGTGACCTGCTTGCGCGCTTCGGCTTCCTTGCCCCGCCGCGCCGCAATGCGCGCTCTTGCATGCGCTAGCCGGAAATCCCAGAGGTCTCTTCGCGCCGAAGAGATATTCGGCTCCTCGAATCCCGTATCGTGGCCCCGCTGATACCACTCCGAGGCGCGATCGAAATCACCTGAATCGAGACACAAACGGGCGAGTTCGTCCGCCACATCACCGGCGTTGGGAAAATCGTTCGTGTCACGGTAGAACTCGAACGCGCGTTTCTCCAGCTTTTCGGCGTTGCCGCAATCCCCCGCGAATCCGTACCCAATGGCCATCGCGCGCTCCGCCAGCGCTCGCTCCAATGGCGTATGGGCGGACTTAATGGCAGCGGCGAAATAGGGCCGCGCTTCCTCGTACTGGCCCATGAGATCGAGCACGACGGCCGCGCCATTGTTGGCCGCCACGGATTTTGGAGCGGTTGCGAGATCTGGTCTGGAAAACCTTCAGTGCTTCTTCGATCCGGCCCGCGTTGACTAACTGCGTGCCCGTGGGCTGCCACGCCATGAGCACGGCGGAAGCCGCGGCGAGAATCGCCACTAAGTCTGCAATCCTTCGCATTCGTTTGCGATTCTATCCGATTTGGCCGGTTCTGGTATTCTCATCTTCTAACGGCATGACACGCCGGCAACTTCTATCAGCGGCCGCGATCGGACTTGGCGGGTCAGGCTTCGTGCTGCCGCAACAATACCGCGGCATGGCGTCGGGAGGCATCACGCCGGCCCCGCGCGGGAAGCCGTCCGGGCTGCCGTTCCATGCAAAGTTCGTCAACGTGGCCTCGCAGGCGGGCTTGCACGCTCCTATCGTCTACGGCAATGAGGGCCATGTCGATTACATTCTCGACGCGATGGGATGCGGCGTGGCATTCCTCGACTACGACAACGACGGCTGGCTGGATATCGTGACGCTGACAGGCCAGCCGGCGCAGCGGGCCAACGCCGGACCGACGCGACCATCCGCCTGTATCGCAACAATCGCGACGGCACGTTCCACGACGTCACCGCGGAATCGGGCCTCGGCCGCAGCGTCTGGGCCGCCGGCATCACCGTCGGCGACTACGATAACGACGGCTTCGACGACCTCTTCATCACCTGCTGGGGCCAGAACATTCTGTTTCACAACAACGGCAACGGCACGTTCACGGACGTAACCGAGAAAGCCGGGCTGATCCATCCCGGCGCGCGCTACGGAACCGGCTGCACCTGGATCGACTACGATCGCGACGGCAAACTGGATCTCTTCGTCAACCACTACGTGGCTTTCGACCCGGACAAAATCCCGATCCGCGGCACGAATCCGACGTGCAATCGCGGCGGCGTGCCGGTCTTTTGCGGTCCCGGCGGCCTTCCGCAGGAGCCTTGCCGCCTGTATCACAACAACGGCGACGGCACATTCACCGATGTCAGCGAGCGCGCCGGCATCCTCGGCGTGACGCCGAACTATCCGCTAACCGCGGTGGCGGCCGACTTCGACGGCGACGGATGGCCCGATATCTACGTCGCCTGCGACACTACGCCCAGCCTGCTGTTTCGAAACAATCGCGACGGCACGTTCACCGAGCGCGGCCTCGAGAGCGGCGTCGCGCTGAATGAAGACGGACGCGAGCAGGGCGGCATGGGACTGGGCATCGGCGATTTCGATACCGATGGTTACCTCGACATTTTCAAGACCCACTTCAGTGCCGACACCCACGTGCTGTACAAGAACAACGGCAACGGTTCCTTTCGCGACGTGACAACACGCGCCGGGCTGCGGGTGGAGACGCGGTTCGTGGGTTGGGGCGCGGCGATTCTGGATTTCGACAACGACGGCCTTCCCGACATATTTTTCACCACCGGCATGGTCTATCCCGAAGTGGAGGCGGCCGATCCCAGTGCGCCTTACAAAACGCCGAGCGTGTTATTTCGCAATCTCGGCGGCGGAAAGTTCGAGGAACTCCTCGATCTTGCCGGACCGGCGATGAACGAATTGCACTCCAGCCGCGGCGCCGCCTTCGGAGATTTCGACAACGATGGCGATATGGACATTCTGATCATGAATATGAATGAGCCGCCTTCGCTCCTTCGCAACGATGTGAGCGGAACGAATCGCTGGCTGAAAGTATTGCTGATCGGGCGTTGAATCGAACCGCAGCGCAATCGGAGCGCGAGGTTGTCGCGGCGTACGGCGGGCGGAAGCAGATCCAGACGGTGATGGCGCAATCGTCGTATCTCTCCGCAAACGATCGCCGGCTGCATTTCGGCCTTGGTGCGGAGGAGTCGGCCAATCTTGAAATCCGCTGGCCGAGCGGAAAGCGGGAGCAGATCGCGGATGTGGCGGCCAACCAACTGGTGGTAATTCGCGAAGGTTCGGGCATCGTCCGCCGTGAGTCCTTCGCGCGTCGGTCGAGTGGGGAAAAGAATCGATGAACCGCAGTTGGGCGCCATGCGCACTGCTACATGCTCCCTGCTTGGCGCATCTGCGTCCTTCTGCCAGCCCCGTTTGTGCGGCCGCGGCGGCGGAACCAACGCCTACGTCGATCCCGCCGTTTGCGGCCAATGCCACACCGAAAAGGCGCGTACGTACAGCCAGACGGGCATGGGCCGATCGTTCTACCGGATGACCGCGGAACACGCGGTTGAAGACTTCAAGTCCGGTCTTCCTTTCCATCACTCCGCATCCGATACGTACTTCACCGTGTTCGAGCGCGGCGGCAAGTATTTCCAGCGGCGATGGCAGGTCGGTTTCGATGGTCACGAAACCAACGTCGAAGAGAAGCAGATCGATTTCGTTATGGGCTCGGGAAATCATGCGCGCACCTATCTGCACCTGACTCCACGCGGCACGCTCCAGCAGTTGCCGCTCGGCTGGTACTCCGAGAAGGGCGGCTATTGGGGGATGAATCCGGGTTACGACAAAGCCGATTATGGCGGCTCGACTCGCATCATCCACTATGAATGCATGTTCTGCCATAACGGGTATCCGCGCGTGCCCGGAGGGACATCAGGAGGCAGGCGCGGAGGCGCAATATATGCAGCCGCTGCCACAGGGAATCGATTGCCAGAGATGCCACGGACCCGGCCAGCGGCACGTCGCAGCCGCGCAGACGAAGGGCGTGGCATCCTCTGCAGATTCGCGCGGCGATCGTGAACCCCGCGCGCCTGAGCCCCGAACGCGAAATGGAGGTCTGCCTTCAGTGCCATCTCGAAACCACCAGCCGACCGCTGCCGCATTCGCTCCAGCGCTTCGACCGCGGGCCTTTCTCGTACATACCCGGCCAACCCCTCCCGGACTTCCGCCTCGCGTTCGATCATGGAGCGGGGTAAGAACTCGGGGTTCGAAGTGGCGCACGCGGGCTACCGATTGCGCGAATCGCAGTGTTTTCTGAAGAGCGCCGGAAAACTGAGGTGCACTACCTGCCACGATCCGCATGATGTTCCGCGCGGCGAGACCGCCGCCGCGCACTACAACGCCGTCTGCCAAAGTTGTCATGCCGTCTCCCAACTGGCGGGGGCCGAACACGCCGCCGGCGCGAACTGCGTCTCGTGTCACATGCCCAAGCGGCGGACCGACGACGCCGTTCACATCGTGATGACGGACCACAAGATCGTTCGCATCAAACCGGCGGGCGACTTGCTGGCGGAAAAACCCGAGGTTCCCGAGTCGCCGGCGACGTCATACCGCGGTGAAGTTGTGCCGTACTATCCGTCGAAGCCTGCGCCGACCGGCAACGACTCGCTATATTTCGCTCTCGCGCAGATTGCGGATCGAAGCAATCTCAACGGGGGCCTGATCCGATTGGCCTCACTGATCGATCGTTTGCATCCCGATCAGGCGGGATTTTATTCTGGTCTCGGCGAAGGGTATCGAGCCGCAGGCAATAACGCCAAAGCGATCGCTTCCCTCGAAGAGGCGGCGCGCCGCGCGCCAAACTCGGAGATCATTCAGCTCGAGGCGGGAAATGCGCTCATGGAAGCGAAGCAGTGGGCTCGAGCGGAAGCCACGTTTCGAACGGCAACCCGGCTAAAGCCGGACGACGCAGCCGCGTGGGGATTCCTCGGCTGGGTGCTTTGGCAGCAGGATAGAACGGCGGAAGCGAGGAGTGACGCTTGAAAAAGCCATCGCCCTCGATCCGGATGCCGCGGCCGCGCACAACTATTTGGCGTCGCTTTCCATGGGAACCGGGGATCTCGCCGGGCGCGGAGAAGGAGTTCCGCGCAGCGCTTGCAATCGACCCCGGAGTCGCGGAGTGGCGGACTAACCTCGCCATGATTCTCGCGATGCAAGGTGAATTGGCGGAGGCTCGCTACCAGTTCGATCGGAGCATTCGCTTGGATCCCGCTTTCATTCCTGCGCGCCTGAACTACGCGCGAGTGCTCGCCAACGCGAATGACATGGACGGCGCGGAACGGCAGGCGAAGGAAGCGCTGAACCTCGATCCGAAGCTGGGTCCGGCGCACGAGTTGTTAGGTTCGGTGCTCTCGGCCAAAGGCGACATCGCTGGCGCCATACGCGAACTCAATGCCGCCCTGAGCATCAATCCCGATTCGGGACGCACTCATTACGAACTGGGCGTTGCATTGAGCCAGTCCGGGCGATTCCGCTGGCGCGATTGCGCAGTTCCGCATTGCTGCGCGCGATGCCGACCCGAACATCAAGGCCGCCGCGAACGAGATGCTCCGCAGGATAGGTCAGCGCTAAAGGCACTGGCTTCTGGGGCGGTATCGGGTGAGTCGTCATCTCATTCCGCAGCGAAGCCGGGGATTAGAGTGGAGAGATGTCTCAAATTCTGATCATCACGGGCGACGGCGGCGAATCGTACGAAGCCCTCTATGCGGTACACCGGTTCGCTGAAGAAGGCTGGAAAACAGCTGTGGCGGCGCCTTCTCGGCGCTGGCTAAACCTTGTCATGCACGATTTTAAACCCGGCTGGGATACCTATATCGAGCGGCGCGGCTACGGGTTAGAAGCCAACATTGCGTTTCAAGATGTGCGAGTGGAGGAGTATGAGGCGGTACTCCTGCTGGGAGGCCGGGCGCCGGAGTACCTGCGGAATAATGCCAGAGTCATCGACATCGTGCGCGAGTTCGATCGCCAGGGCAAATGGGTTTTTGCTATCTGCCACGGCGTGCAGATCCTGGCGGCTGCGGGGCTGACGCGCGGCAAGCGCGTAACCTGCTACGAGCACGTTCGCATGGATGCGGAAGTAGCCGGCGGCGAATTCATACGGCAGCAGACCGTGTGCGACGGCAGACTCGTGACTGCGCAGACGTGGCAGTCGCATCCCTCGTTTTATCGGACGATTTTTGCGCAGCTTTCGGACAAAGCAAGTGCGGCTAAATCCGATTAGCCCCGGCGCCTCTGAAGCGCCGAAAAAGGCGGGCGTCAGCCAGGGAACTCCACGTCCTCCTACACTCTGATAATTGCCGAGGTTCGTGGTTTACGCGAAAAAGCCGACCACGTGCGCGGGCATCGTCAAACAAGAATCCGAGATCGGACGCGCGCTGGTTGCAAGCGGCCTCCGCTCCAAGACAGGTAACGGGTGAAACAAACGTATGTCTTGACACACTCCAAGAATCAGATGACAATGGTTTTAGTAGTTTTCTAATCGTTCACAAATTCAATCTCTCTACGCTCGATTTCCACAGGTAAACCGGAGTTCTAAAAGGTGAATTAAGTCTTTTCCGCCCGAAGAATTAAACCGTTTCACAAAGATTCATGGGCAGTGGCATTGCACGCTGATGCGCCCCGCCCACACTAGCTAATTCAAAAAATTCCTCCTCGCAGTCTCGGCGGCTGTTCGTGTGTTCACCGGTTTCGAGGCTCAGGCCCGCGAAGTTCATCTTAAGTCAGTCGAAGTATGCCAAGAATTCTCTTGTCCGTTCCACATCTGGGATCCCGCGAAGCGGGCTTTGTGCGAGAAGCCTTTGAATCGAATTGGTTATCCACAGTTGGCCCCCATATCACGGCGTTCGAGAACGAACTGGAGGCGTATGTCGGGGTTCCGGCCGCCGCCGTCTCTAGCGGAACTGCAGCGATTCATCTGGGATTGCGAGCGCTCGGCGTGGGATCCGCGGACGACGTGTTTTGCCAAACACTGACGTTTGTCGCTACTGCCAATCCCATCCGATATCTGGGCGCGAACCCGGTATTTATCGACAGTGAGTACGCAAATTGGAACATAGATCCCCAGTTGCTGAGCAAAGCGTTGCGGGATCGCGCGAAAAGAAATCGGCTACCCAAGGCAATAATCGTTGTTCACCTCTTTGGTCAGTGCGCGGATATGGATCCGATCCTCGAGGTGAGCGCCCGGTACGGCGTACCTGTGCTTGAAGACGCCGCTGAGGCGTTGGGGGCAACGTACAAAGGCAAACCCGCCGGATCGCTGGGAGAGGTCGCCGCCCTTTCCTTCAATGGCAACAAGATAATTACGACTACTGGCGGCGGCGCGCTGCTCTCGCCGCGAAGGGAGCTGATCGAAAAGGCGCGTTTCTGGGCTACTCAAGCGCGAGAGCCGGGTCTTGCATACGGGCACGAAGAGCTCGGTTACAACTACCGCATGAGCAATGTGCTCGCCGGAATCGGCCGCGGACAGATGCGCGTGCTCCATCTACGCGTCGGACAGCGCCGTGCGATTGCCTATCGATATCAGGACGGATTGGCGGATCTGCCGGGAATCTCGATGATGCCCCAGGCTGACTACGGGCTTCATACAAATTGGCTGAGTTGCTTCCTGATAGATGAATCCAAATTCGGCTGCTCCCGCAATGCGCTAATCCAGTCCCTGGATTCAAACGGCATTGAGACGCGTCCGCTATGGAAGCCCATGCATCTACAGCCGCTGTTTTCTTCGTGTGAACGTTACGGAGGTTCAGTGGCCGAAGATCTGTTCCGCCGGGGCATTTGCCTGCCGAGTTCGAGCAGTCTGACGCTTGAGGATCAGATGTACGTCGTTAATCAGATTCGGCGCGCAGCAGGCGCCTCTCCAATTGCCTCGTTCGCCGGCGCGCACTTCTATTCCACCGTTCCAACTGTTGCGACGCCTTCGCTCGTTTTCTAGGGTTGTCTGTGTTTCAAGATATACAACGTTCCAAATCCATGTCCTCCGCCTACCGGAACTGTGTCCACTCTCTTCGCCGCGCACGCATCGTTCCGCACGCGTTGAACGCACTTATATTCGCCATCGCCGCGGCCGGGGCGTTCTTTCTGCGATTTGACTTTCACGTTCCGCCTGTCTATAGCCAACACCTGTTGATCGGGATAGCGATCTGGGTCGCCGTAAAATCACTCATCTTTTCGGCCGGCAGGATGGGCCACAACAACTGGCGCCATGCTTCCGGCCCCGACATTCTGGCGATCATCGGCTACAACGTCTGCGGATCTTTGGCCGCGATTCCCTTTATTTACCTGGCTGGGCCGGTTGCATTCCCCAGATCGATATACCCGCTCGATCTGCTCCTAAGCACGCAACTTGGCTTGACCGTCTACATATTCGCGCGTCTCCTTAAGGAGCGTCATAAGCTTCGCGATGGGAAGAAATCGGAGCGCGTTCTCATCTATGGCGCCGGAAGCGGCGGCGCCACTCTATTCCGGGAGATTCGAAGAAATCCAGCGCTCGGCTATAAGGTGTGTGGCTTCCTGGACGACGACCCATACAAGCAAGACACCACAATTCAGCGGACACCGGTAGTAGGCAAGGGTGCAGACTTGCCGGATCTCGCGCCGCGCTTCGACATTTCGCAAGTGCTGATTGCGATCCCTTCCAGAAACAGCGACGAAATGACGCGTATGGTGCAACACTGCCGTGACGCACAAGTGCCTTGTAAGACCGTTCCGGGCATCGCCGAACTGATCGGCGTCAACGGCCTGACTTCGCAGATTCGTGACGTAGCCATGGAAGATCTGCTCGACCGGGAACCCGTACTCCTTTCCGAGGAAGATATCCGGACCAAGATTCTTGGTTACACAGTGATGGTCACAGGTGCCGCTGGTTCGATTGGCTCCGAATTGTGCCGCCAGTTGGCGCGTTTCCACCCGCGAGCGATCGTGGGCTTCGACAACAGCGAGACCGCGCTCTTTCATATCCAGCAGGAAATGCATCAGTCTTTTCCCGAGGTTCCCTTCATCGCGGAAATCGGCAATATCCAGAACCGTAACCGCATCCAGCACGTGTTGGATGAACATGAGCCCTCGGTCCTTTATCACGCAGCGGCCTACAAGCACGTTCCGATGATGGAGGCGAGCATCTTCGAGGCGGTCGAAAACAATGTGTTCGGCACGCACAGCGTGGCGTTGGCCGCGGCGGAAGCAGGAGTTCGCGACTTTGTCATGATCTCCTCCGACAAAGCCGTCAACCCAACGAACATTATGGGCGCCACCAAGCGCGCCGCCGAACTGATTATCAGAGGTATGGAAGGCTGCGACACGAAGTACGTGTCGGTGCGATTTGGCAACGTACTCGGCAGCAACGGAAGCGTGGTCCCGCATTCAAGCGGCAGATCGCGCGCGGGCGGACCGGTCACCGTAACGCACCCGGAGATGCGGCGCTACTTCATGACCATTCCGGAAGCATCCCAGTTGGTGATACAGGCTTCCACCATGGGTAATGGCGGGGAAATATTCGTGCTCGATATGGGCGAGCAGGTGAAGATCGTCGATTTGGCGAGAAGGCTGATCCTGCTGTCCGGTTTCCGGCCCGATCACGACATACAGATTGCATTCACCGGCACGCGCCCCGGCGAAAAGCTTTACGAAGAGCTGAACTTGGACGGGGAAGCCACGCTTTCCACCTACCATCCGAAGATCAAGATCTTTCGGGGTAGCCCGCCCCCGCTGGATCTCGTGGCGCAATTGAGGACCGTGCGGGCTCTCTGCCAATCGCGCGATGAACGCGGTCTGCTTGCCGCGCTCTGCCGCATTGCGCCGGATTACACGCCCGGGGTTCATCTGACAACGAGCAGAATCAGGCCAAATCGGCGGCCCGCCCGCATCGTTGCGAGCGCTTAGACGCAGGTAACTACGAAGGAATAACATGCAGTGTTTTAGTCGAGCTTTCTTATTTTTCGGGCTAATCGGGCAAGCCGTGTTTGCGGCCACGTCCGGCGGCGTATACCGGCTTGGACCGGATGACAAAGTGCTATTTCGTTCTCCGGAAGTCGAAGAACTCAATGAAAAGACCACCCTGGTTTCGAAGGATGGGTTCGTCGATCTGCCTTTAGCCGGCAAGGTTCACGTGGGCGGCCTGAGCGTCCCCGAGACTCAAGAGCAGGTGTCGAAGCTTCTGGAAAAGTATTACCTTCATCCGACGATTTCCGTGGAGGTTATCGAGTACGCCAGCCAGCCCGTATCGGTTCTCGGCGCGGTCACGACATCAGGCGCCTACCAACTTCGCGGCAACAGCAAAACGGTCGCGGAGGTCCTGGCGATGGCTGGAGGGTTGCAAACGCAGGCCGGCTACACAGTGCGGGTTGCGCACCAGGACGGTGAAACCGTTTCCTATAATCTCCACGATATTTTGCAAGGCGGGAAGCTGCACGACGCGGCGATTGTCCAACCGTTCGACGTGATCACGGTGCCACCTGCCGAGCTCATCTACGTCATCGGCGAAGTGCGGAAACCCGGAGGATTCACGCTGGGAGAGAAGGAACGCGCCTCCGTGCTCCAAGCGCTGGCCCTCGCGGAAGGGCCGCAAAATACGGCGGCGCTGAAGAATTGCGTTGTCTTGCGGTCTGTACCGGGTCAGTCCGATCGCAAGAGCATCAAAATCGACGTCAAAAGTCTTTTGGCTGGAAAGGCCGCCGATCCAGGAATGCAGGCGGATGACATTCTTGTGATTCCCAGCAGCACCACCCGCAAAATGGGCGCTCGCGCAGCGGAGATGGCGCTGCAGACAATATCGGGAATCGTGATTTGGAGGGGCTTCTAATGTTTGGGAACACGGAAGATTACAACAAGCGTCGTAAGGGGTTGCCGGCACCCGGAGCGATTGCGCAGGTCCAAAAGGACCTCGCTTACACAATCGATATTCCTAACTCCAACGCACTCTCCTCCGAAGAGCGAGCCTACGGATTGCTCGATCATCTGGGCATTCTATGGAAATTTAAGTACAGCCTTGCGCTTTGTATCCTGGTCGGGATCGTCGCCGCCACGGCATATTCCTTCAAGCAGAAGCCAGAGTATCGGGCCAATTTGCAACTCGAAGTTCAGGACATGAACCAGAATTTCATGAACGTCCGAGACGTGGATCCCACGGCGGGGTCAGCTCCGATAACGCCCGATGGGTACGTTCAGGTTCAGGTTCAAGTATTGCAGAGCGATGAGCTTCTGGATCGAGTCATCAAGAAGCTGAACCTCGATGCGAAGCCGGGATTCGGCACGCAGGGTGGTGGCCATTCTCAGAAGATCGAGAAGTTTCTGAAAATTCTTCCGGAGTCCAGCGCATTGGTAGTCCGAAAGGCGCTCAACATGCCAGATCCGGGATCGGAAACACCACAAGAGCGCGCCATCAACGTGGCGAAAGCGAGCCTCAAAGTAAAGGAAGCTGCGCAAAGCAGTCTCGTGCAGCTCACTTACAGTGCGCGTGACCGGCATATGCCGGCGTTGTTTCTCAATACGCTCGCTTCGGAATTTGTCAATCACACGATGGATACTCGATGGGCTGGAACTGAGCGAACCGTCGCGTGGCTGAATACCCGCCTTGGGGACATGCGCAACAACCTGGAGCAATCCGAGCGCAAACTGCAGGATTATGCCCGGCGGTCGGGAATCCTCGAAACGAAAGGCCGTGAAAGCGTCGGCGAGGAGAAGTTGCGCCAGATACAGGCCGAGCTATCCAAAGCGCAGGCCGATCGGACAGTGCTACAGGCAAAGAACGAAATCGCTAATTCCAGCGCTCCGGATCAACTGCCCGAGGTACGGGATGCCCTGCTGCTACGCGACTACAATACCCGCCTCGCTGATCTGGAACGCGATCGTAGTCAACTGGCTGCCACCATGACGCCCGAGCACTACAAGGTGCAGAGGGTCGACGCCCAAATCGCCGAAGTGAAGACATTGGTCGCGAAAGAGCTGGGCAACATCGTTGGCCGGATCAGGAACGATTACGAGGCCGCGCAAAAGCGCGAAGCCTTGCTAACGGAAGCTTACCAACAGCAGTTCAAAGCCGTGTCGGAGCAATCGGAGCTCTCCATTCCGATCAATGTGCTGCAGCGCGAAGTCGATTCAAACCAGCAGTTCTATCAGGACATGCTTCAGAAGGTGAATTCCGCTGGAATCGCGACGGCCATTCGCGCGAGCAATATCCGCATCGTGGATGCCGCGAGAGATCCGCTGCTGCCCTACAAACCCGATCTGCTGTTGAACATTGGCATTGGCACAACGCTAGGCCTGATCCTGGGAACGCTTCTCTGCTTCTTCCAAGAAGCACGGCGTCTCCGCAATCGCAAGCTATGGAAACCGGGCGAGTCATCGCAGCTCCTCAAGATGCCGGAGCTCGGCGTAATTCCGACGGTCAATTTGGGGGGCGGGGGAATCGCCAGCCTCTATCCGGGAAGGTCGCGCCGCGGCGGCAATCAGCTCACTGCGTGGGAATCCCGTCTGCCGATGCTGAACGATTCGTTTCACGCCACGCTCGATTCGCTTTTGTGGAATTATCAGGCCGAAGCGGTCCCGCAAATGATCTCGATTACCAGCGCGTTGCCCAGGGAAGGCAAGTCAACGATTGCAGGCTATCTCGCTCTGGCCCTATCCGAGATCGGCAAGCGCGTTCTATTGATTGACGCGGACATGCGCAATCCCACTCTGCATGACCGCTTCGGGCTGAAGAACGAAACTGGATTGAGCGATTTTCTGCAATCCGAGACGCCCGATCGCGTGGTCCCGACGCGTGTCTCAGGTAAGGGCGGCGAAGGCAATCTCTGGGTCCTGACCTCGGGCCCGGCTGTCGAAAATGCGCCGGCGCTGCTCGCTTCCAGCCGCCTGATACGCCTCCTCGAGGATCTGCGCGGCGAGTTCGACACGATCGTGATCGACACCCCGCCGGTTCTATTGTTTCCGGACGCTCGCCTGCTGGGCCGACATTCCGACGGCGTTGTGCTGGTTGTGCGCGCTAACCAGAATCCATTGGCCGCGAATCAGGAAGCCGCCGGATTGTTGCAGCTCTCGAACAACGTCCTGCTCGGCACGATTCTGAACGGTTGGGATCCTTCACCGGGACTCGGGTATGGGGAGTATTACGCCCGATATGCTCAGGGCTGAAGGCGCAGTACTGGAAATGGAGCAAGCGGCCGCGCCAATCTATGGCGCGCCCGCGGTGGCTCCGCGCTTCCGGACCAATTTTATCTGGACTCTGGCTGCGAACGTTCTTTACGCTGCGTGCCAGTGGATGATGCTGGTCGCGATGGCGAAACTCTGCGCTCCCGCTGAGGTCGGCATTTTCGCCCTTGGTCTGGCGGTTACAGCTCCGGTTCTCATGCTCGCCAGCCTGCAACTCCGTTCCGTGCAGGCAACCGATGCGCAGGGATCGTTCCGGTTCAATGAATACTTTGTTCTACGCCTGATGACTACCGGCCTATCGCTGATATTCATTCTGCTCTTGGCGGCGTGGCCGTCGCGCTCCGCTGGAGCCACCACGGCCATCGCGATTATCGGCTGTTCGAAATGTTTCGAAGCGCTGAGCGACGTATTGCAGGGATACCTGCAACGGCAGGAGCAGATGGTCGTGGTTGCAAAATCGATGATGCTGAAAGGCCTGATCTCCATTCTGTTCCTCTACGTTGCGATTTCCATCTCTCCAACCGCGCAAGCGGCCGCATTAGGCATTTGCACAGGTTCGGCGCTCACTTTCGTGATTTACGACTGGCCCATGACCTCCAAATTTCGCGCAGCTTTCGAAAGCGATCGCGCCCCTGCGCAAAGAGTCCGGCTCCTTTCGCTGGCATGGCTGGCGCTCCCGCTCGGAGTGGTTCAGGGGCTAGTTTCGTTGGGTGCGAACATTCCTCGATATTATCTGGAGCGCTTCGCGGGCCCGAAAGATCTCGGCATTTATTCCGCGCTCGCTTCGCTGATTATTGCCGGTCAGACGGTTGTCAGCGCGCTGGGCAACGTGTCGTCGCCCCGGCTGGCTCGCTCGTTCGCTGATGGCAAGTTGCGCGAATTCTGGAAGCTGCTCTTAACAATGATGGCTGTCGGTCTGGCCCTGGGCGCTGCTGGCGTGGGCGTCTCAGCAATCATGGGCCGTCCTCTGCTGAAGCTGTTATTTCGTCCCGAATATGCCGCCAGCAGTGATGTGCTCGTCCTGCTGATGATCGCCGGAACCGTAGCCTATCTCGCCTGGTTCGCTGGATTTGGCATGACTGCGGCCCGCGAATTTCGCAGCCAGATCCCGCTGCTCGCGGCGAGTTGCCTCGCTGCTTGGGCCGCCTCCGTTTGGCTGATCCCTTCGCGGGGGCTTCATGGCGCAGCGATGGCCCTGATGTTCTCTATGGGCGTTCAGCTTGTCGGCGCCGGGATCATCCTGGTGAGAATCGGCCGCCGCACAACGGGAGCTTTGCATGCCGCCTAAGAAGCCACTTCGCGTATTGCATGTTCACAGCGATCTTCAGTGGGGCGGCGTGGAGCGATGGCTCCTTCAGGTTAGCCGCTCGATTGATCGTTCCGCGTTCCACTTCGATTTCTTTGCCGCCAGCGTGGATCCGGCCTGGCAAAGCGCTATGGAATCGATGCGGCTTGGTCTAATACCGAGTCCTCGCCCACGCCGGTTGTGGAGTTATGCGGCGAGTTTGCGCCGTGTATTGGAAAGCGGCCCCGGTTACGATGTGATTCACTCGCATTTCATCGATCATTCCGGAGTGCTTCTGCGTGAGGCGAACCGTGCGGGCGTACCCCTTCGGATCGCTCACAGTCACATCGACGTCGGCCCGATTCTGCGGGAGATGGATCCTATTCGGCGAGCTTATTTTCTCGTTCAAAACCGGCTCCTGCGCCGCTACGCTACGACGGGCCTCGCAGCGAGCAGCGCGGCGGCCGCTTCGATGTTTGGCAAGACATGGGCTGGCGACCGGCGCTGGAGCGTACTGCATTGCGGCGTGGACCTCACTCCGTTCGAGCAGCCCTCGCAGCACATGCGTGGCGAATTAGGATTCGCCTCGGACGACGTCATATTCGGACACGTCGGGCGCTTCGCCGAGCAGAAAAATCATCGGTTTCTGATTGATGTTGCTCTCCGGCTTTCCTCCATTCTGCCGCGGGCAAAGTTTCTTTGGATTGGCGAAGGACCGCTTCAGAACGAGATCGAAGAACGCTTGCGGGCAACCGGCCTTCGCGATCGGGTGAAGGATCTTGTCGCGATGCGAAAACGTTCCTGCACTGATGCGCGGCGCCATGGATGCATTCCTTTTCCCATCGCTATTCGAGGGTCTCGGGTTGGCCGTAGTCGAAGCGCAGGCTGCCGGACTCCCGTGCTTCATTTCCGATCGAGTGCCGTTCGAAGCCGATGTCGTGCCCGAATTGATCCACCGCTTTTCGCTATCTGACAGCGCGGACGACTGGGCTTCCGCGATCGCCAGTGGACTCCGCGCCTCCGTGACTCCCCGGCAAGCGCTGGACGACGGTGAAGAGCAGTTCATTCAATATCGAGACCAGCGCCCAAAGGCTCGAGGAGGTGTATCGTGGCCAGCGCTAGCGTGCAACAACGAAGTCTCTCATTGGCTGTCGCCGCGGCGTCCCCCCGGCGGCTGTTTCCTGCCTGGCTCGCCCAGGAATGGTTCTTTTGGCTGATATTTGCGAGTTGGACGATTCTCCCCTCCACAAGTACGCCCTGGTGGGAAATCGCCGGCATCCAGATCAAAAGCGTCGACGCTTTAACGATTCTTTTCTGCCTGCTCTATGCAGTGCCGCGGATCGCGTCCCCGTCCCACCGGCTGCCGCGGGGATGGCATTTATGGTTGCCGCTTTCCTTGATTGCGCTTGCCGCTTGGGGAATGGTCTCCACGTCCTGGAGCGGCGCCGGACCCAGGAACAACCTCGCGATGTGTTACTGCATGGCGCTAACGGCCGCGTCCGGCATACTCGCATATCTGGTGATCAGTTCTGTTTCCGACGTCCGTGGTTTCCTGTGGCGTCTTGTTGTCGCACTTTCCTGCGTGTGCGCCCTGTACACAGCCCAGTCGGTCCTTGGTCTGGGTCTGCGCGACGCAGCCGCGGTTACGCTCAACGATTTTGGAATGGAGCGTGTCCGCGGCCCGTTATTTGAAGCCAGCACGGGATATTTCCTGCTCATCCCCGCCATGGCGTTCGCCCTCCAAGAAACGCTTGCCCGGCGGGTGAAGCCGATATTTGGTTTCCTTTGTGTCTTTTGTCTCGCGCTGACGACGATCGGTTTGGGGTCGCGCGCCGGAATGTTGCTGTTTGGCCTGTTCGTCCTCTCCTGCGTCTGGGCTGCGAAGGGTCTCACCAAGATTACCGCCCTGGCCATTGTGCTGGTTGTCGGCGGCGGCGCGGCGACGGTGATTTTCACCAAAGCAAAGGCCGACCGGTTGGAGAGCCGGATAGAAGGCGAAGATGGCCGCGCCATGATGCATGAAGCTGTCGCCAATATTATGTCGGACCGTTCTCCTGCGCAATTGCTGGCGGGGTCCGGACTTGGTTCCTGGTGGCCCTGGTATCTGACCGAGACCGAAGGGGGCGACCTCTACGCCAGCGGGCGCTACGTCAGGCACACGCGGTACGGCATTTTGCTCTACCATCCGCACTCCACCATCTTGGATCTGGTGGTCGAACTCGGCCTGCCCGGTCTCCTGTTCCTCTTGGTCCTCGCGGCGGCGCTATGGACTGCTCTCAGGCGCGCGATGCGAAGCGGGGAAAACAAGATGCTGGCGGCGGGTATTGCAGTCTCGCTTGCTTCCATTGCGTTCGACCTTGTTTCTGGTTCGGCGGCCTACCCGCGATGGCATCTGGTGGCTTTTTGTGTTTGGGTTGCTGGCCCTGGTGGCCAAGGGCATCCAGAGTCGAAGGAGGGTACACGTATGAGGCCGGCGATAACCGTTGGAATTCCGTTCTTCAATTCGGCAGCGACCCTGCTCGAGAGCATTCGATCCGTGTACGCGCAGTCATTCACGGATTGGGAATTGCTCTTAGTAGATGACGGCTCAACCGACGCCTCGCTGGACATCGCCGAATCTATCTGCGATCCGCGCGTCCGCGTGATCTCGGACGGAGTGAATCGGGGACTGGTCTACCGGCTGAACCAGATGATATCGCTGGCGCAAGCCCCATATTTCGCGCGCATGGATGCGGATGATCTGATGCACCCGGAGCGGCTTGCCCGGCAAATGGATTGTCTATTCGGCCATCCGGAACTGGATATCATCGGCTCGGCTGCCTATGTCATCGACCGCGCCGGTCGGCCTTATGGCATCCGCGGCGACCGCCCGGCGAGTCTTGCCATTGCCGGCGTGCGATCCGGCTTCATCCATCCGACGGTGATCGCGAAGACCGATTGGTTCCGGCGTCATCTTTACGACGCCGCATATCTTCGCGCCGAGGACATGGAACTGTGGCATCGCGCCGATCCAAAGACAGTATGCGCAAGACTTCCCGACCCGCTGCTTTTCTATCGCGAGCCGCTTGAATTTCACCCTGCAAAATATCGCGCGAGTTGCCGCACCATTCGCAAGATTATCCGGCGATATCCATCGGGGACGGGACCTGGTTCCACGCTCGCGTTGGTGGCCGGGACTTATGCCAAGGAAGGCTTGCACCTGGCTCTGTCTCGATTCGGCCTCGTTTCTTCCCTGATTCGGCGACGAGGCTCGCGCCTGCGAAGGGCCGGAGCTCCAGCGCGCTTATCTTGCGCTACAGGAAATC
Source organism: Bryobacterales bacterium (assembly GCA_963763545.1). Taxonomy (GTDB): domain Bacteria; phylum Acidobacteriota; class Terriglobia; order Bryobacterales; family Bryobacteraceae; genus PALSA-243. The sequence goes on from CAVXPE010000008.1 coordinate 59,060, forward strand.
GAGCGCGCCGGCGTCCCCGTTAGAGAGACTGTAGGCGTCCCAGCCGGAGATTGATGTTACCTTCATGCAACAAGAACTCACAATACGAAAAGCCATCCCCGGGGATGACCGCGTGGCCGCTGTCCTGTTGCGCCAGACGTTGCGGCCCGAAGTCCGCAAGATGACGATTTGGGAATCGGACCGGATCGATCACTACGTCAAGGCCCTCTTGGAGACGGGCGCAGGCAGCCGGGAAAACGAGATCTACCTGCTGCACAAAGGCCAAAAGATCATCGGGGCTATCCTTCTACGCATTACCGGAGGCCAGATGTTCACTCAGGCGATATTTGTCGATCCGGCGGAGCGTGGTGCGGGCTACGGCAATCTGCTGTACAGCGGAGCGATCGAAGCCTGCTCGAAAGAGCATCCCGAACTGAATGAGATCGGTTGGGACGTTTTCGAAGGGCACGATCAATTAGAAACCTGGTACGCGCGTCTCGGCGGCATCGAGGCGGACCGGAGAGGCTGGTGGCTTGCCGATCAAAGCGCCTTGTGCGCAATCGATGGAGTCATCCCATACGAATGCCGGCGATTGGCCGCGGCCGATCGCGATCATGCCGAACAAGGGTTCTCCTCATTCGAGATTCTGGCTGGGGAATCAGCTGTCGAGGTCGGGCGTCTGCCCGGCCCTTACTTCCGTGTCTTGTCGCGGGTGGCCATCGACGATCCGAGGTTTCTATTCACGCTGAGCCGACTCGACGCTGAGCGCAGCGTACTGCATATCGGCGAGCCCGCGGGACTGGCCGATCCATGGAAATTGCATTTCATCATGCGCCGTTTGCGATTCGAACCCGAAGCGCTCATTCAGGCGTTTCGAGCACGAAATGCGGCATCATCCAGACGCGAGTTAGTGGAGGTCATATGAAGTCGAGGGAAATGACTTGCCGGTTTATCTCAGCGAGGTCGTCCCAGGAATGGACCGACGCGCTCGATCTAGATCGCTCGGAAACATCGTTTACCGCGGAATATCATGTCATGTCGGAACGCATTTGGGGCGGCGAGGCATTCCTTGCGGTAATCGAGAGGGACGGCAATCGCCTGGTCTGGCCATATATTCTGCAGGCCATATCCGGCGTTTCGGGGGCTTGGGATGTCAATTCCGCTTACGGTTTTGTTGGGCCGCTTGTAAGAATGGCGGAATCGCCCGGCGACCCACATTTTGTTGAAGACGCCCTCGACCATCTGATGCTCCGCTGGCGTGAGATGGGTATCGTGTCGGCCTTCACCCGATTCTGCCCGTTCCACGCCAACCATGCGCCCATCGAACGCTGGCTGCAGGCAAATCAGTACGTCAATGGTTCTGTCGGGGCGACGGCCACATCGTCGTGATAGACGCGACGCAGACGCCAGAACAAAGATGGCGCGACTTACGGCGTTCCCTACAGTACGACATTAGGAAAGGGGCGGAGCACGGGTTCACCGGCGAATTCGATCCCAATTGGGAGAGGTTTGACGATTTCCTGAGGATTTACGAGTCCGTCGGCGACCGGAACGAATTCTCCGCCCGCCACCGGTTGATCCGCGAAGATTTCTTAACGATGCGCGGCTGCCTCGGCGCCAATATGGCGATGTTTCATGTGATGCACAACGGCCGGGTGGCAGCCTCGATGGTTTGCCTTGTATCTGACGGCGGCATGCATGCTTTCTTTGGCGGCCCTCATCCGGATTATCTGCGCCTTGGCGCTTACAAATTCCTGATGAAGTTCCTCGCGGACTCGGCTTCTGAGCAGGGCTTCAGCTACATGAACCTCGGCGGCGGCCGCGGCGGCAGCGACAAGGATAGTCTGTATCAGTTCAAGTGCGGCTTCTCCAGCCTACGATTGCCCTTCTACGTTGGGCGCGTAATTGTCAATTCAGCAAAATATGAAGAACTCACGCTGGAGTTAGCGCATCGGTATCGTAAGGAGGGGTTGCAGCCGGCCCCTCATTTCTTCCCAGCCTACCGTAGCTCGGGAGTGCCTGTTGAGCTGGGAGTCCGCAGCGAAGACATGCAGGAAGTTTCCACTGGAGTTGAAGCATGATTGCAACCCCGAGCCCCCTAGCGCCGATGTCCGCCGCCGTGAACGGCGTGCGCGCCCCGCGACTGCTCTACGTCACAACGATCTCGGCCTCTTTGTGGAGATTCATGCACCCATTCGCCCGTCACTTTCGCGATCTCGGCTGGACGGTCGATGGAATGGCACGGGGAGCTAGCGATTGCGTCAATTGCGTGGGCACGTTCGATCACGTCTGGGAAGCGCCGTGGTCGCGGAATCCCTTAAACCCGAAAGAATCTCCTTGTCGCGGCTCGTGAAATTCGGAAGGTGGTCGATTCCGGGTCGTACGACATCGTCCATGTGCACACTCCGGTGGCTGCGTTCGTCACCCGGTATGCATTACGCCGACGCAACGTCCGAAATCGTCCCAAGATCATTTATACAGCCCACGGTTTCCACTTCCATCCATATGGCGGTCCACTCCAGAATGCCGTATATAGGACTCTGGAGCGCGTGGCCGGCAGATGGACCGATCATCTTGTGACCATTAACCGCACGGATCAGGAAGCGGCGGTCTGCTTCGCGAATCGTTCCACCCGCTCGGGTTCAATACATTCCCGGCATTGGCATCGATACCGAACAATACTCTCCGGTTCATGTAATCGAAGCTGAAATCGCCAGGGTAAGAGCCGAAATTGGCATTCCAGCCGGGCAGGCTATGTTACTGATGCCCGCGGAATTCAATCCCGGCAAACGCCACGCCGACGCGTTGCATGCCGCCGCCGCTACTGGGCGGCAGGATTTTCATATCGCATTCGCCGGCTACGGGCGCACATACGAAGAGGTCTGCGCTCTTGCCATTAAACTTGGCATTGCCGGCCGGGTACACTTCCTCGGGATGCGTCGCGATATGCCGGTGTTGATTCGTGCGTCCGCCGCGGTGTTGCTTCCCTCGGAGCGTGAAGGCCTGTCTCTCAGCGTGATGGAAGCCCTTAGTCTGGAGACGCCTGTGATCGGTACGAAGATCCGCGGAATTTACGATCTGGTCGGCGACGATGCCGGACTGCTTGTTACGCCTGGCGACATGGCAGGTCTTTCCAATGCAATCTCCTGGCTACTGGACCACCCAGCCGAAGCACGCCGCATGGGGCGAATCGGACGAGATCGCATGAAGCAATTTGACGTCCGCCGCGTAATCGATGCTCACGAAAATCTATACGCTAGAGCGCTGGAGGGATCATGTCTGCCGGCTTAATAGTGAAACGTTTGATAGATATGTTCGTCGCCGCCTCAATCCTCTTGTTGACCGCGCCGCTTCTTCTTCTGATCGCCGCGGCTATTCGCACCACGATGGGAAAGCCGGTCCTGTTCCGCCAGGTTCGGCCCGGCTACCGCGGCGTTCCTTTCACGGTGCTGAAATTCCGGACGATGCCTTGGCGCACCGACGGAGCTATGGTGCTGCCATCGCAGGTCACGCTTCCTCCGGTCGGAAGCCTCTTAAGGAAAACCAGTCTCGACGAATTGCCGCAATTGGCGTCTGTGCTGATCGGCAAGATGAGCCTGGTAGGCCCTCGCCCGCTTTTGATGGAATACCTCGACCGCTACACGCCTGAGCAGCTGCGAAGGCATGATATGAAACCGGGCATCACAGGTCATGGCTCAAATCAACGGCAGGCAGAGCCTCAAATTCAGCAAGCGGCTGGAGTTGGACGTGCAGTACGTCGATCGCTGGAGCATTTGGCTTGACATCTCCATCCTAGTTCGAACCTTTCTCCGTCTTTTCCGGCCCGATGGAATTCCGGATGGGAACGCTCTTGCTGAAGTCGACGACCTGGGACTCAGCCAAGGTATTAAGCTAGGTGGGTAACCGCGCGGGGCATTCGAGATGACCCTTTCCAGACGTAGGTTTATTCCCCTCAGCGGATTGGCGCTGCCGGCTTGGCACACAATTGTCGCGGCAACTTCGCAATCCCCCGAACCCACCGGGAGCGATGATACGCGGCTGCTTCAAGGGGCCATCGACCGGTTGAAACCCGGCGGAATCCTCGACGGCGCGGGCCGACAGTTCACCGTCACCCGTCTGATTCTTCGCCCGGAAATGACCCTGCGCAACTTCAAGCTGCGAGCAAAAGGCACGGGAACACCCCTCGATGCCGTAATCACGATCGATGGCAATGCTAATGTCGCTCACGACATCGTAATCCAAAATGTTTCCATTGACGGCAATCGCTCCGCGCAAACCAATCTCAAGAGCGAAGAGGATGGCGGCCGCGATGGTATTCGGGTCGTTGGTAAAGCGGAACGGCTTCTAATCGCTGACTGCTCGGCGACAAACTGCGGCACCGATGGCCTCAAGATCTTCTCTCATAAGTCGCTAAGCGGCCATGATGCCAATCTCAATTTCCGCGACATCTATGTCACCAACTGCCGCTTTTTACGCAACCGGCGGCATGGCGCGTCCGGCGACTCCTTGCGCAACGTCCATTTCATCGATTGCGAATTTTCTGAAAACGGCGTCGATCTGCCCGGTTCGGGAGGCGAAGGCTCGCGCGGGGCGATTGACCATGGCGTGATCTACGGCGCCGGCGTCGATATCGAAGGCTACGGCACGGGGAGCGGCGTGGACGGCCTATATTTCCTCCGTTGCAAAGCGACGCAAAACGCCCGTTTTGGTTTCCAGTTCTGGGAGCCGACTCCGCCGTCTCGTCCCGGCTTTCTACCGCGAAAGAGAATCATCTTCGAAACGTGCATCATTGATGGCGGCGTGAGCCGGCATCATAGCCATCAAGCGCTCGAGCTATCGCAGCCCAACGTGAATCGCGGGGGCAGCCCCACCTATGAGGATGTGCAGGTCATTAACCTCAATTGCAACGGCACGGTGATATTGAATGGAGTCGCCCGGGCCGTATTCGTTGGCGGCCGTTATTCCAGTCCGTACTCGGGCTTCTGGGGCATCGGCGAAAATTGCAGCGACATCAAGTTTCTTGGCCTGGATACCGCGGGGAAGATCTTCACCTTCCGCAAGTGAGTCATTCCTGTACGAATATTTTGCCCTGGGAATTTACGCCCGTGATGGCTATGTTTTGTGACGCTGTCGAAATTCCATAGAAACCGGGATAAGGGCTGATGACCGTTCCGCCCGTGATCGCGACGCCCGAACATGCGTTGATGATGAGCGTTCCCTGCACCATGTTGTTCGCCAGCGTGATGTCCTGGTAGGTATACCCAGCCCCGAGGTAGTTCGACACAATATTGAATTCGAGCGCCTGGTGCCCGGTTGTCGGGCTCACTCCGCCATCCAGAGTGCAACTTTCGATGCGGATGTGGGAACGCGGAACAAAGCCGCTCGACGCTGGAGAATCCGGATCCCAGAACTGAATGCCGAATCTCGCATTCCCCGTCGAATTGCATTCCTTGACCAGTAAGCCGTTAAATCCCGTCTGATTGTTGTAGCTTTCGAAGACGAGGCCCGCCCCATAGAGCATGCCGTCCACCAGATACGCGCTTTGCCCTTCGGTCGGCGTGCCGCTGGTAACCGGCGAAGCCAGCCCGTTGGAGGTGAATGTGTCGCCGATGAACTGCCCGTTCTGAAGCGAATCCACCGAAGCGCCGTGACGGCGGTTGTATTGAAACTTGCTATTTATTATAAAGATATTGGCGAAATTCAATGCTCCCGACGGAGCGACCACGTCGTCTGAGAAGATCTCAAGCCCATCGGTGCCGCAGTTTACAGCCGACGAACCCATTATTAAAATATCGCTGGCTATGCCCACAATGCGAAAGCCGAAGCGCCCCCCGTCTTCTACCGTTAGCAAACTAGTCTGTTGCGCGCGGTTTCCATCCACGTTTACGTTGAGAATCGTGACCTGGGAAATCGCCTGAAGAGTACCGTCCAGGGTAACCGGACTGGTGAGGGGAACACTGGAGGCGCGCGTCTTCAAAGAGAAATTCTGGAAAGTCATCTTCGATTTCAAATTTAGAGTTCCAACCAGATATGTTGCATCATTGCCATCTAGTACGCCAAAGGCAGGCAGAGCATTGATGGCATTCTGTATCGCCAACGTGTCGTCTGTAATACCATTACCGACGGCGCCCGGAATGGCGCATTTACGGACGCGTCTGGATCAAGAAAATGACCGCAAATGCAAGCGGCGAAAGGCCTCTTATGCGCGGCAGGAAGCCACAAAATCGAGTTGGGGGTGCCGACATTTGGCCGATCATACTACGGTACTAAAGTTCTACATCGTAATAAATAATACAATTCGGAAAATCATGGGGATACCGCTCCATCACCCACCAACTTCTCGAAAATAAAAAAGGCCTGCCACCGTGAAGCGCATCCGACTATACGGGGTCGTCTTGGTGTAAATCGGGCCGAATCAGCTTTCCGTGATGGTCGCTGCGGTTTGCCCCGTTGATCGGTCTGCCCAGGCACCCTTTAACGAGTGAAATATGTCCAAAGCAAACACCGCGATGGTAGCCCTATCGCTGACGCTACTGTCAGGCCTTCCGGCGGCGGCTCAACAGCCCATAACCGTAACCTACACCTATAGCAATCTACCGCTGAAGATCTTTTCGTCTTCCGCGAATGTGGTGACGGTCGCCATCATCATCATTCCCCGTGCGATCAAGATGACCCACGTCGCCGCCCAGGTACAGGTCCAATATCCCAACAGCGGTGACTTGACCGTGAAGCTGTATTCCCCGCAACTCACCCAGGTCACGCTGCTGGCGCACGACTGCACGGTGCAGAACATTGATACGACGTTTGACGATTCGGCCGCTACACCCTGGAAAACGGTTTGCCCCGTCCAAGCAGGCCTCGGACCGTTTCAGCCTGACCAACCATTAGCCGCTCTTAACAGCGACGCGTCCTCATTCGGAATTTGGGAGCTCGCGGTACAGAACGATCGAAGCAACACCGGCACGGGCTGGCTTACGGGATTTCGTTGACCATCACCGGGACCGCTCAGGCGACCCCGATTACCACTTCGCAAACTATCGTGAACGTGGCGAGTGGCACTGGTCAAGGACTCGTGGCGCCGGGCGAGTCGATCTCGATTCTTGGAATCAACCTGGGGCCCGCCGTCGGTGTTTCGGCGCCGTCCGGAGCGCTGCCGGTAACGTTGGGTGGGACTAGCGTATCGATCAACGGTTCGGCTGTACCGATAGAATATTCATCGTCATTCGAGGTGCGGGTGCAGGCGCCGTTTAGCCTTACTGCCGGTTCTACCGCCACACTTCAGGTGAACGCCAACAGCCAGTCCAGCTCGTCCGTTGCTCTAAGTGTAGTGAGCGTCGTCCCTGGAGTCTATACAAACACCGGCACTGGCTCCGGCCCAGTGACTGCGACAAATCAGGACGGTAGCGCCAATTCCACTCTCCATCCTGCGCCCAAAGGCAGCGTTATCGTCATCTATGCCAGCGGACTAGGCGTCGTTAGTCCGCCCTTGGCGGAGGGCGCTGTGCCGCCAGTCAGTCCGCTCTCGATCGCCCCAGGCGTGACGGCCACAATCGGCGGCGCGTCGGCCCCGGTCCAATTCGCGGGCCTGGCCCCGGGCTTCCCGGGCATATACCAGCTCAATGTCCAGATCCCGCCCGGCGCGCCATCAGGCACGCAGGAATTGATCGTCTATTCCAATGGAAGTTCCAGCCAGAGGGCCGCTACGGTCGAGATTCAGTAGCAGAACACAACGTCCGCCTTACCCTTTGGCAAAACCCGAAGGCTTGAATGAAATCCGGTCTTTTGCCCGACGCGCCATTCTGATTTTGTAAGCTATTGATCATAGCATTTTTTGGCTCCTCAGGTAGGACTCGAACCTACAACCCTTCGGTTAACAGCCGAACAGCTTGTAGTTGCCTCACGTTGCAAACATAAATACTTACGCGCGCGAAATTGAATTTCGTCGGAAATCGGGGGGACTCTGGGGGTACTTCAGGGTCGGCACGAGCTTCCGTCGCCTGATGCCAATTCGTGGCGCACCGTACTCGGCGTCCCACACCCCCATGAATAACCAATTCGCTCAGGGCTTTCCAGTTATCTTGGAGGCGGGTATCGAATTTGGAACTGGATCTGCACGTTGTAGACGGGCACGTTTGCCAGGCTTTGGAGCAACTGCCGCCAGTCCGACCGACCCGCTGCCTGTAGCGCTGCTTGCGGAATTCCGAAGTCGATTCGAATTGGGTCGGTACCGGAGGGCCGCGGTTCCCCGAACAGAGTGACGTACACCCGGCCGCCGGCTCCGACTGCCGGGGAATATGCGTGCCGCCTCATCATCCATAGCTTTGCTTCCGCTAGGCCGATCCAGCGTGAAACAATGACATATCCTTTTGGCATCGGCCCAGATGAGGCTCCAATTCCACGAGGATATACAGTGTAATATCCAGCGAGGGCGGGTGACATAGTGCCGCAATTTCCGTTGGTATAAATGCTTGGATCAATTCGACCGCTGCAAGTGTGAAGATTACTGGACCACAACCGATGGGGAGACCGAAATCAGCGTGCTGTTGCCGCTCGATTTCCTCTCGGCGTTTTTCGTCAGCCGCACGCTGGCGTGCCGCGATTTCATCAAGGGCACGCCGCTTGGCCTCCATCCGCACGTGGGAATACCTGGAAAGCATAGCGCGCGAGACGTGTCCCGCGATGCTCATAATCACCTCGTCGCCCGCGCCCGACTCCGCCAATTCCGTCACCAGCGTGTGGCGGTTATCGTGCCATCGCCCCTTCACCCCTGCCTTTTCACGGACCTTAGTCCACGCTGTTTTGAACGATGTGATTGGCCGCGTTGGGTCCTTCGGCAGCGGCTTCCCGAAGGCGAATACATACCACTCGGGCCTACACTCCCCGAACCGGCGGGTGTACCAAGCGGCGTGCTCCACAAGCGCAGCGAGGGCGGTCTCGTTCAGCGGGATGATACGCCCGGTACCCGCCTCGGTCTTAGACTTGCCCACCCTAAGCGCCTTTTTGTCGATGAGGTCGATCTGTTCCCAGCATATGTGGCCCAATTCCTTATCCCGAAGCCCGGTATTCAAATCCAATGCGAGAGCGGCGCGCATCTGCGGCGTGCGCAGCTTCAGCGCCTCCTCCAGCATCCGCGCCTTCTCATCCGCACTGTACGGGCGGCCCGGGGATGGCGGTAGCGCGAGCTTCAACGCCTTGTCACGGCGTAAGGTCGCGCGAATCAGAATGCCTTGCTCGCCGCACAACCGGAGCAACAACTGAACCTCATCGTTGATGGTCTTCGGGCCAGCTTTCTCGGTGAGGCGATCGGCTTGATACCGCTTTACGATCTTCGGGGTGATCTCCATGACGAGACTCTCGCCAAGTAAACTGCTCACGTGACCGAGGGCGTATTCTGCAAACGTTGCCGACTGGTGTTTGGCTCGGTAGTCTTCCAAGAATTCATCCGCCGCTTGTTTTATCGTTTTCCTCTGCTGCTCGCGGGATTCGTCTTCAAGGATTTGACTGTAGCTCTTCTGTAATCGCTCACGCTGGCGGCGCTCTTCATTGATGGCAAGTTGCTTGTTGGTAGTGCCGGTCGAGCCCCGGCGCCGCCGCCCGTCAAGGGTAAATTCGTAATGGTAAAACGTACCGTTCTTGAAAACGCTCATCTGTCAGTTGTTATTGGCCGTCCGTAGCCAATTTGCCTCGTCACATTGGTCGCTTCGGTGGCTAAAACAGTCAAGTCGAAATCCGGCGCGGCCTGCCAGGTCCGCTCTTGAGCGGACGTGCTGGAATCGGCGGCGCCCCGCCGCCGCCGGCTGAGATTCCATAAACGCGTTGATGTCCCCGAGCCTGTATCGGATCGTGGTGCCATTAATCCGCCGGAATTGGCAGCCGATGTTCAATCGCCGTTCGTTCTGTAATACTTTCACGCTGCACCCGCGGATGGCGGAATAGACGTGCTCGTCCACCCAGGCCCACGGGACGGGTGGCACCTGCGTTAGATCGACGATGCGGGGAATGGAGCTCATACTGTCACCGCCCCGCCGGAGACTGGTGTCCCAGTGTCCCAGTGTGACCCAGTCGTTTCTATATACTTCCTAGGGAAGCGTAGATGCACGATTACGGGAACTACGTTCCGTGCGCGTGTATAGAAAGACTGGGACACTGGGACACGCCTTGATAGAAAAGGTACTTAGACTGGGACACGCACTGGGACACATACTGGGACACGGCCTCATAACTGGGACACCTTCTGGTAGCGCCATTCGCGCGCTTTCCGTGGCCCCACCCTGTGTCGTTCCCAGCCCAATGCAATGAGGCAGCCCGCGATTCGTTTCTTATCGGATTGGTTCCAATTCTCTAGTGGCTTGTGAATGCAGTGGTGCAGGATGTCGGCAATGGATACGGAGTCCACGGAGGCTCCTTGAACTACTTGGCCTTCCGCGTCCGCTCGAGGCACGGGATACTCTAACCACGCGCTGATCTGCTCTTGCCAGACGTCCGCCTGATACCGATTGCGCTGCTCCTCCACGGCGTCTCGCACTAGGTCGGGATTGTCAAGCCACCAGGTCGCCCCCAGGCGGTGGTGGTGAAGCGCTTCCGCCCAGAGCTGGTCGCGGTCCCGGCGCAGTCCGTCAAGGTCGATCACTTTACATCGGACCGGCCAGAACCGGCGTCCGCCGGTTTCGTCCTTTAGCCACTGGTCTGCGTTCGTGGTACCGAGGAACACGCATTGTCGCGGAACTAGGATGATCCTACGCCCATATGGCAACCGGAAGCGCTCCGTCTGCTGCGTCAGAAAAGCTTTTGCCCGGGCGAGTTCCGCCCGGTTCAACACGTCCAGTTCCGACAACTCGACGATCCAGAGGCCGCGCAATTGGAGCGAGGCGTCCTTGCTGCCCATGTCGGCGAGTTGATCCGAAAACCACTCATCGCCGGCCAGTATTCGTGGCACGGTACTCTTACCGATGCCCTGTTTGCCTTCGAGGACCAGTATGGAATCGCATTTAGCGCCAGGGTTCATGATGCGCTTCACGGCCGATATCAGGAACTTCTCGCCCACCGCCATCGCATAGTTGTTAGGGTTGGAGTCACTTGATTCAACGCCGCAATAATCGATTAGCCAAGTGCCAATCCGGCTTATGCCATCCCATAGCGGCAGAGACCCCAGGTATTCGCGGACGGGATGATACGAATTCTTCCGCCCGATAATATCCACCACTCGTCGGACCGACTCCGGTTTCACCATCAACCCGCGCCGCTCCAACCACCGCACCGCCTCCGTGTCGAAGTGGTCCTCGATTTCGCTGCCGGTCAATGCCGATACTGGGGGAGGCGGCGTCTTGAGGACGAAATATCCGGACGTGAATTCGTTGTACCCGAGAACACCATTCCATTCGGACGAGTTCTCCAGAAATAGCCCGACGTTTTCATAGCATGGTAAAACGCACCCGCGTTCATTTCGTAAGAGCCGGGTATGCCAATCACCAAAGCCGACCCTTGCGATATCGGCAAGTACCTGATCCGGACCCAGTTTTGCCAGGCGGTCATCGATTCCCTTGCCTTCCTCGATCGGCCACTCAAGATTTCCGACTAGCGCGCCGCGCTCCATCAGAACACCTGTAAGTTGCCAACGCGCTGTCCGCACCTTTTGGTTCGCTTGGCAATCGCTATCAAACGCGAGGATTACCTTACGCCCCTTCCAAGTGATTCGGTTCACATCGGGTATGACGCCCTTTACATCCCTGCGATCGCCATTTGGTCCCTGGATCTTAGCGACTGTACCTTTCCAGTTCCAGACTCCCGCAAATGCGAACGGCACGAACCGAAGGACTGATGATTATGATTTGCTAGGCGCCAAAGTGCAAGGCTCTTGAATTCGCCTTCCGTGATGATTATCGGAATCGCGATATCTTCCAAAGTGGCGGAGGGCAGTCCCGGGGGAAAATAAATCAGGTTTGTCCGGCCCGGTGGCTGAATATATTTGTTCTTTTCCCTAAGACCTCCGTCGCTGGCACATTCGAGATCCGGCTTGTCCAGGCGCTCGCGATATTCCCTGATGTGATTGCTATCCCATGGCGCAATATTCGGAATGATGATCCCCGCCAGGTCGCCGCTTCTACGGCTGAACATTTCGCGGCCCGTACTGGAATCAACGCGCCGCAGGCCGGCGGCTTCCGCGAGCGCGGTAGTAATCCACCGTGCCGTGAGGTTCTGATAGTCGGCTTCTGTAAGAGTGTCGCCCCAGTGCGTGACGATTCGCGGCGCGCTCAGGCTTCCGCCTCCCGATGCGATTTGTCCTGCCGCTATCACAGCAGCCCTTCACAGTCGCGGCGAACTTCATCCTCGGGTGATCGGTGCTCAAGCTCCATCGCGAAGGGCAAGCCATTCTTGACTTCGATGGATAGTACTTCGCCATCACCGAACTCGGCAATGACTTCGAGCATTTCAATGGTCTGCTGTTTGAGCCAGAAGTCCTGGAGGTTGTTCTCAGGCCGCGGACCGTTGTCGCCGCCAATCTTGAGCCTTCGAAGTACACGTGGGCCGCGGTCGAAACTCGGCTCGCCAGCCTTCACTTGCAGACATTCGATCCGGCCAAAGTTTAGATTCTGCAGTAACTCAACAAGGCGGCGTTGCGATACTGACAGAGAGGATTTGCTAACAGGCTAATTCAATTGGGTACTCCATTCAGAGAAATTGAAGGAGTTGCCGGTTGGGTTCGATTTGCGAGAAATCGATCTGCTCGCGGTTTCCATCCCATGACGCTTTTGATTAATGCATCGGTTAGTTCTTGTCCGCACATTGCCAATGTTGCCCACCTCGATGGTCTCCTCGTTTTCTCAAGAAGGCAATTTGACGGGGAAGGGGTTTCTCTAAGATAGTGAGGATGTTGATGCGGCAGATCGCGGCGGCAGGATCAATTCATTCGCCGCGCGGCAAATCGGTCTCATCAAACGCGTTTTTCGCCACCCAATCGAGTCGATACTTCAGCGCCTTAACCAACCCCTCTTGGTCCTCGGCCAAGACGTCCGTCCAGTCGCCGCATCCTTTTTGCGTCCACTTGGCAGACGTGGGGAGAGGCACCTTCCGATCATCAAGGTCCTGGCAGATTTCCGATAATCGAGTTCTCCAATCATTGCCGAATGCACCAACCACATTCGCGATGCTACGATTCGCGTCAACGTCTGCCTTCCGACCTGGCCTGCCGGGTTCCTCACCATTACCGGTAGAGGATTGAATTGCTCCGTTAAGTGAACCACTGGCAAGCAGTTGCGTGCTCTTGATTACCTGCGTTCGAGCCCCAGCTCTGTATTTTTCCGGTACAGCAAGAACGATGGCGCACATCGCTGGTAATCGTCCCTCGCGTATATCGGCAGCGTGTGCACGAAGCGCTTCGTCCATGACTCTGGTGACTTCGGAGGAATGTCGCCGGTGAAGCCCAACAATTCGTTCGGAGACCTGGTCTGAGGACAGGGGCCGGAGGTGCCGAAGGACGCGCGCGATTTCACCGTAGCGCTCCGCGATATCTGCGATTTTTCGGGATCCGACACGGTCGAGGAAGTGGTGGATGCAAACGCGGAGAAGTGATTTTTGACCAGGCGGCGTCTCCTTATTCGGCTATTCGCGGGCGGCGCTGGCGCTGCAAAGGCCGTGAGGGCCGCGCGAAAAAGCGCGCCGGTCGAGAGCGCGATAGCGACGAGGACGGCGCGACCGCTGGCTCCCGCGAGGGATGTGACGAACCCCGCCAGAGAGTAGCAATCAGAGCCACGGTCCTCGCTGCACGGCGATCTACACGCCGCTGTACGCGACGTTTCGCGCACGTCACGCCGACGGCATCGAAGCCGACGAGCCGCGCAAGATCTCGCCCTTCGACTACATGCCGCTGCTGGAGTCTCATCGTGAATACCGGCATTGCGGACGCCATCAACCCATGCCCGATGGCATCAAGAGAAATCGGGGAGCGATTGCCGAGACCATCGAGAACAACGTCCGCAGCAAGATCATCAAGGAACACCTCAACGACCCGGCCTTCTACGACCGGATGTCGGCGTTTGCTGGACGAAATCATCGCTGCCCGCCATGCGAAGGCGATCGAGTATGAGGAATACCTGAAACGCATCGGCGAACTGGCCAAGCGCGTGGAAGCCGGCCAGGCCGAGGATACCCCCGAACAGGTAGATACGCCCGAACGCCGCGCTCTCTACAACAACCTCAATAAAGACCGGGACTTGGCACTCAAAATCGACGATGCCGTCAGACAGACCCGGCCCGACGGCTGGCGCGGCGTGCAGTCGCGCGAGATGGTTATCAAGAGGGCCTTGTACGATGTGTTGCAAGATGTCGCGGAGGTCGAGCGTATCTTCCTGATCGTCAAGGCGCAGCGGGAATACTGATGGCCAACAGGATACATCTTGGCGAAATCGAGGTGGATGTCGTGAAGAAGGACATCAAGAACGTCCATCTGAGCGTGTATCCCCCCACCGGCACAGTGCGCATCTCCGCGCCGCTCCGCATGGACCTCGACACAATCCGCGTGTTTGCCATTGCCAAGCTCGGCTGGATCAGGCAGCAGCAAAAGAAGATACGGGGGCAGGAACGAGAAACTCCCCGCGAGTACCTGGACCGCGAAAGCCATTACGTGTGGGGCAAACGCTATTTGCTTAAGCTGGTCGAGAAAGACGCTGCTCCGCGCGTGGAGCTAAAGCACAGCCAAATTCTTCTCCAGATGCGCCCGGCGACCAATGAGGAGAAGAGGCAAGCCATCCTCGACGAGTGGTACCGTTCGCAACTGAAGACTGCCGGCCCCGTGGTCATCGCGAAATGGGAGCCGCTCATGGGCGTGAAGGTGGAACGGCTCTTCGTGCAGCGAATGAAAACGAAATGGGGGAGTTGTAGCCCCGGCTCCGCGAAGCATCCGGCTCAATACGGATCTGGCAAAGAAACCACGGGAATGTCTCGAATACATCGTCGTGCATGAAATGGCTCACCTGCTGGAACCCACCCACAACCGCCGTTTCATCGCCTTCATGGATCTCTTTCTGCCCCAGTGGCGGGAGTGCCGCGCCGCGTTGAATCGACTGCCAGTCCGGCACGAGCACTGGGATTATTGATGCACGGCTACACCGCTACGCGCAGCTTGATCCCGTCATTCGGAGCGTGGACCAAGTCTTGCTTCGTCCCGAGGTATCGCTCGGTCGTTTGTACGGAAGCGTGCCCAAGCAGGAGTTGGATCTGCTCCAACTCCCCGCCGGACGCTCTGCATAACTTCGCGCAGGTCCGACGACTATGCCGCATGCGGCATAACAGGAGCTATGCCGAATCCCGGATTATGCCGAATCAACGACATTGCGGCCACGCGCGTATGGGGTTGGACACTGCCGGATGCGGCATAGTCTTGGCCATCGCCTGTCCGCGAATGGAGGGTGTAGGCCGATCCGACTGGACCGCGCCGTTCCAAGGAGGATTGAACACGTACCGCGCGAAAGCCCGGCAGGCAGGCCCTTTGATCCGTGCGGGGCAGAACGGTGTAAACGGCGTCCGACACCGCGAAGGTGTGCTCCAGCTTTAGGCGGTGTCCTCCGACCGACGGACTATGCCGCATCATTCCCGATACCAATCTCGATCAGCGGCCCATTCCACAGCCCTCCGGGCCATGTGGTGGCTTTCGGATTCGGCATAGTCCGGGATTCGGCATAGCGACGACAGTCGTAAGGCGCTACTCCGGGGACTCCCGCGGCGGCCGCGTACGGGCGGAGTAGCTGCCAGATGACCTTCTCGTTCAACGGCGCTTCCTGCGCTTGATCGCTTCGATCGACCGGGCGGAACACCGGGCCGACGGCAATGCCCGCGGCGTTGGTCCACCCATCAACTGCAACTTTCGTCCACGTCGGCACCGGAATCGTCCGTACGCGCCCGTGCTTCCCGACGAGATCAACGATGCACCACCGCCCGTCACGCTGCTGGACATGCCCGAACGTAAGCGCGGCTACTTCCGACCGTCGGAGCCCGCAGCCGAGAAGCACTGCCAGGATCGCGCAGTCGCGGAGGCCTTTGGTGGTGGAAGCGTCCGGCGTGTTGAGCAGCGTCTGCGCCTGCTTGATCGTGAGCCAGTTGCCCAAGCGCACGCCCTTGGATGCCACCCCCTTCACGCGTGTGATCCCGCTGGCCAGTTCCGGTGCCAGCAGCCCATTATCTGCGGCCTCAACCGCCAGTTTACGCACCGCCGTGATTCGCACGTTGATGGAAACCGCGCCAAGCCCGCGGGCCTTCAGCGCGACGCGCCACGCGGCGACGGTCGCCTTGGTGAAGCCGGCGCAAGGCTCCTGGCTGAACCATTGGAAGAACTCGGCCAGCCCGAGATTGTACACGCGCTTGGTAATTGGGGAGGAGACGCTGTCGAGCACGAGCGTCTTCAGTTTGTGCCACGGGTTCGGTTGCGGAACAATAATCAAATCAGTCATTTAGGGTCCTCGTAATGGGCATTATCGCTAGTCACGTGGACATTACCTCTGAGGGCCGCGAACATCAAGGAAAATGTCGGCGGAGTTGATCTCGGACTGCGCACCCGACATGTTCCTCTCGGGTGCTGAACTATGGGCTACGAAAAGGATCGAAGAATCGAAGAAGATGAGCAGGGTTGGCGTTATAGCGGTGGGAGGCGATATGTTGGAGGTGTCTATCAAACTCTTACCTGCGTTCATGCGCGAAACGAAATGCGAAAGGTTTCTCTTGCGATTTTTGCAGCCGGACATCTCGAAAGCAGCCCAGTACTGTCCAGTTCGATGACATCATGCAGATCATCAGCGGCGGTATTCATGCCCGGTACAGTGACGCCAATAATGAGACGATACCTTGGGACGACGAAGACCACTGTTTCGCCGGCACCACCTACTCGACATTTGAAATCGTTCGATATGACATTCCCTCGCCGTCGAAAAATGAAGAAGTACTCGACCGCATTGTCGAGTGCTTGCCGGACCACGAGTTGGTGCCAACGCCATTATGCCAGTCTCAGCCAACAGGAGCGATACGAGAGCAGTCGGGAATCTTTTTGCGAGACTGTGAAACATCAGACTCGATACCTCTTTACTCAACAGCCTTCAGATCCAAATGACGATGGTATCCCGGTAGCTAGAATGCTCGACGAGTTGGGCGAAGTCATTCTTGGCCACGGCATGATCACGAACGTTCCGTCGGATACGAAGCTAATTCGGGTTAGGGTTCATCAACGCGATGAGAGCCCAACTGCACCGTTGGAACTCGGTCCGCCACCACCGAATCGGGCATTGAGCAGTAGGATGAGTCCGGCGGGCATTTCCCTGTTTTACGCAGCCACGCATGAGCATACAGCGCGCGCAGAAACTCAATCCAGCTGCCGCAACTGAATACGGCACAATCAGTCGCTGGACCACTACACGACCCCTTCTTCTGCTCGACTTGACCCAAAAAATAGAAATGCCCAGCTTTTACGAAGCAGACGAATCGGACTACTACGAGGAAGCAGCATTTATGGCCTCCTTCATCGCGGATATTACCCAGCCAATCGAGCGTGACGGGCGCGAACACATCGAGTACGTGCCGACGCAGATCGTTACAGAGTACCTCCGCAGGACTTTTCGCGCCCCCGACGACAAACATCTCGACGGGATCATATATCCGAGTGCACATACTTCGCGTGGCAAGTGTCTCGTGCTCTTCCTTGGGTACGATCAACTCTATCCAAGGTATGGCGCTGGCGACACCTCAATCGCTCTCGATCCAGCGTCCGTGCGTCTCATCCGAGGTCGCGCTAGAAAACGGACGCCCTGACACTTCTTAAACGCTCGCGGCAACATACGAACGGCGATAGACGGGAGGCCTTGCTTCGGAAAAGCGGAACGATACGCGGCAATATCGCCTGGATAGCTATGCTGTTTGCGTCGCCGACCATCCCTCTGATGGCGCAAGGAACGGTGATCGTGGCGGTAAATCCGGTCAGGCGAGAACCGCTCCCTCACGAATCGCGAGTCCGAGCACTTACGGAGCCGGTAGGTTTTTCCGTTGATCACGAATCCGCCTTGGAGTGTGTTGCGATCTTGGGGAGACCTTCGCCTTTGCCGTCGCCCCCTGTATGCTCAGAAGGATCGCCGGCGTCACCGTTGCAAGCGTTCCTGTTACGCAGAAGTTGTTCTTTGCCTGATTCTGTAGACCCTCAGGCGTGTTTGCTGCCGCATTGCCGAACATTCCACATGATTGGTCGATTGTTAGTCCACTGGTCGGGGTGAAAGGCAGCGGGCAAGCGGCTGTGAACTTGGCGGTTCCAGGTTGCGCAGCACTGACCCAGACTGCCAATGTGAGGATACAGAGTGACTTGATGAGCGTAGACACAGGACCACGTTTCCGACACGAGATTACAGATACTACTCCGGATCTTGAGGGAATTCAAGCTGTTTTTCTTGATAAATGGGCATCTAGCTGGCATTACCGAGTTCGTTTGAGCTTTTGCTGAGGAAATAGCCCGGACGAAATTCGATGGAGCCCCGCCTCTTCGATGTGAACCGGATCTTTAGATCCGGCGGGAGCCGCCGCTAACAACTTCGTGCTGCCGTCACTGACTATTGCGCAGATCTACAAGTCGCGACGGCAGGTGGAACTCTTCTTCAAGTGGATCAAGCAGCATCTGCGAATCAAGGTATTTTCGGAACCAACGAGAACGCGGTGATGACGCAAATCTTGATTGCCGTGTCAGTCTACGTGCTCTCACCATCGTTCGCAAGCGACCGGGCTTTGGAGGTGAGTCTTTACCAAATTCTACAGATTCTCAGTCTGACGCTTTTCGAAAAAGTGCCGATTTTACATGCCCTCCAGCCATCCTACTCCCAAAACGAATCAGGAGAAACCCCAACTAGCCGATTCTATTCGGCTTCTAACCGGACGGCAGTGACAAAAGCATAAATCCCGCTACTAACAACGCGTACGGCACGAATGACCGAACTATACAGCCGGCCGATATGGCCGACCGACTCGCTATTTGCCCGCATCGGTTGTGTTGGTCGCTACAATAGTCTATACCTAAAACCTGTGCTATACTCCCCGGAAGTTGGGGCGGCCGGTGACGTTTCCTATATAAGTTAAGGCGGAATATGCCATCTACAAGCCTTGAAATGATTGCCCGACGTGGCCGGGGGGTAAGGAGGATCATCTGCCGGATCGCGCCGTATTTGGGGAAGTTGCGGGGAGATCCCGCTTGGCTGCTGATGTACGTGTTGGCACGCTTTATGCCTGCACGAAGAGCGCATTGGCTGACCGCTAAGGTCGCCCCTGCGTCCTCTGCTAAGTCAATGATATTCGCCGGCGTCACGTGCGAAGCGGTCGTCCAGGCTCTCCGTCGCGACGGGTTATTCACCGGCATCAATCTCCCGAAGCCTATTTGCGAAGAGATTGCCGGTTTCGCCGCTGGAAACCGCTGCTGGTCAGGTGATAACCACAAGCTCCAATTCCTACCCGATGAGCACGCCGAGGCCGAACAGCAATTGAACCAAGCCATTTTGATCGGCAATTATTACGAGAAAATACTGGAATGCGATGCGGTACACGCAGTCATGGACGATGCGCTTCTGAAGGACATAGCCGCCAATTACCTCGGCGGCGAAGCGCGGTTATGCGGTACCCGCATTTTCTGGAGTTTTCCTTCGAAGCGTGTTAGCGAAGTTCCTACAAGTATCGCTTCGAAGGATGAGTATCATTTTGACCTTTTTGACTGGCGGATGCTGAAATTCTTCTTTTACTTGAGGCCAGTCGATGAGGGTGGAGGGCCACACATCTATGTCCGCGGCAGCCATAGGCATCGCGCCCTGCGACACCAGTTCACTCCCTTCATCGGGCATCCGATCAACGAGGTGCTGAGAGCATACGGAGCGGACAAATCCGTGACCTTACTCGGCGATGCCGGTTGTGGTTTTGTAGAAGATCCCTTCGGTTTCCATATGGCGACAGTTGCGGAGAGGACTCCGCGCCTCGTAATGGAAGTCTCGTTCGGTGTCTCTCCACCTAAGCTTCGGGGCTTCTATGGCTAACCGGCCAGAATCGTGCGCCTCAAAAGTGGTTGTCGGTTTGTGGCGGGTTGAATGACAAAAGGCGGAATCGACGTTGTCCGTGCTATTAAATGAATGCGCCTGCTTATTCATGACTTCGGAGGTTATCCGTTTCCAATCCAGCTGAGCCGTGAGCTAGCTTCGCGGGGTCATGACGTCACCCATGCTTACGCAAGTGGCCTGCAAGGCCCGAAAGGGAGGCTTCAGCCATCAGCATCCGATCCCGAGCGACTGGCAATTACTGGTATTGAATTATCCTCCGCCTTTCGCAAATACTCGCCTATTCGTAGACTTGGCGTGCACCGGGGCTATGCGCGCGATGTCAAAGCTCTCATCTCAAGTTGGAAGTGCGACGCTGTACTTTCCGGAAATACGCCTATTGACGTGCAGGCTGAGCTCTTGTGGCACTGTCGCAAAAGCGGGGTCGGGTTCGTCCACTGGGTACAAGACATGTACAGCCTTGCCATTGAATTCTTTCTGCGTCGCAGATGGAGCGGCCTTGCCGCACCACTGAGTATTCCCTTTCGGATGCTCGAGAAGAAGGTATGCTCGGCGAGCAATGCAGTCCTTGTCATCGCTCCGGCGTTTCGGGACCATCTGTTACGGTGGGGGGTGGCAGCCGGAAAAGTTACGGTGCTAGAGAACTGGGCGCCTCTAGCGGAGGTGGATTGCTTGCCTGGTGCGAGCCGCTGGCGTAAGCGGCACGACCTTATAGGCAGTCTGGTTTTCCTCTATCTTGGGACGTTGGGCTTGAAGCATCGGCCCGATCTGCTCTACGAACTGGCGCAGTCGCTGGACGCGACATGCAAGGTTGTGGTGATTACGGAAGGCGTCGGGCGCGAGTACCTAGAGGAGCAACAGAAGCTGGACAATCTGTTGCTTCTGGATTTTCAGCCTTACCACGAGTTGACTGAGGTGCTCGCCAGTGCGGACGTTCTGCTTGCGACGCTGGACGAGGACGCCAGCGAATTCGCCGTGCCTTCGAAGGTGCTTTGCTATCTTTGTGCGGGGAGGCCTTTGTTGCTGGCTGTCCCGTCCAACAACCTGGCCGCATTAGTCGTTGAACGAAGTGGCGGAGGGATCGTCGTCGACCCCGGCGAAATCAACGAGTGGACGGCGGCTGCGAAGTTGCTCGCCGGCGACCCATCTCTCCGCTGTTCACTTGGTTCCCATGCCCGCAAGTATGCGGAAGCAAAGTTCAATATTGCGCGGATCGCCGACACCTTCGAGGAAGTCCTCTTGCGGGCTGGTGCTGAAGGGCATACGGAAAGCGCCATGTATACCAAATCCTAGATTAGGGGGGACGGTCGAAGTTCCCCGTTAGCAGGTAGATAGATAATGACTCCCGAGTCTGCAATCAATAGCACGCCGACTGATACCTGTCGTGAAGTTTACCGTCTGCGCTGGATTTACAGACTCGAACCCATCGCCGCGGGGCTCGTTCTGATCGCCGTCTTCCCGACAGCAGTCGCCATCGCAGTGGCGATCGCAATTCTTTCGCGACGGTCGCCCTTAGTTCGTCATGCACGCGTGGGGTGGCGCGGATCGCCCCTGGGGATGTTGAAGTTTCGCACTATGTGGCCTCGGAACACCACGCGAGCGTATCCAACCTTGGTCGAAGATATCTCTGACGTGATCCCAACCCTCAAGCGCAACGACGATTCACGAGTGACAAGCAGGTTCGCCGGCTGGTGCCGGCGTTACTCACTGGATGAACTCCCGCAGTTCTACCACGTCTTTAGAGGAGAAATGTCGTTCGTGGGACCGCGACCCATCACGCGCGGAGAGTTGGAACAATACTATGGATCTGCTGCCGACGAAGTGCTGCGACTGCGACCTGGATTGACGGGTTTGTGGCAGGTGCTGGGAAGGAGTAGTTTGAACTACTCGCGAAGGAAAAGGCTCGACCTGATACTGGTGCGCCGCGCATCGCCGTCTCTCTATTTTTGGATTTTGCTGCGCACCGTGCCAAGCGTGGTATTAGGCGATGATGCCCGCTGAACGCATTTCAGCGATCGGCTTTTCCCGCCACGGCCTCCTGGTCCGCCGTGTTGGCATGAGCTACCGGGCTCGGGTTGCCAAGCGGCGGCGCGCCATTGGGCGTGCGATTCGCCTCGGGCCGCCTCGCTGGCGTGGAGCCACTGAGGCCAAACAAGTCTTCCAATTTCACAGGGCAGCTTCATGAGCGCGTTCATTCGCGCCATTGAAGCCCGCGGGCTGTTGGAGGCTGACTCCGCTAAGGATTTCGGACAGTAAGACCTGCTGCTCGCCTGTTGCCACCAGGAGCGATAAGGCGTCAACTTGCAAACGAGCCCAAGTCCCGGCGCCCGTAAACCACTCAATTGATGTTACAAAGAAACCCTTGGGCCCCACTCCCAAATAGGAGCGTCGCACTTGCACATCAAGAAGGCCGTAATTACCGCGGCGGGACGAAACCAGCGGGCGCTCCCGCTCCAAACGCTCATCGACGGGACGGATACGAGAAATCGGTCCTGGCTATCCTCATCGAACAGGCCCTCTCGGCCAAAGTCGAGGAGATCTGCGTGGTGGTATGGCCGGGCGATGAAGCCCGCTACGCGCAGGCCGCCGGATTCCAGCCGGCGCAGTGCGCTTCGTCGGTCAAGCCGAGCCGCGCGGATACGGCCACGCCATCTATTGCGCCCGCGAATTCGTCGGCCACGAACCTTTCCTCCACATGGTCGGCGACCATCTATACGTCAGCGGCAGCCAGTCTGGCGTGCAGCGCCTGGTCGAACTGGCCCAAGCCGCAGAGTGTTCCGTCTCCGGCGTGCAGCCCACTCGCGAGAGCCTGCTGCCCCGCTTCGGAGCCGTCGCAGGCCGCCGTGTGCCCGGGCGGACCGGCCTCTATCGCGTCGAGACGGTCATCGAAAAGCCCACGCCCACCGAGGCCGAGCAGCGCCTGATGGTCCCCGGCATCCGCGCCGGCTACTATCTCTGCTTTTTCGGCATCCACGTGTTCACCCCGCACGTGATGGAATTGCTCGGCCGGATGCTCCACCGATGGCCTTCCGTCACACTTTCGGCTGCTCTCGCCGAACTCGCCCGCCACGAGCAATACCTGGCGCTCGAAGACGTCGGGCGGCGCTATGACCTTGGCGCCCGCTATGGCTTGCTGATCGCGCAACTGGCCCTGGCGCTGAACGGCCGCGACCGCGACGAGGTGCTGTCGCACCTGCTGGAACTGCTCGCCGAGCGCGAAATGGCGTCGGACTCAGCGGGGATCCGGCCATGAGTCCGCTGACCAACGTCATCACTTCTCAGCGATCCGGAGATTCGCAACCGCTCGCTCGACGCAGTGCAGCGGGGCGACGCTCGCGAACTGCTGGCCGAGTGCGACGCGCTCGACCGCTTCCGGCGCCCCAGCGACAATCTCTACGAGCGCGTGCGGGCCCTGTTCTTCCTTTACGCCATCCATCGCTTTCACGTCCCGTTCCGCGAATCCGCCCCTGGCCCCGCGCTCATCCCGTTCGCGGGCTATACCACCTGCTGAAGCGCCGCTTCGAAGAGGCCATCGCAGTCTTCCTCGCCGCCCAGGCCGCTCAGGGTCCCAGCGCCGCCATTTCTAGCGCGCTGGCGGCGGGCTATCGCGCGCTGGGCTTCCAGACCCTCGCCGACCAGGTGCGGCGCAGCGTGCGCTCCGTCCGCGGCAATCAGTGGATGTTCCGCGCCGCTCACCCCGCGGATGATCCGCTGCGCATGCGGCCCGAACTGCTGCGCGGCGGGGCTCCGAACCGCTTTTTCCCATCCTGCGCGAGGCCACGCCGGTCCGCATGGATCTGAGCCACAGCGGCTGGAGCGACATCTTTCTTCCTCGGCATGGATTTTCCCGAAGGCGCGCGCGTCCTCAACATCTCGATCGATCTGAGCGTGCGCGGCGCGGCCGGTTCCGATGATCCCAAGCCGCCCGTGGAAGCCTGGCTCCGCGTCATCGATCAGCCGGTGCTGCGCCTGGTCAGCGTGGATCTGAAAGCCACCGCGGAAATCAGCTCGATCGCCGAAGTCTTCGATTTCGCCCGCGACTACCTGGGCTTGCTGAAGGCGGCGGTGATCGCCTCCGGCCTCGTGCCTCCCGGCATGGAAGGCGCCACGCAGCCGCTGGCCGATGTGCTGGCGCACTCACCGGCAGGCCCGGCCACGGCATCGAAATCGTCAGCAAGGTGAACGACATCCCCAAGGGCTCGCGGCTGGCGGTTTCCACCAACCTTCTGGCCTGCCTCATTGCCCTGTGCATGCGCGCCACAAACCAGATCCAGTCCTCACCGGCGGCCTGGAAGAGGCGACCGGCGGCTGGTTGCCGCGCGCGCCATTCTGGGCGAGTGGCTGGGCGGGTCCGGAGGCGGATGGCAGGATTCCGGCGGAGTCTGGCCCGGCATCAAGCTGATTCACGGCGTTCGGCCCAGGAGGGCGATCCGGAATTCGGCATCAGCCGCGGCCGCCTGCTGCCAAACCACCAGATCTTCGGCCCTGAGGAGGTCACGCCCGAAACGCGCGAGAAACTGCAGCAAAGCCTGGTGCTGGTGCACGGCGGAATGGCGCAGGACGTCGGTCCCATCCTGGAAATGGTGACGGAGAAATACCTGCTGCGCTCCGAAGACGAGTGGCGGGGACGCGGTGACGCCATTCGCATCCTCGACGACGTCATCCCGCACCTCAAGAGCGGAGACATCCGCAGCCATCGGCGCCTGCACCGAGCGAAATTTCGACGGCCCCATCCAGACCATCATTCCCTGGGCCGGCAATCTCTACACCGACACCCTGATCCACCGCGTGCGCGAGAGAAATGGGCGACGATTTCTGGGGTTTCTGGATGCTGGGCGGGATGTCGGGCGGCGGCATGGGATTTCTGTTCAACCCGCGCCGCAAGCTCGGAGCCGCAGGACCGCTTGCAGGCCATCATGAGCGACACCAAGCGGCGCATGGAGCATGCCGTGCCCTTCGCCATGGAGCCCGTGGTCTACGATTTCGCCATCAACGAACATGGCACCGAGGCCGCGCTGTTCTGCGGCGACTCGGCCCTGATGCCCGCGGGCTATTACGCGCTGACTGTGCCCGCGCTGCTCCGCATGGAATCGCGGCTGCTTTCCCCCGTGCGGCGCGCGCGAACTGGAACGGTTCACCGCCGCGTGCCAGACCGTGCCGGAATTCCAGGGCATGGTGCAAGCCGTTTTCGAGCACCTGATGCCGCGCGGCGAGACACCGGCCACAGGCTGCCAGAGCCTGGAGCGCTGCTCGATGCCTACGGCTTCGACCGCGACGCAGCACGAACAGATCCAGGCCGACCTGCGCGGCGGCCGCATGGGACTGGCGCAGAACCGCCTTCCCGCCCAGCCGCATCGAGGACGTCGCGTCCCGATGACCTCTATGACGCCACCCGCGGCTTGGCGTCACAATTTCGCGAAATCGGAATGGATGCTCTGGCCGCGGGCAGCGTGGCGGTGGTTCGCTCGCCGGCGGCGTGGGCAGCCGCTGGACGCAAGGGCGCCGGCATCGTCAAGGCGCTGAATCCCTTTTGCAAGCTGGGCGGCAAGCACCGCAGCTTCATCGAAGTCCACCTGGCGAAGAGCCGGCAGACCGGCCGAGTCTGCGGCGCACCGCTGCCGCACGTCATCACCACCAGCTACCTGACGCACGATGCCATCGAAGCGTATCTCGCGCGCGGAACTGAACTATGGATATCCCGGACCCGCTGCTGCTCTCCGCCGGCCGGTCATCGGCCTGCGGATGGTGCCCATGGAAAGCGGACCTGCGATTCGCCTGGGAGGAGATGCCGCAGCAGATGCTCGACGAGCAGGCGCAGAAGGTCCGCGACAGCTTGCGCGCCACGCTGATCGGGTGGGCCCGCCAGATGGGCGAAGGCAGCGATTACACCGATAATCTGCCCATGCAATGCCTGCATCCGGTCGGCCACTGGTACGAAGTGCCCAACATGCTCCGCAACGGCACGCTGCTCCGCTTGCTCGAGAAGCGGCCGCAGCTGAAGTACCTGATGGTCCACAACATCGACACCGTTGGCGCCGACGTCGATCCCGGGCTGCTCGGGTACCACATTGCAGAAGGGCGCGCGCTGACGGCCGAGGTCATTGCGCGCCAACTGGAAGACCGCGGCGGCGGGCTGGCCCGCGTCGACGGCCGCGTGCGACTGATCGAAGGCCTGGCTTTGCCCAGCGAAGAGGTCGAATCCCGCCTGTCGTATTACAACAGCGCCACCTATTGGATCGACATCGACCAGCTGCTGGAAGTCTTCGGACTGAAGCGCGCCGACTCTCAGCCGACGCGCGAACGGTCAACGACCGCGGTGCGCAAGCTGGCCGCGCGCATGCCGACCTACATCACCCTCAAGGACGTGAAGAAGCGCTGGGGCAAAGGGCAGGAGGATGTTTTCCCGGTGGCGCAGTTCGAAAAGCTCTGGGGCGACATGACCAGCCTGCCGGAGCTGGCTTGCCGGTTCGTCGCGGTGCCGCGGAAGCGCGGCCAGCAACTCAAGGAACCGGCCCAACTCGACGGCTGGCTGCGCGATGGTTCCGCAGCCCTCACAGTATCCTTATGCGATTGGACTTAAGCGCCGCTTCGGACGGCTTGGCCGCGCTCCAATGCGGGGTACTATTATTACCCGGCTGATATCAGCGAATATCGGTAGGTATTCGGGCCCGTACCCTGCGGTCTGCGCACGCAGCTGTCGTCTCATCCGCAAGGTTTCAGCGATTGAGAGCATGCGGAAAGGGCGGCGGTCCCATACACGGAATTCCTACCTGTCCGGGCCCGCGCCACTCGGAGGTGAGTCGTGCGATTGAAGTTTCTCGCTCCTTCCTGCCTCGGGTCGATCGCGTTGCTCGCCTGTCCTGCAATGGCGTCAGCGGATATGATCCCCCCCGGCTATTTGTCATATGACCAAACCGCGCCTGGATTGTCGGCTCAATTCGACATCACGAATCAAACCCGGCCAAATTCCACGGCGTTTCCGGATACGACATGGCCTGTCGCCACTCCTGTTTCGTTCGCGATAACCAGTTTGATCGTCGACTTTAATGACGGTTCCATGACGATGTTTGGCTCATCGTACTTCACCGTCGGGCCGGATGGACTTTCCCTGTTCGGGAACAGCCTAGATATCAGTGGAAGCAACCCTCAACCCACGGCGGCAATCTTGGCCGGAGCCATTAATTGCTCAACGTTCACTCTGAGCCAGGGAAGAAGCGACAGGGCCGGGGCTAAGGCGCGGCGGGTGCGGATGAAAGACCTGTAAGTTCGAGGACGTGCGCCAAGCAGTGCGCGCGCGCGTGTATGCGGAAAACCGCCACCAAGCCACCGCAGCGAGGAGAAGCACGGCGGGCGCGATTCGGGCGCTCACCCATTTCCGATAGGCACAGGCCGAAATGTACCGAACTTCACTACAAGACTTGACAAGGATGGTTGAGGTAGGGCATTATTTCAGCACGCTTCCGTCGGAGCAGTACATCGAGAAGCCAAGTAGCTGGTCCCGATACTTCGGCAAATATTCGGCGCAGTTACCACTTCGTCCGCTTCCCAACTCGACCGCTTGGGAAAAGACGCTCAACGTTCCCCGTTTTGAACCAGCGAGTTACAATTCCAGTAAATGGTTTGCTCGTTAATTTGCAAGCGAAACTCATATGCAGGAAACCCAGCAACACTTTCTGCCGTTTCTGCCGTGGTATGCGCTCAAAGTACGCACCGGCGCGGAAGCCTCGACCGCTGTAGGCTTATCTAATCGCGGCTTCGATCTTTTTGTGCCGTTATATCGTGCGCAATTGCTGTACTCCGATCGAACGAAGGTGGTACAAAGGGCAGCGTTCCCCGGATATCTGTTCTGCCGTTTCGATGCCAGACAAAAGGCTCCAGTTGTCTCTACCCCCGGCGTCATGTATGCGGTAAGTTTCGCGGGCGTCACGATTCCGATCCCGGAAACCGATATCGACGCAATACGAAAAACTTTGGAAGCGGGAGCGTATCCTGTTGCTTACCTGAGAGTGGGACAACGAGTCCGGATTCAACAGGGCGCCCTGGCCGGCATCGAAGGCCTTTTGACGCGATGCGACGGCAAAGACCATCTGACAGTGTCCGTTCACCTTTTGCAGCGGTCAGTCTCGCTGCGGATCGATTCGAGCTGTGTGATGCCCTTGTGATTCCGCTTTGATTTATCTTACGGTACGATGCGGCCCGCGCGAGACCGCACTTTTAAGTATGCCGCCGAGAGATGCGGCTGCTGGTCATGCTTTATTAACATAGCTCCGGACCTTGCAATCCCGCAAAGGCTTCGAGTTTAGACAGGAGATCATTTTGCCTAAATCACGACAACAACAACCCCTTGCATTAGTCACGGGCTCTTGCGGCTTGATTGGATTTGAGGTCTGTGCCTATTTCCATAAAATGGGATTGCGGATTGCCGGCCTCGATAGCAACGCCCGAGCCGAATTCTTCGGCGCCGAGGGGGATACGAGTTGGGTTTTATCTCGTTTGCAGGGTGAACTCCAGGGTTACCAGCATTACGCCGCCGACATTCGCGACCGGGCTCGCATCCTGGAAATCGTGGCCGAGTTGAGGCCGCAGGTTATTGTTCACACTGCCGCTCAACCATCACATGACCGGGCAGCTGCCATCCCTTTCGCCGATTTTGAGACCAACGCGGTCGGCACCCTAAACATGCTAGAAGCAGTCCGGCGCTACTGCGCGGATTCCCCGTTTATCCACATGTCAACCAATAAGGTCTACGGCGACCGTCCAAACACTATCGCCATGAAAGAACTGACGGAACGCTGGGACTATGATGATCCGGAATTCTCCGAGGGCATTAGCGAATCTTTCTCCATTGATCAGTCAAAACATTCTCTGTTTGGCGCTTCCAAAGTTGCATCTGACGTAATGGTCCAGGAGTATGGGCGCTACTTCAACATTCCAACCTGTTGCCTTCGCGGCGGCTGTCTTACCGGGCCAAATCACTCCGGCGTGGAATTGCACGGCTTTTTGAGTTATCTACTGAAATGCAATGTGGAAAAGCGAGGCTATAAGATCTTTGGCTATAAGGGCAAGCAGGTTCGCGACAACATCCATTCCGAGGACGTCGCCCACTTCATGTACGAATTCTGGAAAGCGCCCCGCATCGCCGAGGTCTACAACTTAGGCGGCGGCAAGGGCAATGCCTGTTCGATTTTGGAGGCATTTCGAATGGCTGCGGAAAGTACCGGCCAACCAATGGAGTATCAGTATGTGGAGACGAGCCGCGTCGGCGATCACATTTGCTACTACAGCGATCTGAGGAAGATGAAAGCGCATTATCCGGGGTGGGGCATTACCAAATCCCTGCCTGTTATCTTCGAGGAGGTCGCAAAGAGTTGGATGCAGCGGCTTGGACAAGCGGCGCGGGCAAGTTCCTAGCCACCAGCACTTGCGGACTGCGGATGTTCTCCAACGGAAGGGCCACGCAGGACGTTCGGCAACAATCTTCCTATCACGTTCTCTTAGCTAACGTTTCGAGCCTCCCAAAGTCGGCTGCGCGAATTGAGTCGGATATTAGGAGGTCGGGAGACTACAATAACCCTCGCTCCCGACCTTTCGGGCGTAAAGCGTGATCTTGGAATAGGTTCGCGCGGTTCCCAAAATATCCGCGCGCTTAGGACGGCTGATCATCCGAATTATACATTAGGAACCAACCTCGTTTCCGCCAGAGTATGTGTGTGTTCGCACCTCTACTTGCTACGCTCAGGCCCATTCCCAGTTGACAGGTGGCTCGTTAACCTCAGATACTAGCGGGTACCTGAATGAACTTGGCGTTTTAGTGTGATTTATCATCACAGCTTGCCAGCAAACAACCATTTTCGTCATTTGTGACGAAAATGGCAGGGCGTGTCTTCGAGGTCAATTGATGATCTCAACCCAAATTGTTTCCGCTATAACACCTTGCCACGTCGCGCAAGCCGCTCGAGTCGGGCGGTTTCCCTACAGCCACGCCGCTGACAACTCTACGCACCTAAGCGCCATCGAGTTGGCCAGCGCATTTCCGACATACTAAGCAGCCTCTCAACGTCCAGAGATCTTTCTTGCGTGGGCTTTCTGTTCACCCCGAAGCACTCGCGACGAGATGAGACTACAATCCAGATCCAAGCGCCGCAGGCTCCTGTTTAGGCCAGCCTACGGCAATCGAGATAACCGCTTGTCTTAGTGTTCGCGCTCGAAGACCCAGCGCTCGGAGTTCTTACACCAGTTTTTGAAAGGTGGCAGGCAAACCGTATGGTAGGCTCTCTTGCAAAGATCGCAATTCTCGCCGTGCTCCCGGCCCTCGCGTCCCTTGTTGGTCAGGCGCAGGACGCAGCCAGCCGGCCTTCCAACGGGGGCCTTCATCAACCCGAGGACGCAACCTACACGCTTGGCCCCGGCGACGAGGTCGCGGTTTCCGTATCGGATGCGGCCGAAATTCAGGACCTGTTCGCGAATTCTTTCGAAATAGGAAGCGATGGTTACCTAACTCTGCCGATGGTTGGGCATTTGCGGGCGATCAATTCGACAGTACTGCAGCTACAAGGGCAAATAACGGAGAAGCTAAAGAAATACGTTCGTGATCCGCAAGTGACGGTGAATCTAAAGTCGCTTAAGAGCCAACCAGTATCGGTCCTCGGAGCGGTTAATTCCCCGGGTGTTCACCAGTTGATCGGGCCAAGAAGTTTGGCGGAAGTCCTCGCGATGGCTGGAGGGCTGTCCAAAGACGCTGGTTACAAGATCGATATCACCAGACAACAAAAGCAAGGGCTACTCCCCCTGCCCAATGCCGTCGTGGATTCGACGCAAGCCTACAGCACCGCGGAAATAACAACTCAAGATCTGACCGACCCAACTAATCCACGATACAACATCGCAATTCGTCCGAATGATATCGTAACGGTCCAGAAGTCGGCTGTCGTCTATGTTATCGGAGAAGTGCGGAAGCCGGGCGGCTTCACGCTTGGAGAGCACCGGACGATCTCTATCCTTCAGGCGCTGTCATTGGCCGAGGGCGCGACTCAAACAGCGTCGACGAGTCATGCGAAGATTCTCCGCGAAAAATCGGCAAGCGACGTCCGCGTCGAACTCCCAATTAACCTGAAGAAATTGTTGAACGGAAAAGCGGCCGACGTCACCTTATTTCCCAACGACATTCTCATCGTGCCCGACGCCACGACAAAAAGGGCAGCCGTAAAAATCGCCGAAACCGCGATGCAAACGCTCTCCGGACTGGTCATTTGGCGTGGCTTCTAACGCGGCGCACCCTTCAGAACCGCCTAACGCGAGCGAATAGGAAGACCCTCCTTTCCCACATCGACACTATATGGAGAGAGCGATTCAACTAGACGACAGGCTATCTATTTCCCACCACTCTGTATGGTGCGATCTAGTAGCTGAGGTGGTTATTCTTCACGTTGACTCGGGAGTATATGTCGGGTTTGACTCTGTAGGGTCCGTAATATGGCATTTTCTAGGCGAATCTCGGACGCCTAGCGAAATTGTAGCCCACCTCATGCAGCGCTACGATGTCGAGCAGGCAACCTGCGAGATCCAGACTCTCCAATTCCTGGAAGACTTGACTAGGCGTGGGTTGATTTTGGTCGAACAGCATGTGGCTGGATAAAGTTGCCAGCCTTCCAAGACATAGACGCCGCCTTTTGGCCGAGGCTTTTGCCGGGCTGACGTTGGCGCACGCAGGGTTGCGGCTCTGCCATTTTCAAACCGTCCGGCGCCGATTCTCCATGCTCGCCCGAGCCGACGCCGCCCAGATAGCGCCGTTAATTGATGCCGACGACTTGGTGTGGGCGTTTCAAGCGGCCAGGCGACATTATCCTTTTGAAACCACCTGTCTCGTCAACGCGATCGCGGCTGAGGCGCTATTCCGTAGGTATGGACGCCCTGCCGTACTCTGCGTGGGAGCAACTCGGAGCGAGGGACAATTTCAGGCTCACGCTTGGCTCGAAGCGAATAACAGCGTTGTTGTGGGCGGTCCGTCCGATATGGTTGAACGATTTACGCGTTTCCCGCAGATAGACTCGGTCGTATCATGAGCGGCATAGTCGGCCTATTTCGGAGAGATGGAGGAACCGCTAGCCAGGAATCCGTCCAAGCGATGACCGCGTCAATCAGGCACCGCGGGCCCGACCACTGCGGAGTAGTTTGTGCGGGCTCGGCGGGCCTCGGTCATGCGATGCTTTGGACGACGCCGGAGTCCTTACATGAGACATTACCCGGCGTCGACAGCGAGGCGGGGCTTACCATTTCCGCGGATGCACGGATCGATAATCGGGACGAACTGATTGTCGAACTCGGCATCGTGCGATCCGACCCCAGCATCACCGACAGCGAACTGATTCTCAAGGCATATCGCAAGTGGGGTTTCCAGTGCCCCGAGAGGCTTATAGGCGATTTCGCGTTTGCCATATGGGACCAACGGCTGCAACAGATGTTTTGCGCCCGCGACCCAATGGGCGTCAAGTGCTTATATTATTTTGCATCGCCGGCGGTGTTCGCGTTTGGGTCGGAAATAAAAGCTCTGGGCTGCCTGAATGAGGTGCCGCTTCGACTGAACGAGCTAAGAGTTCTGGACTATCTCGCAAATCTCTTCACCGACCGCGCCATCACCTTTTACAGCAATATTTACCGCCTTCCGGCGGCCTCCACGGCCGTCGTGAGTCGGTATGACCTTAAGATCGCAAAATATTGGGCCCTCGATTCGAACCTGGAGCTGAAGCTCTCCTCGGACGCCGAGTACAGT
Source organism: Bryobacterales bacterium (assembly GCA_963763545.1). Taxonomy (GTDB): domain Bacteria; phylum Acidobacteriota; class Terriglobia; order Bryobacterales; family Bryobacteraceae; genus PALSA-243. Next base: position 91,862 of record CAVXPE010000008.1, read on the forward strand.
GAAGCGTTCCTCGACTGTTTCACCAAGGCAGTCCGAGCCCGCACTCGTAGCGCCTTCCCCGTAGGCGCAGCGCTAAGTGGCGGGCTCGACTCGTCGTCCATTGCCTGCGTCGCGAAGCAGGGCGGCCCTGGCCACGTGCCGTTGCACACCTTTTCGCTGATTTTTCCGTCCCTGCCTGACCGCTCGCTTTCTCGTATTGACGAACGCAAATATATAGACGACGTACTGCGGCCAGGTGGATTCCAGCCGCATTTTATACGGGGTGATGAAATAAGCCCCCTCACCGAAGTGGATTGCGTGCACCGCCACTTGGACGAGGCGTTCTTCGAGGGGAACCTATACCTGCATTGGGCGATGTACCGCGCCGCCAGCCAAGAAAAGGTGAAAGTGTTCCTAGATGGGTTTGATGGGGACTCCACCGTCTCGCACGGATTCGAGTATTTGGCCGACCTGGTTGTCAAGTTAAGATGGCACAAGCTATGGCGTGAGGTGGGAATGCTATCTTCGAATTTGGGCATGACACCTAAGACCGTTATTCGCGACTACTGCGTTAAACCGTTATGTCCTACGTGGGTATATAACGCTTGGCGCAGAATGCATGGGCGGCCACCCAGGGTCGAGATGCGAAACACGTTCATCTCCGCGGGCTTCAAAGAACGCCTGAAGTTAGACGAACGAGTCAAGGCACTGATTCTCACGCGGAGGAGTTGCACCCGGACCGCGCGTGAAAAGCATTGGGAAAAGCTCGATTTTCCTCTGTATGCCCATGCTCTCGAGGCGGCAGACAAAGCGAGCGCAGCGTTTGGAGTGGAGGCGCGCTATCCGTTCTTCGACCGGCGATTGCTTGAACTATGCCTTGCGCTTCCCGCCTCGCAGAAACTCGGCCAGGGGTGGAATCGGTTCATCTTGAGACGCGCCATGCATAAGATACTGCCTGAAAGCGTTCAGTGGCGTCCAAACAAGGCCGACTTGAGTCCAAACTTTTTCCTTCAGTTGTCAAAGCAGGACGGGCGTGTGCTGGACCGCATAGCTAACGAGACCCCTTCGGATCTGGAGCCATTTGTCGATCTGCCTTCCTTTCGGAAGGCTAAGGAGAGATTCAACGCAAATCCCCTCGGACCACAAGACGAACGGATGCGATTGTTTGCGACGGCTAATCTTGCGATTTGGCTCCGCACCGGTGGGCTGAGGCCATAACATGAATGCGACTGTCTGCGCGGACAGCGTTACACGAAACTACACTGCATATGGTCTGGCCATTCGATCGGCCATCCCATTGTCTGAGTTTACCGCAGCCTCGTCGGCGCAGCCAGAAGTCATCGTTAACTATGGACATCGCGGAGCCTGGGTGACCAAGATGCAAGGTGCGGCCCGAGCCATCGAGATCCGTGAGGATGAGGCGCGTTTCTGGTTCCCCAGCGTGGGAGCGTTCATGGTAAGGGACGGTTCGCAAATCATCGCAATGCCGGAAGACGGGGTTGAGCCAGAGCTGTTGCGGCTTTACATCCAGGGCATGATGATGGCAACGATCCTCCACCAGAGAAGGTTTTGCGTTTTGCATGCCAGCGTGATAGAGATCGATGGCGGCGCGATTGCGCTGATGGGGCAAATCGGTGCAGGAAAGTCCTCGCTCGCGGGCGCGCTGTATGTGCGCGGCCACCGGGTCGTGGCCGACGATAACGCGGCCGTCAATACGACCGGCCGAGTTCCGATTGTGGCGCCTGGTTATCCATACGTGAAGCTCTTTCCTGCCATCGCCTCCTTATTAGGATTTCAAGGGGACTCGCTGGCTCTTGTACATGCGTCTCAAGTAAAACTTAGAGGAGCTGTGACGCAGGGATTCGCGCACAATCCACTGCCCTTGCGGAGAGTGTACATTCTGGACCGCGAGCATAGCGGGGATATAACTCCTTTATCCCCCCTAAAGGTAACAATTGAGCTGCTGCGAAATTCCGTGCCCACCAGGTGGGGTCACGCCGGAGATGCTCGCCAGTTGCAGCAATGCGGCATGATCGGCGTGCAGGTACCGGCGTTCGCGGTTAAGACTTTCAGCGACCTGACCTCGGTGCGGACCGTTGCTGAAAGGCTCGAAAGGCATTGTAGGCAGTGTGCCTCTCCGGCAGTTCCGCTTTCGTTTCGGGGGTAACCCGAGCGCTGTTGTCAAATCAACGAGAAAGGAGGTACTCGATGGCATCTCAACTGACAGGCAAAGAGGCTTGGACTGAGCCGAAGGTTATGGTATACGGCGACGTCCAAGCGCTGACGTTAAAAGGCGAAAAAAACTTCGGGGTCGGCGATAGCTTCACCTTCGAGAACAACACGACTGTACTAAGCGGATAACGCTCACCTGAGAGGGTAGGGCGAGTGAGAGGATGGTGCTCTCACTCGCCCTTTCAGGCCACAGCGTCTCAGGAAGTCAGCGCAGGCCCAAAGAACGAGTGAAACATCAAACCAACGCCGAAACACTGGTATTGCCATATTGCAGCGCAGCCCGGCGGGCCGAGATGCAGTTGATCTTGTGCTGCGCCCGCACGGAGTTATCTCCCTCCGTGACGCAACGGATACGACGCCTGCTCAGCGGCAAAATTGACTGGACGGTTGTACGGGAACTTGCGACCCGCCACCGAATGACGCCGCTTATTTGCCGGCAAATCGGTCTGGTGGCTCCCGATGTATTGACGCAACCGGGCGCCTCAGCACTCGCTCGGTTATCGCGTACGATCGCTGGTAGGAATTTGTATTTGACAAGAGAGCTGCTGCGGATACTCGAACGACTGGAATCCGAAGGGGTCACCGCCGTTCCGATCAAGGGCCCCCTCTTAGCTATGACCGGCTTCGGCAGTGTATCTTGGAGACAATTCGAGGATCTCGACATACTGATACGACAGAGTGACATCGGTAAGGCAAAGAAGGTTCTAGCATCAATGGATTACCGGCCCTATCGGGAACTGACTAATGCCGAAGAGGCCGCGTTTGTCCGGTCGGAACACGCGTTCCAACATCTGCGTGACCGCGATCAAGTCGCGGTTGAAATTCACTGGCGCCTCCATGACCGGTATTTATCCTTCCCATTTGACAATGGTGAAGTGTGGAGCGGCCTTGCCACCGGTGAATTATTTGGACGCCGAGTGTCGTGCCTGAATCCTGAGCACTTGACGCTGTTCCTGTGCTCGCACGGCGCAAAGCACTATTGGGAAAGAATGGAATGGATCTGCTGCCTCCCCGCCGTAATCCGAGCTAATCCCGGCATGCGCTGGCCAGAACTTATGGAACAGGCGAGGAGACTGGGAGGCCTTCGGATTTTGGAGTTGGGGCTACTGTTGGCTAACGACCTGGACGACACCGAGGCAACCGCTGGCCCACTGTCACTGATGAAAAGAGATGCAATCGCGCGCGAGTTGGCATTTGCAGTCTGGAAGAGCATGGACGCGGAAGAATTGGCAGGCTCGCCGCGAGAAGTATATCGGTTCCGTTTTTATCTTAAAGCGAGAGAGAAGTTGAAAGACCGGCTGTGCGTTGTGAGGTACGCGAGTATTCGGATCCCGCACCCGCAATCTAGCGTGTGGGAACGGTTGCGACTGCCTCAATGGCTGTGGTTTCTGCACTATATGATTGGGCCAATCCGCCTCTTCAGGAAATACGGTTTGGCGGGTCTGAAAGGCGTGCTTAGACCCGCTAGGTTGCAGCGGGCAGTCGGAGAAGAGCACGGAAGACTGTAACTCTCACATTGGACGAACGCTATAAATGACTGGGAACATGCGACCTATTCCCGAACATAACGGAATTACTCGAACTGAGCCGTCGGACTGGACATACCCAAGCGCAACTATCGTTGCGCAGAAGGGCCAGAGCGAACCACCCTGGGAGTATGTGGGCCTCAATCCGGGCATGCCTGCGAATGAGGGCGGTTTCACGGATTACTGGCAGGCCCTTAGACGGCGCAAAGGCCTCATCCTGCTATGTGCGATCGCCGGTGGAGTGGTCGGAGCTCTTATCATGCTGCCGGGAGCGCCGGTTTACCAGGCGCGGACCTCCATCGAGATACAGGATATTAATCCCGCCATCGAAAGCCTGAGACAGACGCCGCAACAGCAGATCCCGTACTTCGCCCTGTCCGACCTGCAAACGCAAGTCAAGATACTACAGAGCGAAAGCTTGGCGGCGAGGACCATCGGTAAGCTCCAAAAGCAAACCTCGGCCCCCACACTACCTGTGGAAACGGGGTTAATGTCGTTGCAGCATCGGCTGCATATTCCTCAACCTGAGCGCTTGCGGAGCCGCGCGGCGATGTTAAAGGATGCGGCGAACAGCCTAAAGGTACGGTCGGCCGGGGATGTACGAATCATCGAAGTGTTCGTCGATTCCACCGACCCGCAAATGGCAGCGGACTTCGCCAATACTTTGGCGGACCAGTTCATCGATCAGAACATGGAGGCGCGCTGGAATATGAGCCAGCGTACCGGCACCTGGCTGGCGCGGCAACTGGATGCTATGAGGATCAAACTGGAGCAGTCTGAAGTTGCCCTGCAGGACTACGCGCGGCAAGCCGGGCTGCTGTATACCGGAGGCGCCTTGGATGAGGGCAAGGGCAACATCGAAGAGGATAGGTTGCGGCAGGTCCAACTGGCTCTATCTTCCGCTGTCTCCGACCGCGTCCAGAAGGAATCCCGATACCGGGTAGCAATCGGGAGTCAGCCAGAAGCTTTACCGGATGTCGCAAACGACTCAACCCTGCGGGCATACAGGGCGCAACTGACCGACCTGCAGCGGCAGCTCGCAGACCTCTCGGTGACCTATACCTCCGAGTTCTCCAACGTCAAGCGGCTGCGTGGCCAGATTCAGTCGCTTGAGGCGGCGTTGGCCACTGAACGCAAAACCGTACTCGACAGAATCAAGAACGAATATGACGAAGCTATGCTACGCGAAAAGATACTTATTGAAAGCTATGACAACGAAGCCCAGGCAGTGTCGACCGACGCGGGGAAAGCAATTCAGTACAACCTGTTAAAGCGCGAGGTCGATAGCAACCGCCAACTTTACGAGACAATGCTGCAGCGCGTGAAGGAATCGGCTATCGCCGCTGCCCTCAAGGCTTCGAATATTCGGGTGGTCGATGCGGCCCTCAAACCGATGTTTCCTTACAAGCCGAATATCCGGATGGACTCGGCCCTCGGTCTGTTCATAGGAGTGATATTCGGGTTTGGCCTCGCCGTAATACGTGAGCGCGGAGACCGGAGTATCAGAACGCCGGGGGACGCGCCGCCTTGGTTGAATGTGCCGGAACTGGGTGTGATTCCGAGCAGCCACACCTGGAAAAGGAGGCTTGATCGCAAGAGGCGTTTCGTACTGGAAGGCAAATCCGAGGCGATGGCCGAAGCGTTTCGCGTAGTCTTGGCCTCTGTTATCCAGAACGGCGGCGCTCCCAAGGCGCTTGTAGTGACAAGTTCAAGGCCTTCGGAGGGCAAAACGACAGTGGCGACCCATCTAGCCCTTCGATTGTCCAGTATCGGCAAGACGGTGCTTCTGATTGACGCCGATCTTTCGCGCCCCTGTCTGCACGATGTATTCGGGATTGAGAATGACAACGGTCTTAGCAATATCTTGAAGAGTCGTGACATCAACGAAGAGGTTATTCGATCCGCGATGCACAAGGTATCATCCATGCTGACGGTCATACCGGCCGGCCCGCATTCGTCCGCCTCCGCCGACTTGCTGTTTGCAAGCTGGATGCCAGAACTCCTTGAGAGATGGAAGAACGAGTTTGACATGGTCGTGATCGACACTCCGCCGACGCCTCAGATGTCGCATGCCCGCCTTTTGGGCAGGCTGGCGGACGGCGTGATTGTGGTGATTCGCGCGGGACATACTACGCGCGAAGCCGCTTCTGCAGCAATACAGCGCCTTTCCGACGATCAGACGTATGTGTTGGGAACGGTCTTGAATGACTGGAATTACAAGATATCGCCGAGCGATTATTACGGACGAGGATGGCAACGCCGCAGTAGCGGCAAGAAGATGCACTTACTGCCGCACGATTCGAGTAGTTGAAGGAAGTGAACGGATGCCATTGGCCACAGGATATAGACGAACGCCGGCTATAGCCCCGGAGATCGCTTCCATGTCTACGAGCCAGGAACGGCATCGCCGGTTAGTAGTCAGGATCATCACCGTAATCTATTGGCTGCTCATTTTCGAGGGCATTCTACGAAAATGGGTATTCCCGCAGTGGGGCAGGCAACTGTTCTTTATCAGGGATCCTTTCGTGCTATTGGCGTACGCTCTGGTCATCACGAAGCGCACAAGAATCTCCGGACCGATTGTTTTTGAGATTTGGGCTATCTTGGGCTTCGCCGGGTTAGTGTCCGTGGTGGTTCACGACGTTATGGGCGGCGGCGCTTCACCGATGCTGGCAGCTTATGGTTGGCGAAATTACTTCCTCTACATACCGCTCTCTTTCGTAATGGCCAGGTATTTCCATCGTCGGGACCTGGAACGCATTGTGAAAGGAACGCTAGTGGCGGCGATCCTGATGGCTGGGCTGGTGACGGCCCAAATTAGCGCGAGCAAGAATGCCCTGATTAATGTGGGCTCCGGCGCCAACCCAGATGACGTTTATAAGGCATCCACGACGACCGGTGGGGTTGTCCGAGCGGCCGGAACCTTTACCTCGGATCTGGGGCTGACGGCGTTTGTTACGAGTTCGCTGTGTATGGCTATTGCGGTCTGGGTTATGCCCGCCCGTTTGCGGCCCGTGCGCCTGCCCCTGCTGCTGACGGCAACTGCCTCGTTGGTAACATGCCTCGGGGTGTCCGGGAGCCGGGGAGCTTTGCTTTGGGCGGGCGCTATTTTTTGCGCCGCTATCGCAGGCCTCTCCGTTGCGGGGCGCCACATGGAATTTAAGGCGATTGCAGCTGCCGTGGCGATCGCCGCCGTGGGCTTTGCGGTGATACCGGTTGCTTTCCCTCGCACGACCGAAGCGTTCGCCCGTCGATGGGATGGCGCCGGAGTGTCTGAGAGCCGCGCTTATGGTTCAGGCGGCGTATTTGCCCGGGCTGTGCACGAGATTGTCGCTTTCCGCAGCCTAATCGGCGATGCGCCACCGCTGGGATATGGGCTCGGGACTGCGGGTAATGCGGCATGGGTATTAAAAACGCGCGGTCAAATCATAACGTTTTACAGCCGTGACCAGTTCGATGCGGCTGAGACCGATTGGGGCCGCAATCTTCTGGAGTTGGGTCCGGTGTTGGGATTCTCCTACATACTTTTCAGGGTGACGTTCGTTATCTGGTTGGCCGGCCGAGCGCTCAAGGCGACACGAAGTTCGGGAAATCCGTTTCCGTGGCTCTTCGCCGTCTATGTAGGCGCCCTGATCTTATATGGTGAAATGACTGCCAATGGCACGCTGAACGGCTACGCATGGGTATTCGCAGGTTTCTGCCTGGCAGCAACGCAGAACTTGTGCAATAACAGAGCGCCCGGATCGCAAGCCGGTCTGCGGAAACCTCGTCCGGCGCCATTGCCCGGTTTCGGCCTGACTACCGAGCCCATGGAGGGGAGGCGGCCCCAAGTTCCGCCGCGGACAGACCGAGCTGTGAGTGGGTGATGATAGCTAGTAATGCATTGGAGAGCAGATCCGCGGAAGGCTTGCAGGTAATCGTATCTCACCCCGCCCGGCAGTCCAACATATACTACCGAGCGTACGCGGCCGAGGCGATGGGCGCCAACGTAGTATTGTTGACGGGATTATACTACCGGCCAGACCGGTTTCCGTATTCGCTAGTGCGGTATTTGCCTAGCGCTAAGAAGGCCCGTATAGAGTTCCTTCTGGAGAAACGGCGGCTGCAGGGTCTCAGTCCGGAACATGTTGTTTCCTTGCTCGGGCCATCTCTTGAAGCCGTGCTACGTCCGATGGGGAGAATCCGGGAATGGTGGGCCATTCATGACTGGCTGGCCAGCCGTTGGATCTCTCGCAAAATCCAGAAGCGCAAAGACTCGCCAATAATCCTGCACAGTTTTCAGGAGGCATGTCGCCGGACTCTTCAGGCCGCACGCGAAAAAGGAATGATTAGGCTGATGGAAGTGACATTGCCGCCCCCACTGGAAAATCCGGCCGATCCGAATAGCGATTCGATCAGTGTTGAGCGGTTCAGGCAGGAAGTTAAGGAAGCCGAGTTTGTACTGGTGCAATCCGAATTTTCAGCGCGGTCGGTCGAGGCGGTCGGCGTAGCACCTGAACGGATCATTCGTTGCCATCTCGGCGTAGATACCTCATATTTCCGGCCTCGCACGGGACCGCGGTCGCCCGGTCCGCTCCGTCTATTGTTCCTGGGCGGAGCGAGCCGCCGCAAAGGCGTCGGCGATCTTCTGCAAGCGTGGAGCGAATTGAAGCTCGATGGGGTTGAATTGTTGCTGGCAGGCAACCGCACTGCGGGACTCGAAAACCTGCCGGGGGATATCCCACGTTGCAGGGTCCTGGGCAGGCTACCAGACGGTGAATTTTTAAGCGTCCTCCAACAAGCCGACATCCTAGTGCATCCCTCGTTGGCGGAAGGGGGCTGCAACGTCGTGTATGAGGCCTTGGCGTGCGGGCTTCCGTGCATTGTCTCTAGTAATGCCACTTCCGCCGTAAGGTCGGGAAAAGAGGGTATCGTTTTCCCGGTCGGGGACATTCGCGCCTTTAAGTTGGCGATCAAGGTAATGTGCCGCGATTCTGAGCTGCGCCGGCGCATGGCTGAGGCGGCGCGAAAGCGGGCCGAGTCGCTCGGCTGGGAGCAATACTTGGTCAACTTAGGCGAGATATATCGTTCTTTGGGCGAGTATTCGCGGAACCGCAGCGACGAGTGGCTGAAGCCAATTCTTTCGCAGGGTTTCTGAACCGAAGACTGGATCAGACCGTTTGACAATCATTGCTTTCTCAGAGGGAGCACTCGCTAGAAAGGGTGGCTTGGGCCTCGTGGGCGTAGCGACAACCTTGCGCAGCACCGCATCGCGCGGCCATCGCGTTCTAGTAGCCATGGGCGGATCGGCGAGTCCAGGTCAAGAAACGCTTGTTGTACCCGACCCCGAGTTCGGTTTCACGCGAAAAGAGGGTGCAGGGACATTCGGACTGGTTACATTCCGAGCCACCGGAATATGGGGATTCGCGCCAGGAATGCTTTTAAGAATGAACCGATTCGTCCGTGGGGCCGACTTCGTTAGCATTCACTCCATCTACTCTTTTCCGGTCTTTGCCGGCTACCTACTTGCGCGTCTCCACCGCAAACCATATGGCGTTTGGCCCGCCGGCGTCTTTGCCCCCATCCAACGACGAATCGGGGCAAAGAAGAAGTGGCTCTATGATAAGCTGGTTGGCCGGCGAATCGCTGATCAGGCATCCGTTTTCTTCTTTAGTGCAGGGGGCGAACGGGAGGAAGCAAAGTGCCTGGACTTCAAGGCTCCCAGCGTCATCATCGCCGACGGGTTCGACTCTAGCGGATACGCCCACTTACCTGCTAAAGGCTCCTTCCGAAAACGGTATCTCAAGGGACACGAAGGACCCTTAGTGTTGTTCTTAGCCCGGCTAAATCCCAAAAAGGGTTTGGACTTACTGGCACAAACGATGAGGCTTGTGGCCGAGCAGCGGCCCGATGTCCGCTTGGCTATAGTGGGACCGCCGGATCCTCCCGGTTATGAGAATGAAGTGCGAGCTTGGATTAAATCGGCCGGAATTGAATCGAAGACGGTTCTAACTGGAATGGTTGACTTCGAAACCAAGCTTCAAGCTCTTGCGGATGCGGATGCGTACGTTTTGCCGTCGTACGCCGAGAACTTCGGTTTTTCAGTATTTGAGGCGATGGCGAGCGGAGTTCCGGTGGTTGTGAGCGACTCGCTGAATTACGCTCGAGAAATCGCGTCCGCGCAAGCAGGGTTCTCGTTAACAAGGGATCCAAAGAACTTCGCCGATGTCATTCTAACATTGCTAGGCGACCCCGCTCTAAGGCGACGCATGGGGGAGAATGGCGCCGCCTTTTCGCGCCGATATTCTATCGAGGAAACCGCTATTAAGGTTGAGCGTACCATCGAAAGTATTCTGCAGGGCCGGCCTTTGCCTATCGAGCTGGTCCAACCGGCATCCGGCTCCTAATCAACATGAACGCAAACGCTAAGTCCTTTCTGCGACGTTGTCTCCCGGGTACGGTGAGACCCCATCGAGTTCTTAGTGGTCCTCTCAAAGGGATGTCGATGGTCACCTCATGGCGCGACTACCCAGCAGGCATTACCGGACGTACGGAGAAACGACTGCTGGAATGGTTCGAACGCGAAGCCGGGGAAGGAGAAACATGGCTGGACATTGGCGCGCATTATGGCTACACAACGCTGGCGTTAGCCCGCATGACCGGCCCTTCCGGGCGGGTGTACGCCTTCGAGCCCTTTTTAGCCTCAGCTGGGCATTTATTGACGACCAAGAGACTAAATCGCCTTTCTCAGGTGCGTGTAATTCCAATGGCATTGGGCAACGGATCCGAACTGCGCGTTAACCGAATGGCCGAGGTACGGGGCATGATGGACAGTTCTTTGCCCGCCGAACTCGGCGAATTGTACTTTGAGGCTTCCCTGGACTGGTTATGGCCGAGGATATGCGAGCGTGATGCGCAAATTCATGGAGTGAAGATCGATGTGCAAGGAATGGAGATTGCGGTAATCAACGGGATGAAAGATATCCTTGCGCAATGGCGCCCGAAGCTCGCGTTGGAATTTCACGGCGGCGTGAGCCGCGGCGAGATCTTGCAGCATCTAACCGACGCCGGCTACCGTTTACCCGGCTTGGCGATCGATCCGGTTCCGGAAGAAAACACGCGGCCGGAATACCTCGACGATCGAAGTTACGCGTTCGGCGCAACTGCCTAGACCGCTAAATGCGGAGGCGATATGAACATCCTAATACTTGGCTTGAATTACCTGCCCGAATTAACCTCTATAGGGCCCTATACGGCTGGTTTAGCGGAATATCTGAACGACCGGGGACATAAAGTGAGGGTAATAACAGGGTTTCCCACGGCTCCGCAATGGAAGGTTTGGGATGGCTATAGAGGCAGGCGCTTCATGCATGAGGTGCTGAACGGCGTAAAGATCTTCCGAACCTATTTGTACGTGCCGAAACATCCCCGCAAAGCATCCCGCAGGATTTTGTTTGACTGCTCTTTCGCTCTTTCCGCGCTCGCCGGGATACTTTCTCGTCCACGACCCGACCTGGTGCTGGTAATTTCCCCACCCCTTCAACTTGCAGTCACCGGGCGATTGATGGCTTCTATAGGCCGGGCACGAGTGTTTCTACATATCCAGGATTTAGTGCCAGACGCCGCAGTTGCTGTAGGAGCGTTGAATCAGGGGAGCGCCGTCTTGAAACTCGGTCGCAGATTAGAGCAATGGGCGTATAAGGGGTCGGCAGGAATCAGCGTGATCTGCGAGGGAATGCGACGAAATCTTGTGGCAAAGGGCGTCCCGGAAGACAAGGTCATGGTGCTCCCCAATTATGTGGACATGGATCTGGTCCGGCCGATACCTGAAAACAACCAATTTCGGGGCCGCTTCGGAATCGATCCGCGCGCGTTTTTGGTGATCTATACCGGTAGCGTTGCTGGCAAACAAGGGTTGCAGACGTTTTTGGAGGCGGCGGCGGCTTTCGAAAACGGCGCAAACATAACGTGCTGTATCTTCGGAGATGGCGCCTATCTCCCCGAGTTAAAGCAACTGGCTGAACGACTAGCCCTCAAGCGCTTTCAGTTTTTCCCCATTCAATCACGGGAAACACTAGCGCCAATGATGTCCGCGGCCGACGTTCTGATCATCACCCAGAGGAAGGAAGTGACCGATATGGTCTTCCCGGGTAAGTTGCTCTACTATATGTCCGCCGGAACCGCAGTTCTAGCGGCTGTGAACGCGGATAGCGAAACGGGTCGATTCATCAGCGAACATAAAGTGGGCCTGGTGGTTCCACCGGAAACTCCGCAAGCGTTGGCTGAAGCGATCCGGTGGCTGAGTTCCCACCCGAACGAAACCGCGGAGTTCGGACGAAACGGGCGTCGGATGGTCGAAACGCAGTTCGACCGTTCTATCGTCCTAAGAAACTTCGCCGCACGCCTCGAGCGATGCGGCGCGGAGCGCTGATTTCGCGCAGGGAGTTGTCTCGTGAATGGCGAGCGCACACAATACTTCGGTTTTCGTCTGGCCGACATGGCTTGCTCAATAGGGGCATTTCTGGTCGCATATGCGAGTTTGCCATGGATCGAAACCGGCTTGCAGCTCTTATTTCCAGGGGTTCTTGCGGAGATGCGGGCGCTGTTAGTTGTCCCGACTGCCGGATCGCATCCCGATCGAGCAAGTCTTTTGTGGATCTTCGCTGTTATCACAATTGCCAGAGGCTTGTTGATTGAGTATAGCGACGACTCTCGCCCGCTTCGGGATCAGACCATCCGGCGAATTTTCGTTCTGCAGCTATTCGGCACAGCATCGGCATTGGCCGTGGTCGCTACGATCTTCTTCGCTCTCCGAGTGCCGCCTTCCAGTCGCATTTTCGTATTTTCTTACGCCGTATTGCTTTTCGCTTCGACCTCTGCTTACCGGCTGATCACGAGGAACCTGGTGAGGGGGCGCCGGCAGGGGAGCGAGAAATCTCGCCGCGCGGTGGTGACAGGACGCGTAAAGGCCGTTGAGAAATTCATATTGTCGATGAATACTTACGATCGCTTGCAAACTGAGATTACCGGTTGCTTGGTGCTGGATGGCGAAGCGCCTTCGCCATCCCTCCCTGTGCCGGTTCTCGGCAACATCTCGATGCTGGGCGAGCTTCTGATCCATGATCCTATCGACGAAGTCATAATCATTCTGCCCAGAGCCGAGGCGCCTTGGCTCGCGCAGGCGATTGAACATTGCGACTATTTCCGAGTAGGCGTACAGGTTATACACGAATCCATGATGGATCTCGATCTGCGCGACCTCATGTCTCGGAACGGGCGGTACACCATGCCCTCGATATCGCTAATTCCCGAGGAGGAGTTTGCCAGCGATACGCTTGCGTGGAAACGTTTGATGGATATAGTCGTCAGCGCTACCGCTCTTATCATTCTATCCCCCCTGTTTGCAGCGATCGGAATAGCCATCAAGGTAACCACTCCCGAGCTGCCGATATTTTACCGCTGGAATGTGGTTGGTTACCGAGGACGCCGATTTGTTGGATACAAGTTCACTACGATGGTGGCCGGGGATGAGTTAAAGGCGTCTCTCGCCTCGCTCAACGAAATGACTGGACCGGTGTTCAAGATCCGGAATGATCCACGCATTACGCGACTAGGTAAGTTCCTTCGAAAATACAGTTTGAACGAATTGCCTCAATTGTGGAGTGTGTTGGTGGGCGATATGAGCCTAGTAGGTCCGCGGCCAGCCGGCCCTCATGAACTCGTGCGTTATCAGATGTGGCATAAACGCAAGCTGAGCGTTTGGCCCGGCATCACCTGCTTTTGGCAGGTCCGGGGGCGCAACGCCGTGAGTAACTTTGACGACTGGGTAAAAATGGACCTCGAGTATATTCGGAAGCGTTCGGTGCGAACGGACATGACTATTCTCGCCCAGACCATTTCGGTCGTCTTTCGCGGGACCGGCAGCTAACTGGCTCGCGCGGGAATAGCACGAATGGCCGTAAGGCGAACACCATAGAAATCATGCAAACCTTCTTTGTAACCGGGGCGGCTGGCTTTATTGGAAGCAACCTCGTTGACGAGCTTCTTTCCCGCGGCCACCGCGTTGTGGGCTGGGACAATTTTACGACTGGAAGGTGGGAGTTCGTGACGAACGCCCTCAAATCCACGCGCTTCCGCCTGCTTGATGGAGACAACCTGGACTTGCCGGGGTTGACCGCGGCCATGGACGGATGCGATTTCATCTTTCACTTGGCGGCGAATGCCGATGTCCGATTCGGCCTGGAACACCCTTCGAAGGACTTAGAGCAGAACACTCATGCTACATTTAACGTTCTCGAGGGTATGAGGGCCAATGGGATTCGCGGGATTGGCTTCTCCTCAACGGGCTCGGTCTACGGCGAAGCGGGAGCGATCCCGACACCTGAAAACTGCGCCTTCCCGTGCCAGACTTCATTGTATGGCGCATCCAAGCTAGCCTGCGAAGGGCTGATCCAAGCCTATTGTGAGGGCTTTGGTATGAAGGCCCATATTTTTCGGTTCGTGTCGATTCTTGGACCACGCTATACGCATGGTCACGTGATTGATTTTTACGAACAGCTACTTCAACATTCCAGCTATCTCGACGTGCTCGGAGACGGCAACCAGCGGAAGTCGTACCTATACGTGGGCGATTGCGTGCAGGCGATGTTGCATCTCGTGGAACAGGATCTGGCGAGCCAAAGCGAGCATGGCGCTGTGGTCTATAACCTCGGTACGGATGAGTATTGCGCCGTCCGCCAATCGATCGAATGGATTTGCGGCCAGATGAAGGTCTCACCAACACTGAACTTCTCGGGTGGAGACAAAGGTTGGATAGGCGACAACCCATTCATCTATCTCGATACCACAAAGATTCGCGCTACGGGCTGGCGGCCAGAGTTCACGATCCGGCAAGGCGTTGAGAAAACCGTCGAATGGCTGCGGCTGAATCCATGGGTGCTCGAAAAGCCCTCCGGCAAAGCCTTTGCCCGAAGCGGCTTATGAAAGTTCACGGACGCGGTGCCATCATCACTGGTGGCAGCGCAGGCTTAGGTTATTCCGTAGCTTCGGCCTTTCTGGCTAACGGGGCTAACGTCGCGATTTGCGGACGCAACAGCGACAGGTTGGCAGAGGCGTGCAGGCGTCTAAGCGCATCCGCGATGGAAGGCCAGCGCGTAATCGCAGCTCCTTGCGATGTGTCCAATGAGGAACAAGTTTGCGGCTTCGTCGCACGGGCTATCGAAGAGCTGGGAGAAATCCAAATCCTGATTAATAACGCCGGTGTCCTCGGCCCGGTGGGCAGGACCGATGAAGTGAGTCTCGACGAATGGCGCCAAACGATTGAGACGAATCTCAATGGCGTGCTTCTGCCCACGCGGGCTCTCCTCCCGCATCTGCGTTCCAGGCGCTACGGGAAAATAGTCAATCTTTCGGGTGGAGGAGCAACATCGCCGCGGCCCTTCTTTAGCGCCTACGCCGTGTCGAAGGCCGCGGTAATACGGTTGACGGAAAATCTGGCGGAGGAGTTAGCGGAGGTCGGCATTGATGTAAACGCGATCGCGCCCGGCGCGCTGAATACCCGTATGCTCACTGAAATCATTGCGGCTGGGCCTGACCGCATGGGCCATGCCCAGTTTAGCCAGGTGATGAAGCAGCAGGAGATGGGAGGCGCATCGCTGGAAAAGGCCTCGGAATTGTGCGTCTATCTAGCTTCCTCGGCCTCAGATGGAATCACAGGAAGACTGATCAGCGCCCCCTGGGACCCTTGGCCCGAGCTTCATCGTCACCTGCCAGAACTTCAAGGTTCCGATGTCTATACCTTGCGCAGGATCGTACCGGAAGATCGCGGTAAGACATGGAACTGAATAACTCATTGGATACGCCAATTCGATTTGCCATCGTCGGTTGCGGACTTATCGGCGCCAAGCGTTTCGAGGCGCTTCCACGCGGCTGGCTGGTCGCGGCTTGCGATTTGGCTCTGGAGCGGGCGGCCGCTTTGGCGGACCGAGCTGGCGGGCAATGCGTAGCGGTTACTGACATCCGCGAGGTATTAAATTCGGTTGACGCTGTCATTATTGCGACAATCAACGCGAACTTGGCGCCAATCGCCGAGATATGCATTCGCGCGGGGAAGCATGTCTTGATTGAAAAGCCGGTAGCGTTGTCGTCCGCCGAAATCGAGAAGCTCGCGGCGCTGGCCGATAAACATGGCGTGCTGGTGCGCGCGGGCTACAACCACCGTTACCATCCTGCAATGCAAGAGGCTCGTAGGATCTTCGATTCCGGCGCTCTCGGACAGCTGATGTTCATCCGCGGGAGATACGGTCATGGAGGCCGCATCGGCTACGACCGCGAGTGGAGAGCCCATGCGGACTTGTCGGGAGGTGGGGAATTAATGGATCAGGGCGTTCACCTGATCGATCTAGCAGGTTGGTTCTTGGGCGAGTGGAAGTCGGTCGACGGTCATACCGCCACGTATTTTTGGGATATGTCCGTGGACGATAATGCCTTTGTTAGTCTGCGCAATGCCGCGGGCAATATGGCTTGGCTGCATGCGAGTTGCACGGAATGGAAAAATCTGTTTTCGTTCGAAATCTACGGCAGGAATGCCAAGCTTCACATTGAAGGACTTGGCGGCAGCTATGGTGTGGAACGCCTCTATCATTACCAAATGTTGCCCACGATGGGGCCTCCAGACACTTTGATTTATGAGTACCCGCGCGGCGATGTTTCATGGAAGCTGGAAACAGGGCAGTTCATTGAAGACATCCGATTGAATCGCATACCCGAACCTGGTTTGCGAGAAGCCAAGTTGGCTCTCAAGGTTGTGGAAAGCATTTACGATAAATCCGGATTCCTCGAAGAGTCCCAAGCAATGGGAAAACTATGATAATAGCGCGAGCACCTTTACGTATCACATTCGGCGGCGGCGGAACCGACTTGGCGTCCTATTACCAACAGCACTCCGGATTCCTGATCGCAGCCGCGATTGACAAATACGTCTACATAACAGTCCATCAGACGTTCCAGCCGGAGTTTATCATAAAGTATTCTCAACTGGAGCGGGTATCTTCGATTGACGCGATTGTGCACCCGATCATTCGCGAATCCCTCCACGCGCTCGGCCTTGAACAGAACGATTATCTGGAAATCACTTCAATGGCCGATATCCCGGCTGGAACGGGGCTGGGATCGTCGGGCAGTTTTACAACTGCTCTTCTCAAGGCCCTTCATGCTTACAAGAAAAATCTGGTCCACCCATCGGAACTTGCGGAGCAAGCATGCGATATCGAGATCAACCGCTTGAAGGAGCCAATAGGAAAGCAGGATCAGTACATCGCGGCGTACGGTGGCATTACATGCTTCCAGTACTGCCCGGATGGCACTGTGACTGCATGGCCACTCAGAATCTCGGATGAGACGCGGTATAACCTTGAGGATAATCTGCTGCTATTCTTCACCGGATATTCTCGTTCCGCGTCGCACGTTCTAAGAGAGCAAGATGAGAAGAGTAAGGCAATGGATCCGGCGATGATCGACAACCTACACTTCGTAAAAGCGCTGGCACACCAAAGTCGCCAAGCGCTCGAGGGAGGCGATCTAAGAGAGTTCGCGCGGCTCATGGACCTCCACTGGCAGCACAAGCAAAAACGGTCCGCCAGCATGTCGAACCCGCAGATCAACGAATGGTATGCCCATGCCATGGCGAATGGAGCGCTCGGGGGAAAATTGATCGGTGCGGGCGGCGGCGGCTTTTTGATGTTCTATACGGAAGAGAATGCGAAACTTCGCAACGCAATGCGGCCATGCGGACTTCCCGAAGTCCGGTTCAGTTTCAACTTCGATGGCACAACCGTTCTAAATGGGTGAACGCCGTGCCCACAAATGACTGTAGGTTACCGGTCGCTATCCTCGCCGGAGGGTTGGCTACCAGGCTCCGTCCACTTACTGAGAAGATTCCCAAGGTGCTGTTGGAGGTTGGCGGCAGGCCCTTTCTCGAACATCAGCTCTGGAACCTCCGGGCACATGGCGTTCGTGAGATTGTACTGTGCCTTGGGTTTCTCGGCGAAGCGGTCCAACAGCGCTTTGGCGATGGCACCGAATACGGCGTCGATCTGCGTTATTCCTTTGACGGACCTGTTTTACTCGGTACGGGTGGTGCGATCCGGCGAGCTCTGCCTCAGCTTGGCGAAGCGTTCTTCGTGTTGTATGGCGATTCATACCTGCAGATCGACTTCGCCGCGGTCTCGGATGCGTTTTTTCATTCCGGCCGCAACGGGCTGATGACTGTCTTCAAAAACGAAGACTCCTGGGATGCCAGCAATGTAGTGTTTAGCGATGGCGCGATCCAGGCGTACGACAAGCGCCGGCGCACGGCGGCAATGCGGCATGTCGACTACGGACTCAGCGTCTTCCGGTCCTCAGTGTTTGGCGCATATCCTGACGGAGCGGCGTTCGACCTCTCCGACTTGATGAAAGATATGGCCGCTAATGGCGAAATGGCGGCCTACGAAGCTAGGCAACGCTTCTACGAAATCGGCTCCCTCGCCGGCCTTGCGGAATTGGACATTGCGCTCGCAGGGCGCGGTTCGATTCCAGAACACGTCCGGACCGCGATTGTCCAAAGCGATCCAGAACCCACACGCAGTTGATTACATCGTTGATGACTACCATGACTTTTACCCAAGACTTTCTCAAGGAATTCCGCTCCATCACTGAGCAGTTGGATAGTGAAGCCATTGATGCAGCGATCGAACAACTCTTCACCGTCAGAGAAAATGGCGGCCGGTTATTCATCCTGGGCGTTGGCGGCAGTGCGGCCAATGCCTCCCATGCCGTGAACGACTTCCGTAAGATTTGCGGATTTGAATGCTACGCCCCTACGGATAATGTCTCGGAGTTGACGGCGCGCACGAATGATGAGGGGTGGGCGACAGTGTTTGTCGAATGGCTGCGCGGGAGTCGATTGTGCGCGAAAGATGGCCTGTTGGTGTTGTCGGTTGGAGGCGGTAACCTGGAAAACAATGTAAGCCCTAATCTGGTACGCGCAATCCAGCACGCTAAGGAGGTGGGCGCCAGGGTGATCGGTATCGTCGGACGTGATGGCGGCTTCACCGGACAAATGGCCGACGCCGTCGTGCTGATTCCAACCGTGAACCCCGCCCACGTGACGCCGCATGCCGAGGCTTTCCAAGGGGTCGTCTGGCACCTCTTCGTATCCCACCCGAAGCTGAAAGTTAGTCAGACGAAATGGGAATCCGTTCCGGCGCGAACACTTAGCGCGGGAGTCTGAGGTAGCCATGGCCAACCCGGCGCGCGCCGTCTTCCTTGACCGGGACGGCGTCATCAACGCGGCCGTCGTACGCGACGGGAAACCATATCCTCCTCGGACCATAGAGGACTTCCGGGTGCTACCTGGCGTGAAGGAAGCCTGCGAACTGTTGCGCAGCGCTGGATTCTTCCTCATTGTCGCAACGAACCAGCCTGACGTGGGGCGGGGACAACAAGACCAAGCGGTCGTCGAGGCGATGCATCGGATAATGTGCGATTCTCTGCCGATAGACCGCATCGAAGTTTGTTACGACGCCGGCGTTGGCCCCGGAGCCTCCTCGGAATTCCGCAAACCTAAACCGGGAATGCTGTTTCGGGCCGCCTCGGCGCTATCAATCGATCTGGCCCGAAGCTACCTAGTGGGAGATCGCTGGCGCGATATTGACTGCGGCCGGGCTGCCGGCTGCGTGACGGTTTTTATCGACGGTGGTTACGATGAGCCGTTGCGAATGCAACCGGACTATACGGCTCCGGATCTTCTAGCGGCTGCGTCTATCATTTTATCCATCAAAGGAGACTTGTAGCTATGCCCATGACCTTAACTTCGACCGCGTCCGTTCCCACGCATGCGGTCCAGACGTCCCATAGAATCAGTCCTCTTCAGGGACTGGCTGTCAAACTCTACGCCGACGGCGCGGATAAGGCGAGCATGCTTAGCCTATACCGGAACCCGCTCATCGCCGGCCTAACCACGAATCCGACGCTGATGAGGAAGGCGGGGATCTCGGACTACGACGCCTTCGCGCGCGACATTCTCCAGGTGGTGAGGGACAAACCGATCTCATTTGAGGTGTTCTCCGACGAGCCGCCCGAAATGCGCCGTCAGGCGCTGCGCATTGCTTCGTGGGGAGCCAATGTGTACGTGAAGATCCCAGTTACGAATACCCGGGGCGAATCGATGGCGATGCTAATCCATGCCTTGGCGAGCGAAGGCGTCAAACTGAACGTCACTGCGTTGTTGACCATGAGCCAGGTCAAAGAAGTCGCGAATGTGCTTGCCGATTCGGTTCCAGCCGTAGTTTCCGTCTTTGCCGGCCGCATTGCGGACACTGGGGTTGATCCGGAACCAGTTCTGCGAGCCAGCCGATGCATTCTGGAAGGCAAACCCTTGGCCGAACTCTTGTGGGCAAGCGTGCGCGAGGTCCTGAACATCTTCCAGGCAGACCGTAGCGGGTGCGACATAGTGACTGTGCCGCACGATATTATGACCAAAGCCCTGAAGATGGTCGGCACGGATCTGGCTGCGCTCTCTCTGGATACAGTTTGCATGTTCGCCTCAGATGCCGCCGCCGCGGGCTTCGCGCTGTAACGCTGCTCACTTTCCCGAAGGCGCATTCTGAAATGGATTTGTCCGGACAGGTGACTGCCCTTGCACAGCCCGTGAATCCCAAACCCGCTGCCCCAATAGTAGTGCCCGCAAAACAGCGCGGTGTTATGGCGGAAACCGCCCTTTTGACGCTCCTCCAAGTCTTGAGCCCCCTGGCAGGACTTCTCGTGGAAGCCGCTCTGGCGTGGCGCTTTGGGATCTCCGGAACCGTCGACGCATATCGAGTAACGGTTCTGTTGTTACTCTATGGCCAACAGTTATTCGTAACTTCCATTCTCCCCCTCGTACTCGTGCCGGTATTTGCCGAATGCCGGGCAGAGGGGCGTGAACACGATGCTTGGATCATGGCCGATTCGGTCGGCAACATATTATTGGCCTTCGGCATTATCATCGCCGCGTTCCTGTTTTTTCACCCGGAGCTAGCCGTCAGCGTAATGGCGCCGGGACTGTCCGGAAGCGTAAGAGCAACCGCCACCTTCTTCATACGCTGGTGCGGTATCGCCTTCATCCCCATCTGCTGGACGGGAGCAGCATGCGGAGTCCTATACGCGTATAACATCGTTCAGCTTCCGGCCATATCTCAATTGACAATGAACGTTATTCTTGGCTTGTCGATCGTACTTGGCGGGTCGAGGTTCGGATCGGGGGCCTTGCTTTTCGGAATGTTGGCTGGCGCGATTGCCAGCACGCTCATGTATACAGTTCGACTGGCGGCTGTGCGGCGCCAGTACGGCCCCAAAAGGCAACTTCTACACGTCGACTACCGATTGTTGTCAAAGGCGCTCAAAATAGCATTGCCGCTAATTGGGTCGGCCGCGTCTGGACTGAGCACCAGCGTTGTCGTAAATCGCGCACTATCGCGTCTTCCTGTCGGTTCACTTGCTGCATTTGGTTATGCGTCAAAGATGGGCATGCTGGTGCAATTGATGCCGAACGCATTGGCGACCGTGATGTTTCCGAGGCTCTCGGCGGCATGGTATTCCGGAGACCGTGGAGAGTTTACCAAACAATTTGCGCCGGCTCTTCGTGCCGCGTTGTATATCGCGCTGCCTTTGACCGCGATATGTTGGATGTCGCGCCGGCCGCTAGTTTCCCTTTTTTTCCAGAGGGGTGCCTTTACCGTTGCGGATGTGCAGAGGGCTGGCGCCTTGTTTGCCTTTCTGGTTTTGAGTTGTCCCGCGGCATCGGTTTCGATCAGCCTCGGCCGAGCCTTTTACGCAATACGGGCGGCCCGTTTCCCTGTCATGATGGACATAACCGGGAACGCTTTAGAACTGTTCTTTGTGCCTTTCTTGACTTCCGGTTTCGGCGCGCAGGGCGCCGCGTTCGCCTATTCCCTTCTGCCCTGGATCACAGGAGGCGGATTATTGATCGTTTTTAAGTCGCAGTTCCCCGGCTTTTCCCTGCGGGACCTGGGTCTCCTCGCGTTCAAGACGAGTCTCATTGCGGCGCCGTCCGCATGGCTCGGCGAAAGAATCGGTAGCGCGTGCGCTAGTCTTTTCCCGGCCACTGCGCTGGCTTCTGCACTTGAGGCCGGACTCAGCGCTGCCTTTGCCCTTGCGCTCTATTATGGCCTCACTGCCGTTTTGAATTTCCCCGAAGCTAAGTCTTGGACCAGATACCTCCAGAAAGCGGTTCAGCGACTCCTGCTTCGCCCTCAACAAAGACACCCTACGTTGACCCACTGACCAATGGCCCTTCACCGCAGAACGTTCCTCTTCCGCTCTCTTACGAGATGTCTTCTTACGGCCTCGCTGCTCGGGCAAACGCCGGTCGCGGTCCATCCCGGCCCTACCGGTGAATCGGGCCAAGCTGGGTGTGCAGACGCTTCTAATTGCGACATTCTATCAACCGGCGCCGATCCGACAGGCGTAGCTGACAGCACCGCGCCGATCCAACACGCCATTGATTATGTTGCATCGAACGGAGGCGGCACTGTAAAGCTCCCAAAGGGCAAATATCTTCTAAATTCCTACCATCCGAGTACTCACCCGTGGATGTTCTACAATCTCAGGGTACCGTCAAACGTGTTCCTTGAGGCGAAACCCGGAGCCATTCTCCTGCAGGGACACGCTGGACGGGCGCCTCTACAGAAGAACGCCACCTACGTCGAGAATGATGTTCTCGTCTTCGGTACTATTAACTATAAGCACAATACTTTCCAGGATGCGGCATACAACGGAGGATTCTACTCCTTGGAGCCCACCACTGCTGGCGCCTCTTCGGTATCCCTCGTAAGATCGGAGGATGCTGTTCATTTTTCGCCAGGTGACTATGTAGGGATATATGCTTCGACTGAGGGTGATGTCATCCCGAGTGAGATGACACAACTGGCGTCCGTCAACGTGACTACAGGCGCTCTGTTGCTTACAAAGCCTTTGGCACGATCCTTCGCACATCCGGCCGTTGCCAATGTAACGTCACTCGCCACGATACATGTAGGCATGCGAAACCTCGCTGTGCAGGGGACGGTGCCGCTACTGTTGACCGAGGTCTTCGATTTCGCAGCCTCTCATTGTGTGTTCATCTATGATGGAGCGGTTGGCGGCGGCAACATAGTCACGCCAATGGTAGCGAACACCGTGCGGGGCTTCCGAATGGAGTACAGCGGCTTTATGCCTCAGGGCTCAGTCTACGCCCACCTCGAACTACCGCAGAGGAATAGCCAGGATATTTTCTTTGATCATGACTTGTTTCAGGTCAAGGACGCCGGCATGGGGGAGTACGCCGCTCATTGGAAGGTAATCCAGAATCGGTTCCTGCTTGTTACCGATCCGTCTATCACCGTCGGGCTAGCCTTTGGCGGCCAAGATGTGGAGGCTACTGGAAACGACATAACGGGAGCGCTCGCCGCCAACGGCAATGGATCCGGCGCGCTTATTGCCGACATGAATGGACCGGTGGAGTATGCCGAATATTTGGGCGGGTTCCGATTTCGAGATAATACTGTGGCGTGCCGGGCAGATGGGAATAACTGTATGACGCTCCGCACCAAAGACCCAGAGGTCTCTGGCAATTATATAAAGGTAACCGGCTCCGCAGTTGGGATTAAAGTGGAGGGGAGCCGCCAGGCTGCAGTAATAAAGAACAACCGCATTTCGGTCGGGCCCTCCTGGAACATCATCTTGAACTCCGCAATTACCGACGCAAGTGCAGTTACTGGAAACTACCTCTCCGGATCGGGAAGTTATGCGATCTATGTCGCCAGCCCCGCCTCACCCCAAGCCGGCGCGCTTCGGATCTTGGACAACTTCGTCAATGGCCCGAAAAACGAGGTCTTCATTGACACAGCTCTGCATCCAGGAAGCATAGTCCAATAAGTCCCCAATGACTTTGTCGGCAATTCAAAACGTGATCGGCCGCAAATGGATGATCCGCGCGGCAAATGCCGCCTACCGCTGCGGAATGGTGATCGCTGCGCCAATGCACTCGCTCGACCCTCCGCGAAACCAAGCTGTGATGGAAGGAGAATACATTCGAGCTTCGTCTCTGGAACTTGTGGCGCGAGAAATTGAAGGAAACTCCGTTCCAGGGGCTGTCGCCGAACTCGGTGTTTATCAAGGCGAATTCGCCCGATTGATCAACCGCGCTTTTCCAGGGCGAAGGTTATACCTGTTCGATACTTTTGACGGGTTCGACGAGTCTGACCTAAAAGAGGATCGGGCCTCCAATCTAAGCGCGCCACGATCGCGTGAATTCAAGAACACCTCGGTTGCCGCCGTACTAAGCAGGATGAACGAACGGCATCTTTGCATAGTCAAACCTGGGCACTTTCCCAAGTCGGCGGAAGGCTGCGAAGACGAACGCTTTGCTTTTGTCTCTATCGATGCCGATCTGTATAGGCCGATCTACGAGGCGCTAACCTTCTTTTATCCCCGTCTTTCCCCGGGAGGTTACGCATTTGTTCACGACTATAACAATGCCATCTATAAAGGGGCCAAGCGAGCAGTTCAACAGTATTGTTCGGAGCACTCTCTTGCATATGTGCCGCTTTCGGACGCGAGCGGGTCCGTAGCGATCGCAAAAGCGGCCATCATCCCGCGTTCCTATGGTGCGGAACGGTCCGCGTCACCCTCCCCTATTGAGCGCACGGCGGAGGCGAGCCACCGGTAGTGACGACCGTGCCTGGATGCAAGCCAGGATCGAGGTAAATGGACGTATCGAATCCCTTGATCGCATTGCTCGAGATCAGATCGCCACCGCCGTTAGGCGCCGGGGGCGACACAACCCAAATTCCTGCCACGCCCATGGAACCGCATATCGCATTTGAAAGAAGGACGGAGTTGTCAATGTTCTGGGTATTCAGAATAATTCCCATACCTGTCTGGATCGCTATCGTATTCCCTTGGATGGATGCGGATTGCGCCATGACGCCTTCCACTTTGATGCCAACCGCGTTTCCCGTGGCCGTCAGTTGATTGTTGCTCACTAGCGGACTGGCCGTGCCAAGCGCAATACAGTTGCTGTTGTCCGCCCGACATTGGATGGTATTTCCCAAAATCTTGATCTGGCCAAGGTATCCAGCGTATTCATCAGGCCCGACGTAGTCCGCGAGTAAAGGAACAGAGCCAGCGCCCTGCACGGTATTCCCAGTAAAAATAACGTCGAGGCCGCCCAGGGCGAGACCGGCGCTTACGCTTGCGTCAGGGAAGATCGAAAACACATTCCCGGTGAACGTCCAATCGGCGGCGTATTCTCCAAATCCTACACTACGGACCGAGAAGATAGTGTGATCGAATTCACCGTGCTGGCTGTTCCGTTGCGGTAGTTCGATTGACGTATACGATGGGCCAACTGACCCGATTACAATCCCCGAGAAGCGAAAGTTTTCGATCGTGTTCATATTTAGGCCATAGCTATTACCGCCGCCGATAGAGGTATCGCTAATGAACTGACTGTCTTGGGCTGTGAATCCAAAGAGTTCGGTGGCAGCGAGGGGTTCAGTGCCCTGCACCACTAGAGTTTGCACTCCGGTATTCACGGTGGCGAGCGCGGTTACGTTGGCAATGGACGGACTGGCGAACGATCTGGCAAGATAAGACGCGAGAGCCAAGGTGCCGGTAGTCCGGTTGACTGATACCACCTGCGAAGTCTCGGTCGGAATCACATCGCCAGAGGTGGTGGCGTAAATGGCGACGTAGTCGCCGGCTGAGAAGTGAACCGCTTGGCTAGGGTCGGCAAGAGTAACTGAGGTGGTGGTTGCAACAGTTGGAGTGAGAGAGTAGAAGCCTCCATTAAGCAGAGGGTCCTGAAAAGTAATAGCGTTGTAATTTGCCGTGCCAAAGACCAGCACGGTATTGCGGACCTCCGTGGCGCCGGAGATCAGCGGCGATCGTCCTCCTGGGCCTTGAAGAAATTTTGCCCCTGGGGCTCCAGCGATGAGGACATTGGAGCCAACGCGAAGGTTATAGAAAAACCAAGGATGAGTACTCGGCTGGTAAGAATTTAGAAGATAAGTGCCAGCCGGAACGTTTAAGGTGCCGCCGCCGCTCGCTTCCAATTTATTAATCGCGGCCTGAATAGCGCCCGTGTCATCGCTAATACCGTCGCCTTTTGCTCCGTAGTCCTTGACGTTGATAGCGTAACCATTCGCCGGGGTAATGTAATTCTGGCCGAAGGCGGCCATTGGAAGTGAACCGATCAATAAAGGCAAGCACCTGCTGAGCGCGATGCAAAAGAAGCTGCGTTTGGTCATTACTAATAACCGCCTTTCGAGTGAGAATATGCGAAACGCCTATGAATAGTTGTCCTGGCTTGACCAGGGCGAATGCGCGAGAGCTTGGAAGATACCAGAAAGACCGCTAAAGCGTATCAATGCTCACAATAATCGGCTTCGCCCTAGAAGATCAATAATGACGATAGATAATCCCTGACGTAGACCGTTGGGTATTACCATGGAGCACTCGGGTAATATCCGAAGTAAGTAGTTGGGATAGGCCAAGCCGAAGCGACAACTCAATGCTTAGCAGGACCATACATGGCATTATAACCCAGAAGAGGTCGCCAAATAGCACCCCAGTGAGGGCCAGCGCGTAAGACAGAGACGAGATAAGTTGGAAGATACTGAATCCGGCGGCAGGCAACGAACCCCGCTTCATCAAACCTGCGAAAATGGTGCCCGAGACGAGTCCCTGCACCGGTTCGTCCCTCGGAGAACGGTGATCAATACCCACATTTCAGCTATCGACCGGAACCAGAAATACTTTAACGGAAAGGCTAAGGCAAGCCGGCCGCAAAGGAGGGTCACAGTGGCGAGATACGACCCCTCCAGCCGACCGGGTTGGGAGTTGTTGCCCGCGAGCGTCTTGCAGCATGTGCTCGAGCTTGCGCCGCTGGTCTTCGGTAAGAATCTGGTATACGTGGATTTGGAATTGCTGAGAAGGCTGGGTTGAGGTGGGGGCCGCCTCAGGGAACGGGATGCGACTCCTCACAAAATGGGGGTGCGGTGGCAATACCTGGAGAGTTCACCAAAGTAATGGGTCCCGGCCGAGCAGTGCCCTCGAGGCGCTCCGGAAAGACTCACGGGTTATGCGTCACTAGATGGCTCCCGCCGATTGCTTCGGTGCTCCCGTCGCCTTGGCTTTGTGCCGCCCCGCGAGGTGTGACGCCGGCGAGGCTATGCGAACGCTACAAGGTCCGCGCGGGACGTTCGAAACAGGAACTGTCTATTTGGATCGGACACCATGAGCATGGATCTTGGAGGCCCTATGAAGGCTAAAGCTGAAGCGTATCTGTTTCTAGTTTATAAGAGGCATTTGGTGCCCATCACGGCTGAACTGTTCCGGACTCCTGTTTCGACGCGCGGGAACGCTCACGGTAAACCGACATGCGATTAGAAAATACGGAGGCGGCGGTGCGCATAGGTGACTTAAGTAAGGCATTCTCGTTGACCGGGGCCGCGGCCGCTGTCTGGCTGAAAGCTCTCACCCGGCGAAATGTCGGCTCGCAGCGGGTCCGGAGCGACCTTCGCAATGTGTATTTCCGGTCGCACGCCAAGATTCGCGAATTGCCCGCGGCAGCATTTTGCGAGCGGTTTCACAGAGACGGCGGCGCACGTCCGGAAACCTTGCAGATACCGGTGGCGTGCACGGAAAGCGTTCTTGGCGGGCCCGCTTACTACCTAACTCTCGCCGCGATTGCCGCGGCCCGGCAACCCAACCAAATTGTCGAGTTTGGAACCTTTCTCGGACATGGTACATCGGTACTCGCAATGAACGCGCCGAATGCACGTATCCTGACCATCGATCTGCCGGATGAGGCAGGTGACCTTTCCAATTTGAACGACGTGGACCAGTCGCATGTGCAGTCCTCCAGAAAGCGCGTAGGGCAGTGCTATCGGGGGACCGCCTGTGAGGGCCGGATCAATGAAGTGAAATGCGACTCCCGACGCCTACGGCTCAAGGATCTGATCGCTTCGGCGGACTTGTTGCTCATCGATGGCGGCCACGATATGGGTTGTATCAGTGCCGACACGGAAAATGCTCTTTCAGTTGCCGGGCCTGGAACCGTCATCTTGTGGGACGATTACTTCTGGCTCTACCCGGATGTAATCGAGTATCTAAACCACGTGGCGGATCGCTTCGAACTCGTGCGTCTCGGCGAAACTGGATTGGTCGGTCACGTATGTTAAGTCGGTACCGATTGCGGTGAGTGGCGGCCCGCGAGCGTCACGGTTTCTGCGGGGCGTTTTGGGAGGACAACCTTGGCGATGGCTTGCGGACCTGTTTTCCAATTGAAGAGACTGCCGGCTACGCTTCGCACTGAACTGTCCTCGTGGTAGGTACCAGGAGCGATGCAAGTTCTCCGGTCCTTTGATCCGTTATCGAAAGTCGTACCAACCGAAGCTAGAATGTCACCGCGTTAAGGGCCTCCGGAGACCGATTTACAAACCTGAAAATCACTTCAGAAACGGAGGAGGGAATCCCGGATCTGAGTGATGCGTAAAAGCGTTTCGCCCTTGTCGTATGCTATCCGACCCTACCTCCCGCGCTTACGGACTCTCCGTCGACGGGCACCTTTTCCGCTCCACGCTTCGAAGCTTCAGGTCTATTCGTCGTAGAGCCGGTAGATGCGTTTGGAATTACCTTCCAGACCTCGCGCTGCCGCTTTACGACATTCCCCCCATTCCTCCTGCCACCATAATGTTCCCGGCAATTCTACGGCGGATCTCTGTGCGCTGCCGTTACCGGGGGGATAAGCGCGGGCGGCTTGCCGGCACGAAAGGGTGGATAAGAAAAGAGAGGGACTGCGGAGCATCCGAGAACTGCGCAGAAACGCGTCCAAGTTTCCCGTGGAGTTCAGACGGAAGGGGCCCGAGGGCCTTCATAATGCTGGTCAGACGTTCCGGCCATGCGCCGCCAAAAACATTGGTGGCGATCGAGACGATTGCCATACACTATTCGAAGCCAGGAAGGGAAAATGGAATCCTGAGCTGCAGCTTTCGAGTCAATTAGCGGTCATGTGTTTGTGGAAGTTCAGACGACGGTGAATGGAGTCGGGATGTCGACCTGCCCTGCAGGGAGTTCCATTTGTTCAGAATTTGAGCGTGAGGCGACTCTATGAAAATCCTGGTATGCTCCTACGCCTACGCGCCCAGCATCGGCGGAATCGAAACGGTTTCGAGGATTCTGGCTGACGAGTTTCGACGGTTGGGATCAGCGGTAACGGTGGCAACATTTGCACCGGGCCCGCCAGTTGAAGCCGGGCACGAAGTCCGGCGGCGCCCGTCGTTCAGCCAGCTTTATAAGCTTGCACGCAGCGCGGACGTGGCGTGGCAGAACAACATTTCGTTGAACATGCTGCCTCCGATTTTCACGGCTTGCAAACCGGTAGTCGTTACCCATCAAACCTGGTTCCAGCGCAACGACGGCAGTTGCGGTTGGCAGGATCGGCTGAAGTTCGCAATGCTTCCGGCATTGCACAACGTGGCGATAAGCAAAGCAATCGCCGCGAGTCTACCGAGAAAATCGATCATCATTGGGAATCCATTTGAGCCCGGCGAATTCAAGGACCTTGGGAGCGAATTCCGCACGCAAGACATCGTCTTTGTTGGTCGACTGGTTACTTCGAAGGGATGCGACCTGGCATTGCGCAGCTTGGCGCTTTTGAAGGCCGACGCAATGCGACCTTCGTTTACTATCATCGGGGATGGTCCGGAGGCGCCGGCATTGAAGCAACTCGCTGCAGAGCTGGGGTTGAGCGACCAAGTGACTTTCCTGGGCGCAATGCGCGAGGGGCGCGGCAAAGAGGTTGCGCGGCACAAGGTTATGATGGTGCCCTCAATATGGGCTGAGCCGTTCGGCGTGGTCGCGCTGGAAGGCCTAGCTGCGGGATGCGCCCTAGTCGCATCTTGTGGAGGCGGATTGCCGGATGCAGTGGGGCCCTGCGGATTGCTTTTTCCTAACGGAGACGCCGCGGCGATGGCGGCGGCGTTGAAGGAGCTGTTGACAAACCCGTCGCTGCGCCAGAAGCTATTGGTCGAGCGAAACCGGCATCTCGATCAGTTTCTCCCGGAGGCCGTTGCGAGGCGGTATCTGGAAGTGTTCGAGTCTGCGCTATAAGGGCAACAATGGAGGAACCGGCCAATTTATCCAGCCGCGACATTTCAGTTTCGCGCAACCGCCGCCCGTGCGACTCCTGCGTTTCCTTCCCGCTCTTATGGAGCAGACTCGTCCACGGCACTTTTACGTGCTGGACGACAGGCTCCGATATACCTCCTTCCTGTGCCCATCTGGCCAACAGGCGTCGCTGGCGAGGCTTGATGGGCGGAAAGGGCTCCGCTCTGAAAACTTTATCTGTGTTTGGCCGAGCGGCCCTTCTAGGGAATGTGGTTTCGTTTCGCGCTGTACATGCTGGGAAATCGCCGCCCTAATGCTGGAATTCGGATTCCCCTCCAACCGTGTGTTGACGAATATGAATCTGAGACCGACGTAAAAGACTCAAACATTGCGGTATCCTTGGTGTTCGAGGTGAACATTGCCGGCAAGCGGGCGTGTGCTCTCTAAAGCCTGAGCCGCCTAAGCGTACGCCTCTTTCGAGGCAGCGCCAACGAAATGCTTTCGAGCAGTCGCATGGAACAATCCTTCCGGAGCGTGCGCCCCCAACTATTTTTAGTGTTTCCGCATTCTCGCATTGTCTTGAGCGCGATCCTCCTTCTCGCATCGGCTATTGCGGCAGCGCAAAGCGGACAGCCCGGTTATGGTCCTCTTCGCCCGGACCCGCAAAATGTGTTAAGGGGATTGGTCATCGCATCTGTAACGGGTACCAGCCAAGACTCGATTCAGGCTACCGCCACGGATTCGAGCGGGGATATTTATGTTGCAGGCACCACCGACTCGGCGCTATTTCCTGTGAAGAATGCGGAGCAACCGGTGTTTGGCGAATCGACCATTCTTCGAACAACAGACTTGGGGGTGACATGGACGCATGTGGCAAGTCCGCCAGGGGGCGCCAGCGTGGTCGTCGCCGATCCGATCGTCCCACAGGTTATCTTCGCCAGCACCCCGATCGGCATATTTAAGAGCGCGGATTCGGGACAAACCTGGCAATTGGTCGATCCGATCACCGCATCTTCCATGGCAATTGACCCTGGCAATCACCTGCATATCGCCGCGGTCACAGGATCAGGGACTCTGGTTCGAAGTTTGGATGGCGGCGCGACTTGGACAGTCGGCGGGACATGCGGGATCTCCTGTAACGGGAAATTGCTTGTGGACCCAGCCGGATCGGGTGCGCTGCTAGTCATAAGCTTAAATATTTCCATTTCCCGTGACTGGGGATCAACGTTTCAGAGCTTCGGTCCGACGGGCGGAGTGGGTACGCCGAGCGCGGCGGCATTCGATCCGTCACATCCAGGATGGATCTATGTCGCCCAGTCCGCGGGCGTTACGGGGACCTTGTATCTAACAACGGATTACGGCGCAACCTGGACCCAGAAAGGCTCCCCGCCCTCGGTCTTCTCCGATATTCTATATGTGGCGGTCGACCCAGCTCTGCCGAACATTCTGTTAGCCGCCTTAGCGAACGGCTTCTATAAGAGTTCCGACGGCGGGGCGTCCTGGACTCTGCAAGCGCCTTTTTCGACATCCGGATCTAATTTTCTTCCGGAAACCTACGCGCCTTTCCTGCTGTCGCCGGCAAGTTGCGGTGGGACGGTAGGCCTGTTTGCCCTCGGGGATGGCGTTCCAGGCAGTTTCGGAGTCTCCTTCAGCCCAGACTTGGGAATCACTTGGACAACGCCGCAGCTCACCCAGGTGTTGAGCATTACAGC
Source organism: Bryobacterales bacterium (assembly GCA_963763545.1). Classification (GTDB taxonomy): domain Bacteria; phylum Acidobacteriota; class Terriglobia; order Bryobacterales; family Bryobacteraceae; genus PALSA-243. The sequence goes on from CAVXPE010000008.1 coordinate 123,483, forward strand.
GGGGCCTGACTGCACGCTTTACGCGACGCGAACTTCGACTTCCGATGCCTTTGTCGCCAAGATCGCCCGGGACGGAGGAACGTTGTGGGCCACATTCCTGGGAGGCTCGGACCGGGACGCACCGGTCGCATTGGCGTTGGATGCGCAGGGCAACGTGTATGTTGCAGGCAACACCAGCTCGCCGGATTTCCCGGTGTCGGTCCCGCACATCGGACCGCACGGAGAAGATTCCGTTTTCGTGGCTAGGTTTTCGACCAATGGCGCGCTGACTTATTCGGCAACGCTGGGTGGGGAAGCGTTAAATAGCGCCATCGCGCTGGCGGTTGATGCGAGCCAGAATGCTTACCTGGCCGGCACGACCGATTCGCTTCGGTTTCCGACAACGCCTGGAACAATCATCACAAGTCTGGAACAAGGGTCATACTCTGGTTTCCTGGTTAAGATATCGCCGAGCGCCACTTTAAGTCTTGCGACATATCTAGGCGCATCTTATACTCTGCCGGGCGCGATTCTGGTAGATACGAACCAAGAGGTAACTGTGGCGGGTTCGGGAGCCACGCCGGTTTCCGGAGGCCCGTCGGGTGAGCCTTCCATCGCGTCCGGCCTGGCGCCTCAGTTCGTTATGAAACTGGATCACAACGCTTCGCAGGTACTCGAATCCGCGTATCTTCCGGCTGCTCAGGCCAACAATGGTGGGAGCGTCACCGGAATGGCCACCGATTCACAGAACAATCTCGTTCTCTTCGGCCAAACCGGCGGCGGCAGCTTATCCGCCACGCCCGGTGCCTTTTCTTCACAAGTTGTGAGTTCTTGCGATTCCAACCCGGGACCAGAGACAGACGATGCCTACGTGATGAAGCTGAGGGCGGCGGATTGGCAGCCGACTTACATTGCCATCTTCACCGCCATGTGTGGGATCGAGACAGGCGCGATAGCGATCGACGCCACTGGCTCAGCAGTACTTGCAATGGGAGCCAGCAGTGGGCTTTCCTTACGCAGTCCGGTCGTCGGAGCGGCCCCTTGCACCGTGTTCTCGAGCGCGATTGCTAAGCTGAGCGCCGACGGATCAACGCTTCAATTTGCGACTTACCTTCCGGATTGCGGCATACCGGCAATCGCCTTGGGAGCGAATGGGGAGGTTTATGCCGGCGTTTCGCCGCTGCCATCCGAAAACGCAACCTCGGTGCTGGGCTTGAAAACGGCGCAGGCCGCGACCATTTCGCTCGATCAAGTTTCCAACGCGTTCAGCGGCGATACTAGCGCGGTGGTAGGCGGAGGGTCGTACTCGGTCGCAATCTCGGGTTTTGAACCTGAAACGGTCAATCTGGGCCTTAATCCAACAGGGAATTTGCCGGTTGAACTAGACCGTGTGCAGGTCACGTTTGATGGCGTGCCCGCGTCCATCCTTGCCACCGCCCCGGGCCGGATTATTGTCGCGGCGCCCCCCCTTCTCCCTGTTCGTGCCAGTGCAAGGACCGGAGGAGTCGCAGACGGTGGCCCTCCGGCAACCCTCTTTACGTCCATCGAAGTCGTCTACAATAACGTTCCATCGAATCCGGTATGGATGCCCGTATCGAACGTGCTGCCCGGCTTGCTGACGGTCGATTTTCCAAACGTCATATCCCACTCGAACTACGCTGACGCCAACGCGCTCAACCAGGATGGCACGCAGAACGATGTGAATCATCCGGCCCCTGCGGGCTCGACGATCACGCTGTTCGCAACCGGAATGGGCGTGACGGTTCCGTTGGTCGCTCCAGGCGCCATTGCGCTCTCAGCGACCGTATCCCCAGTGATTCCGACTTACTCGTCATGGGAACGCAGCGGGCCAAATTCTTCGGCAGCCCCGCTGGCAGTATCCTCGATGCCCGGATTCATCTTGGCGGTATTTCAGATCCCAGTCCAGGCACCCGCCAACATCGAGAGCTCGCCGGGCACGGACCTGGGTAACGGCGTACGGCGCGTCGAGATCGCACTGCAGCTTAGCGTGCCGATAGACTCTCCCGGTCAGCCGGTTTCTAACGTAGTCGCCGTATATGTGAGGTGACAGCGTGTGCCATCAAAATAAGCGTCCGAGGAATCCCTCTTCCCAACCAGGGGCGATGGGGCAAAGTTGTGTCATGACCGAAGCCATCGTGGAGGGGAAGACCAGCCTAAGGCGGCATGCCCTCGGCCGCTGCGAAGCCGAAGGTCAGGCTGCGCCGCCTTTCGTCCGCACAGCGTACACCTGCGTCAACTTGCCAATACCCCGAAACTCAACCGTTATACAATCAGCGGGCGTGCTCTCAGTAGGTGAAGTGGCAATCGATAAAATAAACACCCGTCCGGAATAATCCCAGGCTCTGTTACCAAGCTTCACCGCGATCGGCTCCCTTTTCCGGTGAGCGTGGTTTAGAGCTGTCTGATCCACGCGGCCGGTGATCACAAACGATCCAGACCACGAGAAGTCGCACCATCCCTCAACAGCCGGATAGTTGAGCCGCAGTTTCCACTCGCCTAGGGGCACCTCGACGCCGGTCTTCGTGGTCGCTACACCAAAAAGACCAATTTCTTCTTTGGTCATGGTTTCAAAAGCCTATGCAGCGTCTTGCGCCTTTTCTCGCTCCTCACGCGCTTTCAACGCGCGCTGGATGATCGCGCAAGCAAGCCCGTCTGGCGGCAGGTGTTCCAGATCGGGCGCATAGCGAAGGAGGGAGGCTACGTCGTCCGGGTGAGGGTTCTGTCTATCGGCGATTGTGGTCAAGACGCGGAGGGCGGTTCTGAGGGTGTTGGAATCCGGCATAAGCCAGGAGACAAATTAGCACGGCCGAAAGCGGTTTTCAATCGGACGAAAGCGCTATGACTCTGGTAAGCGACACTCCCTATGAATGAGCGCACGAATCGCTAGACGAATTGTCGCCAAACGCCCATGCCTGCTCTGCAATCCAGACCTGTGTGATGGTGGGTTTGATTTTGGAACTGTGGGACTGCGCCTGCAGGGACGCCGAGAATGTCTCGTTCGCTCTAGTGGATAGCCCCGGTCAGTCCACGCCTGGAGGCCTCCCAGGAGCGGACGTACGTTTTCAATCCCAAGCTGTTTGAGTTTAAACCAGACGCGGTCCGATAGAAAACGGCATCACGATAGCGCTACCCGATATCGGGCGCTTTTGACCATAGCGTCTGGAACCGGATTATCATCGCCGCCCAGACTAGGTCTTCGACCGCTTGGAAGAGTTTCATTTATAGCCGAGCTTGAGGCGGCCCGCTTTGCGATCAAATTTCCAGTTGATCTTCTTCCGCGCTCGATTCATTCTGCGGTTCCAGGAGTGAGTCTCTCGGCGGAGAGTAGTGAGAGTTGGAATTCTTCTGCCACCCAAGCATTGCCGCGCGTACAGGCTGATCTCAATCTCGGCTTGATTCAGCCAACTCCCATGTTTCGGCGTGTAGTGAACGGTGAACCGACTCCAGATCTCACTGCCGATATCCTCGCCGAAAACACCTGTCAGCGATTTGCGGTCGTGGGTGTTAAGGTTATCCATCACCAAATGAATCGTCTTGGCTTCCGGGTATTCCATCGCGAGATCGCACAGGAAGCGCGCGAATTCAAACGCGGACCTGTCGGGCGTGGGAGAAGTGAAGTGCCGGCCTGCCTTAGGTTCGACGGCGCAAAAAGTGTTGGCCGTGCCACACCGTTCGTATTCGCTATCCCGGCGAGCCTCTCTGCCCGGCACGGCCGGAGAAAGGGGCCGGACATCGGCATGGAGGGTTACCGACTTTTCGTCCAGACGAACTGCTGGTTCTGTGGCATCATAAGGCCGCTCATAGACTTCCAACACATCCTCCATCTTTTCGATGTACTCATCGTTCAGGTCGGCGACGGTCGCGGTAGGGATGCCGGTCACCCAACACCCCCGCGCAGATCCCCACGAGCGGCATTACCGCATGAGGCTCTTATCTTGGATGTATGGCGTCAAAGCGAACTCGGGGGTATGGATGGAGAACACGCGGCTGCGGAATCCACCGATCAGCGAGCTTACGCATCCGATCCCAAGTGAGGTTGTGCTTCTGGCCCCGATGGATCAATATGCTCCGCCAGAGCCGGGTCACCCGATAACGAAATGCGGACAGACTGTCGATGTTGCCCGGTACTGCGTGGTAGTTGAAGTAACCCTGGACGACCGATCGGAGTCATGGGCCGGTCTGCGCTACTGAGCCTGTTTAACGGCCGCGCCGGGACATCAGACGCTGCTGTGGCGGTGCCCTCGTCGCGCCGCCGCCGGGAGCCTTGCGTCTATGCGGTCGATTTGGTCTTTCGGGAAGGCACGCCACGCGTTACGGAATGTAGATGCGCGTAGGGCCTTTGATTTTCACGCCCGGAGTTTCGGTATGCATCTTCACCGGCTGGACGCCTTTTTCGTTGACCGCGGCGCGTCGTCCAACGAAATGATGGTCGCATTGCACGCCTTGGCGGGATGAACCTTGAATGCGCGGGCGGCCTTCTTGCACTCGACGTTCGGGTCGTCCGTGCGCGCCTTTAGCAGTTTGAAGTAGGCTGCGTAGGTCGTGTAGTGCTTCAGCACGTCGAGGATGAACTCTTCCTCGATGGCTTGACGCATCGTGTGGCGGTGGTTGCCCGGGGATCAGGCACCGCGGACTCTAATCCAGCCTTGTTAAAGCAGGTGCGGGCGGCAGCAATAGCTTACGAATCGCGATTAGAATCCCAATCGCAAAAAAGACTTCCAACCGAGGACTAGGTCCCATGCGGCCCCAGGTGATGCTCAACTTGGAGCCGTTTTGGCGCTGATCTTTGTTCCTGCTTTGTTGAGGATGCCGATCTTAATAATGTGATGGGTAGAATGCCGCATCGAGCAGATTGATGGAAACGAGGGTTCCGATCAGGCTCGGACCCGGGAAATCGGCCATCACGATTCCGAATCCGGAATCGGCATTTCCGAAACCTCCGTTGTTCACGATCCAGTTAGCGGACAGGTCGTTCGTGCCGTCGAAATAGATCGAGCAGAGGCTACCCAAGCAATCCTTGCGGGGAAAGTCGGGCCACTTGCTTGCCGAAGTTGTACTGACACCCGTCCATAATTGCGGAGCATTGGTTTGGGGACTCGATTTGCCGCTCGCGACAAAATAAGGAAATACTCCGGTCGAGCCACTCAGGTAGTTCATGAAAATCGCATTAAGCGGGTTGCCCATGCTGTACATGCTATTCGCCATGGCGAGCTGCCCTTGAACCTGCTGCCATTTATTGTAGAGGTCCCAGTTGTCGCTGAGATCGTAGTTATCCTGGATGACGAATTTGTAATAGTCAAGGCCCCAGCCCCAAGCGTCATCGCCATAGAAATCGCGGAGGACTACCACCTTGCCGCGCAGCTGTCCCAGAGTGGGATTACCGACGTACGGCGAGTTATACCAGAAGGTATTGGAATATTTCCCCCGGTAAGTCAGGAATGCATCGTAAAACTGCGTGGTGCTCATGCTCAGGTTATCGGTGGTTTCATTCTTCACGCGCATCAGGATGGTTTCCCGCGGGTGCGCGGACAAGAAGGCCGAAAACGCGGCCATCACATCGTCAAAGTTCAATCCCTGGTAGTAATTCGCGTGATAGACGCTGAGGCTTGAATAGTCGACGGTACTGCTATTGACCGTGGGTCCGAGTCGGATGTCGAAGGCCCTGATTCCCGACTGAAGCTGGCTTTGGAGAGACATGGATTGGGTATACATGGCGTCTCCGGATCCGAAGTCTCCGGTGTAGGACGAGCACGATTCGTGCGTGCCGGGAATGGTCATATTGGCCAACTTGCGATTGTCGCTTACGTGGGCCATCCAGTCGGTGTTTGTGGTCGCGGGGCCGGAATCGTGCGAGTAGGCCTGCGCGGAAAGGTTGAGGCAAGAAAGCAGCAACCCCCCGGCGGCAATGATGATCAGGTTCGTCTTGAGTGTCATGTCGGTCGTTTCCTTTTTTAGAATGTGTTGGTGCTTCAGAATCTCTGAATTGCCCGTCACAAACAGAGGCGACAAATAAAAGCGATTTCTGCGCTAGCGGTGAAAAAAAATCGCAGCGCCTTAAAATGCCGGCTTTCAGGATTTCCTGCGGGGGCACCCTGGCCTGATCGCGGGCGGTACGATTCCTCCAACAGTTGCCAATCGGCGGACGGTTAGCGGATATTTTGTTTTTTGGCGACGCTCCCGGATATCCAGGGTATTTTCATCTGCACTACCGGGCGGACGGCCTCGCGAGCGGCAACATGGAGGTGGGGTTCGCGGATTGGACGGGCAATCTTTGGTTCGGCGCCACCACAGGCCTCTCGCGATCGGCCAACTCAGAATACGCAGATGAGTGCAGATGAGAGGAAAACGGCGATTGTGAGCACGCCGTGCAGTGGGCGAATATTGAGTTAAGTTGCTTGGCCTCAGGCATTTACCGGAGCGGGGGCTTCTCGCCACTGCTCTGGAGTCCCCTTTCCACCATCACCAAGTAGAAAAGCCTGCCTCGGTCCCACCCGCCCAGCCAGCACACGCGCCATCCATCGATGCGCTCGCCTAACATCGCAGGCGTTTTGAGGTGGAGGAATTTGGTTTCACGATTCACCCCGGGTAAGAAAAGGCAGATGCCTTTTCATTTTTATGATGAGCGTGGAATCCTCTGCGGCTGGATTTTTAGAAGAAGCTTGACCAAATGAGTGATAGAGGCCCAGGGGCCGGTTCGCCGTCGCGTCTCGACAAGCTGCGGCCGTGATTCGGGAGATCGTCTAGGATTCCAACGAGCACGGCGTCGCGGCCGCGTCTCGACTCTGGAAGCAGCGTCGCCGGCACGCCCGAACGGCGGCGTTATCGGTAAATATCGGTAGCTATAAAATGCACTTTTCTGCTTAGTGATGGGGGAAATCCCACCATAACCAGATTGGACTTGCGGCGGATAAAGTCGCCGGCGGCCAGTTCTTCTAACTGAACTCGGTCGAAGGTCTTCGGGTTGAAGTTTCAGTCGAAGCCTTCGAGCGTCTTGTGCTCGGCAAAGCGGGCTTGGCGGATGCGGAGCGCCACGGCCCGTTCGCGCCGCGCGCCAGCTTCGGCGCCCAACAGGCGATCGAGAAAGCTCAGATGCGAGAAACTTTCTTTCTCCGCCCGCGCCAGCAGTTCATCCAGCGCCGCGGCATGGATGGAAATACGCAGCGCTGTGAAGTGACTCAAGCACCGGTCACGCAGTGGAGTCCAGAATATACGGTCATCTTCAGAGGAAGTGAAGCACGGCGAGCCGTTGCTAGGAGAACGTCCCCACGATCGCTCCCGCGCGGCCGTTTGCCTTCGCCAGATTTCGCGTCGCCTCCTGTGTAAGCAGGGCCTTTGCCAACGGCAGGTGGCCGAGTTGGGCGGAAGTGCTTCGGTCGCATCGCGCGCGCCGTCATGCCGAATTGCGACACCACGAAGGACGGCAACTGGAATGAAGAGGACTTGATGAGGCGGAGACGCGGATGTATCTCCGGGAAAAACGGCGCGTCACTCCAAGGTCTCCAGAGCCTTATCCGGGTGGACAACCGTTTTCACGCAGGTCGCGCTCACCCGTTCTGACGCGTACTCAGAAGGCGCATGATCTCCTTCATGGACGCGTTCGACGCTGCCACTTGGCCCTCTCCGAAGATGTGGGTTTCGAGCTCCAGCCGCCCCGCAAAGCGGTCACGTTCGAGCGCGTCGAGAATCGCGGGCCAGTCCTGATGCTCTGGATAATCGAGCAAGCTCTTCCCTTTGACGTGCACATTCCAAACGCGGTCGTGGCGCACCGCTTCGTAGCCGTCCGGAAAAGGCTTCTCCCCCAACGCCAAACCGTTCAGCGAGTCCCAATTCACGCCCACGTTTTGCGGCAGCAGCTTGATCAGCTTGGCGGTTTCGGCGGACGTGCCCGCATTCTGAGAAGCCTCGTTCTCGATCAGCAGTCGGAACCCCTCTTTCTGCGCCATCGCCGCCATCTCGCCTACGATATCGGCGATGCGGGGGAAAAGCGATTCCGGATCCTCTACACGCGAGAACGTAAAGATCCGCACTTGGGTGCAGTTGAAGGCATTGCCCGCGCGGAAACCCAGTCGCAGGTCGTCTAGGCGGCGATTGAATTGCGCCGTATCCTGCTCGATGCGCCGCGCGCGCGCGGCAGGCTGTTCAGGCGTCTTCCGCTTTGGCTCGGTCCCGGGTAGGCTGAATTTCAAAAGCGGCGTATCGAGGAAGCCGATGCCAATGCCCTCGGACTTGAACTCATTGGCCACCTTTCGCAGCTCATCGGGTTCGAGCGTGTGGTAGCTGACCGACTTCGTACCCAGCGGCGCCGGAATATCGCGCAAAGACAGCCACTGCAGTCCGAAGGTGTGAGCGAACGCAATGGCGTCGGCGGGTGAACGCGCGACTTCGTCGCTGATGGCGCTTACGCGGGAGGGATCCAACCGTTTGACGGCGGCGCGAGAGGCTGCCGCCGCGGCGAACCCAGCCACGAGGAAGGAACGGCGATTCATGATTTAGCCCCTAAGCGTGGATTATACCCGCAAAATCCGCCGTCCGCCCTCCTACGCCACCGCGATCAGAGCGTTAACCGTACGTGAAGTCCGGCTTGTTCTGTCCGACCTCCGAAGACCGTTTCGTAGAAGCGAGCCGATCGGTCGATGTCGGCGACAGTGAGAAAATATGCGGTGAACCCGTCCCGCGGCGGCATCTCATAGCTCTTCTGTCCGATTTGTACGCTGTTCATTGACGACTCCGATTCCGATCATACGCGAGCGAGCGTTCACATCAGCCGCTCGGGAATCCGAACATCAACCACGACTGGTTGGCTATCCAGTGCGGATATAGCTCCGTCATCTGATCGAACAGCTCCTGGTCGGACGTTGCGGTTTTCTGCACCCGATCGAAGTCTTGCAGGTAACGCTTGGTGTCCTGGATCGCCGACGGTGAGTCGGGCGCACCAGGCTTCTTATGACCGGCAACAACAATCGCCGGCTTCAGCGCTGCCAACCGGTCCAGCGCCGCGATCCAGTTCTTCCGGCTCTCGGGGGTGGTGTCGCCGACGTACATGTGGCACTGGTTGTACACCACGTCGCCAGCGACGACCAGGTCGATCGATGGAACGTACAGAGACGTCGTATCGGGACTATCGGTGTGGCCCTGCTCGATGATGCGCAATTCCTGGCCCTCGAGAGTGAACGTGTCGTGCTCATAGGGCTGAGGTGCAACCAATTTAGTGGCCACTTGCCCAGGAAACAACCGGCGGGCTAACCGCTCCACTGGGGGAGTGAAAGACATCTGCATGGCGTTCACCGTCTTGGGCGTTGCTATCGCCCGAGCGCTCGGGAATCGGTCGAGCAGAATGCTCAGACCGTAGAAGTGGTCGAAATGGCCGTGCGTTATATAGATGGTCTCCAGGTTGCGGTTGTGCAGCGCAACCCAATCCGCAAGAGCCTCGGCCTCAGCCACCGTTGTCATTGCGTCTACCAGCACCGCGTCGTACTCGCCGAAGATTAAAGTCGAAGTGATAGGGTCAAAGCCGAGCGCTTCGCCGAAGGGCTTTGGCCGCTCGCCGACCAGAGTCTTTCCCGGGGCCGTAAAAACGTTGACGCCAAGCGTGTTCGACGTGATGGGGGCGGTCATGTGCGTTGTTTCCTTAAGTTCATATGGTGCTCCTTCCTATGCCTGAACCTGGGCCGAGCGTTAACCGTCGTAAGGTCGGTGCTCTGTCCGACCTCGATAATATAACCGTCAGAATCGCGGATGTAGCAGCGCGTCTCGCCGTACTTGTACCTTGGCTCCGTGATGAACTCGGCTCCTCCATAACTCATAGCACGCTTGAATATCCGCAACGCGGATATTCACAAAGCCACTCATCTTTTTCGCATCCGCTCAGCAACGACGGTCGGGCATGCCGTAGTTGTCTGTGGGCCCCCTGCCTGACAGTTTTGGTCGGAACGCCGCTCGTGTCCACGAATATCGCGCCGGAAGGCAGCACGCAAGAGGGAGTGAGCTTGGTTGGCGTAACGTTGGTCGGTTATTCTGCACTATTGGATCGGACGCTGAAGGCTCTGTCCCGTTTTCCTGGCGCAGTACGATTAACCAGATATGAGGAAGGCGTTTCGCATTCCCAATTCAGGCTGTCCATCGAAAACGTTACGAACCGCGTGCGTGGCGTGTGATGAAAAAGGAGGAAGAAATGAAACAAAAGCGAAGCTTGCTGCTGCGGTTCACGATTGTCGTGTGGGCGGCGTCAGCGTGGGCGCAATCCGGCGCGCCGGTCCCGCTCTTGAGGAGCGGACAGCCCGTGGACTGGTGGTTCGTCTTCAAGTTCAATACCGCTACCTTTAATGGATGCGGCGCGGCGCAACGAGCGTGCCTCTTCGGGGGCGCTGTTCAGACGTACAAATCAGGCTTCGGCCAGCAGTTCGCCGTTGCCAGCAGCGAGAACGCCAAGCTGATGAAAGGCGCCGGATGTGCCGGCGATACGACGAGCGATCCGATCGGTGCGACATTCAACCAGGTGTACACGGGGCACTACTTCTACGTGCTCTGGAATGATCAATTCGACGGCTCCCCCGTGGCAACGCTAGGCGCACCCTGGGGCCATTCCAAAGGGATGATGGCTTGGGATGCCAATGGGAATGGTTTCGTGATGCAGGTCTCCACGCCCTCCTGGCCGGGCTCCGGAAGCGCGGTCCACCCTCGGGAAGGGGATGGAAACACGCTGGGGTGCGTCGCAGACGATGACGTTCTGGTCAGTCAGCACTTCTTCGCTCTCAAGCTCAACAAGGGCGACGTGGTCGCGGTGTTGAAAGGCTTGGCGAATGCGAGCGTGGTGACGGGTCCGTCGAACGCGGAAATTGTCAACAATGGCGGTCCGGCCGACGTTCAGGCCCTGGTCACAGGTCTCGGCGCGAAGGTTTCGGTGAGCACGGTCGCGACGATAACCACATTATCGACTGGCGTCCAGTTGATCTCGAAGCCATCCAAGCTGCTGGTGCCGACGTGGCAATTGGTCTTCTTCGCTGCTGGGCGGGCAATCACTGAGGGCGGCGACTTGGTGGTCCCATCCCGAGATTCCCACGACGACGGCAAGTACAACAATCGGATGCTGGGATCCGAGCCTCAAGAAACCAGGGGCAGTGGACATCGCAACCGCGGGCACGTGGAACGGAACGCCGATCGGGCTAGAGGGAGTCGCAAAGAAAGACGGGAATCATGCGAAGATCGGCGTTACCACCGAGGGTCACCTCTATGCGATTTTCGGCGATATGAATCAACAGGGAACGCTCGATGGGCCGAACTGCGAGAGCAGCCAGAATGGACGAGGGGGACTGTTCTACGTGGGCTGTTCTGGGCGTCGCCATGGGTCAGTTGTATTGTTTTTGCGCGGACATGTCTTCCGAGAAAGCATTGACCCATTGGAGTTCGAGGTAGAGCCGACCGAGGTCCGGAATCTCGTTTGCGGGCGCCGGCTCGAACTTGCGATCCTCGATACCTGTTCTTTCGAGAAGAACCTGGCTCAGTTCCTATAGAGCGTATCCAACATCCGCCGGGTCCCAGGAGGCCGCTCCGCGCTCCGCGATGTCACGGATCAAACCGAGACACTTCCTCGCAACTTCAACCTGCAGTTGACCCAACCGCTCAGACTCAGTTCGCTCGTTATTGGCCATCGATATTTTCATCTCCTCTCTCCTATCTCGGCATTTCGCCGTTCCGCCGCGATCTCTTCGAAAGTCCGTCCGTCGCCCTCGAGCTTGGCTTTTTTCCCGCTCAGTGTATGCCAGCGCTGGATGATGACATCCACGTACTTGGGATCAAGCTCGATTCCGCAGCAGACGCGCTCCGTCAATTCGGCCGCGGCCAGCGTGGTACCCGATCCGAGAAAGGGTTCGTAAACCAGTTCGCCGCGCTTCAGGTGATTGAGAATCGGCCGGCGCATCAGCTCCACCGGCTTCTGTGTTGGGTGGTCGAACTTGTCTTCATCCGATCCGCCCATGATGAACTTCGGTGAAGGCGACGCCCAGATCGTGCTGTTCTCGCCGGCCTTCCCGTACCACGGAGCATTCTTCTTTCGGACGAACCAGGCGGGCTCATGTTGGAACCAATAGAGCGTCCTCGTGAGGACCGTGCGGCCCTTGTCCCAGATGATTTGCTGGTGGTGCTCGAAGCCAATACGCAACAAGCCGTTGAGCACTTCGCGGGTGAATTTGCTCGCGTGCCAGACGTACCCGATTTGCAGGCTCGGAACTAGTTCGAACGCCTCGGACCAATCGGCCTTCGTATCGCCGGAGATCGTCGTTTCGGTGTGGGCCGCCGTGCGATGCTTCATGTAGGAACTCTCGGCGGGGCCACATCCGTTCAGGCCGGCGCGGTCGCGCCATTCCGAATCCAATTCGATGCCGTAGGGTGGATCAGTAACGAGGAGGATCGGCTTGCGCTCGCCGAGCAGTAGAGCGACATCGTCGGCGCTGGTGGCGTCGCCGCACAACACACGATGCTTTTCGCAGAGCCATAGGTCGCCGGTACGCGATACCGGATTCTCCGGAACCGGTGGCGCTTCATTGGCTTTCTCCTCGTCGGGAAGCGCGAGCAGATCGTCGAGTTCTTTCGGGTTGAAACCAGTGAGATCGAGGTCGAAATCAGCTGCGTTGAGTTCTTGCAGTTCGAGAGCGAGTAACTCCTCATCGAAATCCGCCCAAGTGGCCGAACGGTTGACTAGGAGCCGGAACGCCTTCACCTGCGCTTCGCTCCACTCGTCACAGAGAATAACGGGGATGCAGGTTGTGTCGCCGCCGGGCCATGAGCCCAACTTCCGCGCGGCCTTGAGACGAAGGTGGCCATCGACGACATCGCCGTTGCTGCGGGCGAGCACGGGGATCTTGAAGCCGAACTCCCGGAGGCTGCCGCACATGCGATCCACAGCGGGATCGTTTTTGCGCGGGTTGCGGGCGTAGGCGACTAACCGATCAATCGGCCAAATTTGGCTTTGAGTTTGCGGCGATTCTATCATTCGAAAGTCTCCCGACTTACGACTTCGATTTTGAAGTCGCGTCTGATTTGGGATCTTTCGAAAGCGGCGCCTGTGGCGCTGGCTGACGAACCGAGCCAAAACAATTATAACCCAAAATGTTGTACAAATCACTTGCTGCTTCATTGCTTCCACCCGAAGGGTGGTTCGGGTGGTGAGGCTCAGAGTAAGCACACAGAGGGTTTTGACCCCCCCTGAGCGCTTACCCTGCGTGAAGCAACTGGCGTTCGGTATGGAGCCGGCCCGTCGTTTCGCACCGTGGACTTAGGCGCGGCGATTACTCGCCGCTTTTAGGCGCCCACGCGCCTGCATGTCTGTGTACCCGCTTGTCTACCAGCAGCCTCAACAGTGCTTCGGCGCGCCCGCGATGTGGCTGCGGACACGGCTGGATGGCCTAACGGACTGGGTCGAGGTCCACCAATCAGTTTCGCCAGCCCCTCTGACCTGGGTTCCTGTACAGGGCGGTTGCTGGCTCGTCCAGAGTAGAAGACATCCTGACTGACTATGAAGCTGTCCCGGCAATGCGATGGCCCGACACGACCGTCCACGCCCGTTTCTCTCAAACCGCTTCAACATGCTCCTCTTCGACATCCGGCATCCCTCGCGAGATGCACTCCTCAACTCAAACGGGACGGAAATCCGGAAAAACGCGGAATCCGCTACGGCACAAGTTGACTGAGTTTTGAAAGGTGCCTTTCGGAGGGTGCGCTTTGCGCTGGCCTGTCGAACCGAGCCTTCGGTTTTATTCTACGCCGAACGGCATTAGCGTGTCCAGAGAGATTGCTTCGGTGGAATCGTGGTTTCGACTCCTGTCGGGAACGCCGCGGGTTTGGGGTGGTTCGATACGAATGTGCTGATCAAACTGTAGCGACTGCGGCTGAGCGTAGCGAGCAACTGGAGTATAGTCAACTGTACCGCGGAGCGAATCAGGAATAACTGTGCAGAAAATCCGACTCACGGGAGCGTGAGTCAAGGTGGAACCATGCGGCTAAGCGTGCGTCTCATTTGGTCTCTAGTGGCGGGAGTGGGTTTGGTCTCGCTCGGCCTGGCGCTGTATCAAGCCCAGACGGAACGGCACGGCTTGCGGCATGAGTTAGAGCGGCGCTCGCTGATCATCGCCGACAGCCTTGAAAAATCTGCGGCGCCATTGGTACAAGCGAACTCTACTGGCGCCCTACAGAGGGTGATCCTGCAGCTCCAAAATCATGAACGACTTGCGGGCGTGGCGGTCTACGACGTGCAGGGGAAGCTGCTGGCGACGACGCCCGGACTAGAAAACCCACAAGCGCCCATGGCCGCCGCCTTACGGCAGGCGTCGCGGCACAGCGGCAATGGTGAGTTCTTCCATCTGGGTGGAAGAACGATGCACGTGATGGCGCAACCAATGACCAGCGATACCGGTGCAGTCGGAATGCTGGCCATCTATCAGGATGCGGGTTACATTGACGCGCAGGAGATTTCTCTCTGGCGACGCGCGCTGGTGGGTGTGTCATTGCAAACGCTCATGATTGTGGGCGCGACGCTCCTGATTCTGCGCTTGAGTTTGCGTCGTCCACTTCGCCGTCTCGAAACGTGGCTTCGCGACTTGCGGCGCGGAGCGGTGTCCGAAGTCCCGGAGTTGCCGGAGGAAGCGGACTTCGAGCCTATAAAGCGCGAGGCGGCGCGCCTGGCTACGACGCTGACTGCTGCGCGCGCCGCGGCGGAAGAGGAAGCGCGCCTGCGGGACGCCGGCGAATCGCTTTGGACCGAGGAGCGTCTGCGGGCCTCCATTCAATCCAAGCTGGAGGGCAGCCGCCTATTTGTGGTCTCGAACCGTGAGCCATACGAACACGTGCGGCGTGGTGGCGCGGTGGAATGCTCCGTCCCAGCCAGCGGGCTGGTTACCGCGCTGGAACCAATTCTGCGCGCTTCCAAGGGAACCTGGATTGCACAAGCCACTGGTAATGCCGATCGAGAAACCGCGGACGAGTTCGGGCATGTGCGGGTTCCACCGGAGCATCCACAGTACACACTGCGCCGTGTGTGGGTGACCCCCGAGGAGGAACAGGGTTTTTACTTCGGATTCGCCAATGAAGGGCTGTGGCCGCTGTGTCACATTGCGCATACGCGGCCGATCTTTCGCTCGCAGGATTGGGAATTTTATCGAGCGGTCAACCAACGGTTCGCCGATGCCGTGCTGCAAGAGATCGCCCGTGAAAAGAATCCAGTAGTTCTTGTGCAGGATTACCATTTCGCGTTAATACCGAAAATGATCAAGTCCGCGCGGCCGGACGCCCGGGTGGCGATATTCTGGCACATTCCGTGGCCGAATCCCGAGGCGTTCGGCATCTGCCCGTGGCAGGCGGAGCTTCTCGAGGGACTTTTGGGCGGAGACTTGGTAGGCTTCCATGTACAGGCGCACTGCAATAACTTTCTCGACACCGTGGACCGACTTCTGGAATCGCGCATCGACCGGGAGCGGTTTGCGGTGAATCGAGGCGGGCAGTTCACCTATGTGCGGCCGTTCCCGATCAGCGTGGCCTTCAGTGTGGACCGATCTCAGCCGGCGGAGCAATCAGTCTACATCGAACGTTCGAATTTGCTGCAGGCAGCAGGGGTGGAGGCGTCGATGATGGGCATTGGCGTAGACCGCATAGATTACACCAAAGGGATCCTGGAACGTTTCGGGGCTCTCGAAAGTTTTTTCGAGCGTTATCCAAACTATGCGGGACAATTCACTTTTGTACAGATTGGCGCGCCCAGCCGCACGCACATACGGCGTTACCACGATCTGATCGAAGAAGTGACGGAAGAAGCCGAGCGCATCAATCGGCGGTTCCGGAAAAATGGGTGGAAACCGATCGTGCTCCTGGCGCGCCACCACAGCCACGAGCAGATCCAGCAGTACTACCGCGCCGCCGACCTGTGCCTGGTGACTTCGCTGCACGACGGCATGAACCTCGTAGCGAAGGAGTACGTGGCCGCAGGCAGTAAGGAGCAAGGCGTGCTAATCCTTAGCCGCTTCGCGGGTGCTAGCCTCGAGCTGACGGACGCCCTGCTGGTGAACCCTTACGACACGCGAGGCTTGGCAGATGCGATTCACCGGGCGCTGACGATGGCGCCTGAAGAGCGCCACGCGCGCATGGCGCGAATGCGCACCTACGTGCGCGAGCACAACATCTACCGTTGGGCTGGCTCGCTGATCGCTGAGCTCGCGGCCATCCGCCTGAAAACATCGGAAGATAGCGGCCCCGGCCAGTACGTGGAATCGGGCTTGACGTCGTTTCGTGCGGGGCTATAGGGGTTTCATCTATGCGCAACCTGCTTGAGAGCTGGAATACGGTGCGGCCGCGGCTGCGGGACGCTAAAGCGATTGCGTTGTTTCTGGATTTCGATGGCACACTTGCGCCCTTGCAAGCACGTCCCGCGGAAGTGCAGTTGCCGCCGGCGACGCGGAGCGTGC
This sequence comes from Bryobacterales bacterium, assembly GCA_963763545.1. Lineage (GTDB taxonomy): Bacteria > Acidobacteriota > Terriglobia > Bryobacterales > Bryobacteraceae > PALSA-243. Next base: position 139,931 of record CAVXPE010000008.1, read on the forward strand.
TCCGGCGGCTGTCTCGCCGCCAATGGCTGCACGTCTGGGTGATCAGTGGGCGGCGGCAGGCGGACGTTTGCAAGCGCGTCGCATTGCCGGGCATACGTTGCCTGGGGTTGTACGGCTGGGAGAGTGGCGCCGAGCCGAAGGTGGATATGGCAACCCTGCGAATATTAGCGCAAGCCCGAAGTGAGTTGACGCATAGGCTGAACCACGCAGCCGATCTCTGGATTGAGGACAAGGGTACGACCTTCGCCTTGCACCACCGCGGGGCGACGCCGTTCGAGGTCCGGCGCGCACGCGTAGCGCTGGAGAAAGTGCACGCCAGTTTCAGCCGTTGGCTACGTGTAGCTGAGGGAGATCACACCTGGGAAGTGATGCCACGTGAACTACGAGGGAAAGGCCATACGGTTCGTCGTTACTTGCGTTACGTCAGCCGCTACGCGCTGCCGATCTACATTGGGGATGACGCTGCTGACGAGCCGGCATTCGCAGCTCTTTCGCAGGGCATCACGGCTTGCGTTGGCCCAGCGCGTCAGACTCGCGCCGCTTTTCGGCTGCGCAATCCGGTTGAGGTGCGCCGTGCTTTGGAAAAACTAGATCTGGATAGCCGGTGAAACCGGCGGCCCTTTACGCCAGAGGTGCAATTTCGGAGCGGGCCTGCCCTTCCGCGAGGAAACGGGGAACCAGCGCGCGCGAACCTGTCGGCACAATGCTAGCGAAAACACTGGGGGGAAACTGGGGGTACCCCAGGGGTCATGGAATAGGAAATTCGGGTAAGGATAGGTAATTCGCGATGAAGCCGAAGGCAGGCGACACGTCGCGCAAACCGTACGTTATCTAAGACATGTATTGGAAATAAAGAGGTTAGTTTGGCTCCTCAGGTAGGACTCGAACCTACAACCCTTCGGTTAACAGCCGAATGCTCTACCATTGAGCTACTGAGGAGCAACAGGTGTGCGTTATTCCATTTAAACAGACGCCCGAAGCCCTGTCAAATCATCTCATTAAGCCGAAGCTGGGGCGCCGCGCACCAGTCGGAAACCGCCTCAGTGCGACATCGCGTAAATAATATAGTTCACGCCCATGCGGATAGACTGGTCCGCGAATTTCGCTGGATATAGCGGGTCGTCCGCATATTCCCATGCATCGCCGACATCCGAATTGTAGGAGATCGCCACCATCACGCGCCCCTTCTCGTCGCGAATGCACCGCCAGTGCGCACCGATACCCGTAGGTCCGTTCTTGTACCCCGCGCGCAGGTGCGCCTGCCCGGGAATCTGGAGTTTCTCGTCGAGGTCGTAAACGGTATGGAACAGCGCGTCGCCGTCGGGCAACTCTTCGATGGGACGGCCGGGAAACGCCTTCGTAATGCGGCTCTCGAACTCGCGCCATTCGTCGATTCCGTGGAAATCGTCGGCCATGAAGAAGCCGCCGCGTTCACAGTATTCGCGCAGAGCTTGACCCTGCGCATCCGTCAAACCCCACTCGCCCACCTGCACCGCGTAGAGCCAAGGCCAATCGTATGCATCGCCTTCGTCCAAATTGACCAGTTGCTCGGCGGAACGCACGTGGATCCTGCTGAGCCGCCGCACAGCCAGGGAAAAGTGCCGGTCCGCGCGCGGAAAATCCTGGCTCCAGAGCGATATCCCAGTGTGCCAATCAAGGTCGCGGCCGTAGTATCCATTGAGCGGGCCGGGCGGAAACATCAGCCTGGCGAAGGCCCACTCGGTTTTCTCTTGATAATCCGCGGGAAGCGGAATCGCTCCCAGCCGATATTCGATGCCGGGCAGTTCGCGAAACGGACGCTGGAAGGCGAAAAGCGCAGTCATACCGGCCAGGCCGCAAACCGTGCGCCGAAGGGCCTTCCGCAAGAGCATAGCGTTATTTCGAGGATAGCACCGGGGGCTGGCGATAAATGCGCTTGTTCGCGTTTCGTGGCTTCGTGACATCCGCGCCCTCTTCGAATGGCGCAGTATGCTTAGATGGCCTAAAGGATCCCATGACACAGGACAGCAATCCATCCGCGCCCACTCCGTCCGAGCGCAATCTGCAAGTGTTTCCCGTCCTGGACCGAGCTCAAATCGAACGCGTCGCGGCTTATGGAAAGAGCCGTCGCGTTGCGCGGGGCGAGGTTCTCGTCGAGCAAGGCGAAGAGGCTATGCGCTTCTTCGTCGTGCTCTCGGGCCGGCTCGAGGTATTGCAATCGGATGACAACGGCGAGCGCATCGTCGCGACCCACGATCCCGGCGAATTTTTTGGCGATGTGCACCTTCTATCGGGACGGCGCAGCATTGTTCGCGGGCGCATGGCCGGTGACGGCGAGGTGCTCGAACTCAGCCGTGAGTCGCTGCAGGCGCTGGTGCAGACCGATAGCGACTTGAGCGAGATTCTGATGCGCGCGTTCATTCTGCGTCGCTTGGAACTAACCAAAGGCGGTAAAGGGGACGCCGCCCTGATCGGATCCTCCTACTCGGCCGAAACGCTGCGCGTGAGAGAGTTTCTCACCCGTAATGGCTATCCGCATGAGTACGTCGATCTTGAGCGCGATCCCGGCGCGCAGCAGTTACTCGATCGCTTCAACGTCTCTCACGCCGAATTGCCGGTGCTGATTTGCCGAGGGCGATCCGTGCTTCGGAACCCCACGAACCGGCAGATCGCCGAGTGCCTCGGCCTCAATGAAGGCATCGACGAAACCCAGGTGCGCGACGTCCTCATCGTAGGCGCCGGTCCCGCCGGGCTCGCGGCTGCCGTCTACGCCGCGTCGGAAGGGCTCAAGGCGCTGGTGATAGAAACGAAGGCGCCGGGCGGACAAGCCGGATCGAGCTCCAAGATTGAAAACTATCTAGGCTTCCCCGCCGGGGTCTCCGGCGCCGAACTCGCCGGCCGTGCCTTCAATCAAGCCCAAAAATTCGGCGCCGAAATGATCGTGGCCCGCAGCGTCCAACGTCTCTCCTGCGACCGGAAACCATACGCCATCGAGTTGGAAGATGGCAGCCGCCTCATGGCGCGCACCATCATTATCGCCACCGGCGCCGAGTATCGGAAACCAGTGCTCGAAAACCTGGCGGCGTTCGAAGGCCGCGGCATATTCTACGGCGCAACGTTCATCGAATCGCAAATTTGCGGAGACAACGAAGTGGCCGTGGTCGGCGGCGGCAATTCAGCGGGACAGGCTGCGGTCTTCCTTTCGCAGAGTGCGCGGCACGTTCATATGCTGGTGCGGTCCGAACTGGCGCAAACGATGTCGCGCTACCTGATCCGCCGCATCGAAGGCAGCGCGAAAATCACGCTTCACCTGCGCACGGAGATCGTCTCGCTCGAAGGAACGGACCGCCTGGAACGAGTCCGCTGGCGCAATAACCAAACCGGCGAGGAAGAGACGCGCGATATACATTATGTTTTTCTGATGACCGGCGCGCAGCCCCAATTCCGCGTGGCTGCGCGGTTGTCTCGCCATGGATGAGAAGGGCTTCATTCAGACTGGCGCCGATCTCGATTCCGAGACGCTGAATAGCGCGCGCTGGCCTCTGAAACGGCCTCCGCAATTGCTCGAGACCAGCCTGCCGGGCGTCTTTGCCGTGGGCGACGTTCGCGCGGGAAATGTCAAGCGCGTAGCGTCGGCCGTGGGCGAGGGCTCAATCGCCATTCATTTGGTACACAAGGCGCTGCAGGAGTGAGAACGGAGCCGGCGGCGTAGTCCGAGCGGACGCAAAACGCCGCCGCGATTCCAGTCTCCAAAGCGGGCTGTACCGGTTAGAGGCGTTTGGTATCTTGGTCAAACGATGCGCAAAAAGGAAACCTGCAGGATCATTACAGAAATCGGCATCGTCCCAGCTATTCGCGTGTCGTCGGCAGAGGATGCAGCGTTCGCCGCGGAAGCCATCGCGCTGGCGGGAATCCCCATTGTCGAGATCACCATGACGGTGCCAGGCGCCGTTGCGGTAATTGCCCGGTTGGCGCGAGACAATCCTCAGGTTGTTGTCGGAGCCGGCACGGTACTCACGCTGGATGTGGCGCGCGAGTGCGCCGATGCGGGCGCAAGCTTTCTCACCGCCCCGGGCTTCGACGCCGAGATTGTGGAGTTCGCCGCCCAGCAGGATCTTGCCGCTCTGCCCGGCGCTCTGACGCCTACCGAGGTGGTGGGCGCGTGGCGTGCTGGGGCGGATATTGTCAAGGTGTTCCCGTGTACGCCGGTTGGTGGCAGCCACTATATTAAGTCGCTCAAAACCTCGCTGAAGCAAATCCCGCTGATGGCCGCGGGCGGGGTGAATCAGAAGACGGCGATGGATTTCATTCTCGCCGGAGCCGCCGTCATCGGCGTGGGGGCCGAATTGATTCCCACCGATGCGATTGTTCAGCGCAGCACGGAACGTATCCGCGAACTGGCGCGGCGCTTTCTTGGCTTCGTTAAGGAAGCGCGCTACCGCATGCAGGCGTAATGGCGCGCTAAAGCTTTGCCTTCCCGCGTCCGATAATCGCCCAGGGACACGTGAACCGCCAACTTTCACAGCAGGAAATCGACGCCGTCTTCCAGAATCTGCAAGACCGCAAGCGTGAAACGCCGGCGGCCCGCTTCGATTTCCGGCGTCCCGATCGAATCCCGAAATCTCAGGTGCGCGCCATCCACCTGTTGCATGACACGTTCGTGCGAAATGTGGTATCGAGCCTGTCCGCCTACCTGCGCTCCTATCTCACCGTCAACCTGGTCAGCGTGGAGCAGCTCTCCTACGCGGAATTTCTCGATGGATTGCCCTCTCCCACTTGCATGGTTTCGCTGGGTCTGCGTCCTTATGACGGCAACGGCGTATTGGAACTGAACCCCTCTCTGGTGTTTCCCATTCTCGAGATGCTCCTGGGCGGAAACGGCAAAGCGTCGGGCTCCATTCAGCGGGAAGTCACCGAGATCGAACAAAAGCTGCTCGATGGCCTCTTTCGCATCATCCTGAACGATCTCCGCGAAGCGTGGCGCGGCGTCACCGAAGTTGATTTCACCATTGAAAACATGGAGACCGAGCCGCAGTTGCTGCACATTCTCGCGCCCAACGAAGCGGTGGTCGCCGTCGGAGTGGAAGTCCGCATGGGCGATACGGTCGGCATGATGAACATTGCCATGCCCTCCATCGTGATCAAGATGATGCGGCAGAAGTTCGACCAGCAGTGGTCGGTCCGCAAGACCACGGCAAGCGAGGCGGAGCAGGCCCGCGTCCTGCGCCTGTTGCGCGCCGCATCGCTTATGCTCGAAGCACAGCTCGAAGGCCCGCTCCTCTCGGTACGCGATTTTCTCGCTTTGGAAGAGGGGCAGTTGCTGGCATTCGATTTTCCGCTAGACCGGCCCGTCGACCTGCTGGTGAACGGGACCAAAAAATTTCGCGCTCAGATGGTGAGCACCGGAAAGAAACGGGCCTGTGTTGTCGAGGAGATCGCCGTTCAGGCAAATCAGGGAAGAATCAAAGACGATCCTCTCTCCTCGCCGCCCGCGCTGACTGCCGCCGGTTGAAATCCGAGCAGCGCGTCTAGAAACGAACGGCCATATTTCCGGCCGTTATCGCGGTCGATGGAAAGCACGTCCAGAAAAACCAGAGCGCGCAAAATATCGGCGTCGCGCGTCTTGGCCATCCCCAACGCGCGCCGCTCCTCGGCTAGAAACTGGGCTGCGGCGGCCTTTATGGCGCCGATACAGATCGGCCGCCAAAGGGTTCGCGGGCAAGCCTTCATAAATCACGCCGCTCTGCAGCGTGCGATATGACTGAATGAGAGCCGCCAGCGCTTCACGCGCATCCGCGTCCACAGCCCCGCTGTGGCCGGCTTCACCTGTCAGCGCTCCGCTCAGCGTGGAGATCAGATCGCTGTGTTCTTCCAGAAACTCTTCCGAGATCGTAATATCGCGGTGCGGTATCGTGGCCGGGTCGAGCCCCTCGGTGCGTTCATGTTTGCGGGCTTCCATCAGGTATTCGCAATCCGAAGGGCAGCGAACGGTGACCTCGCGTTCGGTGCCGCAGCAGACGGCGCAGATCTCGCCGCGCACGCCCGGACAGTGGCGGCGGGGGCGGCGTTTCTGGCAGATGGCGCATAGCATTTCCCTAGTGTAGTGCGCGAGACCGATACCATGGAAACATGAGCGTAACCAACCTCTACTTCAAGGTCGAATTGGAACACGATGCCGAAGAGAACCCTGAGCGCATCGCGGGGGAAATCCGACGCCAGTTGCTGCGGTTTTATGGGGTGCGCGACGTGGAGATTTCCAATATCGCCACGATGGAAGAAAGTATTTAAGCCTGCGCCGCGTAGACGCGCTCGAAGAAGCTATCGGTCATGCCCGCAATATAATCGCAGATCACCCGGTGCAGCGGCTCGTGTTCGGCCTGCGCGCGATACGCTTCAGGCAGGCGGTCGGGGAAATCGAGAAAGAACTGGAACAATTCGCCGGTCCGCTGCATGGAACGCGCGCGGTCTTGGCTGAGATCGGGCGAGGTATAGACCTTGGCGTAAAGGAACTGCTTCAGCTCGCGGCTGGTCCGCGCGGCATCCGGCGTAAACGCGGCCAGCCGAGTGGCGAGCCCCCGCACATCGTCGGCGATTTTTCACCCCGGCCGCCTCCGCCGCCGCTACGACGCCTTCGATCAATCCCGAAACCAGCGCATCGATCAATTGCCGCAGCCCTTCATTGAAGCGCTCGCGCGCCGTAGCTCCGGGATATTGGGTCTCCACCGCTTCGAAGATCGCGGCGTAGCGCGGGACGCATTCGGCGACCTCCGCAGCCTCAAACATCCCGGCCGAATAGCCGTCGTCGAGATCGGCCGTGTTGTACGCCACCTCGTCGGCGAGATCGATCAATTGGGCTTCGAGCGGTGGACCGCAATTCCGGCATGTACTCGGCGCGGGGCTTCGTCGCTGGAATGCTTGACGATGCCCTCACGCACCTCGAACGTCAGGTTCGAGCCCGGGAAAGCGCGCGTAGCGTTGCTCGAAATTCTCGACGATGCGCAGCGCGTGGAGGTTATGGTCGAAGCGCTCGCCGAATCGCCGCATCTCGCGATCGAGCGCCTCTTCGCCCGCGTGCGCGAACGGCGGGTGACCGATATCGTGCGCCAGCGCCAGCGCTTCTGTGAGGTCTTCGTCCAGTTGCAGGACGTTCGCCACGGTGCGCGCCACCTGGGCGACCTCAATAGTGTGCGTCAGGCGGTTACGGAAGTGGTCGGAAAGGCCGGGGGTGAAAACTTGAGTCTTCGCCTCCAGACGCCGGAACGCTCGCGAATGAATTACGCGGTCGCGGTCGCGCTGAAAACAATTTCGGTAAGGATGTTCCGGCTCCGGATACCGCCGCCCCCGGCTTCCGATTAGCCGGGAACCGCAGTTTCGAAAGCATCGGCCGCTAGTTCTGCAGTTCGCCCAGCATGGTGATCGCCACCTGGCCTACGCCGGGTTTCGATCTCAGCGGCTCCAGCAGTTTCTTTGCCTCGGCCGTGTTCTTCACGGCCGCGTAGTGCTTGGCCAGCGTGATGGTTGCCAAATCCGAGGAAACGAAAACCGTAGGGTGGGCCATCAAATCGTGCAGAATGGTTTCACCCTGTTGGTTGCGGCCGTCGGAAAAATAGATCTGCGCCAGAGCGACCTTCGCCAGCGAGGCATAGCCGGCTTCGGCGTGCTGCGCCACGTCCTGAAAGCTCTTCTCCGCCTGCGCCATGTTGCCCTGGTCGGCCTGTATCGATGCCAGATAGTAAGACGCAATCTCGACCCTCGGCGCTTCCCGAATACTTGTTCTTCAGATCGCCGAACACCTTGGTCGCCTCCGCGTCCTTGGCTTCCTGGGTGGGGAATGACATACCGCCGGATCCGGATTGCCCCACCGGGGCTTCCTGCACTTCAATCGCGCGGGCCAGTGCCTGCTCGCGCACCGCATGCTGGCTGCGCGAATAAATGGTGTAACCTATGATCAGCGCTACTACCACAGCGGCGATTCCGCCATAACGGATAATCTCCTGCCGGTGTTCTTCGAACAGCGATACGGTATGTTCGACTTCCAGGGCGAACTTGTCTGTCTTAAGCTCTTTTCGGGTGATTCTCGACACGGAAACCTCAGGTAATCTTGGAAACTTCTATCGTATCATGACAGAAGACCCCTCGCTTATGTTCCTCAAAATCCTGGCCCATCCGGTGTTTCCACATCTCAACTTCCACATGCCCATGATTGTGGATCTTTCGCATCCGCTCATCATGCTGCAAGGCGAGAACGGAAGTGGCAAATCCACCCTGCTGCATTCGATCCATTTCGCGCTGCGCGGGGAAAAGACCGAGGGCTATATCTATCGTCTGGAACCCGGCAACGTGAAGATCGGCGATTCCTACCTGTTCGACGCCGAGCAGCACAACCCGCGCCAGCAACTGGAACTCTTCAAGGACCAGCCCGAGATGCTCGAGTTCCTGCACATGGCAAGCCACGGCCAGGTGATGCTCTCGTTGTTCAACGAGAGCTTTCCCAAGCTGCCCGATGGAACCACGCTGCTGCTCGACGAGCCCGAGATGGCGCTTTCCGTTTCCAACCAGCGCCGCATTCTGAAAATGCTGATGGAACTCGTGGACCAAAAGCATTTCCGCATCATCTGCGCCACCCATTCGCCGGTACTGATCGAGGCGCGCGAAACCTACGTCATCGATCTCGACCGGCACATCAACAAGAACGTGATCGCGACCGACATGGGCGTCCAAGGCGCCAGCACAATTCAACTGACATGACCTGCTGCCCCGAATTCGAACGCTTGACGGACCGCGATCTCGCACGCCACGCGCAGCCGCATCAACTCTCGAATGGAACCATCGTGACGGAGATCGATACGGAATATTTTTTGGTATTCGGCGATGACCGGCATCAGTTCGTGGGTGTGAATTATTGTCCGTTCTGCGGCCGGGCGCTGTCGCGGCAGTTGTGGAATCAAGAGAAGAAGAAGTGACATTTCACCGCAGAGACGCAGAGGCGCGGAGAAACACCCTTTGATTTTTCTCTGCGTCTTCGCGTCTCTGCGGTGAACAAGAAAGCCTCTCTCACGCCACCAGTTTTTTCAGATTCCGCCCGCAGATCTACGCTTCCCGCGAGCTTGTCACCGCCGGGGCCTGGCCAATGCGTCTCCAGGCTGATCCAGCCGGTGTAACCGTCGCGCGCTAACGCGTCCATCTGCTCCGGCCAAGGAATCGCGCCCGTGCCAAGCTCGAGCCAGGTGGCTTTATGGTTCTCTACCATGCAATCCTTGGCATGCACGTGCGCGATGCGCTCGACGGGCAACTTCGCGTATCCCTCCATCGGGCTCTCGCCCGCCACCAACGTATTCGCCGGGATCCCAAACCACCTTCAGATTCGGATGATCGAGCGCTGCCAGTACCGCGCCGTCTCTTCTCCCGTGCCGATATTGCAGGCATGCTCGTTCTCGATGCCGATGGCCACGCCATGTGCCGCAGCTTGCTCGGCAAGGCCGCCAAGAGCTTCGACTATGCGGCTGAAGCACGCTTCCGGCTCGACGGTGCGCCAATATGAGAACACGCGAATGATGCGCGCGCCCGTCCGCTCCGCGATCTCGAAGGCTCGCGCGGTTAGCCGCGCCTGATCGGCGAACGTGTGTTTGGCCGCGAAGGAGTCCTGCTGGAACCGCTCGTCAACAGGCGGCGCATCGGGCAGCACGCACTTGAGCAGCGGCGATGCGATCGATAGAATCTCCACTCCCCGCCGCCGCGCGATTGCGATCGCCCGCTCCAGTTCTTCGTCCGAAAGGTCGATGATGTTCTTGCCCCACAGCATCCGCAGTTCGGCCCCGGTCATTCCCACGGACGCCATCGAAACGATAGCCTCTTCGAGATCGGGCGTAAATTCATCGGTAATGGCGGCAATACGGAAGCGATCGGGCATGGACCTCCCATTATAAGAGGCGGCCACGGCGCATTCCCGATGCGACAATATCCCCATGCCCTCTGTCGCCGCCTCCGTCGCTCAGGTTCCGCGCTCGCGCATCCGCGAACTGGCCGAGATCGCCATGTCCATGGATGGCGTGCTGCGCCTCTATTTCGGCGAATCCAATCTGCCCACGCCCGATTACATCAAGCAGGCAGCCATCCGCGCCATGAACGAGGGCTTCACGTTCTACACCGAGAACGCCGGTCTGCCCTCGACGCGCCGCGCGATCGCGGCCCACTATCAAAAGCTCCAGGGTGTCGAGCTAGACCCGGCCGCCGAAATCGTGGTAACCGCTTCCGGCGTCCAGGCATTGAACCTGGGCATTCGCTGCGCGCTCGACCCTGGCGACGAAGCCATCGTGCTCACCCCCGCGTGGCCCAACGGCAGCGCCAACGCGATGCTTGCCAATGCCGTGGTGCACGAGATCCCGCATCCGCTGTGCGGCAACCGCTATCGCGTCGATTTCGACGCGCTCGAGCGCACCGTTACGCCGCGTACACGCCTGCTGATCTACACCTCGCCTTCGAATCCCCTGGGCTGGGTCGCAACCGAAGAGGAGCAGCAGGGTCTCCTCGATTTCGCTCGCCGCCACGATCTCTGGCTGCTCGCTGACGAAGTTTACGACCGTCTCTACTACTCCGGTTCGCGTCTCGGCGAACCCGTTCCCTCGATTCTCCGCAAGGCCTCGCGCGACGATTCCGTGATGGTGGTGCACTCCTTTTCGAAAAGCTATTGCATGACGGGGTGGCGCCTCGGCTACCTGATCGCGCGCCGCGACCTGGCGGCCAAAGCGACCCAGACCAATGAATTCGTCGTCTCGCACGCGCCCAGTTTCACGCAAAAGGCCGGTGAAACCGCGCTCGCCGAGGGCGAAGGCGAACTGTTGCGCATGCTCGAACGCCTGAAGGAAAATCGCGAACTCTGCCTCGAAGCGCTGGCGGGGATCGCCGGCGTCACCGTGCCCAAACCCGATGGCGCATTCTACGTTTTCCCGCGCATCGACGGCCTTACCGATTCGTTCGCCTTCTGCCGCCGGCTGCTGGAGGAAACGCGTGTCGGCCTCGCCCCCGGCGTCGCATTCGGCGCGGGCGGCGAAGGCTCCGTACGGATATGTTATGCTGCGGAACGCTCGATCCTGGAACCGGCGATGGAACGCATTGCCGGATTCCTGCGGGCAGGAGCGTAAGCGATGCGCGGATTCAAGCAATTCATTATGCGAGGCAACGTCCTCGATTTGGCCGTCGCGGTAGTCATCGGCGCCGCCTTCGGGGCGGTAGTGACCGCACTGGTCAAGGACTTGATCACGCCGCTGATCGCCGCGCTAGTCGGCAAACCGGATTTTTCGAGCCTCGGCTTTACGATCAATGGCAGCCACTTTCCGGTAGGCGATTTCATCAATGCGCTGGTGAGCTTCCTGCTCGTCAGCGCGGCCGTGTATTTCATGGTTGTCCTTCCGGTGAACACGTTGATGGCCCGCATGCGCCGCGGCGAAGCCAGCCCCGACCCGACTACGAAGAAATGTCCCGAGTGCCTGAGCGAGATTCCCATCGCCGCGCGGCGTTGCGCCTTTTGCACCAGCGTTATCGAGCTACGATAGGCTAGTGCCAACGCGCCTATACGATTTGGAACCCGGTGCGGACTGCCCTGAGGTAGTCCGCATGATTGTTGAGATCCCCAAGAACTCCAGCAACAAGTACGAGTACGATGGCGAGTTGAATCTCTTTCGCCTCGATCGCGCCCTCTACTCGCCCCTCCATTATCCCGGAGACTATGGCTTCATTCCCGGAACCCTGGCGCAGGATGGCGACCCGCTCGACGTGCTCACGATTGTCGACGACGCCAGTTTCACCGGCGTGCTGATGATGGTACGCCCGGTTGGCATGCTGGACATGGTCGATGAAAACGAGCCCGACCAGAAGATTTTGGCCGTGCCCAACCGCAACCCACGCTTCGACCCGATCCACACTATCGATCAGGTTTACCCACATAAGCTGCGCGAGATCGAGCACTTCTTTACGATCTATAAGGAGCTTGAAGGAAAGAAGACTCGCATGCTGGGCTGGCGCGGACCGAGAGAGGCCCGCGAGTGCATCCGGCAAACGCGCGATGCGTATTTAGAGGTGCATCCGGAAAAAAAGGAAGAGTAGGCGCGATAGGCAGCCGCGACTATAGCCGTGCCGCGCTTGACCTTCACGCCGAAACGCATCGGCTTTGGCTTTGCAGTTGCTTGCGTCGAGGGTAGAACGACTGTCCCGCCAGCCGCCAGCATCCCGCGGCTAGCTTCTAATAGCCCGAACGTGGCCAGCTTGCTGGTTCGGATCCAACCAACGAACCCCCCAGGGACTCATACCACTAGCGGCACGCCGTCCAGTCCAAGATGGCGGTCGGTCGACCAACAGCTGCCGATCCGCCTCTCGCGCATGATAGCGAGCCCATGGGCATCTGCGAGCGTGAGATTATGGTCCGAGAATTTCTTGATAATCCGCGTCACGCCGGGCAGATCCAAACCGTCAAAGCCGCGGACAATCAGGTTCGGAAGGGCTTCAATGAATGCGAGGAATTGCGCCGCCTTTCGCCTATCATAGCGGCGAAGAAACCAGCCATGTCCTTCAGCGATCACAAGCGAAGATGTAGAGAGCGGCGGCGGGCTTGAGAACAGACGCCCAAACAACGCGTGAAAGCTATCGGAGCGGTCCAGAAATGCAATGAAGGCGGAGGTGTCGACGTAACACTCAGTGTTTATGGCCATAAACGATTTCGTCGATCGATTGGCTGGAACGAGGGTCGCCCGATTGCACCAGCCCGGCGTATTTCATCCAAGGGCCTTCGTCCGCGAGCGGCAAAGCCTCGCGTAGCGCCCTCCGGACGAACTCCGCGACGGATATGCCAAGCGCGCTCGCTTCCTTTTTTGCGAGAGCGTATTCGCGCGCATCCAGACTGACTTGCGTTCGAATCATGTTATCACTACCTCTGTGCAATGATAACACCCGGCCCAGGTCCTGGTGATCGATCACATCGAGCCGAAGCCGATCGAAAACTGAAGCGAATTGGTCCTTGATTCGCTGTCGAGTTATTTAGCGACGCCGAGAGGAAGAGTCTGCTTGCGCGTTGCCTCCCCTGGACTCCCGGGTGCGGTCACCGTCACCGCGAACGTTTGGAATACCCCCGATTGCAGAATGCAGCTATTCTCTACAGACACGTACCAAAGCCCAGGTGTAATCCGCGGATCCAACGTCGCATTAAGCTGGTTGCTCGATTGGTCCCAGAAATACAGGCCGTCGGTCTCGCTCAAAGTAACTGTCGGACCGCCGTTGGCCGGACTCCAAAAGACCAGGTTTCCACCTACGCTGAAATTGCTCCCCCAAACCGACACCGTATCGTCCGCCGAGACCACACTTTGATAATTTGCATTCGTGATCGCTGCAATTGACGGGTTGGAAGTCGAGGGACACCGCAGCACCGAGATCGTATCTCCAATCTCGATCAGCGTCAGATCCTGCCCCACTTCCAATGGCCCCGTATACCCCGCTGCCCGTGTGCGGTTGATCAATCCCTGGGCGCCCCGCCGGTTTGGTCCACGATATGCGTATACACGGCCAGTTTCGGAGCTGCTTGTATAAACGTCTGAGCTGCCTGTTCCGGCGTGCTGTGATAGCTGAGAATGTCGTCGTTCTGTGGAGTTGCGGTTAAAGGACTCAGCAGTACCTCGTGCACCAGGACGTCCACTCCCTGGGCGTTCTTCACCAAATTCGGAGTGAATGTAGTGTCTCCCGAGAAGACCACCGAGTGACCCTGATAATCCACGCGATATCCGTATGCCGGCTTCACCACTCCGTGATCCACCAGGAACGCGGTCACGGTCACTCCATTGTTCTGATAGACGACGCCTTCATTCGCAATCTCCGTCGTCTGAAACGTAATCCCTCCTCCAGGCAGATGCTCGACCAAATCGCGCCCGGATGTGCGTGTTGGTCGCGAACGCAGTAGTCAACTGGTTCGTGATGTCCGCCGTACCCGACGGCTGATCGGGCGCAAGTTCCGGAGGGCCCCAGACCGACAAAGGTGTGCTGCCCCGAGCCGACCAGGTATTCTCGTTCATCCAGAGTTCCGGCAGCCCCTCCGTATGGTCCGAGTGGACGTGCGTAAGAAAGACCTTGCTCAGACCGATCCGGTTCACTTGCGCCAACCGGTTCGGTATTCCGTGCCCGCAATCGAATAACAGAACCTCAGTTCCGGCGACCACTAGCAGTCCGGCCTCCGCCTGAGTTGGATTCAAGGACGGCCCGGCGGTTCCCAGAAGGCGGACATATATCGACTGAGCGCGAACGGGCGCCACACACAGGAGAAGAAACATGAGGAATGTCGATCTCATAGTGCCCCTATACTAAAGCGTCTTGCGGTGGGAACCAATAGCTCGATTGGGCGACTTCGCAGCCTCCTCGCCTAAGGAAGCTGTAAAGTAAAACATCTCCGGGCGGGAGTGCTGTGCTCGTGCGTTAAAGAATGAGATCGGTAGCGCCAAGTAGACGACGGTCAAAGGATTCGGAAGCGGACTTGCGGACAAATGCACGGTAATTCACTTGATTGACGTGAGGCGGACTTCACGAGAGCGATGGCAGAACGACGCCGAAAAAAGTGACCACTCTCCAAGCAGCTGAATAAAAACGGCCGAGCCAACGAAGTGTCCGTTACTTTTCAAGCGGCGGGATCGACTTCCACCACCCCGGCGAAACTCGAGAGCGTGGGAATTGCCATACCCTCCTCGCGCATGCCCGAGAGATGAAACTCAGTAGCTTCTTGGAAAAAGGGCGCGAAGCTATTCGCCGTGTTGCCTCATGAGCCCATCCTCTCCTCCGCCGATCAATACGCGAACATCAAGGCCTCTTAGCGCGGCGGTCTTCCGCTGGCGGCGTATTCTCAAGAGCTCACAGATTCACAACGTGCTCAAAGTTCATGAAATTCCTGCGCATTGAGGCATTTTGACAACATGCGTCGCCGTCCCTGGCCAAACGAGGAAGCGAACACCAGATGAAAATTGTGGAGCCGTTGTCGAGTCACCGTGGCGTGAAAACAAGGCCTTGACACGGCGCCAATGGGATAATGGGCGTGAAGCGCTCCGGATTCGCCGACACGCCCCTCCATGGCGGCCATGTCCCCTCCTGGCTCGCCGAGCGCATGACCCGGCTGGGCACGGCGATCGTTGAAAGCATTCTCCTGCATTACGGACAGAGCGCCTTCCTCTCGCGATTGAGCGATCCGTTCTGGTTCCAGGCCCTGGGCAGCGTCATGGGCATGGACTGGCACTCCTCCGGCATAACCACCTCCGTTATGGGTGCGCTGAAGCGCGGCCTCAACCCCCGCGCCTCGGATCTGGGCCTGTATGTCTGCGGCGGCCGCGGCAAGCAATCGCGGAAGACCCCCGACGAGCTGCTTATGATCGCCGACCGGCAAGGCCTCGATGGCGAGGCGCTCGTGCGCTCAAGCCGCCTGACGGCGAGGATCGACAACAACTGTATCGCCGACGGATTCCAGATCTATCTTCATTCCTTCGTCGTCGCGGCCAGCGGGGAATGGGCTGTTGTCCAGCAGGGCATGAATACCACCACGCGGCTTCGCGCGCCGCTATCACTGGCATTCCGCGAAGGTGCGGGATTTCGTGGTCGAGCCCCACACCGGCATCATGGGCGAGCCGGCGCGGGCCGATCATCAACCTGGTCGACGCGCAGGCGGGGCCGGCGCAGGATGCATTACTTCTGATGGCGCGCGACCGTCCCGAACTCACCCTCGGCGAGATCCGCCATCTGGAAATGCCCCGCCATCATGACATACGGGCGGAGGATATCGACCTTAACCGCCTGGGCGCCGTGCTGGCGGTCGCGTACGAAAGGGATCTGCACAGCTTCGCCGATTTCCTGCTCACGGAAAAACTGGGCCCGCGCACTCTGCAAACCCTCGCCATGGTCGCTGAGGTCATCCATGGCACGCCGGTGCGGTTCTCCGATCCCGCGCGCTACTCATTCGCGCTGGGCGGGAAGGACGGACACCCGTTTCCTGTCCCGCTGAAAACCTACGATGAGTCGATCGATGTGCTGCGGCGATCGCTGGACGCGGCAAAGATGGATGGCGGCGACAAACTCGAAGGATTTCGCAGGCTGAATAAATTCGTCGAGGCGGTTGAAACGGATCTGCGGCCCGAGGCCGATCTTGCCCTCTCTGGTAGCGCATGAGCGGACGATTTCTCCCGCGCTCGGAGGCCGCAGCGTCCAGGCGGGAAGCAAAAGGCCGGCGCGTCATGCCATGGCACGCCAGATGAGCCTGTTCTGATCTGCCGCCTGCGGTTATTCGGCGCGCCGCCGTTCCCAAACCTGCACGGCCACGGGCCCGGGTTATAGTCTGAACCCGTTCGCGGAATCGTGAACGTGCGCGCAGGTCAAATGCGCTCTGGACAACAATGAACCGCGGGCAATTATCTGAGGGAGCAGGGGGGAAAGGGCAGAGCTTCTTCGCGGCGATATTCGCGAGTCGATGAGCTTCGAGTAGCCAGCCGAAAGCGTCAAAGAGATCCAGGAGAAGCGCGCAAAATACCGCAAGCGACCATCATCTGCCTCGAACGGAACGGTCGCGGCGCGTGTAGGTCAACCATGAACATCCACGGCATCCAGAATCTACAGGTCTTCCGTTGGTCCTGGTTGTATAGTAGGCGCCCGCCCTCGCGATACCCTTTCATCTTTCAACGCTTTGCCAGTGCTCTTTCGTAGCAATTCACGAATTAATTATCGAGCCCCGCAACCCGGTGGGGGAACATTGGCGCTCAATCAGGGCGTTAAAGACCGTAGTGGTAAAGTAGTGCGCGGAGACAAGTTTTATATGTTTTATTGCACCCAATGCGGCGCAGCCATTCAGGGTACCTATCGCTATTGCGCCAAGTGCGGTACGCAGGCGGATACTTCGGCGGTGATGCGGCCCGACCTGGGGTTCCGGCGCGTGAGTGGAGCCACGGGCAGTGGTGGCAAATCGATAATGCGGTTTGGCGGTCTTTTCGGGCTCGATCCGCGGATCGCGTTTCTGGCATTGATTGTGGACATGATGTTAAATGCGGGCGATGTGATATCCATGGGGCTGCTGCTGCCGGTATCAATCATGGCTGGGGTGGTTATGGGCTATGTGACCTATCGGGCACAAATTAACTGGTATGGAGACGATCCGGAATCGGCGAAGATTAAAGCGCTCGTTTTGGGACTGCTGACGGCAATTCCGACTCCGCTTCCGGAAATCCTTTACATTCCCGCCGGCGTAATCGGGTTGCTACGCGGATTTTGGCGCAAGGAATCGCACGCCCGAGGAGCGGCTTCCGTGTTGATGAGGGAGCCTGATCCCGACGCGAGATAGCTTACCGATATTCACTGATGACGCCCTAACGCCAGCGTCGCGGCAAAAGAACGTGAGAAAGGCTTCCGAGTCACTACAGAGCGTGGATTCGCTGCGGGAACGACTCTATGGATGTCAAACGGCTCCTGGCGAAAAGTGGCGTCACGTGGGGGAGACACGTCATCGATCGTCGGGGGACCCTGCAAATGGAGCGGCGTCAGATTTTGAAGATCCTTGACCTTGCGACTGTTGCCCGTGTCCCGGCGTGGCTGCCGAAGAAGCCTCAAAGGACAGCGAGCAACCACATCCATTATGCGTCCGGGGTTACAGAGCTTTTCGAGCTGGTCACCGAACTTATTTTCGGATATGGCTAAGCCGGTTGCCTACAGGATTATCGGGCATTAGACGGCAGTTCGCCCATCAGTTTGAAGTTGGCGCTGCTTTGCAAAAAGGTGGTTAGCCGCGCCGGAGGAACCTTGGGGTCGGAGAGCGCGAACAACGAAGCCGCTGGCATCCCATTCTGTTCGGCGACAAACTGATAAACGTACACCACAAACTGAGAGCAGAAGAACGGGTGGCCCTTGCCCGCCAGTATCCGGTCGAGAAGTTGGTCCATATCGGCGGGACTCTTGGGCGTCGCACCGTTCCCGAAAATCGAGCCGATGGCGCCCTTGGCGTCGTATGGCAACGATTTCTGCGCGTGGTTGATCTTGAGCATCATATTGGCGCAATCGGCCGCCCCTTGCGCCAGGCTCAGGTTCGCCGCACGAAAGACCAGGTAGTGATACTTGCGGTCCTGAATCCGAAGGTCGGCGGCCGAGATACCTTTCGCCAGCGCCTCGATCATGTATGTATCGTCAAACAGAATTCCCGCATGAACAATGCTGGCGTTGCGATGAAACATCAACGCTTGTCCGGCGGCGATGAAAGCGCCCGCCGCTGTGGGCGCGATGAACTGACACATAATGTCGCCAGAGCGCAAGTCCTTGCGAGTCAGCATAGATCGCTTAGTATATCGTCCGGGCCGCACCCTCCGCGCCGGAGTAAGGTCGAAATGCCAACGCCACCAGCCGCAATCTGAGAGAATTCCAGCGATACGCACTAATGCTTTGAGACTCACCCTACTCCTGGGTGTGCAGGACCCGCAGGCAGCCGCCGAGCGAAGCAGCAGGCGCACGCGAACAGGACGCCCGGCAGTCACATTTCCCGTGGCTCAACCGAATTAAGCAGCACTGCGAAGGCTTCAAATGTTTCCTTCAGGCGGGGCCTGGTTGCCGCCGCACTAGCCGCGATTCCCGCCCGCAGAGCTGCTATGCTCGAGTACCCCAGAAGCGTGGCGGCGCGCTTAAGGCCTCCGTACTCATGGGCGAGAAATGAAATACTCTGCCGATGCAGTTTGATCATTTCGCATGTTGCTGTATTGATGATTGGAGCCTCCTTGCCGAAGCACCGGAGCCTTCTCGCCTGGCGAATTCACAAATCACACCGCTCGTCGCGGATCCGAGGAACGCCGAAGTGCCGTCAGCCCCTCCGGGATTGTACCTAGCGTTGACATCATACATCCGCGTTTTATGTGTTATTTGCAATCTGTGCGTCTCAAGCCATCAAATGATGCGCATATGACCGGGGTGATGCGACAGACCGCCGGATGATGGCAGTATGCCTCACAGGAAATTCGCCCCCTCCAAAAACCCAGTCACAACAGAATTGCTCAATAAAATCAATAACTTATCTCAAACCCCGAATAACGTCAAAGTATAATGTGCCCAGGAGGAGGTCACGCGGAGGGCCTGTCTGGAGCGCCAGCGAAACCGAGTTCGTTTGTTCAGCCCGGTGTTCTGCAGATACCGACAACCAGACGACGCTGCAGGTTTGACCTCCGCATCAAGGCGCATTTTCAAACCTCACAGGATCCCTTATGAGATATGACTTTCTGATCGACACCTATGAAACGGAGCGCATCAAAGTGATCAGCGCCTGGAGCATGTTTACGGACAACGATCTCCCTGTGCGCCCCAACGCGGCCGATACGCGCGGCCGCAATCTCCACGAGCATATGGTGCATCAGTGCGTCAGCGAGGACATCTGGTTTCGAACGATGCTCGATATTGACATCGGAGCCCCGCCGTTGCCGAAAGAAGAAGTCCGGCTGGAGTTCATGCGGCGGTACGAGGAAGACAGCGGAAAGCGCCTCGCCGCTGCTGGGGAGCAAGAGATGAGAGCGTGGTGGGAAGGCGAGACGGCATTCTTCGACGTGCGTAGGTCGCGGGCGTGGGTGATGACCCGCCGTATGACGCATACCGCCCATCACCGTGGCCAGCAGCTTGCCTTGCTGCGCATGCTCGGCCGGGAGGAATACAGTAACTACGGGCCAACCGCCGATACCGGCGGCCTGATGCAAGATCACGCTCCAACGATTTACCCGTACCCGAACGCAGAGGCTCTGCTCGGAGGGGAGGCCGCCGGAGGTCGGAAGGCAAAGTTGCCCGGCCGTGGCGGCAAGCCGGTTACGGAGCGGCCGAATGAATGACGGGAGCCGCCGGATCAGTCTTGCCTGCTGGATACAGGGATTTGAACCTCTGTAAAAACCCAGTCACAACACAATTGTCCAACTAAATCATTAACTTACATAAATCTCTGCAAAGCGCCAAAGTATAATGTGGCCGTGGAAGGAATCTTTATGCGATGAAGACGCCGGGAGCGTGCGCCGCGGAAACCGGAGTTCGTTTGTTCAGACGACGCCTCGATAGGCGTCCTGGAATCGTTGCCTGCCAATGGCGCTTTTCTCGAAGCAAAGGCTCGAGCCTGGCCGGGATTTTCCGACGAGCGTTTTAGGAAAGGAGAGTTCGTTTCATAACTAACTTTTAATGTGTGATTCCATTCAGTAGGAAACGGTACGGTCTCGAATCCGGTCTAAAATTGAGTAACGCGTCTGTTCGGCGGGAAGCAAAGCGAGTACCCGCCGCTCTTTGCTGTACCTGCTCGCAAGGAGTGTAAGTACCGGCATGGCGCAAACCGGATCGAAAGTTACCCCCCACGCGGATCGGCGGACAAACCATTGTTGACGAACTGATTCGCAACATGGAAAGCGGGCGGCTGGAGATGGCTTATAGCATCCTCCTGCCCTGCCTCTTCAGCGTTTACCTGCATCCCGACGATTATGCGCGCCTTTCCAGCGTGCAAGACCTCATCAAAGACGACGCGAAGCGCGCCCTCAATGCCCGTATGGCGGAATGGAACGCAAACAAATCGGGCAAGTCGCTTCTGCGCCGCGGCGCTCCGCGCAAGGAGTTCCGCATCGCCCAGAACGATTGGTGGATCGAGCTTTTTCCCGATACCGAAGGCTCCGTGCCCCCCGGCGACGTCGAGATTCACTCGGAGCTGAACGACGTCGCGCAGCCCGGCTATCGTGGCGCCAAGACCACGCTGATCGAACGCGAGCCCTCCGTGCCAGCCGAGACCGTGGTGCGCGACCGCGCGCAGCACGCGCCTGAACGCGGGCAGGGTTTTCGCCGAAATCCGCTACAAAGACGATTCCGGTCCGCAGACTTTTTTCGTGACGCAGAACGAAATCAGCATCGGGCGCGGCGGCGAAGATCTGTGGGTCGATCTGCCGCTCTACTCCAGCGACGAGGTCTCGCGCGAGCACGCTAAGTTGCGGCGCGACCCTTCCAGCGGCGGCTTCGTTCTGCTCGACAGCAGCCGCAACGGAACCTGGCTGAACGGGCGGCGGCTCTCGCGCGGCGTCGAGGAAAAGCTGCCCGACCGCGCGGAAATCGGCATCGCCGAAGTAGTGAAGCTGGCCTTTGAGGCGCGCAAATGACTGAGCTGTACAAGCTGCACACGCCGTTCGTCATCGCGTTTCTGGCCTTCGTAGCTCTTTTTGTGGCATCGCATGTCCGCCGCTAGCGCATCTCTAGACCAATTTCGTTCTGCCGCCGCCACCGATACCGGATTGCTGCGCGACCACAACGAAGACCGCTACTGGATCGATGCCGAGCGCGGCGTGTTCCTGGTGGTGGATGGCGTGGGCGGCCACGCCGCGGGCGAACTGGCCGCCCAAACCGCGGTCGAAACCATCCGCGAACTCCTGATTGGCCGCCGGCGACGTTGCGTCCGTCCCGGATCTGTCGCCGGTGCTTCTCCCACTTCGCCCGAAGAGCGCGTCCGCGCCGCCATCGCCGCCGCCAACAACCGCATCTTCGAAACCGCCGCGCACGATGTCAAACACAAGGGCATGGCCTGCGTGCTCACGTTGGCCATAGTGGAAGACGGCCAGATCACCATCGGCCACGTGGGCGATTCGCGGCTCTATCTGATCTGGAACGGCGCCATCCGCAAACTGACTTCCGACCATTCGCCGGTGGGCCAGGACGAAGACGCCGGCGAGCTCACCGAAGCAGGAAGCCATGCGGCATCCGCGCCGCAACGAAGTCTTCCGCGACGTCGGAACCGCGCTGCGTGCCGCCGGCGACGATGGCTTCATCGAAGTCCGCAAGTGCCGCTTCCATCGCGATGCGGCGATTCTGATTGTGCAGCGACGGTCTTACCGACCATCTGAGCGCCGGCCGCGTGCGCGAAGTGGTGGAACGCTACGATGGCGACGCCGCGCGCGTGGCGAACGAACTGGTGGAAGCCGCCAACCAGGCCGGCGGCCGCGACAACATCACCGCTGTTTTCGTCGCCGGCCCGGAGTTTCGCGGCCGCTCCGGCGCCACGCGCCCGCGCATCGGAACCACGCGCATCCGCGTGCCGCGCCGCGCATTTACCGGGCGCGCGGCTTTCCTGATCTACGGCCTGCTGATCGGCATGCTGATTTGGATGGCGATGAGGGTACGCGGATGACGGCGGCTCCGGCGCGGATCGGCCGCTACGAAATCGTGCGCCGCCTCGGCGCGCAGCATGACCGACGTCTATCTGGCCATCGACACGGTCGAGAACCGCAAGGCCGCGCTCAAGCTGGTGAAATCGAGCGGCGATTCCGTAACCAAGCTCGTGCTCGAAGCCGAGCGGCGCGGCGCCGCCATTCAGCGCGAAATGCACGCGCTCGATCCGCGCGTGGTCGAAATCTACGATTTCGGCGATATCGACGGCTACTTCTTTGTCGCCATGCAATATGTGGAGGGCCGCAATCTCGCCGAGGTGCTGCAGGCCGAGCAGGCCATCGACCCCAATCGCGCGGCCGTGATCGCGCTCGAAATCTGCGAGCAGCTGGCGAAGTTTCATTCGTGGCAGTCCACCGTAGTGCACGGCGATATCAAGCCGTCGAATATTCACATCGGGGCGAACGACACCGTGCGCCTGCTCGATTTCGGCATCGCCAAAACGCTGCGCGCCGACCACGACGCCACGGCGCACAATTTCGGCAGCCCCGGATATTGCTCGCCGGAGCGCTTGCAGCGGAGCGAGGTCGATCAGCAATCGGACCTGTGGGCGGTCGGCGCCACGCTCTATGAAATGCTGGCGGGCGCGCCGCCTTATCAGGCGGAGGATACGCGCAAACTGGAAGCGCTGATCCGCTCCAGGCGTCCGCCGCGCGCGCTGCCCGGCTACCGTGCCGAAGCCGCTGCGGCTGATCGTTTCGAAAGCGTCTCGCGCGCGACGAAGCGCGGCGATACCGCTCCGCGGTGGAATTCATGGTCGATCTGCAAGCGTTTCTGGGCACACCGGCCGACGCTGGCGGAAATGGAGCGCCGCGGTTGGAATCCGAACGCCACCATCGAAGCGGCGCTGCGAAGTCCTGCGCCGCGCCACCCATACCGTGAAACGCGCAGGACGGCGATGGAAGCTCGTGGGCGCCTTCGGATGGTTCGCGGCCGGAATGGCATTGTGGATCGGCACGGCGCTTCGCGTGGCAGAGTTGGCAGACCTTGCACGCGCAGCGCTGCGGCCACGGAAGGCGCCGCGAGGAGACGAGAGCAAATAAACAAGGCGGCGTTCAAGGGTACGGGACCTGTCGCCCGGGAGGCAACCACCAAGCCCGATCCGCCACCGCGCATCGATTGGCCGGCGAAGTACATCGCCGAAGCCGACGAGATTTTCGCCGCGTACCGCGCCGGCTCCGATCCCGCGTTGCGCCATTTCGATTGGCGCATGGCGGAGATCCGCTTGCAGGACGCCGTGGATCAAGGCCGCGCGGACGACGAAACGCTGGGCAAGCTTGCGCTGGCGAAGGGATATGCGGCGCTGGAACAGTCTGAGCGTCGGCGTGTATAGCGACAAAGAAGCCGCGGCCACGCGGCTGGAGGCGCGCCGCGATTTCGATGAAGCCGAACGCCGCATGCCGCAAAGCGCGGATGCCCATCTGGCCATGGCGCGCATCTACGTCTACTCCATGCCCGATCTCGCCAAGGCGCCGCGCCGAATTCGCAGCCGCCGAAAAGCTGGGCGCGAAATTCGGGCCGCGCGAAATCGAAGAAGCAGGCGGACGCCTTCCGCATTCGCGCGCAGCAACTGGCATCCTCGAATCCGCGTGAGGCCTGGAACGCGGCGCAAGAGGCGCGCGCGCTCTACCGGCGTGTCGCGGGATTCGATAGAGCCAATGAACATTTGAACGAACTGGCGAAGATCCACCAGCCTGGCGCTAAAAAAACGTACGCGCAAAAGAGCAGCGCCCGCAGGAGCCGGCGATGGCAGTAACCCGAAGCTGGGCTGGCGCTGCTCCGGCCCTGATCTCCGTGCGCGAACCCGCCGCCGCGCCCGGCGGCCAATGGCTTTGGCTGATCGGCCGCATCGCTGTTCGTCGTCGCCGGTCTGGCTTCGGTCTATGCGGCGAAATCCTTGCAGATGGATGGCGCGGAGCGCCTGGTCAATCTGAACACCGTGCAGAGCGCCGATCAATTGCTGCCCCTGCTCGAACCGTTTCCCAATCGCGAAGAGCGCGAATTGGTCGCGCAGAAGACATTCGACTATTTAGAGAGCGTGCGCCCCGTGCGCAACGTCGGCGCGCTAGCCGGGCTGCGCGTGACCGCGGATGAAATCGAAAGCGACCGCGTTGGGACGCTGTTCGTAAACGTCTGCGCGCTCAACCCGACGCGCGCCGGTTCGCGCTGCTGCCGCTCGCGAAATTGAAGCCGCTGATCTCGGTCCGCACGCCCGCCGAATTCCGCCGCGAATTCTTCGAGTGGTCGGCGCTCTATTTCGCGGGATTTTATCTCGTCGCGCTGGTCTGGAAGGCAGCGAAGTTCCGCGGCGACCGCGTCGTTTCTTCCCGCGCTGCAACTGCTGAGCGGCATCGGCTTCGTGCTGATGGCGAGCATGCGCGACCCCTGCGCGACACGCTGGAGTTTCACAAGTTCGCCCTCGGCGTCGTTTGCTCGGATGCCTGCTGCTGGCGCTGCCGGCCTTGCGCCTCTTCGATTACCGCCGCCTCTCCGATTGGTGCTACACGCCGCTGTTCGCCGCGCTGGCGCTTTTCGGCTTGCTGCATGAAATTCGGCCGCGGCCCCGGCGGGCAACGATGCGAAGGTGAACCTCGGCCCGTTCCAGCCGGTGGAAGCGATCAAGATTCTGCTGGTGCTGTTCCTCGCCGGATACTTCACGCGCAACTGGGAGCGGCTCCGCGATCTGCGCGAAAAACGCGTGCTGCCCAAATTCTTCCAGCGCATCGGGCTGCCGCGCCTCGAGCATGTGATTCCGGTGCTGTGCGCCGCTGGCCTTGGCGTTCGGAATGTTCTTCGAGCTGAAAGATCTCGGCCCGGCGCTGGTGACGTTCTTCGTGTTCCTTTCCATGTTCGCCGTGGCGCGCGGACGTCCCGGCCTGGCGCTGGCCGGCCTCGCGCTGATGGTGGCTTCGGTCGCCGTCGGGCTACCGCATGGGCCAGCCGCACACCGTGGTCGAGCGCATCGACATGTGGCTCGCGCCGTGGGACAACGACGTTCACGGCGGCGATCAACTGGCGCACGGCCTGTGGGCGCTCTCCACCGGCGGCCCGTTCGGCTCCGGCCCCGGCTGGGGCGATCCGGCGATGATTCCCGCCGGCAATACCGATCTGGTTCTGCCCGCCATCGGCGAAGAATGGGGCTTCCTCGGCGTGGCTCGGTCTTCCTGCTCTTCGCGTTCCTGGTTTCGCGCGCGCTACGCGCGGCCGTGCGCGCCGCCACCCATTCGGCTTCTTCCTCGGGCTGGGACTCGCCTGCCTCATCGCCTACGAAATGATGCTGATCAGCTCCGGCGTGCTCGGCGCGCTGCCGCTTTCGGGCGTGGTCTCGCCATTTCTGAGCTCCGGCAACACCGCCATGCTGGCGAATTTCGCTGATCTTCGCGCTGCTGGCCTCCATCTCCGCCGACCCGCGCGAGGAAGGCCCGCACGAACTGCTGCGCGCGCCCACGCGCTACCTGAAAGCCGCGCTGGCCTGCGCCGGCCTGTGCCTGGTGGCGATGGCCGCGCGCTATCAGGTGATCCACGACCGGGATTATCTGGCGCGCGACGCGCACTCCTTCGAAGAGGACGGCGTCAAGCGCCCGCAGCACAATCCGCGCCTGAATTCCATCGCGCGCGAGATTCCGCGCGGCGACCATCTACGACCGCAACGGCATCCCGCTCGCCACCAGCAGTTGGGCGGAACTGGAGCAGCATCGCGCGGATTACGAAGCGCTCGGCATCTCGCTCGACCAGTGCTGCTCGCGCTTCGACACGCGCCACTATCCCTTCGGCAGCCGCGACCGAGCACGTCGTGGGCGATCTGCGCACCGGCGAGAATTTCCACGCCACCAACGCCTCGCTGGTGGAGCACGATTCCAACGCCAAGCTGCAGGCTACGAGTTCGCCGAGCTGGCGCCGCTGGCGCGTTACCGCCATCAGCCCGGCAATCCCGATATCGCGCGCGTGCTGGCGCGCGACCGCAGCATTCACCTGACGCTCGATATCCGCCTGCAAACTGCGCGCGCAGGAAATTCTCGAACACCACCTGCGCAGACCGGCAACCGAAATGGCTCGGTGGTGGTGATGGACGCCGCCTCGGGCGACGTGCTGGCGATGGTGAGCGCGCCCACGCCCGAGCCGCCCGGCTCGCGCACCGCCGCGCCGACGCCCGATGAACTGCTCGACCGCGCGCGCTACGGCCAGTATCCGCCCGGCTCGACATTCAAGCTGGTGACCGCCATCGCCGCGCTGAATTTGGATCCCGAGCTGCAAGCATCGCACATTCCTCTGCCGCACGCTGCCCGATGGCCGCGCGGGCAACATGATCGCCGGCTGGAACCGCCCCATCAAGGACGACGTCGGCGACCACGCGCACGGCACGCTCGACATGGAGCGCGCCATCGCGGTTTCCTGCAATGCGTACTTCGCGCAGTTGGGCGTGCACGACGTAGGGTCGAAGGCGCTGGCGGATACGGCCGCCAAATTCGGCATCTCGACCGGCGATCCGATCAAGTCTGCGCCGCGCGCTGCCGTTCGCCGCGTACGGGCAGGGCGAGGTGCTGGTCTCGCCATTCAAGATGGCGCGCGTGGCGGCGGCCATCGCGGCGGGCGGCCGCATGCCGGAAGGCCGATGGATCGACAGACGCCAGCAATCCGCGCACCGATGCGCCGGTGGAAGTGCTGCCGGCATCGCAGGCCGCATTCATGGCGGGCGCCATGCGCCGCGTGGTGACGGAAGGCACGGCGCGCAACGCCATGGCCGGCGAAGCAGATCGCGATCGCGGGCAAGACCGGAACCGCGCAGCTCGATGAGGGCATGCCGCACGCCTGGTTCACGGGCTTCGCGCCGTATGATGCGGACGCGGCCAGCGCCTGGCGTTCGCGGTGCTGGTGGAACATGGCGGCTACGGCGCGCGCGCCGCCGCGCCGGTAGCGCGCGAAGTGATGGAAGCGGCGGCGCAACTGGGCCTGATCTCGATGCCTGCAGGAGGAAAGCAATGATGAACGTCGGCGATTTCCTGGAAAGATGGGGCAAGACGCTCTTCGAAGCGCCGCTCGCTGCCGGCTCGAAGACAGACGAGCCGCCGGAACTGGCGGAGATCCGGCTGGCCGTGCTCGACCGCATCCGCGAAAAGAGCTATCGCTCCGGCGGCAAGAAAGTGTTTCCCTACGATCTGCTGCGCGTCGAAATGCGCGGCGTGGAAGAGAGCCGCCGCGACGTTTTCGCCGGCCGGTTCTTCCGCAAGTACATCGAGCAGGAAGTGCGCAGCGCGCTGCGCGACGGCGGCTGCCGCTTCCCCGACAATCTCCGCGTGGATGTCGAACCCGTCGCGGGCTTGCCCAAGCCCGGCGAGGCTTGGCTGATGGTGGAGGCCGCCTCGCAGGAGCGCGCCGATGCCGGCGACGAAGCCCGTCGGCAAGCTGGTCGTGCGCGAAGGCGACGCCAACGCGGCGGAGGTCCGCCTCGATAAGGCGCGCACCAACATCGGCCGCGTGGTGGACGTATACCGCGCCGAGGGCCTGTTCCGCCGCAACGATCTGGCTTTCGAGGCCGACACGGAGATCAACCGCTCCGTCTCGCGCGAGCACGCGCACATCCGCTACGACCGCGCCGCCGGCGAATACCGCCTGTTCAACGACCGCTGGTACGCGCGCGGCCCGCACGGCGACTGCGCCACGTGGATCGTCCGCGACGGCATGAGCCAGGAAGTCCACCGCACTTCGCGCGGCGACAAAGCTGGAACCGGGAGACGAGATCCGCTTCGGCAAAGCGGTAGTGATGTTCGAGTGGGAAGTTTAGAATGAAGACATGACGCTCGAAGCCCTGCGCCGCGACAAGAAGGAGGGCATTCTACAAGCTGCGCGGAAGTATGGCGCGCGCAATGTGCGCGTTTTTGGTTCTGTCGCGCGTGGAGAAGCCGCCGCTAGCAGCGACGTCGATTTTCTCGTCGAATTGGAGAGCGGACGCACTTTAATGGATTTGGGCGGCTTCCTGACCGCGCTTCAAGAATTGCTCGATACGGAAGTAGATGTCGCAACCGAACGGATGCTGAGACCAGCCGTGCGTGAACGCGCCTTACGGGACGCGACTCCCCTATGAGGGAATCGGGCGCTTGCCTTAAGCCCTGCTCTGCTAAGATGATTCGCCATGCGCAAGCTCATTCTCTTTCTGCTACTCTCGTCCGCGGTCTTCGCCCAACCCGTCCCTAATCCCGCTGGGACGCCCGAGCGTCACGAATTCACCATCGCCAATTTCAAGACCGAGAGCGGCGTCACTCTGCCCGTCGGCGCACATCGTTTACGGAACATACGGACATCTCAACGCCGCCAGGGACAACGCCATGCTGCTGCCGTCGCACTACATGGCGAACCTGCGCGGATATGAATGGCTGATGGGCGCGGATCGCGCGCTCGATCCCGCGAAGCTGTTCCTGGTGGCGACGGAACTCTTCGGCAACGGCCGCTCCTCCTCGCCGAGCAACACGCCGGAGCCGTTCCACGGGCCGCGATTTCCCGTGATGACCATTCGCGACAACGTCGAGGCCGTCCATCGGCTGCTCACCGAGGAGCTCAAGATCACGCATCTGCGCGCCGTCGTCGGCTTCTCGATGGGCGCGCAGCAGGCCTTCCAATGGGCGGTCAGCTACCCGGAATTCGTGGACCGGGTCGTCGCGACTTCCGGTACGGCGAAGACCTATCCGCACGGGGTCGTCCGCCTGGAAGGACAGATCGCCGCGCTCACGGCCGATGCCGCGTTTCAGGATGGCGACTACACAGACTCCGCCCGCAAAAGGCCTGGAGGCGTTCGGAACGGTGTGGGCCGCCTGGCTCTATTCGCAGGAATGGTGGCGCCAGGAATTGTGGCGCACCGACCGCGCCCCGGGGACCACCTTCGAACAGACGCTAGATCGATTCCGCAAGCGCTTCATCGCGCCGACGCGAACGATCTGATTCTGCAGGTGCGCACCTGGGAGCGGCACGACGTCGGAACCACGCCCGGATTCGGCGGCGATATGGAGCGCGCGCTGCGCTCGATCAAGGTTCCGCTGCTGTACATGCCGTCGGAGACCGATCTGTATTTCCCCGTCGGCGACGCGCGCTATGAGGCGGCGTTCATCCCGGGCGTGAAGCTGATGCCGATCCCGTCGCTATGGGGACACACGGCGGGCGCGGCCAGCAATCCCGCGGACGCGAAGTTCCTGAATGAAAACATCGGGAGCTTTCTTGCGGGCGGCAAGTAGGCGTTGGCGCCCAACGTGCCATTTCCGTCGCCGATGCGCGTGACCACTCTGCTGCTTCTGACGGTGGCGCCCGCGCTCGCGCAATTCAAGAGCACCGTTCCGCTGGTGCTATCGCCGGTCACCGTCACCGATGCCAAAGGGCGCGCCGTCAACGGGCTCACTGCCGCCGATCTGGCGATCTTCGACAACAGCGTGCCGCAAAAGGTACAGTTGCAGGTCGTCGACGAAGCCGGTTTCGCTGGCCGTCTTCATTCAAGTCAGTCCGAACGCGTCCGCGGTTCTCGATAAGCTCGGGCGCAGCGGAAGCCTCCTCTCCGACCTTCTGGCGGCATATCAGGGAGAAACCGCGATTCTCACTTTCAGCGACGCCGTCAATCTCGCGCAGGATTTCACGCCGGATTCGACGAAGCTCACAAAGGTTCTGAAATACTTGCGCCCCAAGTACGATGGCGCCGTCCTATACGACGGTGTTTCCGCCGCCCTCCACTTGCTGGATAAGCGCGATTCGTCCCGCCGCCGTATACTGCTGGTGATTGCGCAACAGCACGATCGCTCCAGCAAAACCAAACTGGAGGTCCTGCTGCACGATCCCGCGCTGCAAAACACGACGATTTACTGGCTGACTTACTCGACCTTTCTAACTCCATTTACCAGTAAGACGAAAACCAAATGGGATCGAATGACAGACGAGGAAAAGCACGATCCCTTGCGCTTTCAGGGCGATCATCCCTTCCCTTTTCCAGAGGAAGAAGTGGGTCTGCCGCCCGACATCGCGCCCGGCAGCCTGTTCGACATCTTCACTTCGCTGGCGCAGCAGACCAAGGTGGATGCGGCGGCCCTTCTCTCGCGCACTACCGGCGGGCGCACGTGGGGTTTTCTGAAACAGAGCGGTCTGGAAGAGGCGATCCATGCCGTCGCGGACGAAGCCCATCAGCAATATATCGTCAGCTTCGCGCCCAAGCCGGATGCGCCCGGCGTGTTTCACTGATCTTCGAGCGGAAGTGAAGGGCCGCCCGGAGTTGAAGGTGAGAACGCGGACCGGCTATTGGAGCGTGCGGTAGGTCGCGCTACTGGCGATCGTAGACCATTCTGATCTTCTCTTTCGTGGCCGCGGCGCCACCGGTAGCGGTCAGCGTTTTTCCGTCCGCCGAAGTTGAGTAAGCAAACCGGTAAAACGGCTTGCCGTCTTTTTGACCGACCACGGTCAGAGTCGATACGCCGGATTTGGTCATCGCAACCGTCCATCCCGGCGGAAGGGTGGGTCCGCTGCAAGGATAGTTCTTGCCATCGAGCTTCGCATCGCACGTCATGCCGATCGCGGGAACCCGATAGGCGAGGCCGTTGTGGTCGCTTGCGACAAATTCCATGACCTCAGGCGAGGCGGACTTCACATTCTTGGTCTTCCATTTTCCCGCCAAGCCAGGGCCGCCGGAGATTCGCTGAAGAGTAGTTGTATCGTCGGTAGCTTCGCCGTTGGGCTTCGTGCCCTTCGTGTTCACCGTGAGGATGCCATCGGTTCCCACCGTTAACGTGTCGGTGGTCAGCGTCCTGCCATTCACTTTCCAGGTGGTCTGCCAGGTGTTCGCGTCGATGCTTTTCCAGGCGGCCGTATCTCCCAGGCCATCGGAATAGTCGTTGCCATCCATCTTGAATTTGTAGGACTGGCCATCCGCCGTTGCCCGCCAATCACCTGAGGGCAACATCGCATACGTGACCGTGGTCGACTCCAAAATCGCTCTTGTCGTTGTTGATCTTCCATTTGCCGACATACGGCAAATCGGCGGCCGCCGCAATCGCCGTCGCAAAAATGCAAAGAAACAGGATCCGTGCGCGCATCAATAATTGTCCCTTTCGCCCGCGATTATACGCCGATTATCGCAGACCTGCTACTTCTTCGTATTCAGAACTTTCTTGAGGCGATTTACAATATCGGAGGCGGTGCGGTCCATTTCCTTCGAGTCCGAGGCTTTAGGTGGA
Organism: Bryobacterales bacterium; assembly: GCA_963763545.1. GTDB lineage: Bacteria > Acidobacteriota > Terriglobia > Bryobacterales > Bryobacteraceae > PALSA-243. The sequence continues at coordinate 171,316 of CAVXPE010000008.1, forward strand.
TCGTACACCGACCACAACACCTGGTGTGACTTCGGATCCACCAGGAACAACGTGCCTTTGCTGGAGCCAAACGTGCTGCGCACCGGTGGTAACTTGGTTTCCGTGTCTATAGGCAGCAGCGGTCCGGCCGGTTTATCTTTATCGGTTGCAGGCGGCGGGGCGACTTTCTTTACCGGCTCGGGGCTGGGCAGCAAGGTTTCCAGTTGCTCTTCGAACATCGCGCCGATTTGGTCGGTGAGCATAGCGTCGGCTCTTTTCGGATCGGTGACCACTTGGAAGATGTGGTCGTTCGTCAGCCGGTTGGCCAGGTATTGGTCCATGCCGCGAGGCATGCGTAGAATGTACACCGAACGCACGCTAGTGAGATCGGCGGCGATCGCCGGCAGCGAGCCAAACGCCGCCGCGAAACAAAACAGGAGAAAGCTCACGCGCCTCATGGGTTCCATCATATCAACCGACGCTGCCAGCCCTGAAAAAGTCTGCGCGAACGCGCGCATTTCCCACGCCGGCGAGGCCGGACGGCGATCCTACTTTCATGTATAAGGGCCAATCCATCACCGTCATCATCCCCTGCCTCAACGAAGAGCAGGGCGTCGAGAAGGTGCTGCGCGCGCATGCCCGAATTCGTCGACGAAATCATCGTCGTGGACAACGCCTCCACCGATCGCACCTCGGACGTCGCCGCCTCGCTCGGCGCCAAAGTCATCCGCGAAGATGTGCGCGGCTACGGCCGCAGCTACAAGCGCGGATTCGCCGTCGCTACCGAGCGATCTGATCATCACCCTCGATGGCGACCACAGCTATCCCGTCGACGCGCTCTCTTACCTGATCGAAGCCTTCCTGCACCTCGATGTCGATTTCCTGAACGCCTCGCGGTTCCCCGTGCGCGACCGCCGCGCCATGAGCTTCAAGAACAAATTCGGCAACCTGGTGCTCTCCCTCGCCATGTCGATGCTGTTCTTCCGCTGGGTGCGCGATTCGCAATCCGGCATGTGGGTCTTCCGCCGCTCCATTTTGAAAGACATGAAGCTCGAATCCGACGGCATGGCGTTTTCCGAAGAGATCAAAATCGAGGCTCTGCGCAACCCGCGAGATCCGCTTCGGCGAAATCTCCATTCATGTACTCCTCGCGCCTGGGCGAAACCAAACTGAACCCGTGGCGCGACGGCTTCCAGCAATCTCTCTTTCCTCGCCGAAGAAGCGATTCTTCCGATGACCGTCAGCCGCGCGTCGTGCCCGGTGTGGAACGGGCGCGACTGCTCGCAGCGCCTGCTCGCTACGCCTGGCGCGCCAGACCTGGCCCGCCGCGGAAGTGCTCGTGGTGGATAACGGCTCGACCGATGGCGCGCCCGAACTCGCCCGCGAGCGCGGCGCGCGCGTGATCCCCATGGGCCGCAACGCCGGCTTCGCCGCCGCCGTGAATCGTGGAATTCGCGAGAGCCGCGGTGACCGACTGGATCGCGGTGCTGAATAGCGACGTGGAACTGGCGCCCGATTACTTGGCGAAGCTGCTGGCCGCGCCGATGCGCTGGTTCGCCACCGGCAAAATTCTCAGCTGCCGGCGCGTCCGATCGCGATCGATGGCACGTTCGACGCGATGTGCCGCGGCGGCACCGCGTGGCGCGTCGGCAGCGGCCGCCAGGACGGCCCGCGCTTCTCCGACCGCGCTGCCCATCGCGTCGCCGCCCTGGACCGCCGCGCTTTTCGCGCCGAGATCTTTCCGCCGCGTCGGCCTGCTCGAGGAGAGCTTCGAATCGTACCTGGAGGATGTCGATTTCGGCCTGCGATGCGCGGCCCGGGGAATCGCCGGCGTCTACGTACCGGCCGCCGTCGCCTGGCATCAGGGCAGCGCCACGCTCGGCCGCTGGCATCCCGAAACCGTCCGCCGCATCGCGCGCAACCAGGTCTTCCTGCTGGCGCGCCACTATCCTGCGCGCGCTGCTGCGCGCGCTGGATGCTGGCCGATCGCTGTGGCGCAACTCCTGTGGGGCGGCGTGGCGCTCCGCCACGGCGCCGGCCTCGCCTGGCTGCGCGGCGTGCTCCAAGGCCTCGCCGGCTTTCCGCGCGCATGCGAAAATACCTGGCGCCCGATCGACGACAAGACTGCTGGATGGCTTCTTACAATCGCAGCGAACGGGTGATCCGCGACATTCAGACATCCACCGGCTTCGATACCTACTGGCGATTGTACTTTCTGCTGACCGGCCGGTGGGGCAAAGTGACACATGGCCGATATCGGAATCGTCATCGTCACCTATAATTCGCGCGCGGAAATCGGCGCGTGCCTGGACGCCGCCCTCGCGCAGCGGCGCCGAGGTGGTGGTGGTCGATAACGCCTCGCAGCGACGGCACCATCGCCGAGGTCGCGCGCCGCGGCGTCGCGCTTGATCGCCAATCCCGACTAACCGCGGCTTCGCCGCCGCCGTCAATCAAGGGTTTTGCCGCCTTGAACTGCCCCTATGTTCTGCTGTTGAATCCCGATGCGGTGCTGCCAAGCCGGCCTCGAGCCGCTGCGCGAAGCATGCGACTTCCCGGAGCGGCCGGCGCGGGCGGGCGACTGCTGGACGCCGCAGGGACGTCCGCAGATCGGCTTCATGGTCCGGCGCTTCCCCACGCCCGCCGCTCTGATTTTGGAAGCTCTCTTGCTGAATCGGGTCTGGCCCAACAATCCGGTGAACCGGCGCTATCGCGCCTTGGACTTGAATATCGACACGCTGCTCCGGTGGAACAGCCGGCCGGCGCATTCCTGATGGTCCGGCGCGCCGTTTGGGAGGAATTGGGCGGCTTCGACGAGGGCTTTTTCCCTCTGTGGTTCGAAGACGTCGATTTCTGCCGCCGCGCGTTGCGACCGGGGTTATCGCTTGTACTATGTCGCCGGAGGCCGTTGCAAAACATACGGGAGGGCACTCGATCCCGCAGTTAACAGTAGAGATGCGCCGAGTTTATTGGTATGGTAGTTTACTGAGGTATTCAGCCAAGCATTTCCGCCCGTTAGCCTTTCCGGGCGGTGTGTCTGGCCGTTGTAACGGGCTCCTTTCTGCGGAGTGATCGTGGAAGCAGCTCTGCAGCGGAGCCTGCAGCCCATGGCAGCATATGGGAAAGTCGTGCGGCTCGCCAGCCGGTGTTTTTTCTTCGGCTGGGGGGACGGAGCCAGTTGCGTCTGGCTCCCAATAGATTAAGGTTATACGGATGTTGAAAGAAGTTCGGGCTCTCAGGTTCTTGTTCATGGCGCACAACGACTTTGTCTCCGTCACGATAGTCACATACAACAGCGGCCGATTCATCAAGCGCTGCCTCGAATCGGTGCTGGCCCAGCGAGTACCCGCTCAAGGAGATCATCGTCGTCGACAATGCCTCCACCGACGGCACCGTCGACATTCTGGAACAGTTCGAAGACCGCTGCCAGATCTACTACAACGAGGAGAATATCGGCTTCGCGGCGGCGCAGAACCAGGCCATCAGGCTCTCGAACGGCGATTGGGTGCTCACCCTGAATCCCGACGTCCTGCTGCTGCCGAATTTCATTCAGGCGCTGGTGGACGCCGGCCAGTTCGATCCGCAAGATCGGCACGGTGTGCGGCAAGCTGCTCACCATGACGGCGCACTTCGAGATTCCCGAAAAGCCGGTGGTGGATTCCACCGGCATCTACTTCAACCCCATGCTGCGCCACCTGGACCGCGGCAGCCAGGAAGTGGACAACGGCCACTACCTGCAATACGAATACGTGTTCGGCGCCACCGCCGCCGCGGCGCTCTACCGCCGCGCCATGATCGACGATATCTCGCTCGACGGCGAGTTCTTCGATTCCGATTTCTTCGTCTACCGCGAAGATGCCGACGTCGCGTGGCGCGCGCAGTTGATGGGCTGGCGGTGCCTCTACGCGCCGTACGCCCGCGGCTATCACGTGCGCAAGGTGCTGCCCGGCAACCGCCGCGCGCTGCCGCCCGAGATCAACATGCACTCGGTGAAGAACCGCTTCCTGATGCGCATCAAGAACATCTCGCCGGACCTGTACCGCCGCAACTGCGCTCTCCATCACCACGCGCGACTGTCGTGGTGATGTGCTGCCTGCTGTGGGAGCACACGCTCGCTGCAAGGCCTTCTGGTTCCTGGCGCGCAACTTCAAGCGCGTTCTGGCCAAGCGCCGCCTGATTCAAGCCAGCCGGCGCGTGGACGACGAATACATGGCGAGCTGGTTCCAATACGCGCCCGTCAGCAAGCAGGCGCCCGAAGAAGATGCGCCGCGCACTGGCCGCTCGCGAAGCTGCCGAAATCCGCGCGGACTGTAAGTCGTGCGCATCGCCCTTCTCGGCACGCGCGGCATTCCCGCCAATTACGGCGGATTCGAAACCTTCGCCGAAGAGCTCTCCACCCGGCTGGCCGCGCGCGGACACAGCGTGACGGTCTACTGCCGCGAGCGGTTCTCCGAACCCGTCTATCGCGGCGTCCGCCTGCAATACCTGCCCACCATCCGCCACAAATATTTCGACACCCTGGCGCACACATTCTCTCCACGCTGCATCTGCTGGCGCACCGCGTCGGACGTGGCGCTCTACTGCAACGGCGCCAACGCCATCTTCACGCTGTGGCCGCGCCTGCTCGGCATGCCGGTGGCGCTCAACGTGGATGGCATCGAGCGCAAGCGCAAGAAGTGGAATCGCGCTGGCCAAGGCCTGGTATCTGGTCTCCGAATGGCTGGCGACGTTCTGCCCAACCGTCGTGGTCACCGACGCGCGCACCATCCAGGATTACTATCGCGAGCGCTACGGCAAGGCGAGCGTCTTCATTCCCTACGGCGCCGAGGTCGGCAAGGTGGCCGGCACGCGCGACGCTGCGACAAGCTCGGCCTGGAGCCCGGCCGCTATTTCCTCTACGTCAGCCGCATGGAGCCGGAGAACCACCCGCTCGAAGTGCGCGAGGCGTTCGAGACGCGTGGACACGCCGCTGAAGCTGGCGCTGATCGGCGACGCGCCTTACGCGCACGAATACATCCGCCGCGTGCGCGACACCAGCGACCCGCGCATCGTCATGCCCGGCGCCATCTACGGCGAGGGCTACCGCGAGCTGGGCTCGCACTGCTTCGCCTACATCCACGCCACCGAGGTCGGCGGCACGCATCCGGCGCTGATCGAAGCCATGGGCCGCGGCGCGCTGGTGCTCTATCGCAATACGCCGGAAAACGCCGAAGTCGCGGGCGACGCGGGCATTCCGTTCGAGCCGGCGGAATTGAGAGTCAAGATCGCGGGTCTGCTGAATATGAGCGAGGCCGACCGCGAGCAGTTTCGACAGCGGGCGGAGGCACGGGTTCGGGAGCGGTATTCGTGGGAAACGGTGACGGATGAGTATGAAGGGTTGCTAAAAAGGCTTGTAACCCAGTAACCACCAATCCTCACCGATCTCGCTCTGGCAACCAATGCTCCAGCCGAGGATTGTTGTCACGGGCGTAGATGTGGGTTCGCGATCAAGGGAAGTACGGCGGTTTTGAGGAGGACGATAGCTCCCCGAACGGCGCTTCGATTCGCTAGCGAACTTGCTCAGGCAGGTCGAAGGGCAACCCGGTATAGTTCTCGGCAAGGTAGGTTGCAGCCGCGGGCGAGGCGACGATGTTCCCCAGTTCCGCCAATTGCCTGCGATGGTCGAACTCGCCGCCGTCGGGGAACCGGTGCAGCATCGACGTCATCCACCAGGAGAAGTGTTGCGCTCGCCAGACCCGCCGCAGACATATCTCGGAATAACGGTCGAGCAGAAAGGAGTCACGCCTGTGATACCAGCCCTCGAGCGCATGGGCAAGAACGTAGACGTCCGCGGCAGCGAGGTTGAGGCCTTTGGCGCCAGTTGGAGGCACAATGTGCGCCGCGTCTCCCGCCAGAAAGAGGCGGCCGTAGCGCATTGGCTCGGCGACGAAGCTGCGCATCGACGTGATTCCCTTTTGGAGAATTTGCCCCTGGTTGAGGCGAAAGCCATCGGTGGTCTCGAAACGGCGGTGAAGTTCGTCCCAAATGCGACCGTCAGACCAGACGGCTAAGCCATCATGCGGATCGCATTGGAGGTACAAGCGGGTGATGGAGGGTGTCCGCATGCTCAAGAGCGCGAAGCCGAGTGCATGATTCGCGTAGATCAATTCGTTCGAAGCGGGCGGAGCTTCGGCCAGGATGCCGAGCCAGGCAAATGGGTACGTCCTCTCGTAGAAGCTAAGTTCTCCGGCGGGAATGGAACCACGACAGATTCCGTGAAAGCCGTCGCAGCCACCCACGAAATCGCACGAGATGGCATACTCTTCACCGCCAGATTGAAAGGTGATGCGCGGGGACGGTCCTGCGAGATCGTGCAATTGGACGCGCTCGGCCTCGAAGAGAATCTGGCCGCCGGCATGGAGACGGAGACCGATCAGATCCTTTACCACTTCGTGTTGGGCGTAGACCGTGATGGCGCGGCCTTGGGTCAATTCATAGAGATCGATGCGGTGGCGGCTGCGGTCGAAGCGCAATTCGATGCCATGATGGACCAGCCCCTCGCGCCGCAAGCGTTCGCCTGCGCCAGACCGACTGAGCAGGTCAACGGTTCCTTGCTCGAGGACCCCGGCCCGGATGCGCGTTTCGCAATGCTCGCGGGTTTGCGTCTCGATTACGATGGACTGAATTCCTTGCAAGTGCAGGAGATGAGAGAGAAGCAAACCGGCCGGGCCGGCGCCTACGATGCCGACTTGGGTAGCGAGCTTTCTCGACGGCTCCATGAGGTCAAATTCAATCACACACACAATTCTCGTTTGCTTTCAGGCAGAATAGTCGGAACAAGTCAGGGTAGTTTTCCACAACTTGCTTCGCTGTTCCTTCTAAGTCCTTGAAAGCCTAAAAGGTCCTCCAATTGCACTGGTTTGGCCGCTCTTCAGGTTTTCACCTTACTCTAGGGCTTCGTGCCTTAGACATGGAAAGGGATTCACATAAATGCAAATAGGCCTAACAACGGGTTTCAGATCTGCTTTTGCCATAGGCGCTATCGCTGCCGGCATGATGCTTCCGGGAAGTGCGCGAGCGGATATTGTTTCTTTTGACACCACTCTTGCTTCGCCCAACACCACCGCGCCGACGAACGCTGACAACAGCTCGACCAATAATTCGAGTTGGTACGACGGCACGGGCAATCCTCAAGGCGGATGGACCGTGGATACGAATAGCGCCAACGGGATTGAGATCGGACTTCGAGCGAAATACCGGCAGGTTGACAGCGTCATTAACACGCCCAATGACGTTTACGTCGTTAGTCCAGGACTTCAAAGCGGAACCACCGACGCGGCATGGAACTACGAATTTTCGATCGATCTCCGACCCAATGGAGTTGGGGCGCTCACGCTCGCGAACATCAGCAAATCGACCCTGACAGTCACAGACCTAACGACAGGGGCCACCAACACGGTTCTCCTGTCCGCCCTTGCCGGGGATGACACGGGATTTGGAGGGGGGCCGGGTGGCGCTAGTGGCACTACAGGTCCCGATAGGGTCAGTGAGGCGTCTGACCCAACGGACTTCGCAGCAGGATGGGGTGCCCAGAATTCCGAGAACGCAACCTTCGGAAATTGGCCGTTGGCGGGGTTGCAAGGGTTCAACCCGAACGCCGCCGATACATATGAATTCACACTGGATGTCAGAAACATCGACAACGCTGTCATAGCCTCGGACACGATGGAGGTCCAAGTTACTCCCGAACCTTCGTCGGTCATCCTGCTCGCCACTATGATTCTCGGGGCTTTTGTCCTGGCACGCCGCCGCCGGGCGACCCAAAACTAAGTACGCAGTTCGAGCGTAACACCCTGGAGCTTGCGGCTCGACATCGAGCCGCAAGCGTCTATAGCTCTCCCTCCAAAACTAACAATCTTCGACAAGAAGTTTTCCTGGCCTCAGGCTCTCAGTACGATCCCGCTACTTTCAACTGGCGGTAGGCCGCAACGGTCACAGCGAGGCAATCAGCGCCACTGGCCGTATAGGAGATCCCGTTCCGCCGCGGATCTTCAGAGGCAAGGCGATGAAAATGAACTCGGTCACGCCACTCGCCGACAACTCCTCCAGGTTCAAGCATTCGATAATATGAATCCCGCTCTCAACCAGCATGTGTACATGGACGCTCATCTCCGGACTCGGAGCAAACTCGAACGGCGCCGTGTCCGATCCCGCCGCAAAAACACGCCGTTCGCTCAGCCACTTTGCGCCCTCTAACCCTGGACCGGGGCTATGAACCTCCGCGATGAACTTCGCAGCATCGTTCCAATATTTAGCCCAGCCTGTCCGGATCAGCGCGACATCGCCTTCGCAGACCTTGACGCCGCACTTCTCGAGGTGTTTCGAATCGATCGCAAAGTCCTTCGGCAGTACATCCACGCCTTCCGCCTTCGCAACGTCGAACAGCACACCGCGGCGCACGAGGGGCTCCACCCGATCAATTGTGTGCCGCTCTATCCCGGCGCCGTAGCTCTGCACGCCGGCGGCTTCGATTCCTCCGTGCAGTTGCCCATTGCATGAGAAGTGGCAAAGCGCGTCGATATGCGTGCCCACATGCGTTCCGAGCGCGATGGCATCCGCCGCCGAACTCGCGCCGCCGGGATTCACAAAGTCGCCGTGCTTCTTATTCAGACTGTACAGGTAGGCCGGGTGCGCAGGATGGTGGGGCGCGCCGACATAGTAGGGCTGTGCTAAATCGATGGTACGGCAAGCCCGTAGGGAGGCCAAGAGATCCGAGGTCGATGACACCCCCACAGTGTAGCCTCACCGAACGCCGAACAGCCATATTTTGATCGGCTGATATAGCAGATAGATGACCCCTGCGGCTAACCAGATCATTGAGCTGACTGAGAACATGCGGGCGGTGGTTCGCACTTCCGGCGTCCGGTCCAACTGCAGCAACGGACCACTCTCGTTGGCCGCAGTCCTGTCGTAGAGAAACAACGGAGCGCCCGCGAAGAGCGCGAATACAGGAAACCACGTGGCGGTAATAACAAAATTCGCCTGCATGATTGGCCCCTTCCCCAGGAGGAACCCCATGGATTTAGCCGCCTCGCCGATCGCGAATGCCGCCATCGCCAGATGACGAATCGCCAGGGCGCGTCCGGCCGATCGCAAGCCCGCCATCAGCGTGCGCGAACGCTGAAGGGCGGCTTTGCCCGATAACCTCTCGACCACGCAGATAACGGGCCATAGACAATCGCCAACTACCCACCCGGATCCGAAAAACACCAGCGACTTGGCCTGCGTGGCCGCGAGAGCCGGTAGCATCCGAACCAGCTTCCAAAAGACCCGGAACGATAAAAACCTCCGGACGCGGACTTGCTCGTCCAGAGCAATTAAGGCCGCAGTTGCGCGGAGCAGGTTGTCGGCAAAAATGAAAAGAATCGCGGCGATTAGCGGGACCAACACAATTCTGACCGCGGCAATTGGCATCAGTGTCCGGCTGAAAGCGCCCGCCAGGGCCGTAATCGAAAGCAGAACCGTGTAGATCGGCATGAGCAGGAGGACATTTGCCGCTAGATGTTGCAGCAAGAATGCCTTCGATCTCCGAAGCGCGAAAAACTCCGCATCCACCGCGTTATGGAATCGCCGCGTAAACTCGATCGCCGACGCAGGGCGATCCGCGGGATTTCGCGCCAGCCCGGCGATGATGGCCTCCGATACGTCCGGCGGAATTTTGCGAATACTTGCCGGTGAGCGCGGATAACCGGTCTGATGATAGTGGAGCAACTCGTTAGACTTGCCTGTGAAAGGCAGTTGACCACACACCAACGAATACGCCACCACCGCGAGACTGTAGATATCCGCGCGAAAATCGATTTCCATTCCCAATGCCTGCTCGGGTGACATATAGGCGGGTGTTCCGAGCAAGCTGCCCGGTATGGTTTGGGCGCCGGCGCTGCTGTCGAATGTACCGGAACCCAGATCGTAAGGAGTTCGCGCGATTGCGACTGTCTCGATCTCTTCGGCGCGGGACCGGGTGTTCGACGTTCGCGATTCATGCGTGACTTCGATCAACGCCGTTTCCAATTCGTCTCCCAAGGCAACTGTGCCCCGAGCAAGACTCGTCGGGCCGCCAGATGGCGCCTGTTCTTGCGGGGATTGCGGCCAATCGCCGAGCAAATTCACCTTGGCCACGCCAAAGTCAAGCACCTTGACCGTGTATCCGCCGCGGCCGTTTGGTTCCAGCCAGATGTTGTCCGGCTTCAAATCGCGGTGGATGATTCCATGCCGGTGCGCTTCCGCAAGGGCCAGTCCAATCTGGTCCAATAGATCCGCGATCAGCGGTAAACTGGCTTCCGGATTAGATTTCTGGAAGTCCGAAAGCGTCTGTCCATCGAGAAACTCCATCACCAGATACGGCATGGCGCCAGCCGGGACTTTCGCAATTCCGAAATCCGTGACGTTGACGATGTTCGGGTGACGCAACCGGCCGCACGCCTGCGCCTCTCGTTGGAATCGGTTAAGAAACTGCGGTTCGGCGGCCCACTTGGGATTGATCACCTTAACGGCGACCACGCGCGTGGTTCCCAAATGCGTCGCCAGGTAGACATTTCCCATTCCGCCCGCGCCGAGCTGTTTATCGATCCGATATTTGGCGTCGAGAATTTCGCCGGTCATGGGATGGGCCCAATGGTCCAGCCGCCATCATAACAGCGCGGGCTGTTGCAGCCGCGGCGAAGGGCTTCTGTGTTTACAGCGGAGACTCGGGAGTTAAACTAAATCTGATCCTCTCTCGCCCACAACGGAGATCCGTACTTGACCAAAACCATCCTCCTTATCGTTGCCGCCGCGCTTGCCCCGCCGTTTGCCTCGGCGCAAACCGGCAATCCCGCGCTCGATTTCGCATCACGCCTTTTGCAGGCGCGTGATTTACCGCTCGAAAGCGTCCGGTTGACCGGAGGGCCGCTCAAACATGCGCAAGATCTCGAACTCGAATACCTGCTCGCGCTCGAACCTAACCGAATGCTGGCTTTTCTGCGCCGCAGCGCCAAGCTGGAGCCGAAAGCGCAGGGCTACGGCGGTTGGGATGGGGACGGGCGGCAGTTGACCGGACACATCGCGGGACATTACCTTTCCGGCGTCAGTCTCGCATGGGCGGCCACCGGCGACCCTCGCTTCAAGGAACGAGCGGACTACATCGTCAGCGAGCTTAAGCTCATTCAGGACGCTCAGGGCGACGGCTATCTGGGCGCTCTCATGGACAGGGATCGGATCGATGGGAAGTTGCTCTTTCAGGAGCTTACTAAAGGCATCATTCGGTCCGGCGGCTTCGACCTCAACGGCATGTGGTCGCCATGGTATGTCCAGCATAAGATTTTCGCCGGTCTCCGCGATGCCTATCGCTACACGGGAAACCGCACGGCTCTCGATGTCGAGATAAAGTTTGCGTCGTGGGCCGAGGGCATTCTGGCGCCGCTCAGCGATGAGCAAATACAGCGAATGTTGGCCACGGAGTTTGGCGGAATGAACGAGGTGCTAGCCGATCTATACGCGGATACGGGCGACAGGCGATGGCTGGCGCTTGCCGGCAAGTTCCATCACGTCGCGATTATCGATCGGCTGGCCGAGATGAAGGACATTCTTCCCGGAATCCACGGTAACACTCAGGTTCCCAAGCTTTATGGCGCATTGAAAGTGTACATGTATACCGGAAACGAAACCGAAGGCGCGGCGGCGAAGTATTTCTGGGACGAGGTAACGCAACACCATACCTTCGCCACGGGCGGCAACACCAGGAACGAGTACTTTGGACAGCCGGATCAACTATCGGATATGGTGGATGGGCGCACCGCCGAGACCTGCAACGTCTACAACATGATCAAGATGGCGCGTACGCTTTTTTCCATACGGCCGGATGTCCGGTATGCCGACTATCATGAACGCGCGCTCTTCAATCACATCCTGGCGTCTCAGGATCCCGACGATGGCCGCGTCTGCTACATGGTCCCGGTAGGCCGAGGCGTTCAGCACGAATATCAAGGGAAATTCCAATCCTTCACGTGCTGCGTGGGTTCGGCGATGGAGAGCCATGCCTTGCACGCCGACGGACTTTACTATGAGTCCAAAGACAAGGAAGGCAACGACAAGCTCTGGATCAACCTATACGCGCCTTCCACGGCGGACTGGAGATCGGCCGGCGTCAAGCTCGAAGTTGTCACCGACATGCCCATCGGGCAAACGGCGACTGTCAAGCTCACGCCGCAATCGCCGAAAAAGTTCACGCTGGCGCTGCGCCGTCCGTTCTGGGCGGGCGACGGATTCGCCGTTAAGGTCAACGGCAGCATATTCAAGACGTCCGCTCCAGCAGATTCTTACGTAGAGATTGCGCGAACCTGGAAACCGGGAGACACCGTCGAGGTCGTGATGCCTAAGACTCTGCGCAAGGAGACGCTGGCCGGCAATCCCAATCGCTTCGCGTTGATGTTGGGACCGCTCGTGCTGGCCGGAGACCTGGGACCGGAGGTGAGGGGAGGACAGGCGAGAACGCCCGACGCAGACGTGCCGGTATTGGTGGCGGCCGAGCAGCCGGTCGCGAACTGGCTGAAACCCGTTGCCGGCAAACCGGGCACATTCCGGACGGTTGGCGTAGGCCTGAAACAGGAGATCGATTTTGTGCCGTTCTATCAACTCCCTCGCAGACGGTACGCCGTCTATTGGGACATGTATACGCCCGCCGATTGGACAAAGAGAGAGGCCGATTATCTGGCTCGTGAGGAGAAGCGGAAGAAGCTGGAAGTGGCAACCATCGCCTTTGCCCAACCCGGTCAGATGCAGGCAGAGCGCGATTCGAACCAGCAGGGCGAAGACAGTTCGCCGGTGCGGGTTGAGGATCGCTTCGGCAGAGCTGCGAGCAAATGGTTTTCCTTCGACTTGCCTGTTGATCCGGCGCAACCAATGACGTTGATTGTGACTTACAGCAATGAGAATCGCGGAGCGAGCGCGTGCGACGTGCTTGTCGATGCGCGGAAGGTCGGCGAACAAACCGGAGCGCGGCGCAGTCCCGAACAGGTAATCCATTTCTTCGACGTTGAGTATCCCGTCCCCGCCGATCTGATCGCGGACAAGCGAAAGGTCACGGTGCGATTCGAAGCCACCAACGGCCGATCGACGCCGTCGGTATTTGGCGTGCGGATCGTCCGTCCGGGCGCGGAACGCTAGCTGACTCCGCGATGGCGCGTAGGGTTAGAATCGATTAGAGACGCGCGAATGCCTGCGTTTCGTCGCGGCGTCCGGAGCGGGAACTACCTCTTCCGTACTCCGCTTGAGATTTCTCATCGACAACGCGCCGCCACCGTAATGGCTGAACTTTTGGCGCGGGCGGGACATGACGGCGCTCACGTACGCGCTTACGCAATGCAGGCAGCCAGCGATGAAGCGATCTTATCGCGCGCCCGAACGGAGGAGCGCTTCGTGGTTTCCACCGATTCGGACTTTGCCGCGATCCTTGCAGCACAGGAGAAGGAACGGCCGTCATTCATTCTCTTCCGCGAACGGATCTGCTTGCTCCATGCGACTACGTTGATCTGCTCCTGCCTGCGCTGATGTTGCTGTAGGCGGATCTCGCTGATTTGGACCCGATTCGGGAGGTATCTAATTGAGCGGAAGATATCGGTGTGCATGGCGCCAGTCGCGCATACGACTACTCGCGCGATCGGCTATTGATGAGAACGGAGACCTCGAACATGAAGCCTAATGAACCCAGCCGCACAGCCCTTATGATCGCTCGACAACGAGCTGCTCATCAGGTGCTCGATCATGGCTCAATCCTCTATGACCCATTTGCCATAAAGATTCTGCGTGAAGACGAAAAGGAAGTGCTTCAATTTGCGAACGGGCATCCCTTGGCCAGCATCGGACGTCTGTTCACCGCCGCGCGAAGCCGGGTCGCGGAAGATGCTTTGTCGAGAGCCGTCGAAAGAGGGATTCGGCAGATCGTCATCCTTGGCGCCGGGCTCGACACTTTCGCTCTCCGGAATCCCCATGGCGCGCGACAGATCCGTATCTATGAGGTGGACCACCCCGCGACGCAGGCATGGAAACGCCAGCGCTTGGCCGAAGCTCAAATCGCACTTCCGCCATGGCTTATTTTCGTGCCAGTCGATTTCGAGCGGGACGATGTGGGGGAGAAGCTCATCGCCGCAGGCTTTCAGCAGAACTTGCCCGCGTTTTTCACTTGGCTCGGGGTTGTGCCATATCTGACACAGGACGCTATCGGCCGCACTCTGGACTACATGTCGTCAATCCAGAATTCGGAGGTGGTGTTCGACTACATGGAACCTCCCGAGGCATTCTCAGAAGAGCTAAAGCAACTAGAAAAGGGACGGACCGAACGGCTTGAGAAAATTGATGAACGTTCGGACAGCCGTTTCGAGCCGGCTGGCATTGCAGCGATTCTTCGCGCCCGCGGATTTTGTGCCATCGAAGACATCAATTTTCAGGAGATCGCGTCCAGGTTTGGCCGCGCCGTTCAAGGACTCGCACCCGGACACGCTGGCGTTCATGTTGTCCACGCTAAGCGCCACTGAACGCGGTCATTTTATTGCTATGCAAATCCGAGTAGGGGGCGCATCACGTCGGCGTAAATCGCCGCCTACCGGCAGCTTCAATCCCCGGACTGGTACAATTCTGTGCGGTGCTTGAACCGTCCCCGAAAACCAGTCCTGACGCCGCTGCAATCGGACCGTCGGCGCGAATCATCGCGATTCAGCGTTGGTCAATCGCCCTCCTCGTCACCGGGGGCGCGTTGAATTACGTCGACCGGGCTACCTTGTCCGTAGCCAACAAGCTCATTCAGGATGACCTCGGGATCCCGGTTGCCAAGATGGGCCTGCTCCTTTCCGCTTTTCTCTGGGCCTACGCTATTGCTCAACTTCCAGTGGGCGGCCTCATCGACCGTTTCGGACCGCGTAAGCTTCTCGGTCTGGGGCTATTCAGTTGGTCGCTGGCCCAGGCTGCGGGCGGCTTGGTCACGGGCTTTGGGGTTTTCATCGCCGCGCGCGCCGCCTTGGGCGTCGGCGAAGCGCCTCTGTTCCCCGGGGGCGCGCGCGTGGTACGCGATTGGTTCGGCGTTCGCGAGCGCGGGTTCGCCACCGGCTTACTACAATCCGCTTCGTCCCTGGGCAATTTCATCGCGGTCCCCTTACTTACCTTCATCATGCTGCGATTGAACTGGCGATGGATGTTTCTCATCGTCGGCTCGGCGGGGATATTACTCGCCCTTGCATGGTGGAGCATTCACCGCGATCCGTCGGATGTTACTCTAACCCCAGCCGAGCGCGCGTACCTGACGGAGGGCGACGAGAATACTTCCTCGAAGCCGCCGTCCTTTGCCGAATGGAAGAGGCTCTTTGCTCACCGGACCACGTGGGGTATGATCGCCGGCTTCTTTGGCACGGTCTATGCGCTTTGGGTTTATACCGGTTGGCTGCCTTTCTATCTGGAGCACGAACGTCACATGAGCGTCGCGCGCGTGGGTGTAGTTGGCGCAATTCCTTACTTCTTCGGCTGCGCCGGAGCCGTGGCGGGCGGCTGGCTCTGCGACTTTCTAACGAGGCAGGGTTGGACGCCAATGGGTAGCCGAAAAGTGCTGGTCTCGTCCGCTTTGTGCGGCATTTCGCTCTGCATCGTCGGAACTGTGCTTTCGGCGTCGAACGCCACCGCCATCGCCTTCATCTCGGTGACGCTTTTCCTTATCTATATTGCGGCGAGCGCGGCATGGGCCACCGTCCCGGTAGCCGCTCCCAGCCAATACACCGCATCGTTGGGCTCGATTCAGAATTTCGGGGGCTATCTGGGAGGCGCGCTCGCCCCGGCTGTGACGGGGTTGATCGTGCAAAACACCGGGAGTTTCTCGCAGGCTCTGCTATTAAGCGCCGGATTAAGCGCTCTCGCGGCGGTTGCATACTTGTTGCTGGTTGGGGAAACGATCCAGCCCGATCCTAAACTTCCGTGAACTCCCGCTACGCAACCACTTCATCGCGATCTCACTCAACCCCCCCACCCAAATAGCGCTTGACATTTGCGTTGAATTAGTACTAATTATTTAGTATATTCGCCAACCGCCATAGCAATGGCCAGTCCAGGTTTGGAGGGAAGACATGGGTACGATGCGAGCTTTCACACGGGCAGTCGCGCTTGGCAGCCTCACTATCGCACGGAGTCTCGGACAGCAACCGACGTTCGACGCGGTATCCGTGAAAACCGTGAACCTCCAAGCACACCCCATTTTCGGAAACAGCGGAGGACCCGGAACCGCCGACCCAGGCCGAATCCATTTGTGCTGTATCGGAATGTTTTCCTTGCTGATGAGAGCTTACGACGTACAGATCGATCAGATCGTAGGTCCATCCTGGATTATGGAGAATATGGGGCCGAACCTTTACCAGGTCGACGCCACTATGCCCGCGGGCGCTACCAAGGCGCAGTTCCAACTTATGATGCAAAACATGTTGGCGGAGCGTTTCCATCTCGAAATCCATCGGGAGACGCGCAACTTCCCCGGCTACGATCTTGTGGTCGCGAAAGACGGACCGAAGCTGAAGGAATCGGCCCTGGGCGCCGCCGGGTCCGCTGCGACGCCGAGGAGAGCCGATGAGACTCTCCCGCCGGGTCCACAGATGCAGACCTCGCTCGGCAGGGCGATGATAAGGATCCAGGCGCAGCAGAAATCGATCGGCGATCTGGTGACCGGCTTGGGGAGGTTAATCGCGCAATCATTGGGGGAAGACCCCGCCGATTTCTCGTCGCGGAAGGCGCGCGTGGCCGACAAGACCGGACTAACCGGCAAGTACGACTTCACACTCGAGTTCTCCTGCGAGAGCTGCAGTAGTCTGGGCGCCAACTTGCCGTTCGCGCCTAGAGGGACCGACGGCTCGCCGGTTCCCGCAGACCCCGTTGGCAACGGCTTGCCGAACATTTTCGTGGCGATCGAGAAGCAACTCGGGCTCAAACTCGTGAAGACCAAAGATATTCCCCTTGAAGTAATCGTCGTCGATCGCGTGGATAAGATTCCAACAGGGAATTAGTCGCGGTTGATCTTGCAACCTCACGGTCCGAACCCCAATAGTGAGTGTCTTCACTGCTCTCTTAGCCCAGGGGGCCACCCCAGTACCCTATCTCTGCCCTTGTGGGAAACGTTCCGCCTCTAAGATGCACCGTTCAGCAGGCAATGGCCGGTTTTTCGCGTTATGGTTAGTGAACGGTGAATGCGATGAAAAGTATCTTGAATCTTCGATCCCTTTTCCCGATCGTTGCATTAGTTGCGCTTGGAGTGGCTGCATTACCCAACCGGCAACTACTGGCGGAGACGCCTATCGATGTAAAAGGGACGATGAAGCTTGCCAAGGAGTATTTCACTCAGCGGCAATACGATCGCGCGTTACCGCTTCTCCGAACGGCCGCGGACGCCGGCGACCCGGAAGCCATGCGATATCTGGGGCTCATGTACGGCAGCGGCCTGGCGGTGGCGAAGGACGATGCGCAGTCCGCGATTTGGTATCGCAAGAGCGCCGACCGCGGCGATGCCGCCAGCATGAATAGTTTGGGCGTCCTGTATTCGAACGGCACGGGCGTGTCAAAAGACGATGCTCAAGCCCTGATCTGGTATCGCAAGGCTGCAAACGTGGGCGACGCCGCCGCCATGGCAGCATTGGCCGGCATGTATGAGATCGGCCGAGGCGTGCCCAAAGACGCGGGCCAGGCGGCGGACTGGTATCGCAAAGCCGCCAAGTCGGGCGATGTTTCCGCTATGCGGAATTTGGCGGATATGTACTCGACCGCCACAGGCGCGCCGGCCGAAAATGCGCCATCGAGCAGCGGGCATGTTGAGTTCCGCGTGAGCATCTTCGGGCACACATTGGTTGACAAGTCGTCCGGCATCACAAAGGACGACGCTCAGGCGGCGGCGTGGTATCGCAAGGCAGCCGATGCCGGCGATGCCATCAGCATGAGAGATTTGGGAGCCCTTAGCGAAATGGGACGCGGCGTACCAAAGGACTATGCTCTGGCGGCCGTATGGCTTCGCAAAGCTGCCGACGCGGGTGACGCGATCAGCATGCGCGCGCTGGGAGCTCTGTACGAGGAGGGACTGGGTCTGCCAAAGGACTATGCCCAAGCGGCGGCTTGGTCCCGCAAGGCGGCCGATGCCGGCGATGGAATGGCAATGAGGAATTTGGGGATCCTCTACAAGGAAGGGCTGGGCGTGCCCCAGGATTATGTGCAATCGGCTGACTGGGATCGAAAGGCCGCCAATGTGGGCAATGCGGGCGGCATGAACAACCTTGGGTTCATGTACATGAATGGTCTTGGAATGCCGAAGGACGATGCTCAGGCGTTCGATTGGTTTCGCAAGGCGGCCGATGCCGGCGATGTGGACGGCATGAACAATCTGTGCGTCATCTATATGAAGGGTTGGGGAACGCCGAAAGACGACGCTCAGGCGTTTAGTTGGTGTCACCAGGCTGCCGACGCGGGTGAGGCAGGCGGCATGAACAATCTGGGCGTGCTGTATAGGAGGGGTCTGGGAACGCCGAAAGACAGCGCTCAGGCGTTGAGCTGGTACCGGAAGGCCGCAGATGCGGGCAACGCGGATGCCATGAACAACCTCGGCGATATGTATTGGGCAGGTGACGGCGTGCCGGCGGATAACGCCGAGGCTCTGGTCTGGTATCGCAAAGCAGCCGCTACGGGTGACGCGCTAGGCCTGCGGAATATGGCCGAAATGTACGACGAAGGCTTTGGCGTACCGAAGGACGATGCCCAGGCTGCCGACTGGTACCTCAAAGCAGCCGGCGCAGGTGACGCCATCAGTATGAGGGCGTTGGGTGTCAGGTACATGGAGGGGCGGGGCGTCCCAAAGGACTACGCGCAAGCGCTGGCCTGGTCTCGTAAGGCCGCCGATGCGGGTGACGCAGAAGCCATGAACAACCTGGGCGTCATATATAGGAAGGGTCTCGGAACACCGAAGGACAGTGCTCAGGCGTTGAGCTGGTATCGAAAGGCCGCCGACGGGGGCGACGCGGTTGCTATGAACAACCTCGGCGATATATATTGGGCCGGTGACGGCGTCCCGAAGGATTATACCGAGTCTCTGGGTTGGTATCGTAAAGCCGCCGCCACGGGTGACGCGAAGGGTTTGCGGAATGTCGCTGAAATGTACGACGGAGGCTTAGGCGTACCCAAGGACGCTGCCCAGGCTGCTGACTGGTACCTCAAAGCCGCCGGCGCGGGTGACGTCCCCAGCATGAGGGCAGTGGGCGCCAGGTACATGGAGGGATTGGGCGTCCCAAAGGACTACGCGCAGGCGCTAGCCTGGTCTCACAAGGCAGCCGATGCCGGCGATGCGGTCGGAATGAGAAATTTGGGAGTCGCATATAAAGAGGGCTGGGGCGTGCCAGTTGATTACGCGCAAGCGGTGATTTGGTATCGCAAGGCCGTCGATGCCGGTGACGCAGGGGGCATGAACAATCTGGCAGTCATGTATGAAAACGGGTTTGGCGTGCCGAAAGACCTTGCCCAAGCGGCAATCTGGTACCGAAAAGCGGCGGATGGCGGAATGGGCATAGCCATGCGAAACCTGGGCGTAATGTACGGCGAGGGCCTGGGACTCCCGAAAGACAACGCCCAGGCTGCCACCTGGTTTCGTAAAGCCGCCGACCTCGGCGACCCAATGTCGATGCGATACCTGGGAATTATGTACGAGGCGGGCGCCGGCGTCCCGAAGGATTCCGACCAAGCCGTCGATTGGTTCAGTAAGGCCGCTACGGCCGGCGACGCACCGTCGGCCGAGGCGCTAAAGCGATTAGGCAAGTAGCGCCTCGCTCACGACGAATCACTCACTCGGATTTGAGTGACGCCATATCGATAGAGAAGCGGTATCTCACATCGGCCTTGACCAGTCTTTCATAGGCTTCGTTGACCTTCTGGATCGGAATGACTTCGACATCGGAGGTGATATTCTTCGCCCCGCAAAAGTCGAGCATCTCCTGAGTCTCTGGGATGCCGCCAATCGGCGAACCTGATAGGCTGCGGCGCCCCATGATGAGGCCGAATGCTGAGACACTCAGCGGCTTCTCGGGCGCGCCCACCAGGGTGATGTTACCGTCGCGTCCCAGCAGTTGAATGTAGGCCTCGATGTCGTGATTGGCCGCAACGGCGTCGAGAATGAAGTCGAAGCTCCGTGTATGCTTCTGCATTTCGTCAGCATTCCGCGAGATGACCACTTCGTCAGCGCCAAGGCGCTGGGCATCGTCCTTCTTCTTGGGCGAGGTCGTGAAGACAACCACGTGGGCTCCCAGCGCATGAGCGAACTTCACGGCCATGTGGCCCAGTCCGCCGAGACCCACCACGCCGACTTTCTTACCTTTAGTGACTCCCCAGTGGCGCATGGGAGAGTAAGTCGTGATGCCCGCGCAGAGTAACGGAGCGGCGCCGGCGAGATCCAGGTTGGAAGGGACATGCAGCACAAAGCGCTCATCGACAACTATGCTGTCAGAGTAGCCGCCATAGGTAACGCCTCCGAGGTGCTTGTCCGGGAAGTTATAAGTGAGGGTAAAGTTCGGGCAGAACTGCTCGAGTCCGGCCTTGCACTCGGGGCAGGTCCGATCGGAATCCACCATGCACCCGACTGCGGCAAGGTCGCCGGTCTTGAACCCAGTCACCGCCGAACCCACTTTGGTGACACGGCCGACGATCTCGTGGCCCGGCACGCATGGATAAACTGTCGGCATCACGCCGCTCCATTCGTTGCGGACCTGGTGGAGGTCGGAGTGACAGATACCGCAGAAGAGGATCTCAATCTGAACGTCGTGTTCCGTTGGATCCCGACGCGCGATCGTTGCCGAGGCAAGCGGCGATGTCGCACTTGTAGCGGAGTAAGCCTTCGTCTTGTACATGATTTATGCTCCTATTGATTTCCCTGGTATTGATCGTCGGTGACGTGTTCCAGCCAGTCAGCGGCCTTGCCGTCAAGCTGCTCCTGAATGGCGATATGAGTCATCGCCGTGGTTGGCGCTGCCCCGTGCCAATGCTTCTCGCCGGGTGAAATCCAGACAACATCACCCGGCCGGATTTCCTCGATCGAACCGCCCCAACGCTGTACCCTGCCGCAACCGGCCGTCACGATCAGGTTCTGACCGAACGGGTGCGTATGCCATGCGGTCCGGGCTCCGGGCTCGAAGGTAACGGCTGCGCCCAGAACGCGCGCGGGTTCGGGAGGGTTGATCAGTGGGTCGATCCGCACTGTGCCGGTAAAATACTCCGCTGGCCCTTTGCCGGAAGGCTGTGAACCGCTTCGTTTGATTTCCATTTTGAACCTAACGTCCCGTCATCTGCTCCAGTTTTTCCGGGTACCGCTCACCTTGCACCGTGATCTGTGAAGCGGCGTTCTCGATATCACGCAGATCGTCCGGCGTGAGTTCGACCGACACCGCCCCGATGTTTTCGTCCAAGCGATGCAGCTTCGTCGTGCCGGGGATCGGCGCCATCCACGGCTTCTGGGCCAGCAGCCACGCGAGTGCGATCTGAGCCGGCGTCGCTTTCTTCCGTTGCGCGATGCCGCCAAGCAGATCGATCAGCGCCTGATTCGCCTTTAGAGCGTCCGGCGTGAAGCGAGGCAGCGTACTGCGGAAGTCGGAACTGTCGAACTTCGCGTCTTCGCCGATCTTGCCTGTCAGAAAGCCCTTGCCCAGCGGGCTGTACGGGACCAGTCCGATGCCGAGTTCCTCGAGCGCTGGTATCACCTCCGCTTCGGGGCGTCTAAACCACAGAGAGTATTCGTTCTGCAGGGCGGTCACCGGCTGGACCGCGTGTGCGCGGCGGATCGTCTGCACTCCCGCTTCGGATAGACCGAAGTGCTTGACCTTGCCTTCCTGAATCAGATCCTTCACCGCTCCAGCGACGTCTTCAATCGGCACATTCGGGTCGACGCGGTGCTGATAGTACAGGTCGATGACATCGGTCTTGAGCCGCTTGAGCGAGCCCTCGGCGGCTTGCTTGATGTGCTCCGGCCTGCTGTTCAGGCCCGGCAGACCCTTCATCCCGCGGGGATCGAAACCGGGACTGAGGTCGAACCCAAACTTGGTAGCGATCACCACTTGCTTGCGGAAGGGCGCGAGGGCTTCCCCCACGAGTTCTTCGTTAGTGAATGGGCCGTAGACCTCGGCGGTGTCGAAGAATGTGATGCCGCGTTCCACGGCCGCCCGTAGCAGCGATGTCATCTCCGCCTTGTCCTTGGGCGGACCGTAAGAAAAACTCATTCCCATGCAGCCGAGTCCGAGAGCCGAAACCTCAAGGCCGCTATTTCCAAGTTTGCGCTTCTGCATTTGTTCTCCTTGCAACGGTTTGTCTAATTTCCAGGTTACGGTCGCGCCCACTGGAAACGGTATCCCGATCCTTCCGATTTATTGCCTATTCCTCTCCTACTGTTGAACCACGTACAGAGCAGCGAACCCGCAACCGGGTCACAACCCTCATCCCGAGCCGCGACCGCAGGGGAGCGGCTTTTTGTGAGGACACTAACGCCCAAGAGTCGATAGAATATGGGCAAGACCGTGACCATGACAAATCGCAACGGCGCCGCGTCTTCGTTACAAAATGAAGCACAAGAATTGCGCAGGGACTTAGCTCGTAAGATTGCCTGCTTCATCGGCTCCGCAGAGAACCGGGCAACGGACATTCCCGGCCTGACGCTCTACCGCCGGACCGCCCCCACCGCCCCGTGCTCCATGACCTACCAGCCGGGCGTCACCGTAATCGCTCAAGGGCGAAAGAGAGTAGAACTCGGCCGCACCACTTTTATCTATGATGCGTCGCGATTCCTTCTTACCTCGGTCGATTTACCCGTCGTCAGCCGGGTGGTTGAAGCAACGGAAGCCCAACCCTGCCTCGCCTTATCGCTCCAACTCGACATGCCCATGGTCCGCGAGCTTCTCAGCCGCGAGGAGATTCAGGTGGCCGAGGCGCCCTCTGACAGTCCCGGCATGGCCACCGGTGAGACTACCGTCGAATTCCTCGGCGCCTGCTGCCGTCTCGTGGACCTTCTGGACACGCCGCGCGACATTCCCTTTCTCAGCGGCCTGATTCAGCGCGAGATCGTCTACCGGATCCTCCGCAGCGCGGAGGGAGCGCGTCTTCGCGCCATTGCAACGCAGGGCGAGCAGAGTCACCGCACGGCGAAGGCGATCGCCTGGATTGGGGCGAACTACGCCAAGCCGCTACGAGTGGAAGAACTCGCGGACATCGCGGGCATGGGAATATCGACGCTGCACCACCACTTTCGCGTGCTGACCGCAATGAGTCCTCTTCAGTATCAGAAACAGCTTCGCTTACAGGCGGCTCGCGGCCGCATGCTCGTGGATGGTCTGGACGCCGCCAGCGCGGCCTTTGAGGTCGGATACGAGAGCGCCAGCCAATTCAACCGCGAATACAGCCGCTTCTTCGGCCAACCGCCGATGCGCGATGTGCGGGCTCTTCGTTCGCCGGACGCCCCACAGATGGAGTCGCCCGGTAACCGCCAAAGCCCTATCTGACAGTCCGTTGGGTTAGTCGCGGGCCGGTTCGTAACCTTGAAGGCCGTTGGCGCGTATAAGAGAAGACGTTGGGCCATGCCTGGCCCGTCGATAAGGAGAATACCCATGGCTACATTGGCAACTGCGCCGGAATCCTCCATTCCCCTTTTGCACTTGCCGAAGAAATAGGAGAGTCGGGTAATACGACCTTCTATTACTTCTAGTACCACTTACATTTGTCGGATCAAAAAATTATCCGGTTGAAAGGTTCGGGTGTATAATCGCCGTCCTTAAGACTTATAACCGATTTGTGGGCTCTACTTTTTTTGTGCAAGCTTGTCCCCTTTTCCGGTGATTATCCGCTTTTACGAATATAGGCAGCATATATAGGATGACCGAGATCATGATTACGCGTCTAACGTCCCGCATATCGTTGGTTCTCATTGGCCTGTTTTGCGCGTTCGTAGCCTCGGCGCAACCCACCATTACGACCGGTCCGAATTACGGAACATGGTCCATTGGGGAAGTTAATGCCCAGCTCATTGCCTCCGGCGGCAGCGGCAGCGGCTATACATTTAGCGTCACAAGCGGGTCTTTGCCCGCAGGGCTCGCGATCAGAACCGATGTTCCCACCTACTTTTCAGCCAACGCGACCTCGGGCATGCTGGGTGTAGCGACAACGGCTGGAACCTACAGCTTTACATTGAAGGTTACCGACAGTCTCGGCAGTTCGAGCACACAGAACGCAACCTTCACCGTTACCAATCTGACGGTGATGGACGAATATACGCTGCCGCCGGCATTCCAAAACGTCGCCTATGGGCCGCCAGGCACTTCGAGCGGATATACGCTTACGGCCTTGAACGCGGCCGGCCCGGTGAGCTGGAGCGTTCAAAATGGCTCCGGATCCTTGCCTCCGGGTATGAATCTCAGTCTGGCTGGATTGGTTTCCGGCACGCCCACCACCCCTGGGGTTTATAACTTTAATCTTCAGGTAAGCGATGGCACACACACGATTTTTCGGGGAGTCCAGATCAATGTCTACGCCATAAGATTCACCAGCGATCCGCGGCTCAAGAATGGCACACAATACCAGCCGTATAGCGCGACGATAACCGCTGGCGGCGGAGCTGGCGGCTACACCTTTACCACTCCAAACTCGTTGCCAAACGGGCTTACGCTTTCTCCGGACGGAGCCATCTCGGGAACCATCAATACGGGTCCAGGCCGTTATGGCTTCAGCGTTACCGCCACGGATGCGAACCAGACATCTTACACGCAGGAGATGTCAATAGACGTAATTGGCGTTCCACCGGTGCTTCCCGAAATCACTCTCGGCAACCTTCAGTACAACTCGGCGACCATTGGCGTTTCTTACTCTAGAATTGTCAGCGCAGTCAGCGGCGGCGTCGCGCCTTTTACCTGGATAGCGACAGGTCTTCCCCCGGGTATGGGCCTCCGCACCTACCAGTTCACCCAGAGGACAGATATGACCCCGGACGATGCGGAGGTGTGGGGAACGCCGACCCAGGCGGGTACATTTCCGGTAACGCTGACTGTCACGGATGCCAACGGAGCGACGGCGACGCAACTGCTTTCGTTTCCGGTGTCGGTAATGATGCTCGACTATGGCCAATCCGGTTTGCCAAACGGAACAATAGGTGTCCCTTATTCGAAAAAAATGAACGTACTGGGTGGAACCGCGCCATATACGGTGAGCCAGGTAAACGCCTACTACAGTCCCTTGCCGGACGGCTTGGCGCTCAACTCGAGTACATTCACAGTTGCGGGAACCCCTCTTGAAAACGGCAGCTTCTACCCGATTTTTCAATTCAATGACTCGGCTGGGAACTCAACGCAGGGGCTGTTCGGTTTCACCATTTCCGATGGCGCTTCAACCCTGCTGATCAATCAGAATTTCCAGCTTGGCACGTCAACCGTCGGCACATTTTATAACTTTCAGATCCCCGCATGTTGCGCTCCCAGCTATTTATGGTCGTTCGCCGGAGGAACCCTTCCTCCGGGCCTGAATATCTCCGCTGGCGGCGATCTTAGCGGAGTTCTGACGACGATTGGGAATTATACGTTTCTACTTAAGACCGCCGATGCGACAAACTCCGGCGATACCGCCTTCCGGCAATTCAATTTGATCGTAACCCCGCTCTCTCTTTCGACTTCTACGCTCTTGCAGGACGGCAACGTAGGCACGGCGTATAGCCAACCGATTGCCGCCACTGGGGGTATTGGAACCGTTACGTGGAGCTTGACGCCCTATAATAATCCGCTGCCTCCAGGCTTGACCTTATTGCCAGGGGGGACTCTGTCCGGCACGCCCACTCAACCCGGCGATTTTGGATTCGAACTTACTGCCACCGACTCCGTCGGGAACACTCTGATCCGCTTCTTCAGCGTTCAAATCTTCCCCGCGGGAGCGGTTCCTCCGCTAGGCTTATCGTTCGGTCCGAGTCTTGGACCATATGCCATCGGAGGCGTGAATCTGGAATTGAACGCGTCTGGCGGAAAACCGCCATACAGCTATTCATTCTCACCGAACGCGTCGATAGTCCCCGGCTCCCGTGTAACGAATCCGCCGCTGATACCATCCAATTTTCCCAATACGGTCGGCGCCTACCTTGCGGTATTCAATGCGCCAGGCGTCTACAACACCTCAATTCGAGTTACGGACTCCGCCAATTCCATATTCGACTGGCCCATTACGTTTACCGTATCCCCTCTCGACATCTTGATCGCAAACGGCAATCTTCCAAGGGCCGAGTCGAACACCGCCTACTCCTTTGTCTTCCCGGGTTCAGGCGGAAGCGGAACTTACTCCTGGTCTGCAACCGACCTGCCTCCTGGAATCACGATTAATTCATCGACAGGGCAGTTGTCGGGCATCGCGACTACTCCGGGCACATATTTTCCTCAGGTTACGATCACGGATCTAGTCAATTCCATATCCCTCAACCAGGGATTCACGCTGGTAGTGGATCCTTTTGCGATCACCACCGCAGGCGCTCTCCCGGCGGCGACAACGAATGTTTCTTATACGCAGGATCTCAGCGCGCCAAATTGCGGGTCGGGTTGTACCTGGAGCATCGTTTCGGGAGGATTGCCTTCCGGACTGTCTTTGAGTTCCGCGGGCATCCTTTCCGGAACGCCGCCCGGAACGACCGACGGCAACTTCTTTGCCGTCCAAGCTAGCGGATCCAACGGTACGGTGCAGAAGGAATTCTCGATCGCGGTCTTGAATTCGGTTCCGCAGCCGGTCTCCATCACGATCGGAACGAACAGTTTTGCCTGCTGCATCGACGGCGTGGGCGCAAGTTACGCAACCGCACTGTTCGCGCACGGCGGGACGCCCCCCTATTCTTGGTCTGTTACAGCCGGATCGCTCCCGCCGGGAATGACCCTCCAAGGCCCAGGCGAGACCTTGTCATCCCAATTCGCACCCGGATTCACTTATTTCGCGGGTAGAATGCTGCAAACCGGCCAGTTCAACTTCACGCTCACCGTGAAAGATTCCCTCGGCGCTACCAGTTCCCATGCGTACACCATGAACGTGGGCCCGTTGTGGATTGCTTATAACTACAACAATCTCCCGGTTCCCGGCACGACGCTGGTTTATGGAACGCCCTATACGCAACAACTTCTCGTTTATGGTGGATCGGGGAGTTACACATCCTGGCAAACAATCTCCGGCATGCCTCCCGGACTGACGTTGAATTCGACTACCGGCGTGATCGGCGGGACTCCGATGAACACGGGATCGTTTAACCCCGAGATTCAAATAACCGATTCCGCCGGGAATGTTCTCACAGGTTTCATCAACCTGAACATCGCGAGTCCCTCAGGCGTCGCGGTGAACTTCGGAACAGGTCCGAACCTCGGAGATTATCAACAGGGGTTCCTGGGAATAATCAATCTAAATCCAAGCGGCGGTGGCGGGTCATACACCATAACGCCTATTGGTGCTCTCCCTGCCGGCTTCTCTCTGGAAACCGGCAACTCTTTACTTTCGAATGCCAATGGGATCTATGACCTGGCTTTCGAGGTGCAAACTCCGGGAACCTACACGTTCACGCTTCAAGCTACGGACTCGAGCGGCAATATAGCCGTTCGGACCTTCACGATCAACATCGTGCCCTATACCCTGTATACGACCACCGCCCTGGCAAATGGATCGGTTGGAGTGCCCTATTCGCAGCAGCTCATAACGTTCGATAACAGTTCCTCCGCGATTTGGTCGCTGACGCCAGGATGGTCGTACCCACCTGGAATCAGCGTCTCGCCGGGAGGGCTCTTAAGCGGTACGCCAATGGCGGCGGGCAGTTACACATTCCAATTGACCGCGACTGACGCGACTGGTCTGACCGTCAGCTATACCTTCACGCTTCAAATCTCGAATATCACGATTACCAGCTCTTCGAATCTTCCCGTCGCGGTGGTTGGAGTCCCGTATAGCTTCTCGTTCTCCGCGATGGGCGGCGTCGCGACTTTGTCTTGGTCCGCCACGGGCCTTCCAAGTGGATTGAGTCTTTCCACCTCCGGTCTCCTTTCCGGCACGCCGAATTTCACGGGTAACGTCAATGTGCTTATTACCGTCACCGATGGAGCGATATCCTTCACTAAGCGTTACGTGATATTCGGCCGCGATACGAACCCAACGGAGCTGGATATATCGATTGGCAGCGCCGCTCTCGTGGACACCACAGTCGGCAAGAGTACTTCTTACACCCTTCCCGCAGATGGCGGACTTCCCCCTTACACCTGGAGCATACCTGGCAGTTCCGCGTTGCCTCCGGGTCTGAATCTGATTTCAGGCGCTACATTGCCTCCGAATGTCACGCCAGGGTCAGCCCAGCTCGTCGGCGTTCCCACAGTAGCTGGCGTATATAGCTTTAACCTGACCGTAACCGATTCCTCTGGAGCGCAAGTTACGAGGACCTTCACTCTACGCGTATCTCCGGTCAATGTGCTTTCGGGAAATCCGCGAAACGCCACAACGGGCGTCTTTTATGAAGAGCAATTGACGGCGGTCGGCGGGACGCCTCCGTACGCGTTCTCGATGAGCCCGGTCAGTTTGACGCAAGATATGCTGCCTCCCGGGATCACGCTGTCGGCCGGCGGGCTGCTCTCCGGGACTACTTCGAGTACGGGTAGTTACGGATTTAAGCTAACGGCTGTGGATTCCCTCGGGAACCGTTACTCGACCACATACTCCTTCGTCGTGACCAACGCTTCGGGGCTCGAGATTACTAACGTCAACCCCACCGATTCCGCCGTCGGCGTCGGGTATGGAAGCGCATTGAGTACCAACGGAACATCGACGTATACCTGGAGCGTGGTCGCCGGTTCGTTGCCGCCTGGCTTGTCGTTACAGCCTGGATCGAACTTTGGAACCACCGGGACCGTTCTCGTGGGTCAGACCACTACGCCCGGCGTCTACGTTTACACTCTTCGCGCGACGGACAATTCGAACGCCGGTAACTCCGCCGATCATCAATTCATAATGCGTATTTCGCCCATGCAGGTGGTAGGGCCTAAAGAGCACTCCGCGGGTTACAACGCCAGAGCGGCGGGTTCGGTGGGATCGCCATACGGACCATTCACCTTCGAGATCGCCGGTGGCTCCCCGCCTTATAGTTTCACCGAATCGCCCTTTACGCCTCTTCCTCAAGGCATAACCTTGAGCGCGGCGGGCGTTCTTTCCGGAACGCCCACGCAGAGCGGCAACTTTAGCGTCGCTCCGATCGTGACGGACTCCGCCGGCAATACCTACAACATCCCAAGCACCGCGTGGACTATTACCCCGGCTGGCACGCCTCCTCCGTTGATTGCTTCGTCTCAAGGCCTCGACACGGGAATGATCGGCGTCCCAATGGCAAGCTACTTGTTTGAGCTGAATCGCAGTATCCAATACGGCGCCGCGCCATTCGTCTGGACCTTGGCGCCAGGCTCAACCCTCCCGCCCAGCGTGACCATATTAAGAGGGAGCAATGGCGTCTCGGATTATCTTGGTGGAATCCCCACCTCAGCCGGAACATTTGTCTTCTCGTTGATCGTTACCGACGCGACGTCGCAAACTGTTACGCTCCCGTTCTCGATGACGATTTCGCCTCTCGCTATTACGCCCGGACTGCTTCCGAATGGAAAAGTCGGTGTTGCATATCCCGCGACGACGCTCGTCGCTTCTGGAGGAACGGCTCCGTACACCTTCGCTGCTTACGTGCTTGACGGAATGCCGCCCGGAATGTCGCTCAGCCCCGGCGGAGTTCTCTCCGGTACGCCGGCGTATCCAGGCTTCTTCCAGATTGAGGCCATCGTCACCGATAGCAACAATATAAGTATCGAGAAGCTGTATGGCGTCACGATCGACAATGCGGCGGGACAGTCCCCCGCGATTAGTTTGAACAGCCCGAGTGGGGTTCCGATTCAGCTCACGGCAGCGCCGGGCGCGACCACCAATGTATTCGCCAGCGTGACGCCACAATCGACCACCGGATCTTTGCTCTATAGTATGGCGCTGGAAGGTTTCTCCAACGCCACGTTCCCAGCCGGAGCCGCCACTGGAGCAATGCAGTCGTTCTCTATCACCGTAGGAGCAACAACTCCGGCGGGCGTTTACACCGGCCTCCTAGCCGTTGACTCCGCGACGGCAACGAATCGCACGGCATCCATTCCCGTTGTTCTGACGGTTGCGGCCCCGCCGCCTTGTACATATTCTCTGTCCCCGACATCCACCAGCGTCGCGGTGAGTGGCGGTGGCGGAAGCTTTACGGTCAATACGTCCGCGGCATGCGCCTGGAGCGCCACGGTGTCCGATCCTTCTTGGATCACCATCACATCGCCGTCGCCGGCGAGCGGCATTGCAACCGGGTCAATCACGTTCACCGCGAGTGCAAACGGCACTGGTAATCAGCGCACCGGCATGATCACCGTCAACGGACAGCAATACACCATCACGCAGTTCGGTCCGAATTGCTCGTTTGCGATCAATCCTTCGACCATTAACGCGCCCTCCTCGGGTGGCACGGCTACTGTAAACGTGGTTTCTTCTTGTCCAGCCAGCGATCCAGGCGCGGCATGGGCGGCGAGTGGCTTGGGCGTAGCGCCCGTTAGCGGCTCGGGCAGTGCGCCAGTGACGGTGACAATACCCGCGAATACCACTGCGTCTACCGTTGTCTTAAATGCGACTATTGCCGGTCAGACGCTGACAGTGAATGAGACGGGCGTAAATTGCACTGTGGCTCTCGGCGCTTCCAGTGGTTCCTACGGAGCGAGCGGCGGCAGTGGGAGCGTAGGCGTTACGATTCCAGCCGGCTGCACGTACGATACGGTTCCTGGGCCGAATTGGATCTCCGTGACGTCGGGAGCCTCCGGGTCTAGCTCGGGCAACCTCCAATACACGGTCAATCCAAACAGCACCACCACGCCGAGAACGGGCTCCATTTCGATCGGCGGTCAAACGTTTACAGTCGTGCAATCAGCCCTGTCCTGCAGCATCACTGTCGACACTTCCGGTCTTGGAAGTCCATACGGGGCCGCGGGTGGCTCTGGCGCGATCGGGATCACCGCCAACGCCGCAAGTTGTGCGTGGACCGCCTCCAGCGCTGCCTCGTGGGCAACGGTCGGCGCCGCGTCGGGAAGCGGAAGCGGGTCGGTCGGCATCACGGTGGCATCGAATGCAAATTCGAGTACGCCGCGATCGACCACCCTGACAGTCGGCGGCCAGACCATCAATCTCACGCAGTCCGGAACAACGTGCATGTATAGCCTGCAATCGACCACCGGCTCCGCGCCGGCCGGCGGCGGCGCCGGAAGCGTAGGAGTGATCGCTCCGGCAGGCTGTATGTGGAATGCATCGAGTAACGCGCCTTCATGGCTGACGATCACTTCTTCCGGAAATAGTGGAACATCGAATGTTTCATTCGTGGCCGCGCCGAACACAGGAGCAAGTCCGCTTACCGGCACGCTTACCATAGCCGGCCTGACGTACACCGTCACGGAAGCGGGCGCAGGTTGTTCCTATGCGCTCGGCACGTCATCGACTAACGTCGCGTCCTCGGGATTGTCCGCGGGAACGGGATCCCTCACGTTATCCACGACGACCAATGGCTGTAGTCCCTCGGCAACGTCCTACGCGAGTTGGATCACTGGGGTATCCACGGCATTTAGCGGAACTTCGGGAACCGTAATGTTCGGAGTCGCGCCGAATGTGGGCGGCGCCACGCGGACTGGAGCCATTGCGGTTGGAAGTTCCGTCTACACCGTCACGCAGACCGGAGCCGCCTGTGCGTTCAGCCTCAATTCGACGGGCCAAGCCATTAACGCCCTCGGCTTCGTTGTAGCGCCTGCGGGGGCGCCCGAAAGTGTTTTGGGTTCGCCATCGGCGCAAGCCTGTTCGGCTCCTCAGGTATCGACGAATCAGCCGTCGATCGTCATTCTTGGGCCTCTCTCCGGTCCCGACAACAACATTTATATGCTGCCTTATAGCGTGACCAATGGTGTGACCGGCGTTTACCAGCCTCTTGATTTAATGCCGCGCTACATGCAGATCGTTTTTGGCGGTCAGATATTCACGGTGAAACAGTATCCATGGTGAGGAAGACAGGCATGAACAGCTTCAGAACAACCATCCTCCTGGCGGCATTTGCGTCAGCGAGTTGGGCCACGACCAGAGGCCCCGATGCGGGCGGATATACCGGAACTGATGCGGCGGTGTATAGCTTCGTCGATGTCTCCGGGACAGGCGCGAGCGTATTGGCGGGAGTGGACGACGGCGTCGTGCCGCTCACAATCCCGTTTTCCTTTGTTTTCTATGGAAGCGCCTACACGATGGTTTGCGCCAGTTCGAATGGAGCGCTGTACTTCATCGCCAGCGCCGCTGCCTGCTCCGGGATCAATGATTTCGCCAACGCCGATCTTACCGCCGCCTCGCCAGCGGCTGCTCTGCCAGCGGCGCTTCCGTTCTGGAGTGACTTGAGCTTTCAGGTGGCCGGTGCGGGCGCAGTGTTCTATCAAACGCTGGGCGCTCCTGGCAACCGCCGGTTCGTCGTGCAGTGGAACAACGCATATCCCGCCGGATCTCCGAATCCGGTTACCTTCGAAATTGTTCTGTATGAGACCACGAATCAGATCCTCTTTCAATACCAGACAGTTAATTTAGGAGCGGGGAATCCAGCGTCGGGCGGCGCAGCCGCAACTGTTGGAATTGCGAACGCCGGGAATTTAGCCAGCGGCAGGCAGATCGAGTGGAGCTATGACGCAAACGTCCTGAACAATAACGAGGCCCTTTCGTTCTCTGTAGCCGCCGCTTCCTCCTGCGCAGGAACTATTACTTCGCAGGTAACAATCACCCGCGGAGGTTTCGCATACAATGCCGGAACCCAGCGTTTCTTACAGACCGTAACCCTTGCCAATGCCGGCTCGTCTGCGATCTCGGCCCCCGTATATTTGGTTCTGGATTCGCTAAGCTCTAATGCCAGCGTCGCCAATGCAACCGGCGTGACAGCGTGTGCATCGCCATCTGGCAGTCCTTACGTCACGGTTGTGCCCTCCGGCGCCCTTGCCGCGGGTCAGTCTGCTTCGATTCAACTTCAATTCACCGATCCGTCCAAGGCCGGTATCACATACGCTCCAAGAGTCCTGGCTGGCACGGGCACTCCCTAATTTCTGTTTTAAAATATGAGGCTACCTACTATGCGCATTCCGATCCTGTTAGGGCTGTTAGCGGTAACGCCCGCATTTTCCGACACCGTATCTTTTGTGATCGACACATCGAGCCTGATCGCCAATCCGAATGGCCCATTCACTTTGGATTTTCAATTCATCGACGGCAGCGGAACGGGCGATGGGAACAATACAGTCTCGCTTTCAAACTTCTCCGACCCGGCATCTCTAACGGTAGTGCCTTCGTCCGAAACAGGCGGGGTGGCTCTCGACGGAAGTCCATTCGGCTTCACGATGACAGACAGTTCGTTCTTCAACGAAATCAGCTTCCTTCTCGCCCCGGATTCGTCGCTTGGTTTTAGACTTGACGCCACAGATAATTCCGACTCCGGGATTCCGGACACGTTTATCGTGGGCCTGCTTGATAGCTCTTTCAATAACATACCAACCACAAATCCAAATAATGGAATCGCGCTGATCGAGGTCGATTTACCCACAACGAACCCGGCCGCTGGAACGCAAGTCATTACCTCTGGTTCGCTCGCGAACAGCGACGGCGTCGTCTTTGCGGCGCCCGCCGAGTCTTTCGTTGCTACGCCCGAACCATCGACGCTTGCCATGATGACCCTGGAAGCGCTGCTTGTTTTTGCAGGAATTCTGTGCAGGCGTTTTCAGTTAAAGCGTCTCGCCAGGTGACGCCTGTTCATTTACCCAGTCGCCGCAATGCGTCGGCCGCGAGTTGAGCTGTCGCAGCGTCGGCTCCGGCAGCAGCTTTTCGCAAATGGTCGATGGCTCCCGGCATGTCGCTTTCGTCGGCCAGCACGCGGGCCAGATCGAGGTGCGCACGCGAAAAATCTGGCTTGAGTCGAAGCGCCTGCAAGTACTCTTGCGCAGCCTCGGGCAACCGGCGCTTTCCGGCAAGGATGCCGCCCAGCAACTCATGAGCCTCCGCAAAGTTCGGGTCCGCGCGCAGCGCTGCCTCCACAGCAGTTTGCGCTTCATCGAACCGGTTGACGGCAGATAGCTCGAGCGCATAGTCGTAGAGATGAGGCGCGTATCCAGGACGCAGGCGGGTGGCTTTCTCGAAGTCGAAGAGTGACTCAGCGGTCTGCCCTTCGCCTGCCAGCACCCGGCCCATTAGGTTGTAGGCCGCCGCGTCGTAGGGGTCGATGCGAAGCGCAACGCTTAATTCGCTCTTGCCGCGCGCGGTACTTCCGGATCTCCACAGAAGCTCCGCCAGGCTCATATGCGGTCCGGAGACATCGGGATCGAGTTCGACCGCTTTCGCAACCTTCTCGATGGCCTCGGCGTCGCGTCCTAAATCGGAATCGACCGCGCCCGATTGAAACCACGCGGCAGCGTTAGATGGATCGAGTGCGATTAAGCGTTTCAACGCTTCATCTGCTCGGGCCCGTTCACCAGAAGAATTCAGCGCCATGGCAAGGGCCAGCTGAGTGCGCGGAGAGTTCGGCTTTA
This sequence comes from Bryobacterales bacterium, assembly GCA_963763545.1. GTDB lineage: Bacteria > Acidobacteriota > Terriglobia > Bryobacterales > Bryobacteraceae > PALSA-243. The sequence continues at coordinate 205,968 of CAVXPE010000008.1, forward strand.
GGCTAAGCGCTTGCTGGTACGCTGTCGCGGCCGCAATTGGTTTCGCGGCCTTCCTCCATGCGTCGCCGACTTCCATGTAGAACTCAGGTTCTCTTGGATGCACGCGCTCCAATTGGCGAGCCAGTTGTTCCGGCGCGCCGCTCGCGATCGCAAGATAGAGCGTATTTTCGCCGGTTCGAGGCAAGGGCGAAGGATAGTACGGAACCACTTCGCCATGATCCTCGGCGTCCACCCCGTGACGCTCTGACAACTCGGCCAATGGATCGCCAGACGGCGGCCGCCGCTGAATCCAATGGTCGGTCATCACCGCGTGCACCACGTCTTCGGTGCGCCGCTTAGGCATGTGGCAGGTCACGCATTCCGTGGCCGCCGGATGGCCTCCTGCCGACACGGCTGCCTCCACCTCGCTTTCATGGCATTGCTTGCACACGTTGGAGTAGTTCGCCGGCGCGCCATGTGGATTGTGGCAGGTGGTGCATGTCATCGCGCCGTTGCTCTTCAAAAAGCATGCCGACTTCCGCAGCCTGTATGCGGAACTGTTCACGATCTCGAACTTGTCGTCGTGACCCGGGCCTGGCGCGTGATCGAATACCAACAGAAAATCTGCGAGCGGCTCGCCCGGCACAAACGAAAATGGCCCGCGATTGAATCTCCGGATCAGCGAGCGCATTGCTCCGCTGGTGGGCTGCAGGTGGCACTGCATGCAAAGATCCATGCGCAGCGCGGGTGTAAGGCGCGCGGGATTTACGATGCTTGCGCGGATTTCTTCCGGCTTCGCGCCCGCAATCCGCGCCAGGCGTACGTGTTTCGCGCCCGGCCCGTGGCAGCGCTGACAATCGATGCCTTGCGGAAGGTCGCCGGAAAACAATGGATCGGCGGCGGGCGCGTCATTTGCCGCGGGGATCTTCGGATAAGCGTCATGACAAAACACGCATTGGTACGAGACAAACCGCCGCGTGGGCGGCTGCGCGACATTGAAGCCGGGGCTCATCGCCCAATAGCCACTTCTCTCCGCATACCAGCCGAGCGGAAGTTCGATGTAGCCGCCGGACGTGGTGCGGTGCAGATAGCTTCGCGCGTGATTCCCGGAGCCGATCACGGCGTCGATCCTCACCTCTTCGACGTTGGTTTCGCGGCCGTCGAAGCCCGTCTGCCAACGCCTCTGATAATACGCGCCATCCCGCTCGAGCATCGAATAATGCGTACCGGAGATCGAATGCAGGAACTCGTGCCGGTTGCGGTAGTCTTCCAACGTGTTTGAGGGCGCGGGCCGGTAAAGCGACCGCGCCATGCCGGTGCGTCCATAGCTCGCGGCGATCTGCGCGTGACACGTTGCACAGGCGCCGGGAGGGGCGTATTCTGCAGCTGCGGCCGCTGTCTGGAGCAGCAGTGCGAGAAGGATTAGACGCACCATTAAAGTTTACGCGCGCCTGCGCCCCGTGGCGGACAGAAGCTTATCGCAACGGAGTTCCGGTGACCGCGGCGAGCCGGCCGGCGATGTCTTTGATGGAGAATTCCGGAAGAACCTCGTGACGATATTCCCCTGCCCCACAGAACATAGACCGATCGATACCGCATAGGCCAGTGCCCATGATTACCGATCTCGCTCGGCTTAACCGTCAGTTCGCCGTTCGGCGTGTTTCCAAACATCACTCCCTCCGCCGAGTCGAATACCGCCGCGGGCTTGATGTTCAGATTGGAAGGAAAGCGCGCAAACTCGTCTTTTGGAATCTCTCGGCCGATACCGAACTTCGGATCCCTCCTCAGTTCGTTGATTTGTTCGGTAGTCTTCTCATCTGGCGCGAGCAGGATCGACCCCGATTGCACCACGGCCGGCGCAATCGATTTGACGTTCACGATTCGATCTACGCGCTCGAATCCGTGATCCGAGACGATTGCAACCACAGCTCCCACGGGTAACGCGGCCACTATCTCCGCGATCAGTTGATCCGTGTGTTCCAGAGTCGCGTAGGCCTCGCGAGTGAAGGGCGCGTTGTCGTGCTCCTCGGAATCCAGATCCACAAGGTGCAGCAGCATCAACGCCGGTTTCTCGTGCTGCAGGATCCAGAGCGCGGCGATGGTTCGAATGCGATCGTCCATCCACTGTTGCGCGAATGTCGGTGAATCGGCGGCAATCTTGGCGACGAGGTCTGGCGGATTCGACTTGCTCTCGATCGAGCGCAAGTCCATATCTCCGCCCCTCCGCTTGCTGAAATACTCAGGGAGGTTCCAGTCCACGGGCGCGCCCACCGTGACGGGCCATGTAACGGCCGCAATAGTCAAACCGGTCTGATGGGCGGCGCCGATGAGGTTGGGCACATTTAATCTGCGAATAATCGAGATATCTGTCTCCCGGTGGCCGCCAGTTACTCAGAATACCGTGAACTACCGGATCGACCCCAGTGAGGATCGTGGTGTGCGAAGGCCAGGTGATGGTGGGAACGACTCCGACGACTCCGCGCGAATATTGTCCTTCGCGCATCAATCGTCGGAGCGTGGGAATCTTTAAGCCGCGCTGGTCGGCTTCGGCCAGATAGCGGTTGTCCAAGCCGTCTACGGAGATGACGACAAGCGGTTGCGCCGCGAAAACTGGCGCCGAAAAAAGCAACGCGAAGACAAAGGATCGAATCATCGGAAGCTCAGAACACGAATCGCACGCCGAACCGGAAATATCTCGGGTCGATCAACCGCCCGAGCGGGTTCACGCTCGTAATCGTATCGTATCCATTGAGGCTCTTGACGGAGCCATCGGAATTCGTCTGCAGATTCGATACGTTCGAGGCCGGATTGCTGAAGTGCGGCGTGTTACTGAGATTGAAGGCTTCCGCTCGAATCTGCGCCTTTAAGCGTTCGGTAATGCGGAAGTCGCGAAAGATGTTGAGGTCGAGATTGGTGCTGCCGGGACCGCGTAGCGTGTCGAAACCGGCGTTTCCGAATGACGCGGTCAGGACTGGCGTGAATGCCAGCGGATTGAAGTAAGGTTGCCCGCCGAGGCCGCTGCCCATGATCGACACGTTCGGAAGAACTTGATTTGCCGTTTGCGTATTGCCGGGGCAGTTGCAGGAAGTCGCGGAGAGAAGTGATGCTGAACGGGATTCCGGAATAGTGAGTGAACAACCCGCCCAATGTCCAACCTCCCGTGACCTGCGCCAAGACGCCCTGTTGAAGGAACTGTTTCCCTCTTCCGAAGGGTAGTTCGTACGTTGCCGACCATACCAGCGCGTTGAGACGGTCGAGCGCGGATGTGTAGCGATCGTAGTTGCGGTATTGAGGGATCAGGATCGATGTATTCATCGAGATATCGTGCGAGAAAGTATATGCAACGCGCGTGGTCAGGCCATAAGCGAATCGCTTCGTCAAAGTGGTCTGCCAGGAATGATATACATCCGAACCCAGAGGGTCGGACAGGGTAACTCCGCCCGTGATGCCATATTTGAAAAGCGGTTCGCTCGCTGTCCCGCCGCCCAACTGGCCGTAGTTCGTGTTGTATTCGGTGTACTCATGGACAACGTGCGTCCCCACGTAGCCGGTCTGCAAAGCCCAGCCGCCCTTCAACTCCTTCTGAACCGACAGATTGAAGGATTCGGCATAGCCGCGTATGAAGTTCGGCGGATCCGTAAAAAGATTGCCCGTTCCCGCCGGTACAAGTGTCGCTCCATTCGTGAGAGCGGGCGGGACAATCGCCGGGATGCCGTTGCTTATGTTGCCGAAGGCTGAATAGGAACTGGCGCCCGAGTAAGCTTACGTTTACCTCATCGGGGAACCCCATTAGTCCATCGCTCGACATGTTATTTTGTAGCGGTGAAAGCGAAAAACCGGCGCGCAGCACGAAGCTATCGGTCAGACGATAAGCCAGTCCGACGCTCGGTGCAAAGAGGCGGCTCGAAACCTTAATGCCGCAATCGGAAGGCGCACCTCCTACGCCGCACTCCTGGACGATATCCGTACTCGGATTGTAAATACTGATGCCCTTGGACGCCTGCCTCGGAACCGGATAATGCTCCCACCGGACGCCATAGTTTACGGTCAGCTTTCGAGTGGCCTGCCACTGGTCGCGTACATAGAGAGCAAATTCCCAAGTGCGTAGTGTTAGGAATGGCTGTTGGATCTGCGAAGAGTTAGTTACGGATTGGGGCAGACCCAGCAGGAAATCCGCGATCTGGTTGTATTGGTTAGCGCTCGGGCCGCCGTTTAGGGAAGTACGCCGTCCCGTGAAGGTGAAGACGTTGTTGTTGGTCTCGATGTGGTTAATATGTTGGCGGCTGATATCCGTGCCGAAGCGGATCGTGTGGTTGCCTTTGGTCTTGGTGGCGTTGGCGAGGTATTCGAAGATTGGGTCGTTGTATTCGAGAGGAGGGTAGGACTCACCCATGGTCGTAAAGTTCGACATCTGGAACTGCGGAATGCCGCCCGCCAAGGTAGGTTGCCAAGATTAGTGCCGGGAATGCCGAGCACGTCGAGCGCATATTTGGTGTCGGATTCGGTGGGCAGCAGGAACTGCTTGGCCCAGGTGACGCCGAAGGTGCCGTCGATGACGAAGGTGGGAGAGAAGATGTAGGTGACGGAGCCGGAGACAGCCAGGGTGGCGCCATGCTGGAGATAGTTGCAGGCGCCGCACGCTACAAAGGGATGGGATCCACCAGGATCGGTCCGTAGACGGGCGCGAAACTGGCGTTATAAGGCTGGTCGCCGTAGCGCCCGGAGATGTGGAGCTTGTCCATGGGCGTGTAGTCGAATTTGGTATCGATCTTGTGGAGATTGTAGAAGGTGGGCTCGTTTACATATTCGTTGTTGATGCTGCCCGGGAGGTTGGTCGGCGGGATCAGGGCGATGACCTTGGCCATGACCGGATTGATCCTGCTGGCCGGAATGATATTTCCAGCGAACGGAGTTCTACCGGTGCCGTTGGCATTGCCGGTCGCTGGGATCGTAGATCGGGTTGGCTGAAGCGCTGAAGTTACCGGACGAGCTGGGTGGGCGCGGGAAAGACAGCAGACCGGAGTTGGCCTGGCGAAGATAATCGCCCTCATAGCTCCCGAAGTAGAAGAGCTTGTTCCTGATGATGTGGCCGCCGATGAAGCCGCCGTCATTGTTGTCGACCAGGTGGGCGGCCTTGGGGATGCCGCTGGCATTCGGAAGAAGATTGTTGGCCTGGAAATAGCTGTCGGTGTTATAGGCGTAAGCGGTTCCGTGAGTCTGATTCGATCCGCTCTTCAGCATAACGTTGACGGAAGCGCCGCCGGCCAGGCCCTGCTCGGCATCCGTCGCGTTGGTGGCGATGTTGACGTTTTGAATCGCTTCGACGGAAGGCTGGAATGTAGTTTGGTACTGCTGCCAGAGATTCGTGGCGCTGATGCCCTCGATGCGGACCTGGGCGCCGCTGGTGGTGGTGCCGTTAAACGCGAACTGCAGCCCCTTTGAGGGATTATTGGTGCCGCCCTGTAGCTGGCCGCAGCTAGGGCAGCGCCGGGAACCAGCTGGACCAGGCCTTCGTAGGCGCGTGTTGCCTGAGGAAGGTTTTCGAGAGCCTGAGTGCTGATCTCGGCGTGAACGTCGGCACGATCGGTTTCGAGCGCGGCGGCATCGGCAGTCACTTCAATCCGTTCGGTCTGGACGCCAACCTCAAGCTTGGCATCCACGCGCACCACGTTGTTTTGGTTGACACGAATCGGAAGCGACAAAGCTGCTGAAGCCGGTCTTGGTGATTTCTATCCGGTAGGTACCGGCAGTGACCGTGGTCACTGTGTATAACCCGGCCTCATTGGTCCGAGCGGTGCGCGACTCGTTCGTCGAGATCTCGGTGATCTTAACGGTCGCTCCCGGAACAGCGGCGCCACTCGCGTCCATGACGTTTCCTACCACCGAGCTGAAGAGAACCTGTGCGGATAATCCCTGACTGCATATGAAAAGCAAGATGACGCACGCAGTTAGTTGAGTTGAAACAACAAAGAAACGACCAGAGGCTCTTAAAGTTACAGCGGCTGTCATAAGACGTACCTCTATTGGATTAAATGGGGAAGGTTGGATACTTAGCGTAGCAATCGGGCGATCCAGTCAAGAAACGATTAAGCGTCAATTAGGTTTCAAATTGGATACAGTGGGGCTGTGCCTTCGCGCTACGTAGCTGGCTTACTAACTGAGGAGCACACTGCCCCCGAAAGCTTTAAGACCTTCAACCGTGGCGGCTATCTCAGTGGGTGGGCGAAGACCTCAAACTAACGGGCGCCCGACGCGCGCCGCGACGTTTTGCGCACCCGTGATATCTTGGCAAGCATCAATCTTCGCCGATGGGCCGTTTTCGCAATTCCCGGCGTGCTTTTCGCTACCGAACCCAATAGCGCGACACGCCGCTGGTGGGCGCATGTCACGGCGCTTTCCAACGATTCGCTGCAGGGCCGCGACACGGGAAGCGAGGGCTATCGCAAAGCCGCGGCCTATGTGGTGACCCAGTTCGAACGCAACGGGCTGAAGCCCGCTGGAGAGCACGGGTTCTACCAGACGGTTCCGTTGCACGAAGTTCGCTTTCGCGCCGACCGATCGACCGTGGAGCTGGCGCGCGCCAATGGATCGGAAAAGCTGGAATGGCTGC
>CAVXPE010000009.1:0-101690 GCA_963763545.1 Bryobacterales bacterium
CAGTTGATTCGGGGAAAGGGATGAATGTGCCTTCGACGAAGTCGCTGGAAAGCGCCACGAAACAAGGCCGAAGCAATGGTGGCGGAAGACGCCGTGCGCTGAAATGTAAGCCGACGCCCAAGGAGCTAAGAGTGTCATCCGGCGCCTTTCGCCGCACCGGTCCGCTCGAGCGACGAGTCGTTTCCTCCGGCAAGTGAACCAGAAATTTACCTCCGCGCTTGCCAAGGCAGATAGTGAATGATAAAGGGACGCTATCATTCGCATCTCCTTGTCGCGCGGCGATGAGGTCCCGTCCCTAAGATCTGATTCTGGGAAGTCGGATCCGATTTCCTTCGGGCGGATGACGCGCTGCACGTACACTGATCGGGCCGAGCCGACGCCACACGCACACGCGCTGATTGGATACTTCCCAGGAAGCGCCATTCCCAGCAGCCTGTACGTAACGAACCCGGCCTCTACCCATATCGGGACACGGCCTCAGAACCGCCCGCGGTCAAACCTAAAGTGAACAGTATTGGGGCTAGACAATCAACATGCAGTCGCCGTAGGAGTAGAAACGGTAGCGCGACGCGACGGCGTGGCGATAGGCCGCCAAGGCGAAGTCCGTGCCGGCGAAGGCGCACACGAGCATCAGAAGGCTCGTACGCGGCAGATGGAAATTGGTCAGCATGGCGCCGGCGCCGCGGAATCGATAGCCCGGTTGGATGAAGATGTCGGTCTCGCCGGAGCGGGCGGCGATCCCGCCTTCGCTAAAGACGGTTTCCACGGTACGGACGCTGGTGGTTCCGACGCACATCAGACGCTGGGCAGCGCGCATGCGTTCGGCGTTTTCTTCGCTGATTGCATAACTTTCGGAATGCAGCCGCGATTGTGCGATCTGTTTTTCGTGCAAGGGTTGAAAGGTGCCGAGCCCGACGTGAAGGGTGACGGATGCGATCGCGGCGCCGCGCGCGCGACAGGCCTCCAGGATCTCGGTCGTGAAGTGCAAGCCCGCGGTGGGCGCGGCGACTGATCCGCGTTCGCCTGCGAATACGGTTTGGTAACGTTCGCGATCGTCCGCGCGATCCGCTCGCTTGATATACGGCGGCAGGGGGACATGGCCGATCTTGTCAAATTCGCTGTAGAGATCGTCTTCGCCCGAGAAGCGGATGGTGCGCTCGCCGAATTCGCCGCGCGCAACGACCTCGCATTCGAGGCCGTCCGGAAACAGAATGCGCTCGCCGATGCCGATCTTACGGCCCGGATGCACCAGGGCCGTCCATTCGCGCGGATTCGCGGTGGGGCGCAGCAGGAAGACCTCGGCCTCGCCACTGAGATGTTCGTTGCGCTTGGGGTTGTTCCGGCCTATAGGCAATGCGTGGACGCCGGCGCGACGCCCTAGCAGGCGGGCGGGAAAGACACGAGAGTCGTTCAAGACCAAACAATCGCCGGGGTGCAGGTACGAAGGAAAATCGCGGAAAACGCGATCCTCCCACCGAGCCTCGGAGCGATGGAGCACGAGCATGCGCGAGGCGGCGCGGTCGGGCAAGGGCTCTTGCGCGATCAACTCGTCGGGGAGGTGGAAATCGAAGGCGGCCAGGTCCATCGCAGGGTCAACTTCACTGTAGCGGAAAGAGCGTGGGTTGCTCCTCACCTTGCCACAGCTCGGGTTGATAGTCCGCGTGTCTGGAATCGAGGCCGTAGCGGTCGCGGATGCGTTGGATGCGCGCTCGCAACATGTCTTTATAGGCTGGGCCGAGGTAGGCGCTTTTTTCGTATTGCTCGCGGTATCGCGGAGCGAGATCGGGGAAATGCTCTTCGAGAAACGGGAAGAAGACTTTCTGCGCGCAGGGCATGAGGAAGAGCGGGCCGCCGCCGAGCGAGCGGGCGCCGGCATCGCGGGCAGCTTTGGCAAGGCGGTCAAGCTGGCGCTCGCTATCGGTGATCAGCGGCATCACGGGGTTCGGATTGACGCCGACGTGCAGGCCGGCTTCACTCAACTTGCGTACGGCCTCCAGGCGCAGATCGGGCCGTGGGGCGCGCGGCTCGAGCAGGCGCGCAAGTTTCGTATCGAGGGTAGTGACGGTGATGGAGATGCCGAGAACGTTGGCGCGCGCGATTTCACGCAGCAAATCGATATCGCGCACGATGAGGTCGGATTTGGTGATGATTCCGATGTGGCGGCCGCGCTCCTTGGCGAAAACTTCAAGTATCGAACGGGTATGTTCGAAACGGCGCTCGGCTGGCTGGTACGGGTCGGTGGCGGTGCCGATGGCTATGCCGTCTTCGCGGGCGACGCGCCGCAATTCCTGGCGGAGCAGGTGGGCGGCGGCCGATTTGGCGTAGATCTTGTCCTCGAACGCGGTTACCTCCATTTCCATGAATTCGTGGGTGTAACGCGCATAGCAATATTTGCAGCCGAACTCGCAGCCGCGGTAGGGGTTGATGCTCCAACGGAAGGGCATGCCGGGCTTGACCCGGTTCAACACGCTACGCGTCGGGATTTCGAAATACTGAACGCTGCGCTTGGCTTCGAGCAGTTCACTTGAGGCGGCGAGCTTGGCGATTCCGACCAGTGCCATAGCCTTATTTTCGCTTTTTGTTCGCCTTAAAGCAACTGGGGTAAAATCAGGAGCGCTTGTGAAAAACGACCGTGCGGCTTGACTTTCGGAATACGGGTAATTTATTCTAACGGTTCGACTTTGGCCGACTTTGGCCGTTCTACGTATGCGGGAAGACACGCGCCACGTACCGGAAACCGTGGAACGGTTGCTGGACTCGACCCTCGATAGCGTCGACCAGGCTGAGGAACTGACGGCGGCAACGGCGCAGCGCGCCGGCTTTGACGAAGACGACTTGATGAAGATCGGAATGGCCATCCGCGAGGCGATGGTCAACGCGGTGGTGCACGGGAATCAATATAACCACAACAAGCGAGTGCGATTTTCGCTTTCACTCACGGCGGAGCGGTTCACGGTCACCATCGCCGACGAGGGCAGCGGGTTCGATTTCGCGCATATACCCGATCCCTTGGCGCCTGAGAACTTGCTGCGAACTTCGGGGCGAGGAATTTTTCTGATGCGGTCGTTTATGGATGCGGTAGATTTGCGGCATTTGGAATCTGGCGGCACGGAAGTTACATTAGTTAAGAACGTGGAGTCAAAGTAGAAGCGGCGGCTATTCGCCAGGAGGCATATTTCAGTGAGCGTAAAGTTGAATACGAGGCAAGTGGGCAACGTAAGCGTAATCGACGTGGCGGGGCGGATCACGTTGGGCGAAGGGTCGGCCGCGTTGCGTGAAACGCTGCGCGATATGGTGGCCAAGAATCAGAATAAGATTCTGTTGAACCTTGCCGACGTAACTTATATCGATAGTTCGGGAATCGGCGAGTTGGTATCGGCGTACACCACTGTGACCAATACCGGCGGCCAACTGAAGCTGCTCAATCTCAATAAACGGGTAAAAGACCTGTTGCAGATCACAAAGCTCTACACTGTTTTCGAAGTGAAGGAAGACGAAGCGGACGCCATCCGCAGTTTTTCTTAAGTTCACCACGGGGCTCCCGGCCTGTGCGGGCGTTGACGTAGACCGCGCAGGCCGGGAGGCCTGCGCCACTCTTATTTCTTGTAAGTCACTCCGTTTTTCATCACAAACGTTACCTTCTCGAGCGCGGCGATGTCTTCCAGCGGATTTCCATCTACTGCGATTATGTCGGCCAGATAGCTTGGCTTCAGCGCGCCGATCGACCCTTCCCATCCAAGTAGCTTCGCGCCATTCAGCGTGCCCGCCTGCAGTGCCGCCAGCGGCTTCATACCATACTTCACCATGAGGACAAATTCGCGAGCCTGCGTGCCATGCGGGAATGGGCCGACATCGGAGCCCATGGCAATGGGCACGCCGGTCGGCGAGCTGTTTTCGGAAATCCTGCGCATGGAGTTCGAGCAGTTTGCGTTCGAAGGCGCCGCCGGCCGGCGTGGCGGCGTGATCGGCGAAGTACTCGGAAATGGTGAAGGTGGGCACAGCGAAGATGCCGCGCTCTTTCATCAGACGCATGGTTTCATCGCTCAACTGAAAGGCGTGATCGATGGAAGCGACGCCGGCGCGAGCCGCGTAGAGGGTCCCCGGTTCTCCGGTGGCGTGTACGGCGACGCGCTTGCCGGTACGGGCGGCTTCTTTGACGGCGGCATCGAGTTGTTCAAGCGTGTACTGGTAGGGCGTGACGAGGCGGCCATCGACGATAGCGTCTTTTCCAGTTTCGTAGATCTTAGTAAAGTCGGCGCCTTCTTTAAACTGCTGGCGCATGACTTCCACTATCTGAGCCGCATCGTTGGCGTAAGTGGCATTGGATAAGATGTGCTGGGACGGATTGAAGTTATTGGCGTCTTCGTGGCCGCCGAGTAAATCGATGGCGTTGCCGCTGATGCGGAGGCGCGGGCCGGGAACGAGACCTTGATCGATGGCGTTGCGCACGGCTGTATCGGCCGATCCGGCGCCTTCGGTCCCCATGTCGCGTTCGGCGGTGAAGCCGGCCATGAGGTCGTCGCGGGCGGCGAGCACGGCAAGGATGGTGCGCTGGGGAACGGACTCTACGACGGTTTGGAGGTCCTCGGCGCCGGGATGCAGAAAAAGGTGGACATGTGCGTCGATCAGACCGGGCAGCAGCGTGCGGGCGCCCAAGTCGATGGTTTCGGCGCCTGCCGGATGAGAGACCGAGGCGCCCGCTTCTACGATTCGATCGCCGCGGACCAGCACTTCGCCGGGAGCAATGACACGTCCGGTTTCGACGTCGATCAGGCGCGCGGCGTGGAGCACGATTGGGTGTGGAGTTTGTCCGGCGAGCGCGCCCGCGAGAGAAAGGATTGCGAGAAGAGATCGGAGCATCGGGCGCTATCGTATCACTTCGCGCCGCCGTAGGTTTCGGCGAGCAAACCAGAAGCCGGGCGATAGGAAGAATCGCGCATGAACCAGGCGTAGGCGCCGTGTTCGGCGAAGATCCACTGGTGAATGCCGCTCAGGGTCACGATGTTCGTCGCAAGGTCGCGGACTACGGCGAGGCTTGCGCGCTCCTTCTCCGCGCGCGCTTCGAGCGCTTCAGGAGAAAGGCCGACATCTTTCGTGGCTTCGAATGCAAGATCGTAGCCACAATCGGGTGCGGCGCCGAAGACCCAGCGGAAGATCGCTTCGGTGCGCTGCATGTGGAACTCGGAAGTGACGATGAGCAGGCTGCGCAGATTACGGGGGTCGGTATGAACCGTGCGCGCGAAGAAGGCGTTGCCGATGGTGTCGTAGGAGCAGGTCTCGGCGAGAATCCGGCTTTTCGGGACGCCGCGTTCGTGCAGGTATTGCGCAGCAGGGATGGCTTCGAAGATGGGGTAGCCGTGCGCATCGAGCGGCGGCCGACGGTGGGGAGTGCCGGCGCTGAGCGGGATGTAGAGATCGGCGGAATGGGCAAGGGCGCTATCGAGGCGCGCGCGGACGAATGGCATCAAACCGCCGGACGAAGTGAGGCCGCCACCGGGGATCAGGACGGCATCGAACTCCGGCATTACTCGAACCGCCGGCGGAAATCGTCGAATTCGCGGCGTAGTTGTGCGAGTTCCTCTTCGAGGGCGCTGATTTTATCGAGAATGCCGTTATCCGCGTGTGCGGCGGGCGTGTGTGCAGCAACCTCGGCATAGCTTTCGGCGGATGCCTCGACTTCGCCGCATAGAAGGTGCGCCCAGCGAGCTTCGCGCGATCCGCTTTGGCGCGGCAACTTGCGTACGAACTCGCGTTCGGCGAGGTGGGTCAAGGTGTTTTCGAGGGTCTCGAGATCGTCGAACTGATAGAGGCGATCGGTGCGGCCACGCAACTCGCCGGGGGTCTGCGGGCCGCGCAGCAGTAGCACGCACATCAAGGCCGCTTCGCGGCGGCCGAGGTTGAATTTCTCGGTGAAGCGTTGCGAGTGTTTGGGGACGCGGCTCTCGCCCGAGATACGCAGGGCCAAGCCCTTGGCGCGCAGACCCTCCAACGCGGCTTCAACCGTGTCTTCATCGTAGGCGACTACCGGTTCGCGGTTCGATTTCTGATTGCAGGCGTTGACGAGAGCGTTCAGAGATAGCGGGTAGTAATCAGGCGTTGCAATTTCCTTTTCCATGAGGGCGCCGAGCACACGAGCCTCGGGTGAATCGAGTTGCAAGTCCATTCGATCAGGATAATGGATTGCGGCGGGAGGCTATCAGTCTGGCCGAAAGCCTCCCCCCACAGAGTTGCGTTAGAACGCGATCTTCAACGAAAATTGCAGCGACCGCGCCGGTAACTGGGCGGTGATTCCCGCCGTGGGGGCGCCGAAACCGACGCCAGGCGTGGCGCCGTTGCCCCAGGTACCGCTGTAACCCACGAAGTTGGCATGGTTGAAAGAGTTCAACGCCTCCATGCGCGGGATCACGCGAACGCGCTCATTGAACAATGCAAACGGGCGTTCGATGAAAGGGGAGAAATCGTAAATCGGCCGGCCGTGGCCGGTGTTGCGGCCCACTACAACGCCATTAACTAGCGGGCGGTCGGTGGTATCTCCATCGCCGCTGTTGTTAGCGCCGGTCACGTAATTGTAGGGTAGACCCGAGGCTAGCGTCAGCACGCCGCCCAGCGTAATCTTGCCGGGCAGGATGTACATTCCGCTCGCTACAAAGCGCTGACGCTGATCGTAAAGCGCGTTGCCGTTTTCAATATGGCCTGTCTGCAGCGGATCGTTCGGATTTTGTCCGGTGGCGTCAGGATCGACGTTGTCGATCGCGTGCGACCATGTGTAACTGACCAACATTGACGCGCGATTGCTGAAGCTGTGCGTCAGGCTCACGTCCAGGGCATCGTAGAACAGGTAGCCGTCGTTGACGTCGGCCTGGATCGCGGCATAGGGCGGCTGCGGATTGGTGGCCGTATTCGGGTTGCACGTCAGGTTATTCTGCTGATACCACCAGATCCAATACGGACGAGCGCAGTTCGCAGCCTGCGCGGTGCGAACCTGACCGGGCGCGGTGCGGACGAAAGACGAGGGCGGGTCGACATCCAGCGGACGGTTGATCTTCAATGTGTGCGTGCCCACGTAATCGACGGCCAGCACCCAGCGCGGTAAAAGCTGACGTTCGACGCCGATGGACCATTGCTCCGAGTAGGGATTCCACAGTCCAGTCTGATAGTTATCCAGGACGTTGGTGGGGAAGAACTGGTTGTAATAGGATGAGTCGCCCGGGCGTATATAGAGACTTCGCAACGGGGCGATAGCGCCGAGCGCAAACGCGGGAAGCGGCGCGGCGGCGACGCTGGTCGGGAAGCCGGCCTGGCCCGGTGACGCCGTGTAGTTGAACACGCCCGTCGGACCCGTAAGCGCGTAGTTGGCCTCGGAGTTATCGACGATCTGCGAATAGTAAATGCCGAATCCCCCGCGGATCACGGTCTTGCCATCGCTTCCGACGTTATATGCAAACCCGATGCGCGGCGCGAAGTCCTTGGCGGAATCGGTGAAGGTCTGGCGCTCGTAACGGAGGCCCAGGTTGATCGTCAGATTCGGGCGGACCTTCCAATCGTCCTGCACGAACATCGCCCAGAGAGTGTCATCGACTGTGTAGTTGGCATTGCCGTAGCTTTGCGTATAGCTCTTGACGTTGGCGATGTTATTCAGGAAGGTGGAGCTTTCGCAGACCGTCAGAGCCAAGGTGCAAGGGTTATAGCTGAACATGCCCAGGTAAATGGGGCCGCCAAATTCCTTGCTATCGCCGCCGGTGTGTGCGTAAATCACATCGGCGCCGAATTTAATCTGGTGATGTCCCCAGACGGCGGAGACTACGTCGTTGAATTGATACTGGCGGTTCATCAGCAGGGCCGATTGCGACGTTCCAGATGTGAACGTGCCGCCGGCGGAGATGGGCACGCTGTACTGGGTTCCATAAATCACCGGGTCGAATTCGGTGATGGGCGAAGCGAGTTGGAATTGAAGACGGAGGCTGTTCACCAGCGTTGAACTCAACACTGCCGTTTCGCCAAGCTCCTCGGAGTAGGTGCGGCGGCGGAATACGCGGTCAACGGTGGGAAGGCTGTTGCCGCCTACCGTGCCGTTGGGGTTCGTATCGTGGAAGCCATCGACATCGCCGCGGAAGAAGAGATTATTCTTGTCGTTGAGGCGGTGGTCGAGACGGAAATATCCCAGCGCGCCGCGGTAGTGTCCAACGAACACGCCGGGCGCAACCGGCGAAATCACCGGCGAACCCCGGTCCTCGCGGCTCAGTTCGCCGGCCACGAAGAAGTGCGTCGCGCCGCTGGAGCCGATGGGGCCGGAGAGCGACACGTCGCTCTGTCCGAGGGAATCGCTCGCGATATCGTTTCCGCTTGAGGCATTGGCGGCGGTGAAGCCATCGAGCGAGGCCGACGTAGCGGCGGGACGCCACAGTTCCATCACTTCGCCATGCAACTTGCTGCCGCCGGACTTTGTGATGATGTTGATGACGCTTCCCGTGCTGCCGCCATACTCGGCGGAAAACGCGTTGGTCAGCACCCCCATCTCCAATACCGCGTCGCGCGGGATGTTGCTGAAGATAGTTTGGCGGCCCCAGAAATCGCTGCCGTTGCTGCCATCCACTTCGAACCATGCCTGGCGGCGGCCGGCGCCGTTGGTGGTGAACAGGTCTTCATTCATGAAGACGTCGCCCTGGTTGATCGCCGGCCGGTTGGCGGCGTTCAATAGCGGCAGAAAGGTAATGCGCTGGTTGGCTAACGGCGTCTCTTCAATTTGGGTTTCGGTGAGCACCGTGCCGAGTTGCGGCTCATCGCTGCGTACATCGCCGGTGACGCCGGTCACCGTAATGCGCGTCTGGTCGGCGGCAACGTTCAACTGCAGATTGATGTTGGCGGTGGCGCCGCCCTGTAAGGCGATATCGGCTACTTTGGCGTCGGCGAAGCCCTGTTTAGAGGCGGTGATTTCGAAGCGACCGGCGATCGGCAGTCCTTCGATCGAATAAACGCCCGAGCCATCAGTCGACGCGGTGCGCTGCAAATTGCTCTGCGAATTGGTGAGTTTGACCTGGACGCCTACCACCGGCGCCTTCGTTGGATCTGTGATCTTGCCCGTAATCGTTGCCGTATCGGGCGTTTGAGCGGATAAAGAAAATATAAATACAAAGACGGCTAAGCCGCTTGAAAATCGAGACATATTCCTCCCTGAATACTACATAGGCTACAAAATCCAGGGAAGTACTACCATCGGTCGTATTTGGCTGGGAGATTAACCAGGGCACGCGGACTGGGCCACATGCAGCGCAGTCCGTCGCTAAACATCCAGGCGGATTCGAATTGTCGGCGCCTTCTCCGTACTCCCGGTTAGAAGTACACCTTCAACGCCAACTGCAGATTCCGTGGGGAGTTGATCTGGCTGCCCGATCCACTCAGAACGCCAAAGGTCTGGCTTTGCAATTGATTGCTGCCGGTGCCGAATCGGACGCGGTTGAACACGTTGAATGCCTCGGCGCGGAATTCCACCCTGATCGCTTCGCGAATGGGGAAACTGCGGGTCAGCGACATGTTTTCGGTAAGGTTCGGAAAAAGCCGCAGCTTCGGGTTATACCGCGTTTCGTTGCCGATCCCGCTCAGTGCCGTGCCGGATCCCTGATTTGGGAACGGACCGGTACAAGACGACGCTGCCCCGCAATATGGGACGAAGAAAGTGTCAACCGACGGATCGAATTTTCCGCTGTAACTTGGCTGCCACCCATTGTAAGAGGTGACATAGGCCGGTACGCGGGTAGACCCCGAATCGCCTGGCGCATAGATTGGAAGAGCAAGCGATGTGGTCACGTTCACCGGCGTGCCGCTGGCATACAGATTGATGGTCGAGATACGCCAGTTGCCGATTATCCAGGAAGCAGGCCCCTTCGCGAGATACTGCCGGCCCTCGGCCGAATGGCAAGTCGTAAACGGCTGAGAATTTGAAGTCGTGAGTGACATCGTACTGTCCAATGGATTTTTCCAGGCCGCGATTGAAGAAATCGGCCGCGTAAGCCGTGCCCCACGCGGAATCGGAGTCCGTCAGCAGCTTCGAAAACACGTACGATGCCGTGAAAGTCAGGCCGGACGAAAGACGCTTTTGCAGTTTCAGGATCGCTGCATTATATGTGGAGTGGCCGCTGTGGTCGCCCTGCCCCGCGTAGGTGTCGATCACGTTGTACTGAGGATATGGACGGAGCGCCTGTGCGACCGTTCCCGTGAAGCCTGCATAAGGAAGCGGTACTCCCGAAGCTTTCCCTGTGGCCGACGTAATCTGGCTATTCAACACCGTAATACTCTGCGCCACCGTACCGAACTGCGTCAGATAGTTCGGGCTGATCTGGTTATAATCGAGCAGTTCGGTCTGCAGATGCTCGCCCATTACGCCGCTGTACTGAATCTCCGCGAACATCGAATTGCCCAACTGCCGCTGGATCGAAATATTGAAGTTGTCATAGGCCGGCAGTTTCGTAGTCTCGTCGCCTTGGAACCAAGCGACGTTCGTGCCGTTCGAAACCGAAGGATTGACGAATGGCGGCGCTGTCCACGGAGGCATTCCGGAATCGAGCGTATAAGTCGGCGTTATGCCGTTGCTAGTGTTCGAGAATGTCTGGGTCAGCGTATACCCTGAGTTATGGGTAGAACCGCTTACCGAGACGAGCGCTCCATAGGAGCGGGCGTAGGCGCCGCGAATCACCGTCTTCGGGCTTACGGAGTAGGCCACCCCGAGGTGTGGGCCGAAGCCCCATGGCCACATATTGGCGAGAGTCCGCGTGCCCACGCAGCCCTGGCAACTTCCTGCAAATAGCACTGCGCCAGGAATGCCGCCGGCCCCTGGATTCGGAGTGGTGGGGCCGAAATCCGTCCAGCGGTCACCCAAACCGGTGGGAGGGAGATTTCCATCCCAGCGAACGCCAATGTTCAGAACGAGCTTGTCCGAGACTCGCCAGTCGTCCTGCGCAAACCCGCCAAAATAGTAGAACTGCTGGCCAATGAAACGTACCGTATCTATCTGACCACTGTCGGCATAGCCGAGCAGGAACGATGCAAAGGCATTGCCGCCTGCGTTAGGATTGGTGCCCCCGGGAACGCCGGTTTCTTCATAACTAAAGCCGACGCATCCAGCCTCACATTGGCGACCGAAGCCGTTGTAGTGGTTAAGCTGATACATGCCACCAAACTTGAACGTGTGCTTTCCCTTAATCCAGACGAAATCATCGTTGAACGCGTAAACCGTGTTTTCCGAACCGTTGTCCGCCTGGCCACCCCATGTACTGTAAGTGTCGCCCGTGCCGCCGGAAAAGAGGTTGACGAGATTCTCATTGCAGTTGGGAACGTTGCCGAGGCAGAACTTGTTTTGCCAGTTGCCGATGTATTCCTGCGGCGGCTTATGGTCCTGAACCCAGTTGTTGCCGCCGGCGTAAAAATGGTTCAGCTTGGTGGGGGTGATCGTCCAATCCCAACTCATGCGGAAAACATCGGTCCCTTGCGTCAAGTCGTTGTAATTCGTGAAAAGAGCCGGGCAGCGTGGCTGGGCCATCGGGACCGGCGTCTGATGCTCGCGATCATGCCCCCAATAGCCGGAAATCCGTTGCTTGTCGTTGAAAATATGGTCTCCCTTGAGACTATATTTGTTGACGGGATAGATCTGCGTTCCGCTGGTCACTAAGTAGTTGTTCGCGACGTAGGCCGCTGTGCCGGGGGCGGCGCCGTTGTTTGGAGCGATCGATCCGCTGCTTTGGAAGACACCCAACGCCTTGATCGCCGCCGGGCTCCAGAGGCTCTTGGGCACTACGTTTCCGGGAAAAGGCGCGCGGGTAACGGTTCCGTCCGCGTTTGTCACCTGCGACAGAGGATTGTAAATCGGAATCTGAGCTCCGGCAGATGTAACCCATTTCGAAAAATCACCGTTGTACATTTCGGGCGTCGGAACAGTGAACGTCGTGCCATTCGCTCCCGTGCGATTGCGGAAGCCTTCATACGAGAAGAAGAAGAAGCTCCTGTTTTTTCCGTGAATGATTTTCGGAATCCAGATGGGTCCGCCGGCGGTGGCGCCAAAATCGTTCTGCTTGTAAATCGAATTTGCAATGCCCGACCGGTTGCTGAACCAGTTATTGGCATCGAAGTCGTTGTTGCGGATGAATTCGTATACCGTGCCGTGTAACTGATTCGTGCCCGATTTCGAAGCGTAGGTCAGATTGCCGCCGCCCGCATGGCCGTACTCCGCTTTGTACCCGTTGGTATCGACCGTAAACTGCTCGATGGCCTCTACGGATGGCGAATTCGACGCAACCCAACTCTTCGAGAGCGCGCGGCTGGTGTTAGTCGAGACGCCATCGAGCGATGTGCCATAAGCCGCTACCTGGCCGCCGCCAACGCTGAAACCGTTATCCCCGCCAAGGTTCTTGGCGTCCGGCGTAAGAGACGCCAGGTCGAACGGCGTTCTTACGGTTCCATTGACCACCAGCGGAAGATCGTCGACCAACTTATTCTGAAGCGTAACACTGTTCTTGGCATCTTCGGCCTGCAACTGAACCGCCGTCGCCTGAACCTCGATGGTCTGGGTGGACGCGCCGATTTCCAGCTTCACATCGGCCCGGACGTTGCTGCCGGCATCTACGGCAAGGCCCTTCTCTTCGGTCGGACGGAAGCCCTGCTTTTCGACCCGCACTGTGTACGTTCCAGGCTGTAGGCTGGGTACGGTGAACTCACCCTGATCGTTTGTTGCGGCGTTGATCGCCACGTTGGTTGCGCTGTTCGTGACGGTCACTTTGGCGGCCGGTACGACAGCGCCAGAAGAGTCACGCACCGCGCCGGTAATTGTACCGCGCTCCGATTGAGCGAATACGCTAAAGGAAAAGACTGCAAACCAAATTAGACAGCAAACGATGCCGCCCAAACGATACCTACCCATATCATCCCCCTAAAGAGGCTCCGCACATGGCAGCCCTTGGGTAAGATAATACTCCGATACCGCAATTCTAGCCAGAAATATTTATTGGCTTTCACCCATCTACGAGATATCGCTAATGGGGTAGCTTCCCGATCTAATGCATCAAGCGTTCAAGCAACTGATGCACCGCGCTCAACGAGCCGGGCGCGACGGCTGCGATCGCGAAGGGTACGGCGAACAGGCCTGCGAACAGAGCGCTGCCAAAAATTCGAGAATGGCCACCAGCACAAGAAACCCCGCTCAACAGGCGGTCTACGCGGGTGGAAATATCTTCACCAGCGGGGACAAAGGCGCTCATGAGCGGCGAAGTCTTCGGCGCAATTCCAAGCCTTGCCACACGTACGAGGGCTTCGGCCAGCGCGATAGAACTTTGCGCATCCTGCGCCACCGCCCAATCATCAGCGGCCCATTCGGCGAAGCGCGCCCAGGCGAGATCCACCGGGCGAAAGAGCGAGACGCATGGCAGAGCGTCGGGCGTAAGCAGGAGGAGTAGCCGTTTCAAATTATCGCCCGATGAGCGATGCGCCCGCTCATGCCTCAAGGCCGCAGCCAGCTGATCGGCATCGAGCGCGGAAGCTACGCTGGGCGAAACCACGACGCGAGGACGAAGCACCCCCGCGAGTCCAATGAGCGGCGCGGCGCCTTCCCACAGCCAGACCCTTTCCGACTCGCCTTCGAGGATTGCGGAATGCCGCGGGACGTGACGATGCGAACGGACCAAGGCGCGCAGGCTGCGGGTCAGCGAGATCGCCCAGATGGAAGCACCCAGCGCGGCCGCCGCTAGAAATGGGATACCCGCCGCTTCCGCGCCGCGTTCGCTCTCAAAAGAGAGAAAGCTCGGCACGCAAAGCGCGGCGACCGTGGCTAGCGCCAGACCGGCGGGGAACAGCCGCAACGCCAAAAGCGTGGCGGCCGATCGCGCGGGTTGCCGCTCGGCGATCTGCTCCGCGCGCCGCACCGCCCACGGCGCGAGCGCATTCGCAAATACCGATAACGCCAGATGGATCAGAAAAAACGACCCAAGGCATAGACATAGCAGGCGCAATACATAGGGAACAATCACGGTTTTTCTCTCCGGCTCAATTCCTTGCGTTTCAACTTGATTTTGCGCTCGAGCTCGTCGAGCAGCGCTTCGTCCCGCGTGCCTACGGCATCCACCAAATAGGAAATCAGCGCGTCGCCGGATGTTTGCGGTCCGGTGAGAAACGCCGCCAAAAAGTCCCCGGCGCGCTTTTGCTCCCACTGCTGCCGGCTGAGGCGCGGGGCGTAGATGAAGGCGCGCTCAGACTTGCGGCGCGAGAGCAAACCTTTCTTGTAGAGCCGGTCGAGCGTCGTCATCACGGTGGTATAGGCGAGCGGCCGCCCGAGAAGCTGGATTACGTCGCGCACATTGCCTTCGGCGCGATTCCATAAGACGTCCATCACGTCGGTCTCGAGAGGACCGAGCGCCGGCGCGCTGGAGGCGGATTCGCTTGGTTGAAAAAAGTGAAGCATGGGGCTAGGTGGGATTCTAGCAAGTTTACAAAACGATTCGCTCATCCCCTTCCCGGCGCGTGACGCGTTCGCGGTCAAGGAATTCGAGCAGAGGGATGGCATACTTGCGCGAGACGCCCGTCCACTCCTTGAAGGCGGGTACCTGAAAACGGCCGCCGCGGCGCGCTGCGAGCAACTCGCGCAGATGAGCAACAGCCGATGTGGTGCAAGATCAACTCGGCATTGATGCGCACCAGCTTCCTTTCTCGCAGAAGGATTTGCATCAGCTCGCGCGCCCGGGCCGATTCAACGCCCGATTTGGCCAGAGCCTCGGCGGCCGACGGCGCGGCGAGACCGGCGGTCTCGAAGGCGCGTTCGATGGCCTGCCGCGCCTGTTGTTCGTCGTCGCGCAGGCTCACCTTACGTCCCTGTAAACGGGCGATTTCGCCCTCGACGGAGATTTCCTTGGATTCGGCCAACAGCGCATCCAGCACAAAAGGCGGAGCGCCGGGAAGTTCCGCGTTGCGTAGATCGTGCAGGGCAATGCCGGGCTGCAAAGGATGGGCGGCGATGGAATTCGCGGACCGCTTTCTCCAGCCGTGCGCGCGCCGCTTGGAACCATGCGCGATCGATGTAATAAGGCGGGGTGAGTCGCGGTCAGCGGCGCCTTAGCCGCCGCGGCGGCGATGGCGGCTTCGGTCATTCCAGTGCGCGCCACCAATTCGGCTAGCGTCTATGCCGTAGCGCGCTTCGCCGGCCAGTGTTGCAATGCGGCGAGACGCGTCCGGCGAGGAGAGCGCGTCGAGACGGGCGGCGACATTGTCGCTCTTGCGGTAGCGCGCGCGCGCCAGTATCGATCACTACGCCGCCGCCGATGGTGGCGACGGGCGAGAACATGCGGATGATGAAGCGGTCGCCGGGCAGCAGCAGCGCCGGCTCGCGCAGCACCAGACGCGCGTAGGCCGGTTGCGCCGGGCTTCATGAGCCGACGCCGAAGAGCCGCACCTCGGCTTCGATTTCCGCCGTGCCCGAATGAAAATGCACCGGCGCGCGATGCTTCAGCGGCTTGGCGGAGGGCAGCAAGCTGCAGGCGGCAATCGAACTGGTCGACGGCGCGGAAGACGCCCGGGCTCGGAGAGCACGTCGCCGCGCGCGAGATCGGCGGGCTCGATGCCCGCAAGGTTCAGCGCCGTGCGCTGGCCGGCGGTGGCGCGCGCCGGTTTGATCCCGTGCACTTCCACGCCGCGCACGCGCACGCGGCGGCCGGAGGGATAGACTTCGACTTCCTGTTCTTTTTCGACGGCGCCGGAAATCAGCGTGCCGGTGACGACCGTGCCGAAGCCTTTCACGGAAAAGACGCGGTCGATGGGCAGGCGGAAATGGCCGCGCGGCGTTCCTGGGCCGGCACGGACGCGGCCACGCGCGCCAACTCGCTGCGCAGCGCGTCGAGGCCCGCGCCGGTGGCGGAGCTGACCGGCACGATGGGCGCGCCTTCCAGAAACGAGCCCGGCGACCAGTTCCTCCACTTCCAGCTTCACCAGGCCGAGCATATCGGCATCCACCAGATCGCACTTGGTGAGCGCGATGACGCCGCGCGGGATTTCGAGCAGGCGGCAGATATCGAAATGTTCGCGGGTCTGCGGCTTGATGGATTCGTCGGCCGCGACGACGAAGAGCACCAGATCGATGCCGCCCACGCCGGCGAGCATGTTCTTGACGAAGCGCTCATGGCCGGGCACGTCGACGAAGCCGAGGCGGAGACCCGGGCGTAAGAGTCGAGATGGGCGAAGCCGAGATCGATGGTGATGCCGCGGCGCTTTTCCTCTTCCAGACGGTCGGCATCGATGCCGGTGAGGGCCTTGACCAGCGCGGTCTTGCCGTGATCGATATGGCCCGCGGTGCCGGCGACGACATGCTTCATGCGGTGGAGGACGCCGCGCTACTTCGGCGGATTCCCTGAGTACTTCTCATAAAGCTGCCGCTGGCGCGTATCGAGGCTTTCCGGTTTGCCGTTGATGAACACCATCTTCACGTTCGTAGTGACTTCCATGGGGTCGCCATCGGCGACGATCAGGTCGGCCGATTTGCCTTCCTCGATGGAGCCCATCTGTTTGGCTACGCCGAAGATCTCGGCCGCGCTCAACGAGACGGCGCGGTAGGCATCGTCATGCGCCAGGCCGAATGGCACCGCAGCCGCGGCCTCAAACGGCAGATTACGCGATCTCCGCGCACTGAAGGTGGCGATGGCGAACTTGATGCCCGCCTTCCGCAGTTCGGCGGGCGTAGTGAACGAGCGGTCGTAGGGATCGTCCGGGTTGATGGGCGAGGTCAGCGTAGGTCCGAGGACGACGGGAATGTTGTGCGCCTTGATTTCCGGAATGACCTTGTAGCAATCGTAGGCATCGGCCAGAATGATCTTCACCTTTTGCTTGTCGGCGAATTCGATCGCCTCGCGGATCTCGCGCTCGCGCACTGCCGTGACAAACAGCGGCGTCTTGCCTTCAAGGACCGGGATCATCGCTTCGAATTTCAGGTTCGTCTCAAATCCGACAGCGTGGGCGAGTTTCTCCTTTTGATACTGCCGGGCATCGTCGAAGAACTGAAGCAGCGCCGCCATTTTATCGTCGTAATCTTTCTTGGCCTCATCGTAGGGGATAGGCTCAGGGGGCGCCGGGTCGTCATCCGCATCGTCGCTTTCGTGCGGCCGCACGGGATGAATGATCAAGGCGGGGAAACGCAGATGAATCGCGGCGGAGGGGACCACGGTCATGGCCTGGTTGTTGCCCGAATCGTCGAGATGGACGAGCGACATCTGCCCGGAAATCAGTTCGCCCTCCGGCATTTCGATGACTCCCGTCACGCCGTTGGCGCGCGAGGCGGGAATATGTTCGCTCGCCGGATTCATTGCCGTCACCGCGCGAAGTTGCGGATTGAACAGGCCGATCTCTTCGGCATCGGACTTCAATTCGGAGGCCTGGGAATCGAGGCCCATCATGGACGCGGCGTCAATCATGCCGGGGTAAACTTGCTGGCCGTGGACGTCAATGACCTTATAGCCCGCGGGCGCGGTAAGGTTTTTGCCAACGCCTACGATCTTGCCGTTGCGGACCAACACCGAACCGTCTTCGATGGTCGCGCCGGAAATGGTGTGGACCGTTCCGCCACGCAGCATGAAGCTGTCCGCCGGGGCAGTGGGCGGCTGCGATTGGGCGAGGGCGGAGGCGATAGCTGCGGAGACGAGGCCCGCGATCGAAGGAAACTTCATGACGGCGCTCTTCAGACTGGAAACTATCATTATATGTTGCGTGGGGCGGGAATCGACTGGCCCTTCGCCGATTGATTTCAAGTTTTGATAGATATACACCGAGAAAGGTATATCTATTATGCCGGTTTCCAAATGGGGGAACAGTTTGGCTGTGCGTATTCCTGCAGCAATTGTCGAGGCTCTCGATCTCAAAGAGGGAGATGAAATCGAGATCTCTATCGCCGGCAAACGCGACTTCAAGGTGGCTCGCGACAGGTCCAAAGAAAGGGCGATCGAGCAGCTCCGTCAAACGAAGTGGTCCTTCCCTCCTAATTTCAAATTCAGTCGTGAAGAGACGAATGAACGATAAGCCGTTCTTTGACACCAACGTCATCCTGTACGCCTTCCGCCAGGACGATACGCGTGGTCAGGTGGCCGAAAAGCTGCTGTGCGCAGGAGGAGTGCTGTCGGTTCAGGTCCTTAACGAGTTCGCCGCTGTGGCACGGCGCAAGTTCGACAAGAGCTGGGAGGAAGTTCGCCGCGCCTTGGACATCCTTCGGGTCTTTTGCCCCGATCCCGTGCCACTTACGGTCGAGACGCACGAGCAGGCCGGGGATATTGCGGAGCGATATGGGTATTCAATCTTTGATTCACTCATTATCGCAGCTGCGCTCCGTGCCGGCGCCCGAACGCTTTACTCGGAGGACATGCGGGATGGCGAGACGATCGAGGGGCTTACCATTCGCAATCCATTTTCGGGCTAAGGTGAACCGTACCAGTCCAACCCCGTGGCGAAAAATTCGTTTGCGCAAGTTCAGTCGGCTTCGGTCAAACAGTCTATTGAACTGAAAGTCTTTTTTGGTGCCCGGGGCGGGAATCGAACCCGCACTTCCGTTGCCGGAAAAAGGATTTTAAGTCCTTTGCGTCTGCCTGTTTCGCCACCCGGGCGGGCAACCCAAGCGAGCACCGAACGTGCGCCGTAACGAATTTAGCACAAATCCCCGAGGGCCCATCGGGATTGCTTCGCCAGAAGGAGTCCTATTCCAGGCTCTTGAGATAACTTTCGAGCGACGACGCGTCCGTGCAGCCCGTGCCATAAACCGGCTCGGCAGACTTCGACCTCCAGACGCAAATCAGCTTACGGTTTTCCAGGCGATTCAAGGCGGCGGCGATGTCCGCAACGCCATACTCGAAGGATTGGGGCAGCCACCACTTCTCAATACCTTCAATAGTGTCGCGCGCATCCTGGTGGGCAATGAGATAGCGCAGTATTCCGGTCTCCGCCTGCCTCACCGAATCCGTCACGATATTGCTTACCGGTGATGGCAAGTGCAAGCGCGATGCCGCTTGTAACTCGATGAAAGGCATCGCGCGCGTGACGCGAGTGCGGCAAAGATACCGCAGGCCGCGCGGCGGAATCGGCGCCGGCTAACTCGCGGCTGCGCTCAAACGATCGACGCCATGTCTGCGGAGCAGGCGCTGAAACGTTCTCCGGTCTTTGCCTGCCGCTTCCGCCGCTCGGGTCACGTTGCCGTTGTGTCTGGAAAGCAAACTTGCCAGGTATTGGCGCTCAAACTCGTAGACGGCGTCCGCGATTGGGAGCGACGGGACGCCGCAAACTGCAGCGGACAAGGGTGCGGAATCCGGCAGGTCGACGGAATAGACATCCAGAACCAATCCATCCCCCAAGACGAATGCGCGCTGGATCACCGATTGCAGCTCGCGGATATTGCCGGGCCAGGAGTACTCTGTCAGCCGGCGGACCGCGTCTGGGGACAGTTTCGGGGCCGGCCGCCCGCATTCCTTGGCAAATCGCGCCAGAAAATGCCTGGCCAGAATTGGAATGTCGTCGCGGCGCTCGGCCAAGGTGGGAAGCCGGAGGGTAAGAACGTTGAGGCGATAATACAGATCTGCGCGGAACTCGCGGGCGGCGATCCGCTCCGCCAGCGGGCTGTTCGCTGCGGCGACAATCCGCACGTCCGCTTTGAGTGGCCGCTGCGATCCCAGCGGCCGGTATTCGCCGTCCTGCATTGCGCGGAGCAGCTTGGCCTGACTGGCGAGCGTAAGAGAATCGACTTCATCCAGAAAAAGCGATCCATGCTCCGCTACGCCAAGCAATCCCATCCCCGAAGTGGAGGCGTCTGTATAGGCCCCCTTTTCATGACCGAACAACTCATTCTCGAATAACGAATCGGGAAGAGCTCCGCAGTTTACGGGAACGAAAGGCCGCGCGCGCCGGGCGCTGGCATAGTGAATGGCGCGCGCAAAGAGCTCCTTTCCGGTTCCGGTTTCACCGGTAATCAGGACGTTAGCTTCCGAGGCGCCAAGCCGCGGCACCTTCCGGATGGCCTCGCGCAGCGCGATGCTTTCGCCGATCACCGCATCCAGGCGATACTTTGTACGAATTTCACGAATCGATTCGTCCTCAGCCATGAGAGCACCAAGTATACCGTGAAAAAGGCATTAGTCACGTTGCATCTTTCGAGCACTATTACTCACTTTTTCTTCGGAATTTTGTAGTAGCTGCGCAGTACTCAGGGACTTACCGCATCACCGTTCTTGAACCAATGCGTCGCTGCTAGTCGATAAGCCGAGCTTGCACTTCAGCGCTCTCCATGGCAAGGATGTCCGGCTTGGTTGCTACTACAGGGGATAGGAGATATTTTTCTTCAGTGACACTAAACGCATAATACTGATCGATTCCATGGTGAGTCTTTAGCCACGCCTCCATTCCGGCGCTATCGGCTGGAACCTCGCGGAGAATGCGATCAAAGATGGAGCAATGGTAGGCCACAGCGTGCGCCGACGTTACCGCGCCAGCTTGCCCGAGCCGCCGGCATCCATCGAACGCTGGAAAGTCTCGGTTCCAGCGGCAAGCGCCCAGGTATAGCAGCTTCCACTCCCTGCCCCGCAATTCCTCGAGGGCGGCCTGCAAACCGGGAATCGCATCTGCGGTGAAGCGCACTTCGTCTTCGAAGACGAGGACGTTCTTTAATCCTTGCGCCTCAGCTTCCGCGATGATCGCTCGGTGAGACAGCGCGTAACCGGCATGAGGGTTCGGGTGTGTGCGGATGGCTTCATGACGCCGGACGCGATGGGCGATCCCCAGGCAGGTGAAACGCGCCAACGCGTCCCGCCAGCGCCCAGTGTCCTCCGCCTGATTGATGCAGTAAATCGCGTCGAAGAAATGGAAGGGATTCCGGATCTCTTCGCGTGCGGCGGCGATGATGCGCTCGGCGGGTTCGCGGCCGAGGTGCGCACGAAAATGCTCCAGAGCCGGAGAGGGATCGTGCCCCAATTCTGCGGCTATGATGAGATAGTTTCGAATCCTGTCCTCCCAGGTGTTCTGATACGGAACCCCCATGGGCCGGCCGAAGCGATGGACCCAACGCAGGAAGGGTAAACAAAGCGTGCGGCCGCCGGCGCGCCGGAATTTCTCTTGCAGATAGCCTTCCTCGCCCCCAAAACCACGCAGGCGCGGATTCAAGCCGGGCCACGCGGACTTGCGGCACGCGAATGCGCCCAAGCCTTGCATGCCGATTTCGAACGGCGGCGCCACCGGATCGGCAGCCCGGGGGTCATTGGCCCAGACGCCGTACATGCCTGCCGACCACGTGCGATCCATATGCGTGGAAAGGCTCCGCAGATCGTCATAGAGCAGCGGCCCTTGTAGCAGATCGGGCGTGCCGGGATTGCCGTGGAAGTAGTCGAGCAGTTTGCGTAATGCGCCAGGGACGAACATCACATGACAATCGACGCAGAGCACGAAATCGGCGGCAGCTTCATGGAATACGACGTCGCGGACGGAGGTACCCTGGCGCCGGTTGAACGGCACATACCGGTAGCCAGTCACCCACTTTTCCAGGGCCTTCAACTCGGCGGCGCAGGGGCCATCCGGGTGATTATCCACTACAATGATTTCGGTCTCATCGGCGATTTCGGGATGGTAAAGGCGGATCGCCTGGACAGTGAAGTAGACCCCGTCATAGTCGTCATAGGTGGCCATCCCGATGGTGAGAGTTGGGGGAGTCACATCGTTGGCCGCCGCCCCGCCGTCATCATGGCACCCTTGCCTCGGGCGGCTTGGCCGATATCAACGCGCCATTGTCGTCGTAGAGAGGCGGCAAACCGCTGCCCTTGGAGGTCAGGTAAAAGATCACTTCGTAGGAATCCACACTGGCATCGCCTCGGTGCGGATAGCGCTTTCGCAGGTATTCGAGCATGGCTGCCTTGGTCTTCGTCAGCAACTCGGTAGTCATGTAGTCCTGTCCTACCGATTGATCGAGTGCCGTGTTGAAACGGTAAACGAGATTCGCAAGCTGAGAAACGCTGGCCAACGATGGACGCTTTGGCCCCGTCTCGGCTTGCTGCTGCACACGCAGGTAGGAAAGCTCTTCGATCTTGACGTATGTCTCTTCTACAAGGTAAGCGGTGCGCTCATACAGGCCCTGAATGACCGAGGTTTGGCTAGCGCCCTCCTCGATCTTCTTCCGTTCTGCCGCAGGAATATCCTCCCACTTGGTCACCGACTGGCTCGCGGGAATGTTGAGTATCTTTTTGCCGCCCCCATCCTTGGCGAAATTGACCCAGTTCTGATGGATCTCCTCCATCCGCTTCGTGGCTTCCGCTTTGAAAAGGGGTTCGATGGGATTCGCTTGATTGCCGGTCTTCTCGCGGTACAGATGGTAGAGTTCGTGGCCTACTGTCCGAATCACGCCATGGACATCGGCGATCGCCGCCGTGCCGGCGAGATGCTGGGCGATGATGTCGTACTTTTCCTGCGTGAGCTCTATGACCGGCTTGGCGCCATCCCAGTGGGAGCGTCCATCCTCGAACAGTCCTGTACCCACGTAACTTGGCGTGGAGGTCATGACCTGAAAATCAACATTGGCGAGATCGACGGTGGGCTTGTAGCGGTTGAGCATGGTGAGCACTGTGTGCAGGCTCGCATCCGTTTCAAGGCCCGGATTGTTGACGAAGAAGTCCAGTTGCTGCGGTGTACCGGCGGCGGGTGTTTGCGGCTGCCGTTGGATCGATGGAACGCCAGGCATCGCGCCCTGCTGCGCTACGTGGGCCGCTTCATGCGCCATCAGCTTCACATCGGAGCTCGATTCATTCGGCCCCATCCAGATATCCGAGCCATGAGCGAATGCTCTCGCGCCCATTCCGCCGGCTAACCTGCGATCCGATGCGGATTCGTGAACCCGAACGTGCGAGAGGTCCGCGCCGAGAACGGGCTCCGCGCGCTCGCGGACGTCGGAGGCGAGTGGAGATCCCGAATCGGCTGCGGCAATCCCTGACCCTGAAGAACCCGCCGACATTGGGGTTGGCGTCGCGGCCATGGGATCGGCGTCCTGCGAGACTGCAGCGTCGGCGACCCTATCGGCGTGCCGCTCGAAGACGTCATTCCGCTGGCCCTTCGTGAGCTTCGCTTGAGCTCCTTTCAGAAAGAGCGGCATACCCGCCGCAGTTCCCGAGGTGTTCGTGCGTTTCGATGGACCGGCTGGCGCGCGGCTCTTCCTACCCTGTTCCGGTTTGAGAAGTCGCTCCGGCTTCATGCGCTCGCGGTCAACTCCTGCGGCACTTGCCGGCTCAGTTTGCGGTACTCATCGCTCAGGCCTGTGAAGACGTCGCCATATTCAATCGGCCGGTTCCCGGCCTGCGCCAGTACTGCCGCGGTGAGCACGGCATTGCGAATGTGACCGCCGGCAAGATCGGCTGCGGCAGCAAGCCGGTTCAGTTCCTTGTGGCTGAGACGGTGATGAGATCCAAGATGAGATAGCCACAGCAAGCGGCGCTCCTCCGCGCCCGGCAGCGGAAATTCGACGATCATGTCCAACCGGCGGCAAAAAGCGGGATCGAAACGCGCGCGGCTGTTGCTGGTGAGCAACGCGATTCCATCGAACGTTTCGATGCGTTGCAGCAGGTAGTTGGTTTGGGCGTTGGCAAACCGGTCGTTGGATTCCTTCACTTCAGTCCGTTTGCCGAAGAGCGAATCGGCCTCATCGAACAGCAGGATGATGCCGGATGCTTCGGCGTGCGCCAGCAACTGCGCCAGGTTCTTTTCGGTTTCGCCGATGTACTTGCTGGTTACCGCGGCCAGATCGGCTCTATAGAGAGGCAAGCCAAGCTGCGTGGAGAGCCAGCCGGCGGCTAGCGTCTTTCCGGTTCCCGAGGGGCCGGTGAATAAAATTCGGACGCCTGGGCGGTAGCGCGCCAGGGCGGAAGCGCCTAAGCCTTCGATCAGGCTCTCGCGCCGGCGGCACCGCAGCAGAAGCCTGGACAGTTCTCCGCGTAGAACGGAACCGGCGACCATGGCTTCATCTGGGATGAGATCGGGCAACGGCTGCGCCAACGCTTCGAGTCCCGAACCTTGCCCCGCCCATGAGGCAGCCGCGATGTCACCGAACGTCGGTTCGGCGCGGCCATCCAGCAGGCACTGCTGCCGCACCAGCCGTCCAAGTTGGGCGATGCGTCCGCTGCCGTGGCGGTAATCGGCCGAGAGCTGCCCGGCAAGTGGGCCGTGACCGATCGCTATGCTCCAAAGCCCGAATCGCTCTTCCCGGGATGGCACGCCGATTCGCCACGCCGCGGGGCTTTCGCCGCGCGTCTCAACACTGCCGTCATTGCCGCACAGCGCCAGCGCCGGGCCGGAATAATATGGCAGAGCCGGAACAGTTCTGCGCTCGCTAGGTCCCGGTTCAAAACAGAAAACCGGAATCAAGCCACGTAACAGCAGGAGAGGACCAACACCATGGAGCGCCGGGCCGCCTTTGCCCTGACTCCCGCCACGTTCCATGTCGATGAACAGCGGACGGCGCGTGAGCGCGGAAGCGATTTCACATGCCACCGCTTTGGCTTCCGCCGCCGCGCCGCTGCGTACTACCAGCACGTTTTGCGCACCGGAAGCCAGCCCGCGGGCCTGG
Organism: Bryobacterales bacterium; assembly: GCA_963763545.1. Lineage (GTDB taxonomy): Bacteria > Acidobacteriota > Terriglobia > Bryobacterales > Bryobacteraceae > PALSA-243. The sequence continues at coordinate 24,590 of CAVXPE010000009.1, forward strand.
CGTTCTGCTTCAGCCAAAACGGAAGGGGGCAGAGGCGTTTCGGGCACCTCCTGCATGCCGAGCGTGGCGCCCGGCCAAGCTGCATCGCGTCCGCTCAGCGCAAGACACAGCGGAACCGGTACGGCGACAGCACGCTCCGCGAGCGGCGCGCCTTCGTTAAGAATCTGCAACAAGCCGGAGCCCACGGCCGCGCCGGTCAGGAGCCGCTCGGCGATTTGCCTCTCGGGATCGAATTCGGCGAATGCGGAGGCTAACAAGCCCAGCGTGGGGCGTGATCCGCCGACGGGCGCCTGCAAATGCGCGATGGCCCGGCCGCACATGAGATCCATCTCCATGGCCGCCGCCAACGCGACGGTCAGAATCTCGATCAAATGCAAACCAAGCTGTTCCGCCAAATTGAGAAGGGGCGCATCAGCTGCACTCTGCCGGTGGCCAAGGCGATTCAGGAGTTCCTGCACGGAAGCGCTTCGGGCCGCTATCGAGCCGTGAGTCCGCAGGAAGGCGGCTTCCGGGGAAGACGCGCCGTCCGGCAGTAGCGCCGCCAGCGCGGATAGTGCGCACGAGTGGAGTGCGGCTGCGACTAGCGGTTCGGCGGCCGCGTTCTCAGCCATGGAACTCTCCGCGGAAAAGATAATGGAAGCGCACCACGCGACCGAACCAGGGGAGCCAGCCGGGGTCGAGATCGAGGCCTATCCGCCGTACTCGAATATCGGCCTCCTCAATCGGCAAGGAGACGTCGAGATCGGTGCGGTTCACAGAGAATACGCCTGCCCGTGATACGACATCCCGCACGGTGACTTTTCCAGTGCGCCAGCACCAACGGCGCACCGCAAGACACCAGACGCGGAGGACATACTCCAGCGGCGCGGCCTCTCGATCGGGCAGCAAGTTGGTTGGCCAGGAGGCGGGGTCGCACGGGAGAGGCTCTTCATCCGAGGCGCTCAGGATTACGGAGTCCAGCCAGATCTTGATTGGGTCATCGTCTGCCACGCCGGCGTGTAGCGCAAGACGGTGCAGCACTTGCGCGACAAAATTCGGGGAGGCGGACGCAAGGTCCGTGGCCAACGCTTCCGATATGCCAAGCGTCTCGAGCGCGTTCAGCAGAAAGAACAGGCCGGCGGCGGCTGTGGGCAAACCGGCACATTGCCAGGGAATTGTGTCGGGCAAGCGTGTGAATTCGGGAGGAACGGATGCGTCGGAAGCATTGGACGCTGGCGGGGGGATGGCCGGGTCCGCTGGCGTTTCGAAGGTGAGCAACGCGTCCTGCAAGACCGGGCTTTCCGAATCGGCCGCTGCAGGGTCAAGCTCAACGCCGGATTGCGTGGGTGGGATTAAATCGGGTGGTGTGACGCCCGGTTGAGTGCTGGACTGCGGGGAGGAAGCAATCGCGATCTCCTCGCCGTGTAGCGGGCTGACGGCTTCCGCCGCTTCAGTGCGCGCAGATTTCGCCACGCCGAGGCGCCCCGGTTCTATCGCATCAGAATTCTCAGGTTCCGCGGTTTGAGGATTCCGGGGGTCCGACGCGCGAGGGCGTGCAGGCTCGGCGAGGCGGATTTCCCCGTCCGAAATCAATTGTTGAAGAACTCCGCGGGCGCTCCAAACCGCTGTTCCGGCCGCCAACGCGGCGGGTGAATCCAACAACACCGCGAGCGCTGCAAGCCAAAGCACACGGATGTCCCTGAAGCCTAAGGTCTTCAGTGCCTGCTGAATAACGTCCTGCGCGGGCCGGGGAATACGCGTCGAAGCGCGAGACGGAACCTGACGCGATCCCTCCATCTCCCGGATCCAGCCTTGCGCTGCGGCGGGAGGGATCGCCTCCAACAAGCGAACCACGTCGAACCGCTCTGCAAAAAGAGCGGCCGCCACGGCGACCCAAGACGCAGGCTGCGCTCGCAACCGCTCCACGATATGGAGAATCATCGCCGTGCCCGATGCCGGACCGGCGGCGCCCGGCACGGCGGTGACCATCGGCCAGAACCATTCGTGAACCGGGTGGCGCGCCAAAATCCGGTGCAGCAGAATCTCCAGCGCTTCCTGTTCGCCGCGAAAGTAGACAGCTTCGACGAACGCCGCGCGCGGATCGCCGCCATGCAGCGCGTGCTCCGCTTCCTGGCCAAGAGCGCGCTGGAATTGCTCCAGCCATGCGCTGCGGTTGCCGTCGGATGGCAGGCCGGAAATGTTCAGACGTCGAAAATAATATGACCGTCCTTCGTTCTCGCCGGGCAGCGACGCCAGGCGCAGGGCTTCCTCAACCGCAAATGCAAGCCGATGTACAGGGGCGCCGGAATCGACAGAGAGCTGCGCGCGCCGGACATGGCGGTCATATCGGTCTCGCGTCTGCCGGGCGGTCCAGGCTCCCATAAGCTCTACTTATCGAACGCCCGCAGCGCCACGGCCACCGGCGCCTGCGGCGTGAAGTGGGCCACATCATTCGCCTGTAAGGCGATGCCCGTCTGGTGCACCTGCGTCACCGTGGCGCGAACGCTGGAGCTATCGAGATCGGTGACGACGGCCTCCGCTGCCAAAACGCCGGAGCTATAGAGCTGCACATACATGCCGTGCGCCACCTGTTGCGAAGGCAGCGTGAGGGAAATGATCCCGCCCACTTTGGGCGTTGCGGCGAGCGTCACCGCGCCGCTAATCACGGCGTTGACGGGAGCGTCGCTGGCCAGCAGAATTGCCACGCGCACCACGTCGCTCATGAAGGCGACGGCATCCGCATTAGTCGCATCGATCTGCAGAAAGAGCCAGTCCACCAGCATCTGCATCTGCTGCCGCGAGACGTAATCCTGGCCATTCCAATGGGGAAGCACAGCCAGGCTCTGCATTTGAATCGACAACCCTGCGCCCTTCATGAACTCGGCCCAGGCCAGGCGATCGATGGGCAGCGCCTGCCCGGCGCGCGTGTAGAGGCATGTAGCAACGCTCGAGATCTGCTGCATCAGGCGCGACGTTGCACTCACGACTTCCGCATGTACCGCCTGGGAAGAAATCAGATCGCCAATTGCCGCGACGACTTGCATCGTCTGAATCTGCGCGGCCCAGCTCTGGTTAGCCAGTTGCAGCGGTTGAAACGCGGCCCGCTCCGTCACAAGCGAACTGAGGGCCCGTTGATTGGTGCTATAGATGTCCGAAATCGTTGGCGCGTACACGCCCGGCCTGGAAGCGGCCGAAGAAACGCGTGGAGGCAGTTGCAACACCATGACGGCGCGCGCCTGCGCATCGATGGCGACTTCCTGCAGCAGGCTCGGACGTTCCAGCCGGTTCAGCAATGCCTCAATTGAGGGCATCCAGTTTACCGGCGCTTCGCGCAGCAGAGCCACAATCTCGCGCAGTTCAGGCGGTATGGAAAGCGATTGCTGAAGGCAGGTCGGTACCGGGCTGGTTATGTTACCTGGCACGAGCTGTCGGCTCGGAACGTCGGCGTCCGTCTGCAGCGTCCGGGGACGGGTATAGACCACGACCTGCACGTTCTGCAAGGTTTGAGCTCTTTGCGCATTTACGTTGGTAACGCGCTGGGTTTCATCGTTGAGCAAAGCGGTAGTAAATGTCAGGTCCTGGCGCGCCTGGGCCAAACCGTTGTCCAGTTTCGTGAGCAGCGACTGAGCTTTGGGCAGATCGGTCTGGATATTGGTGAGCGCATTTGCGCACAACGTCAAGTAGTCGCTGTATTGCTGGATGCGGGCCTCTACGGCGCGGAGAAGCTGCGAATGCTGTTCCAGGACATGAATGCCGGCAGAAAACAGGCTCGCTTCATCGGGATCAAGGTTGGCGGGAGCGCTGACGCTTGGCGACTGTACGGCGACAAATACGGCGTTTCTTCTGTCGTTATTGGCAGTCGCGCGGAAGTCCGCCATGGTTGGCATCGGAAAGACCGGCGGCGGAACAGGCGGCGGCGTAGTCGTCGGCGGGGGAGTAGTCGGAATCGGAACGCCGGCGGGCGTGACCGTTGGGGCCGTGTCGACCAGAACCGTGATATCGTCGATCGTGATCTCAAGGTCGGCGAGCAGTTGGAGCAGAGCCGCCCGGTTTCCGACGGCATAAAAGAGACCTTCCTGCGATGGCGGGTTCGCCATGCGTTGCGCGACGGTCAAGGTTCGCAGGTTGAGTTGGGCGCCTACCAGCGGCGACTGCGCCAGGACATCGTTGGTGCTGGCCGGCTGGCTTACGGATCCGGGCGTGGCCAGCACGAATCTACCGGGCGAAACCGCGGAAAAAGCCGATACCGCAGAACTAGCGGAGACTACAGGGGTAGCCGATACTACGGGCTTGGTTGTTGCGACATTGGAAAGGAGGGTAGGGCTTGCTCTCAACACGGCCGACAGCGCCGGCGCCGTGGAACGAATCGCCGTAGGAGACGAAGCGGAGATCAGCGTCACCGGCCGCGCTGCCGCCAAGATCTTGTTCGACACGACGAACGCGTTCTTCGAGACGAGGCCGGTACTGCTTACCGGAGCTGCTGGAGTGCCCACTGGAGCTGCGGGCGGCGCCGTGGTGGGTGGCGTAGACGGCGAGTCAACCTGAAGAACAGATTTCAAGTAAGTCTGCAGGTTCGCCGCAGTCGATGCCGCAGATTCTCCGGTGGCAATTTCGGCCGCAATGGGAGAGACGGCCAATGCCGTCGCGTCCGATGCGCCCAGAATATATTGCCGGAAGCGGTAGATATCGCTTTGCGTGGTGAGGAACGCCAGATCCAGTAGATCGTTCGCCTTTGCCAGCTTGCCGTTGATCAGGTCGATGAAATGCTGGATCCCGTGCCAAGTCATGTCGTTCATGTCATCGGTCGAAAAGAGGGACAGAGGCGTCGCCAAAGGAGTACCGTTACCGTCCTGAGTCAGCGTGTAAGGCGCCTGCTTGGCCGCTGCCTGGAGGTTCTGAAAATCCGTCGAAACGAAACCTCCGTTAGGCGGCTGTGCATTAGGTGGAATCGGATTGCCACTGGGGTCCTTGGGCTGGGTCGCGAGGATCGTTCCGAACGTTTCACCGGCAGCCGGCACGTAGGTCTGCGAGTCGCGAAGAGCAATTTCCGTCGCGGTAAGTCCTGCATCGATGTTATAGAGCGGCGGCAGTTGAACCCCTGTTTGCGGCCCCGCTTGCGTCCCGGTGATTACTTGGGAGAGAGCATTCGCTTCCTGCTGAATGGTCTTACGATGTTGCAGATCGGCGGCGAGTTCCTGCGTGGCGCTGTCAATCGCCTGCTGAAATGCGGGTGAGACGGTTTCGGTCACCAGAACATCCGGGTCGTATACCGCGTCGGGAAGGGGCACCAATACTTCCACTGATTCCGGACGCGAAGCATCGAGCGGCTGCGCCGTCATGCCGCTCAACAGCGTGGTCTCGACCTCTTCCTGATGTACCGGGCCTACTTCGACGATCCAGGTGGAAGGGAACCAGAGCGCCACTTGCTTGACGAAATCCATCGACGAGGCGGGCAGCACGCCGCAAGGCGGCAGCAGGGCGAATGCGGGAACGAGGCTCGTCAAACCGGGCGTCGCGCCAATCTGCTCTGCCAACTGCGCTACCCTCGCCTGCGCCAACGCGGGCTGCACCAGCAAAGGCGCACCGGCCGCGCCCGGCTGAACGGGCAACACATAGCGGGTGCGCGGTAATCCCCCGGCCCGGACAACCGCCGCGCGGTCGATGAATTGAGCCTTCCAGGTATTGTCGAATCCCACCAAAGCCACGGGTACGCCGAGCATATCCCAAGGCAGCCGGTCGTCTTGCGTCAGCGCCAGTTCGGCTTTGAACACGCTGTATGCAAGACGATTTCTCCGGCTCACGGCTGGAGTTGCGGCCGGCAGCGCCAACGTTGCGGGGCTGGAAGGCCACGCTACCAAGACCGGGCGCACGCCATCCACAATCTGCCAATCCTCAAAGGCATACTCCGTCGGGTCCTGGCCGCAGGAAGCGTTCAGGTTGCCCGACACAACAATCGGTCCAGTGCCCGTGTCGACGCTGGCGCCGCTCACCTGGCCGATGACCGGTTGCAGCAGAAGTACCCCGGCGAAGGCGGTATTTGCCGGGTTCTTGGCGTAATCCGCAAACGCAGCGATCACCGATCCGGTCAGCGGGTCAATCACCTGCAGGGAGCCAAGCGTAGTTCGCAGCGTGCGAAAAAGCGTGACATCCTCGCCGGAGGCCGAGATTCCATATCCCGGCGTCACCTGAATCATAGGATCGGCGGCTGTAAGATCGATCGAAAGCTCCAGCCCCTTCACCACGCCCTGCGTAACGGATTGGCCCAGTATGGCGAGCCGGCCCGCGCGATAGGATTGCTCGCTTTGCAGCGCGGGCGCGGTCAGCGCGCGGCCAGTGAACAGAGAAAGGCGATGCAGCCATCCCGCGTTGACCTGTTGCAGCAGCGCCGGTTCGATTCCGATGAGATCTTCGCCCGGCAGTGCGTTTTGAATGAGAGTTGCGCTCATGTTCGTGGCTCACGAATTCGGTGCGGTCGTAGGCGGCGCGGTAGTCGTCGGCGCCGGAACCGGCGTGCTTGCCGGTGGAGCGGCCGTAGTGGTTGGGGGTGGCGGGAAGGTTGGGGTAGCGAAATCGGCAAATACCGGCTCGCTGCGCCGGCGTAGATAGAATCCATATGTCTGGTTGCCGATGGCTGCCGTCCAAGGGTTGGCGGCCGCGGACGTCGGGGTGGCTATGACCGGCCGGTTCTGAAATAGCTGGAGCAGTGGATTGGCCGCGCTGGCCGCGAGCGTTTGTGGAAGCGCAGGGTTGAGTGGGGTTTGCGGCAACGAAGCGCTCAACGCCGTGAAATTCTCTCGGGGAACCGGAATCAATACGAAGACCGACATGTTCGCGTAGGTGCTGGAAGGAAGAGTCAAATCGATGGGCGGGAGCGAGAGGCCTTCTTCGATGACCGCCGGAAGTTCGTCGGCGGGAATGATGCTCAACTGCACGTTCATCTGCTGCGGGAAGAAAATCTGCGTAAGGCCAACCGTATCGATGGCATCAAGGGGGAGGCGTCCGGCCGGGGGCAGAGCCTGAAAATAGTCCGTCGCCGCAAAGTTCGCTTTAGATCCGGCGGGCCGGCTCGCAACTACCGCTTGCAACTGAGCGTCGTACTGTTTCAAGAATGCCTGCTGCGTTGCGGGGTCGGTCAACCCTGGACGCACGCCGCTATATTGTGGACCGCTGTCGCGGCGCACCAGGTACGTATCGATCCACTGGATCGCGTTCCGATCGATGCCGATCATGGCCAACGGTAGAAGGGAATCGGAGAACCCGCCGGGGTTGCCCGTGGCAAAGATCTGGCGGGCGAGCGCCGCCTGCTGCAGGGACGTCTCGTAGCCATTGACCGGATTGGGATAGGCCACGAGTGACACCGCCGTAGCTTCGACAATATCCCCATCTTGAGTGACGCGCGGAGCTTGAATGGCGGCGGGGTAAGAAGTAACCGGGTTGGCCGTAAACTCCACCGGCCGCAACGCAATGACATACACCCCGGTGCGCGTCCGCGCCGGTTGCTGAGGCACGGTGGAGAGCCCGAACTGCACCTCCAGGTTTTCTTCGTCGGCGAGATCGGAGAGCTGGATGGTCAGATCGCTGGGTATCATGACCAGGCTTCCGGCCGGCGTAATGCCAACGCCGGCGTGGATGACAATCGTCTCGGCGCTGGCAGGCTGTGTGATGGAGGCGCCCTGGTCTACCAGGAGGCCGTGCAACACGCCGAAACCGCCGGCTTGTCCCAACTCCGCCTGTCTTTGCAGGAAGTAGTTTTGTTCCCGCTTCAAATCGCTAGCCGCCAGAAAACGGCCGTCGAACCATAACGGCCGGGTGTTCCGACCGCTTAGCACCACGCCGGCGCTCGGCGAGGCTAGTGATCTCGGCGCCTGCCTAACCATGCGCGCAGCTTGCGTGAAGTTAGCCATACCTTACTCCTCTTACCGGTTCGCGATGGATTGGAGTTAGGCTCACTTAACCTCTCCCTTCAAATTTGGATTTGTCACGATGTTTATTGGGTTTACGGACTGCGCTGGCAGACGGATGGTGCCCGTAGGAATAGGCGCAATCTCACTTACCGTAAAGGCGTTGGACGTGCTTGCCGCGTTGTTTGCGTCACCGCCGTATGAGGCCGTAATCGAGTGAGCACCCAATGCCAGGGTCGTGATCGTTAAGGTCGCAGCCCCGCCACTGAGGGTCGATGTACCCAAGGCCTTTCCGCTATCCAGAAACTGCACGCTGCCGGTTGCCGAACTGGGCGAGACCCTTGCCGTGAATATCACCGGCTGTCCGATGATGCCGGTACTCGCCGAGGAGGTTAGGGCCACGCTTGTAGGCGTCTTGTTGACGGTCTGTCCGATAGCAGAGGAAGTAGAGCCCGTATCATTCCCGTCGCCACTGTAGACGGCCGTTATCGAGTGAGCGCCCACCGCCAGCGTGACCGGGAATGTCGTAACTCCGCCGGTTACCGTGGCCGTACCCAGGTTGGCCCCGCTATCCAAAAACTGTACGCTGCCAGTGGCGGAACTGGGTGTAACCCTTGCCGTGAGAGTAATCGCTTGCCCGGACGTCACCGGATTCGCCGAAGAGGTCACCGTTACGCTCGAAGCCGCCTTATTGACCGCCTGCGATATCGCGGCGGAAACGCTCGATGCGTTGTTCGCGTCGCCGTTGTAAGTAGCGGTGATGGAGTGGGCGCCTACCGTGAAGGTTGCGAACACCGCGGTCGCTTTCCCGCCGCTCAGAGTCCCAGTGCCCACAGGCAATGAACCATCGGAGAACTGCACGCTGCCGGTGGCGGAACTGGGCGTAACTGTGGCCGTGAAGGTCACAGCCTGTCCAAGCGTTGAAGGGTTCGCGGACGAAGTGAAAGTTACGCTCGTGTTTGTTTTGGAAATCGTTTGTAGCAAGGGCGCGGAAGTGTTTGCCGCATTGCTTCCATCGCCGCTGTAGGCGGCCGTAATAGAGTGCGAGCCGCCGCTCAAGGCGGATGTCGGGAACGTAGCGGTCCCGCCGCTCAGCGTTCCGGTGCCCAAAGCCGTCGTGCCGTCAAAGAACTGAACGCTGCCGGTGGCGGAACTCGGCGTAACCGTCGCTATGAAGGTCACGGTTTGCCCTACATTCGACGGGTTCGCCGAAGAACTCAATATCACTCCCGACGTCACCTTGGAAACCGTTTGCGTCAGCAGCGCCGAGGTGCTAGGCGCCTCGGTTCCATCACCGCTGTAGACAGCCGTGATGGAGTGAGCGCCCACCGCCAGTGTTGCGAGCGCGGGTAGCGTTGCGACTCCGCCGCTGAGCGCCACTGTGCCCAGAACGGTTGCGCCATCCTGAAACTTCACGCTGCCGGTGGCGGTACTCGGCGTAACTGTCGCCGTGAAAGTCACCGCTTGCCCGAGCGTGGACGGGTTCGCCGAAGGGCTCAAGGTTACGCTCGAAGTTACGAGAGAAATCACTTGCGCAATCGCGGTGGAACTACCGGGCCCATTGTTCGCGTCGCCGTTGTAGACCGCTGTAATGGAATGAGACCCTACGTTCAGGGAGGATGTGGAGAACGTCGCGGCCCCGCCACTCACGGTTGCCGTGCCCAACACCGTCGCGCCATCCAGAAATTGCACGCTGCCGGTGGCCAAGGAAGGTACCTGCGCGGTGAAGGTCACAGCGTGGCCCACCGTCGATGGATTCGCTGAAGAAGTTAGCGTCACCGTCGATATCACCTTTTCTACGTCCTGCGCAACCGCAGCGGAAGTGCTGCCGCTAAAGTTGCCGTCGCCGCTGTAGGCTGCCGTAATGGAGTGACCGCCCAACGCAAGCGACGACACCGGCAATGCGGCCTTGCCGGCGCTTATCGTCACCGTGCCCAGCAATGTCTGCGCGTCGAAGAACTGCACGCTGCCCGTGGCCGATGCGGGAGATAGTTGCGCCACGAATGTTACCGCCTGCCCAATTGCCGACGGGTTCGCCGAAGAACTCAACGTTACGCTGGAAGGCGCTTTGTTTACGGTTTGAGCGAACACGGGGGAACTGTTCGCCGCATTGCTCGCGTCACCGCTGTATACCGCGGTGATGGAGTGCGTGCCCACGGCCAGAGAAGAGATTGACAATGCCGCGGAGCCGCCGCTCAACGTTGCGGCCCCGACGGTCGTGGGACCGTCCATGAGTCCCAAGCTCCCCACAGCAGAGGCGGGAGAGACTTTTACGGTAAAGGTCACCGCTTGCCCTTCGACCGACGGGTTTGCCGAAGATGTCACCGTCAGATTCAAAGGAGTGATGAACGCAACGAAAGTAGGATCGCTGCGCCGCCGCAGATAGAAGCCATAAGTCTGGCTGCCGATGGCATTGGCCCATGCGCTGTCGGCGGTCGGAGGCGCCGCGGTGACGCTGAGTGCGCCCTGAAATAGCTGGAGCAATTGGATCGGCGAACGGTTCGCAAGCACTTGCGGCATCGTGGGATTCAGCGGCGTCAACGGCAACGATTTCTTCAAAGCGGCGAAACTCTCGAGCGGCACGGGCACGAACGCAAATACCGCCAGATCTGCGTAGGCGCTGGCGGGAAGAGTGAGATCGATGGGCGGCAGCGACATGCTGTCTTGGAGCAGCGCCGGAAGGTCCTCGGACGGAACGATGCTGAGCCGCACATCCATTTGCTGAGGAAAGAACACCTGCGAGAATGCGCTCGTATCGATGGCATCGAGCGGGAAGCGCCCCCCCGCAGGCAGGGCCTGAAAATAGTCGGTTGCCGCGATGTTCGCCTTCAATCCACTGGCCTGGCGAGCGGCGACCACGGCCTGCAACTGGGTGTCATACTGCATCAGAAAAGCCTGCTGCGTAGCGGGGTCGGTCAATCCGAAACGCACGCCGCTGTATTGCGGGCCGGCGTCGCGGCGCACCAGGTACGAGTCGAGCCAACTGATAACCCCCTGCTGAAGGCTCACCAGCGCCAGCGGCAGCACCGAATCCGGCAAAACGGTTGGGTTGCCTGTGATGAAGATCTGTCGCGCGAGCGCAGCCTGCTGCAACGATGCCGCGAAGTTGCCTCCCGGGTTGGGATAAGGAAGCAGGACAACCGAGGTGGCCTCCACAATATCGCCATCGTGTACGCTCCGCGGCCCTTGAACCGTGGTGGGGTACGCCGTGATTGGATTGGCGGTGAACTCCACCGGACGGAGCGCGATGACGTACAACCCGGTGCGGTTCTGCGCGAGCTGCTGGGGCGCGGCCGAAAGCCCGAACTGTACATTCAGAGTCTGCTCCACAGGGAGGTTGGAAAGCTGGATCGTCAGATCGCTCGAAACAGTCACCATTTCGCCGGCAGGCGTAACGCCATTGCCGGCATGGATGACGATGGTCTGGGCGCTCGGCTTGCCATTGACGGTGGTCTGATCCACCATCAAGCCATTCATCATTTCGAAGCCGCCGGCCTGTCCCAGATCCGCTTCCCTCTGCAGGAAGTAATTCTGTTCGCGCTCCAGGTCGCGGGCAGCGAGAAACCGGCCGTCGAACCAAAGCGGACGCGTGCGGCGGCTATCCAGCACTACCGAACCGTTGCCCTGGGAGTTCGTCAAGTCCGGCTGCTGCAGAACCACTCGCGTGCTGCCTTGCGTGTAATTCGGCATCCTAAGTCTCCGTTCCCGAACCGAGACCGCTCAAGCGTCCCATCAGACTCGCGGGATACAAGAACAGCCGCGAGTTGTTGTCGATCGAGATTTTGGTGAGATCCCACGTGGGAGGCTTGCCCGGCGCTCCAGCGGTAGCGGCGATCAGTAGCCGCGCAAGGAATACCGAGGTGGCATCGAAGCCTGGCGGATACTCCACGGGGGCGGCAACCGCTCCGAGCGATCCGCTCAGGATAAGATTCTGCAACGTCGCGGCGTTCCCCGCCGTAAGGCCCGCGCCCGCCGCAGGAAGCGCTCCGCTCGCTTTCCAGGGATCGGCCGGCGTCAGCGGATTGGGGTCCGTCCGCAGCACCAGTTGCATGGCAAACGAATCGAGCCAACGGTTCGCGGCAAAGGCGTCGGTGGCATCGTAATCGTCCTCCGACGCAAAGCACGGCGTGAGTCCGCGCGTACACGGAACGAACGTCGCGAAGACGTCGCACATGAGGTGCGCGCCATCGTGGATTGCACTGTTGGGATCGGGCAGGGCAAGCTGGCCCGGCACGGGGTTTGCGAGCTGATTCTGCCACGCCTGTACCTTCTGGGTCAACCAGTTATTCAGAAGGATACAAACCGTGCGCGGAACCTCTATAATTCGGCCAACGCGGTCGATCGCCATACCCGGCGATACCGCAATCTCGAACGCCGGACCGGCGTTGATCCATGCCTTGGCCGTCGCTCCATCGGCGGACGCGCCGCCGATTGCCGTGTTCCAGACCGGCGGCGTGGCCGCGGTGGTGATGTTCGGCTCGACGTTCAGGACCTGAACATTGCTGTTGGGATCGACGATGGCGGTGGGAAATGTGAATACCGTATTCGCCCGCCATCCAGCCGAATTGACCGGACCTTCATTCGTCCAGACAATGCCGTTAGCATCGTTTATCGTGCCGCCGGCAGCCGCGGCAAATGCGGGAAGAGCGCTTCCGCTAGTTCCCGCAGCGCCAGTATTGACCTGCACGTTTTTGCTGGAATCGTAAACGAAAGCGAACGCCGGGTAGGGCGTGTTGGACTGCCAGCCTTCAACGGCGACGTTCAACCCGGCAACCGTGCCGGTGCCATAAAGCTGCGCCAGCACGCGCGCTAACCGGCCGCGGTGATAGTCCTGATCGGCCTGAAAATCTTCCACGCCCAACATGCGGCCGGTCGAATAGTATACCCGCTGCGGTGCGGGCGGGGGATTGAGGCTGTCGGTGGTGGTTGCCATTTCGTCAGGTCTCCAATCGCGGATCGAGGCTGGGAGCTTGAATCACCATGTTGTAGCGGCCGATCTGGCTCGTGCCCAGAACCACCGGGTCGCGTGGAGGCGCCGGCGCCAGATAGCTGTCTACTCCCAAGAGGCCGGCCAAACCAACCATGAATGGCTGGGTCGCAATGCGAACGGCCGCCGCCACGTGCGCGGGCTTCTCGTGCTGCACAATCCTTTGCACCAGGTTCACATCCACGGTCTGTACCTGGTTGTGGATGAAGATAGTCATGCGGTTTGCCAGGCTGTCGAAGAACTGCTGCACCTGCGCCTGTTCGGCCGAGGTCTCCGGAAGTTCGGCGGAGAACAGCGCCAGAATCTCCGCCTGGTCTCGCGGATTCCCTATGAAGAGCGTGTCGCCGACAAACGAGTTGCTGCTGCCCGAAAATCCTGGCAAGAGAGGATCGTTCTGAATAGCGAGATTGGCTCCGAGTATGGTCGCGAAAATGTGGCGCAGCCGGAAATCCTCCACAACGATAACCGCGCCGCGCGAACAAAGCCCGTTCGTAGCGATGTCCAACGCCTGCGTGATGCCGGGTACGGTGCCGCGTTTCTGGTGGAGGCTTGAGGATGCCAGAAGCCGCGCGCGGCGGCGATCCGGCGGATATCCTGTGGGGCTGAGGCCGACCCAGCTACCCAGCCAATCGAGCGCGTCGTCCGGCGTCGCCTCCGGCCGCGTGAGCAAGTAGGAATTTGCCACGCCATCCTCAATGCGCGTCAGTTGCGCCTCGAAGATATTGACGAAGCGTTCGAAAAAGTCGCGCCGCGTGCTGGCGCCGGGCTGATCGGCCGCCGGACTGAATTTGTTCTCGCGATAGAGTTCCGGAAGATAGTTCTTGACGTACGAAAAGCGCGAGCCCCAAACCCGCAGCGCTGCAATCTCGGGGGTGCTCCGGCGGTCGCCATACAATTCCACGCGAATGCCCAGAAAACGGCCGCTCAAATTGCGAACTACCGTGCCGGCCCGCTGCACCAAGACCATGAACAGGCCTTGACGATCCTCTACGGGCGTCGCGCCGCCCAACAGCGGGTTCGCAAACGGAACTTCGGATGGAATCGAGAGCCACACGCCTTGCGGCGTTTCTTTCGGCAGCGAAGACATATCCGCATCGCCGAAGGCATGCGGATACCATTTTGCCGCGGGCGCGGTGATTCCGGCAGGCTGGTCCGCGGCAGTCAGCCAGACCACAACCGAGCAGCGTGGAGGCATGACCATTTCCAGAAACAGCCGGTGCCAGACCGCCTGCGCGATGCCGCTATCCACGATCTTCGGCGATGCGGGATCGGTCGAGCCAAAACCCGCCAATGAGTTGAGTGACAGCGGCAGCAGTGGCTTCAATTGCGCGCCATCCGCATAGTAGGGAGGCTGACTCTGGCTGTGCGCGAACGGTCCCTTGTTGGCGCCCGATAGAACATAGGTATCGCCAGCCGGGACCAGAACGTTGGCTGCTTCGGCCAGATTGTAGATCAGCGCTTCGTTCGACCCCGTGGCGAGCACCGCCAGCCGCATGTTGTCCAACCATGCAACTCCGTATGGCCAGAGAATGCCATCGAGTTTCCATGCCGTGCCGAGGCCCTTACGGAAGTCGAATATCCTCAGATACGACGCCGTGTTCGATGCCGAATTCGCATTCCACGAAAGCAGCGCGCAGCGCTTGCCCACGGCAGTGAAGCCCACAAACGTTTCCGAGGTAGGCAAGGGCCAGGTGGCCGGCAACTGCGGCGGATTCGGGTTGTCCGCGCACGGGCTCAGAATCCCCGGATTGAGCGCATCCAGCGGCCCGGTTTGCAACGGCGCCCCGGTCACCTTGCCCAGTTGCGGCTTGCTCCGGTCGAGCGCGAGCACGCCGCCCTCGGGAAGCGCAGCCAGCCGCCAAAAGTTGAATCCGCCAACCGAGAGCGTGAAGTTCGCCCAGCGTCCGCGACGATCTACGAGCACGAGAGTGCCGCCTACCGCGATATAGAGGATGCCGTCATAGCCCATCGCGAGATCGGTCACCGTCTGTCCCGCCGGAGCGGTGTAAATCGACACTTCGCCGGGACCGCTGCCGCCGGCCAGGATCTGAAGTCCCGTGGAATCCCAGCGCGCGTAGTTGCCGAACGCGTCTTGCGTCATCGGCGTTGTCTCCACTAATGCGCTGGCGGTTGGGAACGCTTCCACCGGCGGATTGCCAAGGCGCATGCTCAACAACTGCAGCCGTTTGCTAGCAGGGCAATAGTACAGCGTGTTGGAGGCAATGGGCGCGAACACGGGAGCGCCGGCAGGGTGCGCTGCCGGCGTGGTGCCAAGAGCGCCCCGCGTCACGGTAACGATGGTTCCAGTGGAATCGATCTGCGCGATTGCCAGAACTTCGTTGCCGATCCGCAGAAAGGCGCCGGGCGTGAGACCCGCCGCCACGGTGGGAACTGGAGTTGTCGTAGAAGCCGGCGTTGTGGTGGCGGCTGGAGCCGTCGACGGGGCAGCGGTAGTGGTGGGCGGATGCGGCGCGGCGACGATCGTTAACTGCGTGTCGGACTTACCGGCGTTCGCTCGCAAGATTCCCACCGGGCCCAGAACCAGCGCCCCCGGCGGGTGGTTCGCCGCCGCGGTACCTTGCGCTCCGCGCGTCACGCCAAGCTGCAATCCGGTGGAATCCACGCCGTTGACGCTCATCACTTCGGAATCGATGAAGACGAAGTCCGGCGCGCCCGCAGGAAGCGGCGTAAGCAGCACGATCTGCGTATCGCCCACCGCCACGCTGGAGGAGAGCGACGACAGATTTGGCGCCACCGCGGCGGAGCCCGCCGGAACGGGAGGTGGCAGGGGCCAATCCTGCTGTTGGCTCAGCATCCAGAATTTGAGGCCGTTGGCATCCATTGCAGTTCGCTCAACACACCGCCGGGACAATCGGCACCGCGACCGTGTTGTCCGTTTGCACCACTGGAGTCAGGCTCGCCGGCATAACGCCCGAGCCGTCGGTCCCCGCAGTCACCAATACTTGCAGCACTTCCGGCAACTGCCAGCTTTGGAGCGACAGTTCCGCGTTGCCGGCGCTATCCGGCTCAATTTGTTCGAACCCTCCCGCGGCGACTGGTTGGAACAGCAGCAGCCCGTTCACTTCCTCGACGCCCGCCACTCGGC
Source organism: Bryobacterales bacterium (assembly GCA_963763545.1). Lineage (GTDB taxonomy): Bacteria > Acidobacteriota > Terriglobia > Bryobacterales > Bryobacteraceae > PALSA-243. The sequence goes on from CAVXPE010000009.1 coordinate 40,563, forward strand.
TGACAATAACCTCGAGTTCGAGGCTTCTCACCGTCCGCCCCAGCGGCCATCCCTGACCCGAAGCCCCGCCAGGCGGAACCGGCCACAAGTAGGTGCGCAAAGCCTGCTCCACCTGCTGGCTCACCTGCAGCAGCCCGAACCCTGTTGTCACTTCCACGGCGACGCTCAAGCCGAGGCCGATGTATTCGGTCCCGATCACATACATCTCGGCCGCTACCGGGCGCTTCGGATTGAGATATGCGTAGACGTTTTCCAGAAGCGGGCGGCCGGCGCGCGGACAGGGAGGATGGAAGTCGCCTTTGGGTGGAATTACCATTACCGAAACGACGCCGGGGACATTCGTATCGCGAGTCTGCGGCTTGAATAGCGGTAGTACCTCCACGCGCGCCGCTCCGCTGCCCGCCATTCCAAGCACAATGCTCTTGTAGTCGCCTGCCGTCACGGCTCGGTCCTGATGGCGGAGCGTAGCAGGAATGCGCTGCTCGGCCTGATTGAGCGTTTCGGCATCCGCGCCATTGGTGGTGTCAATGGGCTGCTGCACCGTGAGGCCTTTAGCCGAGTTACCGGAAACATCCACTGCCTGGATCGCCGTCAGCGTGCTTGCCGGAAGATTTCCCGCCGCTCCGCCGCCCGCGCGCATTAGTCGCGCCCGCACCCTGCGTCCGGCTGGCGGGATCATGCCTTGCATCTGATTTCCGAAACTCACCATGCCAGCCTCCGGGTCAAGTACGAAAGCGGGCACCGGCCCTTGCAGCACCGACAGATCGTCCACCGCTGTCCATAGCTGGAAACCCAATCCCGGCATGTCCACATCGAGTGGAACGTGGCCGGATCGATCTGCGTTTGCGCTAGCGCAAACTGCTGGTCGGCCGGGCCGTCGCTCACGCCCGCGGTGACGTTGTTGTACGTCGTGCGCTGGTCGATCGCCACCGCGTTGATGCCCGCCCAACTCAGCGTCAGCGGACTCTGCACGTTGACGCGGATCCACGCCACCAGCATGCTGTCGACATTCGGATCGTCGACGCGCGGTGGCTTCGGACCCACGCCGGCCATCGTGTCGCTGCGCACATCGTTGGCCGGCGCGCCGATATCCGCAACTCTGCGGCAGCATCAGTTGCACCACGCCCGCCGTGCTCAGACCCTGCGTGGTATCGCTCGCCACGCTCAGGGGATAATAGATCAGCGGCGCCCCCGCCGCGGTGGTTGCGCTGACTTGCCAGGTGACCGGAATCGCCGCTTGCGGTCCCGCGGCGGCGAATGGGTCGGTGGATGCCGCACGCCGGCGCAAGACCGAGACTGAGGATGCGCTGGCCGTTTTTTCCGCCTAACGTGGCGCGAATCGCAGCGAGGTTCGCGGGCTTGCCCGCCAACAGGGCAATCCAGAGGCACTGATCGATGGTCCCCCCATAAACATCCACGCCGTTCGGGTCGGCGAGATTATTGGCGAAGACGGGAGTCGTCGTGTAGCCCGAAGGCGTATTGGACATGCTGTAGAGGCTCTGCAACCCTTGCAGCAAGGGCATCGCGGCCGTCTGTTGCGCCGGTGAGAGCGGAACTTTGATATAAGCCTGCGCCGTCACCGGCAGCACATCGAGTTCGGAAAAGTTTCAAAATTCGGCGGCCCGGGAATGGAAGCGCCCGAGGCAAGCGTCACCGCAGTGGTAACGGCTGGATCGGAGAATACCGAAAGAATGCCGGTCGCCGCCGCTGCCGGCTGCAATGGCAGGCCCGAGCAACTTCAGGAAAGCAAGCCGCTGCCGCTCCGGAATTAGGTTGGCGCGGTAAAGAATCGAATCGGCGAGCCAGGCGAAAAGCTCGATCAGCGTACGGCCCGGATCGCCAGTCTGCTGGATCGTCCACTCCGGCGTATGCGCCGGAATGCTGTCCAGCATATCCTGCACCAGGTCGCTGTAGGAGCGGTCGTCGAGAGCTGGTGGTATCAGTGGCACAGTTCTATCCGCCTTGCATCGTTACGCCGATTTGTTGCGTCGCGTTGGTGCGCAGCAAGCGGTAGAAAATCTGAACGTGGATCTGCGAAGGCGCGCCGGCCACGGTCTCCACTTCCACGTTGTCCACGGCGATTCGCGTCTCATAGGTCTGGAGCGTGTTAACAATCGCCGTTTGAATCTGCCGCCGGATCGCGACCGTGTTGCCCTCGTCCAGGAAGTTCTGCAGCCCCGCGCCGAAGAGCGGCTGCATCAGCTGCTCGCCCGGCCGGGTGGTCAGAATGATGCGAATCGAATCGCGCACGCACTGCTCCAGCGTGGCGTAGCTCAATTGCCCGTTCTGCGGATACGGGCAGGAACGGCCAGGAAATCGGATCCTGATAGGGGCTCGTGGCCATTAGTCCTCTGTCGGCGATGCGCTGGGCGGAATCGGAAACGGAATGCAAATCTTGATAAAAGCCATCCAGAAAAAAACGATGTTCAGCAGGGAAAGAAAAATATTCAGCACGAAGAAGGCGCAGATGGTGATCAGCGGGATGCTGAAGCTGCAGATCCAGGTCAGGCTGAGGCCGCCGCCACCGCCGCCGCCGTTCCGTCCGACAATCTGGTGAGGATCGTGCCCTGCATCGCATTCATCAGCTCGGCGGAACCGCAAATGACGACGTCGGCTTGGCGTTTTTCAACACATTTTGATCGAAGGGATCGGGCAGCGGCACCGGCGGCGACGCCCGCCCGCTGTTCTCGTACCAGGCGGCGAGCCGGAATGGATCGCTGTAGCAACTCCAGACCAACTCCGGCGGACACGTCGGGGTTTCGCCCTTAATGCGAAAGAACAACCTGACCCGGTAGAAGCGCGGGAAGCATCCTGGAACCTTCCCTGCGGAGGAGACGCGGAGTGGCCGCGCGATTGCAGCAGCGGCCCATGACGGCCAGAATGTCATTTTGATCCGGTGTGGTGAAAGAAGTCCCAGGCGTGCGGCATGTGGAGTGTGGGAAGTCGGCAGCGGCAGGCTGGCGTTGGGATCGTAAGTCGATCAGTTTGGCAGCTGCCTCCTGATAGAACGTCGCCCATCGGCTGCTGCCGTATCCCGAACGTCTTGGATGGTACCGATGTAGTGGTTCAGAACGTCCAGCAGCGTTTGCGCGCCCGCCGATCCGTCGAAAGCGCCGAACACCGTATAGAGCAGGCGCAGCGTCGCGGAGAAACTCAGAAAGTCGCTCGCGCTTTTCGACTTTCGCGTAATCGTCGGACATGAAAGATACGTTACGTGTTTGTCCGGCTGCGGCAGCGCTTTGGCCGCCGGTCTTCAATAGCACCGGAAGAATCTTGAGCATCGCAGCATTGTCGAGTCGCGGCACGGAGGGCGCCTGAGCGTGCTCGCCTCGCTGCTCGCAGTGGGAATGAGGGCGTAGACCAGCGTGCGCTGCGGCGGCGTTGCAGACAGCGGGCGCGGCAACAAACGCTGGCGTCGAAAGCTTTCCGTCAAGGCCGAAGAGAGAGCCTTCGTGGCCAGCAACTGATTGAGCGCGGGCTGTCCCGATTGAAGCTGTGGGCGCTGCGCCGGATCGGGATCGTCGTCCGGCGTCCAGAGGAGGCGAGGACTCATTCATGCGCATGCCGGATTGACCCATTATCGACGGTCCTTCATCCACGGCCATGCCGAGTCTGGCGATTTCGAAAGCTCGCTATTGCCGTCAGTACGCGGCACACGCCGGATCACCAACCCCGCCGACAACACGCGCTTCGGGTCGAGCCTCGGGTACCCGACGCTCTCGCAAGCCAATTGCGCCATGGCCACATGGATCACGCGCGCCACTGGTTGGTAGAGCGTGCCGGGTCGGCCGGAAGCGTTGGCGCGCCACGAGCTGGGCGCTCGAGAGCGGCTTCTGCCCTGACGTACTGCATCACGCTCAAGTCGCGAAGGAACGCGTCGGGAAAATCCTCCCGATTCATCTGCAGACACTGCCGGCTTGTTCAGCGGCGGCCCGCCGGAGAATTGCACGCCGCTCACTACGATGTCGTGCTTCACCATACGTTGCCGGCTCCCAGCGTGTAGGTGGACGATCCACCGTGGTCGCGACCAGGGTTTGACATTGCACCATGCCGCTAAAGGTGCTCATGGCGGCATTCACAGTTACGGAAGGCGCCGTCACTGTGAGCTGGTCCGCCGCGGTAATCTGCACTTCGCCCGTGGGCGCATTAATGGTGACGCCGCTCGAATCGATCCGCACCGACGTATCTTCCGAATTGCTGAATTCGATCGAGCCGTCCTCGTCGGAAAGCGTTCCAGTCAGTCCGCCAGGCGTCGAGAACGTAATAGTCGCGCTGCTGGCGGGCTGTTCCACGATCGCGATACGCGTACCCGCCTTGCCCGTAATGGTCCAGCGATCGACGCTTTTGCCCGATCCGCCGATCGTTTCGGGAGCCGTATCCGCGGCCATTCCAAAGGCTGCCCAATACAATGGCGACGCGCGGATCGCCGCCCAGGAACGCCACCACCACTTCGTCGCCTACATCCGGAATGAAAAAAGCGCCGCGATTGCCTCCCGCGAACGGCACAGCTACGCGCGCCCATATCGGTCCATCCTGGTCGGCAATGCCGTTCGCATTGTAGAGCCGCACCTGTACCCGATTGCGGTTCTCCGGGTCCTTAACATTCGCCACCGTGGCGAGAAACAGCGCCGGCCCCAACAACTGGAGAGCGGTTTCGTGCAGCAACAGGCTCATGAACCGGCCCCCAGGTAAGCGCACTCCGCGGTGAATTCCGTCGCATACCCCTTCTCGTATCGAAACGGTGGACCGTCGCAGTGGTGTAGTAGGTATTGGAAAATCTCGGACCCAAACCGGTCAGAGTGAGGTACGAACCCACGCGGAGCGCCGGGTTGCCCTCTGCCACGCCGCGCGCCAACACGAACTGACGGCTCCGCTGCGCGAATTCTGCATCAACCAGGGCCTGCGCGTCCGATTGAGTCAGCGTCGCGTACTGCGCCAGTTGCTCCGACCGCGTGCCCCAAAGCTGAGGGAGCCAACTTGCGCCGGTCTGCCCCGACCCGGGGCCCAGCGACGTGGTCTGGCTGGTTGCGGAGATGGTCTGTCCCTGATTGAAATCCCACCCCGTAGCCGTAACCTGCGTCACCTGGTGAGCCGTGTCCGCCAGAATCCGTACTTCGCGAAGCTGGCTGTTCATGTCCAGTTGAATCGCATTCCGCTGGGCCTGGCTTCTGGGCGTGGCGTGCAGTTCCGCTGCCACCACCTGGAGATCGGCGTCGTACCGCGCCAGCAGCCGCCGCAGGAAGTGGAGGTCGCTTTCGTTGAGTTGCTGTTCGGAACCGATCGTCGCATCCAATCCGCTGGTCACCGGCGTCAGACTCAAACCGCTTGCAATCTCCTGCACGATGTCCGAGAGAGAAGCGTCGTCCCAGCTTTTCGTGCGGCGCTTCATGCGCGCCGCCTGTAGCGCATCTTCCGCGAGCACCATCAACTCCGGCGGCCCGGCGCCCGGAAAGAAGGCTTCGAGGGCGGTTATCTTGCCGCGGAAGATCTCCGTTGGTGAATTGACCAGGCCGGCATATACCCTGAGGGCGGCGCCCAGCTTCAGAATGGCTCCATCTTCAAAGATCTGGTCCGCCAGCCCTCCGGCGAAGGACCCGAAATTGCTGAATCGCAGCTCCAGATTCGACATCCCGCCTTCGTGCTCGCACATCTTCATCCCGAGCAATTGCGCGGTGACCTTGTCGTTCAGGTTGCCATCCACCTGCACCGTGGGGACGGCGCTGTATACGGCGGAAGTGGCGATGGGCGTTTCAGGCATAGGAGCTAATCCGCTCGCAATCGAAGCTCGCGCTCACGTAGCTTTTCCAACTCGGCTTTAAGATCCGGCTTCGGCTGTTGCTGCCCGGAACCTGTCGCCGGCTCGCCTGAAGGCGCGGCGGAGGGTTCTGTTTGTACCTGTAAGTCGTCGATAGTTACAGCCATAATTTGTTCGTCCGATCAATCGATATCGAAAGTAAGCCCGTCGGTAAAATTAAATGCCGCGCCTACATCCGTCGAGAAGCCGGATGGAGCCATAGCCACTCCTCCCAGTGCGAAGCTGGCGTTGGCGCCTGCCGCTACATCCGACCCTACGGTCGCCGGCAGCATGCGAAGCGGATCGAGTTGCGCCGTTGTGCTGACGGTCGCGCGGCCCACTTCCAGGCCAGCAAAAGCTCCCGCCGTGGCAGCCACGCCTGCCGAGGCTGACGATCCGAATAACGCGCCGCCTCCGGCTGCCAGTGAAGCCTGACCGCCGGCGCTGGTCGAGACACTCACGCCGACGCCTACGGACGCGCCCGCACCCGCCGATACCCCACGCCGGCCGATGCGCTCACGCCAAAACCGGCGCACCGCCGATACGCCAGCGCCAAAGCCTGCGCCTGCCGACGCGCCTGCTCCAAAGCTCGCCCCAGCCGAGACGCCAACGCCGGCCCCAGCCGAGATACCTACACCCGCACCCCCGGATATCCCGATTCCCGCACCCCCGGCGATACCGATCCCGCCTCCCGCCGACGCGCTTGCCACAAATCCCACAGCCGGGTTCAATTGAATCCCGCCACCCACTTCCAGCGGCGCGCCACCCGTGAAGCGCGGGTTCTCCACCCCGTTGGCGCTGGCCAGAGCGCGCGTCGCGTTGGAATCGCCCCCGTCGGCCGCGGCCTTCGCCACGCCGCCGGTAGAAGGCGTCGGCACCAGGCTGCCGGCGACGGGCGCCCCTTGCAAGGAAGCTGGATCGACCACCTTGTCCGACCCATGACAGTTCGATGCTCACTAGTGCGCGCAACGGAATGCCATCGGCCGAGAAGAAATCGATCGTCTCTTTGAACGAGTCCATGACTCCCTGGAAGTGATATACGCCCCAATCGAAACTCAGCATCGAAGGAGCCGGGGCGTTGGCCCTTGCTGTTGCCCTTGCCGCCCTTGTTTGACGCAGCCGACGACTGCATGAAGAGCCCGATCGGGATGGTAAACGTCCGCACATCGCTGCCCGTGTCGGTAGTGTCGAATTGCAGGTCCATGGTCAGCTTCCTTTTGGTGAACTGACCTGCAAATTGGCGCTGTTTCGGATCGTCCTGCGGAGGGCTTAGACTTCTCAATCGTATAGACCAGCGAAGCTGGATTGAAGTGCACCGGAATGGCCTCGCCGTGGGGCAGCGCCTTCAGCGTCGCTTTGACAACTTTTGGAGCGGCAGGGTTTTGGGGATCGGGCTGACTCATCGCAATCTCTTACACCGCGGAAAGACCCTCGTGAACGAAGTGCAGTTCCTCGATGCCGACCTCCGTTCCTTTAGCGTTCAGATCCGCGAATTTAAATTTCACCGGCATTGCGTGGGCAAGCTTCCATCCCATCACCGGCTGCATATTGCCGTTAAGCAGAGTGATAGTGACCTGCCACCGCGGTGCGTATTTTCCGCAACCGGTCTGATTGAAGATTTGCCACATGCTGCGCTCCGTACTCACGCCTCGCTTCAGCACCACGGTAGCGAACGTGACGCCGCCCGGACGTTGCGCCGCCCCGTAATTGCGGCCGCCTTCCTTGATGACCTTGGGCTCCATGGTGGCCTCGAGCCCGGTGCATTCCGCGAAGGCCATTTCGGTGCTGCGGCCTTGCGGGCCGTTCTTGAGCGAATCAGCCGTCACAGCCACGCGAAACCGGAAAATATGTAGCGGGACAATACCGGTATTCTTCTTCGCCATCAGCTTGCCTCCGCCATGATGGCAATGCCCTGTGCGCTCGCCCCGCTAGTCTCGAGCGCCAGCGTGACGCGGATCAATTCGATGCTCGCCGCCGCGGTAAAGGTCACCTGCGCGATGAGACGGCCGTTATCGATGTCGTTTTGCGTCATAGTGCTGGCGTCGCAGCGCACCGAGAAGGCCTCCTGAACGGTATCGCCATCCAACGCATTCAGCGTCCAAAGCTGGATGAGCAATTGCCCCAGCGAAGTCTCCACGGTTTGCCAAAGGGCCGGACCGTTCTTCTGGAAGACAATTCGTTCTCCCAACTGCCGGGATGCTCGCGAAATCACCGAGACCAACCGATGCACGCGCGCCGGCCGGTATGCTTCACCGGGATAAGCCGTCACGTCGGAAAGCAGCCGCAGCCCCGCGGGCGTGAATCCGAAGAGGGTTAAGCGGACAATCAGCGGTTTCCAAGAATTGTTTCCCCAAACCAGTGGCGCCACCGGCACGGCTAGCTCTTGGGCGGGCAAGGAAGGCGAGACATCGGAAATCTCCGCAGGAACGATTTTCGTCGCATCGGTGAACGCACCGCGTGTAAGTACGTTGCGCGCCAGAATTCCCACGAGGGCCCCATCCGGCGGTTCCAGTGATTCATTCAGGACATGAGAACCGGTCGTGGTCAGCCACGGATAAACAAGTTGTAGCAACTCGTTCGACAGTCCAGATGTCGCCGGCGAAGTATTCTCCGGCATCTGGCTGCCGATCACGCTATGGACGTCCTGGGCGAGCACGGCGCTGGATGGGCTTTGCGCGGCGGCAGCAGCATCCAGGTCTTGCGGAAGCGGAAAAGCCGCCACGAACTGAATATCGCGGATACCGTTCTGGGACAAGTAGGTAAGAACGGTCTGCACGCTCGGAGCCCACCGGTTTGCGTAATCGTCAGGGGTAAGCCGCGGAGCGAGCAGAGCGAACAGTGGGATAGGCGCCAGTTCGGTAGACGGCGGCGCGCATTCTGCAAACCGCGCCAGACCAGCGGGAAGAGCAGACACTACGGGCGCGGCCGCTGTCGGCGCCGAAGCCGTGAGCGCCGGAAGATCTGGCAGGGAGAGGAACGAGACGTCCGGCAGTCCGCCCAGATGCCCAGCGCCGTGCCAGCTTCGCCGGTCGTCCACGGCGTATAAATCCCCGGGCAACAACTTCGCCAGCTTATCCGCCTTGCCGCCCGCTCCGTCCTTCGGCGAAATCGGATCGTCCATGCGCACGACGTAGCACCGTCTGCCGCCTTGAGCGAAGAATGAACGCACCGCCGCCGCCAGGTAGTCCGTCCCGTAACTCGTGAGCGATCCGCCGGGGTCGAAAAGCGAGGTGAACGTCGCGTAGCTCTCGATCGGAATAGGGATGTCGGAGAAGGGCGGCTTGATAGAACGCGCCAATGGGCCATTCGTCCAGCCATGAACCTGGAGCCAGTTCTGGATCGCCAACGGCAGAACCGCGCCGGTAGCGCGAGCCAGCCCGACAAAGCAGGCGACATCGTTGCGTGCGGGGTCGGACTCGACCACCGGACGCGCCGAGTCAAATACGATGCGGCTCATGGCTCACTCTCTCGAAGACTTTCCATTTCCCGCCGTCACGCTCCGGCAGCGGGAATGATTTCGTACCCTTCTGCCGCAAGTACCAACTCTTCCATGGCGACTTCGCCGCCGCCCTTGCCCGCTAGCGTGGGGCCCGTATATTTCATCGGCACAACCCCGCGCAGTTTCCATTGCTGAACTGGCGTGCCCGATTCGTCAAGCAGCGTGATCACCACGTCACGCTGCGCGGCAACGCCGGTGGTGCGTGTGGCCGTGATCCAAGCCCATAAATCCATAGAATTCACCACGCCGCGTTTCAGCGTGACGTCACCCACTTTGTGCGACCCGGGAATCTTGCGGACGTGCGGCTCGGCTTCGTTGCCGTCGCGGTATTCGGAGATGTGTATATCGGTCTCTAGTCCCGAGACGTCCGAGAAGCCGCCCAACAACTGGGTAGGACTTCGTGCACCGGCGCCGAGATCGACGAGATAGTTATATGCAGGTAAAGGCGCAATTCTAGCCATTTCGATTCTCCTAAATCAGACGGTTGCAGACTAACTTGACCCAAGCGCGGTCGTTTGGCCAATGCGGAAGATGACGAACTCCGCGGGTTTCAACACCGCGACGCCGATCAGACAGATCATGCGGCCGTTATCGAGATCGTTCTGCGTCATCGTGGTCCGGTCGCACCGCACGAAGTACGCCTGCGACGCGCTATCCCCCAGTAAGTTCCCCTGGACGTACTCGTTGTAGAGGAATGAGTCGATGGACTCTTTTACCCTGGACCACAGAGCCGGACCGTTATTCTCGAACACCGCCCATTGCGTGCTGTTATCGATGGAGTGTTCGAGGTAGATCATGTAACGCCGCACATTGACGTATTTAAATTCGGGGTCGGAGCTGGCCGTGCGCGCGCCCCATACCCGAAATCCACGGTTTGGAAAGTAGCGCAGGCAGTTGATTCCCAGCGGGTTCAGAATGCCCTGCTCGGCGAAGGAGATGTCTCGCTCCAATCGCGACGCGCCCAGCAGGACTTCGTTGGCCGGGGCCTTGGAAACACCGTTCTGCTCGTCGTTGCGCGCGTAGATACCGGTGATAAAACCGGTGGGCGGCACGGCGATTTCCGCGGCAATCGCCGATCCCGCAGTCGCCAGCGGATTAGGCGTAATCACCCACGGTACATACAGAGCCGCATAACTGCTGTCGATCGCGGCGCGAACCGCCTCGTTATCGGATGCGAGTTGATTGGGAGGCGTCTCCAGCACCGCGATGCGGTAGGCGCGTTGCTGGCTGACGTGGGTAATCAAGCTGTTGATGATATCCTCGCTCGCATCGAAGATTCCGGAGCCTGGCGCGGCTACGATGGCGATATCTTCCAGGGAAGTAAAGAGGGCGAGCGCCGTATCGTAATTCGGCGATTCCGGCTCCAGACCGTCGTCGCCTCCGGTGAGCGTGTAGGTCTGGACGGCATTTGCGCTGGGGCCGCCCCAGTTGGCAAAGATCGTCGAGAACAGGCTGTTGGGGGTGAGATTTTGCCCTATGGTGAAGGCTACCTGGTTTTGCAGCGCATCGATGTGGCGCGGAGGAATGGCCGCCAGAACTGTGCCGAGATAATAGGGATGCGCCGGATCGAAGCCCAATCCGTCGAATACCGCGGGCGATCCGGCTGCTGTCGCGGCAGTCACCTGCATAGTGAGAACGTAGAGGCCGGGGGGAGTCGACGGCGGGCAGCGACGTTCCGTTGCTCTTAAATGTTCCGCTGACGCCGTTGGTGAAGAGTGCCAGGGGCGCGAAGACCGGCGCATTCACAGCGTGTGCCGCGCCGCTGGGGCGCGCTGCAACCGTCACTACTGTTCCCGTCGAATCCACCTGGGTCACGGCGAAAGTCTCGCCGCCGATCTGCAGAAATGCCGGGATGCCGTTCGCCGGCGCCGTCGCGGCGGGCGGCCCTGCAGTCGTCGTCGGAGCGGGCGTTGTAGTGGCGGTGGTGGTGGGACCCGCGGTGGTCGTGGGAGCGGGCGTGGTGGCGCCCGGCGGCGGGGTCGCCGTAATCGTCAACTGTTGGCCGGTCGCGGTGAGCGCCGAGAAAAGGAACCCGATCTGTCCCATGACCGCAGCCCCGGCGGCGTGCGCCGCGGGCGCCGAACCGCGAGTGACCGTCAGCTTCGTCCCCGTAGGGTCGACACCCGTGACTGTCATGGTTTCGGAATCCACCAGTACACTGGCAGGCGCGCCCCACGGCAGCGGCGCGACTAGCGTTATGGTTGTATCGGCCGTGCCGGCCGCGGTTGCAAGCGACGACGTGTTCGCCGCCGATGCTACCACCGAGCCGGGCGGCAGGCTCCCGACATTCTGTGTCCGCGCAGCTTTGAGCCTGACGGTAACGCTTTGGTTACCGCTCAGACCGGGGAAACGCGCGGATACTATGACGTTAGAGGCGGAGGCGGCGCCGCTGGTCGCGATGCCCGTGTCGTTGGCGTTCTTGGGAACGAATACCCGCGAAACGTAGAGCTGCGAGCCGCCGTTATCGAAGAAAGACTTCACGGCCATCGCCATGTAGTTGGTATTCTTCGGGTCGGTCGAATTGCCTGACAACGTCAGATTGTCGTAGCCACCGTAGACGTTCTGAAAGTCTCCGAAGCTGGTAAGCAACTCCGGAGTTGTATTGGTGGGACCGGTCAAGGTTACCCCGGCGAAACCGGCGGTGCTGGTCCCGACGCCTTCAATCGAAGGAGCCCGGAAACTGACTTCCTCTACATAAACGCCTGGCGTTAAATACTCGGGCATTGTTCCTCCTCAATCACATAGAAATCGTAAGGGTGACGAAAACCGTTTGGCCTGGGCTAAGCTGTACCGGTTGGGACACGCTCTTCCACTGCGAACTCGATAGATTCAATAAGATGTCATCCGGGTTGGGGATCCATCCCTTAGGCTTGTTCAAACTGGATGGGTCGAACCACGCGGTCACGGTCGCGGCCGTCGTGGTCTCCGTAACGGCGCCCGTGGTGTTGGAACTGAGACTCAAGCCGAGGCCCTGCACTGCAAGCAAAGCTTCGCCGTTCTGGTTCGTGAGACCAGCCGGAGGTGGACTGCCGGCGCCTAGCACTTGGATCACGGCCCAAGGCAATGGGGCCGGTGGGGTAGCGTTGCTCGTCACCAAGACGCGGACCACCGCCCAGTTCGGCGCAAGCGGGGCCGCTGGCGTGGGATATAAGACGATAGTCTGGGGCGTCGTGACCGGCGGCAAGGGCGCAGGCCCAGTCGGCGATGTAGTAGTAGTCGAAGGGGCGGGCGACGGCGGAACTACCGGCAACGGCTGCGGGGCGGAAATCGTCGCCCGCCGCGAGAGATAGTGCAACGTGGGATCTTCTATCGTGATTTCAAAATTGGCTGGAGACGGCCAGGAATTGGCCGCTGGCGCCAGGAATTGCGTGGTGAGCGCGGTGAAGCCGGGCGCGTCCATCACGGCGAACACGCCGCTGTGGTTGCGGCGAAGCACCAGCGGCGCCGCAGTTACAGTGAGCGGTTCAAGAATCGAACCGCTCGTGATGGCGTCCACGCAGCGAAATCCGGCCAGAACGCGGCGATCGATATTCTCGATCATTGCGCCTTTCCATTTCCGGCGTAGCTGAATCGGGTCGCCACCACCGGCGGCCCGGGCGTGATGCCGGTATCGATCCTGACCACGCGGGCGATGTAGGAGACGCTCAAACGATATTTCGGACCTAGAGCGTCCCAGATTCTCAGAATGTCTTCCAAGCTAAGATCCGCCGGCACCAGCTGAACGGTTTCCGTTGGATCCCATATGTTACTCGGCGTGAGAATCGAATTATCCAGGATGGGCGCCGATTGCAACTGCAACATAGTCCACCCGAGGATGGTCTGCTCAGCTTGAGGATCGGTCCCCCAATAGGTAATCAAGTAGTGCAGGTCTAAAAAGAGAACTGGCTTCTTATTGGGTTCATCTTGTATTTGCGTGGCGGCTCTGAAGTTTTCGTTAATCGTGATGCGATGCAGGAAAATAGTAACTACCTGGTCGAGGTTGGTCTGATCTTCTTCCGCAATCTGGGAACTGGCTACCAATAGAAACTTGACGCTTGGGTGCTGCGCCTTCAAGGCCGCCGGGAAGCTGTTTCCCAGGAACTGCGCGATCGAGTTTCCCACCGAATATATGGCCGTGTAATCAGCCAAGCCGATCCTCCGTGTGCAATATGCTTTGCACTCGCCTCGTCGCAGCAATCTTCACTCCAAATCGATCAGACTGCAGCGCCGTGAATCTGAAGGAGTTAATGGTGACCGTGGCATGCGGTGCGGCATTTGTACCGCGCCAGGTTCCCCGCGCGCCGAAATGCATCGACTTCGCTGCCCGCAAAGGCTTGTTTGGCGGAGTTTTTTCGATGCGGTGGATTTGCCGCAGCGTTAAAAGATGCGCGGGCGACGCCCTACGCCACGGTGGCCCGTAGACCCTCGAAATAAGCGACGGTCTTCTGCAAACCGTCTTCTAGCTCGATGCGCGGCTCCCAACCCAAAACCGCACGCGCCTTGGCAATGTCCGGTTTACGCTGCTTTGGATCGTCCTCGGGAAGGTCGCGGAAATCGATGCCGGAGCGGCTGCCGGTGAGCCGTTGGATGCGCTTGGCGAATTCGAGAATCGTCAACTCCTGAGGATTGCCCAGGTTCACAGGATATCGTTCGTCCGATATCATCAGTCGGCAAAGACCATCTACCAAATCGCTTACGTAGCAGAAGCTTCGCGTCTGCGAACCGTCTCCGAAGACGGTGAGCGGAAGACCGCGCATCGCCTGATCCAAAAACGCGGGCACCACGCGGCCGTCATCGAGCTTCATGCGCGGTCCATAGGTATTGAAGATACGCGCAATGTTGGTACGCACGCCGTGCACGCGATGATACGCCATGGTGAGCGCCTCGGCGTAGCGTTTGCTTTCGTCGTAACACGAGCGCGGGCCCACCGGGTTCACGTTACCCCAGTATGTTTCCACTTGCGGATGGACCTCGGGATCGCCATAACATTCCGATGTCGAAGTCAGCAGAAAGCGGGCGGCCTTCTCCGCCGCGAGATCGAGCATGCGGCGCGTACCCAGCGACCCGACGTCGAGCGTCTCGATGGGATGCGCCAGATAGTCCTTCGGGCTGGCGAGCGAGGCCGCGTTGATGACAACATCGACGGGCCCCTCGACCGCGCACGGCTCGGTGACATCTTGTTCTCGAAATTCGAAATGCGGATCGCCGGCGAGTTGCGCGACATTGCGCCAGTTACCCGTAATGAAGTTGTCGAAAGCCACGACTGAACTTCCATCGGCAAGCAGCCGGTCGCACAGATGCGAACCAATGAATCCGGCGCCGCCGGAGATGACGATTCTCAAATTTCCTCCAGCACTCGATTGTAGCGGCCTTGGCGGCTTTCACGCCCTCGCATGCTACAGTCGAAAATGCCGCTATGACTGACGCCTCGTGGCTCTCTCGCGCGCTTGTGATTGCACTCTTCGCAGTTTCCCTGGCGCTATTCTGGCTACGGCTGCGCCCGGTGCTCGAGACCATTCGCGGTTCGAAGCCCACCACCGATTTTGCGCTTGCGCCCTTCGGCCCGCGCATCCACCGGTTTCTTTTGGAAGTAATGGGGCAATCGAAAGTCGTCGAGCAACGGATTCTGCCCGGCATCGCGCACGCATTCGTCTTCTGGGGGTTTTGCGCCTTCGCGCCGATCACCGTCAACCATATCGCCAGCGCGTTCGGCTTGCGATTTCTTTGGCCCAACCGCGGCTTCGGCCAATACTATTACGATTTCGTCTCTATATGGGCCACTCTCGTAGCAGTCTCGATAGCCGGCCTGTTCATCCGGCGTTTCTTCACGCGTCCGCCGTGGCTGGGCAAGGTCTCCGTGGAATCCGGCATTATCGCCGGGCTTATCTTCGCGTTGATGATCACTTATCTTGGCGGCTTGTATTTTGCGGAGCATACCGTGGCCGGAAGGACGATGTGGTGGCTGCACACGTTGACGCTGGCGATTTTTCTTCCGCTGATTCCTCACACCAAGCATCTGCACCTGGCGCTGAGCCCCGCGACCGTCTTTCTGAAACGCGAAGGTTTCAGCAGGATTCCACCGCTGGTGGGTGATGAGGATTTCGGGCTCGATACAGGGAAGGACGTCACGCGTATCGACGCCCTGCAGGCCTTCACGTGCGTCGAATGCGGACGCTGCACGGAACACTGTCCGGCCTACAATACGGGGAAGGTTCTCAACCCGAAAGAGATCGTTCTGGGATTGCGCGGCTACCTCAAGGAGTTCGGGCCGAACGCGGAAGCACCTCTGCTCGGTAAGTACATCTCGGAAGAGGCCGCGTTTCAGTGCACCACATGCGGCAGTTGCGAGTTCCAATGTCCGGTGGGCATCCAGCACCTGCCGATGATCATCGGCCTTCGCCGCGGCGCGGTCAACACTGGCAAATGGGAGGACGAATATGGCGCGAAGCTGTTCTTGAATCTCGAACGCAACGGCAACGCGCTGGGCTTCGCGGCGAGTGAGCGCCAAAAGTTCATCGAGAAGAACGAACTGCCGCTTTATGACGGCACGCAGGAGTACTGCTTGTGGCTCGGGTGCATGGGCGGCAACGATCCGCAGGGCCGGGAGATCGTGCTCGCGCTGGCGCGCGTGCTGCGCCATGCCGGCGTGACGTTCGGCGTGCTGCGAAAAGAAAAGTGTACCGGCGACCCGGCGCGCCGTCTGGGCAACGACCTCGCGGTTTCACAGGTAGCGGAACAGAATATCGAGGCCCTGCGCGCAGCCAAGGTCGGCAAAATGGTTTCGATCTGCCCGCATTGCGTGCGCACCATCGGAACCGATTGGCGCGAATACGGCGGCGAGTATCGAAATCGAGCATCACAGCGAATTGCTTGCGCGCGTGCAGGAGCGATTGCCCTCGCGCGACGCCAATCGCGAGAAGACCGTCTTCCACGACCCCTGCTACCTCGGCCGCTATCGCAATATCTATGAAGAGCCGCGCGAAGTAGCCGGACGAACCACCGACGTAATCGACCCGCACCGAGCGCGCGAGCGTTCATTCTGCTGCGGCGCCGGCGGCGGCCAGATGTTCCTGGGCGAGGAGAAAGGCAAGCGCGTGAACATCGAGCGCGTGGAGGAGCTGGTGGCGACCGGCTCGGAAGTGATCGGCACCGCGTGCCCATTCTGCCAGACGATGTTCCGCGACGCATTAGGTTCGGTCGCAGGGCAATTCGGAATCGCGCCGCCGAAATTGCTGGACATCGCGCAGATCGCCGCCGCTTCGCTGCCGCAACCGTCCGCGCCGCAAGCCGGAACCTAAATTCGACAGAGCACCGCGCGATGTTGTAATCTGGTGGAGGCGCAACTTTTGCGGCGCTAATCCCGTTTAACCCACCGTAGCGGGCGCGTAGCTCAACTGGCAGAGCAACTGACTCTTAATCAGTAGGTTGTAGGTTCGATTCCTACCGCGCTCACCAAGGAAATAAATTACTTAGCTGATTAGGTGGACGGCCCCAGTAGGGCGCAACGTACCGGCAAGCTCTCGGACGTGCTCGAAGTCGAGCGCGAAGTCTCCCGCGTCCGCGGCGAAATCGAGCAGATGGAGGCCGAACGCCGCACTACTGCCGATCAAGTCACGTTCGCGACCGTTCAGCTTGGCGCCCGCGAGGATTACCAGGCGCAGCTTCGCCTCTCGCCCGAATCCACCCTGACGCGCCTCCGCAACGCCGCGGTGGATGGGTATAAGAACCTCGCCGGAGGTTTGGTCGGCGTTGCGTTGGTTCTGATCACCTATGGACCGGCCGTGCTGTTATGGTCGCTGCGGCCCTTCTGATTGTGCGCTGGCTCGTCAGGCGCAGGAAATCGCCGGACTCGCAGCTTGGGTCACAGTCTTGGTGAATCAAACAGTGTTGACGGAGTAGAGCTAATGAGTTCAAGTCCGAGGACGTCCATGGGTCTGGGCGGCCGGAAGTGGTCGCCGAAGAGCATTTTCGCTACGATCGAACAATGACGCGGCAAGGACCGGCGAATTCTGCGATTCCGGGCGCGCCTCGGGAACGCGCCACGGTTGTGAAACCTTTTACGGATAAGTTGGAAGCGCCATTGCCGCCCCTGAACGGCGCAATATTTGTGGTTTCCGGTTTGCCGCGCTCCGGCACCTCTATGGCGATGCAGATGCTCAATGCTGGCGGCATGCCGATTCTCACCGATGGGCTGCGCGAGGCCGATGAAGACAATCCGCGCGGCTATTACGAATACGAAGCGGTGAAGAAGATGTTCCGCGAGGCAAACTGGATAAGCGAGGCGCGCGGAAAGGCGGTCAAGATCGTGGCGCCGCTGGTTTGCGCGCTGCCCATCGGCCACGATTACCGCGTGCTACTGATTGAGCGCGACTTCGGCGAAATCCTCGATTCGCAGGCCCGCATGATTACCCGCCGCGGCGAAGCCGTCCCAGACTCTCCCGAGAGGAGGGAACGCTTGGGGTACGAGTATGCGCGGGTGATAGAGCAGACCAGGCGGGCTCTTTCGTTGCGGAGCAGGGTCGAATTCCTGACCATACGATACGAGGAGATCCTGCACGGCCCGGCGGAAGCCGCCCGTCAGATCGCGTTTTTCGCGGGAGGCGACCTCGATGTCGAACGTATGGCCGAAGCAGTCGATCCTTCGCTTTACCGCAGACGCCGTTAGCTGTTGCTCACGTCCCATTTGCTCCTCGGAGCTTTGAACCGCGCGTATCGTTGCGCCCACTCTGTCGGATGTTCCGAACCGTACGTACCATGCTTGAGGTAGAACCCCTTTAAAAGCACAGTAGGTCTCGCTTCTCAGGTGAATTCCGACGCGAGATCGTCACGTAGCGCATCGAATTAAGTAGGTAAGGAGGCCCAGCATGAATTCCGCACCGCGGTTCTTCCGCCGGTCCTTTGCTATCGGACTCGTATGTATCGTTGCAGCGACTGCTCCTGCCTTGATGGCGCAGCAGCCGCCTTCGCCCGCCACGCCAGCCGCGCCCGTCTTTTCGGCGCCTCAGCTTGACGACTTGGTCGCGCCCGTCGCGCTTTATCCCGACCCATTGCTGAGCCAGTTGCTTGTTGCCTGCACCTACCCACTTGAGGTAGTCGAGGCCGAGCAGTGGCTACAGCATAATAAGTCCCTCACCGGCGCTAATTTGATGAATGCCGCCAAACAACAGAATTGGGACCCCAGCGTTCAGGCTCTAGTGGCCTTTCCCGACGTGCTTGCGAAGCTGAATCAGGACGTCCGCTGGACCACCGATCTGGGCAATGCCTTCCTCGCTCAGCAAGCCGACGTTATGGGTGCAGTACAGCACATGCGTACCTTAGCCCAAGCAAATGGCAAGCTTGCTACTACCCCACAGCAGACGGTGACGGATCAAACGCAGGGTGGACAGTCCGCCATTACAATCGAACCGGCGAACCCTCAAGTCGTTTATGTGCCCACCTACGATCCCGCCTATATCTGGGGACCGCCTATCTGGGGCGCCTATCCCGGTCTTTATTATCCGGCTTTTGGATTTGGCTTTTACCCAGGCTGCAACATCGGACTATTCTTCGGTGGTTGGGGCTGGGGTGGTGGTTGGGGCGGTTGGGGATGGGGTCCTAACTGGTTTGGCCACAACGTCATTGTGAACAATGCGTTTTTTGGACGCTATGGATTTCATGGATCGTGGGGTGCAGGCCGCGGAGTCTGGGCGCACAATCCCGATCACAGGCTTGGGGTTGCCTATCCCAATCGACAATTGTCCTCACGCTTCGAATCAGCGTCGCGTGCGAGCGCCCTCGGTATGGGCGTCCGTAACGGGGTTCATCAACCCTCGGGCGTCAACCCTGGAATGACTCGAGGCGCACAATCGGGCGCTGGACAGGCCAATCGCGTCGGAGCCCCAGGAGCCGAAAACTTGCGAGGCGCGCCCGCGGGGCGAGGCTTCCAATCTGCTCCCAATGTCCAACCACGCCAGAACTTCCAGAGCGCCCCTAGCGCTCCGCGATTTAACGCCAGCCCGTACCGCGGATTTAGCGGCGGAGCACCTAGGAGCTTTGGCGGCGGCGGATTTGGCGGTGGCGGTCACAGTTTTGGTGGTGGTGGTGGCCACTTCGGCGGAGGGGGTCATGGCGGCGGCGGCCGAAGATAACACCCTTCCGGCGCGCTGAAGCTCGGAATTCTTAATTGCCTCGGAGACTTGAAGCCCTCGCCTTTAGCGAGGGCTTCTTTGCGTTGCCCGGAGTACAAGGGTCACCGAGGATAGACAGGTCGGGATTATCGGCTTGTCTTGGTCCGTATCCGCTCGTAGCGCAGTCCCACTGATCCATTCGAGTAGGACTTGCATTCCGTCAGTTTGAAATTGCGCTGCGGGAACTTGCCCGGGAAGCCGGGGACTCCATCGCCTAACAGTATGGGGCCGATGCCGATGAAAAGTTCGTCCACCAAATCCTCTTGCAGAAAACTACGCGCCAACTCGCCCCCACCGCCTAGATAGATGTTCTTTCCGGAACGGCGTTTTAGCCTTTTCACGAAGGCTGTTAACGATCCGCTCACCACCTCGAATCCACCGCGTTTGCCCGGCTTCCACCGACGAGAGACTACATAGTTGGCCATGCCAGGCGTTTCCGGTATCTCACCGCTATTGCGCATTTTCACCCAGCCTGCCGCGGTCTTGCGGCCCATGATGGTTGTGTCGATCTTGGCGAAGAAGTCCGCCATCAGCGCTTCTCCTTCTTTGTCTATAACCAGAAAATCCATGGCGCCGTTCCGTCGCGCAATATAGCCGTCGAGGCTGATTCCGAACCCCAGGATGACTTTTCGTGGCATGCCGCGATTGTAAATGGGCGTTCAATCACGGTCAATGCGATGCTGGAGCTCGATTCACTGCAACTGCCGCAAGCGCTCGATCGCCGGTTTTAACGCTTGAACCCGCGCGAGCATCTCCGACCACAAGTCGCCTACCATTGACACGCGGTCTGCCATTCCGCGAAGCGAAAACGATTGCGGGCCTACGCCCTTCTTGATTTCATCCCACGTGCATGGCGCAGAAACAGGGCGCCCGGTTTGGCGCGCACCGAGTAAGCCGCTGCGAAGGTGGCATGGTAGGCATTGCGGCCCGTATCGACGAGAATTCGGCCGCCGCGGTCCGCCTTGCTGAACTCCTGCGTGAGGTGCTTCGGGTCGCGTGCGACCAACACTGTTCCGGCCGCATTCGCAAACCTTCCCACGTCTCCATAGTCGGCGCTCCCATCGAGCGGTACTGCGATGTGAAACCCCTTCGAGCCTGACGTCTTCACCCAGCTTTCGAGTCCGAGTTCCGACAGCAGATCGCGAAGCGCGAATGCCGCCGCGCTCAAAATCTTAGGCTGTTCCTTGCTGGGATCGAGATCGAAAACGCAGACATCCGGGTGCGTCAAATCAGGGACTCGCGCGGTCCACACGTGCGGGGTGATGCTGTTCTGATTCGCCAACCAGAGCAGAGAACGCGTATCGGTGACGATGGGGTGATGCACCACGCCCCCCTTCTTCCCCACTTCGACGCGCTCCAGCCACTCGGGGAAGCCCTTTGAAACATCCTTCTGAAAGAATCCCTTCTCGCCAATTCCGCGATGGAACCGTTCCATAGTGATGGGACGCCCGCGAATATGGGGCAGCATCGCCGGGGCAATCGTCTCGTAATATGCGGCGAGTTCGCCCTTGGTAATGCCGTCGTCCGGGAACAGAATTTTGTCGGGATGAGTGATCAACGCGCCTCCCGCACTACTTCGCGCGCCGCCTTGTCGCTTCGGACGCCGAGAAATCGAGGGTGCCGCAGCTTGCCGAATTTCGTCCATTCGATAAAACCGGCCTGTACCACGATCATCGGACGCACCCAGTGCGCGCGCAGGCGCGGTAGTCCTACCGCCTTGGTGAAGGGCGGTTGCGGAATCTCCAGGGCATCCAGCCGCGCGCGCAGTTCCAGCAGCAGCTTGGTATTAAATCCCGTGCCAAGCTTGCCTGCGTAAACCAAATCGTCGTTCTCGAAGTACCCGACCAGAAGGGCGCCCAGCCCCTTCCGTGTCCCCTGTGGGTCGGTAAAACCGCCGACAACCAACTCTTGCGAGGCCTCGCATTTCATTTTCAGCCAGTGGGGCGATCGGCGGTGCTCATAACGCGAGTCCCTCCGCTTGGCGATAACGCCCTCCCACCCTTCACGGCAGGCGCGCTCCCAGGGCTTTTCATCCGAAAGGCGCGCAACTCTCTGCAGGGGTTTTTCGAGGGGCAGACCTTGCAGCAACGCATGACGCTCGTCGAGCGGCAATAGGGATACATCGCGGCCTTCGAGCCACATCAGGTCGAAAACGTGATAGGCGGCGCCATCCTTGCCCCACGTAATTTCACCGTCCAGGATGATCTCTCGCACGGGCAGACGCTTCAGCGCCTCCGCAACCGAGGGGCAGTTTTGCGGCAGACGATTGCGGGAGAACAGGCGTACATCGTCGCCCTTGCGGAAAGCTATCAGCCTGATTCCATCGAACTTGCGTTCAAAGACCCACGCCGGTCCGGAAAAGCGTTCCTGGGTGAGGGTCGCCGCCATTGGCTCGATCCATTCGGGGAAGGGCACGAACGCAATTATGACGGATTCAAAACCCTGCTACAGCAAGTCTTCCCGCTTCGACCGCTCCAGCGCTTTCACCACGTCGCCCACCTGCTGCGCGCGGTCGCGCGTCGCCACCAACAGCGCATCGGGCGTATCGACTATGATCAGGTCCTTCACGCCCAACAATGCCACCATCTTGCCGCGCGCATCCACGAAATTGTTGTGCGAATCCAGGCACACCGAATCGCGCGCAATAACGTTGCCGGACGCATCGTGCGCCAGCAGTTCGTAAACGGCGTTCCAACTGCCCACATCGTTCCATCCAAAATCCGGCGCAGGAATGCCGCTGACATTCTTGGCCTTTTCGAGCACCGCGAAATCGATCGAGATGTTCTCGCACAACGGAAACGCCTGTGCCAGCCTATCCGCGAAGCCACGCGAACCGAACCGCGGCAGCGCCGCCAGAATCGTGGCCGTCTTCGGCAAGTGTTGTCGCAACTGTTCGAGCAGCGCATCGCACCGCCAGAAGAACATGCCGGAATTCCAGCAGAAATTGCCTGCCGCTATATAACGCTTCGCCTTCTGCAGATCGGGCTTTTCGTGAAACCGCTTCACCGTCGCGCGCTCGCCCGCCTTCGCGCCGCGCGGAAACTCCACGTATCCGTAGCCGGTCTCGGGCCAGCGCGGTGGAATCCCCGCCACCATCAAGTGCCCTTCTGATGCGCTCTTCATCGCCTGCTTCACGAGGGCTCGGTAGACCACAGGCTTGCCGATCACGTGATCCGAAGGAAACACGCCCATTACCGCGTTCGGATCTGCCGCGCGCATCACGTGCGCCGCCAGACCGATCGCCGGCGCCGTATTGCGCTGCACCGGCTCCGCCAGAATCTGCCGCTTCGGCACCCCCGGCAACTGCTTCGCGATTGTGTCTCGCAGATGCTCGTTGGTCAGCACCCACATGCGCTCCGGCGGAATCACCGGCGCGAGACGCTCCGCCGTGGCCTGGATCAGCGAATGTTTCACCAACCACGTTCAACACCTGCTTCGCTGAGCGCTTGCGGCTTCGTGGCCAAAAACGCGTGCCGCGGCCGCCCGCCAGAATCAACGCGATAATAGTGGGGATTCATTTCAGTTCAGCGGATACCCACGAATCAGGCGCAGCGACCGTGCCCACCGCGTCTTCGTCGGGAAGTGCAGCACCATATCCACCAGGTGCTGAACGTTCAACCCCGTATCCGTCAGCGCCGCGGTGGATGCGTCATACGACCAGTAAATGATCAGCGGCTTGCCAATAATATTGCCGCGCGGAACGAAGCCCCAATAGCGGCTGTCAAGCGAGTTGTCGCGGTTGTCGCCCATCGCGAAATAATAGCCCGGCGGCACCACTACGTCTCCGTCTACTACGTGGTTGGCCAGCATATCCTCCGCCGACTGCGGCAGACCGGCGTCCGACACGCTGGGAAAATAGTCGCGATACGCGTCGATATACGCGCTCTTGTGATACACGTACGGCTCATCCACCGCGTGCCCATTCAGAAAGAGGCGCTTGTTCACCAAGTGGATCCGGTCGCCCGGAACGCCGATGCAGCGTTTCACGAACGTCTGCTGAATATCCACCGGATAGCGGAACACGATGATGTCTCCGCGCTGCACCTCGGTATACGGCAGCAGATGCTTCGACGCCCCGTCCGGCGGCGCGTACGATAGCTTATCCACCAGCAGGTGATCGCCGACCATCAGCGTGTCTTCCATGGACCCGGTGGGGATCACAAACGCCTGCAGCAGATTCGTGGTTCCGAACAGCAGCAGGATAATCGTGACGCACCATTCGGCGACGAAGCCGCGTGCGGTTGCGGGCGCCTGAGCGGTCGCGTCGAGCGGCGGCGTCTCCAGCGCAACAGGGTTATTATCTTCCACTAACCGTTATTTTAACCTGTTATTCTGGAGGGACCGCAGAGGTCCCCGACTTTGAGCTCCGCTGTTACCAGTTACCAAACCCATCCATGACCCTACGGCGCAGCGTCGCGCCGCATATATGGTCGCGTTTGCCACTCTTTTGGGAGCGGCCGCCCAGATTCTGATGAAATACGGCACGAACTATTCGCTGGACCACCCGGGATTAATGGGCATTCTCACGGACATCCCTCTAATCGCCGGCTACGGGCTTTATGGCGTCATGACGATACTGATCGTCATCGCGTTTAAGGATGGCGAGCTCTCCGTGCTCTACCCCGTTATCTCGCTTAGCTACGTATGGGTGACGGCGCTTTCGTATTTCGTGTTTCACGATAACCTGAATCCGTATAAATTCGCCGGGCTGGCGCTCATCATCACCGGCGTCGCCGTCATTGGCAGGGGGTCGAAGGCATGACGTCGACGCCACTTTCCTCGATCTTCCTGGTGTTTTTCGGATCGCTCATCGGCTCTGTCGGCATGGTGTTTCTCAAGAAGGCTTCGGCCCATCTGCACAAGGGCTTTCTGCACATCATTAGTTTGAATGCCGCGCTGGGCGTTGCGCTATTTCTGCATCTCCTCGTTGTTCTACCTTAAGGCAATCAGCCACGGACAGCTCTCCGTGCTCTATCCGATGGTTTCCTTAAGCTATGTGTGGACGCAGCTTTGGGCGCGGCTCTTCTTCCACGAACCGTTTACCCGCGAGAAATTCCTAGGCTTGGGACTGGTCTTGGCCGGCGTGGTCTTCGTCGGTTTGGGTTCGTAGGACGGGCCTGCCGGCCGGTCCACGCGCCGAAGGCGCGGAACGGATTACTGTCCCACTTCCACCAGCCGCGGTGGCCGCGCATCGGCCTCCAGAAATAAAATCCTCCGGTCCGGATAATATTCGTGCAGCTTTTCGTCCTCTTCGCCGCCACGGTCGAGCGCGCGCACAATCCGCTGCGAATCGATATCCGCGGCATTATGAATCCACTCATGAAACCCATGCACCGCTGAGTAATGGACGAACACCAGCAGCTTCCCAGGAATCGCCGCCAATTGCCGATCGATCGCTATGCGCCCCTCCGGATCGCCCTCATTGAGATAGTTCCAGCTTTCGTACTTCGCCATCGCTAGCCGGACATTCTCGTCGCGCATGGCGTGGATTCCGTACCAGAAAACGAAATGTGCCGCGCACAGCATCACAATCAGGCGCGCCGCGAAGGGCGACCACGCTGTCAGCCGCTCCAATCCCTCAATGGCCGCCAGGATGAACAGACATGCCAGCGCCGCCACATAATGCGGATAGAAGTAAGGATAGAAATTGTCCGCCAGCGCAAATAGCACGATAGTTCCCGCTACCCAAGCGAAGCGCCGTTCTCTCAATCGCAACACAAACAGCGCCAGCCCCAGGTAGAGCGGCGGTAACAGGAAGAATCGATAGAACCCCGCGCGCTCGACCAGTCGCTGCCAGAACCCAGGACCATCGTGTACCGCCGATTGCGCCCGGTAATCCAGCTCCTGCTCTTGCGTCAGCGCCCGATGCGGCGTGGGGTTTGCCTGGAACGTGAACGTCGTCGGGCACGCCATATTGGTAGCGGCTTAATCTCGTAGGGCAGGGTCGTCCAGTTTCCCGTTACCGCCCAATTCTGCCCGAGCATCAGCGCCGCCGCTGGAATCAGCGAGAGCACGATGGCGCGCCATGGAAGCTTCCATTGCCGTTCCATCGCCAGATATGCCGCCAGGCAAACCACCATCACTCCGAATTCGAAAGGCCGCGTGAGCAATTGCAACCCCAGTCCTGCGCCAAGCGCGATGCCGTCGCGCGTCCGTCCCCTCGCGCGCAGCCGCGGCAGCGCGCCGAAGACCAGGCATCCCGCGCAGCCCGAGACCGCGCCTCCCCAGTATGTGTTCACCCAATAACTCAACACGCCAAACTGCATGACCGCCAGCAGTCCGCCCACTACCGCCCAACCCGGCGTGGTCCACCCGCGCAGCATCCAATAGGTAAGCGCGCACAGCGGCGCCCACGGAAAGCAGCACGCCGGCCCACGGAGTTCCTGAAGAGCAGCCACCCCGCCGCCATTGCGAGCCCTTGGCCCATCGGAAAAATCGAGCTATACGTCGGCTCCTGCAGCACGAACACCGCTTCGAAGAACTGGTGCAGCGGATGCGCCGCATTCGCCAGCCGGAAATGCCGCAGCGTATCCGCCAGCAGCCAATAGCTGAAATCGTCCGACCCCGCCGGCGCCGGAACCGGCGCATGACCCAACAGCGCCAGCCGCAAAATCACGGGCAGCGCGCCGATCGCGAGCATGCACCACGCCTGTCCGCGCCGCGAAGCGCTGCACCACCGGCGCCGCTTCGGCGCGCACGAACGCCAGCAGGACCAGGAGCGCCGTCAGCGCCAGCTCGATGAAATCGCTTGCGCCGAATCCGATAGGGTTATGCAACGGAAGAAACGAGCGGAAGAAGTCGAACAGGAACATGCGGCTGTTTGCGGCTGATTCATAATAGCAGCCGCTCGGGTCAACTCTGGCCAATGGCACGAAAGGACAGCGGGCACTCTTAAATCGTTGATGGATTGCGCTCGAACTGATTGCTTGGCCCGCTAGGGCGAACTGGCGATCGAAACGCTCGGCGCGACCCGGAAGCCCTCCGAGTCTGACCGCAACAACCGATAACGGACAACCAGCGTAGAATAGAATTGTGGAAAAAATAGTTCGCGTTTTCGACACCTTTGAGGAAGCTGAAGCCGCCGATGCACTGTCCCGCGCTCAAATGACCCCGCAACAGCGCGCCGATATATTCTTCGAACTGCGAGAGCGAGCCCACCCCGATGCCTTTAAGCAGAGACTTGCGAGAGTTTATCGAGTGCTTAAACTCGAACAAAGTTGAGTATCTGGTGGTCGGCGCGCTCGCTGTTTCGTGGCACGGATTTCCCCGGCTACTCCGCGGATATCGATTTTCTGATTCGCCCCAACCAAGCCAATGCGGAGCGCGTTGCAGTGCGCTCTCTCAATTCGGATTCGGCAGCCTCGATATATCCGCCTCCGATCTGGCACTTCCAGGAAAAGTGATCCAGCTGGGTTACGAGCCGAACCGCATTGACCTGATGACTTCGGTCACCGGGGTGAGTTTCGACGATGCATGGGAGGATCGCGCTCCCGGCGACCTGGATGGTCTGCCTGTCAACTTCATCGGTAGGTCGTCGCTGCTCCGAAACAAGGACGCCACTGGCCGCGCTAAGGACCGCATCGACGCCGCGGAACTCCGGAAGCAGAAACCGTCGTCCTAGCCGCCCTCGGGTGGCCGAGATGTTGCGTCCCCGCCATGCCTTTCAATCACTTCCACTTCCCTGTCGCACGCCGCTAATCCACGCCC
This sequence comes from Bryobacterales bacterium, assembly GCA_963763545.1. Lineage (GTDB taxonomy): Bacteria > Acidobacteriota > Terriglobia > Bryobacterales > Bryobacteraceae > PALSA-243. The sequence continues at coordinate 67,708 of CAVXPE010000009.1, forward strand.
GGTAGTCCTGATAAACTGGAAGATCGATTATGGCAATCAGCAAAGACCTGCTGGAAATCCTGGTGTGCCCCTTATGCAAGGCCACCGTTGAGTTGAAGCCCGATGACAGCGGGCTGAAGTGCGTCCAATGCCATCGCGTGTACCCGGTGCGGGACGATATCCCGGTCATGCTGATGGACGAGGCGAAAATCGAAGAGTAAGGTGGCAGCTTCTCGACCAATTCCCGCGCGGTGCGCGCGTAGCCGTCTTGCGCCTGCGGTCTCTCGGCGATTGCGTCCTCACCACGCCCGCGCTCGAAATCCTCAAACGCGCGCGCCCCGATCTGCGCGTCGCCGTCATGGTGGAAGATCGCTTCCGCGCCGTCTTCGAAGGCAATCCCGACATCGACGCAATCATCCCGCCGTCGCTAACATCCCTGCGCGCGCGAGAAGCCGGACCTCTGCCTCAATTTTCACGGCGGCACGCGCAGCGCCTGGATGACCGCCGCATCGGGCGCCGCTTTCCGCGCCGGCTTCGGCCACTTCCGCCATCAGTTCGCCTACAACCTGCGCATTCCGCGCGCGCAGCAGATTCTGAGCGTCGAACGCAAAGTTCACACGGCGGAACATTTGGCCAGCGCCATGTTTTGGCTGGGCGTGCCGCTTACCGAGATCCCGCGCGCCAACACTCGTCTGCACCCAGATCCGCCCGGCCCCAGCCACTCGCCGTAATCCATCCCGTCGCCGCCACGCCCGAAAAAACCTGGCGCGCCGCTGGCTTCCTCGCGGTCGCCGAACACCTCCGCGGCCAGGGCATCGAGCCCGTCTTCATCGGCGCGCCCAGCCGACGACCTCGCCCCGTTCCGCGCCTTTCGCACGCAAACCGCGCGCCTCTCCGAAGTTGAAGTCCCTGCTCGCCTCCGCCTCTCTATTCATTGGCAACGATTCCGGCCCCGCCCACATGGCCGCCGCCTTCGGCCTGCCCGTCGTCGTAATCTTCGCCGCCTCCGACCCCGCAATCTGGGGACCCTGGCGCACCGCAGTCGGAAGTATTGATTCGCCCGCGATACCGAAAGCGTGCCTTCGTGCCCTGACGCGCCTGCGGGTGCCCGCGTGAAAGAACTTGCCCGGCTGCTCTCCTATGCCCGCCGCTACTGGGGTCATCTGCTGGCCTCGATGGTCCTGATGGCGATCGCCGGCGCCGCGACATCGTTCGTGGCTCTGTCTGGTTGGTCCGCTCCTGTATGTGGTACTCGACATCCAAGCCGCCGAACAAGCCAATCAAGCTCTACGACGATCCCGATCTTTCACCACACCTTCTATCTCAACAGCCTGTTCCCGGCGTCTCCATAACGCCTGGTCGCATGGTGGCCTTCGCCATCATCGGCGTCTTTCTGATCAACGGGCATCTGCGATTACTTCGGCAACTACTTAGTCAATTACGCCGGCTTCTCGGCCGTCACCAACCTCAAGAACGCCGTCTTCGATAAGGTCCAGCGGCAGGGCGCGGAGTTCTTCGAAGCCCAATCGACGGGCAGTTGATGTCGTCGATCATGAACGATACCGACAAGGTGCAGGTGGCGCCCTCCCACATACTCGCCGATTTGCTCCGCCAGTCGTTCACCGCGCTCGGCCTGCTCCTGGTGGTCATTGGCAAGGATTGGCAACTCGCGCTCTTCAGCCTTACCGTCCTTCCCCTCGTCATGCTGCCCGTGACCAAGATCGGCCGTCGCATCCGCCGCACCAGCCGCAGCACGCAGGACCGCCAGGGCGAACTGAACCAGATCCTGCAGGAAACCCTCAGCGGCCACATGGTGGTCAAGGCGTTCGGCGCCGAAGCCTACGAATCGCGCCGCTTCCGCGAATCCTCGCGCAGGCTGCTCAGGGCCAACCTGCGCTACGTGCTGCAGCAGGCCATTTCCTCGCCCCTCATCGAAATGGTTTCGGCGCCGTGGTCGATCGTCGGCTCTGCTCTACTACGCGCGCGACCAGATCAAAAACGGCGCCCTCACGCCCGCCGATTTCGCCTCCTTCGTCGTCGCCCTCATGCTGCTGCTCGAGCCCGTCAAGCGCCTGGTCGGCATCCACAACATCTTCGAGCAGGCCCTCGGCGCCTCGCAGAACGTCTTCGAGTATCTCGACCACACCGAAGAGATCGTCCGAGAAACCCGGACGCCGCAAAGCTGACCGGATTCCGCGAAGCGATCGTCTTCGACAACGTTTCCTTCCACTACCCCGGCGCCTCGAACGGATTTCAGGTCGACGGACTCGATCTCGAAGTCAAGGCCGGCGAAGTGGTGGCGCTCGCCGGCCCCAGCGGCGCCGGCAAAACCACGCTCGCCAATCTCGTGCCGCGCTTCTACGATGTCACCACCGGCGCCGTCAAGATCGATGGCGTAGATGTCCGCGATCTCGATCTCGCCTCCGTCCGCGCCCAGATCGGCATCGTCGCCCAGGACACTTTCCTCTTCAACGACACCGTCGCCAACAACATCGCCTACGGCCGCCCCGGCACGCCCCTCGACAGACATCCGGCGCGCCGCGCGCAACGCCCTCGCCGACGAATTCATCGAGCGCCTGCCCGAAGGCTACGACACCGATCATCGGCGACCGCGGCATCCGCCTCAGCGGCGGACAGCGCCAGCGCATCGCCATCGCCCGCGCGCTGCTCAAGAACGCGCCCATCCTGATCCTCGACGAAGCCACATCCATCTGGACACCGAATCCGAAATGCTGGTACAAAAGGCATTGGCCAATTTGATGAACGAGCGCACCGTGATCGTGATCGCCCACCGCCTCTCCACCATCCGCCGCGCCGAACAAAATCGTGGTGCTCGAACGCGGCCGCATCCGCGAAACCGGCACGCATGACGAACTGATGGCTCGCGACGGCATCTACCGGCGGCTGCATGAATTGCAGTTCGTTACCGCCGAACGCGGGGGTCGAATGAGCGTTCGCAGCATGACCGGCTTCGCCCGCGTCAGCCGAAGCATCGCTGAAGGCGAACTTCGCTCAGCCTCAAGAGCGTCAATCATCGCGGCCTCGACCTGCACTTCCACCTGCCGCCCGAATTCGATCGCCTTCGAAAACGAGATCCGCGCCGCTGAAAAGCGGATTCGCGCGCGGCCACGTGCAGATCCACCTTTCCTTTGCCCGCGCCGGAGCGCAAACCGAATGCGCCGCTGAACCGCGCCCTGCTCGACGCCTATCTGCGCGCCTTCCGCGAAGCCACCGAAAATTATCAGCTGATCCGGCGAGCCCGACCTCAACGCGGCCCTGCGCATCCCCGGCATGTTGAGCGCCTCCGCCGAAAGTGAAGACCTCCCCGAAGAGGTCTCGAAAGCCGTCCTCGAGCTAACCGCCGAAGCGCTCGTCATGCTCAACGCCTTTCGCGAACGCGAAGGCGCGGCCACCGCGCGCGAGATGCGCCAGCGCTGCGAGAACATCCGCGGCCTGGTGGAACGCATGGAGAAGATCCGCGAAGGCGCCATTCCCGCCTTCCAAAAGCGCCTGCGCGAAAGCTGGCCGAACTCCTTCACGGCGCCGGCATCGACCCCCAGCGCCTGGCGCAGGAAGCCGCCATGCTGGCCGACCGCAGCGACATCGCCGAAGAACTGGTCCGCCTGCGCACCCACTGCCGGCCAATTCAAGCCATGCTGAAAGCCGGCGGCGAAGTCGGCAAAAAGCCTCGATTTCCTGTTGCAGGAGATGAATCGCGAATCCAACACCGTTCTCTCGAAGACCGGCGGCCTGGGCGATCTGGGCCTGACCATCACCGAACTGGCGCTGGCGGCCAAGTCGGAAATCGACAAGATCCGCGAGCAGAGTTTGAACCTGGAATAACGGATGAGACTTTTTTTCGACGCAGAGACGCAGAGACGCGGAGAAAAGCACAGAGTTTTTAATTTTGGCTCCGCGCTTTTCTCTGCGTCTCTGCGTCTCTGCGTCAAAAGGAACGCCTCTTTTCGCCACGCCCCCCGTCATGACCACCGTCTTCATCATCTCCGCCCCCTCCGGCTCCGGCAAATCCACGCTGGTGAACCGCGTCATGTCGGACGTGCGCAATCTCATGTTCTCCGTCTCCTACACCACGCGCAGCCGCGCGGGACCGAATCGAAGGCCACAGTTACCGTTTCGTCTCGCGCCAGGAGTTCGAGGCCATGATCGCGCGCGACGAGTTTCTCGAATGGGCCGGGGTTTTCGGCAACTATTACGGCACCCACCGGGGAATCCTGGAGGAGGCCACGCGCCGCCGGGCAAAGACCTGGTACTCGACATCGACGTGCAAGGTGCGCGACAATTGAAAAGCAAGATTCCCGAGGCCGTTACCGTTTTCATTCTGGCTCCCTCCAGGCAGATTCTGGAACACAGGCTGCGTGCGCGCGGCGAGGATCGGGATGAGGTGATCGAACGGCGGCTGAGGGAAGCCGCCGAAGAGATCCGCAATTACGACGCATACGATTATGTGTTGATCAATCGCGATCTGGAGGAATCCGTCGCCGTGTTGAGCGCAATCGTGCGCGCCGAGCGGGCCAGAAGGACGCGGATCGAAGAAACAGATCCGGCCGATTCTGGAGACATTTAAAGACGTTTCGGCGAAGAGGTTTGAAGTTTAAGGAGAGTATCCCAATGGCAGAAAAGCCCCGCGCAACAACGCGCACTGCACCATCCCGGACGATCCGGATCAGAGCACCTACCGTTTCATCATCGTGGCCGCCAAGCGCGCCCGCCAGTTGCAGGGCGGCGCGCGCCCCGTGCTGCCCACCTCGTCGAAGAAGCCGACCGTCATTGCCATGGAAGAGGTCCGCCGCGGCCTGGTGAAGTACAGCCTCACCGGCGAAGCTCCCGAAGAGTTGATGCCGGAAGAGCCCGTCCTCTAAAGCGTGCATGAAGATCCTCCTCGGCGTCGGCGGCGGCATCGCGGCCTACAAAGCCGCGGAGCTGGCGCGCCTGCTCATGCAGCAGGAGCATGAAGTCCAGGTCATTCATGACGCGCGCGGCCGAGGAGTTCATCCGCCCGCTGACCTTCGCCGCGCTCACCGGCCGCAAAGCCCTCACCGATCTGTTCGCCATCGAAGACGCCATCGAGCATATCGCCGTGGCCCAGGCGCACGAGATGCTGGTGATCGCGCCCGCCACGGCCGATCTGATGGCCAAGCTGGCGCACGGCTTGGCGGACGATTTCCTCACCACCCTCTATCTGGCCTTCACCGGCCGGTTGTGATCGCGCCCGCCATGAACGTCAACATGTGGCAGCATCCCGCCACCCAGGCGAATGTCGAAACTCTGCGCCGGCGCGGCCATCGCATCGTCGAGCCGGATAGCGGCTATCTCGCCTGCGGCATGACCGGTCCGGGCCGGACTGGCCGAGCCCGAAGCCATCGTCGAAGCTATCGAAGCTCGAAGTCCGCAAACGCCGCGACCTGGAAAGCGAAACCGTGCTGATCACCGCCGGCCCCACGCAGGAGCCGATCGACCCGGTCCGCTACATCTCGAACCGCTCCAGCGGCAAGATGGGCTACGCGCTGGCGGAGGCAGCGGCCGCGCGCGGCGCGCGGGTGATGCTGGTCTCCGGACCGGTGCATCTCGCCCCGCCCCGCGGCGTCGAAACCATCGCCGTGCGCACCGCCGCCGAGATGCGCGACCAGGTCTTCGAACATCTGGAGCCCGCGACCATCGTGGTGAAAGCGGCCGCAGTGGCCGATTTCCACCTGGCGAATCGCGCCCGACCAGAAGATCAAGAAGACGGCCGCGCGCATTTCCCTGGAACTCGATCCCACGCCCGATATCCTGGCCGAATTGGGCCGCAAGAAGGGCGACCGCCTGCTGATCGGCTTCGCCGCCGAGACGCAGAACCTGCAAGCAGGAAGCCCGCCGCAAGCTGGAATCGAAGAACTGCGACATGGTGGTGGCCAATCTGGTGGGCGGCGCCGATACCGGCTTCGAATCGCGACCACAACGAAGTGACCCTGGCTGCTGGCCAACGGCGAGGCCATCCGCTCTGCCCCGCGCTTGCCAAGCGCGAAATGGCCGACCGCATCTTCGACGAGGCCCTCAAACTGCGCCTGGCATTGCACTGCCCATGAACGCTGAAGAGCTCCGCCAAACGGCTGGAGTTTTACCAGGACCTAGGCATCAAAGGAAATCTACCGCCGCCCAAGTGGCGCAGTCGCAAGTGCGCACGGTCCCAAGTGGCGCAGGCCTCCTGGCCTGCGCTGCCGAGGCAACGACGCAAACTCAATCCACGGCAGGAATCCCCGCGCCACCCGTCTCCCTGCCTCCGCTTGCCCCCGCCGGCGAATCCCTCTTCCAAATCCTCGAAGATATCGGCGATTGCCGCCGCTGCCGCCTGCACGAAGGGCGCAACAAGATCGTCTTCGGCGTCGGCAATGAAAAAGCCTCCGCTGGTTTTCGTGGGCGAAGGACCCGGCGCCGATGAAGACGAGCAGGGCATTCCCTTCGTCGGCCGCGCCGGCCAATTGCTCACGCAGATGATCGAAAACACGGCCAAGAAGGAAGGCATTGCGATCAAGCGAGCCGACGTCTACATCTGCAACGTGGTCAAATGCCGGCCGCCGGGCAACCGCACCCCCGAGCCCGACGAAATGGAGATTTGCGGCCAGTTCCTCTATCGCCAGCTACTTCGCCATCCGCCCCAAGGCGATCTGCGCCTTGGGAGGCACGGCGGCCCGCGCCCTCACCGGCCACAAAGAGGGCGTCACCAAGATGCGCGGCCGATGGTTCCAATGGCACGATATCCCGGTGATGGTGACGTATCACCCTTCGTATCTGCTGCGTCCCTATAACCAGGACGCCAAGCGCGAAGCATGGGAAGACCTCAAAAAAACATTGCACTTTGTTTATGGTTAGGACCTGAATCGGGCAAATGTCCGAGGCGGACATGCGTGACCGGATTGTAAGATTGCAAAGGTCCCAGTTCATGTACAAGCGCTCATCCTCGGATAAACAGAACTCCTCCGCCCTCCATTGCTTGCATTGCGTAATTCTGGAACAGCGCGCCGCAACGGAAGAACTGAAGCAAAGCACGCGGGAACTGGAAGCTACTCTGGGGGAGTTCCTTGCCGTCTGCGCCGAACTCCGCGCAGCGGCCGCGTCCGTCGTTCTGCATGACGCGCCGGAAGCCGTCGCCGCCGCGTCCAACGCCCCCCGCCCGGAGTCGGAGGATTTGAGCGTCGCCGAATTGAAGCGTCAGGCGGATCAGGTTCTAAAGAAGGGGCAGGAGGCGGTTCGCGAATCGGCGTTAGTGCGCATGCGGTCTAGCAAGGTGCGCGCGGCGCTGCAATCGGCTTCGCCCGCGCCTTCAGCCAAGGTCGCGCATCCGCCCGCTGCGTTACCCGGCGCGCTCTCGAGACGGGAACGGCAGGTGCTCACCCTGATCGTCGCCGGCAAGAGCAGCAAGGAAATCGCAGCCGAACTCGGCATTTCCTTTCGCACCGCGGTCACGCACCGCGCCAGTATCATGGGCAAACTCAATGTTCACGAGATCGCGTCGGTGGTGCGCGAAGCCATTCATCGCGGGTTGGTTTGATCGGCGCCCTCTGATATTCTGCGAACTTGAAAGCTCGCATCCGCAACCTGACGCGAAATACCGAACTCGGCGCCGCCATCGAAATCGCCGACACGAGCGCCAAACGCCGCACCGGCTTGCTGAAACACAGCGGTCTCGCTCCAGGCGAAGGTTTGTGGATTGTCCCTTGCGAATCGGTGCACACCTTCTTCATGAAGTTCCCCATCGACTTGGTGTATCTCGACAGGAAGCGCACAGTGCGCAAGGTGCGCCACGCCGTCAAGCCATGGCGTATGTCCGCGTGTTTCAGCGCGCATTCGATTATCGAATTGCCGCCCGGCGCCGCGCGCGCGAGCGGCACTATTGCCGGTGACCAGCTGGAAGTTGAGAGGTTAGGTTTGTAAGCCTGCCACTCACATAACATCGCGCAGCAGTTACACAATGTTACGCCTTTCGTCCCCCGTGCGACGCCTATACAGTTGGAGGTGAAAGGAAATGAAAAAGACGATCGGTTTGGGACTCTTGCTCTTGACGGGTATTACGGCGTTTGCCGCCCCCGCCGCGGCTTATGAACGGTTCAATGGACCCGTTGTCCGCAAAGAAGTGGTGGTCGTTCACTACAACAGACGCCCGCGCGCTCATCGCGTGGTCCGCGCGAGATACGAACATTTCCGCCGTTAACCGGCGCTCGCTGCACCCTCGCGGCCGCGACGAATCCACCCCGTCGCGGCCGCTTTTTTTATGCCGGAAACCCGGCCGCCGCCTCCAGAACGCTCAGCAAGCCATCGAGCTTCGCTGCTTCCGGAACGCTGCCCTGGGCCATGCGCGCAGTACCGCCGCCGCGTCCGCCCGCTTCCGTGAGCGCCGCCTTCAGAACCTTTCCCGCGTCGATTCCCGCATCTTCCGAAACCGCCAACAAAACCGAGGGCGGATCGTTCAGGGCCGCCAAAAACACCGCCTTCGAATGCGCCGTGAAGTTCTGCGCCACAGCGCGCAGGTCCTCCAGGCTGCCGGAAGCCGCACGCTGCGAGACGCGCCGGAAGCCATCGGCCGCGGACGCCGTGTTTTGGTACAACTCCCGGCCCTTGTAAGCCGCCAGATCGAGCTCCAGCTTGCGCCGCGATTTCTCCGCCGCACGCGCTGTCTCCAGATGCTCGGCGAGCATCGCGGGAACACTATCGAGCGGCGACGAGAAGAGCTGCGCCGCGCGCGTGAGCGCTTCGTAATCCGCCCGCGCCCGCCGCACCGCACGTCCACCGCACAGAAACTCGACGCGCGTCTGATTGCGGACCTTCTCCAGCTTGCGAATCAGAACTGCGCCGATCTCGCCTGTCGCGCGTACGTGCGTTCCTCCGCAGGCGCTGCGATCCACGCCGTCAATCGATATGATCCGCAGCGTGCCCGCGCGCTCCGACGGCTTGCGGAGCCCTTGCGCCAAAGCGGAATCCTCAAACGTCACAGCGACGGGATGATTCTCGAAAACGATCTCGTTCGCGCGCCGCTCAGCCCTTAGCGCTACGCTCGCGTCGGCGTTGCCCTCGATGTCGATGGTCGCGCTCTCGGCGCCCAAATGGAAGCTGACGGTCTTGAGCCCGAACGACTCCTCGAATACCGCGGAGAGCAGGTGCTGGCCGGTATGCTGCTGCATGTGATCGAAGCGGCGCGCCCAATCGACGGTGCATTCGACAGCGCCTCCCTTAACTGGGGCCGCTAGCTTGTGAGCGATGCGCTCCTCCTCGTCCGCCACATCGATCACCGCCGCTCCGCCGATCGCGCCGAGATCGAAGGGCTGACCGCCGGAGCTGGGATAGAAGGCCGTGCGATCGAGGTAAACGGTACGACCATCGTCGGCGAGTTCGGCGATTTGCGCGGTGAAATTGCGCAAGTAGGAATCTTTGTAATAGAGGCGTTCAGTCATGGAAAAGATCAGGTTAGCAATTCCAGCGCGGCAATCCGGTTGCGTAGAGCCGCAAATCCCTGTATCCTTAAAGTTTCCCCGCAATGTAGAGCTAAAGCGGAGCTTTGCGGTTGACGGGTTTGGACGGGTGGCCGAGCGGCTAATGGCAACAGGCTGTAAACCTGTCGCTCCTTGCGAGCTACGGAGGTTCGAATCCTCCCCCGTCCACCAGTGAATTTTGGTTGTATTGTAGTTTGGCCGTTGTAGCTCAGTTGGTAGAGCGCGTCCTTGGTAAGGACGAGGTCACCGGTTCAAGCCCGGTCAACGGCTCCAGCTATTAGCGGCCGATGGACGCAGTCCATCGGCGGCCTGAATAGTTTTTTTCACCCTCCTGTAGGGAATCCTACAGAGAGGCATAAAGCCATGGCAAAGGAAAAATTCGACCGCAGCAAGCCGCACGTAAACATCGGGACGATCGGGCATATCGATCACGGCAAGACCACCCTGACGGCGGCGATCACGAAGGTGCTGGCGAAGCACAATCCGAAGAACAAGTTCCGCAGCTTCGATTCGATCGATAACGCGCCGGAAGAAAAGGCCCGCGGCATCACGATCGCGGTGGCCCACGTGGAGTACGAAACCGCCAACCGGCACTACGCCCACGTGGATTGCCCCGGCCACGCCGATTACATCAAGAACATGATCACCGGCGCGGCGCAGATGGATGGCGCCATCCTGGTGGTGGCGGCCACCGACGGCCCCATGCCGCAGACGCGCGAGCACATTCTGCTGGCGCGCCAGGTGGGCGTGCCGTACATCGTGGTCGCCATGAACAAAGTGGACATGGTGGACGATGCGGAGCTGCTCGACCTGGTGGAGCTGGAAGTGCGCGAGCTGCTGAAGACTACAAGTTCCCGGGCGACGATCTGCCGGTGGTGCGCGTCTCGGCGCTGGGCGCGCTGAACGGCGAACCGCAGTGGGAAAAGACGGTAGATGAGCTGATGGACGCGGTCGACACCTACATTCCGATGCCGGAGCGCGTGATCGACAAGCCGTTCATCATGCCGATCGAAGACATCTTCTCGATCCAGGGGCGCGGCACGGTGGTGACGGGCCGCATCGAGCGCGGCATCTGCAAGGTCGGCGAGGAAATGGAGATCGTCGGCTTCCGCGACACGCGCAAGACGGTGGTGACGGGCGTGGAAATGTTCAAGAAGCTGCTGGACGCAGGGCATGGCCGGCGACAACGTGGGTCTGCTGCTGCGCGGCGTGGAAAAGGACGAAGTGGAGCGCGGGCAGGTGATTGCGAAGCCGGGAACGATCACGCCGCACACGCAGTTCAAGGGCGAAGTGTACGTATTGAGCAAGGAAGAAGGCGGGCGGCACACGCCGTTCTTCAAGGGATACCGGCCGCAGTTCTACTTCCGCACGACGGACGTGACGGGAGTGGCGCAATTGCCGGAGGGCACGGAGATGGTGATGCCGGGCGACAACGTGCAGTTGACGGTGGAGCTGATCACGCCGGTGGCCATGGACAAAGGGTTGCGCTTCGCGATTCGCGAAGGCGGCCGCACAGTGGGCGCGGGCACCGTGACCGAGATCGTGAAGTAGGACGGGCCTCCGGTCGGTCCATCAGGAGATTGAACAATGCCACGCGAAATCATCACGTTCCAGTGCACCGAGTGCAAGAACCGGAACTACTCTTCGCACCAAGAACAAGAAGACCACGACGGAGCGCATGGAGCTGAAGAAGTTCTGCCGCCATTGCCGCAAGCACCAGGCGCACAAGGAAATCAAGTAGAATAATAGATGCTCCCGGACCATCGGGGCGTGTGACCCAGGGGCGTAGGTTTAACGGCAGACCAGCGGTCTCCAAAACCGCGAGTGGGGGTTCGAATCCCTCCGCCCCTGCCAAACCATCCTGCAAATCCGGATCGGCGCGAGAGAAGATTATGGCAGACGAAAAGCAGAATTGGATCAGTCCACGCGGGAATACATTGACGAGTCTCAAGGCCGAAATGCGCAAGGTCACTTGGCCCAACCGCAAGCAGGTGGAGAGCACCACGGCCGTCGTGATTGTCTCCGTGTTTGCCTTCGCCGGATACTTTGAAGTGGTGGATACCATTCTATCCGCGGGCGTCAAGGGCGTTTTGAATTATTTCTCGAAATAGGCGATATGGAAGCTGAAGAGAACTTCCAGCCGGACGAGCAACCGGAGACCTCCGGCCCGGTAGAACCGGAGAATGCCGAGCCCAACGATATGGAAGAAGTTACCGATCAACTGAATCAGACGGAGCCGAAGAGGAACCCGAGCACGAAGCTGCGGAGCCCGTTGCGGAAGCCCCTGCCGACGAGGCCGAAGCCGCCGCTGCCGCGGAAGCCGCCGCGCCGGCTGCGGAGCCTGCGGGCTACGACGAAGCGTCTCCCAAGAAGTGGTTCATCATCCACACCTACTCCGGTTTTGAAAACAAGGTGGCGGAATCGCTGCGCACGCGCGCCGATGCCTTCGGGTTCGCCGACAAGATCGGCCAGATCCTGATCCCCACCGAAGAAGTGGTGGAGCTGCGCAACGGCAAGAAAGTCACCAGCAAGCGCCTGGTTTATCCCGGTTACGTGCTGGTGGAAATGGAAATGAACGACGAGCTGTGGCACGAGGTGAAGAACACGCCGCGCGTCACCGGTTTCGTGGGCGGCGGCACTTCGCCCGTCCCGCTGAGCGCCGATGAAGTCAATCAGATTCTGTACCGCCAGGAGTCTTCGGCGGAGCGCCCGCGCCCCAAGATGACGTTCGAAAAGAACGATTCGGTGCGCATCATCGACGGCCCCTTCGCCAACTTCTCGGGCAAGGTGGACGAAGTCAACCCGGAGCGCGGCACGCTGCGCGTGATGGTCACGATTTTCGGCCGCGCCACGCCGGTGGAACTCGAATTCTTGCAGGTGGAAAAGGTTTAAGGAATCGCACGTATGGCAAAGAAAGTTACTGCGCAGCGTAAAGTTGCAGATTCCGGCCGGAAAGGCCACCCCCGCGCCGCCGGTTGGTACCGCGCTCGGTCCGCAGGGCGTCAATATCATGGATTTCTGCAAGGCGTTCAACGCCAAGACTTCCGGCAAAGACCAGGAAGGCCTGATCATCCCCGTGGTGATCACGATCTTCTCCGACCGCTCGTTCACCTTCATCACCAAGACGCCGCCGGTGCCGGTGCTGATCAAGCGCGCCGTGAACCTGGCCAAGGGATCGGCCGAGCCGCATAAGACCAAGGTCGGCAAGATCACGCAGAAGCAGGTCGAAGAGATCGCCAAGATCAAGATGCCCGATCTGAACTGCTTCGACTGTCGAAGCCGCCATGCGCTCCGTGCGCGGCACCGCCCGCAGCATGGGCGTGGACGTAGTATAAGCTTCGAAAACCCGCTCATTCAGATCGATTCTTTGATGGCCGAAGCTGTTCGCCGCGGCGGCGCGTGGATTGCTTGCCGTCCCGGCTGCTGCGAGTGCTGCATCGGCCCGTTTTCCATCTCCCAATCGGACGCTGCACGCCTGCGCGAAGGCATGGCTCGCCTCGATGCCGTCACTTCGCAACGTGTTCGCGAGCGCGCTGCGAACTACATCGCCGCGATTCATTCCTACGACGAAGACGGCCTGCCCGAAGGCATGGAAGACGTAGCATGCCCAGCGCTCGACCCGGCCAGCGGAACCTGCGACCTCTACGACGCTCGCCCCATCACCTGCCGCACCTTCGGCCCCGCCGTCAAAACCAGCGATGGAGCCGTCGCCACATGCGAACTGTGTTTCCAAGGCGCCAGCGAGGAACAGATCGCCGCGTGCGCAGTCGAAATCGATCGCGACTCATTGGAATTCGACGCTCCGCCGGCGACGCTCGTAGCTTTCGCTCTTTCCGCATTCTGAAGCCACTTGCGGTTGCCAGCGGAGCAAAAGAGCTGTCGATTCGCCTCTCGATGCGAGCCTTACCGTACAGTTTCAATCATCTGGATTTCTTGTTTCAGCAGCGTATTCACCATCTCGCCGAGCGGTATGCCTTTTTGCGCAGCGCGTTCTGCAAGATAAGCCTGGACGTCGGGGCTCAGATAGATCGGCAAGCGAAGTTCTGCGTTGGGCCGGAAAAACTTGCCGCGTTCGCCTTTGCTGAAGTCATACTCAGGTTTCATACTTGTTCCTCGTAATCGCGAACTTCCGCCTTCGTGGGCCGTCTTGCAGAAATCAAACGGACTCGCCCACGGCTATCGGCCAACCATTCAAAAGTATGGACCACGAGCACGTAATGGCCCGTGGTGTCTTTTCCCAGAGTAATCCATCGCACCTCGGTTTCGCTGTGTTCCTCGTCCGAGATCGTAACCGCGAACGGATCCAGGAATACCGTTGCGGCTCGCTCAAAATCTAACCTGTGTTTGCTGAAATTGGTCTACGCCTTGACGGGATCCCAATCGAACTCATAGAGAAACTCCGCCATACCCGTGCTTTATTCTCTCCTATTGTGCGCGGGTGCGGCTGCAATATCCGGCGCCCAGTCGCCAGACACGCACGAGACCGCGAATACTGCCATCGTCGCACGCGCCTGCGGTCTTCCTAAGCGCTCCCCGGCTGACTACATGGAGGACGATGTCCTCTTTCCACAACGCCCCGCCGCTATTCGGTGTGGGATAAAATGGCGCCAATGCGCCTCCGATCTCTCGCAGGAACCCTTCTTCTCTTCTCTTTCCATTCCTCGGCTCAGACAACGACACTCAATCTCTCCCATGATCTGGTGAGCGCCGGGATCGCCGCGGCGAACATGACGCCGGGGCAGGCGGCGCTCGACTCGCGTCCTTTGCTCGAGGCCGCGGATGACTTACGCCTCGTCGCACGGGATCAAGAACGTGATCGCGGATCCTGGGACCTACTACTTTCTCTCCCAGCGCAACCCGAATACCCACGTGCTGATCAACGGCGCCGCGAACCTGACGCTGAATCTCCAGAACTCCAATCTGCTTTTCGCCTTCAGCAACGTCTCCGCGATTCAATGCACCAATTGCACAGCGTGACGCTCGAAAACTTCACCATCGACTACCAGCAGCTTCCGTTCACGCAGGCTACGGTCGCATCGGTCAACGCAGCCGGTCAAAGCTTCACCTACCAGACGATCCCCGGCTATCAGGACCCCGCGGCCTTCAACGTCAACCGGGCGCCGGATGGGAGCGACGCCATTTACATGTTCATCTTCCGCAACGGCGTTCCCATCCAGCAAGTGGGAAGGCTCACCGCGCAGCGTCCCATTTCGGGCGGCGTGATCGCGATTTCCGACACCAAAGATCCCTGGGCGTCTCCCTCAGCTCTGGCAGCGATTCAACCGGGAGACACGATTGTATTCACCGATAGGTCCGGGCCCCCGGCGTTGAATATCGTGAACGGTGCGAGCGTCACGTTGGAAAGCGTATCGGTCTATGCGTCCGGGCAGATCGCTGTGTACTTCGGAAGAACGAACGGCGCGACGGCGGATCGCGTGCAGGTGATTCCCAGGCCTGGGACCACCAGGCTGATCAGCTCCAATGCGGATGGGATCCACACCAGCTTCGCGCTGGGGGCGAATATTTTCACGAATAACATCGTACGGCAGGACATGCGACGACGCGATTGCGTTGGCCGCTCCATGGCTCGCGACGGTCACTCAGGTTAGCGGGACTGCCGTCACCATAACGCGGAACTTCTCCTCGCCCTTTCCCCCTGGCGTCGCGGTTTCGTTCATCGACCCGACGACGGCGGCCGTGATTGGAACCGCGACCATCGCCTCCGAAACACCCGCCTACGCCCAACAGTCGCTGACGGCAGGAGAGACAGTCACGCTGACGCTGAGTCAGGCCGTGCCGGATTGACGGCGAACGCCGGCATAGTCGATACGGACCCGGCGAAGCTCGGCAGCGGGTCGATTGTCGCGTACAACACGATTCAGGAGGGCGTTTTTTCGCGCGGCATCTGGCTCGCGGGCGTGCAGAATTTCAACGTGCACGACAACTTCATCCAGCGCACTTCGAGCGATGGAATCTTTATTCAGCAGCTCAGCGCGAGCACCGACAATACCGACGCCGGCCCTTCCTCCGGCATCACGATCCAGAACAACCTGGTGGATAGCTCGATTGCGTACGCGAACGTATCTCACGGGGTCGCATTGCCGCAGCATCCATCGCCACGGTTTCGCAGAATTCGCAAAACTCTCAGGTAACGGCGAGCCCGCACTCGAACATCGTAGTGACGGGAAACCGGATAACGAACGCGGCGCGCTCAGCGATCCGGCTCGAGAACGTGAACGGCGGACAGGCGACGGGAAACACGGTTCAGGGATACGGCCTCGCGGCGGGAGTGAACGTTTTCACCCCGCCGCCCTGCTGCGAGACGCTGGCTCAATACCAGGCGGATTTCGCGCAGCCGCTATTGACGCCGTCGTCGGTTTCGATCACATCGAGCGCCAATTCCTCTTCCGCGACCGCGATTCCGATACAGAATCTCTCGACAGCGAGCGGCTATCCGCGGCTCGGAGTGGGGTCCTTTGCGGCGGCCTACGGAGTGAACTTGGCGGCCGCGCCGGTGACGGCTCGGGTGCGACTTTTCCCACGACGCTCGGCGGAGTTACTGTGTCGGTTACAGATAGCGCAGGAGTGACGAGGCCGGCGCCGATTCAGTATGTTTCCTCCGGGCAAGTGAACTATATTGTGCCGGCGGGTACGGCTTCGGGGATTGCGACAGTGGCGATCGGCTCGTCGTCGGGATCGGCGCAAATCGACTCGCTAGGGCCCGGTTTGTATTCGCTGAACGGGACTACGGGAGTGGCGGCGGCGACCGCTGCCCTCTACGCCGCGGATGGAACCATCACCGCAGTTCCGGTATTCCAGTGCAGTTCCGTATGCACCTCCGTGCCCATGGGTCTGGGAGGCGCCGGAGACGAGTTGGTGGTTACGCTCTACGGTACCGGTTTCCGGAATGTGAGTTCCGCCGCGGCCGCGTCCATCACGATCGGAGGCGCGCAGGCGCAGATTCTGTATATCGGGGCGCAACCGACCGATCCGGGACTCGATCAGGTCAACGTTGTCGTTCCTGCTTCACTGGCAGGGGCGGGCGAAGTTCCGGTAATCCTCACCGTGAATGGGCAGACGGCGAATACCGTCACGTTGAATGTGAAGTAGAAGGCCCAGGGGCGGAACCTGCAGTGGTTGTTGTCGGAGCGAGGACTGACATGAAGTCCGCCGCCTCGAATCTATCGGTAGTTTTACCGAATGCCGCGCTACAAGAGCGCCACGCATAAGCAGCGTCGCATCCACCCAATTTTGCGGTTTCCGCCGCCAGATCCTAGATGAAAGACCAGGTCTGTTTGCATTGCGCCGGCATTCGGCTGCGCCCCTCTCATCCATCGATCAACACCTTCATTGCCCCTCGCTCCGCTGCTCGCGCAAAGGCGGCCGGCGCCTCGCTCAGCGGGAACCGGGCGGTGATCATATCCCCCAACCGTATCAGCTCGTGCTCGATCAGCGGCAGCGCCGCCTCAAACCGTCCGCAGCGCGATCCGACCAGCGTAATCTCATTGACGATCAGCGGCGCCGTGTCTACCGACACCATCCCATGCACCGTCGATTTCAGAATCACCGCGCCGCGCGGCTTCGCCATGGACGCCGCGGCCCGCAGTCCCTCCGGATTACCCGTCGCATCCACTACCCAATCGAATTCCGCCACGGGGAGCTTGCCATCCGTTAGCTCCGTCATCACTCCCGCCGCCGCCGCGATCCGCAGCTTCTCCCAATGCCTGCCGAATGAGCCGCACGGGATATCCGTGCACCGCAAGCACCTGCGCGATCAACAGGCCAAGCTTGCCGTCTCCCAACACAGCCACGGTTTCGCCCGGAGGAATCGTTACCTGATCGAGAATTTCGCACGCCGCGGCCAGCGGTTCGGTGAAGACCGCACGCTCAATTGGAAGCCAATCCGGCAACACGTGCAAATTGCGATCCGGCAGCACGAAGTATTCGGCGAATGCGCCCGGCTGATTGACGATTCCCAAAACCGTGCGATTGCGGGCAGTGCCGCCCAGCCCCTTGCGGCACCACGCGCAGTCCGTGCAGGCGAGGTTGATTTCGCCCACCACGCGCTTGCCGATCAGCTCGGGCCGATCCGCTTCGACCACTTCCGCAACAAACTCATGCCCCGGCGTCCCGCAAAATCCGTAGTACCCTCGCTGCAAGTTCCAGGTCGGTATTGCAGATTCCACCCACTAGTAACCGAAGCAGCGAGTACCGTTGCGGCCGGGCCGGAATAGCCCCCTCGCGAATCGTTACCGTGCCGTTTTCAAGGAACGATTTCATTTCATCGTTAATTAGAAACTTAATTTCTAATACCTATAAGTTTTGGCCCGATACTGTAATTTCTCGAATAGGAAAAGTCCTTGATTACTATTGAATTAGCTCAAGAGTTCTGGTACATATGTACTATGCTCGGAAAGAACGCTTCCCCCATGACATCAATCGACGATCCAAATTACCAAAAGAAACTCGAATCTCTGTATGCGCGCCGATTAACGCTCGATGACGCTCATCCGCACTCGCTGCAGCAGTATGATCGGTTCCAAGCCAAGAGTCAGGATGCCAGCGAACGCAAGACAGCTTGAGAGGCGTCACTTCTTAGAATCGACTTGAATTCTGAGCGGATAATTCCGCTTCCGGCATTGCGCCCGGATGATACATCCGCACGATTCCGGCGGAATCGATCAGCACAAAGTCGGGACGGTACTGGCTCCGTACGCCTGAAAGTTCGCGTTGCTCAATGGCGCGGGCATTTGGCGAGCATGCCCCATAAAATTGCCGTCGAACACTGATCGATGTAAGGCTTTTCCACCATCGGCGCCGCATCCTGCGCCGCTTCCCGCATACCCATAGAATTTCGTTGGACCAATCACCACCAGACCCTTCGGCCCATACATTCTTCTGCACATCGGCAACAGCTGCGACTCCGCCTTACAATCGACGCACCAATGGGCCCAGAAAAACAACAGCACCGGATGTCCGCGCAGGCTGGCCAAGCGAAGGAGGCTTCGCGCCCAGCCACTCGCTCGTATCCAGCTCCGGGGCCGGCTTGCCTTCCATGACTCAGCAGATTGAGATTCTTGCGAATGCGTTCCACGATCGACGTGCCCGCGAAGAGCTTCGACTGGTCGCGCAGGAACACCACGGCCTCGGAGCGCTGTCCCGTCGCCGCCAGCGCCTGCGCATGCACTTCGATTGAAGCGCCCAGCGCGATGGGCAGCACCGGTTCGGCGTCCAGATGGCGCTCGCGGAGCAGCGCATCCGCAAGCTTGCGCGTCTCCGCCGCGTAAACGTCGGCCTTCTCGTAGTGCTTGGCTTCGAGTTCTCCGCGCGCGATCCATGAAAACGCTTCCGCGACTTCCGGCGTCGCGCCATGCGCCTCGGCGGCGCGCGCCTGCCGTTCTGCGGCGTCGAAATTGTGTTGCGCGATCAGGCCGCGGACGTTATCCACCAGGGCAGCGTAGAGAAACAATGCGGGGACCATTAGGTTGTAGTAGCGAGGCGATGTACTGCGTCATCTGCGGATTCATCCAATCCGCGCCTTCCGCGACTTTGCGCAGCACGCGGCCGTCGGAGCCGATGATGTAGCTCTCCGGATAGATGAACGTCCCATAGTCTTCGTGAACCTTCAGGTCGCGCACGGTGAGAAAATCCGGACGAAAACTCTGCAGGAAGGCGTCGATAGGCCTCTGGCTTGTCATCCACGCTGACGGCCAGCACCACCAATCCTTTGGGTCCGAATTCGCGCGCCAGCTCGCTGAGCGAAGGCGTCTCTTCCACGCAGGGCGGGCACCAACTCGCCCAGAAATTGAGCAACAAGCACCTTGCCGCCGAAATTGTTGCAGAGACACAGTGCGCCCATTTTCCGTTGTGATGGCTGAAATCCGGCGCCGATTCGCCGGCAATCACCACGCGCTGATGGATGCCGCTATAAATGGCAAAAACCAGCGCCACGGTAAGAGCGCAGATGGCAATGCGCAACAATCGATCCGTTTTCTGTTGTGCCATGGGTAGAGTCCAAGAGCCTTCAAACTTGAGGGTCTATAATCGTAATTGTAGCTCGCTTGCCGCGCTCCGAACCCAAAGCGCGGAGAACAGCATCCAACAGGCGCTCCATGATCATCACCCGTAAAGTCGAATTTTCGGCGTCGCACGTCTGCCGCAGGCCCGCAGCTTTCCGACGAAGAAAACGCGGCAGCTCTACGGCGCGGCGGCCAATCCCAACGGCCACGGCCACAATTACGTCGTGGAAGTCGGCCTGGAGGGCGAGCCCGATCCGGTGACCGGCATGGTGCTCGATCTGAAGGAACTTAAGGAGCTCTTGAATCGCGAGGTCGTCGCGCCATACGATCACCGCTTCCTCAATTACGAAGCGCCGCCCTTCGACCGCATCGTACCCACGGCGGAAAACATCGCGCGCGAGATCTGGCGGCGTCTCGAGCCGCACCTGCGTGGAGCGCGCGGACGCCTGCACTCCGTGCGCCTTTACGAAACGCCCGATCTGTTCGTCGATTATTTCGGAGACCAGCCGTGTTCCGCGTAACGCGCCGCTACGCCTTCGCCGCCTCGCACCGTCTGCACTCGCCGCAACTTGAGCGACGAGGAGAACCAGCGCATTTATGGCAAGTGCAACAACCCGTACGGCCATGGGCACAATTACTCGATCGAAGTGAGCGCGCGCGGACCAGCCGACGGTTCCACCGGTCTCGCCGCGCGTATCCGCGTCCTGGACGACCTGGTGAGGCGAGAAGTGCTGGCGCCGTTCGACCACCGCAATCTGAATGTCGGATACCGATGCCTTTCGAGACAGCGTCCCCACCTCCGAGAACCTGGCGGTGGAGATCTGCCGCCGATTGAAGCGCAATTGGAGCGCCGCGTTTCCCGGCGAATGGCCGAAATTGGAGAAGATCCGCATCGCCGAGACGGAGCGGAACATCTTTGAATTGAGGGCCGATGAAATCGAATAAGGCAGCTGGTCAAAATGATCCGACCCAAAGCGGAGCAGCCGTTCGCGCCGCTGGTGCGCGAAATCATCGAACGCTTGGGCGAAGACCCGGGCCGCGAAGGTCTGGAGCGTACGCCGGAGCGCGTGGAACAGGCGCTGCGCTTCTTCACCAGCGGCTATTCGTCGATATCCGCGAAGCTGGTCAACAGCGCGCTCTACGAAGTGAAGTACGACGAGATGGTGGTGGTGCGGGACATCGAATTCTTCAGCATGTGCGAACACCACATGCTGCCGTTCTTCGGCAAGATGCACGTCGCGTATCTGCCGAAGTCGCGCGTAATCGGACTGAGCAAGATTCCGCGCATCGTCGACGCCTTCGCGCGCCGTCTGCAAATTCAGGAGCGCCTTACGCAGCAGGTGGCGCAGACCATCCAAGACAGATCATCGATCCGGTGGGCGTGGGCGTAATCTGCGAAGCGCGCCATTTCTGCATGATGATGCGCGGCGTGGAAAAGCAGCATTCCGGCGCCATGACCAGCGCCATGCTGGGAATTTTCCGCTCGCAGAAAAAGACGCGCGACGAATTTCTGGCGCTGGTGAATCACCGCAGCAACGGATTCTGATTCGACGCCGAGTCCGGCGTCAACCATTTAAAGGTACAGCGCTCTGGGCCACTTCTCGACGGGCAGTTTCCGGCGAATCGAAGCCCGTGTCCATTCGATCAAGAAGATGGGCCACAGGCAAGAGAACATCAGCCAGGACCATTGGAGCGTGTTCGGCCCGAAAGCCAGCCCGAATATGCCGATCGCCGCGGCCCATTTCACGCAGCGGAAGATTCGTCCCCGCGCAGGGGTATAGACCGGCAGGAACGGCGACGCGCACAAAAGGCCTATCAGGATCACGGCCCACGCTAGGCCGGTCTCGCCGCCACGGAACAGCGCAACGCCCGCCAACAAAGCGGCTACAGGCATTGCCCGAAACGACCACTTCAGCCACTGGCGCGAACAAACGGCACGGGATTCCCGCTTGGCGTTGCGGAGCATCCTGGCCTCAGAGGAGGTCAGCAGGACCTTACGATATTGACGGTTTGCGGCTTTGGGATCGCCGAGGGCGGCCAGAGCAGAGCGATCCGAATCATCAGCGGAAGCGCCCGCCTCTATGGCGCCTTCCCGCGCCGATTCATAGTGCTCCCGAATCTCGGTTCGGACCTGAGCGGCGGAATCGCTCGATAGACGCCGCGTCGCTTGATTCAACCAACTGTCTAATGCAGTCATGGCCTTACGCCTCTCCTAGAATGATCGTCACTGCGCGCGAGAGCTCACGCCATTCGGCGCGATCCTTCGCCAGAATTCCGTGTCCGGCTTCCGTAATGTGGTAATAGCGTCGCTGCCGGCCGTTCTCAACGCCTTGGTACGACTCCACCAGACCTTCGCTTTCGAGTTTGTGGAGCGCGGGGTAGAGGGTGCCTTCCTTGAAATCCAATACGCCTCGGGAGCGTTCCTTGATCCGTTGGGCAATGCGGTAGCCGTGATTCGGTTCGTGCGCCAATGTCTCCAGAATCAAAGTTGGGAGCGTTCCCTTAAAATTCATGCCTCGTTATCCTATGCATAGGATAGCTTCGAATGGAGTGCGAGGCAATAGGGAAAACTGGGGAGATCGACAACAAGGGCTACAATTTCCGGCGCCGGCCCCGTTGGATGCTTTCGGGGCTTAGTACCGGAGGCGCTTTAGTCGCGCGAGTCACGCCAATTTCAAAAGCTCACCTCGCGCCGCCCTCTCTGGCAATTTCCTCATTCGCCTAGACTTAGCCGCAGCCGGGTTTGTCTTTTCACGTGCTTGAGCGCAAATTTCTGGACAACGCAGGGGGCTTCCTGTTGTATAATTATAGGCGCATTTGGCTCTAGTTTTCCGCTTCGTGACGATAGGGGTGCGTGAGTCTAGCCGCACCCCTTTTTGTTTGTGGCGGCGCATGAAGAGCCTGCGCAGTTCAGTTCAAGAAGGAAAAAAGGCAGATGAAAGAAAAAGGTACAGTGAAGTGGTTCAACGCAGCCAAGGGCTACGGCTTTATTCAGCGGGAGAACGGAGAAGATGTGTTTGTTCACTTCTCCGCGATTCAAACGCAGGGATATCGCACCCTGGATGAAGGATCGAGAGTGGAGTTTGAAGTGACGAAAGGCCCCAAGGGTCTGCAGGCAACCAACGTCACCGCGGCCTAGTCCAATCGCGGACCGGCGCGCGGGCCATGCGCTCCGCGCCGGTTCGCAAAAACTGGAGGTTTATGAGCAAAGAAGACAGCATAGAAGTTACCGGGACGGTTCTCGAAAAATTTCCCAGCGGACTGTTTAGCGTGCAACTCGAACACGAGCGCGTTGTCCTGGCCCACCTGGCGGGCACGCCTCCGCCGCAACCGCATACGCGTTCTGGCGGGCGATAAGGTCACGCTGGAACTCTCCCCCTACGATTTGACCAAAGGCCGAATCACCTTCCGGCATCGCTAGGTCTCCTCCCACGCCCCTTTCAAGTATCGATTTCGCCCGCAACGAAAAGAAACATTTTGTTTTTCACCCTTTCGTAGTCCGTGTGGCGATAGACCCCTTCTGGTACGTTTCGTTTGAAATTTCACGCTCTCGGCGCCCAGTTACCGTGATACAAAACAAGGAGGGTGCCGATACTCAGTCACAGGACTTTGAAATTTTTTTGAAAAAGTCCGCTGCATTATGCTAAGCGATTGATTCGAAGGCAAAAAGGATTACTCGATGAAAGATCCAGACCGGCCCGAAGGTAGGCGGCGCAGCCGGGCCAAGAGCCCCTCGACTCCTATAATCAAGGCGGAGGCGGCGGTGGAAAAGCCAAAGACGCAAAACCGGTCGAAAAAGCAGAACAACGATCCCGCAGAGGATCTTGCGCGTTTGTTGTCGCAGAAGGTGGTTGGGCAGCCGAATGCCACGCGCGTGATTGTTCCTTATATCCAGATGTTTCAGGCGGGCCTGGCGCCGGAAGGCCGGCCCGTGGGCGTGTTTCTCCTGCTGGGGCCGACGGGCACCGGGAAGACCAAAACCGTGGAAGCGCTCGCCGAAGTGCTGCACGGCTCTGCGAAGAATATTCTGAAGGTGGATTGCGGCGAGTTCCAGATGGAACACGAGGTCGCCAAACTGATCGGCGCGCCGCCCGGATATCTGGGCCATCGCGAAACCCAGCCCATGCTGACGCAGCAGAAGCTGAACGCGGTCACCAGCGAGCGTTGCGGACTCTCGCTGGTGCTATTCGATGAGATCGAGAAAGCCGCGCCTTCCCTGACGCGGCTGCTGCTGGGCGTGCTGGACAAGGGCGTGCTGCGGCTGGGCGATAACTCCACGGTGAATTTCGAAAAAAGCCTGGTATTTCTGACCAGCAATCTGGGCGCGCGCGAAATGATGCGCGAAATCAATCCGGATTTCGGGTTCCAATCGGCTCATCAGGCACGAACGCGCCGATCTCACCGGCAAGCTGCAGAGCATCGCGCTGGTGGCGGTGCGCAAGAAGTTTTCGCCGGAATTCGTCAACCGCATCGATGCCGTGATCACCTACCAGCCGCTGACGGCGGAATCGCTCTGCGGCGATCCTGGACCACCAGATCTCCGATCTGCAGAATCACGTCAATACGCGTCTGGGCAACCGCTGCTTCACGATCGAAGTGCCGTTTGAGACGCGGCAGTGGCTGCTCGAAAAGGGAACCAGTCCCGAATATGGCGCGCGCGAATTGAACCGCACGATTCACCGGAATCCTGACGCAGCCGCTGGCGACCCTGGTGGCCACCAATCAGGTGAGTCCCGGAGCGCGCGTGCGCGTCGAAGTTGCCGAAGACGGCGAGAAGTTGAACCTGCGCGCGCATCGATTCCGCGCCGAAGCCGTGCAGCCCATGCATCCCACGGTGCTGCTGGTGGACGACAATCGCGATCTGCTGCATTTTCTGGAGCGCCTGATGGCGGAAGCGGGCTGGAGACTGCTGACCGCGGAATCCGCGATCGGCGCGCGAAGCGGCTGATGGCGGAGCACAAGCCCAATGCCGCGCTGCTCGATTACATGCTGCCCGACGGCAACGGCGTTGAACTTGGCGTGGATTTCGCGCAGGCGCGGCCGCGGCATGCTGGTGATCGTGATGACGGGGACCGATGCTGCCGCCGGAAGAAGAGGCGATCTGCGAAGAGCACGATTTTCCCGTGCTGCGCAAGCCGTTCCTGGCGTCGGATGTGATGGCCCAGATCCGTACGCGCCTGGCGACGGCCGCGCCGGCTTAATCGGGGGCTCTCGCGATCCGTGTGCATTCGTGTCCATCCGTGGCCCATTCCATGAGTGGACACTACACTAGCCGAGGTCCATCCAGTCTTGGCGATAGCACGGCGGCATGCGCGCCGCCCGCAGTCCGCCGGTGCTATCGCGTGTGGCTACCGCCGATTTCGAAACGTTACTGGATCGCCACAGTTGCGGGCGGGCTGAGCACGTCTCCGACCCCCAGTTCTAACGACACGGCCGGGCCGGATGGCGCGCCGGCAGGTACGCGCACGTCGACCTGAATTAGTCCGGCGAAGAACCCGACTGGCACCCGCGCGCTGACTACCTCGGCGCCAATGCCTCCAATCAGTACGGTGATCCGTAAGCGCGGCCGGTTCGAATCGTCGGTGGCAAAGGTTCCATCCGGCAGAATCGGAGTGTTCTGCCCGGAGCCGGTGGCCAAAATGCTGATCGTGGAGCCCTTGGCCGCCAGGTTGGATGAAGAGTTCAGCGTTCCGTCCGCGTTTTGAACGATGGCTTGTCCGCTTCCCGTTCCCGCGGTCGTAAAGATACCGGGCTGCTTTTTCACCACCGACACCGTTACCGACTGGGTCATCTGTCCGCTGTGCGCGATTTGCACATTGGCGGTATCCCCCTGCTGTAACACCTCGAAGGGCACGATCGCATTTACCTGGTTGGCCTGGGCGAACAACACGGGAGCCGCAACTCCGTTGAAGTACACTTGAGTGTCTCCGAGACTGGTAGGCACCGGAGGAAAGAACGGGAACAAGGCGCCGGAGTCCGGACCCATTCCAGGAAAGAACGGGAACGAGGCGGCGGAGGCCGGGCCGATTCCACTGCCGAAGAAGCTAACCAATTGGCCCGGCGCCACGGCCGTGGAACGCACGGTCGCCGATCCCGCAATTCCCGTCACGCTCAGGCAGGGTGTGGAGGATGTGGGGCACGCCGGCCCAACCCGCATCTCGCCCGTCATGCCGAAGAACCGGGCTGAACCGAAGAATTCATAGACTCCCGGCTGGCTGGGAGCGGAGAAAACGAAGTAGCCGCTTTGATTCCCCGCGATCGCCCCATTTAGCCCGATGCGTCCCGTGGGCAGCGTGATCGTGAAACCCGTTCCCCCTGATGTCGTATTCACGATTTGGACCGCGATTTTTTCTCCCGGCAATGCGGTGAAGGATCGAGGCTCAAAAGCGAAATCGTGAGCTACGAGTTCCACTACCCGCGCATCCGGCGGTGCAGCAGTAAGCGGCGGTTGCATTGCTGAGGCGGGAAGGTCGCCGGTATCCACCTGCACCGGGTTAGCCTGCACCATCAAGGGCTGCGTCTGCCCGCTCTGTGGAAGAGCAAACGCGATGAGCGCATCGCCCTGCGCAAAGCCCGCGTCGGCGTTGCCGCCGAAATCCATCACCACGTACTCGACTCCATTGACTACGTAAACCGCGGGAGCCCCGTTGGCGCCGCCGACGTTCGGCAGAGTGCTCTGGAACGTCCACAGTACATTGCCCGTCGTCGCATCCACGGCGTTGAACTTGCCATTGCCTTCCCCAAAGAAAACCAGGTCGCCTGCGACGACGACGCCAGAATAAAATTTTTGTGGCAACTGGGTGCTCCAGGCTATCTTTCCGGTTGTCGTGTTCATTGCGACGAAGAGGCCATAATCTTCAGTGCCTGGGGGCGGGCCGCCCGCAGTCGATCCGAAGCTGTTCACCTCCGGGGGAATGGCGGCGTACGTCGCTGGCGAATATCCTCCGGCTTGCACGTAGGAGAAACCGGTCCGCGGACTGTAGGCGCTGGGAGGCCACTCGGGACCGCTTTCATACGATGGCTGGATCAGCGTAGGCAGTTCCTGCGGCACAGTAAAAATGGGACCGGTCAGAACGCCCGCCGGCGGGTTTGAGACGGTATGCGGGATCAGCGGGTCGGTTGCAGGAATCGGTTGTGTGGGCCACGGCCTTTGCCATGCCGGTGTGGCTGGCACTGGCGTCTCCGTGACATCGAAGAGCGGGGCGCCGTTCCGCCTGTCGAGGATATAGTAATAGCCGGCCTTATTGGCGTGACCGAGTGCTGGAATCTGTTGGCCGTTGCGCGACAGGGTGAACAGGTGTACCGGCTGGGTCGAATCGTAATCCCAAAGGTCGTGGTGAACCTCCTGAAAATGCCACACCCGCTGCCCCGTGGTCGCATTCAGCGCCACAATCGACGACGCGAACAGGTTCATCCCGGCGCGCTGCGACCCGTTTTCGTCCGGCCCCGCATTTGACGTTGTGATATAGATCAACCCGAGTTGAGGGTCCGCGGCCGGAGTGGTCCAGACGGTTGCGCCTCCTGTCCTCCAGGACTCACCCGCCCAGGTATTGTTTCCGAACTCGCCCGGCCCTGCTGTGGTGTTGAACTGCCAAATCAGTTCGCCCGTGTTGGCATCGTAGGCGCGAACGTGACCGCGCCTCTGATACTCGCCGCCGGAAGCCCCGATGATGACCATCCCGTTCAGAAACAGCGGCGCCATGGTTTCCGTCCATCTGTCCAGGTAGTTGTCTACGGTAACCTTCCATACGACGCTGCCGGTTGCGGCGTTCAAAGCGACCAGCGTGGCGTCGAGTTGCCCCACGAAGACCATCCCGTTCCCCACCGCAACTCCCCGGTTGTCCTGCCCGCAGCAGATGGCAAGCTCGGAAAGTGGTGGAATCGTCGGGTTGAAAGTCCACTTGATGGCGCCGGTCGTGGCATCCAAGGCAAACACGTGGCCGTGCGGCGAAGTCACGTACATAACGCCGCCGATGATGATCGGTTGGCTCTCGAACGAGGTATCGGCGTTCATGACGTTCGTGTGAAGGATCCATACCGGCTGCAGCGACGCCACGTTAGAGCGGTTGATTTGATCGACGTTGACGAAGCGCATAGCTCCCAAGTCATTCCCATAAGACGGCCAGTCCAGGCTGCTCGGCGTAGTAGTTTGGGCAGTCAACCGCGTCGGCAGCAAATTAAGCAACAGTGCCGTGCCGGCAGCCAGCGTCGCTGTTCGTTTGATTTTGTGATGAGGGGTCATCAATTCTCCTTTCCGAAACAGCTGGTGGAATTTTCGAGGAAATCATGGGCTTCCAGCTGGATGAGGCGCAGCCGAGCCTTGTTTCGGTGTCTACTTAGATTAGGGCCGTGTCACCGCCACTTCGCAGCAACTTGTAAAACCTGTCCTGGCCGGGAGTTGAATTGTGACGCATCGGACAGGCCGCCAGTGCGGCGCACTGCGGAAGGTCTAGACTGTGGGTATTGTGGACTGCTTTTACCCGCGGCGCGTGACCCGGACCGCGCCAAGGCGCTCGGAACAGTATTCGGCAACGTGACAAAGCTAGCGTCGCTTGCATCGATCCTGAGCCACCATATCTCCGAGTTGCAAAAACCACGTGAACACGCGTCTGGGCAACCGGTCCTTTACGCTCGAGGTGTCGCAGGAAGCAAGGCAGTTCCTGCTCACTAAGGGAACCAGCTCCGAATATGGCGCGCGCGAACTGAACCGGACGATTCATCGGTTCCTCACGCAGCCCCTTGCGACCCTCGTCGCAACCAATCAAGTGAGTCCCGGAGCGCGGGTAGCCGTCGAAGTTTCCGAAGACGGCGAGAAGTTGAACCTGCGTGCGCATGATTCCGCGCCGGTTGTGCAGCCCATGCATCCCACGGTGCTGCTGGTGGATGATAATCGCGATCTGCTGCACTTTCTGGAGCGCCTGATGGCGGACGCCGGTTGGCGCCTGCTCACTGCGGAATCGGCGTCGGCGGCGAAGCGTCTCATGGCCGAGCACAAACCCGATGCCGCCCTGCTCGATTACATGCTGCCCGACGGCAACGGCGTTGAACTGGGAGTGGACTTCGCGCAGACGCGGCCCGGCATACTGGTAATCGTCATGACGGGGACCATACTTCCCCCGGAGGAAGAGGTTCTCTGCGAAGAGAACAACTTCCCCATGCTGCGCAAACCGTTCCTGGCTTCGGATGTGATGGCGCAGATCCGTACGCGCCTGACTACGGCCGCGCCAGCTTAAGCGCTCCGTAACGGATCGTGAGCCTTTGCCAGATGTCCCGCTCGTGCGGATGTTGGTTTAATTGCGTGCCCGGTTAATCTGTATTTCTACGGCGGATTTCGGCTCCGTGTAAGCGGAGATTACTTCGTGATCAGCGCGAGCTTGCCTAGGTAGTGATCGTCGAGCGCGCGTTGAGCGTCGGCGGCTTGATCTAGAGTGAATGTTCGGGCGACTTTGACTTCGAACGGACCGGCGTCGATAAGGTGGTTGACCTTGTCTAAGGGTGGCGGGTTATATTCGCCGTCATAGTTTTGAAGTTTAATGCCAGCACGTTCTTTGGGAACGGGTTGGACACCGTTGGGATAGGCGACGCGTCCACCCGTTCGTAGAGCGGCTAAAGATTTTTCAGCCGCTTCACCACCCGTCGTTAGGAGCACGGCATCAAGACCGTTGGGTGCGAACTGGCGCGCGGCAGCGAGCACGTCTTCCTTATATCCATCCACAACCTTGTCCGCGCCAAGACCGCGCACAAAGGCAACACCATCATCGCCCGAGGCCACGGCCAATACGCGCGCGCCCATGCGTTTGGCGAATTGCACGGCCAAGTGACCAATGCCGCCGCTGGCGCCAAAGATCAATAGGGACTCCCCATTTTTTAAGCCCAGCGTTGTATCAAGACCCGCAAGAGCCGTGACAGCATCCACGGCCATGGCAGCGGCTTCTGGCATGGTGAGTTTTCCCGGGATGAGCGCTAAACTGGTTTCTTTCACAACCGCATACTGCGCATAAAATCCGCCCTTCGGATTCAGAAAGGAAATTCCGTAAACGCGGTCCCCTTTTTTAAACCGCTTCACTTGGGGTCCCACGGCTTCAACAGTGCCGGCGCCATCGGATCCCAATACAAGTGGAAACACGGGCTTGATATTGAACTCTTTCGCAAATCCGCCTTCCCGTTCAAAGGGATCCCAAACGCCGACGCCAGCGGCTTCCACATGAACCAACACTTCGTCGGCGCCAACGGCCGGGATGGGAAGCTCCTGAGTTTCTAACGTTTCAACTCCACCAAACCGATCAATCGCCACAGCCTTCATTGTCTTACTTGGTGTTTGAGTCATCGAAATCCTCCTTATCCAATAATAGGACCCGGCCTCGCAGCCGGGCGTCAGGTGTCGTAGAAAAGCGCTCCGTTCGCTCGGAATTGACGCCGGGGACGTTTCGCAGAAGCGTTTAAAGATTAGGCACTGTTCGTTAACAACCGTTCCACCGATCCAGATGATTCCTTGTGGGGCAAGACTTCTGCCCTGCCGCCGGGCTTCTGCCCGGCGTTCCCGAGAGAGGCAATCGGCTCATCAACTGGCACTATTATTTCCTAACGAATCCTTAGCGGATCGGGTTTGACCAGGCGCACTTCGGCGGAGAGGAAGATTGGGCGAAACCACTGCAGGAATTCGAATCTCTCCGCGCAAAAGGGAAAGTTTCCGTTGACCAGTTGCTCAGGGCATAGATGGGGACTTCCCTCTCCCGCAGCTCAGAGAGAATATCGACAGTGCCCGCGATCGGTCCTGTCATCATTTCATCGAAACGGCGAACCACGCATCGATCATTTCGGCGTTATTGGGATGCTCGAGTTTCAGTGCTGCGCAGGCTTGCGCAAAGCTTCGCCCGGCGTCTTACCGCTGATTCCATTTTGTCGTGCAGATGTTCTCCAGAAAATGTTCCATGTCGGTTTCATGTTCGAACAATTGCGATAAAGATGGCGTGGATTCCAGTCGATTATCACACCGCCAAGATCGAACACCGCTACCGAACAGGGGAGTGTTACGGAGTGATTTTAGCGAATGCACACGTCACGGTCCGTTCGACGCGATAGCCGACATTAGGACCCGGCAAGATCGGCCCCCGACGAGCCGGCATCGCGCCCGGAACGGCGACTCTTCGGCGAATCGGCTGTTCGATGCGCGTTTATGGGGAGTAATCCCGCCTGAGAGGCGGTGAGGGTGAGATTCGAAAGCTATAGGGGCTTGACAGGTCTGTAAGTTATAGAGGATTCGTTGCTCTACGTGCCATTTTTGCCCTCCGTCCCGACGCGCATTACCCAAAATTGCTCAAATTCGTTGCTCCACGTAGGCTTCCAGGGCGAGCGGTGCAGTTGGCCGGGCTGACGGGGTACCATACGGAAAATGAGTTCCGTCCAACTCCAACAGTCCATCGAACTATTAAAAACAGTGAAGACGTACGTTGAGGAGTTTCAACGTGGTTTAAAAGCTTTCCGGCAAGAGAACTATACCGGCAGTGAATGGATGATTGGAAGCCAGGACGAAATCGCGAAAGCTATGGCTCCCAAGGTGCTGGCGGCAGTTAACGGCTCGCGTCAGAATATCGCAAGGAACATTCCCGATGTGACAATTATACTGAATGCGTATGGATTGCCCTGGATTTGGAAAGTCTTTCCGCCACCTATGTTCGGGGGATTGGTTCGCAAATTTAATTTCCTGGAGGCCTTCATAGACGTAACACTGGAGGATGACGCCCGACCAAACGTTATACATGTCTTGGACATCCTAGACAAGGGGATTTGGGCGTGCGAACGAGACCTTGAATCAAATCCAGTGGCAGAAACCCTAAGATCTGTGCCTAAGAGGGTAGGCGCAGGAATCGCTTGGTTCTTTCCGAAGGAGATTCAACGTGTAATCCTAGGCTGGGTCATGATTTGCTTTTTCCTTGGGCTGCTACTGCGGTACATCTTTGGGTTTCGTCTCGAAGAGATTGGCAAGCTCGTGACGAAGTGGGTTTTCAAATAAGCTTTAGCTTAGCCAGTGACTTGGGCGCGGGACCCGTGCCCAGCGCTCCCGCATGACTGAGGAGTAACGCTCAGAACGCGCTCCTGCTTCGCGCAAGCATCCTCAAAAATATAAAGAATCACTCTTGGACGAATGGCATCGACGATAGCGCATCGAATTTCTAAGCCCCTGTGGCCGGGCCGGAAGGCAACCTCCGGCCCCCCTTTTTTCGACGGGACAGTGTCGGCCTTGCGACGCTCACCGGCTCCGAATCCGCAGCACCCGCCACGCCGTAACCAAGTGCTGAATCATCATCGGTTCTGGCACCTTGGAGACAAGCTCACAGCACTTGTATGCTGTGCGGTAGAACGTTTCGGCTTGATCGAGGGACATCGCCATCAGCTTGCTGCGGAGGGATGCAAGTTCGGCCTGGGTCTTTGCGTCTCCGGTCACGACCAGAGTTTGTCGTGTTCGCCTGTCGTTCGCCACGGACGCTGTGGCTTCGGGAAGCGAAGTTCCACCCTTTCGGTTAACAGCCGTTCCTTTCGGGCCGGTGTAGTGGAGGATGTAGTGACTGAATCCGAGTTACTCACCCTCTAGCTTTGGGATTAAATTTTTAGTGCCCAGGAAACATTACCTTCTTTGCCGCTTCAGTAACGACATTGACAAGAATCGTTTTGAACCCATCTGCGGCCAACGGGCCTGCTTTCGCAACGATCCGCCTGAAGCGAGATGCCGCGACTGTCGTTTGAGCACTTTCGCTTACCAAGTCCTGGAAGGTGGACCTTAACGCGTCAGCATCGCTATCCGATAGCTCAAGCTCCCGCGTAAGATCATTTGCAGCGTTCAGCGCGGCTTCCGTCCAGGGATATGGCAAGCCACACTTGAAGCAATACGCTGGCCGTTTGTATTCATCACCATGTGCGTACCGACTGACGCCGCGTAACGGCTCGTTGCACGCCTTGCAAGCTGTTATAGTCTCAGCACCGCACTTTGAACAATAAATCTCTTCTACGCCCGGATAGTTGTTCAACTGCGAACTTACGATATGTCCGTTCACGCATATCTGCGCGGTGTAATGCTTTGACTGATCCAATCCCACTAGGACCCTCCTTCGAAAAGAGCTTGCATAACGCTTTCACTGTAGCAGGGAAAAAACGCGGGCCAACATTCGGGCGGGTGGCGCGGGTTGCTGAATCCGGTCACTATTTCGAGTGTATAATCGTCGTGCTCAGAGCAAGGCTAAATTCTTCGGGCAAATAACCAGCACGTTGAGGAGCGGCAAAGATGAAATACACTGCGCACAGAGGACTATTGCTTACCGGGATCATCCTCTTTGGAGGTGCCGGGGCCGCCGTAGCAAACCAAATTGGCTTCACAGAATCAGGGGGCGTCTTCACCACGATTGATGTCCCCGGTTCTTTATACACCGATGCGTACGGAATCAATAACTCAGGCCAAGTAGTCGGCGGCGTGAATAACGTCTCCGGCTTTATGGACACAGGAGGAGTCTACACCACGATTAATGTCCCCGGGGCCTCGAACACCAATGCCTACGGAATCAATAACTTAGGTGAAGTAGTAGGGACCTTCCACAGCGGCACTACCGGAGCGGAGAATGGCTTCGTTTACGCTGGCGGCGTCTTCACCACTATCGATGTCCCAGGCGCTACTTCTACCACCGCCTACGGAATTAATGACTTAGGGCAGGTAGTGGGGCGTTTCTTCGATGCCACAGGAGAGCACGGCTTTGTGGAAACTGGGGGCGTCTTCACGACGATAAATGTTCCAGGCAGCGATTTGACCGAAGCCCTCAGCATCAATAATCTGGGTCAAGTGGTCGGGTATTACGCGAACGGGACAAGTACTCAAGGTTTCGTAGACACCGGGGGCGCTCTAACGATAATCGATTTCCCGGGCGGTTTGCCCGACTCAAGCACTGCCTGGGCAATCAATGACTCGGGGCAGGTAGCCGGGTATTACGATAACTTCGGCCCTCAACTCCACGGCTTTGTGGAAGCAGGAGGGGGGTACACAACACTAGATTACCCTAGCAACCTCCCTGGTGGTAGCACCCAAATCTTCGGAATCAATGACTCAGGTAATGTAGTAGGCGATTACAATGGCCCTATCGCCACGCCTGAGCCGGATTCTTGGGTCCTCCTGTGCACCACCATCTTGGGGCTTGGATTGACGCGTCTCGGAATGATACGATGATTCCCGTAAGCTCTTCTGACTCGTAAGCCGACCCGGAATAGAGAATCTCGACTAGGACAGGCTCGGATTTCTATTAACTGGAGCCTGGCGTTTGGCAGGCTTCTCTTCCGGCGTTGGGCTGCCGGTCCTGGGCGACAGCCGGGGTGGTTGCGGCTTGCTTACGATGCCTTCGAGGGCCTTGCGCTGAGCTTCCATGCGGCTGTGCTACTTCTGCTCTTGCGTTTCGCAGCTTCGATGACGATTGTTCTGCCGTTTCTCCTATCTGTTCTTGCCGGGGATCTTCCGGCTTGT
>CAVXPE010000010.1:0-155407 GCA_963763545.1 Bryobacterales bacterium
CCTGCTATTCTGAAATCAGAAAGGGCTGCTCGGCGCGCTTCGCGCCTCAGGCAGCCCTTTTATTTTTGATACGAACAGGAGAAAACGAAAATGTCTACCCCAGCTCAAATCGCCGCCAATCAGCAAACGCGCAACGTTCAACGGGTCCAACCACCGAAGCAGGCCGCCAAATCGTCGCCGCGAACGCAGTCAAACATCAACTCACAGGAAAGGGCGACCCCGCCCTCCCCGGCGAAAAGGAAGCCGTCGCAAAACACGTCGAAGGCTATATCCACGCCTACGCCCCCGTCGGCGTCCCCGAGCGGACTTTGGTTATCAACATCGCCCGAAATTACTGGCGCCTGCAAAGCGCCCATGATATGGAGGATGCGCTCTTCACCAAAATCATGCTTGGACAATCGGACGATGCGCTTGACCCCGTCTCTCTCCTCGCCGATGCCTGGCTCGACCCCAAGCAAGGCCTGAAAGCCGTCGCGCTCTACGCCACCCGCATTCAGCGCGCCATCGAAAAGAACACCGCCGAGTTGAAAGAGCTGCAGGCCCAGCGAAAAGCGCGCGTACTCCAAAGCCGAAGCAGAAGCAATCTTACTCACGCAACTCGCCCATGCCAAAGGCCAAACGGCGGATGCAGCGAAAGACTTCCCGCCCCCCGAACTCTGCGGTGGCTTTGTTTATTCACTGCCCGAAATCGCTCGCGTCATCGGTCGCATGGCCCGCCTGGAGGAGGCCAAGGCCCGCTTCATGGCGGCTTCGTAGGACAGGCTTCCAGCCTGTCCAGCTAGTTTCCACGTAGTTCTGTTCCAGCAGCACGGTGCCGACTCCCTCGCCGCAAGGCCTACGGAGCCCCGGCCCACGGATCTTTGACAACCTATCCAAGCTATGCACCCCGCATCCGCCGAAGTGTGTCGAATGCGGGGCAGGCCTTCTACGCCTGTCCACGCCACGCGTGTCGCAACGCCCCTCCTGGCGAGCGAAGCGAGCAGTCCCCGACCCCCGACCCCTGACCCCCGACCCCGCTCGCGAAGCGAACACTCCGACCCCGCTCGCGAAGCGAGCAAGCCGTACGCTGTAGACTGGAAGCATGCGGCGCCTGTTCTCCGCAATGCTCTTCTCCGCGCTCCTCGCGTCCGCAGCCACTCTGGCGGTAGTCCGGCCCGCCATCAGCGACAGCGATGGCGGCCCTCCCAACCCCGTCAACGCCGGCTACCATCCCGGCGATTCGCTCTACTTCACCTGCCGGATCTCGGGTTACACGAAGGACGACAAGGAGCAGGTGCGGCTTGCCTACACCGTACAGGCAGTCGATCCTCATGGCGTCGCCCTCACCGAACCCTACAAGAACAACGTCAACGCCGAAGTCGCACCTCAAGATAAAGAGTGGCTCCCTAAGGTCGAGACCACCGTCAACCTTCCCACTTTGCTCTTCACCGGCGAATATAAAATCGTCGTCAAAGTGGATGACCTCATCGCGAAAACTTCAACCGAACTCTCCGTCCCCGTCCGCGTGCGCGGGCGTGAAGACATCCATCCGGGCGATTCGCTTTCCGTGCAGGCCTTCCGCTTCCTGCGCCATGAGGACGACACGCGCCCCGCGGAACGCGCGGCCTATGTGCCCGGCGATCACCTCTGGGCGAAGTTCGATATTATGGGATTCCGCTATGGCCCCAACAACCGCATCGATGTGACTTATATCACTTCGGTTCTCGGTCCCGATGGAAACACCCTGTGGACGCAGCGCGAGCCTGTAGGTGAGCAGAGCGAATCGTTCTATCCGCGCGCCTTCGTTCCCGCGACAATGAGTATCGAGTTACAGGCTAAGATCAAACCCGGCGCCTACACGTTGGTGGTGCAGGCCAAAGACGCCATCGGCAACCAGACATGCGAGATCAAGCAACCCTTCACCATTGAGTAGATCGCGATCAACGCACGCGCCGCGCTCGGCATCAATCGGCTGTATACTGATTGCTAACTGCAGTCGCAAAGGCGCAGTCCAATCGGTTACGGAGGTGCAGCGTGATGATAGGGCGCTTGCTACTGACGGTTGCCGCGGTGCTCGCCGCTCACGGCGCTTCTGGCGGAGGCGATCCGAATCGCCTCTTCGAAACGAAACTCTCTCCCGAGGAGAAAATCCAGCAGGCTATCAACCGCCTGACGTTCGGCGCACGGCCCGGCGATCTGGCGGAAGTCCGAAAGTTGGGCGTCGAAAAGTGGATCGAGCTTCAGTTGCATCCTGAGCGCATCGCGGAGAATCCCGTGCTCGAGATCAGATTGAAGCCGCTCGGAACCATTCGCATGAGTGGCGCCGATATCCTCAAGCAGTATTCTCCGCAGCGCCCCGGAATGATGATGATCGCGCCGATACGCGTGAATGAGTTGCTTCCCGGAGACCAATTTCGCAAGGTCTACAACGGCACCGCCGAGGAGCGCTCAGCCGCAATTATGGCTCTGGACCCAGAGAAGCGAAAGCAAGTGTTGTCGGTCGTACCCGACAACGTAGTCGAAGGACTGCCCGAGCTTAAAAAGGAGCGGGAACTCGCCCGCACGAAGCGCGCGGAAGAGCAGCGTGAGGAGCAGCGCCGTCTGCGGCCGCCCCTGACGGACCTGCTCGATCCCGGTCCAGAGACAGATCGCGCTAAAGGGCACGCCGGAGCAGCGCGCCGCGCTCTTCGCCTCGCTGGATGAGGACAAACTCGAGAAGGTGGCCGGCGCGCTTCCGCCGGTTGCATTGGCCGGTCAACCCGAGTTGCGCCGTATGGGCATGATGACCCGCGCGCCAATGCAGGTGGTAAGCGGCGATCTGCAGGAGGCCAAGCTCTATCGCGCGATCTATTCGAACCGGCAATTGGAAGAGGTGCTTGCCGATTTCTGGTTCAACCACTTCAACGTGTATGAGGGAAAGGGCCAGCCCGATCGAGTCCTTCTCGCAAGCTATGAGCGCGATGCCATCCGCCCGCACGTACTGGGGAAGTTTAAAGATCTGCTGCTGGCGGTTGCGCGGCACCCCGCCATGCTCTACTACCTCGACAATTGGGAGTCGATGTCGCCCGACGTGTTTCAGATTGGGCCGTTTGCGCCGGGGCCGTTCGCAGGCGTACAGCAGTTGGCGCGTCAATCCCACGGCTTGAATGAGAATTACGGCCGCGAGCTGCTGGAGTTGCACACACTGGGAGTGAACGGTGGCTACACGCAGCAGGACGTGATCGCGGTGGCTCGCTGTTTCACCGGTTGGACCATCCGGCAGCCCAATCAGAACCCCGAGTTCGTCTACGCCGCGTTCATGCACGATACCGGCGAGAAGACCGTGCTCGGCCATAAGATCGCCGCGGGCGGCGAGGAGGGGGATGGACTCGAGGCGATCGATATTCTGGCGCACCACCCCTCCACGGCGCGCTTCATTTCAACCAGGCTGGCCCGGCGTTTCGTGGCCGACGACCCGCCGCCCGCGCTGATCGACGCGATGGCGCGCACCTTCACGAAGACCGATGGCGATCTGCGCGCGGTGCTGGAGACGATGTTCACGTCGCGCGAGTTCTTCTCGAAAGGTGCGTGGCAATCCAAGATCAAATCGCCCCTCGAGATGGTCGTGAGCGCGGTGCGCGCACTGGATGCCGATGCGCTCGACACATTCATGCTCGAGCAGAGTGTAACCGATATGGGCGAGCCCCTTTATCTCAAGGAGGCCCCAACGGGCTACAAGGATGGCGCAGACACGTGGCTGAGCACCGCGAATGTGATGGCGCGCATTCGCTTCGCCGAGGTGCTGGTCGAGGGAAAGATACTGGGTGTGAAGGTGGATGTATCGCGCTTCGCGGGTAAGAGCCGGGCGGAGATTGCGCGTGAGTTGCTCGGCCGCGAACCCTCCGCGCAAACCATGACTGCGCTCGAGAAGGGGATGGAAGGCATGGATCTCGGGACTGATTGCAAGCCTTGTCATCAGCTCACCCGAATTTCAGACGGAGGTAATCGTTATGCTGACAAGACGAATTTTTCTGCGTGGCTCGGCCATGGTAATGGCCGGCGCCGGCTCGGTTCCTTTCTGGCTCGGACGCGCTGCCGCATCCACTGGCGGCAGGCGCAAAGTCCTGGTTGCGATCTTTCAGCGCGGCGCGGCGGATGGATTGAATGTCGTGGTGCCGTTCGCGGAGAAGCGCTATTACGAACTGCGCCCCACCATCGGCATCGCCGCGCCGGGCAAAGCGGGTCAAGGGAACAGCGCCATCGATCTCGATGGGCGGTTCGGTCTGCACCCCTCGCTGCAACCGCTTGAAAGATCTGTGGGACCGGCAGATGCTGGCGATTGTCGAAGCCACTGGGTCGCCGGACCCGTCGCGCTCGCACTTCGATGCGCAAGACTACATGGAATCGGGAACGCCGGGAATGAAGCGCGATGGATGGTTGAATCGCGCGCTGCCCCCGGCAACGCCGGATAGCTCTCCGCTGCGAGCCATCGCGTTGAGCGCTACACTCCCGCGCACGCTGCAAGGCGACCGCGAGGCGATCGCCATCAATGATGTGCAGCAGTTTCACGCCGGCCGAGAATACCGCGGCCATCGTCGAGAGCATGTATGCGAACTCGGCCGACAAGCGGCTGGCGGCGGCCGGAAAGGACGCTTTCGCGGCGATGCACATGCTCGATTCGCTCAACCGCACGCCGTACAACCCATCCAATGGCGCGCAGTACGGGCAGGGCGGGGAACTGGGCCGGAGCCTGCAACAGATCGCGCGGCTGATCAAAGCCGACGCCGGAGTCGAAACGGCGTTCGCCGAGATTGGCGGTTGGGACCATCACCAGAGCGAGCCGGGTCAGTTGTTCAACAGTGCTGCGCCAGTTCGGCGGCGCGCTATCGGCCTTCTGTACCGATATGGGCGATCGCATGGAGGATATCGTCCTGGTGACGATGTCCGAGTTCGGCCGCACTGCGCGCGAGAACGGCAACAATGGCACGGATCACGGCCACGGCGATGCGATGTTCGTGATGGGCGGCCCGGTGCGCGGAGGGAAAGTCTACGGCAACTGGCCCGGCCTGGAGGAAGAGCAGCTCTACGAAGGCCGCGATCTGGCAGTCACAACAGATTTCCGCGCGGTCCTGAGCGAACTGGTCGCCGGTCAGTTGGGCACGACGGATTTGGCGCAAGTCTTCCCTGGCTACCGTGCAGGGCAGCCCTTGGGCTTGTTGAAGAGTTCGTCGATGGCGACCGAGACAAGGAACCTTTAGCCAACCCAGCTAGATATCCGCTTCGTGTTCCTCAGGCTGAGCCTACCAATCGATCTTAGCCATAAGATTGCCGGTTTTCCTTGACTCCTGTGTCTGTTAATTGTACACAAGAGGAGGTACGTTCATGTCAGACGCCATCGAAACGATAGTCGCGCAGCCGTTAATGAATCGGATTGAGACAGACGATAGCGCGCTTCAAGTCGTTGTCATCGAGATTGTCGGAGCGGAGGACGCGAGTGGAACTCCCAATGGCGCCGCGTGCGCACGGGTAGAGGCGCTGGTGAAACAGGCGATCGAGAGCGCCGGGGACCGCACACAGCAACACATCCTCTCGGTATGCGACGACGTACATCCTCAGGTAAAGGCGCGCCTGCAGGGCAAGGTCATCAAAGCCTTGATTAACCTCGATCGACAGAAGCCGGTGATCTCCAGCGTGCGGCTGGATGTGGATGATGGGCGATATTTCAACCCGGACAACTTGATTCGTAGCGTGATCTCCGTGCCCATGCTGAGACGAATCGAGGTCGATGAGAAAAGCCTTCAAAGCGTGATGATCGAAGTGAACGCGAATTACCCATCCGGTCGGCCTGGGGCAAAAGCGCGCGTGATCGAACTCGTCGGAAGCGCGACTCCAGCAGATGGCAGTTCGGGGTTTATCAGTGAGTGGAAGACCGATAAAAGCGAGCAGTATGTTTATGCCAAGCTGACCGGGAAAGAGATCCGCGAATTGGTGGAGAACGATCAAGAAGCGCCGCCCACGGAACGCGCGATTTATCA
The DNA here is from genome assembly GCA_963763545.1 of Bryobacterales bacterium. GTDB lineage: Bacteria > Acidobacteriota > Terriglobia > Bryobacterales > Bryobacteraceae > PALSA-243. The sequence continues at coordinate 5,994 of CAVXPE010000010.1, forward strand.
TGTCTGGCCGGATTTTAAACTGCGGGCGCAGATCTGGCGATCGGTAGCGACGGTGAAGGCCGACGCGTGCCGGCGCTCCTTCGCGACCACGGGGCGGGGAATCGTGTGGGCGGTTTTTGACTCCGGCATCGATGGGACGCATCCGCACTTCAAGATGCATTCAAACCTGAAGCTGCCGAATGGTCTGAAACATATGGATTTCACCGGCCCCAAGCTGCTGGAGGTGGCCGAAGATCAGTTGACCGACGATTACGGACATGGTACGCACGTAGCCGGAATCATCGCCGGCGAACTGGGCAGGGATCAGGACGGAAATCCGTATCAGGCAATCTCGCTGTCGCGCGAGAGGGACCAGAACGGCAAGATCTCTTACATGGGGCAGCCGGTAACCGCGGCGATAATGGGGATCGTGCCGGAGTGTACGCTGCTGAGTTACAAGGTGCTTGACAGCAATGGAGAAGGCGATGTCAGTACGCTGATCGCGGCGATTCAGAAGGTTCAGGATTTGAACGGGTATGGGCGTAACATTGTCATCCACGGCGTAAATATGAGCTTGGGCTATGACTTCGACCCGGAGTGGTTCGCGTGCGGGTGCAGTCCCATTTGCGTGGAAGTGGACCGCCTCGTTCGGTCGGGTGTAGCGGTGGTCATCGCTGCGGGAAATACGGGTAAGGGCTTTACTCTGACGATCAACGATCCTGGCAATGCCGAGTTGGCGGTGACGGTGGGCTCGACCCACCGCGATATGCCGCACCGCTACGGCGTATCGTATTTCTCGTCGAAGGGGCCGACCGGGGATGGGCGGCAGAAGCCAGATCTACTGGCGCCGGGAGAGCGGATTATTTCGTGCGGCGCGGGTCCGGACTTGCAGACTTACCTGAAGAAAGCCGGGCCGCTGAACACTGCGCCAGGGGCAAATCTCGCCTATTACCTGGAGCGGAGCGGAACGAGCATGGCGGCGCCGCACGTCTCCGGTATTATTGCGGGAATACTGTCGACGCGCGGCGAGTTTGTGGGCCAGCCGGAGGAGGTCAAAGACGTCCTGATCAAGAACGCCACGGACCTGGGCCGCGAGCGGGGCTTTCAGGGCGGCGGTCTGGTGGATATGATGCGAGCTATGCAAGCGGTGTAAGAAGAAATAAGATTGGGAGATAAAACGATGAGCCTTCCATACCCCTATTTTCCGGTGCAGTTCACAAAGGACGGAGTTCTGTTTCAGCAATCCGACGTGGACGCGCTGATGAACGGCGTAGCATCGGGCGCCAACGCCGCCACCGATCTGATCTTCATGTGCCATGGATGGAATAACAACATGGACGATGCCACCGCTCTTTACTCGGGGTTGGCCGGTCTGATCAAAACGCAGGTGGATGCGAATCCGGCGCTGGCTGGGCGGAAATACGCGATTTGCGGAGTCCTGTGGCCGTCGAAGAAATTCGAAGACAAGGATCTGATCCCCAGCGGAGCGGCATCACTCAACGATGCCGTGACCACGGACCAATTGAAGCAACGCGTTCGCGATCTGAAGTCGTTATATGCGGCGTCGGAATGGCCAACGGCGGCAGCGCCGGCGCCCGCCGAGTTCGATGAGATTGAAGCGCTGATGGACGACATCGAAGACGATCCGGCGGCGCAGGCTCGCGTGGTGGATCTTCTCCGGCCTTTGCTCCCTCGAGAAGCCGCATCGCCAGACGACGCTTCGCAGCGCTTTTTCGAGACCGGAACCAAGACCCTGCTTACGAATTTGCAGAAGCCGCTGAATCCGCCGGCCATCCCGGCGGGCACGGGTGCGGCATCGATCGATCCCTTCTCGACGGAACCCGCGAGCGGACTCGGCGGCGCCGCTAGTTTCCGGGACGTATTGGGCGGAATCAAATCGGGATTCTTGAACTTTCTGAATTACACCACCTACTATCTGATGAAGGCGCGCGCCGGAGATGTCGGCGCGAAAGGAGTGGCGCCGCTGATCCAGAAGGTGCGTGGCAGCCGCGGGGACCTGCGCATCCACCTGATCGGGCACAGCTTTGGATGCCGGTTGGTGGCGGCGGCGATTAACGCGTTGCCGGAGCAGGAGCAATTCCGGCCGGATACGGTGCTCTTGCTGCAGGGAGCGTTCTCGCATAACGGATTTGCGCTGGACGACGGCGGCACGGTAGGACGGGGCGCGTTCCGGGATGTAATCGAAAAAAAGAAAGTGCGCGGCCCGATCGTCATCACGCACACTCGGAACGACAAAGCCGTTGGCACGGCATATCCGATCGCATCGCGCATCAACGGCGTGGTCGCCGCGGCGCTCGGTGACGCGAATGACATCTTTGGCGGACTGGGAAGCAACGGCACTCAGACAAAGGACACTACCCCGGAAGGCAGTGCGGGAACGCTGCTCGCCGTAGGACAAGCCTACCCGTTTGCAAACGGCGTCAAGCCGAGCACGCCGTGTAACTTGTTGGCCGACGAATTTATCAAAGCCCATTCGGACATACAGAAGCCAGAAGTGGCATTCGTGTTCACAGTGGCGATAGCCGCACCGGCGGTGATGGGCGCTGCCTAAAGCGCCATCACTACTCGTAATGGGTCCACATGCGAAGAACCTTCACCACCTTGCTCTCTTCAATGACTTGATATACGAGACGGTGCTGAATATTGATTCGGCGGAAGTAAGCCCCCTTTAAGTCTCCGAGCAGCTTTTCAAAACGTGGTGGTTGCTCAAAAGGATTGCGGGCAAGAATTAAGAGGAGTTCCTCGGCCTTCGGCCGCAAACCGGCGGAAGCAAGTTTGCGGGCGTCTTTCTGTGCCGGCTTGGTAAACACCAACTGCCATGGTTCACCAGCCCGGTTCCTTCTCACATTCCTCCACCGAAGTGCCGATACCTTTGCGAATCGATTCGCGCATGCCCGGAACGGAGAGAAGATACAAGGTCTCCTGAATGCTGTTCCAGTCTTCTTCTCCTACAAGGACGGCATTGGAACGCGGGCCAGTGATAAGCAGGGGCTCGTGATCTCTCGCCGTTTCATCGAGCAGCCGGTAAAGCTTCTCTCGGGCCTCGCTGGCGTTCATGCTGTTCATATCGATAATCGTACGCTTTTTCGTACGTCAAGGCAAGCAACCATCGTGCCGCCGCGCGCGCCCGTCAAAACGTCTTGAGGAACTCGATCAGCGCACGTTTATCCGGGTCGCTTAGCCCGGGTTGGCGCACGCCGGGCTTCTCGCCCGGCTCTAGGAAATCCGTTCCGAAGTAATGGCCGCGGTTCACAATCAAGTCCGGGCACTTACTCAGATCGAGCAGCTTGTCGACCGAGTTGCCTAAGACCTGCGCGGCTTGCTCGTCGGTGGCGTCCTTCGGCAGCTTCCGCAGGTCGCCGCCGAGCGTAACCACGAGGTTTAGAAGGTTCTCGTCATGCTGTAGCCGCTTCGCCGGATCGGTATCTTCGGAAAGCGGGTTCAAGCTGGCCAGCAGTCCGACCGGAGTGCCTTTGGGGATTGGGCCGAGTTCGATTCCGCCATCCCCGAAAAGCGAGGGCAAGAGATGTTGGCCAACCCCAAGCGTCTTTTGCAGCGCATCGGGAAGATAGCCTCCGGAGATCCGGAGGAAACTGCGCGCGGTAGTGCGGTCGATTGCGCCCGGAATCTTCGCGCCGAGAACGCTGTCTTTCTCGCGCTTCTCCGGCCAGAGCATCTGCTCGATGGAGGTCTGGAACGTGCGCATCCGCGCTTCCACCGAAGGATCCGGGTCGAACGGCCCAACCGAGTTGTTCAGGAGGAACGGCGCCGACGTCCATACGCTCACGAGCGAAGGCGGCCGCGTGTATCCGCGCCCGCCGGCCGGCATGGTGTATGTGTGCGCTTCGCCAGTAACCGGGTGATACCACGTAATCTCGCCGACGGATGGCAGATCTTTATAGGAATGCGAGGAGAAGTTATCCCAGATATTTCCGCCAAGCGCATTAGTGGCGAGCGGACTGCACGCGTTCGTGCGCGTCAGGGTTACCGGAACACGAAACTCGGCGGAGAGGTAATTGTCTTTGAGGAAATCGTCGGCCTGGACGATCGCGCGCATCTTGCTCTTGAAGTCGTCGGTCTGGGTCCAAGTCCAGTACTTATCCCAGCAGCCTAGATAATCCTTCCCCGCACAGCCGCCAGGATCCAGGCCGGGGGCGTTTTCCGGCAATTTACTGGAGTGGCACCGCGCGCAGTTCTCCGCGAACACAATCTTTCCACGGTTCAAAAGCGCTTTGTCTTTCGTCAGGTATTGATCTCCTCCCGGCGCATCTTTGAGGTAATGGGGATTAGTAGACTTCAGAAAGAACTGAGCGGTGCCGAAAGTTTGCGCCTCGGTCGCGACAAAGTACGGCGAGTTCTGCCGCGCCACGCTGATTTCGATTGGCGTAACCGGTTTGCCGCCCACCAGAGCGTTGAAATGCAGCAGCCACTCCTCGCTGAACGTGCCGATGTTCAGATACACGCGGTTTAGCGCGCCCATTACGCCCACCGAATCGGAGCCATCTTTCAAAACGCGCGGGGTCCAAACGGTGTCGGGCGGTTGGAAGAGTTGGGCGAGAGGCCCCTCTTTCAGGTAGTCATTGACCTGCTTGTTGTTCCGCTCGCCGCCTTGCAGATTTTCCTTGCCCCAGCGTTTGGCTTCCAGCAGGCGCGGCAAAAGCTGATAGACAGCATTCATGGTGCGCGGATTGTTGATATTGTCGGCGGAGACGAGCGACGTGTCGAGAGTGCCCGGGCGGTAAGTGTGGAATAACTGCCATGCAAAGTTGCTTTGATCCTGGTCCCAGTAGAAGATGCGGTCTGTCCAAAAGTATTGCGCGCCTACGTTGGAGCTCAGGTTCTCCCACTTGGGATGATTGCGGTCCGCCGGCGGTCGGACTGGATTAGGTCCTACGTGGCAGAAGCCGCATGACATACCTACGCGATAGGGCCTGACCAGATCCTTCGAATTGTAGTAAGTGGGATCGGTGTAATACCGCGCGGCATCCCATCTCTTCTGGGCCGCTTCGTCGAAATCCGGATTGAGAAACAGACGCAGACCTACCACGCCTGTGGCGTAACCGTAGTAGGAACCTGCCGGAATGTTCTTACCGCGCGCGCCGTATTTCACGCCCGGATATTTCGTCTCGTTTTCGAACGGATCGGGTGGACAATCGGCAGTGCGCTTGTCTAGCCACAGGCCGAACCGGTTGGGATCAGGGCCAGTGGGCCTTTCGAAGCACGGCTCATTTACCAAGCCGAGATAATCCCAGCGGTTGTCGCGGTTGTATTTCAGGCTGGGGTGCGATGACAGAGTTTTCACAAAATCCAGCGCGCCCACGCTGGCGAGGGCCAACTTGTCCCAGAGGCGATCGTCTCCGGCGGTCCAGACAATCCAGGTGTTGCGGCCTTTGATCTCGTCCGCGGTGAGCGAGACCGCGCCATCCATGTCGTGGAAGTAGTCTTCGTCCGCCGCTTTGAAATCGCCCGCGTTCAGGCCGGCCAACATAGCTTCGTCTTTTACGTGTCCGATCTTGGGGCTGCGCCACCACGTGAGGAAAACCGTCGCCGCCACGATGACAACTACGGCAAAAATGGCAACCAAAACGGCGATGAGAATTCGTTTCACGTCTCTTGCTCCTGTCAGGCCGGAATCTTTCCGGCGCGCACGATGTAGCGTAGGGCGCGCAGGCTCGGCAGAAAGAAATATCCGCCGCCGCGCACGGTAATGAATTGTGGCATGCCGGTTAGCCGGCGCGCCGCCTTGCCATCCCGAGGGATGGAGAAGTTGCCCGTAACAGGGCGGTCTCCCACCGCGGCGCGATTTCCCAAGAGTGGATCGCTCTCGTCGGTTAGGCCATTAAACGTAGTGCTCATCAACCATGCGTTTTGCACGAACTCGAATTGGCGGGCGATGTTGGCGCCAAGACAGGCGAAGTGCAAGCCGCGCGGAGCCTCTTCTGCGGGCGCGGGCTTGAGCGCGTCTTCGGGAGACAGTTTCTCGCCATATTCGCGGCCGCGCCGCAGGACTCGATGGAAGCGGGTGGAAGCGATAAGATCGTCGCGCATCTGCGGACGGGGGATTCCGAGTATGCATTCCAGCCTGCCGAGCAGATTGGTTGGATGTCCGAACAGATCCGCATTTCGAGGATTCGCGCGGCGGATATGGGCGCCGAAAGGACACTCTGTGCCCATCACGTCCTTATCGTAGGTGAACGCATTCCGCGGCGTGCCCGGCTTCTCGACGACGCCGGCAATCTTCTGCCCGGTATCTGGAATCAATGGGTCGCCATCCGTCTTCCTTCCCACCAGCGAAGCTCCCGAGGCGGTAGCGGCCCTCCGCGTTCACGCCGGCCTCGCGAGCCAGGTATTGCCAAAAACCACGGACATCCTGCTCGAGTTGCCGCAGGACGATGTAAGTGCCATTCAGGCCAAAGTCCTTCTTCGCAGTATGGTCCTCGGCTGGTAGCAACTGATCCGTTGGATCGTCCGACGTTTCAAGCAGCGGCCGATCCGTAAATTTGCCGTATTCGTTGGGATAGCCGAGCAGGAGTTCGCCTACCGCGACCTCATTGGTGTATGTAATCGTGTCGCTTGCGGCGGCGTGCTGGCGTTTCCAATCGAATTCCGGTTGGCTAACGCCGTCGCATGAATCCGAACGGCTCGACGCCACCCATGTTCGATGTCTCAAGCGTAAGCGCGATTTCGAAAGCCTCGCTCCACGGCGCTGTTTGGATTGTCTGCTGCCATTGGTCGAGATCCTTTTCGGCATATAACATCACCGCCAGATCGGCGGTGTTGTCCTCGCTGCCCCACAGCCATTTCGCCGGATCGCTCCATCCGGTATCGCCAAGCCGGCGCGAACGGTTGGCATCGCCCGTCATTCCGTCCAGAAATTCAACCGAGAATCCGGCGACGATCCTTTCCGGCAAACCCAACTTCCGCAGTCCAGCCGGCGTGAATGCCACTTGCAATGCCGTTGGGGGAGGGCTTTGGCGAAACTCCGCTGTGGAAATTGGAGCCGAAGCAATCCAGGCCCTGGCGGCCTCGGCATTCCGCACCCGCACAAGCAAATAGCGCGCCATCGTCATCTTGCCGTAGCCAAAGGCGGATATTCCTTGCACGTCGCGCGTGTCGGGCAATCTCACGTGTCCCTCAAGCATTTCCCTCACAGTAATGTGACATACTCACGGGCTTCCGTTTCACTAAGCGACGGCTTTTCCACGGCGAGCCGGATGACGCTGTTGCGCTGCATGTCGTAAGCGGTCAGACCGGTGTGCGCGTTGTACCAGACGTCGGTCGGTAATTCGTGGCGGCGCAGGTAATACTTGAACTTCTGTTCATCCTTGGCGCCCTTCGATATCAGCCAGGCGGTACGAGGATAGCCGATTCCATTGCCGAATATCAGGTTCAACCCGATAGACACCTTGTTGATGAAGTCCTCGTTGTAGCTTTCAAGGCTGCCATCGTAATTGCTCGCAAAAAACACCCTGGAGCCGTTGTCCAGATATACCCAACGCGCAAAATGGATAGTGTGGATACGAGTGAGGCGCCCTTTAGTATAGATAATCCGCGCGGTAAGGTTGATGACCCACAGCGCCAGCGTGACGATTAACTTGCGAAACCAGCCCGGCTTCAGCGTACCCATCGCGCTGAACTGATTAGTAACGTCGTAATCTTCCTGGACGGCCAGGCTCATCGCCAGTTGCTGGGTCCGGAAGCGGCGCAAATTCCGGATCGGAATTCTCCCGCGAACGCAGCATCCAGGCCAGAAGCGCCAAGGGGATGATCGTTATGGGCAACGTCACAATGGCGCCCAAAACCGCCACAAATAAAATTACCCAATCCAATATCGTCCGCACGGTGTAACCCAACGGAGTAGGATCGGGCGGAGTCAAAGTCAAGCGGCCCGCTTTCACTTCGCCTTGCATAAACCGATGCAGCGATTGGTGGACCATGGCCGCCGGGCTGTCCGCGATGGCCGGCGAACCGTCAAGGTAACTACGCAAAGCGATGCGTAGACGCTCCTCCTCGATGGTCTGCCGCACCGTTCTTCCGACCCAATTGCAGTAATATGCGGTTGGACGCACCTCGTGGGCGACGACCCACGAGCGCAGGTCCATATCGGAAGAAAACCCTTCGCAGAGCGAAAATATCCGCCGCAGGCCAGGCGCCGCAGTCTCTACGAGGAGATTTATAAATGAGTCGTAGCTCCCATCGAAATCGCCCAGAAACGCCAGGTAGATCGGCGGATCGGGCCGCACGACACCGTAGAATTCAGCCGGGTCTCCAATGGTCAGATCGTCGAGCACCACGAACCTCGCGAAATGCAGATCGGCGAACCTGCCAAACGGTACCAGGGTGTTTTCCGGATCGGCGATTCCATGCCCTGAGTTCATCGAGGTAAGAAGCTCGCGCATCGCCCCAACGGAGTTCTGTCGAATCGGCGCGACGATCATGAAGGTCGACTGCGGCGTCATTGAGCCTCGCAGTTCATTGGCGAACCTGCGCGCTTACGCCTGTGGCGCGGTGAAGTCGAGACAGAAGTCGATCAGGCGGCTCTTCTCCCAGTAAACTTTCCCCAAATAGAAATTAGGCGCGACCAGACGGATCTCATCCCGAATCCAGTGTGCGATCAGCGATGTTTTGGAGTAATCGAGCACGATGCACTCCTTGCCGTCGAGCCAACTCTTATCTTTGTAGACTTCGGCAACTATCGCGTTTAATCCTAATGGAAGGATGCGGTTAGTGAGTACCCCACGCTTACCGTCGAATGTCTTGCCTTGCCAGGCAAATACACTAATCAGTTCGGCGATCTCCGGGCAGAACTTAGTCCCGGAAGCGATGATTGCCGTTCCCTTCGCCTGTCCATCCGGGATATCCCCCGCTGGGCTGGCCTTGAACAGATCGTCCAATTCCACCTGGCTCATCTTCATTAATTCGGCTGCGTCCATTTGCTCCTCTTGCCGCTATCTTGAAAGTGGAACTTATTATTTCCAAGTTTGGCCGCGAAGTCAATGCATTTCTTAGAGATCCCCGGAGATCAATAGGTCAATCGCGCGAAGACAGAATAACATCGGCGGCCTTCTCGCCAACCATGTAAATTGCGCTCGCGATGAAGAACCCGGGGATGCGGGGAAATACCGAGGCGTCTACAACTCGCAAGCCGCGGACGCCATGTACCCGGAAAGCGCTGTCGAGCACTCCGTTGCGCTCAATAGGTGCGATCGCGCACGTACAGGACGCGTGATGGCCCCAGGCATGGCTCCGCACAAACTCCCGGATTTCGTCGTCACTTTGTCTCTGCTCCCCGGGAAGTTCCTCTTCGGCAATGAAGCCAGACTTCTTCAACTTCGCGGTCAAGCGCCGCACGAAGCGGATGCCGTCTACTACTGCCGTCAAATCTTCGTCTCCGCCCTCCTGAAAGTAACGGAAGTTAATTAGCGGAGTATCCCGAGGATCGCTCGACCGCAACGTCACTTCGCCCGCATGGTTGCGCGTATGCGCCTTGAGGACGACCCAAGTGAGGTAGTTCAGCTTTTCGGCGAAGTCACGCGAGTAATTAGGACGGTACCCGCTGAAACGCGCAAGCAGCGACATACAAAACTGATCCGGAAGGCCGCCCGCGCCAGGCGAGCGACGGAAGAGAGTCAGTACCGAACCATTGGAGGCGTAGACGCCAGACTTGCCTTTGCTCCATTCCCGATATTGCGGGTCCTTCGTGTCGAACGTGGCGTCCTTATACGCCGCCCAGGCCTTGAAATTCATTCGGTTCACGACGCCGATTTCGTAGCGATCTTGCAGGTTTCTGCCAACGCCCGCAAGATCTGTGCGAACCGGAATTCCGAATCGATCAAGCGTCTCGCGCGGCCCGATGCCCGATAGCATCAGGAGCTGCGGCGTATTGAAGGCCCCGCCCGCCAAGATCACTTCGCGCGACGCGAAAAGAGCCGCCCGTTCGCCTGGTTCCGTGCTTGGAGCGGCGTGAGCCCGATACAGCTTCTCTCCGCGTAAATACTCGACGCCGATGGCTCGATTGTTCTCGTCGAAAAGGACGCGCGTCGCCAGCGCGTTCATGACGATCCGCAGGTGTTTAGGACAACGGTCCGCCACATCGAGCACGCGTTCTCTCGAACCGGTCCGCGCATGCCCACGCGTGGTGAGCGGCAGGTAGCGGATGCCGGTGGAGTTTTCGCGCACAAGGCGCCAATCGTTAGGGTCCAAACCGCTTTCCAGCAGCCAACGGAGCCGCTCGTCGAGCTGCCCTTCTTCCCGCAAAATCTCCACGATCGAGCTGATTACCGTTGCGTTGAGCGTGAAATTGTCGAGGAGGCCTATCGGAAACGCCTTCTGCGTGGAGAGCCACCCGCGCCAGCCATGGCGTGTCGGATTGATTCCCAACCAAGCCAAGAACCGGTAGAACGGACGATGGTCGCATCGTTCGAGCTTTTCGAAATAGCGCCGCATACGCGAGGCTTCCCAACTTCGGTCGCCAGTCGATTCTGCGATGTAATCCCAATCCGCGTTGTGCGGATAGACGAGGATCATCGCGTTGTGGGCGGTACAGCCTCCCAGCGTGCCTGAGCGCGGATAAAGGACGCCGCCCCGTGATGCCACATAATTTGGATCCCGCAGTTGCTCGCGATCATCGTCATAGTGCCGCACGAAGTAGTCCCACTTCATGGCGGAGTTCTCCGAGGCGAACGCATGGAAGGCAGGCACATCATAGTCTGCGGGCAGACGGTCTTCCCCTTCCGTGATGGAATCGCCACCAGAAAGCTTGTGCGGATCGCCGCCGGCTTCGAGCAGTATGACGCTGCGCCCGGCTTCGGCGAGGCGCGCGGCTACCGTCCCGCCGCCCGCTCCCGAGCCCACTACGATGTATTCACAGTCCGCTGACGCGGCAGGCTCCGCCTTCATATCAGATCCAGGGTACAGCGAATAGCGCGGGCGTCGTTACTCGAACACCTCGTCTCCGGTTGGCTCGTAAAGCGGTACGCCGTTCATGTTGTGGCGTAGACGGGAGAGCGTGTCGTACATCCGCTTGCGGGCGCGGCTTTGATTGCCTAACGGGCGGTGTTCGGGAATAGAATGCCACGGGTTATAAGAGAGCGAGCGCGCAAAATCCATCTGCGCTGGGGAATCGAATTTCTGCCTAGGGATGCGCAGCGTGGCCACTGGGATGCGAGGCGAAAGCTTTACCGGCCACAACACGCCGTTGTTTTCAAGGGGCATCAAGTGCGGGTCGGTCTGAAGCTGCAAGCGGATCTCTAGTTCGACATCGTCTTTGGCCAGCGTCGCCGCCATGGCTTGGCGGAGGTAATCGTCCGGCGGACGAAAAGGCAGCCGAGGAATGGGAGTGCGTCGCTTCGACTTCGGCCAAACCGAGTATTGCATCGCCTGGCCTTCGCCCAAGAGATACGGAACGCAACTGAAGTAGGGCGCTTCGAGCGGACTGCTCTGGGTCTTGATCCACAGACCCTGCATGATGAAATCGAGTACGTGCGATGCGTGGAAGTTGAGGAAGTAATAGATCTGCGTGTTCTTCAGGCTTTCGAGTTGCAACTGCGCGTTCGCTTTGGTATCGGGCGTGACGAAGGTCGGCGGCGAAACGCCGAACATGTCTTGCGTGAATTTCTCTTCCTCCATCAGCTTGGGTCCGGGCACGCCCATGAGCTTGATGCTGATGCTCATGAACCCGACGTCGTCAATATCGGGCGTAATATAAGGACCCGGCCCGGAGAAGCGAACCCATGCCTTGTAAGTGCGCGGCTCGGCATAGATGCCGTGACGAAGCTTCGGGGGAAGATTGTCGTGGACGATAAACTCGGCGCGAACGATGCCGTGCGTCTTGGTGTTTCCGCCGCGCTCGAAGCGTCCTGGCTTCCAGAGCAAACGCATCTGTTTATCAAAGCTGCTAATGATCGAATCGAGATAGGCCTCTTCATTCGGGAGAGGCTTCTCCTCCGCGATGCGCAACCCATCGTTGGGCCGACCCCGATTGATCAGCGCCGTAACCAGGCTTGAAAGGGGGTCGCGCAGCAAGGCGTCAAATGCAGGGCGGAAGAACGGATCGAAGCGGCGTTCGAGATGCACTAGCGAATTGGACAGGTTGGCCAACCAGTTCAGAAACGCGGAGCCGGTATTCGCTTTCGGGATCGGCCGATCCGGGTTAGCAGTCAAAACCTTCTCCTCTAAGTGTGGCGTTGTTGTTAGTGTTGCTCAGAATATAGGCAAAGATTCCGCTTGTCAATAAGACTGAACGGTTAAGAGTGGCGGCCGTCGGGCGATTGGATATCAGACTCCCGCAGCGGCGAACGCCTTGCGCAGCGCTTCGGCGGCGGCTTCCGCCGCGTCGTCCGGCGACAGACGCCGCACTGCATCGTTGAAAGGCTCTGCTCGCACGGGGCCCGCAAAGCCGATCTGCTTCAGCGATTGCAGGAACGTCTTGCTGTCAATGATGCCTGTTGCCCCTGGCAACTCGCGCTTGCCATCCAGCATTTGATCTTTCGCTACTCCAGCCGGCGCATCGTTCAGGTCCACCGAGACTACGTCCCTCGCGCGCAAAGCGAGAATATCCGCGCCTGTGTCCCCCGCGTGATACCAATGCCAGCTATCCAACACCAGCCCCACATTGGCTTGGCCCATTTCAGCGATCAGATCGCGCATTTCCGCCATGGTGTGGATAAACGGGTACCGCTGTGATACCCACGAAGTCTTCGGCGCTACATACTCGATGCCAAAGCGCAAACCAGAGCCCTCTAACACGCGCGCGACCTCGCGCAAGCGCGCTACGTGCACTTTGAAATTCGCCCCATAGGTCAGCTCATTGCTGGCCGGCCTCACCCAAGTGGTCACGCTCTGAACGCCCGCGCGAGCCAGACCGCCTACATACTTTCGAAAGTCCGGCATCCCCGCCGAAAATGTCGCTTCGTCGCGGCGAAATTCCACTGGCAGGCCCGCCATCGCCCAGCCGATTTTCTGGGCCTTCATGTAGCCCAGGAAATCCTGCAATTCGCCATCGGACAGGCCGTTCAGGTACTTTCCGTCGGCATCGATCACATCGAATCCGTGTTTGGCGGCCAGGGCAACCGCCTCTTTCTGCGATGCCTGAATACCCAAGGCGCCACAGCTTAAATGCATTTGCATCGCATGCCCCGCCGCGCGGGCCTGCGTGGCAAGCGCCGTAATCGCCAGAAAAGAACGCCGAGAGAGATTCTTCAACCGTTCCATTGTATGTCCGGAACGGCACTGTTGTGTGGCTGGCCCTATGAACTGTCAAAACATGCCGTGGTATCCTGTGTTTCGCGAGGAGGATTTGCGTGAAGTCTAAACCCATCGCTCTCTTCATCCTTCTTTCCTTCACACTGCTCGCCCAACGCCGCATCGGTCAGAGCAACATCACTGTTCCAGTCCCGTCAGATCCGCACGAATTGGTCACCGGCCAAGTCTCGATTCCTTCCGCGGGAGAGCGCGGCGCCTACATGGAGCTGTTGCAGCGCGCGCTCCAAAACGGCGGCCTCATGAACGCGAGCATGGGGCCGTCTCGCATCGACGTCGCGTTCACCGCATCAGGGGCCGCTGCCGGCCAAGGCCAGTTCTCTCAGACTTGGCTCTCGCCACGAGCCTGGCGTTGGACCGCGACACTGGGCTCCACGACGGTTGTCCGGGCGCCACGTCGCAGGGGGCCTACGCCGATAGCGCCAGCTCTGTTCCCATGCCGATCCACATGCTGCGGAATGCCATTTTCTCTTCCATGTACGATGTGGCCATTGGAACGCAACTCCGCGCCGTGGCGGTTACCTCGAACGGCAAGCCGGCCACCTGCCTGCTTACCTCCGGCGTGGTTGGAACGCCAAATTACCAGGGCCGTCTTTGGGAAGAACTGGAATATTGTTTCGACAGCGCGTCCGGGTTGCTTGTCAGCTCCTCGTTCGCGCCCGGCGTCTTCACCGTCTATAGCTATTCGAAAGGCCTGAATTTACGGGGCCACACTCTACCGGATCATCTCACTATGTACGAAGGCGGCAGCCAAGTGCTCGACGCCACCGTGCAACTCTCCGACGCTACCGGAACCGATCCGGGTACACTCGCGCCTGGGCCCGGAATGGTCGATAGGGCATCGGTTTTGACTTCGCCCTCGCGCCAACCGGTTTCCCTCCTGGCGCCCGCGGGAGTCACCAAAATTCTGCCGGTGATGGTGCATGCGAACGTGGTCGACGGCAGAGTTATCGATGCCCAAGTCTGCGCTGCATCCGATCCGGCTCTGGCCTCAACCGCGCTAGATAGGGTCAAAGCGATGCCCATCGCCGCGGGAGGGCAACAGCAGGTCTATCTGACAATCAAGTTCATTCCGGCGCAGAATTAGCGTTTTCGCAAACAGCCAACCGGGTCACTTACATCTCCGATTTTGTCGTGGATCGCAAGCGTTCTCCGCGCCCCAGGAGCGTCAGGCAGAAGCCTGGCGGCAGCCCGAAGGGGCTGGCCCCACAGCGGGCCGAGCGACTAGTCTTTACGGCAATGCGGTATTGCAGGAATGGGAGCAAGGGTGGCCGTCAGCCGGACTCAGCCGGTCGAGCTTAGCTGACGGTTCATTGCGAAAGAGCCGGCGTCCCGGTGAGCGCCATCTTTCCTCAAGCATCAGCCCGATGCGTTGTAAGCGCGTTATACTCGCTCCCATGAAACTATTGCCGATCGTAGTATGCCTTGCCCTGTCCGTTTTTGCGCAGGATTCGCCTCCGCAAACGGGGCGTGGGGGCCGAGGCGGCGGAGCGAACCAGGACCCCATCAACGAGCGCACCTTTGCGCCGCTGCGGGCTCGCTCGATCGGCCCCGCCATGATCTCCGGCCGCATCCTTCAGATCGCCGTATTCCCCGGAGAACCCCAGCCACTACATGGTCGCGGTCGCCGCCGGCAATATTTTCATGACGGAAAACAACGGCACCACCTGGACTCCCGTCTTCGAGAACTACGGCTCCTACTCAATCAGTTGGATCACCATCGATCCCAAGAATCCCTCCATCGTCTGGGTCGGCACCGGCGAAAACAACAGCCAGCGCGCCGCGGCCTATGGCGACGGCGTCTATAAGAGCGAAGACGGCGGCCGCACCTTCCGCAACGTCGGCCTCAAGACCTCCGAGCACATCGGCCGCATCGTGATCGACCCGCGCGATTCCAACGTGGTCTACGTCGCCGCCCAAGGTCCGCTCTGGAAAGCGGCGGCGAGCGCGGCCTCTTCAAGACCACCGACGGCGGCAAGACCTGGTCGCAGAGCCTCATCAAGGTGGACGACATACACCGGCTGCACCGACGTCGTCATGGATCCCACGAATCCCGACGTCCTGCTTGCCGCCACGCACCAGCGCCAGCGCAGCCTATTTCGGCATGATCCACGGCGGCCCCGGAAGCGCCTTGTGGCGCACCCTCGACGCCGGCAAAACCTGGACCAAAGTGCAGGGTGGTTTCCCGCAAGGCCAGGGCGAAATCGGTCTGGGCCGCATCGGCCTGAACTACGCTCCTTCCAACCCTAAAATCATCTACGCTCAGGTGGAAGGCTAACGGCGTCGGCGGCCTCTATCGCTCCCTCGATGGCGGCATCACCTGGGAGCGCCGCAACTCCGCCGATACGCAGGGCCAGTATTACGCCAAAGTCGTAGGTCGACCCCGCCAACTCCGATCGCGTCTACATGATGGGCGTCAATATCTCCGTCTCCGACGATGGCGGCCGCACCTCAACCAGTCTCGGCACCCGCAACAAGCACGTCGACAATCACGACATCTGGATCGATCCAGCACAACAACAATCACTACATGGTCGGCTGCGATGGCGGCCTCTACGAAAGCTTCGACCGCGCGGCCACGTGGATCTTCAAAGCCAATCTGCCCACCGGTCAGTTCTACGACGTCGCCGTCGATGAAGACGTGCCTTTCTATCACGTCTACGGCGGCACGCAGGATAACAACAGCGTCGGCTGCGCCGCGCGCACCAAGAACACGGTCGCTCACCAACGCCGATTGCTTCGTTACCAACGGCGGCGATGGCTTCTATTCGCGCGTCGATCCCAAGGATCCCAACACCGTCTATGCCGCCAGCCAGAACGCCGGCATCGTCCGCTTCGACAGGCGCACCGGCGAGCGCGTCTCCATCCAGCCGCAGCCCGCCAAGGGCGATCCCGCCCTCCGCTGGAACTGGGACGCGCCGTTCATGATCAGCCCGCATTCCAACACGCGCCTCTACATCGGCGCGCAGAAGCTCTACCGCAGCGACGATCGCGGCGATTCCTGGGTTGCCGTCAGCCCCGACCTCACGCGCCAGCTGGATCGCAACAAGCTCCCTCTGATGGGCAAGGTCTGGCCCATCGACGCCATCCAGAAGAACGTCTCCACCGCGCTCTACGACAACATCTCATCCATGGCTGAATCGCCCAAGAAAGAGGGCCTGCATCTACGTCGGCACCGACGACGGCCTGGTGCAGGTCACCGAGGACGGCGGCAAGAACTGGCGCAAGGTCGAAAAGCCGGCCGGCGTGCCTGAGAACGCCTACGTGCAGCGCATCGTGGCCTCGCAGCATGACGCCGGCATGGTGTACGTCGCCTACGAAAACCACCAGAACGGCGACTTCAAACCGTACCTGATCAAGAGCTGCCGACATGGGCAAGACCTGGGTCAACATCTCCGGCAACCTGCCCGAGCGCGGCGGCGTTTACGCCATCGCCGAAGACCACGTCAACAAGAACCTGCTCTTCGCCGGCACCGAATTCGGGCTCTACTTCACCAACATCGGCGGCGAAAAGTGGATCAAGCTGAACATCGGCTTGCCCACCACTATGGTGCGCGACCTCACCATCCAAAAGCAGATGGACGACCTGGTTATCGGCACCTTCGGCCGCAGCATCTACGTGCTCGACGACTACAGCCCGCTGCGCGTTGCCACCGCCGAGATGATGCAGAAGGAAAGCGCCATCTTCCCGGTCCGCAAGGCGCTCGAATTCATGCCGTACAGCTCCGGCGGCGATCTCGGAACCAACCATTTCACCGCGCCCAACCCGCCCGTCGGCGCCACCATCACCTACAACTTGAAGGAAGCCATCCGCACCAAGGCGCAGGAGCGGCAGCAGCGCGAGCGCCAGGCCGACGCAGCGTGGTGAAGCCGTGCCCTATCCCACCCCGAGGAACTCCGCGCAGAATCTTTGGAAGAGCCGCCGGCGATCATCTTCACCATCAAGGATTCCAAAGGCAACATCGTGCGCGGCTCAATGAACCCGCCACCGCGGGCGTCCATCGCGTCACTTGGGATCTGCGCACGCAAGGCATTGCGCTCGCGCCGTCGGTTCCGCTCGGTGGCGGCGGCCCGGCGGGGGACGCGGCGGCAGGGGAGGCGCGGCAGCCGGTGGCGGACGTGGAGGCGCTAGCGGCGGCGGTGGTGGTGGTGAAATCGATCCCGAACAGGCAGGCAATTCGGTGGCCGCGGAGGCGGCGCCGGCGCGTTCGTCCTGCCCGGCAAATACACCGTGGCCCTTGCCAAGCGCGTCAATGGCGTCGTGACCGATCTGCCGGGCGCCGAGATCATCGAAGTCGTCGCTGCCACTCCCTACACCATGGAAGAGCGCGTCTCGATGGTGGAGTTCGAGGACAAAGCTGAGCACGTCTGCAGAAGGCTCTCACCGCCACGCAGGACGCCGCCACCGAAGCCGGCACGCGCCTCGATTCCATCAAGCGCGCCGTCGACGCGACGCCCACCTTTCCCATAAGCTTCACGAGCAGGTCTTGGCTTGCAGCGCGAACTCGATGGAATCAACATGGCGCTCTCGCGGCGACCGTATCTGGCGCGCGCACAACGAGGGCGTCCCCGCATCTATCTCCGAACGCATCCAGGCCGCGGCCGGCGCTACGCGCGGCACCGGTCATCCGACCAAGACCGCCATGGAGCAATATCAGATCGGCTCCGATGAGTTGGCGCGTCCAGATTCCCAAACTCAGGAAGCTGATCGATACCGACATCAGGAATCTGGAGAAGCAGCTCGATGCCGCCGGCGCGCCGCCAACTCCCGGCCGCCTGCCGGATTGGAAGGGCGGCAAGTAAGCCCGCTCGCTGTTGGCGCTCGCAAGTGATACGATAAGTGCCAACTGCGGATGTCTGCGAGCCTCAAGAGCGTAGCCTTGGCCGGCTGTGTTGCCGCCCTCCTATTTCAGTGGCGGGTCACCGCGCAAGACGACTCCTTAGGCCGCGAGGCCCAGGCCATTCTCGCCGAATCCTGCTACGGCTGCCACGGCCCCGGCCAGCAGATGGGCGGCCTACGGCTCGATACGGGCGCGCAGCAAAGTCGTCACTCCCGGCACTCCGCCGATAGCCTGCTGATCAAGCGAATCACCGGCGCCGACGGCCTGGCGCGCATGCCCATGGGCGCGCCCGCTCTCTCCGCCGACAAGATCGCCACCCTCGCCAAATGGATCGACGCCGGCGCCGTCCTCCCCGCGCCCGCCCGCCACTGGGCATTCATCCCGCCGGTCCGCCCCGCGGTGCCCTCCGCCAGCCGCGCGGATTGGGTGCGCAATCCCATCGACGCCTTCCTCCTCGCGCGGCTCGATCGCGAAGGGCTCAAGCCCTCGCCCGAAGCCGACCGCGCCACTCTGCTCCGCCGCGTCAGCCTCGACCTCACCGGCCTTCCGCCCACTCCCGCCGAACTCGACGCGTTCCTCGCCGACCGAAGCCCCAACGCCTACGAGAAGCAGGTCGACCGCCTGCTCGCCTCGCCCCACTATGGCGAGCGCTGGGCGCGCATCTGGCTCGACGCCGCGCGCTACGCCGATTCCAACGGCTACGAAAAGGACGCGCCGCGCTTCGTCTGGTTCTATCGCGATTGGGTGATCAACGCCCTCAATCGCGACTGCCGTACAACCAGTTCATCATCGACCAGATCGCCGGCGATCTGCTGCCCAACGCCACGCAGGATCAGAACGTCGCCACCGGCTTCCTGCGCAACTCCATGGTCAACGAGGAGGGCGGCATCGATCCCGAGCAGTTCCGCATGGAAGCCATGTTCGACCGCATGGACGCCATCGGCAAGGGAATCCTCGGCGTCACCATTCAGTGCGCCCAGTGCCACAACCATAAATACGATCCGCTGACTCAGGAAGAGTATTACCGCATCTTCGCGTTCCTCAACAACACCCACGAATCCGACATCGCGGTCTACACGCCCGCCGAGCAGATGAAGCGCGCCGAGATCTTCCGCCGCACCGCGGAGATCGAAGCCGCAATTGCAGCATCGCAATCCCGATTGGCGCGAGCGCATGGCCGCATGGGAGGACGCACTGCCGGCGCAGCCCGCAGTGGCGCACGCTCGCAGCTCGACGGTCGACGACATCTCCACCGGCGGCGAGCGCGAACTGCCCATGAAAGACGGCTCCATGCTGGCGCTCGGCTACGCGCCCACCAAGCACACCGTGAAGTTCACCGCCAAGACCGACCTGCAGAACATCACCGCCGTCCGGCTGGAACTGCTGACCGATCCCAATCTGCCCGACGGCGGTCCTGGCCGCTCCATCAAAGGCACCGGCGCGCTGACCGAATTCCGCGTCGAAGCCGCGCCGCCCGACGACGCCCGAAAAGTTCAGCCAAGATCAAAATCGCCAGCGCCACCGCCGATTTCAATCTGCCCGAGACGCCGCTCGAGAAAAAGTTCGACGACAAAAGCGGCAAGCGCATCGCGTCACCGGCCCGATCCAGTTCGCCATCGACGGACGCGACGATACCGCCTGGGGCATCGACGCCGGGCCCGGGCCTGCGCAATCAGCCGCGCAAGGCCGTATTCAATTTCGAAAAGCCGGTCGACAACGCCGGCGGCACCATCCTCAACCTCTACCTGAAGCAGGATCACGGCGGCGCGAATTCCGACGACAACGAGAACAACAACCTCGGCCGCATCCGCCTCTCGGTCACCGATGCGCCCGATCGCCGTCGCCGATCCGCTGCCCGACGCCGTCCGCGCCATCCTCGAACATCCCGCGCGACCAGCGCACGCCCGCGCAGCAGCAGACCGTGTTCAGTTACTGGCGCACCACGGTTCCCGAATGGAGACGCCGAAAACGAAGCCATCGCGCAGTTCTGGCGCGAGCATCCCGAAGGGTCGCGCGCAACTCGTGCTCGCCGAGCGCACCGAAGATCCCGCGAGGACTCACATCCTCAAGCGCGGCGATTTTCTGCAGCCCGATCGCGCCGTCACACCCGGGCGTGCCGTCGTTTCTCAATCCGCTGCCCGCCGGCGCGCCGCCCAATCGCCTGACGTTCGCCCGATGGCTGGTCGACCGCAAGTCGCCCACCACCGCGCGCTCCATCGTCAATCGCGTCTGGCAGGCCTACTTCGGCACCGGCATCGTGGCCACGGTCGAGAATCTCGGCACGCAGGCCGAGCCGCCTTCCAACCAGCAACTGCTCGACTGGCTGGCGGTCGAGTTCATGGATTCCGGCTGGAGCCTGAAGAAGCTGCAACGCCTCATCGTCACTTCCGCGGCTTACCGCCAGTCGTCGAACGTTACGCCCGAGCTGCTCGCCAAAGATCCCGATAATCGCCTGATCGCCCGCGGCCCGCGCTTTCGCGTGGATGCCGAAATCGTGCGCGACATCGCGCTCGCCGCCAGCGGTCTGCTGAATCCGGCAAATCGGCGGCCCCAGCGTCTATCCGCCCGCGCCCGCGTTTCTCTTCCAGCCGCCGGCCAGCTATGCGCCGAAGACCTGGAACGTCGAGCAAGGGCCCGACCGCTATCGCCGCGCGCTTTACACCTTCCGTTTCCGCTCCGTGCCCTATCCCGTGCTGCAGGCCTTCGACGCTCCCAACGGCGAGATGTCCTGCGTGCGCCGCGTCGCGGTCCAACACGCCGCTGCAGGCGCTCACCACGCTGAATGAGCCGCTGTTTGTCGAATCCGCGCAGGCCCTGGCCGCGCGCACGCTGAAGGAAGGCGGGTCGACCGATCGCGACCGCGTCGCCTATGCGTTCCGCCTCTGCACCGCGCGCGCACCCTCGCCGGCCGAAGCGGACGTGCTGCTGCAACTTCTCGCCAAGGAAGATCGCCGGCTGGCCGATGGCTGGCTGAGCGCCATCGATATCGCCGGCCTCAAAACCGGACGCGCCGCGCTGCCTCTCGGCCGCCACAATGCCACGCCGCGCCAACTGGCCGCGTGGACCGTCGTTGCCCGCGTGCTTCTGAACCTCGACGAGACCATCACCAAGGAATAAGCCATGAACTGCCAGGACCACCTCTATCGCGGCATGCATCCACGCGACGTCACGCGCCGCTGGTTCTTCCGAACAATGCGGCGTCGGCCTGGGCACGGCGGCGCTGATGCAATCTGCTGGCCGAATCCGGCTACGCCGCCGACGATCCGCTGGCGCCCAAGGCTCCGCACTTCGCGCCCAAGGCCAAGCACGTCATCTTTCTCTTCATGGCCGGCGCGCCCAGCCACCTGGAGCTGTTCGATTACAAGCCGCAGCTCGCCAAATTCGACGGCACGCTGCCGCCGCCCGAATTGCTCAAGGGCTATCGCGCCGCGTTCATCAATCCCAACTCCAAACTGCTCGGTCCCAAGTTTAAGTTCCAACGCTACGGCAAGAGCGGCACGGAGATGTCCGAGTTGCTGCCGCTTCCTGGGCGAGATCGTCGATGACATCGCCATCGTGAAGTCGATGGTCACCGACGCCTTCAATCACGCGCCCGGCCAGTTGCTGATGAACACCGGCACCATGCAGTTCGGCCGCCCCAGCATGGGCTCGTGGACGCTCTACGGCCTGGGATCGGAGACCCGCGATCTGCCCGGCTTCGTGGTCTTCAGCTCCGGGAACCAAGGGTCCCAGCGGCGGCGACAGTTGCTGGGGCAGCGGCTTCCTGCCCACGGTCTACCAGGGCGTCGAGTTCCGCAGCGGCGGCGACCCGGTGCTGTATCTCTCGAATCCCCGCGGGCGTCGATCGCGAGTTGCAGCGCGATTCGCTCGACGCGCTGAAGCAGCTCAACCAGATGCGCCTCGACGTCACCGGCGATCCCGAAATCGCGACGCGCATCAACTCCTTCGAGATGGCGTTCCGCATGCAAGCCGTCGCGCCCGACCTGATGGACATCGCCAAGGAGCCCAAGGAGACGCTCGAACTCTACGGCGCCGAGCCCGGCAAAGCGTCGTTCGCCAACAACTGCCTGCTGGCGCGCCGGCTGGTCGAGAAAGGCGTGCGCTTCGTGCAGCTCTATCACGAGGCCTGGGACCAGCACTCGCAACCTGGTGAAGGATCTGCAGAAGAACTGCCTGGACACCGATCGCGCCGCCGCCGCGCTGATCAAGGACCTCAAGCGCCGCGGCCTGCTCGACGAAACGCTGGTGATCTGGGGCGGCGAATTCGGCCGCACTCCGATGGTGCAAGGCGGCACCGACGGCCGCGACCACCATCCCAACGCCTTCACCATGTGGATGGCCGGCGGCGGCATCAAAGCCGGCGCGCGCATCGGCGAGACCGACGAACTCGGCTTCAACGTCGGCCAGCGACAAGGTCCACGTGCACGACCTGCACGCCACCATGCTCAAGCTGCTGGGCTTCGACCACACTCGACTTACCTACAAATTCCAGGGCCGCAATTTCCGGCTTACCGACGTCGCCGGCCAGGTCGTCGATCAGCTCATCTCATAGTGATTGCGGCCTGATTCCGCGGATCAAAATGAAGAAGCGACCCGGAGAGTCGCAGTTATGCAGGAATCGCCCGCCAGCGCTTATTGCAATGATATCGTTGTGCAGGGTTTTTCCGGTGCGATCAGCTAAGTCATTTAAACGAATAGCAGCCCATGCAGGCCCGAACTGTAGACCTCTACCGTGTCAGGGTAGCGCACAAGGCTGATTCTACAAGGCCCAGGTCTAAGTCATTGGAAATAGGCAAGAGCGTTCGATCGGTCGCTTTTTTGCGCGAATCGTTCACCAAAGGCCAGCCTACTATCCCAAAACCCTGCCTCAAATGAGGAGATCAACGAGAAGTATCGTCATGTAGCACCGGAGAATAGTTTGGGCGCCCAAGAGGAAGAAGGCAGCCTGAATGACGCCCACAAAACCACGTGGTGTTACATAAGCGGTTCCCGAGAAAGCCGGGGCCGCGTGATCTCCTGACCTGCCTGCCCCGATTGTACCTTCTCCGACCCTGTCGAGAGACTAAGGTACTAGAGCCACAGCGAAAGACCGCTAGACTTACGGAAGGCTGGATGCGGAACGCAAGGCGAAAGAGGGCTCTGCGCGGGAATTCGTAAAGAGTGGCATTCTACGCGGCCTTTTTGATCTCGACCTAAAGCATACGCCACCAATGCCGCGACGAAGCTAGCGGGGGAGTGGCGGTCCAGGAGTCTCTGAGAACCGCAAATTGGCAAACTCGCCTTCGTTTCAGGCGGGGCTGGTCTCCGATAGCTCATCCGTGATTCTTCGCGAATTAGTTCTGTCACAGCAAAACCAAAAAAAGGCGGAGGTCCTTCGGTGGAAGGACCTCCGCCCAATTCGAGGTGAACGAGCTTTACTGAACTACGGACGTGGTTACAAACGTTGCATCCGGTGAGGTCCACGTGCCGCCCTGGGCGTCCGTGGTGGTGATTTGATAGTGATAGGTGGCGCCGGGGGTCAGGCCAGTCAACTGCACCCAACCCGTGTTGGGGTACTGTGCTTGATTGGTATTAAAGGCGGAGGCCTGCATTCCGTAGGAGGCGGTAGTGCCATATACAAGGTTGTACGAGCTCATCGAGGTGGATGGTCCCGCGGTGATCGCCGAGATAACTACACTGCTGCTTTCAATGCTGGAAGCGCCTGTCCAGGTAATGTCCGCGTTGGGAACAGTGGTAAAGCTCCAGGTTACGGGGCCGAACGCGTTGCCTTGACTGTCAGTACCCGTAATGCTGGCAGTATAGGTCGTTCCAGGATTTAGCGCGGAGCTCGGGACGAGTGCGAAGGTATCGTAATTCTGAGACTGGCCGAGGATGTTGCCTGGGTTTTCGGTCGCCGCATCGACCAGAATACAGCTTACGATATTGCCGCTGGGATCCCTTAGCTCGAAAGACGACGGCGGCGTTAGTTTGCCTGGCAAGTTGGCGCTCGCCGGTTGCGCAATTTGTACAGTGATAGGAGAGCCTTGCGCCGATCCGCAATTCGGGACTGGGCACGGGCCTTCACCGGTCCACGTGGTGGGCACGTTTGTCTGGTTACTAACCGGATAAGTGTTGACGACGCGGGATGCGGGCGCTACTCCGCTCAGATTTCCGAAATCGATTACCGTGTTCAGGTTGCCATTGAGCCGGCTCAGGCCGAAACCGACATCGGTGTACAAATACGACATGATGGGCAGCCGGTGATAAATAGTGTTCATCCACTCATCCACCGATGCGGCCGCAGGGTCTTGGGCAGCGTCCTCGAAGACCGGGTTGGCGGGATTGTAGCCGAAGTAGGATGTTCGGTTCCAGAAGTTGACTCCCACAAAGCCTTGGTCACCGATGGTTTCATTGTGTGGGCTTGAGTTCCAGTTGGCCGGGTTAGTCGAGTTGTAATTGGCGTGCGCCTGCGCGGACAAGTCCATCGCCGTAGCGAGAGCTGCGGGCGGCAAGCCCGCCTGGCTGCGATAGAAGTTGACGCGGGTCAGGGCGGCTTGCTGATCTGCGCTTGCAGCGAATGGGGCTGGGACAATGAAGCAGTCGATATAAACGTTGTTCCCATTCGAATTGTACGCAGACAGATTCGTGTTCGTATTCGACGCGGTGTCGTGGTTTCCGCTCACAGTCAGCGTCAGCTTATGCTGGCCGGCGCCCAGATGATCCAGGACCGCGGGAATCTGCCATCTTTGCGTATTTGTACCAGTTTGCTGCTGCGGAAAGAAGAAGTCGATTACTCCCATAGCATTGCCGTCCACACTTACCGTAGCCTGTCCACCGTTGCTGTCCATGAGGCGGTACAAAGCGATGCTATCGCCGGTAAATGTGAAGGACAGGCTATCGCCCATGTTGGAGCTTTCGAGATATCCGCCGGCGGCCGCATTCGCATTGGTTGTTGCGCTCCAGGAGCCTTGTGGGGTTACCGCTGTACTGCTATACAAGAAGCGGTCGGACAGGCCGACTGAAATCTGGGAGAGGCCGCCCGAGATTGTTTGCCATGCCCCTCCGAGCCAGTGGAAGATGAAACTCCGTTGGTCGACCGCATACACAGTTCCGTCTTCTCCGACTGAAACCTGAATCGGTGTGAAAGTGCTCGGAGCCCCTATCTGAGCCCACTGCGAGCCGTTCCACTGCCAGAGCCACTCCGGCGCCGCGGCATTTACGCCCCAGACGTTGGTGGCGCTGCCGACCGAAACTTGGGTGAGCTGCCCTTGCACCTGGCTCCAGCCCGATCCGCTATACGACCAGATATTACCTTGATTCAGCGCCCAGACGGTTCCATCCGCCCCCACCGAAACCTGGCTCGCCTCACCCGGTATCAAAACAAACCCGGAGCCGTTCCACTGGTAGATGAACCCGTTATGCACGCCCCAGATGTTCGCGGCGCTGCCCACGGATACTTGGGTGAACTGCCCCGTCATTTGTTGCCAGCCCGACCCGGTATACGAGTAGATGTTGGCATTCTGATCCAGCGCCCAGACGGTTCCGTCGGAGGCCGCCGAAGCCTGCGTCACGACGGCGCCACTGGGGCCTTGTACCTGATTCCATTGTGCGTTGTCCAGATGCCAAATCTGGTGCTGGGAATTCACACCCCAGAGGTTGCTTGTGGGTAATTGCGCTGATGCTTGCGTAGCAAGCAAAATCGCGGAAGAAAAAAGCGTCATGTGAAGTCTCATTGAGTTTCTCCTTGGGCTGCGGAAGCTTCAACGGAGCGCCTGAGTCGTGTCCCGTATGCCTCACCTAGACATTCGTAAAGGCGCGGAAAAAGAGCTAAATAATGTCTTATTGATGCTCGGCGCCCTTGTGGGGCAGGCCTTCCGGCCTGCCGCCGGGCTTCCGCCCGGCGTCCCGCGGGACAAGGCGATTGTTACTCTGACCGAGCCGAGAAAGATCGGAACCCGTGGCGGGCCTGCAGCCGAGGGCCCAGTATGCTCGATCTGCTCATACTGCGACAGAGCTCAAATCCCCGGGGCGATTCGGGGACCCGTAGCGTCGGGTGAAGCTGGCGGAAGGGGAGGCGCCTTCGGAACCGAGCCTGTCGATATCCCGATCGTTCACCAAGGCCCGGAGCGCTTGGCCGCATTCGACCGGCAAAAGGCTGAGTTGATGAACATCCTGGAGGACACGGGAAAGAGCTGCCAGTCGAAGCGGCGGCAAGCCTTTCGGGTTTCTGCCCCTGCCAATCAGGCCGACGCAACTGCGGGCAATCCGCCAAGTTCTCGCAATGCTTCCACAAATTCCGGCTGCATCTCGCCAACGCTCGAGTATCTCCGGTTGCGATCGTCGGCCACGCACCGCGCCAAGACCCGGTGCAACGCCGCCGGTCCGGCGTTGCGAATGGTTCCGCCAGCGCCGCGCTCGGGCAGCGCTCCGGTAATCGCCTCAATCGTCATAATGCCGACTGAGAAAATATCGCTGCGGGCATCGGCCTGCTCTCCCCGGATTTGCTCTGGCGACATGTATGCCGCCGTGCCCATTACAACCCCTGTATCCGTGAGAGTCCCGGCGCTGCTTGAGTGATACGGCCCCTCTCTCGCCACGCCGAAATCTAAGATCTTGATCGAATAGCCCCTTTCCATTGATGCGACAATTACGTTTTCCGGCTTCAGGTCGCGATGAACAATGCCCGCCTGGTGCGCGGCATTCAAACCGCCGAGCAATTGGTCGATCCAAGCTGCCGCGGTCGCCGGTGAAATTTTACCGAGTCTACGAAGCTCGGTTCGCCACGACGCGCCGCCCAGCCGCTCCATAACTAGGTATGCGCCCTCGCCGCCAAGCCGCCCGAAGTCATGAATGGCTACGATATTCGGATGGTTGACATGCGCCAGTATCCGCGCCTCCCGTTCAAACCGGCGCAATGCGGTCTGGTCTCCGAATAGGTGACTGGTCATTACCTTCAGCGCCACCGTTCGGCTCAAGTTCAGATCAGTCGCATCGAACACTACGCCCATTCCGCCCTTGCCGATTCGATGCATCAGGCGGTACCGCTTCGCAACGGTTCGCTCCACCGGCAACGTAAACGCCAGCGCGGTCCCATCGACTGAACAGGCGCCCTCGCTGCTATCGAAGCAGGCTCCGCATGCCGGACACTCCTTCAACAGGTTGATGCCGTCCCGATCCAGCCGCGCCAATACTTCGCGCTTCTCGCGCAGGCCTTCGTCCACTTTCATCTTCAGACGCAGATTCTCAAAGGCTATGCTCATCGCGCCCACCACCGCGTCCAGCAAATTGCGGTCGCTTTCCGTGTAAGGCTCTTCGGATTTCCTTTCGCCTAACACCAGCGCGCCGCCCTCGTTCCAGTTGTTCGTAGTCACGGGGATCACTAGCACCCGCTCGGCTTGGCTCGCGTTCGCCCCAGCATCGCCTCTGGACGGCATCGCGCATTCCCTCGCTTCCTTGCACGCTTTGAGAAGCCCTAAAATGGCGTCTCGCGAAGGCCCCTCCATCCGCATCGCGCCCGCCGCTGAAGCCGTCGTTACCGTCAGGTCATGCGCATCTCCCTTCCACTGGCAAAGGTACAGCCACTTCGGGTGCAGCGCCGAATCCAACTCATCGCACGCTAACTTAGAAATCTGGCCAACCGAATCCAACTCGTTGATACTCGCGATCAATCGGCGCAGAATCACTTCCTGCAGATAGGCCTCTCGAAAGAATCGGCGGTCCAGCCACGCGCGCATCTGTCTCCTATACTTCAGGCTCAAGCCAATCAGCGCTAGCAGAACCAGGTTGACCACGGACGAAGCCTGGCGCAGGACTGCGCCAGAGTCCTGTCGGGATGAGCGACAACCGGCAGACATCAACCCCAGGAATGGCAATATCAGGATGATCTGTAACATCCGCCGCGCAAGTACATATCGCAAGCTGCGTCTTACTACCACACTGATATCGAGTAACCGGTGCTTCAACACGCCATAAGCCAGTGACAGCGGAAGCGCCACCATACATTGGTCGGTGATCATTCGCAAATTGGACCACGCCACGCTCTCTGTCCATGCACGGTAACCTGCGCCGGATAGCAGGAACCAATCAGATTGAGTAGCAGTGACGGCGCAAGTCCCAGCCGTGCAGCCGGCCAAAAACCAGCGAACCCGCCGGCGATGGTTCAGGTCCGTGGATCTCCGGTATCCCCACACGATCACAGCGCAGATCGCGGTGAATGCCACCGCCAGGTACAGTTCCCATGATGTCTTCAGGAAGACCAGGTTCAGCTCCACGATCCAGAAACCACGATCCGCCAGAGCGATCAGCGCGCCCTGTCCCCGTAACGTGGCCGCGAAGTAAATCAACTGAGACACAGCCATCACTCCGGAAACGCCGTACAGCAGATACTCGATCGCCCGCCACACGAATTCCGTAGCCGATGCCTCGCTCATCCTGTAAAAGAAGTGGTACGCAAAAGCCAACACACAGGGAAAGCTGAAGGCCACCATCTGGTTCAGCATGAATTCCAGGTCCGGGGGCGAACCAGGATGGCCGCTCAGTGGACGTAGCCAGGTTGCGCATCACCGCTAACATCAGCGTGAGAAAACCCAGCCGCGCCAGCTTGTCGCGCGGTTTCAACAAACCCATGGCAAGGCCGGCCGCAAAGTTGACCAGGCTCAGCAGAATATAATTGATCGCGCGTGAAAGGTCGCGCCAACCCTCCCACGGCTCCACGCGTATTTTGTACTCGTTAATCTCGCCGCCGCGCGAGATGCGCATTGAGTACTCGGAGCCTACCCTGAGGTATTGCCGAAAAGGTTCGGGACCCGTTCGCGCGGCGCGTTCGTCGCCATTGAACGCCAGTATGCGGTCGCCGGATTGTAGTTTTCCGTCGGCCGGGCCGCCCGCGTAAATTCTGACGGCAGTCCAGCCCTTGCGCGAATAGAGAGACTCCCACCCGAAGTCGCGGCCTCCAACGTCCCGGTAAACGATCCACCCCGTGCCGGCATAAAGGCCGAGCATAGCGAATCCAATAGCGATGGCGAACCAGAAAAACGCCGGCCGCTTCGGCCCGCGGCCAGGCGCCGTATCGGACGGCGCAGTTCCCGGTTCCACAATGGATTTCAGCGCCGATTCAAACCGCGCCGAGGAGAGGAATCCATTGCAGCGGCCGCCCTCCGCCAGCAAAGACTCCACCTCTCGGCAAAGCTCGTGGTCGTCTCCGCACGCCCGCGCAACGAAGGCCGCGCGCGCCGCCGCATCCATGGCAAGCGCCGCCGAATAGATTTGTTCTACATGTTGCCAGCGAGTTGGAGACACTGTGCTAACTACCCGTCAGTTCGCGATGCAGCCAGGACCGCGCCAGGTTCCATTTGTTCTTCACCGTTGCGGGCGAAACGCCAATCACTTCGGCCGTCTCTTCAATACTGAGTCCGCCGAAGTAGCGTAACTCCACAATACGGGCTTGCTGCGCATCCATCGCCTCCAGTCGCGTGATGGCCTGGTCGAGGGCCATCATATTCTCTCTCCCGTTTGTACTCGCGATGGGCTCGGCCTCGTCGATGGGCACGGTCGCAGCATAGCCTCCGCGTTTGGCGGCGTGCCTCGTCCGGTAATGATCCACCACGATTCCGCGCATCAGGTTTGACGCCAAGCCGAAGAAATGCGCCCGGTCCTTCCATTTCACCCGGTCCTGATCCACTAGCCGGAGATATGCCTCATTTACTAATCCGGCCGACTGCATGGTGTCCTCGTTCCGTCCGCGCCGCAACTGGTAGCGCGCCAGCCGCCGCAACTCGCTATACACCAGCGGCAATAGTTCGTTGAGGGCTCCCTCGCTGCCTTCCCGCCACGCGAGTAGCTTCTGAGTAACATCCGGCGTCGAGTCTGCCATTCTCTTTCCCAAGATATTATCACGCGCCCTCGGGAAATCGCCCCACCGGTCAATCCGCTCAATCCACGCGCCGCTTTGGCTGGCGCCCCGCCGGCTTCCGTCTCTATTGGCGCTGGCGATTCCGACCACTCGGCGGACGACCGAAGATCACCGCCGAGGTTCGCGTTCTGGTTGATCGCGTCGAGACGCCCTCAGGGAATTAACCCCATAGCGATCCCGACAATTTGCTGAGTGTCGCTGCACCTCGCAGATCGTGTGCAAGGGAAGAGGAGATAGATAAGCCTATCGTGTGTGCTCTGGACGCCCCATCCGCGAGTAACGGCGCAGCGTGGATCTACGCTGGCCGCCCGATCGTTACCGATTCTGACGTCTGGACGGAGCCTCAGCAACAGTCGATGGCTTCGAGACACATTCCACCTTTGGGAATGGCGCTACGGCTGTAACCCCTTGATCTCATTGATCGTCACTATCCTCGGGCAAATGAAAAGTATAGCCGTCTGTTGGATATTTCTTATGGGGGCGGGTTGGCTGGATGCACAAGTAGTTCTCAGCCGACGGAACTATGCCGAGCACGGCCGAACCTGGCGGCAGCTTTGGATTGCGAACAGTGGAAGTTTAGATTTCAAGCGACTGACGCATTCGGCCAGAGACCACATGGAGCCGCTCTGTTCACGAGACAACAGCTTGATTTACTTTGTTTCCGATCGGGACGGAAATCGGTCGCTTAACGCCTATGCAGGCGCGAACGACCGAGAACTCTGGACCTTCGACAGACACACTGGTCAAGAGCGCCGAGTGTGGCAAACGTCCGACGATGATGGGCTAAATCTGAACGGAACCACTGCCGATGGCGCCATCCTCATCCGTGCCGGGACGGAATTGCTCAGTCTGGTGCGGCATCCGTGGCGCATACACAAAATCGATCCAGCAGACAACGCGGCTTCGGTTTCTCCCGATGGCCGTACATTGGCGATTGTGATTGCGGGATCGCTGGACAAAGAGGGACAGAGCCACGACGCAAGGTTGTTTATCGTCGACGCCGCGACCGGCCAGTCGCGGGTACAAGTCGGAACGTATGAGGCGCCGGCATGGTCGCCTGGCGGCACGCGAATCGCCGCCGTTGCCGATCACGGTCTTGCGATCATCGATGTCGCGGCGCGAAAGGAAATTGCCCGGGTAGGTTGGCCGAAAAGCGACCGTCCTCCCGAGGACTTGGTATGGTCACCCGACGAAAAGTACGTATTGGCGGGTCTATACGGCGAGAATGGGGGCGCCGGTGATCCGCAGCGCGACTACTTCCTCCTGGATATTGCTGCCAGGACCTGGAAGCCCGTTCTGACCGCTCAAAAGCTGCTTTGGCTGCAGGGTGGCGTGCTCCTGTATCTGCGGCCCGTCGCGACCACCCCGCTGGCGTCTGGAAGCACGCACAGTGTCTGGACCGCGCAGCTTGCGGCTTTCGACCTGGCGACACACAGAGACACTGGGCTAACCACGGGCCTGCTGCTGAATGACTATATGTCATCCTGCGGCCGGTGAAGAGTTCACGGAGACGCGCGAGGCGCGGAGCGCCAAATCACCACGCCCAAGTCGAAACTGCTCGAACAGCTAATTTGGACGCGAATGGGTTAGGATACAAACGCCCAAGCTGGGAAGGTAGTGCCGAGGAGAAATAATGGGAGACCCATCGGCAACCTATTTACACGATCATCTGGCCGGGTCTCATTTCGCCGCTCGCCGCGAACGCTGGCGAACGATATGCCAGGGCGGAAAAAACAGCGCCTGCCTTTAATCGAGGTCACATTTCGACCCAGCAACAGGTAGGCTCTAACCTACCAATACTACGTCAAAGAACTATTTGCAGAAGCGTCTCGGCGAAGCGCAAAGCCCAGGCCTGCTGACTAACAGCTTCCCCGATTTCGTCCTGGCGGAATTCGACCTGCAAGTGAGGAAGTTGCCGGCGTAGGGCGTGGTATGGCGTGCTGTAGTCGACTTGAGGATCCAAATCATACGGTTGATTGTCCCCAACAGTCACATCGTTCTGGCTTCGCAATGCAGCAAGGACGGGGTCTGTAAACCGCCTGTCCCGATGGCTAGAGAGAGCAATTTGCCAGGGTCGCGACTTACCCGCGAGAGAAGGCGTCATGGAGTGAATCGAAACGGCGATCAATGGTGCGCCGCTGGTTTCACGCTCCAGCAACACCGATTCTACAGCGTGGTGATAAGGCGTGAACCAGCGCTCGGTGCGGGCCGCTCGGGCTGCCTCGCCGAGACGCAGGTTGCCGGGAATGGTGGTCCCATCGCTTATTTCGGGAATCAAGTCCACCGCATCCAAATGGCGGTTGCAATCGATTACCAGGCGGGATGCGCCACTTAATATGGCGGGTGCATCCAGTATTTCCGACAGCGCCTCCGTTACCACCCGCCGCGCCGATGTCCCATGCAATATGGCGTGCCAACTCGGACGCGGGCAAACCTAAACCTTCCAGTTCCGGCGGAACGTAATTGCTGGCATGATCGCAGAAAAAGACAAAACGGCTGGAACCTTGCGGACGGAGCGTTCGAAACGGGCTCCCATTAGTCACCCATCCACCTCGGTGACTCTTACGCTTACATCCATGCCCTGAAAGGCCGCCGCCGAACCAGTATAGGTACCCCATAACGGCAGCACCTGTTCGGGAGTCCACGCAACTGCAACGCGAATCAGGTTGCGATTTCCCACGATGCTATTTGTTGGGTCAAAGTCGATCCAACCGGCGCCCGGCAGGTACGCCTGCACCCAAGCGTGTGTGGCCCCTCCGCCCGCGACCCCGCCGCTGTTGGGAACGAAAATGTAGCCGCTCACAAAGCGGGCGGCTACACCCAACGATCTCGTGGCCTCGATCATCAGGACCGCAAAATCCCGGCAACTGCCCTTTCTTGTTTGGAGCGTCTCTTCGGGAGTTTGAACGCCCTTCTCCGCGCGGCGGGTATAAATGAATTCTTCGCGAATCCCTTCCGTCATGGCCCGCAAAATCTTCATCGTGTCGGTGGAATCCGATGGATCGAGAAATCGCAACGCCCACGACGACGACGATGTTGCTGGAGCTGCTGCGAACCAGACCGCGCGAGAGATTGGGAAAGTCTTCATCGGAATACCGAAAAGGATACTTTCGCGCGTACTCCTCAAGCGGATACTCTGGCATCGACGTTTCAAAATGCTCCAGCGTGAGCGATGCTTTCGAAGCGGAGTTCGCAGGTAGCGCCTTCGAAAGTGGCCACCGCGACGGAGTTATCGAATGTATCGTGCAGCCAACGCAGATGAGCCGGTTGCGGCGTGATCAGAAGGTTCGTTCGGATCAATCGAAGATCGTAACTTTCCCGGGGACGAAACATCATGCGATGTTCGCCCAGCGCTACGGGCTCGCTATAGCGGTAAGTAGTGGTGTGGTGTACGGTTAGAAAAGACATCAGGCGGCTATTCTGGAAATCTCATCGGTCCAAACCTTAAAACTCTCCAGGTAATTGGGTCCGAACGTAGTTGCGATGGCAACATCGGCCGCATCGCGGCCTCTCGCCATTAACACGCGACTGCAGCGAGGCACGTTATTGCGCGGGTCGAAGATGTACCAACCGCCGCCGATCCAGGCTTCAAACCAAGCGGCAAAGTCGCCGGGGGGATATGGCGGCGGGAGTGCCGACATCACCCAGGTATCCGGTGCAATATCGGGCGGGGATGTTCATAGCGCGGCAGAAGCTAATCGAGAGATGCGCGTAATCGCGGCAAACGCCAATTCGTTCATTGAACGCCTCCGCAGCGCTGCGCGTCGGACGAGCCATTTTGTAATCGAATGTGATGTGGTTATGCACATAGTCGCATATAGCTTGTACGCGCGCATACCCAGGGCCGCGCCCCCAAAAAGTTGCCAAGCCGTCTGGCAGAGCACATCGGTCTCGCAGTAGCGACTGCCCAGCAAGTACATCAAGGTATCGTCCGGGAGATCCTCTACGGGGTACTGCTCGGCGGCTGGGTTCACGACATCCGGCTCACCATTATCTCGGATAATCCCGTCGGCCGCGAGTCTCAAGCGGCCTGCGGGCGCCAGTAGGCGAAGGCACTCGTTCCCAAAGCTATCGCGGTAATTGTTGACCTTCAGCGCAGGTTCGGTTACGAGCCGATCGGGAACCACCAAATCGGCAGCGCGCGAATCGTGCACATTCACCAAAAGAATCATTGGGGTGGGCTGTGGAAAACTATAAATCAATTCGTAACCGATCCGTAGCTGCATGGCAATCACCTTGATCCGCGAAGCACTAGCGAGGGTCTCTATCAATCAGAGTACGCACGCGAAGGACCATTGGCATTTTTTCGCTCATGCTCAGCGCCATCATACCAGTAGAACGCATTCTCGATTACGCCACGCAAGCTCGACTACCAGGCATTTGATGGCCCTGCTGGGCAGCGCGCAAGCTTGGTGTGGATTAATGGCGTTCGCCGTGCAGTGAGAACGTGTTGGACTTGGGCCGTTGATACGGGAGGATATATTCTCACAATTCCTGTCGAGGCGGATTCGCGTGGGATGCTCTCGAATCGGTAACGTGGCATATGGCTATGCCTGCACAATCCGCCAGAAGCTCCATGCCATCGCCTTTTGGCGATTACGAGCTTGGTTCGGCCTTCGACGAGATGTTCCGTGCCAACGGGCGGCCCCGGCCTCATTATCGGAGTCTTTATACCCACCTCCTTAATCTGCCGCCTGAAGAGTTAGATCTCTTTAAACAGGAAGCCGATCTTTCATTTTTCAACCAAGGCATTACCTTTACCGTGTACGGACTCGGTGAAGGCACGGAGCAGATTTTTCCACACGACCTACTGCCGCGCATCATTACAAGCGCGGAATGGTCCATTATCGAGCGCGGTCTCACGCAGCGCATCACGGCTCTCAATTTGTTTCTAGCCGATATTTATCACCAGCGTCGCATCCTCAAAGACCGCGTGATCCCGGGCGAACTTATCTACACCTGCAAACATTTCCGCCGGCAGATGCAAGGGGTGGTGGTGCCTCGCGACGTTTATGTTAGCGTCGCCGGAACCGACCTGATTCGTCTGCCGGATGGCCGGTTCGTGGTTTTGGAAGATAATCTGCGCGTCCCTAGCGGTGTTTCCTACATGCTGACCAGCCGCAAAGTGATGAAGCAGATTTTTCCCACCCTCTTCCGCAAATGCGGCGTTCGGCCCATTGAGCAGTACAGTCAGGCTCTCCTCTCCACGCTTCGTTCGCTGGGCCCGGAAGGCCGTCCCACTATTGTTCTACTCACGCCCGGAACGTATAATTCGGCATACTTCGAGCACGCATTTTTAGCCCGCCAGATGGGAATTGAACTGGTTGAGGGCCGCGATCTGGTGGTTCACGACAACATGGTCTACATGCGCACAACTCTCGGGTTTCAACGCGTAGACGTGATCTATCGGCGCGTGGATGACGACTTTGTGGATCCCCTAACCTTCCGCGTGGATTCCGCGTTGGGCGTTTCGGGCCTCTTCAACGCATATCGGGCAGGCAACGTGGTGTTGGCAAATGCCCTTGGCTCCGGAGTAGCGGACGACAAAGCAATCTATTCCTACGTGCCCAAAATTATTCGCTATTATCTGAACGAGGACCCAATCGTCGATAACGTTGAGACATTCTTGATGACGGACCGCGCGCAACGCGATGAGGTCTGCGGAAACCTGGAAAGATATGTGGTGAAGGCTGTCGGTGAATCGGGCGGCTATGGAATGCTAATCGGTCCACACAGCAGCCGGGAGCAACGCACGGAATTTCGCGACAGAATCGGCGCCGAACCCCGAAACTATATAGCGCAGCCCACGCTCACATTATCGGCCGCGCCTTGCTTTGTTGACGGCCGGATTGAGCCTCGACATGTAGACCTGCGTCCATATGTGCTTTTCGGCGAGAAGGTTACCGTTGTACCCGGAGGTCTAACTCGTGTCGCGCTGCGCAAGGGATCTCTTGTCGTTAATTCGTCGCAGGGTGGAGGGTCGAAGGACACATGGGTACTGGAAAACTGAATTCCGGGGGCGTGTAATGCTTTCCCGGGTAGCCGATAGTCTCTATTGGATGAGCCGCTATTTTGAGCGGGCGAACCACTGCGCGCGCGTTCTCGAAGCCAATTACAACCTAATGCTGAACCCTTCAAAGCTGTCGGCGGAGGAAAGATGGCGCCGCATCTTTTCCTCTCTTGGCATCGCTTCCGAGGACGACGCCATAGACCCACAACGCGCCATGCTCAAGCTAACAAGCGATGCGCGGAGCGAGTCGTCGATCCTGTTCTGCATCGGGGAGAGCCGCGAGAATGCCGGGCAGGTGCGCGAACAGATTAGCTCCGAAATGTGGGAGGGCTTAAACAGCCTGTATCACAAGGTGACTCAGGCCGGCGCGAGGATGGAAGCAGGCTCTGATTCCATGCGGCTGGTGGAAGCCGTTCGCGCAGGCTCTTATCAATTTCATGGTCTGACTGACGCCACGATGAATCATGGTGAGGGGTGGCAGTTTATTCAACTCGGTAAGTATATGGAACGGTCCTGCACCATGCCGGTTTTATTGGACGCGTATTTCTCGCGGGCGGGGGAAACGGATGCGCTTGATTGGGTAGGCTTGCTGGCGAGTTGCGCCGCCTTCGAATCCTACTGCAAGGTATACACGGCCGACCTGAAGCCGGATTTCATGGCTGAATTTCTGCTGCTCAATCCCGAGTTTCCGTACTCGGTCCGCTATGCTGTGGAAAGGATGGGCGCCGCGATCGCGGCAATTTCTCAAACATCGTTCACGAAAGCAAACGACCAAATCGAACGCATTGCCGGTAGGCTGCGCGCAACGCTTGCTTATATAAAGATTGGCGAGATTATGATTTCCGGCGTGCATCGTTACTTGAACGATGTTATTGCGCAGTGTAATAGCTTACATGCGGCTGTTCACGTAGTTTATATCGACTATCCCATACAACCGGCGTTGGAGGCTTAATGTTCTACGCGGTGCGGCATTTCACGAGGTTTCGATACAGCCTTCCCGTTTGGCAGAGCGCTATGGAATTGCGGATGCAGCCTCGCAGCGAAAATACGCAACGCTGCTTCACGTTTCAATTGTCCTTGAATCCGGCCGCCCGCGTCTTTTCCTATCAAGACCACTTAGGCAATTTTGTCCACCATTTCGATGTGCCTGGGCAGCATCGGCAACTTACCATCACCGCCGATGCGTTGGTTGAGGTAGACACTCCCGCGCCGCTGCCGCAATCGCTTGGCCCTTCCGCGTGGCGCGAACTTGACGCGAAAATCGATCAGGAAGATTACTGGGATATGTTGATGCCAAGCCGCTTCGCGTGCACGTCGCCCGAAGTCGAAATGCTGGCGCGGGAAATGGGAGTAATGGAACGTGGCGGACGCGAACCATTGGAACTGTTGACCACGTTAAACTCCAGGCTTTACCAATATTTTTCTTACGTTAAGCGCAGCACGGGGGTCGATTCGGCGGTGGCTGATGCGATTCGTTCCCGCCGTGGCGTTTGTCAGGATTTTGCGCACGCCATGATTGCGATGGTGCGAAATCTCCGCATTCCCTGCCGGTATGTGAGCGGTTATCTGCACCGGGATCCAGAGGCCGACCGCTCAGACGATGGCGCGACGCACGCGTGGGTAGAGGCGCTTGTTCCGTTTGTTGGTTGGGTTGGATTTGACCCGACTAATAATCTAATTGTAGGTGGCAGACACATTCGAACGGCCATTGGCCGCGATTATTCGGATGTTTCACCAACGGTCGGCACCATGAAAGGCGCCGCCGAGACCGAGTTGCAGGTTAAGGTCAGAGTGACGCCCTCCGACGCGGTGCTTCCCCCGATCAAGAGTTTGCGGCGGACGAAGAATGGGTCCGCTTTCTTCAGACGAATCAGCAGGCTGAAAAACTGCAAATGCAGCAACAACGACAACAGTAGGCGGCTGACATCGAGAAATGGCCATTCAAGTTGCGCTTCACCATCTAACTGAATATCGGTATGACCGGCGGGTATCTCTGGGGCCCCAAGTCGTGCGGCTCCGGCCCGCGCCCCACTCCCGTACGCCTATCCTTGCCTATTCCTTGAAAGTTATCCCCAAAGATCACTTCATTAACTGGCAACAAGATCCTCAAGGGAACTATCTGGCGCGGCTTGTGTTTCCCGAGCCAACCACTAGACTTACCGTGGAAGTGGATCTGATCGCCGAAATGTCGGTGCTCAATCCGTTTGACTTTTTCCTGGAGCCGTATGCGGAAAAGTATCCCTTCTCTTATGAGCCCGCGGCCGCCCGAGAGCTGCGGCCATTTTTAGAGAGCGAGCCGGCCGGCCCCGTACTGTCCGCATTTCTCACCAAGGCGCCTTCGCGCGCCGATAGGACCATGGATTTCCTGGTTCACCTGAATCAGATGGTGCAAAGTGAGATCGGCTATGTGATTCGCATGGAGCCAGGGGTGCAGACTTGCGAACACACTCTTACCGCCTGCACCGGTTCCTGCCGCGATTCAGCCTGGCTGCTAGTGCAGATCATGCGCCATTTGGGAATCGCGGCGCGCTTTGTGTCGGGCTATCTAATTCAGCTTATCGCGGATGTGAAGCCTCTCGAAGGGCCGGCCGGCCCAGCGGCCGATTTTACCGACCTGCATGCCTGGGTCGAGGCGTATCTCCCAGGCGCGGGTTGGGTTGGATTCGATCCCACGTCCGGACTGTTGGCTGGCGAAGGTCACATCCCTCTCGCATGCACCCCCGACCCGACCGGCGCCGCACCCATTTCGGGCTTGGTCGACCCCTGCAACACCGAGTTCCGCCATGAGATGTCGGTGCAGCGAGTTTACGAAACTCCTCGGGTTACAAAACCGTACACGGACCAACAATGGAGAGCGATTGAGAGATTGGGACATCAGGTGGATGCCGATCTGAACGCAGGCGACGTTCGCCTTACCATGGGCGGCGAGCCGACCTTTGTTTCTCTGGATGACGTCGACGGGGCCGAGTGGACCACCGCGGCGCTAGGCCAAGCCAAACGCCAGCGGGCTGTAGAGCTGTTGGGCCGATTGCGTCAACATTTCGCTCCTGCCGGCCTGCTGCATTTTGGACAGGGAAAGTGGTATCCCGGTGAGCCACTGCCGCGCTGGGCCTTCGGTTGTTACTGGCGCAAAGACGGAGTTCCAATCTGGGAAAATGAGAACTTAATTGCCGAGGACGGCAGGGATTACGGTTATTCAGCCGAGCACGCACGCCAGTTTCTAGAGGCGCTAACGCGGCGCCTGCAGGTCGATCCCGGGTTCAGTATCGCCGCCTACGAAGACGTTTTCTATTATTTGTGGAAGGAGCGCAAGCTTCCTATCAATGTCAGCCCGCTTGACTCGCATCTCGAAGATCCACTTGAACGTGCGACCTTGGCTCGCCCGTTTGAACAGGGTATCGCCAAAACAATCGGCTACGTCCTGCCGCTGCGCCGCACGCAGAGCGGTCCCGGAGCGCTACGGTGGACCAGCCAGCCTTGGTTTCTGGCGTCCGAAAAACTGTTTCTGGTTCCGGGAGACTCGGCCATGGGATACCGGCTGCCCCTGGACTCGCTTCCCTGGACCAAACCGGAAGATGTGCTCTATTCCTACGAACCGGATCCGTTTGCAGAGCACACGCGCCTGCCACCCGCGCAGGAGCGGCGAAGCGACCTCTTCGAAAAGCCCCATGTTTCGGATCCCGCGGCCGCGGAAGAGCGCCACGCCGGACCTCCGAGGCAAGGCGAATCGGTAACCTGGATTACGCGTCCCGCTCTCTGCATACAGCCGCGCGATGGCAAACTGTTTATCTTTATGCCGCCGGTCGAGCATTTGCGTGATTATCTTGACTTGAC
Source organism: Bryobacterales bacterium (assembly GCA_963763545.1). GTDB lineage: Bacteria > Acidobacteriota > Terriglobia > Bryobacterales > Bryobacteraceae > PALSA-243. Next base: position 45,829 of record CAVXPE010000010.1, read on the forward strand.
AGCCGCGATCGAGGATACTGCGGCCTATCTCAAGATGCCTGTGGCCTTAGAAGGGTACGCACCTCCGTCGCACAACCAACTTTCCGTGATCAAGGTGACTCCGGATCCGGGAGTACTCGAAGTGAACATCCACCCGGCCACATCCTGGGATGAGCTATCGGCGAATACGACGGTTCTATATCGCCTGGCTCGCCAAAGCCGGTTAGGTACTGAGAAGTTTATGTTGGACGGCCAACACTCCGGTACCGGAGGCGGTAATCATGTGGTGATCGGCGGAGCTACTCCCGCGGACAGTCCATTCTTACGGCGCCCCGATCTATTGCGTAGCATGATTGGTTACTGGCACAACCATCCATCATTATCTTATTTGCTCTCCGGATTGTTTATAGGCCCTACCAGCCAACATCCTCGCGTGGACGAAGCGCGCAACGATTCCGTTTACGAGTTAGAGATCGCATTCGATCAAATCCCCGATAAGGATTCTTCGTCGCCACCCTTATGGTTGGCCGATCGCGTTTTTCGCCACTTGCTTACCGATCTGACGGGCAACACGCATCGCGCGGAGTTCTGCATCGACAAACTCTATTCGCCCGATTCGTCCGGCTCGCGGCTTGGTTTGCTGGAATTGCGCGCATTTGAAATGCCTCCGCATCCCCAATTGAGTCTGACGCAACAACTGTTGGTGCGGGCGCTTACGGCGCACTTCTGGGAAACGCCGTATCGTCAAGAACTCATGCGATGGGGAACCATGCTGCACGACCGGTTCATGCTGCCGCACTTTGTCCAACTCGATTGGGCAGCCGTAATGACGGATCTGCGCCAAGCCGGCTACGAATTTCAGACGGACTGGTTCGCCCCGCATTTTGAATTTCGCTTTCCTCAGATCGGTTCCATCGCCAGACAGGCGATCCAATTGGAGCTCAGACATGCGCTAGAGCCATGGCATGTACTTGGGGAAGAGGCGTCGGGCAGCGCTACCGTTCGCAATGTGGATTCTTCGGTCGAGCGTCTACAGGTGAAAGCTTCTGGTATGACCGGCGAGCGATTCGCAATCGCGTGCAACGGCCGGCGAGTGCCGCTCCATCCGACGGGGAAAAGTGGCGAATTCGTAGCTGGCGTGCGATATCGCGCTTGGCAGCCGCCTTCCTGTCTTCACCCGAATATCCCGGTGCAGAGTCCCCTTGTGTTCGACATTGTAGACACCTGGGCCGCGCGCTCCATGGGTGGCTGTACCTATCATGTGACCCATCCGGGCGGACGTGTAAATCAGCAATTTCCTGTCAATGCTCAAGAAGCCGAAAGCCGCCGTCTGGCCCGTTTTGCCGACACGGGCCACACTCCTGGTGAGATGGTCTTGCAACCCGAGGAGCGCAATGCCGAGTTCCCGCTCACATTAGATCTGCGGCGTTCATAGTTAGCTTTCCAGAGGGGCTAAGACAGGTACAAAGCCCGGCGATCAAATTTTTAATATCCTACGCAACCCACAACAAGCAGGGTCATCTGCGGAGGAGCCGATGCAAATTCGCCGAGCTTTTGGGAATACTTCTCGACTTCTCTTTGAGCGAATTAGGATGGCGTTGGACCGTTAGCCAATGAGCAAGGCCGCGGTAGACCGCGGATCCGCCAGCTTGCGGAAGCCATCAGGAGAGGCGCGGCCTTTGCGACCGGTTTTGAGACGCAAAGGCCGCCAAACCCTAAAACTCGATATTCAACCGCAACTCAATACGCCGGTACGAAGTCGTCGTAAGAAGACCGGTCTGCTGTCCGAAGCTCAAGCTCTGCGCCGCCAAGGTCGCCCAACCCGAATATCGGATGATTGAAGACATTCAGTAATTGCGCCTGGAACGTGGCCCGCACCGATTCCTTGATCGGAATGCGTCTTATTCACCGACAGATCGTCGTTGAACCAATGCGGTCCATAGATATAAGGATTCGCTCCGAACACGCCCGGCGTTGTATTGGGCGTATAGTAACTCGAGCTGATGCCTCCGTTGGCCGCCAGCAAGCTCGGGTTCACCGTATCCACCCACGGATTGCCGGTGCGGTACACGCCCACCGCATTCTGAATGGTCTTCGCGGTAACGCCCGGAGCGAAATTGACTCCGCCGTCGTTGCCGTTCACCGTCAGATATCCGCCGGTAATCTGCGTGGGCGGCCCGCTCTGGAAGACCAGGATGGTTCCCAGCGTCCAGCCGCCCACGACTTCATCCGCCAGCCTGCTCTGGTTCAGGAACGCCTTGCCCTTGCCGAACGGCAGATCGTAAGTGCCGCTGAGGTGGAAGATATGGCGGATATCGTAACTGCTCGGGCGGTAACTCAGACGGAAGTTACGGTCGGTCTGGAACGATCCGCCCGCGTTGGCCTGATAGCCGTTCACCGGTCCTTCCACCAGCGAGTGCGAGAAGCGTGTAGTTCGCGTTGAACTGCATGCCATGGTTCAGCCTCTGCCGGAACTCCGCCTGCAAGCCGTGGTAGTTGGAGATGCCCATCGAATCCAGATAGTTCAGCGAACCTCCCGCCGTGAATGGATTTACTTCGAAGAAGTTGATGGGGTAAGCACGTCCCCGCCCCGCCCAAGCCGCGCGACGCGCAGGGCGAGAACTTGGAGCCGAACATGTTGCAGATATAGCTCTGCGTGCCCGCCAGACTGCGCGCCACCGACCCGGCCGCGCCGGTCTGGAATTGCGTGGTGAACTGAGTGTAGAGCGATCCCGTGGTCGTGCCGAACGCCGCTGCGAAGATGGGCAGCGCCGATTGTCCCGGCAAGTCCATTGTTCGCGAATGAATTTCCCTTGCCGTGCCGCCTGGTTAATGGCCAGATTGTTCTGCGCGTTCTTGAATTCGGTCAGGAAGCCGTTCTCGAAGATATTCACTTCGTTCAGGTTTTCGCTGAACCAGGTGTGCTGCGCCTCGTTGCCCACATAACGCACTTCCAGCGCGCTGCCGCGATTGACAACTGCCGCTCAATGCCGAAGTTCCATTTTCCACGTACGGCTGGCGGATGTTCGGGTTCATGGCGAAGAACGAATTGCCAAACGTCAAAGTGGAGGCCGGCAGCGTCGGCGCCCAAGTCGTGGGGAACAGCGCATAAGGCGGCAGCGACTGCCCCAGCGACAGGGATCCGGGCTGGAAGGTTCCCACCGCGCCCGTGGTATCCGCCGTCAGAGCTGCCCGATCTGGAAAAAGAACGCTCCGGAATTGGAAGCGAACGCCCAGAAATTCTGCGCGCCTTCCTGGTAATTGCGCAGCGACCATCCGGTGCGGATCACGGTCTTGCCGCTGGGGAAGATCTTGCCCAGGAAGCCATCCGCGTCTGCGGGCTCCAAGCCAGCGCGATCGCCGGCTGCGGGTTCACCCACGAGGTATTGTAGGCGTGCACCTTGGCGGTGAACTGCGGGTTCGCACGCCGCCGAGCGTTCCCGGCTGGAAAATAGCGCCCACCGGAGTCGGCCCCCAGAAATCCGCCACCGATGCCGGGCTGCTGTAAGCCCCGTTGACGTCGTGGTCGTCGCCCACGATGTCCCAGCGCAATCCGAAGTTCAGCGTCAGATTCGGCGTCAGGCGCCAGCGATCCTGCACGAACATGTTGCCCGCCCACATCGATTCATCCAGATTGTAAGATCCGAACGGCTTGTACTGGCCGGTCGCGGCATCCAGCGGCCGTCCGCCGCCGCCGATGGCCACCCCGAAACCCGCCCCGTCAGCGTGGCGTACAAGCCTTCCGCGTTGGTCTGTTGCGTAGGTGGTCAGACCGGCGGCGCCCAAGGCCGACGGTGAACGGGCTCAGGATCGGATCGTTGCTGGTAATGTCCAGCGTCGTGATGGGATAGCCGCCCGGTCCGTTCCAGTAGTGGTCCTGCTCGTGGAACATGCCGCCGCCGAAGATGAAACGTGCTTGCCCTGCTGCCAGTTCAGCGTATCCGGAGACGCTCAACAGCGGATAGTACGAAGAGATCGGCTGCCGCGGATAAATGCTGCTCGCGTAAAGCTCGCTGGTGCCGTAGGCCCACGCCTGCGGAAACACCTTGGTCAAATCGATTCCCTCGTTTTCGGGATCGAAAACACTGTACTGGTACATGTAGCCGCGCGTGAAACTGGTTGATCAGAGTCGGGCGGATAGTCCAATCGACGCCGAACCCCGCGATCTTGTTGTTGCTGTTGCTGGAGGTCAGATCCGTCGTATCGATTCCGCCCGGAAACACCGCCGCATTGGCGCCCGGATAAACCGTCTTGGTCTGCGTGTAGGAAACGTTCAGCCGAACCGAATCGTTCAAGTGGTAATCGAAGCGCAGGGCCGGGTAATAGATCGTCCTGCTGCGCGGCATACTGCCAGTTGAGCGTCGAGATGTTGGGGTCCGAGGTCGGGGAAAGAACGCCGTCGCCCAGCACTCCGTTGATCGCCGAGAGTTGCGTAGCGATACTGCGAATTGATCGGCGCTCGTGCCGCCCGCGGCCGAGTGCCGATCTGCAGCACGTTCACGCTCTGAATGCTGCCGTTCGCAGGCCTTGTACTGGAAGATGCCGTTCTGCGCGCCCGCGCTCAGCACGTGTGGCGGTGGCCGTGATGCTCTGACGGTTGGATGGATTCCGCGTAGGTCCCGAAGAAGAACAGCTTGTTCTTCCAGATCGGTCCGCCCACGCTGCCGCCGAAATCGTTCAGCTTCACGATATTGCGCGGCAGGTTGCGCGCGTTGTTCGACCAGGAATTGGCGTTCAGATCGGTGTTCTGGAAATCTTCGAAAAGCCGGCCGTGGAAAGCGTTGGTGCCGCGCCGCGTGACCATGCTGATCTTCATCGCCGACACGCCGTTGCCGCACAGGTCGAGCTGCGCCGTCTGGATGGTCATTTCGGCTACGTCTTCGATGCGCGGCTGCACCACGGAAGTGCCGTAGGTGAATCCGCCGCTGCGGAACCGGTTGCTGATGGCCTGGGTCCCATCGAACTCCGCGCCGCCGATGGCGCCGCCCGGCATGTTGTCCCAAGTGCCCGCGGTGCTCGTCCCGTTGGTGGTGGTGGCCGAGGATCCGGTCGAAGACCAACCGGGAACCAGGAACGCCAGGGCGAACATGTTGCGCCCTTGCAGCGGCAGGTTCGACCACCTGCTTGGTATCGATGGTGTCCGACAGCACGCTGTTGTCGCGTTTCCACCAGCGGCGATTCGCCCTGCACGGTGACGGTCTGCTGCGTGGTGCCGATCTGCAGCGCCACTTTGATATCGGTGGTGCGGCCGGTCTGCACCTGACGTTGTCGCTAGATCACTGCGCTCTCAAAGCCGGCCTTGGAGACCGTCAGTTGGTATCTGCCAAGGTCACGAAGGGAAGGCAAACGAGCCGTTCGCCTGCGTCGCCCCTTTCTGGATGACGTTGGTGTCGACGTCTTTTAACTCCAGATCCGGCCGCCGGAATCGCCGCCCCCGCCGGATCGGTCACGGTCACGCTGACGGTCCCCAGCCGATCCCGCCTGGCTGTATGCCGCAGGCGCCGCCGCTGCCCATAAGCAAAGCCGCACCGCACCAGGCTGGCGGCAAGTTTCCAAGAATTGTCTCGTGCAACGTGCTTTGCATTCGCAAGTATCCCTTTCGCGGCAAGTTTTTGTCCGGGCGTGACACGGTGAACCGTGTTAACGCCCGTGAAACAATACCCTGATGTGTCTGGAGTGTAAGCGCTACCAGGATTAAAGTCAAGGGCCAATCGCCCGCCTACAGCAGCGGCGGCGCAATTTAACACGCCATCGCCAGGTTAACGGCTGTTAAGCGATCCGCGTGAAATCGGCCTCGGATACCGAGTACAATAAGAAGGCATCCATGAATCTGGAACAGGTGGCCCGCCGGGCGAAAGTTTCCACGGCCACCGTCTCTCGCGTGCTGAACAATGCAAGCGTCGTCAAGACCTCCACTCGCACCCGCGTGATGAAGGCCATTGAGGAGCTGAGGTACCACCCCAACCTCCACGCCCGCAGCCTGGCCGGCGGGAAGAGCCGCACCTTTGGGCGTGATCGTCTCCAATATGGAAAACCCGTTCTTCTTCGACATTTACAAGACCATCGAGATCCGACGCGCACTCGCGCGCGGCTATCGAAGTGGTGATGGCCAACACCGACTACCGCGCCGAGCAATTGGTCGCCAGCGTGCGGCTGATGATCGGCCGCCGCGTGGCCGGGCTGGCCGCCATCGTCTCCGAAATGGCGACCGGAGCTGATCGACGAGTTAACCGGAAGCCGCATCCCGGTGGTCTTTTACGACGTCGGCGCGCCGCGCCGCAACATCACCAACATTCGCGTCAACTACCGGCGCGGCATGGAGAAGGTGATCGACTATCTGCACAGCCTGGGCCACCGCCGCCTCGGGTTCATCGGCCACCATGCGGTGCTGGGGCCGATCAACGAGCGCATGAAAGCGGTGATGGACGCGGTGGCGCGCATTCCCGCGCTCGAAGTGCGCACCGCCGCCGACGCCGATACGCCTGGAAGGCGGCCGCCAGGCCTGCCGCGCCCTGCTGTCATGGCGGCTTCGACCCCACCGCGATTCATCTGCGTCAACGACATGACTGGCGGTGGGCGCGCTCCGGGAACTGCGCGAGCCGCGGCATCCGGGTGCCCGAGGACATTTCGGTCACCGGCTTCGACAACGTGAAGCTCTCGGAGTTCTGCTACCCCGCCCTGACCACCGTCCACATTCCGCGCGACCGCATCGGGCACATCGTGTGCGATACCTGATGCCGGAGCGGGAAGACGCCGAGGTTCCCAGACCCGGAAATCGTAATCGACCCCGAGTTGGTGCTGCGCGATTCCACCGGCCTGTGCGAATCACCGAACGTGTCACCTCTCCGTAGCGGAATTCCAAACAACACGCTACGCGCAGTGCGAGAATAAGCCTTATGAAGAAAACGCTACTTGCCGTACCCGTGCTGGCTCTTCTTGCGGGCTACGCCGCCATATCGCAAACGCCGGCCGGACCGAAGCATCACGTGGTCTTTCAGATGAGCGAAGCTGACTCAATGGCCTGGAGTTCGCTGCCGTTGCACGTAACCAATACAATGAACGCTCTCGCCGACGATGGCGGATCGCAGGTGGAGGTCGTGTTCTACGGACCCGGACTCGGCATGCTTACCAAGGCCAGCGCGGCGTATGAGGCGCCACTGAAGAAGCTATCGGATAGAGGCGTGAAGCTATTGGCATGCCGCAATGCGATGAAGATGAGAAACGTGAAGACCGAAGACCTCTTCCCGTTCGCGGGCGAAGTAGATTCGGGAATTGCGGAAATGGTCCGCAAGCAGGAAGCCGGCTGGGCCTACGTGCACTAAGTTGCGGTGAATCGGCTGACTCTCCCGAGCGTCTATCGCCGTCGCCCCGCCCTCGTCAGCATTTCCGCCGTGCGGTCACGCATGGCTCGCACCTGCGCATTCCGCGGTTCCAATCCCAGCGCCGTTTCGAATTCCAGAAGAGCTTCCTCCAGCTTGTCAATACCCACTTCCGGCATCCCGCTCTTGCCGTACGCCGCCCCTAGCCTGACCAGCGTCAGTCCCCTTTCCCCCCGGTTTGTCGCATTATCGGGCGTGCACTCAATCAGCTTGTCCGCCGTTCGCGATGCTTGCTGTAAAGCCTCGAGCGCTTCCGCTTGCTCCCCACCTTTTTGATGCAATTCGCCACAGCGGCGGCACGCGCGCATCATGTTCCCGAGCGCCATCGGGTCCTCGGGCGAACGCGTTAACACCTGTTCCACATCCCGAATGCCGTTCTTGTAGCTTTCCAGGGCCCTTTCTCTTTCGCTCGCGGTTGTGGATACCTCGGCAAGCCCAAAGTAATTTCCCGATCGGACCAGCCGCAAAGACCCATGCTCGGGAGCGCGTTCCAAACCCTCAGAGGCAATCTCGATCCCGCGTTTGTATCGTTTCTCTGCTTCCGCGAGATCGCCCATTCTCCACGCGATGTTGCCCGCGCTATGGTAGGCAGCCGCCGAGTTGCTCATCATGTCGATGTCCCCCGGCGCGATCTCCAACCCCCGTTCCAGAACGCGGATCGCCTGCTCGATCTCTATCGCCGCCGCCTTGAAATCGCCTCGCGCTGCAATCGCGTCTGCAAGTCTGTTGTTGACGATGCCCAGATTGTTGAGCGACATCGGATCGTCGGGTGAAAGCTTCACTCCGGCGGCGCCGCTTCGGATGCCTTGCTCGTAATATCGCTCCGCTTCGTCCAATTTTCCCTGTCCCGTGCGCGTCAGTCCCATTCCCAGCAAAGCCAGCGTCTGTACACCGTAGAGAGCCGCCGAACGCTCGTCTTCTGGAGTCTCATTCACTATCGCGATGCCCGCGCTATAGTCATTTGCCGCTCGTTCGTATGCGCCGAGTCTCTGATGCAAATCGCCAAGCAGACGGAGGCAATAAGCCTCGTTGAATCGCACCGCCTCCAATGGTGCGGAACCACGGCTCATCGTCCGATAGACATCTAAAGCCTCGTTGAAAGTCCGTTCCGCCAGTGAGAATTCGCCGGTTTCGAAGTAAAGCTGCGCCAGTTGCTGTACCGCAAGCCCATAGTTGCTGCGAATCTCGTTCGATTCAGGCAGAAGCTCTGTTGCTCTCTCGCACGCGGCAATCGCCTGAATATTGTTCTCCCGAGCCCTGGCGTAATCGGCCGTAATTCGGTACGCATCCGCCATGCTCTGGTGGATGACCACCTTGGTGTTCCATAGCAACTCGTCCTTGTCGTTCTCCGCCAGGGCCTTTTCAATCGTTGTTACGGCGCTCTGATACTGCTGCTCGGCGTCGTCGTATCGGGCTAGCATCGCAAAGTAATCGCCCTGCATCTTGGCTGCGATCGATCGCTCGTAGTAGCCGGCGAAATTCATTTCCCCCAGAAGACCCAGCAGCGCTCGGCACACATCGACGCGTCCCTGCTCAACCTGAACTCGGAAAACCGTACCCCACTCCAGCGCTCCCTGACGCGCATCCATGCGCGACCCGTGATACAGCCAGTTGAGTATCGTCGCCAGATCCTCCTCCGGAAGTTGCGCCGCGTAGTAGTCTCTGAGCACAACGTCCGCCCGCTGCACTTCATCTTTCGAGGTTTCGCGAAAGAGTTTCCGAAGCAGGTCGTGAATCCGATACCGCCCATCCTCGGACGCCCAAACGAAAGAGAATTCCGTCAGCGCGTCGAACGCCGCTTTCGTCGTGGCGAGATGGAACGCCTTCGCGAGCTCCGAGTAAACCTCGAAATCGAACGCCCGGCACGCGCTCAGATAGACAACCGACGATTCCACCTCTCGCCCCGCGGATTGAAGCAGCGTCATCGCCACCTCGGACGTAATCTTCGAGGAGGCGATTTCTCGCGGCAGCGCCGCTACTTCCACAGGCCCGTGCTTCGCCGCTTGCAGCGCGTAATCGCACGCCAGGCCCAGATACAAAGGATGCACTTCATCTTCCCGAATGCTGGCAATCCCGATCAGCGAATCGCGCAACGCAGTATCGGCAAGTCCGGCCTTCATCAGGTATTCGCTCGCATAACCTGCCGGAAGCGAACCGATCAATGTCGCTTCAATCGCGTCGTCCGGGATACCGGCGCGCGGCGCCCCTTCCCAATCGGGCAACTCCCGCCCGGCGATAACCGCCGCAATGCCCGCTTGCAACTCTAAATTCCCCAGCAAGGTGCGCAGCCATTCATCGCGCTCGAACCGCACCTTTGTTGACATATCCAGGCGAGTGCCGTAGAAAGCTTCGTGCGCGTCAAAGAACAGCGCCACCCGTTCCTCGCCGCCTTTTTCCACCGCCGCGTTCAAATCCAGCGCGAACAGTCGCGGCAAGTTTTCAATCAACGTCGTCTCCGCATCCATCTCCTGAATGGCTGCGACATCTTCCAAACTCAGCTTCCGGCGCTCCAGGTAAAGGGTCCATCGCTCGCGAAATCTCCCGCTCACCAGGCTGAATATCGCTTTGGCCAAGTCGACCCCCGGTATCTCTTGAACTAACTTCGCCAGTTCAACAACTACGTCCAGTTCCTCGGAGGGAAACAGAGACTTCAATCTCGATTCATCCAGTTGATCCGTCCGGTGCAGATACCAGATGCTTGCGAAGTCATAAAGCGGGAACCGTATCGACTTCTTTCCCAGCATCCGCCGCATCATCAGCAGGGCCGAAAAAGCCTCCTGAGGACGGTCCTCTCCACGCGGAGCCATGCCGAAATCGAGCGCGGCCGTAGCAACCTGCTTCCCTCCTTGCGCCATCTCAATGTTCTGTGAGAAAAACTCGCCGGACAGGCTCCTCACCCACTCCCAGTTGTCCTTCGAGAAGCGAACCGAGCAGCGCACTTGAAGGTATCGGAGCAACAGAGACTTGCCATTGCCGCCGTCCCCATGGAAAAACAGGATTTTCTCCGGAGGCGGATCTTCGTTCAATCGCGATAGGTAATTCCGAACCGCGTCCTCGCGATCGCAGAAGAGCTTGAGCGCCCGCTGACCGCTCGTAACTCCTTCCGCATCGCCGCTCCCCTTGAAAATCGGCATTCCGGCTATCGATTCTATCGCGCATGGCCGCGCCAGATCCGGTCGGTCGCATGAAATAGCCGGTCTGGAGAGCGCTAGACTCACTGGTATGTCTGAAGATCGCCCGCCGTCGGAGCTAATCAAATCGCCCACAGCAGCTGACTGGCTCCGTGACAAGATCGTATCCGTCGATTACGACGCGGCGAACGCCGGAGGGCCCAACCGCATATCTGTCGCGCCCGTCAACGCCACCCGTTATCTCCACCTGCAGTTCGTAAACATATACGTGCGAGATCAGGAGCGAAGCATGCGCTTCTTCGTCGATCGGCTCGGCTTCACTCTGGTCCGGGACGTTCGCTTCGCCTCGGGCAACAGGTTCATACAGGTTGCGCCTCCCGACGGGACCGCGGGCCTTGCGCTGGTTCTGCCGCGGCCCGAACTCGGGGAAGAAGGTCTGGCTGGTCACTGCGCACCGGTGACCTTTCTTACCGAGGACGTCGAAGCGACATACCGTGAGTGGTCCGAACGCGGCGTCCACTTCACCATCCCGCTTCAGAGACCGTCCTGGGGCGGGACGTTCTGCCGCTTTGACGACCCCGACGGCAACGTTTTTGTGCTGGCTGGATTTGACGAGGCCACCCGCGAAATCGAACAGCGCCGCCGCGACCACGCAAAACGCGAGGAAGCCGCGCGCAGAGCTGCGCAGGAGTTGGAGATCGCCCGGCAAGTGCAATCCCGGCTCTTCCCTCAGCAAAGACCCGCCTTCGCATCGCTCGATTACGACGGCGCCTGCGTTCAGGCAAGGGTCGTGGGCGGCGATTATTTTGACTTTCTAGCTTTGGACGGTGGCCGGCTTGGTCTTGTCGTCGGCGACATTGCCGGCAAAGGCATGCCGGCGGCGCTTCTGATGGCGAATCTCCAGGCCGCGGTCCGCAGCCACTTGGTCTCTGGTTCCACACATCTCGACCGGTTCCTTTCCGGAGTCAATCGCCTGCTGTTTCAGAACACCGAGCCCGCGGCCTATGCCACGCTCTTATTTGTCGAATTGAATCTGCCCGCCAGGCTGATCCGCTACGTGAACTGCGGGCACGTGCCGGCTTTCTTGGTGCGTAGGAATGGAGATCTCGAACGGCTTCCGGCCACCGGCACGGTGCTCGGCCTTTTTGAATGTTGGGACTGCTCGATCGGAGAAACATCGTTCGGCGCCGGCGAGGTGCTCGCGTTGTGTACCGATGGGATTACCGAGGCCGCCGACGAGAATGGCGTCGAATTCGGAGACGAGGGTTTGTCCAATGCGCTTCTTCGCAATGCCGGCCAGCCGGCTCGGGAACTCGTCCGCTCCATTACGAATGAAGTCCTGCAATTCAACCGGCAAGATCAGCACGATGATATTACGCTCATCGTTGCGAAGTTCCTCAATACGGAGGCGTGACCGTGTCGCGGCAGCTTCCGGTTCCACTTCGACAAGAGCCACTTGCCGGAGCACGTGCCACACGCCGGAGGTCTGACCCCACGATGCCGCCATCCAGCATGATGAACGCCGGCATTCCGGTCCGAACTACTGTGGGAGCGTTGGTAGCGCGATTGAATCTGGCGCAAGGCATTCAGCCGTGGTTGCAACGAAAACAGCCGGACTTGGCGTTCCTTTGGCTCACCTTTGCGGATCGATGGTTTGGGATAACTGGGATTGACGGTCACAAGACGACTTATCGTTACATATCCAAGCCCACGGCCAGCGCACACTTCCCAGAACGCCGTTTCGGACCAGCGTACGAGTAGCCGATACGGACGCTGCAGTTCCACCGGTGAATGCGAGGGCGCCTGGACAACTATGCCCAAAGATCCGATGATCGCCGTTCTTCATCGAAGCTTGGTCACCGCTTGTGCTTGGCTCGTTTGTCGGCACGGGTCTGGATTTCGTGCGCTTTGACGATGGCTCCAATGAGCCCGGGATAGATGCAGTCCACTTCCCCACAACGCGACGTGTTGAACATCTCCACGCCTTTTCGTTCGCTACGGATGAGCCCGGCTTCGCGGAGGATTTTGAAATGATGCGAGAGTGTGGACTTTGGAATTTCGCGGTCGCCAACGGTCTGAAAGGTCGAGCAATTCTCATCGCAGCCTTTCACGATGTCGGCGTAGATGGCCACGCGCACTGGGTCCGAGAGCGCGTGGAGGATTGCCTCGACCGGGACCTCTTCGATGGCCGGATGAATGAGCGGTCTCATGGCACCTTCATTCTATGCCAAATGTTTCCATAGTTCAAAGATCCCGAACTTTTGAATCTTCTCGGCGCCTGCCTTAATCTGATCTCCTAGAGCGCGGAAGGTTCCACCAAGAACGCGCGGAAAGAGGAACTCACATGGGTAAGCTCGACGGAAAAGTGGCAGTAGTTACAGCGGCGACCTCTGGGATGGCGCTCGCCACCGCGAAGCGGTATGTCGAAGAAGGGGCATACGTCTTCATCACCGGGCGCAACAAGGAGCGCCTGGACAAGGCCGTCAGAGAAATCGGCAAGAACGTGACCGGCGTGCAGGCGGATTCTTCGAAGCTGGCCGATCTCGACCGCTTGTTTCAGACGGTGAAGAGCGAAAAGGGCAAGATCGACATCCTCTTCGCGAGCGCCGGAGAAGGTAGCTTCGCATCGGTGGAAGAGGTAACTGAAGAGCACTTCGACAGTATCTTCGATACCAACGTGCGGGGCACACTGTTTACCGTGCAGAAGGCGTTGCCGCTTTTCAACAACAACGGGGCGATCATTTTGAATGGATCGATTGCGAGCGTCAAGGGCTTCCCGCGATTCGGCGTCTACTCGGCGAGCAAGGCGGCCGTGCGGTCGTTCGCTCGCACATGGCTGCTGGAACTGAAGGACCGCGGCATTCGCGTCAATGTGCTGAGCCCAGGAACGATCGATACACCGGTGCTGGACATATTCGGCGACGAGGGCAAGAAGGCGCTGACGGCGGCGATTCCGCGTGGCATGATGGGTCGGCCCGAGGAGATCGCTGGTGCAGCCAGCTTCCTGGCTTCCAATGACGCAAGCTTCGTTAACGGCATCGAGTTGTTCGTGGACGGCGGAACAGCGCAGATCTAATGCGAGTCGGCTGTCGCGGCCATCGCTGTTATCCCTGGTTAAGTCGCGTTGGGGGAAGCGTGCGACCGGGCGGTGCCGCCGGCATCGTGATCTCCCCCCCTACGCCGTATCTGGCCCGCGAGCAGCAGAACGCCGGACGAGGCGACTTCTCGCTCATGTGGATTGCTTTCAAGTTCCCGGCGAGGCAGGGATCGGCGGACGCAAGCCCGTAATCCGAGTACATGCGAAGATTGATCCGCTGTAGTTCTTCGCCATTTGATTTGCGAGCGCGCTGAGATGGCGGGCGGATATACCCCGAGGACTCGTCAGAGCTTCCGAACTCAACCTTGGCGATGGCGTCCTAAAAGTGAAACCGATACCTTACTTCGCCATAGATCTGGCGGGGGTTGATGTAGTGCGTTCCGCCGAACGTGTTGCTGGTATCCAGCAGATAGCGGGTGTTGGCGATGTTGACCGCGTTCGCGGAAACGTCCAGCCTTCGCCGAAATGCTTGCCGATCGAAAGATCGAACGTCGAGTGCGGCGGCAGGTGCGCCGGGCCATCGCCGTTGAGAAAGCCGGAGCCGAACTGATAAGCCGGCGTCGCCCACAGGTGACCAGGCAAGGTCAGAGACAGAACCGAGGTGACCGTATTGCGCTGATCGTGATCGAGCAGAAAATTTCCGGTGGGGGCGAATTCGAGCAATCCTCCGGTAATCGGCCCGATTCCTTGCCCGATCTGATTCGAATACGCGACGCGCCACTGCGCAATATGGAACAGCCGCGGCGAGCGCAGGGTAACTTCCGTGCCGCTGATGATCGCGCCCAGATCCGTCAGCGGAATGAAAATGCCGGAGTCGCCGATCACGTCGTGATCCAGGAAATTGCGCGCGCTGGTGTGGAAATTATCCACATCGAGCGACCATCCGCGAAGCGGAATGGTCAGTCCGATGTCGTGCTGGATATCGCGCTCGCCCGGCAGCGGAATGAAGCCGAACCCTTGCGTCACCGCAAAATCGAGCGCCGGACCGGCCAGGCTGTCGAGCGGCGGCGGCTGGTAGTAATACGCATAGTAGCCGTGCAGCGTCCAGTTGAGCCGCGGAATGCGGATCGCCGCGCCCAGCCGCGGATCGGCGGCGTTCTCATTCACCAGGCCGCTGTAGTGCGTTAAGCCGAATGCCGAGGTCGAAGGTGAGCCACGACGTGGCCTTGTATTGATCCTCAAAGAACACCGCGTTCGAATTGGCCCAATGCCTCTCCGTCTGATTCAGGACGTTTCCGCCGGGATTGGCCGTGAGCCCGAAGAACGTATTGTCGTGCTGGCCCCAGACCTCGATGCCGGCACGCGCGTTGTGCTTCTTCTTCTGCACCTGCAGAACGGAGCGGCCGCCGAAGTAGTTCGAGCGGGTGTTGTCGTTCAGAACGAAAGGAGTATCGCTGGGCCCGCCGACATAGTGCGCGCTGTTGTAATGGTAATAGGGCGACAGCGTGAACGAGCACGCCGTCGGAGAAGCTGTGGGTCCAATGAAAGCCGACCAAGTAGTCCCGTTCGAGATCGAGATCGCGAATGCCGGCCGCCTGATCGTCCTGCGTCGTTGGGGATCTGATAATGATCTTCGCGCAGCGAAGCGATCCAGCGGAGTTGATCCTTCGCGCTCGGATTGAAAAGCAGCGAAAGAAATCCGCCCACGCCGCTCGCCTGATCGTGGATCACCTGCGAAACCGGCGTCGCCAGGCCGAGTTCGGAGCGGTTTCCGTCGACGCTCGCATAGTAGGCGAAGCGCTGCGTGTGGCTGCCGATGTTGAACTGATCGTCGGTGGAATAGAAGATTCCCGCCGGAGAGAATCAGATTCGGCCTCGTTGTTGCGCTCGAAGCCGGAAGGCGTCACGACGTTGAAGAATCCGTAGGTGCGGTCGCCGTACTCGCTCGAAAATCCGCCGCGCTCGATCTCCAGTTCCTTCCACGTTCTTGGGATTGATCAGCGGCGCGACATTGGCCGCGATATTCGTGTTGACCACCGGGATGCCGTCGAAGAACCAGTTCACCTGATGGCCGCCGCGCATGTGGAGCATGTCGTGAACCATGTACGCTCCCGGCGTGAAATCGGTGATCATCGCGAGGCTGTTGGTTTGATCGGCACCAGGAGTTTGAAGGATTTGCTCAGAAGTGACGCTGGTTTGCACCGTGGAGGTTGGTGTGTTGAGCCTGCTGACAGTTCCAGAGATCTCAACCCTTGAGGATATCGAAGCGAGCTCAAGCTGCAGGTGCAGAACCGGAGTCTTCGTTGCGGTAACCGTGAGCTTCTGCGTCAAGGGGCCAAAGCCGGAGGCTGACGCGTCGATTGTGTATGCGCCTTCCGGCACGCCGTCAATTTGGAATTCACCATTGGCATCGGAGGGAACCGTTTTCGAAAACGAGGCATCGTGAAGCACGACCTGGGCCCCGGTCACCGGCCGATGTTGAGGATCGTGAACGATGCCGCGAACGGTACCCGTGTCCACTGCAAACGCAATGAGAAATGAGAAACATAGGACAGATAGAATTCGAATTCCTTGCATGACCTCTCCTCTTCCCGGGACGACAGAGCGCGAGCATGGGCCGTCTCCCGGCGGAAATTTCAAAAAATGGCTAGAAAAGTTAGGAGAGGGCCGGAGGCCCGCGCTGCTGGCAGGATCGGCTGAAGGAAATGCGGTAGAAAGCCTGCGTTTGTAACCGACTCGAAGGATGACTGACAGTCAGCGCAAAGTTCGTGGTGGAATCTCTAAGAAACGCGACAGAGCTACCTGAGATGGCCGTGGCAATCGGGAACGAAGGGCACCTCTGCTTAACCGACTGAAAGGAAGTTTGCGTAGCTGAGGTCGAATCATCCGTCGCCATCGCGCAGTGATGCGCTCCATTACGGCGGCAACAAGCGGGCAGATTCGATTCCGGGTCGGCGAAGACCGCCGGAGCGATCAGCGAGAGGCAGATCGCAACCAGCAAGGAAATCGCGGATGCGTGACGCAAGCCTTATCGTACAGCGGGAAACAGCATGTTGCAAGAGATTTGCCAGTCCCTCCGAACGGAATGTCGGCTTGTGTCAACCGATTCTGTCGGGGATCGTACCACTCGGATGTCAGGCAGCCGCGCGGTTCCACAATCAAGTTGACGGGAAGCTTTCAAACCGCGCGGATCTACGCCCACCAGGCGAGCGAGAAGTCCTTTTATACCGGCCAATATTCAGAATGAGGGGCTGGCGGCGACCCGACGGAAAGCAGTATTCTTTTTTCGTTCGAAATTGACTTTGCCGGAGGGTGAAGGCCCGGCCAGCAGATCGGAACTTTGGTAGGGAACGGTCAGCGGCGGGCCTTCACGCCAGCCGTGATTATCTTTATCGCACTGCCCGAGGCGAAAGACAACATCGACCCGGGGTGATCCCGCTGGACCTCCTGCCGCGGCGATGTCCGGTTTGCCGCGTCCACACGATCATCGGCCATGGACGGCGGTTCCGCCAGGCCCACGACGAACACCACGAACACATTTGGGTGCGCCGCGGAATCTGTCATCCGTGCAATAAGACCTTCACGATCTTGCCCGATTGGCTCGCTCCGGCGGCGCCGTTCAGCTTGCATTGCCGGCAGCAGGCCTGTGAGAGCATCGCCGCAGGTGATTCCGTCGAGCAAGCGGCGCCGCACTGCCAAGATCCGTCGCGCTCGCCCGATCCATCCACTTTGCGCCGATGGGCACATCGGCGCCTGCTCAGCGTGCGCTGCTGGGTGAAGGCCGGCGCCATCGCCGATTACTTTTTACGGATCCCCACCATCGTTGCGTGGGATCTGGCCGCGCTCTGCCGTATTCTGCCCATCGAGGCAAGAAGTCCGTGAATCGCGAAGCCATCGACGACTTGAAAGAACAGATTCCCTTGATGGGCTATCTGCACGCGCAGGATTGGCGCCCGGCGCGGCCACTGAGCCGCGGCCGATGGATGGGGCTGTGCCCTTTGCATGGAGATCACAACCCAAGCTTCCTGGTGGATAACAACAAAGGCCTCTTCTACTGTTACGGCTGTGGCCGCGGCGGTGACGTGATTCGCTTCGCCGAACTCTATCACCAGGTGAAGTTCCCGCAAGCCGTGGTGTTACTGCGCCAATGGCGCGGCGTGGGACCTGTGTTGCAGGAAGCCGTACGTTTCTATCGCACTCAGTTAAACCGGCACAGTGAGGCGTTTGTCTATCTATACCAACGCGGAATCCGCTCGGCGGCGCTGCTCGAGGAAATGCGGATTGGTTACGCGCCCGGTGGTTGCCTGCGGGGCTGGCTGACACAGTTGGGTCACTCCTTACCGGCTCTGTGTCAGACCGGTCTGGTAACTGAGGCGGGTTACGACGCATACGTCCGCCGCATCGTCTTCCGCTGGAAGGCAATCTCTATGGCCGCAGCCTTTCGGATTCGGCGCCAGCGCACCGTTTTTTGCCGGGCGCTAAGGGCGGCTTGTACTTATGGAGCAAGTCCAATCCTATCCGGAAGTGATACTCGTCGAAGGGCTGTTCGACTATGCCGCGGTGTGGCAGGCCGGATTTCAAAACGTTACCTGCTCGCTGGGCACCCATCTCAATACGCGCCAGTTTCGGCAACTCTGCGACGCCCCGCGAACCGTCTATCTGGCCTTTGACGCCGACCCGAATGGCAGTGGTCAGCAGGCGGCGCAATCGCTTGCTGGCCAGCTCCGAGAGCAAGGCGTGAACGCTCGCAGAGTCTCACTGCCCGAGGGCCACGATCCCAACAGCTTTTTCGTCGGTGGCGGCACTGCTCAAGAGTTTCACCGCCTCTTGGAGGAGGCTTGCCTGTGAGATTCCATGTAGCTCAACAGCACGGCCTGAGCAATGGCCAGAGCCCGTTTCGCGTGGTCGAGCAATCCGGCCGGGAAGTGGATTGGGTCAATCGATATCTGGACCAGCAGCGAGTCCGTGGCGTGGCCGATTCCACGCTGCGCAGTTATGCCCACGATCTGCTCCATTTCCTGCGCTGGTGGGCGACTGCGCATAAGACTTCCAGCATTACTAAGGACAGCCCTTACCGAGTCAACATTCCTCGACTACATTCGCTTCCAGGTCAACCAGAGTCCGCCGCCTGCTGCCGCCAAGCATCAATCGTCGGGTAGGAACCGCCGAGCGTGCCATGCGGCATCGAGTTTCCCGAAGCCGCGCCTCTGTTTGCGCCAGGCTTTCAGAACTGGTACTGGCGGCAATCGCGGCTTGGCTACGGGCGGCCACGCCCGGCGCTGACCCAGTTGCGGGTAAAGATGCCCAAACGCTTGATCGAGCCATTGTCGGTCGATGATGTGGCGCGCTTCTGGTCCAGCTTCCGTACCTCGCGTGACCTGGCCATCGTCGGTCTGATGTTACTGCATGGCTTGCGGTCATGCGAAGTCCTTGCACTCAACCGCGAGGACATCCAGTTTCCGGATTCGCAGATCCGGGTCCCGGGCAAGGGCAAAAAGATTCGTATGCTGCCGCTGGATCGCGACTCCGTGAAACTGCTCGATCACTACCTGTGCCTGGAACGACCTCCGTACTGCGGTCAGGCTTTATTCGTTTGTCTCAAAGGGCCGTCCCGTGGCAACCGGATGACATCCGCTGGTCTGCGGTCGTTGTTTCGTCATCATCGGCAAACCACGGGTGTGACGAAGGCCAACCCGCACCGATTTCGGCACACCTTCGCTGCGGACATGCTCCGGGCAGGCGTTAGCCTTCCGGCGCTCATGCAACTCATGGGTCATGCACAGATTCAAACCACCATGGTCTACCTTCAACTCACGCCACAGGACGTCTGGGAGCAATACGCTCGCGCCGTTTCCCAGCGCATCCGGCCCGTTCCGCCGACGCAGTCATGAAACGAAAACGTATCCCGCTCCCCACCCACCCTCTGACGGCACTTCTTCCGGCCAGCGGCAGAATCTGTGACGACTTCGCTGGGGGATGCATCCATCACGTCCTATCGCGGAACAGTTCGGCATTTTCTGACTTATCTCGGCGGCCAGTATCCTGAGGTTCACTCTCTCGATCAACTGCGCCGCGACCCTCATATCCTCGGTTGGCTGGCTCTCTTGCGGTCGCACAACCCGCCGCTGGCCGCGATCACGCGCGCCAACTATGTGATCTACCTGCGCCGTATGCTGGAAGAACTCGCCTGGACCCAGCAACTCCCGGCCCTTGCCCATCTGCTCGGTCGTGACGATGTTCCCCGCAAGGAGCACCGTCTACCGCGCCCATTGACCCCGGAGCAGGATCAATTGATCCAGCAGGAACTGCTGCGGCGCAATGACTTCGTTAGTAATGTCCTGCTGCTTTTGCGTCACACCGGCATGCGCATCGGCGAATGTGTCGATCTCTCTTTCGAGTGTTGGCGCCCGCTCGGCCCCGAGCAGTGGGCCATCCATGTGCCGCTGGGCAAGCTCAAAACGGAACGCTGGGTTCCCGTGGATTCCATGGTCTGTCAACTGGTCGAACGGATCCGTTCTCTGCGGCCGCCTACGGCGCCTAAAGCCGGTCGTCTGCTACTGCCTCGGCCTCGCGGCCGTTGCGTGTTGATTCGCAAGCTCCGCGCAGCATTGCAAGAAGTCGTGTCGGCGGTCGGAATTCCCGTCCGCATCGTGCCGCACCAATTTCGACACACATACGGGACGGAGATGCTGCGCGCTGGCGTTAGCTTTGCCGCTGTTATCAAACTCCTCGGTCACAAGAGCCCGCACATGACCTTGGAGTATCTGGAGATCACCCAACATGATCTCCAGCGCGAGTTCCACTTGGCGCTCTCCCATCCGAGGCACTTGGCTCCATCTCCGACCATCTCCTCTGGCCCCCTGCCTCGTGCAGATTTGCGAGCCTGATCGACTCATTGACGGTCGCCCAGCATGTTCTGGAGATGTACCGCCGCACCCTTGCCGACAGACGCTGCCGCCGCCTTCTCCCTCGCCTTGCCCGACGTCTCGTCAAGATCCTCGCCGACGCCAGGAAACTCAACCCGCCTCAAAAATAGGTAAAGATTGGCCGGTTAAGTCCGGTTCTGGGAAGTTTCACCGAAATCCGTCCCGACAAACGCGCTTCGCGCAGGTAATCGCGGGCAGCGCGATTCCTGCGAAGGTTCCGGCTCGGGAACCTTGTAATGGTCGGTCATGCCGAGCCTGCCGCCACGCCCGCCCTGAACCCGGCGACCGGAGCGATCACCGGAATATCAGCGGTGCCACAGGTCTTCAGTGCTAATAGATCTCCACGGTGGGGTTCGCACTCAATCCACCCGTTACACAGCTTCCCCAAATCTTACCCGCGCTCCAAACAGACCGAAACATGCGGCAGTACGTGGCGAATCGTCGGGAACCGGTGGCGCTACACTTAGGGAGGGCAGGAGACCATCATGGACGCTTTGGCGGAGAAACTGGATGCTCGATTGCGCGAATGGAAACCCGAGACCGCAGCAGAGGCCAGGGAGCGCATCGCTGAAGTTATAGAGCTCGCCGATTACGACGTCCTCGATATTGCGCGCTCGCGCGCCGTCGAACAGGAGGTCCTCGACCTGCTCGATGAACGTCCAACCCGGTGAGATCTGGCTGGCCGACCTGGTGCTCGCTGCCAAAACGCGTCCTATCGTCATCGTTTCCCGCCAAGACCCCGACCCGCCACGATCGCTCGTCTTACACGTGCCGCTCACAACGCAACGGAGAAACAATCCGTATGAAGTGCCGCTGCCCAGGCTTCCGTTCCTTGATCGTGAATCGGTAGCCAATGTCCAAGGTTTAGGATCTCTACCAACCGTGCGCCTTGAACGCAAGATTGGCAGCCTTTCCGCGGGAGATTATGCAACGGCTCAAGGACGCGCTGGCTTTTGCCCTGGATTTTGAACGGGCTTCGGAATGAAGGCTTTAGCCGACCGGCGATCCGTGAGCGCTACTCTTCGAGTCTCAAATTCGACACACCCGAAATCGCTGGTCACAAGACTTCGAAAGAAAATTTCCGCTGATTCCAAATCACTTATCTCCCAAACGCCATTCCTCCCCTTCGAGCGTCAGGTAATCTCGGGATAGGAAACGGAAGTCGCTGCACTTTAAGCTGACCGCTACAGAGCTTCCGTTCCCGGAAGGGATTCAGTATGCCTGAAAACGACGAAACCACTACCACCGAGAAACCTATCGACAAACCACCCATCAGCGAAGCCAAACTGCAAGCCAACCGCCGAACGGCGGCAAGGGCCGCGGCCCAATCACCGAAGCAGGACGGCGCCGCTCCAGCCTTAATGCCACCCGATCTGGGCTCCACGGCCAGATCATCTGCGGCACCGAGGAAGAGCTCATAGTCCTCCAGAAACACACGTCCGACGTACGCGCCGAACTCGCGCCCATCGGCCCCACGGAAAGCTTCCTGGCGACCTCCATATCGGACAACATGTTCAGAATTAACAGAATTCGCGCGCTTGAGGCAGGGATTTTCGCCAGCGGATTCCGCGACAACATCGATTCCTTCGACGCCGGCCATCCCGAAGTGGACGCCGCGCTAGTCGCCTCGGATACCTGGATGCGCCAAGCCGCGCAAATCATGTTGCTCTCCACCTACGAAACGCGTCTGAGCAGCATTCTGCGAAAAGATCGCGCCGAACTGAAAGCCCTCCAGGCTGAGCGCAAGGAAGTCTGCGAGAAAGCAATGAACCAAGCCGAGATCTTCGTGGAACACGCCGAAAGCAAAGGCGAAGTCTACGAGCCAGGCGAAGACTTCCAGCCCGCGTCCGCCCACGGTGGGTTCGTTTTTTCAAACACCGAAATCGCCCGCCGCCGCGACCGCGCCCACCGCTACAAGAAGGCCTGCAACTATCATTTCCGCGACAAGTCGAAGGATCCGAAGCCCGATTTCGGCCCGAACATCGATCGTCAAGCCGCCTAACCCCCATGATGGAATCCTAAAAGCAGCTCAAATCGCGAAACGACAATGCACCCCAAGCCCAAAGTGTCCCAAAACTCTGCGCTTATCTCAGCGCCTCAGCGTCTCAGCGTCGAAATGCCGCTCTCACCCCCCACGGCACGCAATGCTAAACTATACCCAAGCAGGCGACCGCCTCTGGAAAACCCTGTGCGCTCGGGTAACCCCCCGGCGCCCCACGTAGATGATTTTATGCGCCACCACTCTGTAACCAGCGGTCTACCTGCTCCTCAAGGTCTCTACGACCCGCGCTTTGAGCACGACGCCTGCGGCATCGGCTTCGTCGCCAACGTCAAAGGCCAGAAGTCCCACGAGATCATCGTCAAAGGCATCCAGGTTCTGATGAACCTCACGCATCGCGGCGCCTGCGGCTGCGATTCCGAAACCGGCGATGGCGCCGGTGTCCTCATCCAAATCCCGCACGCCTACTTTGCGCGCGAGTGCGCCGAACTGGGCTTCACCCTCCCGCCCGCCGGCGAATACGGCGTCGGCATGACGTTCTTGCCTGTCGAGCCGCCGGCCCGTCAACGCTGCGAAGGCGTCATCGAAAAAATCGTCCGTGATGAAGGACTCACCGTGCTCGGCTGGCGCGACACGCCCATCGAAAGCGATGCCATCGGACGCGTCGCGCGCGGTTCCCAGCCTTACATCCAGCAGATCTTCGTATCGCGCGCCAAGGGAATGACCGAGGCCGATCTCGAACGCCGCCTCTACATCGTCCGCAAACGGATCGAGTCCGAGGCCGGCGCCATGGGCGTCTACGTCCCCAGTCTCTCCGCCCGCACCATCGTATATAAAGGACTCCTGCTCGCCCCCCAGATCGCCAATTTCTATCCGGAATTGAG
This sequence comes from Bryobacterales bacterium, assembly GCA_963763545.1. Taxonomy (GTDB): domain Bacteria; phylum Acidobacteriota; class Terriglobia; order Bryobacterales; family Bryobacteraceae; genus PALSA-243. The sequence continues at coordinate 69,164 of CAVXPE010000010.1, forward strand.
CCATCCCGAAGTCGTCAGCGCGCTCTGTCTCGTTCACCAGCGCTTCTCCACCAACACCTTTCCCAGTTGGCGCCTCGCGCACCCCTACCGCTATATCGCCCACAACGGCGAAATCAATACCCTGCGCGGCAACGTCATCTGGATGCACGCGCGCCAATCCGTGCTGTCGTCGCCCCTTTTCGGCGCCGATATCAAGAAGCTCTTTCCCATCGTCGAACCCGGCGGCAGCGATTCCGCCGCTTTCGATAACGCCCTCGAACTGCTCGTCATGTCCGGCCGCTCGCTGCCGCATGCCATGGCCATGCTGCTTCCCGAAGCCTGGTCGAAGAACGAGCACATGAATCCGCAAAAGCGCGCGTTCTACGAATATCACGCGTCGCTCATGGAGCCTTGGGATGGACCCGCCGCCATCGCCTTCACCGACGGACGCTCCATCGGCGCCACGCTCGATCGCAACGGCCTGCGCCCCGCCCGCTACATCGTCACCAAAGACGGCTTGCTCATCATGGCCTCGGAAACCGGAGTGCTTCCGGTCAAGCCGGAAGATATCGTGCTCAAGGGACGCCTCCAGCCAGGTAAGATGCTGCTGGCCGATTTAGTCGAAGGCCGCATTGTCTCCGATAAGGAGATCAAGGCGAACTTCTACGGCCGCAATCCCTATCAGCTTTGGCTCAAGGAAAACCAGATCAACCTCGAGGGCCTCGCCGAGCCGCCGCGCGAGCACGCCGTCGAAGCCGCCAGCATCCTCAGCCGCCAGCGCGCCTTCGGTTACACCGATGAAGACATCCGCCTCATCCTCGCTCCCATGGCCGCCAATGGCGAGGAGCCTGTTGGCTCCATGGGCACGGATACCCCGCTCGCCTGTCTCTCCGATAAGCCGCAGCCGCTGTTCAATTATTTCAAGCAGCTCTTCGCCCAAGTTACCAACCCGCCCATCGATCCTATCCGCGAAGAGTTAGTCATGTCGCTGCGCAGTTACATCGGCGTTGAGCGCAACATTCTTGCCGAAACGCCGCAGCACTGCCACACGCTCAAGCTCAAGGACCCGGTCCTCACCAACCGCGATCTCGAAAAGCTCCGCCGCGTTTCGCAGGGCGATTTCCTGGCCACCACGTTGCCCGCTGCTGTTCCCGGTCGAAGAAGGCGCCAAGGGACTCGAACGGGCCCTCACCCAGCTCTCAAAAAGGCGCATCGCGCGCCATACAATCGGGCTACACGTCTACTGATCCTCTCCGATCGCGGAGTCGATCCGGACTACGCGCCCATCCCGAGCCTGTTGGCCCTCACTGCGGTTCACAACCACTTAGTAAGAGAAGAGACGCGCACCCAATGCGCCATCATCATCGAATCCGGCGAGCCGCGCGAAGTCATGCACTTCGCCCTGCTGATTGGCTACGGCGCGAGCGCCGTCAACCCCTACCTTGCCCTCGAAACCGTCGAAACCTTCCCCACCCGCGACGAACGCTTACCGAGCCGCGACCGCGAGGGAGCGGTTGCCTCTATCGACCACCCCCACTCCGCCCTACCGAGCCGCGACCGCGAGGGAGCGGTTGCCTCTATCGACAACCACCGCCCCTCCGCCTTACCGAGCCGCGACCGCGAGGGAGCGGTCCCCTCCGTCGATAACTACCGCAACTCCGTCTACAAAGGCCTCCTCAAAACCTTCTCCAAAATGGGCATTTCCACGCTGCAAAGCTACCGGGGCGCCCAAGTCTTCGAAGCCATCGGACTCGATAAAGACCTCGTCGATCGCTACTTCACCGGCACCGTCTCCCGTATTGGCGGCGTCAATCTCGAAATCCTCGCCGAAGAAGCCATCCAGAAGCATCGCCACGCCTTCACCCCAGTGAGCGAATCCGTCACCGAACTCGCCGTCGGCGGCAACTATCAGTTCCGCGCCAACGGCGAATATCACCTGTACAACCCCGACACCATTACCAAGCTGCAGCACGCCGTCCAGCGCGAAAGCTTCTCCACCTTCGAGGAATACACGCAGCTCATCGACGCGCGGAATCGCCAGCTCTGCACGCTCCGCGGCCTGCTCGAAATCAAGACCGCCGAACAGCCCATCCCGCTCGAAGAAGTCGAGCCCGCCAAAGAGATCGTCAAGCGCTTCGCCACCGGCGCCATGTCGTTCGGATCTATCTCGAAAGAAGCGCACGAAACCCTCGCGCTCGCCATGAACCGCATCGGCGGCAAGTCCAACACCGGCGAGGGCGGGGAAGACGAAGCGCGCTACTATGATGGCCGCCGCTCCGCCATCAAGCAGGTAGCGTCCGGCCGCTTCGGCGTCACTGCGAATTACCTGGTCAACGCCGATGAGCTACAGATCAAAATGGCCCAGGGCGCCAAGCCCGGCGAAGGCGGCCAACTCCCCGGCCACAAAGTCGATGACGTCATCGCGCGCGTGCGTCATTCCATCCCCGGAGTCGGCCTGATCTCGCCGCCGCCGCACCACGATATTTACTCCATCGAAGATCTCGCACAGCTCATCTACGATCTGAAAAACGTCAACCCCAAAGCGCGCGTCTCGGTCAAGCTCGTAGCCGAAGTCGGAGTGGGCACCGTCGCCGCCGGCGTCGCCAAGGCGCATGCCGATGCCATCCTCATCTCAGGCGATACCGGGGGCACCGGCGCTTCGCCGCTCAGTTCGATCAAGCACGCCGGCATCCCCTGGGAGCTCGGCCTCTCCGAAGCCCAGCAAGTCCTCGTAATGAACGATCTCCGCGGACGCGTCCGTCTCCAGACCGATGGCAAACTCCAGACCGGCCGCGACGTCGCCATCGCCGCCCTGCTCGGCGCCGAAGAGTTCGGGTTCTCCACCGCTCCGCTCGTCGCTCTGGGCTGCATCATGATGCGCAAGTGCCACCTCAACACCTGCCCAGTTGGCATCGCCACGCAGGACCCGGCTCTCCGCGCCAAGTTCACAGGCTCGCCCGAACACGTCATCAATTTCTTCTTCTTCATCGCCGAACAGGTCCGGCGCTACATGGCGCAGATGGGCTTCCGCACCTTCGATGAGATGGTCGGGCCGCGTCGATATGCTCGAACAGCGCCGCGATATCGATCATTGGAAGGCCAAGAGAATTGATCTCTCGGCCATCCTCTACGCACCGCCCGCTCCGCGCCGCGTCGCGCGCCGCTGCGTCGATCTGCAGGACCACGGCCTCGATCAGGCGCTCGATTACAAGCTCATCGACCACGCCCGCGAAGCGCTCGATCACGCTACTCCTATCGAAATCAAGCTGCCCATCCGCAACATTCACCGCACCGTCGGCGCCATGCTCTCGGGCGAAATCGCTCGCCGCTACGGCTCGGCGGGTCTGCCCGACGACACCATTTGCTTCCAGTTCACCGGATCCGCTGGACAGAGCTTCGGCGCTTTCCTTGCCAAGGGGGTCACGCTCGAGCTCGAAGGCGACGCCAACGATTACACCGGCAAAGGACTCTCCGGCGGGCGCATCGTCGTCTTCCCGTCACGCAAATCCACTTTCCTGCCGGAAGAGAATATCATCGCCGGCAACGTCGCCCTCTACGGCGCCACAAGCGGTGAAGCCTTCTTCAACGGCCGCGCAGGCGAGCGCTTCGCCGTGCGCAACTCCGGCGCTACTTCCGTGGTCGAAGGCCTCGGCGATCACGGCTGCGAATACATGACCAATGGCTTGGTCGTCGTGCTCGGCAAGTGCGGACGCAACTTCGCCGCCGGCATGAGCGGCGGCCTGGCGTTCGTGCTCGATGAAATCGGCGACTTCGCAGCCAAACGCTGCAATCAAAAAAGCGTCGATCTCGAATCGGCCTTCGAAGATTCCGAAATGCTCTTCGCCCTGATCGCGCGCCACGCCGAAGCCACCGGCAGCCCGCGCGCCCGCTGGATTCTCGAAAGCTGGGAGCAGATGCTTCCCAAATTCGTCAAGATTTTCCCGCGCGAGTACAAGCGGGTTCTCGCTAAGACGCAAGCGATGGAGGTTGCCCATGGGTAAGACCACCGGCTTCCTCGAGCACGTTCGCGAAACCCCCGTGCGCCGCCCGGTCGTCGAACGTATCCGCGATTAGTTTGAGATCTACCAGCCGTCCGCCGAAGAGTCCGTCCGCACCCAAGGCGCGCGCTGCATGGATTGCGGCGTGCCCTTCTGCCACACTGGCTGTCCGCTGACTAACTTGATTCCCGATTGGAACGACTTAGTCTATCGCGGCCGATGGCGCGAAGCTTCGCGCCAGTTGCACGCCACCAATAACTTCCCCGAATTCACCGGCCGTCTTTGCCCCGCGCCCTGCGAAGCTTCCTGCGTGCTCGGAATCAACGAACCGCCCGTGGCCATCAAACATATCGAGCAGGCCATCGTCGATCGCGCCTTCGTCGAAGGTTGGATCCACCCTGAGCCGCCTGCCGTGCGCACGGGCAAACGCGTCGCCGTAGTAGGTTCCGGCCCCGCCGGGCTCGCCGCCGCCCAGCAACTCGCCCGCGCCGGACACGCCGTCACCGTCTTCGAAAAAGCTGACCGCATCGGCGGCCTACTCCGCTACGGCATCCCCAACTTCAAAATGGAAAAGCGCCACATCGAGCGCCGTATCGAGCAGATGCGCGCCGAAGGCGTCGATTTCATTGTCAACGCCGACGTGGCGCAGGCCGGGCGGCCTGCGCACTCCATAGCCACACTCCAACGCGACTACAATGCCATCCTCCTAGCTAGCAGGCGCCGAACACCCGCGCAACCTCCGCGTCCCCGGCCGCGAACTCACGGGCATCCACTTCGCCATGGATTTCCTTCCGCAGCAGAACCGCCGTTGCGAAGGCGATCACGTACCTGAATCCGAATCCATCCTGGCCACCGGCAAGCGCGTAGTCATCATCGGCGGCGGCGACACCGGCGCCGATTGCCTCGGGACCTGCCATCGTCAGGGCGCGCTCTCCGTAACTCAATTCGAGTTGCTTCCCAAGCCCCCCGATACCCGCGCCGAATCCACTCCTTGGCCCCTGTGGCCTATGCAACTCCGCATCGAAAGCAGCCACGAGGAAGGCGGCCTCCGCGATTGGAGCGTCTCGACCGTACGCTTCACCGGCGACGAGCAAGGCCGGGTCAAGAAGTTGCACGCTGCCCGCGTAGGCCCGGCGCCGGAATTTGCCCCAGTCCCCGGCTCGGAATTCCACCTCGATGCCGATCTCATCCTTTTAGCCATGGGATTTACCGGACCCACCAAGACCGGCCCCATCGAGCAACTGGGCCTGGCTCTCGATGGCCGCGGCAACGTGGCCACGGATGCGAACTACATGTCGTCTGTTCCTGGCGTATTCGCCGCCGGTGACATGCGCCGCGGTCAATCCCTGATCGTCTGGGCCATTGCCGAGGGCCGTAAGTCCGCCGCTGCGGTGGACAAATGGTTGGGCGCTACCTAACCCCACTCCGGTAACTCCCACTTGCGCCCCATCGGATTGGCAGTGTCTACTCAGAATGTGACCTTCCGATTGGCCGCCATACTGTGTCTTGCCGCGTTGCCGGCAATTGCTCAACCGGAGTACGGCCGTTGGGAGATCGGCGGCGACATCGGTTATGGCGCCTACCGCAACGGAACCATCTATTCCCCGGGCGGCGATGCCACCGCCGGCATCCGCAATCGCTTCGCCGCCGGCGCCGTCCTCTGCGAGGATTTGTACGAACACTTCTCCGGCGAGATCCGCTACCAGTATCAGGATGGCCACCCGTTCCTTTCCTCCGGCTCCGTCGCCAAAGACATTCAGGGCCAATCGCACGCCTTGACCTACGATGCGCTTTTTCAGATTAAGCGGCGCTCCAGCAAGATCCGCCCGTTCATCGCCGCGGGCGTCGGCGGGAAGTACTACAGCACCGTCGGGCCGCCGCCTGTCCCGCAGCCCATCCCGTCCATCGCGACTCTGAATAACATCGGTCAATGGGAGGCCGTCGCCAGCCTCGGCGGCGGCGTCAAGTATCACATCGGTCAATACCTCGTCCTGCGCGGCGATTTCCGCGATTACCTCACCGCATTCCCCAAAAGCCAGCTCAGGCCTGCCCCTAACGGCACCGCCCGCGGCATCTTCCAGCAATTCACTCCGATGTTCGGTGTGAGCTGTGTATTCTAGAAAGCGAAACCATGGCCACCATCCTTACCCCGGCGGCGGATGCCGCCCACGCGAGAGACCGCGCTCTTGCTGTGTTGCTGCTGCGCCTCGCGCTGGGTCTCGATATTCTTCTCCACGGCGTTACGCGTCTCTTCGTCGGCGGCCTCGATGCGTTCGTAGACTCCACCGCCGCCCAGTTCCAGCACGCTGTGTTGCCGATGTGGCAGGTCCGCGCCTTCGCCGCCGCGATTCCGTTTCTCGAATTCGCGATCGGCCTGCTGCTGGTCGCAGGCTTCGCTCTGCGCTGGACGCTGGTTGCCGGCGCGGTGCTGATGATCGCGCTCGAATTCGGCACGGAGATGCGTAGCGATTGGACGGTGGTCTCCAGCCAGTTGCTGTATTCGCTGCTCTACTCCGCGCTGCTGTTCTGCCGCGCGTACGACGTGTATTCGCTCGACGCCCTTCGCCGTCGTCCCCGATGATCGAGACCGAACGCCTCATCCTGCGGCCGTGGCGGACGCCGACCGCGAGCCTTTCGCCCGCATCACCGCCGACCCGCGCGTGATGGAGTTTTTCCCCGCGGTTCTTACGCGCGAGCAAAGCGATGCGCTGATCGACCGTTGCGACGCGCATTTCCGCGAACACGGCTTCACCTTTTTCGCCGCCGAACTGCGCGCGACGGGCGAATTGATCGGGTTCATCGGACTCGCGCGGACGCCCATCCCGCACCTGGCCCCGCTAGTCGAGATCGGTTGGCGCCTTGCGTTCGAGCATTGGAATCGCGGCCTGGCAACCGAGGGCGCGCGCGCCGCGCTGCGCTACGGTTTCGAACAATTGAATCTCCCGGAAATCGTCGCCCTGACCGTGCCCGCGCAATATCCGCTCCCGCCGCGTCATGGAAAAGCTCGGCATGACGCGCGATCCCGAGGACGACTTCGACCACCCCAATATCCTGAGCGGCAACCCATTGCAGCGTCATGTCTTGTACCGAATTTTCGCAGCCCGGCGATAGAGCCCCTTGCTATGATAAAAAACGTATGAAAGGCATCGTTCTCGCCGGCGGCACGGGAAGCCGGCTGTTCCCGCTCACTAAGATCACCAACAAGCACCTGCTGCCGATCTACGACCAGCCGATGATCTACTACCCGATCCAGACGCTGGTGGATGCCGGCATCCAGGACATCATGATCGTCACCGGCGGGCGGCAATTCCGGCGGATTTTCTGCGGCTGCTGGCCAACGGCAAAGCAGTTCGGCCTGAAGCACATCAATTACACCTATCAGGAAGGCGAAGGCGGCATCGCCGACGCGCTGGCGCTGGCCGAGCATTTCGCCGATGGCCAGAAGATCTGCGTGATCCTGGGCGACAACATCATCGAAGGCAGCGTCCGCGAGGCGGCCGAGAGTTTCCGCAGCCAGCCGCAAGGCGCGCACATCCTGCTCAAGGAAGTGCATGACGCGGAACGCTTCGGCGTGGCCGAATTGGCGGGCGATCGCATCGTGGGCATCGAAGAGAAGCCGGCAAAGCCGAAATCGAACTACGCCGTCACCGGCATCTATATGTACGACGCCTCGGTGTTCGACAAGATCAGGACGCTGGTGCCCTCGAACCGCGGCGAACTGGAAATCACCGACGTCAACAACGCTTACATCCGCGAAGGGAACATGACGTTTTCTTTCCTGGAAGGCTGGTGGACCGACGCCGGCACTTTCGAATCCCTGCTGCGCGCCGCCAATCTGGTGGCGCAATCCAAGGCGAAACAGCAACTTTCCGGTCACGCGGAGGTTACTGAGCTGGAAGGAGCGGTGCGAGTCTGATGGCGGCAAGAAGCTCGACACCCACGGATCGGCTGCTGGCGAGCTCCGGAGACTGCAACTGGTCCTTCCCGAATGCCAGAAGGGCATCGGGCGCGGTCATCGGCTCGCCCGCTTCGCCCGATCTGATCGCCGGCGTGCGCGTTCAAGCCGTCTGCCGTTCATCCCGACGACCGCGGCTACTTCCTGGAAGTGCAGCGCATCGGCCAGGGCTTGGCCGCCGGATTTCCCGCCCGAGACCACGCCAGGTTTCGGCCGCCATGAATTATCGCGGGCGCCGTGAAGGCGTTTCACTATCACCTGCATCAGACGGATTGCTGGACGCCGGTCAAGGGCCTGCTCCAGGTGGTGCTGGCGGACCTGCGGATCGGCTCGCCCACTTTCGGCGCGCGCAACACGCTGTATGTCGGTCCCATGCGGCCCTGGCAGGTGCTGATTCCGCCCGGGGTGGCGCACGGCTATAAGGTGATCGGCCATGACGACGCGCTGCTGGTCTATATGACCGACCGGTTCTACAATCCGCAAGGACGAAGGCCGCATTCCGTATAACGACCCCTCCATCAACTACGATTGGGAGACGCAGAAGAAAATAAGCTTCATGACGATTCTGGTTACGGGCGGCGCCGGATTTATCGGCTCGGCGTTCGTCCGCATGTGCATCGGCGAAACAGACTTGCGCGTAGTCAATCTCGATAAGCTGACTTACGCCGGCAATCTGGAAAATCTGGCGGCGGTCGACCGAAGGATCCGCGCTACCGTTTCGTCCACGGCGATATCTGCGACGCCGACGCTGGTCGAATGCGTTGGTCGCCGACGAGAAGCCCGATGCCATCGTCCATTTCGCCGCCGAATCGCACGTGGACCGCAGCATTCTCTCGCCCGAACCGGTGATCCAGACCAATTTCCGCGGCACATTCACCATGCTCGAAGCGGCTCGCCGCCACGCCGTGCCGCGCTTCGTCCATGTCTCCACCGACGAGGTTTACGGCAGCCTCGCCGCGCCGCTCGAAGCCACCGAAGATTTCCCACTCAACCCGAGCAGCCCGTATTCGGCATCGAAAGCCGGGTCCGATCTGCTGGCCCGGTCTTATTTCGTCACTTACAAGATGCCGGTGCTGATCACGCGCGCATCGAATAATTACGGTCCGTATCAGTTTCCCGAAAAGCTGATCCCGCTGATGATCGCCAATGCCTTCGAAGACCGGAAACTGCCGGTCTATGGCGATGGCCAGCAGGTGCGCGACTGGCTTTATGTCGACGATCATTGCCGCGGCATCCTGGCGGTGTTGCGAGAAGGGCCGCGAAGGCGAGATCTATAACATCGGCGGCAACCGCTCGCTGCCCAATCTCGACGTCGTGCACAAGGTGCTGGAGCTTACCGGCAAGCCCGAGAGCCTGATCGAATATGTGAAGGATCGTCCCGGCCACGACCGCCGCTATGCGCTTTCCAGCGAAAAGCTGATGCACGAAACCGGCTGGCGCCCGTCACTCAGATTTCGAGACAGGCCTGGCCGAAACCATCGAGTGGTATCGCGCCAACGCGGCCTGGGTGGCGCGCGTGCGCAGCGGCGAATACCGTACGTATTACGAGCGGAACTACGGCAACCGGACGGTCGCGCAGTAAGATCCAAAGCCCCATGCGAGTGGCGATTGAAGCCGCTTCTTTGGCTCTCTCCAGCGGGGGCTTGGCGCGCTACACGTCGCGAGCTGTCGCCTGGCGTTGGCGCGCTGCTTTCCGGACGACGAGTTCTACCTCACCTCCGACCAGCCTTTCACGATGCCGCCAGACGCTCCGCCGAACCTCAGGCGCGGCGGCGGTCCGCGCAACACGCTCGAACGCCGCTGGTGGATCTGGGGCCTTGCGCGCGAGATGCGGCCGCCTGTCGGCCGATCTGATCCACGGTCCCGATTTCGCCGTGCCGTACATTCCCGCGCGCCCCAGCGTACTCACCCTGCACGATCTCTCGCCGTGGATGGACCAGGATTGGCATGCGGATGCCCACCGCGTACGCCGCCGCACTCCTATCCTTCTTGAAATGGGCGTCGCGACTATGATCATCACGCCCAGCGAACTGGTGCGCAAGCAGGCCATCGAGCGGTTCCGTTTGCGTCCCGATCGCGTGGTCGCCATTCCCGAAGCTGCCGCGCCCTGGTTTGCGCCAGTTGCGTTACCCGTCCCAGCCAGCCGCCGCTATTTTCTGTTTGTGGGCACACTCGAGCCGCGCAAGAACCTGCCGACGCTTCTGGAAGCGTGGCGCGAAGTGCGCCGGCGAGCACGAGATCGATCTCCTTGTCGCCGGCCGGCGCCGCGCTGACGCGCCGCCGATCTCGCCGGAGCCCGGCCTGCAATTGCTTGGCGAAGTTCCCGATGAGCAACTCCCCGCGCTCTATTCCGGCGCGCTGGCATTCGTCTACCCATCGCTTTACGAAGGGTTCGGATTGCCCGTCTTGGAGGCGATGCAATGCGGCGCGCCGGTTATCGCGTCGCGCGCCGTCGCGGAAGTCGGCCGGCGATGCGGCGATCTACGCCGATTCCGCCCTCGAACTGGCGCAGGCGATGCGCAATGTCGCACTTCACGCCGATCGCCTGCCGGAATGGCGGGAGCGCTCACTCGCCCGCGCGCGCGAGTTTACGTGGGATCGCGCCGCGCGCGCCACCTACGCGGTCTATAAGGAGGCCCGTAAGCGCTTTGGCCGCTAACAGTCGTCCATCCGCACTCATGCTGGCCCCCGAAGCGTCATATCCGATGCGCGGCGGCGGCGCCCTGCGGACGGCATCCCTCCTCCACTACCTCGCGCAAGCACACGATGTCGATCTGATTGTGTTCCGTCAGCCCGGCGCGGCGGATCCGTCCGAAACGATGCCCACCGGACTCGTACGCCGACTTACCGTGATCGATCTTCCGGCCAATCGCCGCGGCCTGGCAGCCCGTGCATTACGCAACACCGCCCGCGTAGCGCGCCGCGTGCCGCCGCTGGTGGATCGATTTGCCGGCTTCGAAGCGCAGATTGCGCACGCTATCGAAGGGCGCCGCTATGCGGTGGGCATAATTGAGCATTCGTGGTGTGCCGCCTATCACGACCAATTCGCGCCCACCTGCGAAAAAACGATACTCGATCTACACAATGTTGAATCGGTTTTGCACGCGCGGTGCGCAGCCTCAGACCCTCCCGCCGCGGCCCTTGCGCATCGTATATTCGAGTTGGCTTCGCTCGAATTCGAACGCCGCTGGCTGCCACGTTTTTCGCAGGTCCTAGCGGCGTCGGAAAGCGACGCCGCCGCAGCGCGCCGCGTCGCTCCTGCGGCCGATGTGCGCGTTTACCCAAACGCCATTCCCGCGCGGCCGATCCCGGCTGAGTTGCGGCGCCACGCCATCGTCTTTTCGGGAAATATGGAGTACCACCCCAACCGCGCCGCAGTCCGATTCTTCCGCCGCCAGATTTGGCCCCAATTGCGCGATTCGCATCCAAACCTGGTTTGGCGTCTGGTCGGCAAGAATCCCGAGTCGGTGCGTATCTTCACGGAGGGCGATCCGCGAATCGAAGTCGTAGGGGAGGTGGAGGATGCGGTAGTGGAATTGGCGCGCGCCGAAGTTGCCATCGTTCCGCTGCTCGCGGGAAGCGGGACGCGCTTGAAGATTCTGGAGGCATGGTCGGCGGACACTCCGGTGGTTTCCACTTCGATTGGGGCGGAGGGCCTTCCTGTGTGCGACGGGGAACACTTGTTACTCGCCGATGGGGCCGAAGCCTTCGCCGGAGCTGTCACCCGGTTACTGGCGTGCAGTCAACAGCGCCAGCGCTTGGCGTCCTCGGGCAGATTATTGCTGGAAAAGGAGTTTACATGGGAAAAGGCTTGGGGCAGGCTGGCGTTTTGACACAGCGGAGAGTCGGAATGGTCCGCTATACTAGGACAGTTGATGCGCATTGCCGTTGATGCTCACGCCATCGGCCGCCGCTTGACCGGGAACGAAGTATTACATACGCAGCCTGTTGCAGGCTTTTGCCGCGCAACCGGATGGGTGCGAGTTTTGCGCCTACGTTTCATCGGAAGAGGCCGCCGCGGCGATACCTCGCAATATACCCGTTCGACGTGTGGCGGCCAACCCTTATGTGCGCCTTGGTTGGGACTTGGGCGAAAGGTCCGGCAAGATCGCGCTGACCTGCTGCACGTGCAGTACACTGCGCCCTTGGCGTGTTCACGTGCCAGTAGTAGTGAGCGTACACGATGTCAGCTTTCTAGAGCATCCCGAATATTTCACTCGCATCACGGGCCTCCCAGCTTCGGACTCACCGTCGGCCGCACGGTTCGCAGCGCGGCGAAGATTCTCACTGTGCAGCGAATTTTCGCGCCGCTCGATCCTGAAGGTGTACGGCGATATGGACGAGGACAAAGTGGTGGTCGCGCCCAACGCCGCCGCATCGTTGTTCCGTCCGATTTCGCGCGAGGCGGCCATCGGCGCATGTGCGCGACCGCTTGAAGATCGCCGAGCCGTTCATCCTCTCGGTGGGCGATCTGCAGCCGCGCAAGAATCAGATCGGACTGATCAAGGCATTCGCGCGCATGGTGCGCGCGTATCCGCAGTTGAAACATCAGCTGGTGCTGGCGGGCAAGGAGACATGGTTCGCGCAGTCGCGTACATGAAGCCGCGCGCGAATCGGGCGTAGCCGACCGCATCCAGTTTTTCGGTTTTGTCTCCGATAGCGACCTGCTGCAGCTTTACAACGCTTGCGACGTCTTTGCCTTCCCGTCTTTTTACGAAGGCTTCGGGTTGCCGCCGCTCGAAGCGATGGCTTGCGGGCGCGCCGTGGTCTGCTCCCACACATCGGCGATGCCCGAAGTGGTGGATGGCGCGGCGCTGCTGTTCGACCCCTACGCGGTGGATGAAATCGTGCGGGCGATGGCGGATCTGTTGCTGGATTCCGAACTGCGCGCGCGCATGGAACGCCTCGGCTTGCAGCGCGCCGCGCACTTCAGTTGGCAGAAGAGCGCGCGAACGAACGATCGAAGTGTTTCGCGAAGTGGCCGAAGGCCCGCGCGCGGCGGCTGCGCGTGCTGCCACCGCAGCGCCCAGAGTTTCCAGATGAAGCCACAGATGACCCCACGAGCTAAAGCGCACAAGATGAAGTTCCTCCGCCTTGTTATTGCCACTGATTCTACCCACTGCGGCGTGCGCTCAGCAGGGTTTTCCATTCACGAATGAAGTCGCTGAAGTACACCATCAACTAGCACAAGCGGCTTGAGCCTTGGCGAGGCCAACTTTAGCGCGCACTCATTCGTCGTCGCAGCACGGGTGGGAATTCGAAGCCTCTGTGAACGCGGCGGTGCCGGGGTTCTCGATATTGGATAATCTGCGCGCCTCCGCGAGCGACGATCTTGTGTTCCACACAGTTCACCCGCGATCTTTCGAACGGCAGCAAGAAGACGCGCGAGAAGACCACCTTCGACGAGAAAACCGGCAAGGCCCACCGCGTCACCACCATGCCGACCGATGGCGGCGAGAGCGACGTTCACCATCCCCTCCTGCGCACGGGATGCGCTGACTTACGTTTACTACGGCCGCCGCGAGCTGGGGCAGGGAAGAGTGCCCCACACGCAGGACGTCTATCTTCGGCGGCCCTTACTCGGCGAAGATGGATTATGCCGGCGCGCAGAACATCGTGGTCAAGGGCAAATCCACCGTGACCGACCACTTGGTGATCAGCGTGAAGGGACCGAAATCGGACTTCAGCTTCGAGGTTTTTTACGCCCGCGACGCGGCGCGCACGCCCATGGAGATCCGCATTCCGGCTGCCGGCGGGGACGCTGACCGTCGAACTGGTGCAATGAGGGACGATGCGCGTAGCCTTCCTTTCTCCGCTGCCGCCGGCGCGCAGCGGAATCGCCGATTATTCCGAAGCCCTGATCGAATCGCTCAAGCCGCTGGTGGATCTCGAAATCTTTTCCAGCGCGCGCGCAGCCTTTCGACGCATCGCAAATCGATATCGCCGTCTATCAGGTCGGCAACAACGCGCATCACGATTTCGTCTACGAAACCGCGCTGCGACATCCGGGCGTGGTGGTGATGCACGAATCGAACCTGCATCATCTGATTACCGATCTCACCATCCGCCGCAACGATTGGGAAGCCTACATCGCCGAGTGCGAGTACAACGGCGGCGCCGCCGGCGCGCGACTTTGCGATGCGCGTGCGAGCACTCGAGGTCGGGCCCGATTATGAAGGCGTCGCCGATGACCCGGCGCCTGCTCGAAAGCGCGCGCGGCGTGATCGTCCACAGCCGCTTCATGCGCGACGAAATGCGCGCGGCGGGGTATCGGCGGCCCCATCGCGGTGATCCCGCACGGCGCATGGATTCCGCCGGCCGACCGCATGGCTTATCGCCATCGCCTGGGCCTGGATGAAACGATTCCACTGATCGGCATCTTCGGGTTCCTGAAGCCATACAAGCGGATCGCCGAATCGCTGCGCGCCTTCCGCCGCCTGGTGCGCCTGGCGCCCGACGGCCAAAATGATTCTGGTGGGCGAGCCGCATCCCGAGCTTCCGATTGAGCCGATGATCCGCTCGATGGGCCTCGCGGCCAACGTGCGCGTGCTCGGCTTCGCGCCCATCGAGGATTTCGTGGGATACCTGGCCGCCTGCGACATCGTGCTGAACCTGCGCTATCCGACGGTGGGCGAGAGCTCGGGCACGCTGCTGCGTTCGCTTGGGCTTGGGCAAGGCCGTGATGGTTTCGCGAGATCGGCTCGTTTCAGGAGTTCCCCGACGATGTCTGCCTCAAGGTTCCGGTAGGCGCGGGCGAAGAGGACTTGATCTTCGAGTACATGAACTTGCTGGTGGCGCGTCCGGAAGCGGCGCGCGCGCTGGGCGAACGCGCCAAGGAATACGTCGCCACCGAGTGCAATTGGAAGGTGGTCGCGAAGAAGTACGCGGCGTTTGTGGAAGCGGTCGCGCCAAGGCGAAGAATGGCGAGAGCCAGCGATCGCGGTGGAAGCCGTGCCGGAGCCCGCGGTGACCGCGGAGGAAATCAAGCCCTACCTGCACACCTGGGCGCACAACGAGCAGGAAAGCTGGTACCTCAACACTCACGAAACGCGACTGGCGAAGACACTCGAGATCACACCCGCCGGCAGCCGCGGACCAGCGCGCGCTCGAAATGGGCGCCTATCTGCAGATCACGCCGGCGCTCAAAACCAAGCTCGGCTACGGCGAAGTCCGCGGCTGCTACTACGGCCAACTCGGGCATACCGACCGGCGCACCGTGATTTCGACCGAAGGCGAACCCTTCGAATGCGACATCGATCTCTTCGACGCCGAGAAGGATCGCTTCCCCTATGCCGATGAATACTTCGATACCGTGCTCTGCGGCGAACTGATCGAGCACCTGTTCGAAGATCCGATGCACATGATGTCGGAGATCAACCGCATACTCAAACCCGGCGGACACCTGGTGCTCACCACGCCGAACATCGCGTCGTTTCGCGGCATCTCGGCGATCCTGCAGGGATTACCATCCCGGACTGTTCCACTCGTACATCAAACCGCAATGAATCGGGCGAAGCCGATCCGCGGCACAATCGCGAGTACACGCCGCGCGAGATCCATCAATTGCTGGAGAACTCCGGCTTCGAAGTGACGCTGCTCGAGACCGGCGATTTTCGCGAGGAGCCGCATCCGGAATATGGCTGGGTCGTGCACTTACTCGAGCGCTACGGCTTCGAGAAAACCCTGCGCGGCGAAGGCATATATGCCGTGGGACGCAAGACGGGCGCGGTGCGAGAGCGGTATCCGGACTGGTTATACTCGTGACCGTGACAGCGAGATCGGTGGGCCGTGCGTTCGGTTATCCGGCGCTCACCGTGTGGCGCAACCGGCGGCTTGATCCGAACGATGGTGCGGCGCGACATCCTGGGCCGCTATCGCGGTTCGTTCGGCGGATCGTTCTGGACCATCATCAATCCGCTGCTATTGATGGGCACTTACTTCTTCGTCTTCGGCGTAGTACTGAATAGGGGCGAAGAGAGCCGCACCGACTTCGCGCTCCTCTTTCTGGCGGGAATGCTGCCGTGGCTGGCTTTCAGCGAGGCTGTGGGCCGCTCTCCGAGCGTGATGCTGGAGCACCGCAACTTCGTCAAGAAGCTCGTATTCGCGGTGGAGACTTTGCCCGTGAACCTGGTGGTTTCAGGTCTGGTCAGCGAAGGCTTCGCGGTCTTGCTCTATTGCATCTTTCTAGCGGCGATCCGTCACGCGCTGCCGCCGACCATTCTCTGGCTGCCGGTGCTGATCGTGCCGCAGGTGCTTTTGACCGCCGGAATTTGCTGGTTCCTGGCCGCGCTAGGAGTGTTTGTACGCGACTTAGGCCAGATCATCAGCTACATTCTGACCGTGTGGTTCTTCATCACGCCGATTTGCTATCGCGAGAACGCTCTGACAGCGCATGCTCCGTGGATGGCGAAAAACCCGATCACGATCCTGGTGCGCGGATACCGCTCGGTGTTTCTATACGACCAACCGCCGCAATTCGGGCCGCTGTGGAAGCTGTGGGTGCTGGGCATCGTTGCCGCAGTGCTGGGTCACGCCTGGTTCTACAAGTTGCGGAAGTCGTTCCCGGACGTGATCTGAATGTGGCGAATGTTAGGATGAGGGTTGCTCCACAAGATCGCCGAAGCTCTGATCGCCTACGGTCCTCCGGGTGTGTTCCTGCTTGCTCTGCTTGATTCGCTAGGCGTGCCCCTGCCTGCCGCCATCGATGCCCTTCTCCTGCTGGTCGCATGGAAGACGCCCGACCGCGCGTACCTCACCGCCAGTCTCGCCATTGTGGGCTCCCTGATTGGCAATATCGGACTGTTTTGGGCCGCGCGCGGTGGCGGGAAGCGATGGGTGAAATCCATTCCAGAGCCGGAGAAGCCGCAGAGATTTCGCCGCTGGTTTCGCCGCTACGGCTTGGTTACCGTTTTCATTCCCGCCATGTTTCCCGTTATTCCACTACCGCTCAAGGTGTTCGTGATCTCGGCGGGCGTGCTGCATACCCGGTTCAGCAAATTCCTCGCCGTAATCCTGCTGGCGCGCGTCATGCGCTACTTTGGCGAAGCTTATATCGGGATTCAACTCGGTGAGAACGCGCAGCATTTCCTCGAGCACAACGCATTCACCATCGTCGGCGCGGCGCTGGGCCTTGCATTTGCGATGGTTCTCGCCATTAAGCTGAACGACCGGCGCAGGGACGCTACAATACTCTAGACGCGCGTCATGCCGAAGCGAATCGCAGTAGTGGAGGACGAGACGGAACTCGCCACGCTGATCGATTACAACCTCCGGCGCCACGGATATGAGCCGCATCTGTTCAACGGTTCGAAGGGCCTGGTGAAGGCGCTCGAACAACTGAAGCCCGATCTGGTTCTGCTCGACGTAATGCTGCCCGAAGTGGACGGCTTCGAGATCTGCCGCATGATCCGCCAATCCACGGTGCTTGGACGGATTCCAGTGCTGTTCCTGACCGCTCGCGCGGAGGAAGTGGATCGCGTCCTCGGTCTCGAAATCGGCGGCGACGATTACATGACGAAGCCGTTCAGCCCCCGCGAACTCATCGCGCGCATAAAGGCCCACTTACGGCGCGAAGAGATGGATGCCGAGCCGGCGCGCTCAACCTGGGGCCGTTTCAGCTCGACCGCGGCGCGCGCCGCGTATTCCTTGGCGGCCGCGAATTGACGTTGACTTCGACCGAATTCAATCTGCTCGAATTCTTCATCATGCATCCCGGACGCGCATATAGCCGCGAGCAACTGCTGGAAGCGGTGTGGGGAGAACAACGCTACGTCACGCCCCGTACCGTGGATGTTCACGTGCGCCGGCTGCGTGAACAGATCGAAGATCAGGCGGAAAACCCGAAGTTCTTAACAACCGTGCGAGGTTTCGGCTACCGTTTCGAGGAAGCGCCCGCTTAAACCCAAATTCACCAGTTCTTAACGGTATCGTAACGAAGCCACTGTTACTGTTGCTGTCATGAAGAAGATTCTGGTGATCGAAGATGATGCGGATCTTTTCTCGCTCCTCAAATACAACCTGGAGAAAGAGGGCTTCGCGCTGACCGGCTTGCAGACCGGTAAAGGCGCGGTGGATCTTTGCCGCCAGGTAAGGCCCGACCTGATTCTGCTCGATATCATGCTGCCGGATTCGGATGGCCTGGATATTTGCAAGAGCATCCGCAAGGATCCGGATTTGGCCGCGATCCCGATTATTTTTCTAACGGCGCGCGCTTCCGAGACGGACCGCATTGTAGGCCTCGAACTGGGCGCCAACGATTATGTGGTGAAGCCGTTTTTCGTGCGCGAGCTGATCGCGCGCATCAAGCTGCAGTTCCGCAACCAGACCGCGCCCGCGCGCGTGCTCGAAGTTGGCGGTCTGGAACTCGATACCACGAGCCGCCAGGTGCGTCTGCACGGTTCCCCTCTTGCCTTGACGGCGACCGAATTCCGGCTACTGGAATTTCTGATGAGCCGGCCGGGAGTGGTCTTCAGCCGCGAGCAGTTATTGAATTCGGTGTGGGGCCAGGATCGGGCGATCACCGACCGTGCCGTGGATGTGTACGTGTTGCGGTTGCGGCAAAAGATCGAGACCGATCCGGCGAGCCCGGTGCTGATTCACTCGGTTCGTGGTTTCGGATATACGTTCGAGCCGCGGCGGGCGATGGCGGTATGACCACATACGAATAGTTCTGGACTGCACTGGCGAGTGGGAGGCCGAGATCGCGTGGCGGGCGGGAAAGTTACGCGCGGTTTATCCCGCATGGTACAGGCTCGATGAGTTTTGAGATCCCGACTTCGCTCAACTGAGCAGTCGAACCAACCAGCGTCCTTAAACGTATCGACATAGCGTGCACGTATGGAGATCCCTCTGGGACGCGTCAGAGGCTGCCAAAAACCGAGGACCACGCCGATCAGTTAGGCCGGGCGTAGTAAGGTGATCAAGGCAGCGGCTCCGAATACCGATAACATTCTGCCACTGTAAGGAGTGCATGGACGTTCGTGCAAACCTCGGCAATCTCCGCTCGATAGACGCCGACGGCGGGGGAATCGTCGCAGTCGCGTGGTTCGCGGAATCGCGCGCTCGCAGAGTCCGCGGCGGCGCCTGGCGCGGCGCGACAACACTGACTTTCGGTACGAGCAGCATGCCAATAAGACCCGCCGTCCACACGGCAAGCCGCGATGCCGGACTCTTAATAAGTGAAGCACCGGCCATGCGGCGGCCGCTAACCCAAAAGGCCGCGCAACCGATGCGACCGGGAACTGAATCTAAGAGGGATCGGGCTTGTGAGTCACCACTGTCACAAGGCCTCCACAATTGGCGATGCCAGGGTTTCGACGGCCTCCATTGCGTCGAACTTCATTGAACCCGTAGGAGAAGACGTTTCGTTGAGCACGGCTCTGTCTTATACTATCGGGATGGCTGAAGACCCGAAGCCCACGGGAGGGGATGAGTCATCGAACGTTACTCTCCTTCTCAACCGGATGCGTAATGGCGATTCGAAAGCCGGTGACCAGGCAGCATCGCTGGTTTACGACGAACTCCATCGCATCGCCGCCCGTGAAATGCGGCGTGAGAATAAGGGCCATACCCTGCAAACTACTGCTTTGGTACACGAGGCTTATTTGCGCCTGGCCGGTGCGGAGTCACTCGAGATCCAAAACCGGGGCCACTTCTTTGCCGTCGCCAGTCAACAGATGCGCCGCATTCTGGTCGATTATGCCCGATCCAGTAACACGCAGCGTCGCGGCGGCGGCGCTACCAAGGTGGACCTCGATCAGTTACAAATCTCCGTCGCCCCGCGAAGCGTCGATGTCCTCTCGCTGGACGATGCCCTCCGCGAATTAGAGCGGGTCGATCTTCGCGCCGCTAAAGTCGTTGAACTTCGCTATTTCGGCGGTTACACAGATAAGGAAGTCGTTGAGGCTCTGGGCGTTTCAATCGCAACCGTCCGCCGCGACTGGGAGTTTGC
This sequence comes from Bryobacterales bacterium, assembly GCA_963763545.1. Taxonomy (GTDB): domain Bacteria; phylum Acidobacteriota; class Terriglobia; order Bryobacterales; family Bryobacteraceae; genus PALSA-243. Next base: position 89,046 of record CAVXPE010000010.1, read on the forward strand.
CAAGTCCTGGTTGTTTAGCCAGATGCAAGGGCCACGTCCAACCTAAACGCCCCGATGCTTCCCGATTTCCACGCGCGCGTCCGCCGCCTTTTCGACGAAGCGTTGGAACGGCCGGAACCGGAACGGCTCTCCTTCCTGAAGGAGGCTTGCTTCGGCGAACCCGATCTATTTCAGGCAGTCGTCGGCCTCCTCGAGGCCCATCGGAATTCTTCGTCCTTCCTTGGGGACGACATGCCCCCTTCGCGCCGCATCGGCCGGTATCTGGTGATGGATGAACTCGGCCGTGGAGCGATGGGTATTGTGTACGATGCCATCGATCCGCTAATCGGCCGCAAGGTAGCGATAAAAGTCATCCATCTCGAGTCCTTTGCCGATGCCGGCAAGGCTCAGTTTCTTCGCGAACGCTTGTTTCATGAAGCCCGTTCGGTTGGCAAACTCTCTCACCGAGGCATCGTACTTGTTTTCGATGTAGGCCAGAAGGACAACTTGGCCTTCATCGCCATGGAGCGGGTCGAGGGGCCCTCTCTTCACCAGGTGCTTTCCACTTATGGACGGCTCCCGCTCGGAAAGGCGTTTGACATCTTACGTCAAGCGGCTGACGCCCTGGACTATGCCCACCGCAATGGCGTGGTCCATCGGGACATCAAGCCGGCGAATATCATGCTCGAGAGAGGGGACATCGTAAAGATCGCGGATTTCGGAATCGCGAAGATTACATCCACCGAGCACCTCACGCTGTCGGGAGTGGTGATCGGCACTCCGAGTTATATCTCTCCGGAACAACTGGAGCAGCTTCCATCTACTGCGATGTCCGATCAGTTTTCGCTCGCCGTAGTCGCGTTTGAGATGCTCACAGGACGCAGGCCGTTTCAATCCGACTCTCTCCCGTCGCTAACGCACATGATCGTCAACGGCAGCCGCCCCTCGGCTCAAGAGGCGAATCCCGAATTGCCGTCCGCTGTGGATACGGTCTTCCGCCGCGGCTTGGCCCGCGCGGCTGGCGATCGCTACCCGAGTTGCACCGATTTTGTAACGGTCCTGGAACATGCGTCCAAACAAGTGGAAGCTCCACCGCGGGTTTTGCAGCCCTCAGATTCTGCCGCGTCACCAGCTTTGGCGCCTCATCCTTCGCCCGCGGCGCGCTTCGGCGACCGCCGCGCGCCAACACCTGTGCGCCACTTTCTGGCCGGCGGTATTGCGCTTTGCATTCTGCTCATGGGCATAGTCGGTTACAAAATGACGAATCGCAACACGACTTTGCCGCCAGTTGAGAAACGGGACCTGCCCCTGGTCGGGCGGTTCGTGGTCGATCCTAAATCCATCGAATCCGGCTCGCCGGCCACCTTGCATTGGGATGTCACTGGGGCTACCGAGGTTGTCCTCGATCCGGGAATTGGCAGAGTGGCCGCTACAGGCGTCATCGAAGTAAACCCCGCCCGGTCGTTAACCTATGTGTTGACGGCGAAAGGCCCGGGAGGCAGTGTATCGAAAGAGGTTCAGCTAAGTGTTGCCCCTGCGAGGCCAGGAGAGAATCAAAAGGCAAATCAAGTCTGCGAGGATGCCGAGGCGAAGTGGCAAGCCCACCAATCGAGAGCAGCGCGCGAGCTTTTTAGTCAGGCGGCAAAAATGGGCAGCTCGCAATGTATGGTCGAGTTAGCCGAGATCGAGATGGACGACGATGACCCCGGCGACGCGGTCCAATGGTTTCGCAAGGCCTCCGAACGCGGAAATGTATCCGGAATGCTTCATTTGGGCGTAATGTATCAATTAGGAATTGGCGGCGTCTTGGAGGACCCTGCGCGATCCGCTTATTGGTACGGACAGGCTGCCCAGCGCGGAAACGCGGATGCCATGTACAACCTGGGGAGTATGTACGAAACCGGTTTCGGAATCGCGAAGGATCCGAGTCAGGCTCTCGCGCTCTATAAAAAAGCCGCCGGCCTCGGTAACGCAGAGGCGAAAGCCGGGCTCGCTCGATTGAGCGGCGAATCGAAATAATGCCCGTCCGTTCTTTTTACTGAATCCGCATTCGACCCGCATAGCCGGTGAGTTCCATGTACCCAATACCCGAATGCGAACCGGAGTAATGCACGGCGCCTTCCCAATACACGGGCGGGGTGGAAAAAGCGAGTTCCTGATTCGGAATCGCCGCCGCGCATTCGAGCGCGACGCCGCGCGAGGGGACGCCGATACGCCATCGAATCGGATACCGCGCCCCCGTGTGCGGGCTGCGCCACCAATCTACAGGCCGCATCGAGATTTCGGAGCTCTTGAGCGTTGCTGAGCGCCCCGCCGCATCGATGAAGGTTCCAGAAACGAAAGGCGCGCGTGCGCTGTCCCGATTGCGCATCTCGAAGAGCATCAGCTCAGTGTGGTTATCCAGCTGCACGCTGAACCAATCCCAGCCTTGCGCGGATTCTTCGAGGATGTTAGTGAACCATTCGTGATCCATCCAGGCCGTTCCCGCGACAGTGGCGCCGTTGAGCGAGCCATCCACCGCGAGCAAGGGAAACGAGACATAGTGCGATGAGTGCCCCGGTGTTTCAGATTTCAGGCTGATGCCGTTTTCACCATGAATGACGGGTGCGGTCTGCGGCGAGAGATGCAGCGTGAAGTGGATGCCATTCTCGACGGCAGTTAGCGTCTGCGCGCCGTTCGCGAGGTTCCAGTTCGCCTGCCAGTTGCCATTCCAGATGCGGGCATCTTCGAGGGATACGCCGGCGATCCCCGGTCCCGCGCGATTGACGCGGTCGTAGAAGTGGAAGCTGGGAGAATCGATATCGGTCAGTGCAAGATGCGCGAGGTAGAGATCGTCGACGCGCCACGCCGAGGGGTTAGTCGAATCGCGCTGCTGCCCTTGTCTAAAAAAGACAAGCTCGAACCCATATCGATGGCCCGCCGTGGTGTGCACGTTTCCCGTGTAATACCACCACTCCGTCTTGAAGTCCGGATGAGAAAAATGATCGCGCGGAAACTGATAACTATAACCAGGCGCCCAGAGCAAAGCCAATAGGAGCGGGATCAAAGTAGGATCGGCCTCCCGGCTTGCGGCACGCACGCTAGCGTGTCCACGTGCGAAGGCGCGGAATCAAGTTTCGGATTAGCGCTCATTTGACCTAACGCGTTGGACTCGCCGCCGGCTCTTTTCACTCCTCTACTTCGTTACGCGCGCTAACTCCGCCGTCGCCCCCTGAATCGCCTCGCCGGCATTCTCGATGATCTTGCCCACATGCGCAATCGCTTCATCCGCCTGCTTCCACTGCTTCTGCTCGATGCTTTCACGCACCGCGGGTAGGGTCTTCACGCCATAACCGGTGTAAAACCCTGGAGCGTAAATCTCGTGCTTGTACCAGGTCCGGTTCGGCAATCCCTCTTTCGAGGTCAACGACCGTTCTACCGCGATAAGCCGTGAGTTCGCTTCGCGCAATTGCGCACGCGCCAGCGCCGAAGCGCCATTCTCCGAAGCATGCGCCAGCGCCTGATCGTATGCCTGCGCCGTGCGCTCCAGCGCCGCCAGCGCATTTTGCAGCGGGGAGAAGCTCAGAAAGGGCGGCACGGCCTCCTTCGCCGGAGGAATGGTTGGGAATCGCGGATCGTTCGCCGCGGTGAACGCCCCTTCGTCGATCTGCTTGTTGCGTTCGATGATGCGCGTGCGTTCTTCAGTGGCGAGCCGCTCGACCTCCGTAATGTAACGCCGGATCGTCGCCGTGAAATTATCGAAATCGAACGGCAGCAGTTCGGCGTCGGCCAGCCGCATTTCCGCGATACCCGCCGTCTGCGCCAGCGCGCGCGCATAAACAAAATCGGTGTCGGCGAAGTGCGTATACCAATAGAAATCGTCGTAAATGGAGTGGTAAATGCCTTCGCGATCCTCTCCGCCGAAACCTAAGTTGAGCGAGGCAATACCTAAGTGATCGAGAAAGACCGAGTAATCCGACCCAGAACCCAATGCGCCGATGGGAAACTCCGCGCGGGGTCCACTGCTCTGACCGCCGCTCTCCGCCACCGAAGTCTCTCCTCTGCCGGGGACTAGCGTGCGCCGCAATTGCAGCCGTTGCGCCACGCTCATCTTTACTTCCGGGTCGTCAATCTCGCGCGCCACCGTGTTGACGAATTTTTCGAGCGTATGCGATCCTTCGGCGCCAAGAACTCCGCGGCCATTGCCATCCGAATTAATGTAGACAGCGGCTTTCTGTTGTAACTCGTCCGCATGAGTCTCGGCCCACTCGGTGGACCCGAGCAATCCAGGCTCTTCGCCATCCCACGCACAGAAGATGATGGTACGCTTCGGCCTCCATCCCTGTTTGATCAGCGTACCCAAGCCATGCGCTTCTTCGAGCATCGCGATCTGCCCCGAGATGGGGTCCGACGCGCCGTTAACCCACGCGTCGTGATGATTGCCGCGAATGATCCACTCATCGGGGTAGGTGCTTCCGGGAATGCGCGCGATCACGTCATAGAGAGGTTTCGTATCCCAGTTGAACTTCAGTTTCAGGTGTACCTTCGCCGGTCCGGGTCCGACGTGATAAGTAATCGGGAGACCGCCGCGCCACAAGGGCGGCGCCATGGGACCATGCAGCGCCGCTAGCAGCGGCTGCGCGTCGCCATAAGAGATCGGCATCACTGGAATCTTCGTCAGCGTAGTCACTTCGCTCAAAGCCAGCCGCTTGGCGCCAGGCACGGCGCCAATTCCCGGCGTGAGCGGGTCGCCGGGATAGACCGGCATATCCATCACGCTGCCGCGCTGTACGCCGTCTGGTGGGCGCATCGGGCCGGCCGGAAAGATGTCGCCGGGCGCGTAGCCGTCCTCGTGCGGATCCGAATAAATCAGGCACCCCACCGCACCGTGCTCGGCCGCGACCTTCGGCTTAATGCCGCGCCAGGAGTTGCCGTAGCGCGCAATCACGATCGCGCCCTTGACCGACACGCCCAGCCGTTCGAGCTGATCGTAATCGTCCGGGATGCCGAAGTTCACATAGACCAGTGGCGCGGTAACTTCGCCGTCGATGGAGTACGCGTTATATGAAGGAAGCTGCTCCGCCGTCTGGTTCGAAGTAGGATCGACCGTGACCGCCGGCTCCTGGATCTTGGCCGTAAAATGCGACGGCTCGACCATCTCGAGCGCACGCTCCTTCGGGGTAGGGAAGAGGACGTCAAACGATTCGATCTTAGCGTCGAGTCCCCATTCCTTGAACTTCGAAAGTATCCACTCGGCGTTGTCCTTATCGTATGGCGAGCCGACGTGGTGCGGCCGCGCCGAGAGGCGCTGCATGTAGGAACGCATAGCGGCAGGGTCGGGCATCGCGCGGAATTTGGTTTCCCAATCGTGTTCGGTTTTGGACGCGTCTGCGGAGAAGCCGCGCAGCGTGGGAAGATCGGCCGGGGTCGCGATGGACGAGCAAAGAGCGAGGCAGAGAATCGTGCGTTTCATTTCTGCCTATTCTAGCGCCGTCGCGGGGGAGCGGGTTTGACAGGTGGGACGGCTGCTGCTCATCGCGAACGGGCTTCGCCGCTTCCTGCCAGGCGCATAAAAACGGCGAAGGAGTAACAAGTGCGGTTTGGGACGAGTGGTTATGGCTTAGTTCTCGGAAGGCGTCTCAACCCGGTCGATTGCCAGAAAAGATCACCTCGCGGTCCGGCTGGATCGTTCAGCTTTTCCATTGCTTCCGCCACGGCATGCGGATCGACCCGGCGATCGCTTTGCGCTTCGAATAGTAGAGAATCCTGCCGAAACTGCTGCATACTCTTCTCAAGGCCTGAAGGAGCCTGAGAATGGATCGAGCGACAACCGCCGAGTGGAGGCTTCTATTGCGGCTTCTTCTTTCGCAACGCCTGGAATTGAACGCCATCGAGGGCGCGTTGATAGCCGGCGGCGTGTTGACCGCGGCGCATCTGAAAGAAATCCGCACGCAGGCAGCCGATACCGCCAAGGCGTGGAGTTCCAACGAAAACGACGATATCCTCACGCTGCTGAGCGTGCACTCTCTGCCCAGCGCCAGCATGCGCGTTCCGCCGCCTCTGGCCTAAGGCATTCTCCTGCATCCCGCCGTGCGCGCAGCGCGTAATATATCGGTATGCGTCTCCCGCTGGCGGCAGCCTGTCTGATTGGGTCGCTCTGCTTGGCCCAGGACGCCTCGTTTCGCGCCGACGTTCATCTCGTCAATGTCGGCTTTTCCGTCCACGACAGTTCCGGCCACCTCGTTCCCAACTTGCCGCAAGAGGATTTCGAGGTCTTCGAAGACGGCGCACCGCAGAAAATCGCCTTCTTCGCCCACAGCGCCGATGTCCCGCTCGACCTCGGTCTGGTAGTCGATTTCAGCGGCAGCCAGGCGGAATTCATCAAGACGCACCACAAAGATCTCGATACCTTTCTCAAAAAGGCGCTCTCCGCGCGCGACCGGGTCTTCCTCGTCTGTTTCGGCAACCATGTCCGTCTGGCGCAAGATTTCACGGACCAGCCAAGAGATATCATCGACGCTCTCCACGACTTCGAAAAGGAGGGCGGCGGCGGTCTCTTCGAATTCGCCCCGCGCGAGCGACGCATTCTGGGGACGGCATTCTACGATGCGCTCTATTATTCGATCGGCGAGCGCCTCGCCGCGTCCGCAGGCTCACGCAAAGCGCTGCTCGTATTCAGCGACGGCGAAGACAATTCGAGCGGCCACCACATGCTGGAGGCCATCGAAGCGGCGCAGGCGAACGACGTGTTGCTCTTCCCCATCCGCTACACCGAAAAGCTCAAAGGCGGACCGATAGCGCGCAACCGCTACGGGACGGAAGTGATGGCGCGCATCGCCAAAGAGACCGGCGGCGCCGATTTCGACGCGCGCGCGAAGGACCTCGCTGTCAGCTTCGCGGAGATTGGCGAGGAGCTTCATTCGTCGTACCATCTCGCTTATCACTCCAGTAATCCGCAAAGCGACGACATGTTTCGCAAAGTTCGAATTCGCGTTAAGGAAGCGGGCTACTCGGTGCGAGCTAAAACCGGCTACTACGCAAAGTAGGCAATGGCTGCCGGGCGCCGCTTTACCGGCCGTTCAAGAACGCCTCCACGCGATCGCCCATGGCATCGAGGACGTCTAGCAACTCATGTCCCGAATCCACGGCGTGCAACTCCACATTCGGCCGCGAGGCTGCGAACTCCTCGGAGTAACGAACCGGAACCACATCGTCGTGCATGCCATGAAAGATCAGGCAGTGCTGGCGCACGTCGGGATAGTCCTCATACTGCGCGGCGTCTTCCATTAGCTGGTAGCCGAGGGCGCAGTTGCGGCCCTGGCCATAATGAAAAACGTCAATTGCGCCCTCGCGTCTCCACGCTTCGACGGCTTCCGATCCCAGGTGCTCCGCCCATCGCCGCGCGAAACCGAATGCGGGCGCTAGCAGTACGACCCTCTCCACATCCGCGTGCCGTGCCGCATAGAGCGCCGCGAGATAGCCACCCATGCTCGAGCCGATCAGGGATACGTTCCCGTCCGCCTCGGCGCGGCCGACAACCGCGAGTTGTCTGGAAAGAGTGAGGCCTTCGAAATCGCCCTCAGCCAAGTCCGGTACGGTGACGGAAAAACCGGCGGATTCCAAACGCTGGTGGAAATACCGGGCCTTGCTCGAGGAGGGTCCCGATGCGAATCCGTGCAAGTAGATGACGCGTTTCATCTCAGCGCTCACTTGGCGTTCATTTCTTGGGCACCGCAGGCGCCGGCGGCGGAAGATCCGGCACTTCTGTGAACTTGAGTTCCGAATCCGAGGAAAACAGGCGGAAGGCCTCATAGCGGTAGAAGTTTTCCGTGATCGTCTTGCCATCCACGATATGGCGATGCACCACCGACGCCGGCGTCAGAAATCCGTGAGACGACATCACGTAATCGACGCTGGCTTCGTCGCGGATCTTCCGCTTTGCTTGTTCATATTCGGCCCAGGCCTCAATGCGCTGCGGAAGCCCGTCAGACGCGCGCACCCAGAGCGTGCCCTCCAGGGGCTGGCGCACTACCTGCCGTCCGCGGAATTCCAACTCGCCCGCATCCGAAGAGCTCTGCTTCCACGACAGCGCCAGAGCCGTGTCGGCGCCGAGCCGGACTTGTCCCAGGGGAGTCACGTGCATCGTCTCGAGACCACGTTTCGTGAAGGCAAGCAGGATCAATCCGTAGTCGGTGGCGACGTCCACGAGTCCGAACTTGGCGTAATCCTGCAACATCCGTTTGCGAATGCTGTCGTCCTGCGATCGGATTCCGTAGGTCAATTCACGCCGCGCCGATTCGACGGACCGGACCGGCTTGCCGTCCACCGAAACTACCTGCCTGAATTCGAACAGATTCTGCGAATCGGAATTCTTGAGATGCCCAACGCTATATTCGGAAATCACCTCGTGCGAGATCATACGGAGTTTGGGCGCGGCTACATTACCTTGCGGTCCAAAGGTGACGAGGCGGGAAGGAGGCAGCTGCGCATGCTGCGTAAGTGTCTCCTGTGTAATAGCCTTAGGAAGGTTTTCCTGAAAAACCGCCGCTTCTTCGCCAACCCGCTTCAGCGCTTGCTCCGGCGTGATCTGGGCTCGGGCCGATCCCCAAATTCCCAGGGAAAAAGCCGCTAAAGCGAGACGCGCCATCGGTTTATTGTATGCCGTTCGGCTCTGCCCGGAAGCAGATAGAATTTTTTTATCGAATCTCCTTGCATCGAATGTGAAGACTCTGTTATTCTGAACAAGTCGCCAGTTGAGGATCGTACGGTTGGCAAAGCCAAACGGGTTGCGGTGTCAACGACGCTTGCAACAATTGAGCGACTGTAGTATAAAGGTAGTGATCCTCTGTAAGGAACGGTAACAAAACTCCTTCCGGGCCACCGGCGGGGGCGGAATACGGCCTTCCTGTTCGGTTCTTTTTTAAGTTCTCAAGTTTAATGGTTGCAATTGCCGCTTGTAATGAGCGCTTGCGACTTAAAGTTTCGAGGCCTGCGTCTCGTTCCGGTTTTTCGATAATTCCGGAGAGGGGCGCGCAGATCTTTGACAATCTGGTTGGATGCAGTAAAGAAGAACTCGTCAGTACTTTGAGTCAACCGGGGCGATTTTTGCAAACTCAAAACTTCAAATGAGAGTTTGATCCCGGCTCAGAATCAACGCTGGCGGCGCGCCTAACACATGCAAGTCGAACGAGAAAGTGGAGCAATCCATGAGTACAGTGGCGTACGGGTGAGTAACACGTGGGTAATCTACCTTTTGGTGGGGAATAACTCTGGGAAACCGGAGCTAATACCGCATAATCCCGAGAGGGGAAAGCAGCAATGCGCTGAAGGAGGAGCCCGCGGCCGATTAGCTAGTTGGTAGGGTAAAGGCCTACCAAGGCTGAGATCGGTAGCCGGCCTGAGAGGGCACACGGCCACACTGGCACTGAAACACGGGCCAGACTCCTACGGGAGGCAGCAGTGGGGAATCTTGCACAATGGGGGAAACCCTGATGCAGCGACGCCGCGTGAGCGATGAAGCCCTTCGGGGTGTAAAGCTCTTTCGGCAGGGAAGATTATGACGGTACCTGCAGAAGCAGCTGCGGCTAACTACGTGCCAGCAGCCGCGGTAATACGTAGGCAGCAAGCGTTGTTCGGAGTTACTGGGCGTAAAGGGTGTGTAGGCGGCTTTCTAAGTTTGGTGTGAAATCTCCCGGCTCAACCGGGAGGGTGCGCCGAATACTGAGAGGCTAGAGTGCGGGAGAGGAAAGTGGAATTCCTGGTGTAGCGGTGAAATGCGTAGATATCAGGAGGAACACCGGTGGTGTAGACGGCTTTCTGGACCGTAACTGACGCTGAAACACGAAAGCGTGGGTAGCAAACAGGATTAGATACCCTGGTAGTCCACGCCCTAAACGATGCATATTTGGTGTGGGTCATTCAGTTGATCCGTGCCGGAGCTAACGCGTTAAATATGCCGCCTGGGGAGTACAGTCGCAAGGCTGAAACTCAAAGGAATTGACGGGGGCCCGCACAAGCGGTGGAGCATGTGGTTCAATTCGACGCAACGCGAAGAACCTTACCTGGGCTCGAACGGCTGGTCAACGCCGGTGGAAACATCGGTACCCCGCAAGGGGGTCCAGTCGAGGTGCTGCATGGCTGTCGTCAGCTCGTGTCGTGAGATGTTGGGTTAAGTCCCGCAACGAGCGCAACCCTTGTCCTGTGTTGCCATCATTCAGTTGGGAACTCGCAGGAGACCGCCAGCGATAAGCTGGAGGAAGGTGGGGATGACGTCAAGTCCTCATGGCCTTTATGTCCAGGGCTACACACGTGCTACAATGGACGGTACAAAGCGTCCCTAACCCGCGAGGGGGAGCCAATCGCAAAAAACCGTTCTCAGTTCGGATTGCAGGCTGCAACTCGCCTGCATGAAGCTGGAATCGCTAGTAATGGCAGATCAGCACGCTGCCGTGAATACGTTCCCGGGCCTTGTACACACCGCCCGTCACATCACGAAAGTGAATTGTACTAGAAGTCTGCAGGCTGACCCGCAAGGGAGGCAGCGGCCCAAGGTATGATTCATGATTGGGGTGAAGTCGTAACAAGGTAGCCGTAGGAGAACCTGCGGCTGGATCACCTCCTTTCTAAGAGAGAACGTGGGTGGAGTTCGTGAAAGCTATGCGCGCTTAATGTACAGCGCGCTGCCGGTAGCGGACAGCCGTTCCACTCCAAACCGCCAGGCTCGTAAGAGCTTGGTGAGCCCGTCCCGGATCTCCACTTAGGTACGACGAGTTCGACTGAAGCGGCCATGGGCTGGTCCCGTGGTCTCTGCATCCAACTGGCCTCGATTGATTAACAAGCAGTCAGCGGTCAGCAGTCGGCGTTCAGCTCTGGGAAAGCGATTTCCTTCGCTGATGGCTGATTGCTGAAAGCTGACGGCTTCTAGGGGCTGTAGCTCAGCTGGGAGAGCGCCTGATTTGCACTCAGGAGGTCGCCGGTTCGATCCCGACCAGCTCCACCAGTGTGACGCGAACGGCAGTAAATTGTGTTGTTCGGTCAGCCTGGGCCTGTAGCTCAGTTGGCTAGAGCGCACCCCTGATAAGGGTGAGGTCGGTAGTTCAATTCTACCCAGGCCCACCAAAACGTAAGAAATCCGAAGCCAAGCGCTGAAATATAAAACGGCGTTTGACTCCTGATTTCTTCAGGAATCGATCTTTGACAATTGAATATTGACGGGCATTAGAATGCCAAGAGCGGGGTCCGGCCCAGTAACGACGGGAACGGGCGATGGCTCTTGGTGCACAAGTAAGCGCAAAGAAAGTAGCGTGCATCTGTGACCTGGCGAAGTCTTTCCGAAGATCAGCCAGGGTGTGAAGTAGATTTTATGGTCAAGCTACTAAGGGCGTGTGTGTGGATGCCTTGGCGCAAACAGGCGATGAAGGACGTGACTAGCTGCGATAAGCTTCGGGTAGCCGCTAATAGGCTGTGATCCGGAGATTTCCGAATGGGGAAACCCAATGCGTGTGAACACTCATTACCGTTATCTGAATACATAGGGTAACGGGGCAAACCGGGGGAAGTGAACCATCTCAGTACCCCGAGGAAAAGAAAACAACCGTGATTCCGATAGTAGTGGCGAGCGAACTCGGAATAGCCTAAACCAGGCGATTCGAAAGGAGAGCCTGGGGTTGCAGGACCACAATAATCAACTGGAGTCTTACCGAGCCGCGACCGAAGGAAGTGGTAGAGAAGGTTTCAGTTGGTTAAAACGAGGGATAGGAAAGTGTTAATTGAACGGTCTGGAAAGGCCGGCCATAGAGCGTGACAGCCGCGTAAGTGAAAATGCAATCCTCCTTCCAGTGGCTCCTAAGTAGGGCGGGGCACGAGAAACCCTGCTTGAATCCGCCGGGACCATCCGGCAAGGCTAAATACTCGTTTGCGACCGATAGTGAACAAGTACCGTGAGGGAAAGGTGAAAAGAACCCCTGCGAGGGGAGTGAAATAGTACCTGAAACCACACGCTTACAAGCAGTGGGAGGGCTATACGCCGCAAGGCGGATGCCTGACCTCGTGCCTATTGCATAATGAGCTGGCTAGTTATTCTCAGTGGCAAGGTTAAGCGAAAGCGAGCCGTAGCGAAAGCGAGTCTGAATAGGGCGATTGAGTCGCTGGGAATAGACGCGAAGCGGGATGATCTACCCTTGGCCAGGATGAAGTCGGTGTAACAGCCGATGGAGGTCCGAACCAGTGTTGGTTGAAAACAGCTTGGATGAGCTGAGGGTAGGGGTGAAAGGCTAATCAAATTCCGTGATAGCTCGTTCTCTCCGAAATAGCTTTAGGGCTAGCCTCTCGTGGTCCGTCGCGGTGGTAGAGAACTGATTGGACTAGGGGCCTTCCCAGGTTACCGAATCCAACCAAACTGCGAATGCCGTGAATGTGTAGCGAGGGAGTCAGACAGTGGGGGCTAAGCTTCATTGTCGAAAGGGAAACAGCCCAGACCGTCAACTAAGGTCCCCAAATCCATGCTCAGTGGGAAAGGAAGTCGGGACGCTCAGACAGCCAGGAGGTTGGCTTAGAAGCAGCCATCCTTTAAAGAAAGCGTAACAGCTCACTGGTCGAGCGGCCCGGCGCCGACAATATAACGGGGCTTAAGCATGGTACCGAAGTTACGGGTTCGTAGCAATACGAACGGTAGGAGAGCGTTCTCAACAGCTGTGAAGATCGATCGAAAGAACGGTTGGAGCGTTGAGAAGTGACTCTGCCAGCATAAGTAGCGAGAAACCAGGTGCGAACCCTGGTCGCCGTAAGTCTAAGGTTTCCTGAGAAAGGTTAATCCGCTCAGGGTTAGTCGGATCCTAACGCGAGGCCGAAAGGCGTAGCGGATGGACAGCAGGTTAATATTCCTGCACTACCTTGTTTCGATAAAGACCGATGGGGGGACGCGGACCGTAAGCTCTGGTGCGCAATGGTTTCAATCCAGAGTGAAGGGAGATCCGGATAGGCAAATCCGCCGGGTCGTCCGCCAGGAAAATCCTCTAAGGAGAAGTAAGGTATCCGTACCACAAACCGACACAGGTGGACGAGATGAATATTCTAAGGCGCTCGGGTGATGGTTTGTTCAGGAACTAGGCACATTAGCTCCGTAACTTCGGGAGAAGGAGTGCCCACCTAAGACGTGGGCCGCAGTGAATAGTCTCAGGCGACTGTTTAACAAAAACACAGGTCTCTGCAAAGTCGAAAACGACGTATAGGGGCTGACGCCTGCCCGGTGCCGGAAGGTTAAAGGGAGAGGTCAGCGCAAGCGAAGCTTTGAACTGAAGCCCCGGTGAACGGCGGCCGTAACTATAACGGTCCTAAGGTAGCGAAATTCCTTGTCGGGTAAGTTCCGACCTGCACGAATGGCGTAACGATCTGAGAACTGTCTTAACAAGCCGCCCGGCGAACTTGTGGTCCCGGTGAAGACGCCGGGTGCCCGCCACTAGACGGAAAGACCCCGTGCACCTTTACTATACCCTTTCATGGAACTATGGGGCGATCTGCGCAGGATAGGTGGGAGGCTTTGATCCCGGGTTCTCGGACTCGGGGGAGCCAACGGTGAGATACCACCCTGATCGTTCTGTGGTTCTAACCTACATCCGTTATCTGGATGAGGGACAGTGGAAGGCGGGTAGTTTGACTGGGGCGGTCGCCTCCTAAACAGTAACGGAGGCGCGCGAAGCTTAGCTCAGGCGGTTTGGAAATCCGCCGTTCGAGTGCAAAAGCATAAGCTAGGTTAACTGCGAGACCAACAAGTCGAGCAGATACGAAAGTAGGCTTTAGTGATCCGGTGGTTCTGCATGGAAGGGCCATCGCTCAACGGATAAAAGGTACGCCGGGGATAACAGGCTGATCGGAGTCAAGAGTTCACATCGACGCTCCGGTTTGGCACCTCGATGTCGGCTCATCGCATCCTGGGGGTGTAGAAGCTCCCAAGGGTTAGGCTGTTCGCCTATTAAAGCGGTACGTGAGCTGGGTTCAGAACGTCGCGAGACAGTTCGGTCCCTATCTGTGGTGGGCGTAGGAGATTTGAGGGGGCCTGCCCTTAGTACGAGAGGACCGGGGTGGACGAACCTCTTGTGATCCAGTTGTCCCGCCAGCGGCATCGCTGGGTAGCGAAGTTCGGTCAGGATAAACGCTGAATGCATATAAGCGTGAAACCTTCCCCAAGATGAGATCTCCCAAGCGCAAGCTAAGAAGAGCACAGGAAGACTACCTGTTTGATAGGACGGATGTGTAAGCGCAGTAATGCGTTGAGCTTACCGTTACTAATTGCTCGTTCGGCTTGACCATAAAATACTACTGCGCACAAAGTCGGCTAGCAACCGGCTGCAATGCGCGCTACTTTCTCAGCGAGCCCGTCAATATTCAATCAAAGGCGATAGCCCGCAGCTGTCAGCCCTCCATCCGTTAACCAACGGGTCGAGCTGATCGCTGAGGCGATCGTCCTTTCTGGGTGACCTTAGCGAGAGGGACCCACCCGTTCCCATCCCGAACACGGCAGTTAAGCCTCTCAGCCCCGATGGTACTGCATGCGCAAGTATGTGGGAGAGTAGGAAGTCGCCCGGTTTAAATCAAATAGCCCTCCGGCAACGGAGGGCTTATTTTTTGCGGGCACATTCCGCGCTACCATCGTTCGCGTGCTTACCATCGAGCAAGCCGCCCATCTGGTCGAATCCTTCGAAGACCCTTCTGATCCCGCCTCTCTCAAGAGTCGCGACCTCATTCTTCTGTTGCTGAATACTCCTTCGCCATTCTCGCGCCACCAGTTCGCCCCCGGCCACATGACGGCCAGCGGCCTGGTGCTCGCGGCCGATGGCGAGCGGCTGCTGCTGGTGCACCATGCGAAATTGGATCGGTGGCTCTTGCCCGGCGGCCACGTTGCCGAACACGATCAAGAGATCTCGAAGACCGCCCGCCGCGAAGTGATCGAAGAGACAGGCGTCGTGCTTAGTCAAGAGCCAGGACGCCTTGCCGGCGTCGACGTTCACGGCATCCCGCCTCACAAAGGCGAGCCCTATCATCTGCATCATGATCTTGTGTTTCGGTTCCGCGCCGAATCTGACGATTACCGCCTCTCGCACGAATCGCGCGCCGTTGCGTGGGCTCATCCGGATCTCTTCGATTTTTACGAACTACCGTCGAACGTGCGCATCGCATACCAGCGCGTTCGCCGCGTGGCGGAGTGCGCGGATATAATGCTAGGCGAGCGTCTTTGAAATGTGGAACGTGGTTGACTTCTTCGATATCGTCTCCGTGGTTGTCGAATTCATCTTCCGCATCCTCTTCGGCGGCGAAAGGGAAGACGATGGCTCCTACATTCAAACTCTCTTCGCGAAGCCCGAGTGAATCAAATTCAACCCCCGGCGCGATCGTTCCTCTGTCATGCAGCGTTCTCGCGAGTGAATTCCTCTCGTTGCCCATGCCAAAATAGTCCCAGCGAATGAAAACCTTCACTATCGCGGTAATCGCCGGCGACGGCGTGGGGACTGAAGTCGTCCCCGAAGCCAAGCGCGTTCTAGAGGCGGTCGCATCCAAACACAACCTGAGTTTCGTGTTTCAGGATTTCGACTGGGGCTCCGACCACTTCTTCCGCTGGGGCCGCATGATGCCCGCCGGCGCCATCGACCTGCTGCAGCCCTGCGACGCCATTCTGCTCGGCGCGGTGGGCCATCCCGAGATTCCGGACCACACTACCCTCAACGGCTTGCTCCTGCCCATCCGCCGCGCCTTCGACCAATACGCCAACGTGCGTCCGGCGTATCTTTACCCGGGTGTGCAATCGCCGCTCGCGAAGCCCAAAGGCGGCGATATCGATTTCGTGGTGATCCGCGAGAACACCGAGGGCGAATACGCCCAGGTCGGCGGGTTCGTCTACCATCAACAGCCCGACGAGGTCGCCATTCAAACCTCCGTCTTCACCCGGCGTGGCATCGAGCGCATCGTGCGCTTCGCCTTCGAACTGGCCGTCAAGCGCAACAAGAAGAAGCGCGTCACCTCCATCACCAAATCCAACGCGCAGGGCTTCAGCATGGTGCTTTGGGACCGCGTCTTTCGCGAAGTCGCCGCGCAGTTTCCCGATGTCGAAACCGAATCGCTGCTGGTGGATGCCGCCGCCATGAATTTCATCCGCCGCCCGGAGAGTTTCGACGTCGTGGTCGGCTCGAATCTCTTCAGCGACATCCTCAGCGACATCTCCGCCATCATCGTCGGCAGCATGGGGCTCGCCGCGAGCGCCAATCTCGATCCGCTCGGCCGCTTCCCCTCGATGTTCGAGCCGGTGCACGGCTCCGCGCCCGATATCGCCGGCAAAGGCATCGTCAATCCGCTCGCCACTATCCTCAGCGCCGCCATGATGCTCGAGCATCTCGAGATCGCCGCCGGCGCGCGCGAAGTGGAAGCCGCTGTCGCGGCCGTACTTGCCGATGGCAAGGTGCGCACGCCCGATCTCGGCGGCAGCAGCACCACGCACGAAGTGACGGACGCCGTCCTTGGCAGGCTCTGAACAGCGCGCGACACGCGACACTCGGAATCCAGCGGCCGTCACGCCTTCCTGGTCGCCTCGGGAATTCTGCTCAGCAAGCTTTTCGGGTTGGTCCGGCAAGCGACGTTTGCTCATTATTTCGGCCAGGAGTCGGACGCGGCCGATGCATTCAACGCCGCCTTCCGCATCCCCAATTTCCTGCAAACGCTATTCGGCGAGGGCGTGCTCTCGGCCTCGTTCATTCCCGTTTACGCGCGCCTGTTGGCACAGGGGGATGAGGAAGAAGCGGATCGCGTCGCGGGCGCGGTGGGCGCCATCCTTGGCGCTCGCGGTTTCGCTGATCGTGCTCCTGGGGGTGCTCGCGACGCCGCTGTTCATTGACTTGATCGCGCCTGGCTATCAAGGGCGAGAAGCGCGATCTCGCGATCCACCTGGTGCGCATCCTGTTTCCCGGCGCGGGATTGCCTCGCGATGTCCGCGTGGTGTCTCGGCATTCTCAACAGCCATCGCAAGTTCTTCCTGTCGTACAGCGCCTCTGTGGCCTGGAATGTCGCCATGATCGCGACGCTGATTGGCTTCGGCCGGCTCGAACGGACCGCGCTGGCAGTCAAGCTGGCTTGGGGTTCGGTGGCGGGCAGCGTGCTTGTCTTCGCGGTTCAGTTGCCATTCGTTTTGCGTCTCGCGCGGCATATGCGTTTCCGGCCGGACACGGACGACCCGAACGTGCGCGAAGTGGTCCGCAATTTCGTGCCAGTCTTCATCGGCCGGGGCGTGGTGACAGATCAGCGCCTATATCGATACGCTGCTTTCGACCCTGCTGCCCAAAGGCGCCATCACCGCGTTTATTCAATGCGCAGACCATTTACATGCTGCCGGTCAGCTTGTTCGGCATGTCGGTATCCGCGGCTGAACTGCCCGCAATGTCCAGCGCGCTTGGCGCGGAGGCCGAAATCGCCGCCAATCTCCGCCAGCGTTTGAATGGCGGATTGCGCCAGATCGCTTTCTTCATCGTGCCGTCGGCGATGGCGTTCCTGGCGCTGGGCGACGTGATCGCGGCCGTGCTGTTCCAGACCGGCCGCTTCCGCATAGGATTCGCAATTTGTATGGGGCATCCTGGCGGGGTCCGCGGTCGGTCTGCTGGCGTCCACGCTCGGCCGTCTCTACTCATCTACTTACTACGCGCTACGCGACACGCGCACGCCGCTGCGTTTCGCCCTGATTCGCGTGGGCATCACTAGCGCACTTGGCTGGCTCTTCGCAACGCAATTGCCGAAATGGTTCGGCGTCGCCGCTCTTTGGGGAGTTGCGGGGCTCACTTCCTCGGCCGGCATCGCCGCTTGGGTTGAGTTCACGCTCCTCCGCCGCGCCCTCAACCGCCGCATCGGAACCACCGGATTGCCCGCCGCGCTGGTTGCGAAGCTCTGGTGCTGCGCCGCGCTTGCCGCCGCCGGCGGATGGGGCGTGAAGCTCGCCATCGGTCTCGGTCATCCCAAGCCCTTTGGAATATCGATTCTTGCGGTCTACGGCCTAATTTATTTCGGCGCGGCTTACTCGCTGGGAATCGAGGAATGTCGCGGGCTGCTGCGACGATTTGTTCGTTAAGTCTATCCCTTCAGATCCTGGAACGCCTCTTCGATCTCGCGCTTCGCCTCCGACGTGGGCACGCACAAGGGCAGACCGCGGCGGGCCGCCGTAGTATCCGTTCAAATCCATCGCGTACTTCAGCCCCGGCACGCCATATTTCGATGTCACCAGCGCGGACGCGCGGCCGATGCGATTCTGCCAGTCCAGTCCGGCGGCCTCTTCGCGCTGCCGGAAGGCTTCCCAGATCGCGATCACCGAATACGGCGCCGCGTTGGCGTACGCCAGAATCGCGCCGGACGCGCCCATCAGCAGCGAAGGCCACAGCGTCGGCGCCGAGCCCACCAGCACCTGAAACCCATGCTTCACCTCGCGCATCAGCTGCATCACCTTTTCCAGATTGCCGGAGCTCTCCTTGATCGCGATCACGTTGGGATGCTCCGAAATCGCCACCACCGCTTCCACCGGAATATCGACGCCGGTGGCCTGCGGCCAGTTGTAAATGATCAGCGGAATTCGCGCCTGGTCGGCCACGGCGCGATAGTAGAGCGTCTGCGCGTCGGCGCGATTGATCAGGTTCTTGTAGTAGTGCGGCGTGCGCACCATCGCCGCTTTGTATCCCAGCTCCGCCGCGCGATTGGTGAGGCTCACCGTCTCGCGCACGCTCTCCACGCCGGTTCCCGCGATCAGCAACTTCTCGGGCGCGGCGTGCTTCGCCACCAGTTCCCACATCGCGATCTTCTCGTCGGCGGTGAGCATGACGCTCTCGCCCGTCGAGCCCATCACTACGTAGCCCGATAAGCGCGGTCCGGTTCCATTTCTCGACGTTGTGCTGCACCTTCGAGACATAAATATTGCCGGCGTGGTCGAACGGAGTCGTGATGGGTGGGAAAATGCCTGTGTAGCTTCATGTTTGCGTAAGACTCCACGATAACAATGTTCTCTCTTGAAATCGAAACCGAGGCCGAAGACCGCGACCTGCTCATCGCCGACCTCTGGGAACAAGGCTCCGGCGGCATCGTCGAGCCCGAGGGCCACAGGCTGCGGGCCTTCTTCGAAGATTCCGCCGATCGCGTCGCGCTGCTTGCCCGCTACCCGGGCGCCGCGATTCGCATCGAGGAAGATCGGGATTGGGTGCAAGCCGCACGGGATCTCCTGCAGCCAATGGAAGTCGGCCGGCGTTTCTTCCTTGTACCCGAGTGGCGGGACGATCCTGCGCCGCCCGGCCGTTTCCGGATTGCCGTCAATCCAGGTATGGCATTCGGCACTGGGGTTCACGAGACTACGCGGCTTTGCATTGAAGCCCTTGAGGAGTTCTTCGAGCCTGGTATGGCCGTGCTGGACGTCGGCACGGGCTCCGGTATCCTTCGCCAGGCAGCGGCGATGCTTGGGGCGGGGAAGACATACGCCTGCGATACCGATCCGATCGCCGTCGAAATCGCAGGCGATGCATTTGTCGGGTCGGTGGATGCCGTGCGGTCAGGCTCGATCGATCTCGCGATCGCCAATATCAGTCCCGAAGCCATCGTCGCCCTCGCGCCGGAGCTCCTGCGCGCGCTTCGTTCTGACGGGATACTGCTGGTCAGCGGCTTCGGACTTCACGAAATCGATACGATTCGTGCGGTTCTTCCGAAGCCCGCCGATGTTCGTATCAAAGGGGAGTGGGCTTTAATTGTCACGCGGCGGGACGCTTTTGGTACTTCACGTGCTTGACATATGGGACAAACTAAGTGACAATAAGAACTGGTTGAGCGTTTCCGCCCACTCGCGGGTTATCTGAACTAAGTCGGGTGATCCGGTTCTTTCTCTTAGATGAACTGGCAACCGGAGTTGTTTATGTCCGCTGAGTGCAGTAATACAGAGGAAGCTCGCTATACAACCGCTGCCGCTCTTCTAGTTGGCGCTCTCCTGTGGGACGTCGCAGTAATAACGGCATTGATCAGGCCCATCGATTTTCTCTCTATCTCGGTGGCGATCTTGTGGAATGCCGCCTGTGTTACCGTCGCTTGGTTCTCGTGGAGGCGTTCCACGCGGTTTTTCGATCTTTCGATAGTCGCGCGCATTGAACCGCCAAGGATGCCGCGTGCCGTTTGAGCGAACTCTTCCGCGCTCGTTTACCGCGATCGCGGTACGCAATTACGCGCCCGTTACTTCTGGAGTTTATGGCTTGTCGAATGCGCGCGAATGGATTTATATCGGCGAATCGGATAACATTCAGGCCGCGCTGCTCGCGCACCTGAGCGAACCCGATAGCGAATTAATGAGGCTCGCGCCCAAGGGCTTCGTGCTGGAAACCTGCGATAGGGCGAGGCGCCTGTTCCGTCAGGGGCGTTTGATCGGTGAATATCGGCCACTTTGCAACGAGCGTCTTCGGGAGAATGCGTGATCGTCAGACGCCAATTCCCGGTGCAGCGGAACGATCATTCGGGAAGGAACTTAACCATGCAATTCATTTTGACAGGATTCACGCAAGATACCGCATTCCGCGTATTCGAGTTCGATTATGTGGGGCCCAGCCAACCGCGGACCCAGTTTACCGTGCGCGCCGACCTGGACCTGAGTCGCCGTTATGGCATTCGCGTGCAGGAGCTGCCGCTGCTCTGTCGAGCCGTGCTCGAAGCCCGCGAGGAATCCGAAGAAACGCGCTCCTTTACCTTCACGGAAGAGAAGATGATCGTTTACATGAAGGATTGCGCCGCCGCGAAGGAGCTGGCTGCCCAAAAGAAGAAGCCGGCGCGCAAACCGATGAGCGAGAACCTCGGGGCGGCATGGCGCGGTTCGCAACCGCTATAAAGTATCGATGAATCGCCGTAAGCTAATGTTGATACCGCCGGCAGGAAACGATGCGCCGGACGCGGTGTTATGATTGCCTCAGGCTTCTGAGTTCGAAAGTCAGAAAATTGACTTACTTCGCCGCTTCAAACCGCTTCAGCTTATTTACTCCGTTAAACGCCGCCATCTTATAACACTCTGCCAGCGTTGGGTAGTTGAACACCGTATCTACGAAGTAATCTACCGTGCCGTTCAAACTGATCACTGCCTGTCCGATGTGCAGCAAGCTCCGACGCACCTTCGCCGATGATATGTACGCCCAGCAAGTGGCGCGTTTCCCGATGGAAGATTAGCTTCAGGCGGCCCGTGGTATCGCCGCGAATCTGTCCGCGCGCCGTCTCGCGATAGTAGGCTACGCCCACTTCATAGGGAACGTCTTCGTCGGTCAGTTGCTCTTCGTTCTTGCCGATGAACGAAATCTCGGGAATGGTGTAGATGCCATAAGGGTAAGTTGCGGGATTGGACTGGATCTTCAGGCCGAAGGCGTTGGCCGCGGCCAGTCGCCCCTGCTCCATGGAAACCGAAGCGAGGCTGGGAAAACCGATCACGTCGCCCACCGCGTAAATATTCGGAACCTTGGTGCGAAACTCGGCATCCACGGCGATGCGGCCGCGGTTGTCCGCCTCCAGTCCGGCGGCGGCAAGATTCAATTCGTCCACATTGCCCTGGCGTCCCACAGCGTAGAGCAGCGCATCGCCTAAGATTCGCTTGTTGCTCTTCAGGTTCGCCACCACGCCGCCATCGGGCGACATCCTCCACGCTGGCCACTTCCTCGTTCAGCCGCATGGTGACGCGATGGTCGCGCAGATGGTAGGAGAGCGCTTCGACGATTTCGTTATCGGCGAACTCGAGCAGGCGCGGGCGCTTCTCCACCAGGATCACGCGCGAACCCAGAATCGCGAACATGCAGGCGTATTCCACGCCGATCACGCCGCCGCCCACCACGATGAAGGTCTTCGGGATCTCCGGCATCTGCAGAATCTGGTCGCTGTTGATGATGGTCGCGCCGTTGACGGGTACGGTGGACGAAACGGCCGGCTTGGTGCCGGTGGCGATGATGATATAAGGCGCTTCGAAATCGGCCTGGCCGCGCGAGTTTTCCACGCGAATGTGAGTGGCGTCGAGGAAACTGGCCCGCGCGTAGAAAACGTCCACGCCGTTGCGGGCCAGTTGCGATTGCGTCACGTCGACTTCCGTCTTGATCACCTGGTTGACGCGGAACGTCGAGGTCCGCCATGTTGATCTTTTCTTTGACGTGATAGTTGATGCCGTAGATGCCCTGATACTGAAAGCCCGAGAGATGCAACACCGCTTCGCGCATGGTCTTGCTGGGGATGGTGCCGGTATTGATGCAGGCTCCGCCGACAATTTCGCGCTGCTCGACTACCGCGACGCGGCGGCCGCACTTCGCTCCTTGAATCGCCGCGCGCTGCCCCGCGGGGCCGGAGCCGATGACGATGAGGTCGTAATTCATGCATCGTTCGTTCTCGAAGTTACTTATTCACCGCAGAGGCGCTGAGAGGCAGAGAAAACACGAGAAACGTCTTCTCAGCGTCTCTGCGCCTCTGCGATGAATTGTTGGCATCTATCTTACTTAGCCGAATTGAACCGGCTTTCGATCTCTTCCCAGTTCACGACATTCCACCACGCTGCAATATAATCGGGCCGGCGGTTCTGATACTTCAGGTAGTAGGCGTGCTCCCACACATCCAAGCCCATCACCGGAAACTTGCCTTCCATCACCGGGCTATCCTGGTTGGCGGTGGAATGATATCGACTTTTCCGCCTGCCTTCACCAGCCACGCCCAGCCGGAGCCGAAGCGCGTCGTCGCCGCCTGATTGAATTTCTTCTTGAAGTCGTCGAAGCTGCCGAAGGTCGATTGAATGGCCTGCGCGACATTGCCCCACTGGAGCTCCGCCGCCGCCGGCCTTCATGATCTTCCAGAACATCGAGTGGTTGATGTGGCCGCCGCCATTGTTGCGCACCGCGGTGCGGATGTTCTCCGGCACGATGGCGCAGTTGTTGCGCCAGCAGTTCCTCCACGGTCTTGCCGGCCAGATCGGGCGCCGATTCCAGCGCTTTGTTCAGATTGGTGACATAGGCGTCGTGGTGTTTGCCATGGTGGATTTCCATCGTCATCTTATCGATGTGTGGCTCCAGAGCATCGGGTGCGTAGGGCAGCGGCGGTAGTGTGAATGGCATGATCGTCTCCTCTTATTCTGGGAATTTTCCTGATGTTGAGTTTTTCAAAGGCATCGGCGATGCCGGAACATGGTGGTCTCGTCGAAATGCCGGGTCATAATCTGCATCCCCACCGGCAGCCCTTCCGCGGTCTTGCCGCACGGTACGCTCATGCGCGGAATGCCCGCCAGGCTGCCGGTAATGGTGTAGATGTCGGAGAGGTACATGGCCAACGGGTCGTCCACTTTTTCGCCCAGCCGGAATGCGGGGAACGGCGAAACCGGCGCAATCATGGCATCCACCTCCTCGAACGCGTTGCGCGAAATCGCGCGCGATCAGCGCGCGCACTTTCTGCGCCTTTAGATAGTATGCGTCATAATAGCCCGCGCTCAACACATAAGTGCCCAACATAATGCGGCGCTTGCACTCATCGCCGAAGCCTTCGCCGCGTGTGTTGCGATACATTCGCGGCGAGTGTCGCGGAGTCGTGCCGGAGCGTGAATGTGTAGCGCACGCCATCGTATCGCGCCAGGTTCGAGCTGGCTTCCGCGGTGGCGATGATGTAATAGCAGGCGATGGCGTAATCCGTCGCCGGCAGGCTGATCTCGCGGACTTCGCAGCCCAGCTCCTGCAGAATTCTCGACGCCGCGCGCGATCAAGCTCGCCGGTTTCGCTCGGCAAATCCTTCAGATACTCGCGCGGCAGCCCAAGCTTCAAGCCTTTTACGTTGCCGTCGAGCGCCGCCGCATAATCCGGCACGGGCGCGGACGCCGAAGTGGAATCCGCCGGGTCGCGGCCGGCGATCACGCGCAAGCACCGTAGCGGCATCCTTCACCGATGCGGGCGAAGGGGCCGATGTGATCGAGCGAACTGGCGAAGGCCGTCAGGCCGTAGCGCGAAACGCGCCCGTACGTCGGCATCACGCCCACCACGCCGCAGAACGAGGCCGGCTGGCGCACCGAGCCGCCGGTATCGGAGCCGAGCGAAACCACGGCCGTTCCCTGCGCCACCACGGCCGCCGATCCGCCGCTCGATCCGCCCGGCACGCGATCGGGCGCCACCGGATTGCGCACCGGGCCGAAGGCCGAGTTTTCGTTGGAAGATCCCATGGCGAACTCGTCGCAATTGGTTTTGCCGATCAGGATACCGCCGGCCTGTTCCAAACGAATGACAGCCGTGGCATCGTAAGGCGGAATGTAGTTGGCCAGTAGTTTCGATCCGCACGTGGTGCGGACGCCCTTGGTGACAATCACGTCCTTCACCGCGACCGGCACGCCCGCCAGCGCGCCGGGATCTTCGCCGCGCGCGATTTGCTCGTCGACGCGCCGCGCGTTGCCAGTGCGCGCTCGGGCGAAAGGTGCAGATACGCGTTGGTCTTCGGGTTCTCGGCTTCGGCGAAGCGCAGGGCTTCCGCCGTCAGTTCCGCCGCGCTGAATTGCCGCGTGCGCAGGCCCTCGCGGACGCTATCGATGGTGAGGGAGGGGATGTCCAAACCAGCAGGTTAACATGCGCGTGCGTACCTCCCTCCCGCTAGGCTTGCTGGGCCTTCGACGACTCCAGGTCGAATAGCACGCGGCGCGTCCAGTCTGGCAGGTTGGCGCGCTCCAAAGGACGACGCCGCGCTGCGCTTCCAAGATTTTGCGGTGACCAAGTCGCGAGTTGTCGAAGACAACGCTCGAATCCGCGATAAGTATCGCCTGCGGGAGCATTTGCTAGACTGCGATCATACCGGCGGCGCACATCGTCAGGAGGCACGAAATGGCCGCCCAGGGCGGTACCCTCCCTGACGCGCTGGATGCTGAGATCGGCGTTCTTAAGGGCGACGTACATGAGGCGAATCTCAAATCTCCTGGCTTTGGCTTGCTTCATGAGAGCGAGAACGCCCGCGCCTGCCAATGTAGTCTCGACGGCGAAATCGATTCCTTTTGCAAGACATTGGCCGCGCTTTTCGAGCGCAAGACAGCCCGCGGTCAAAGCCACGCCGGTGGGATCGTCAGCCGCAATCCCGGCTGCGATCGCATCTGGGTCGGGCCGGCAATTACCGTGAGAACGGGCAAGCTACGCTGCCGTGGCCGCTATTTCGCGGATCACTTCGTAGTTCTGTTCGCCGGGTGCGTTAGGGATAAAGCGAATCTCGAATCGCCTGCCGTCTGGCTGTTCCATGACGTCGAGTCCCGACTGCGGGTCTTCGTAGAACACCGGCACTCTCGCTAGCGCATCCAAGCGGGCGCGATCGCCCGCGGCCGCCGCTTGTGCGGCGAATTCATCGCTGAGGATGTCTAACATGGTCCTATGATACTCCGCTACAGCGCTCCAATGAATCGTGCGTGTCTTCCGTTCATATAGTCCTGCAGCAAATACTGCTCCAGGGTATATCGGGTAGGGAAGTAAGCCTTGTCCGGCAGGTCTAAGTCACAATCGTCGCGAAGCTACTCAGTCTGTAATCGCTCGCCAGCATGAGCGTTAACGTCCGCGCTCAGGCGCCTTGGCTCGCGAGACTGCGGGGCCAAGGCGCGCAACGCGTTATCCGTAGGTTGAGTCTACTTCACAATCGGCGCGGCGGCAAAGACATTGACCGTCACAGCTCCGACGGTCCCGAGCAACCCGCGAAGCCCGAGATTGGGAAGGTAGGATTGTTATTGCACCCCCCCACCAATCCCCCCCGAGTTGTTCTGCACGGTGTTGTTAGCGACTACCGAGTGAGCGACGCCGCTGAGATGAACCCCTTCGCCACAGTCCTAGCCTTCAGACGTATCGTACGCCGGTATATTGGGGCATGTGGCTCCCGACGCCGCGACAACCAGTCCGAGGTTGTTGTTTTGCGCAATGTTACCCGAAATCGTGACACCTGAGGCGCTTGTTATAAGGATGCCCTCATAGTTGGCGCTCTGAACCGTGAGTCCGGAAATCCGAGTGAACGTGCGACGTTTCACAACTATGCTACAGCGGACGGAATCGTGTGAAAAATGCTATGAGATGCGCCTATCTTCCGGATATGAAAAGAGACTCGGAGATATATATTGGGGCGAGATTGCTACTGGGCGCTTGCCTTCAAGGGCGGATTCAGCTAGTGGATCGTGCGCGTCTTGCGGTTCATGTAATCCATGAGCAAATACTGCCCTAAGGTATAAGGCGTCGTGAAATAAGCCTTGCCACGGCAAATCTCAGTCACCTTCTGCACGAAGTTGATCAATCCGTAATCGCTCGCCAGCATGAACGTGTTAATGAGAATGCCCTGCTTCTTACACCGGTTCACTTCTTCGAGCGTCTTGCTGATCACAAGCGGATCGAGTCCGAACGCGTTCTTATACATGCGCCCGTCCTCCAGCGTGAGACAGCTTGGCTTGCCGTCCGTGATCATTACGATCTGGCGCATGTCTTTGCGTTCCTGCGAGAGTAGCTTCTGTGCCAGAATCAATCCGTCGCGCGTATTGGTGTAGTACGGGCCAACCTGTACGCGCGCCAGTTGACTGATGGCAAGCTCCTCGGCGCTATCGTGGAACAGTACGCACCGCAGGCTATCGCCCGGATACTGTGTTCGAATCAGGTGCGCCAGCGCGAGCGCAACCTTCTTAGCCGGCGTGAACCGGTCCTCGCCATAAAGGATCATGCTGTGGCTGCAATCGAGCATCAACACCGTCGCGCAGGAGCTTTGATATTCACACTGATGCACGCGTAGATCGGAATAATCCATATCGAGCGGCACTCGCGCGCCCTCACGGCGGATGGCGGAAAAAAGCGTTTCGCTGATATCGAGATTCAGCGTATCGCCAAATTCGTAAGGCTTCGATGCGCCCGAGGTTTCAATTCCGGTCGCGAGATCGCGCGTATCGTGACGTCCGAAGCTCGATTTCCCCAACGAGCCCAGCAGGTCCTTAAGCGTCTTGAAGCCGAGGAAGTCGAGCGATTTATCGGTGACTTCGAACTTGACCTTGGCGTCGGGCCGGTTACCCACACCAGGCGCCGGCGCCTGCGCGTCGCGCGGCTCTTCGATGGTAATCTGCCCTTCGTCCACCATCTTTTGCACCAGGTTTTCGAGCAGCTTGTCCATCTGCTCGGGCGTCATGTTCTGCAGGCGCTCCATCATTTCCTGCATGCTCTGGTCGTCGAAGAAGTTGCCCTGTTCGAGTGCCTGCTGGATGGCCTGCTTCAAATCCTCAAGCGTGTGCTGGTTCCACTCGCTGAATGGCATGTACTGCGAATTAAATCCGCTTTGGAGTAAAAATCCGCGAGCGCTTTCAGTAAGTCTTCGGCTTCGATGCCCAAGTCTTCGCCGGTGTATTTGGAGTAGCGGATCCACTTCATCTTAGAGGCCTTTTTTCGACGCAGAGACGCAGAGACTCAGAGTTAAGCGCAGAGAAGGCTTTGCTTGTTTTTGCTCCGCGCTTATCTCTGCGTCTCTGCGTCTCTGCGTCGAAAGTCATTCTCTACCTTTAATGACCCGCCTTAGTTATACTGCCGCCGGAAATTCGGCCGCTCGCTCTTGGCGTTCTCTTCCCGCTCTCGCGGCTCGCGGCGCTGCTTTTCCTCGGCGGCGAAACCGCGTTCTTCGTTGCGGCTAATGCGGCGGTGGGCGTGCAATCCTTCGAGCACGAATTCAGCGGCGGATGCGCGCAACGCGTCCGGTTCGTTCGCGCTCAGGCCGAGATGCTTCAGCTTCTCCATCAGCCCCTGGATGCCGCCAAGTTGCTGCACCAGCGCGGCCGAGTCGACTGTCTCATCGAGTTTGAGCGTACCGCCCAAATCGAACCACTGCACGATCTGTGAAACGTTCGCGCCCTCAAAGTAACGAGTGTAGACCCGGCCTACCGCCCCGCGGATGATCTCTCGCGCCACGGCGTCTCCCCCCTTCAGTTCGCCTTCGTATTCGAGTTCGAGCTTGCCCGTGATCGCGGGCAGGGCGGAATAGAGATCGAGCACGCGCGGTACGGCCACAGCCTCGCGGTTTCTGAGCGCGCGCCGCTCGGCGTTCGACACCACGTTCTCCAAGCGCGGAAATCGGCAGGCGCTGTGAGACGCCGGAGCGCTTATCGACGCGCTTATCCTCGCGCGCCAGGAATGCGAGCGTCTCAACCACTTCGCGCATGTAATCGGGTACGCGCACGTCCACCGGTGATTCGCGCTCCACCCACGATTCCTGCGTAGTGATAGCTATGCCTTGTTCTATCGCAGCCGGGTAGTGGGTGCGAATCTCCGAGCCGATGCGGTCCTTGAGCGGCGTGATGATTTTGCCGCGCGCCGTGTAATCCTCCGGGTTCGCGGTAAAGACCAGCATCACGTCGAGCGGCAGACGCACTGGGTAACCCTTAATCTGCACGTCGCCTTCCTGCATGATGTTGAACAGCCCCACCTGAATCTTGCCGGCGAGATCGGGCAGTTCGTTGATGGCGAAAATGCCGCGGTTGGCGCGCGGCAGCAGGCCGTAGTGAACGGTTAATTCGTTGGAAATATCCTGCCCGCCGCGCGCGGCTTTGATGGGATCGATATCGCCGATCATGTCGGCGATGGTGACGTCGGGCGTGGCAAGCTTCTCGACGTAGCGCTGGTCGCGATGCAGCCACGCAATGGGCGTCTGTTCGGCTTGCTCCGCAATCAGGTTGCGGCAGCGGCGGCAGATGGGCCGATATGGGTTGTCGTGGATTTCGCAGCCTTCGACGTAAGGCGTCCATTCGTCGAGCAGCGTGGTCAACAAACGGATGAGACGCGTCTTGGCCTGCCCCCGCAGGCCGAGCAAAATGAAATTATGACGGGAAAGAATGGCGTTGACGACCTGCGGAATGACAGTGTCTTCATATCCCACGATTCCCGGAAACAGATCTTCGCCGCGCTGAATGCGGCAGATCAAATTGCTGCGAAGCTCGTCCTTGACCGAGCGGGTGGCTATCTTCGATTCCGGGAAGGAGCTTTGGCGGAGAGTGCCGAGGCTGCGGGGTAATTCCTGAGTGGCTCTGGGCAAGCGAACCCCCTTCAGTGGCGATTGTAGCAGACGCGGCGGTCCTGCGCTGTCAGCTACGCTACAATGGCTGCTGTGGAGACAACCGAGAAGACCGAGCAGCGCGGCTTGTGGAGCCGCTACACGGAAATCACACGCGACGTGAAGCGCGGATTCGTTGCCGAGTGGACGGTCACGATCATCCTGCTGCTCTTTGCGACCACCACGTTGGTGCAGGCGTTCGTCATTCCTAGCGCTTCGATGGAAGATACGCTGCTTATCGGCGACCACGTGCTGGTGGATAAGCTGGTCTACGCGCCGGCCGGAAAATTCTCGAGCGCCATACTGCCTTATCGCGACGTGCGCCGCGGCGATATCATCGTGTTCCGCTATCCGCTCAACATCAAGGAAGATTATGTCAAGCGCGCCATCGGCGTCCCCGGCGACCACATCCGGCTCGAGAACAAGAAAGTAATTCTGAACGGACACCCGGTAGACGAGCCATACACCAAGCACATCAGTTACGTGGACACGTATCGCGATTACTTTCCGTCCGGTCCTCCCAACTCACCGCTGCCGCCTAGCGCAATGGATATGCTGGAGAACCATGTGGTGAACGGCGAGTTGGTGGTGCCCCCGAATTACATTTTCGCGATGGGCGACAACCGTGACGATTCTTCCGACAGCCGTTACTGGGGTTTCGTGCCGCGTGAAAATATCGAAGGCACTCCCGTGATTATCTATTGGTCGTTCGAGGCGCCCACGGCCGATCTGACGAACGGCAACATCGGCATCGAACACATCATCGATGTGATAACTCACTTCTTTACTAAGACGCGTTGGTCGCGCACCTTCCAGTTGGTGCGCGGCTATCCGCTTAAGTAATGGAGCGCACCACTCGGCCGCCTCGGCCCCCGTTATTGACCCTCGTTATGTAAACGGGCCGGAAGTCCCCCGAGCGCCTTCAGGCTTCTCCCTTGCGGCATGCCGCCAGGAGCTTGCACACCAGCGCATCAAATCGAGTAGGACCCCCTATTTTGATAGTGTTGGATCAAAATAGGAAGACCAACGCCTGCTCCGCAGGAACGCTCCATGGTCATCGTAGCATGAGCTCACGGAGTCGCTCCGTCTTATTTTGACCCAGTACTTGCAGCTTGCGCGAGCGCAAACTAGTGTTGCTTTGACGGTCGATACTTACTTCGATGCTTATAAGTAGTAATCCTTTCGCCGGAGCCGATCATGTCCCTCGGGCGGCATGGAACATAATAGCGAACGTCCATGCTTCAGGAGGGCATTCAACAGAGCGTGCAACAGGGCGAACTGAACGTTCTGCGCCGGCAAATCGAAAAGCGCTTCGGAACGATACCGGCCTGGGCGGAAGAACGCTCAGCACGTCAAACGGCAATTGAATTGGAGGATCTCGGCGTGCAGATGCTCGATGCGGTTAGCCGTGAAGATCTTCTAAACTAAGCCTGCGATTCCCGGGTCACTGAATCCACAAGCTCACTGCGGGCGCTGGTATCGCGCCCACCGTCAGCACCGCGTTCACGCTGCCTGATGTCGTGCCCGCGGGAACCATAGCATTCACCTGCGACATGCCCACTAACCCAGGTGCTTCCCCGGCGTAGAGCAAAGTGGCCGTCGTGCCTCCGATGGTAATCGATACCGGCAGCAGTGGCTGTGGATAGGGAGGAGCGGCCGCTTGTCCCGCGATATTCGCCCCGTTGGTAAGTCCTTCGCCTGTCCCAAAGAAGGTCAGCGTGGACCCTTGGATCGCCGGGTTCGAGGCGCTGTTCAACGACCCATCCTGGTTCAACACGGTGGGAAATACCGCTGGAGCCGCCGCGGCAACGGGCACATCCGCCTCGCCCGCGATCTGTCCCTGATAGAACACCTCCATGTGCGTGGTAGACTGGCCCGCGATGGTGTATGGCGCCTGCGCATTCACCTGGCCCGCCTGCGCGTAAAAGATGGGCGCCGCGACGCCATCGAAGTGGACTTCAGCCCCGCCAACCAGATTCGATAACAGCCCGCTTGCGTTCAAGCCGCCGACGACGCCCTGCACCGGACCGATTCCCGAGCCGTAGATTGTCACGATTTCGCCTGGCGCTATGGCCCCCCCGAGCAGACTGGCCGCGCTGACCGCCGACACTGGCGCCGGCACGGTGACCGTCGCAATCGTCGGCGGGGGAATCGCTTGTGGAGACAGCCTCCGCACACGATTGTTCCCGCTGTCGGCAAAATAAAGAGCGCCAGAGCCATCCATAACGATTCCAGCCGGCGCGTCGATTTGCGCCGCGAGCGCTGCGCCTCCGTCTCCCGAAAGGCCGGCCGTGGCGTTCCCGGCGATAGTGTAAATGATTCCGCTCGATGTCACTTCGCGGATGAGATTATTGCCCGTATCCGACACAAAAAGACTACCGTTACCATCCACGGCAACGCCCGACGGGGAGTTCAGGGCGGCGGCCGCAGCGGTGACGCCATCGGCGGTCGTACCGGCCTGCCCGGTTCCCGCGACCGTCGTAATCACGCCGCTGGCATCCACTTTGGCAATGCGATGGTTTAGGGTATCGGCTATAAAGACGTCGCCTATCGAATCCACGGTGCAGGCTGCTGGCTGGTTGAGTTCTGCGGTGCGCGCGGGGCCGCCGTCGCCGCCCAGGCCCGCGGTTCCGTTGCCGGCAAAGGTCGCGGCGTACCCTCCGGGAAGCACGCTCAACAGACGATGATTCGACGTATCCACAATATAGATTGTGCCTGTGAGAGCGATGCATACGTTGCGCGGGCCGCGCAATTCGGTCTGCGCCGCCAGCAGATCGGCGGGCCCCTCGCCGCCCGTGCCCGTGCCAGCGAAGGTGGAGATTCGTCCTGCTGCGGCCACTTCGCGAATCCGATGGTTGTAAGTATCGGCGATATAAACGTCGCCGTAGACGTCGGCGAAAAGCCCCATGGGTGAGTACAACATCGCGCTGGCGGCTGGAATCTGGTCGCCATTGAAACCTGCGGCGCCGGTTCCCGCTAACGTGGAAATCACGCCCGAAGGCGCCACCATCCGCACCCGCTGTGTCCCCGTGTCGGCGATATATAGGTTACCCGTCCGGTCCAGCGCCACGCTCATCGGCTGATTTAGAATCGCATTCGTAGCCGGACCGCCATCGCCTACGGCGCGCAAAAAACCATCGCCCGCCATGGTTGAGATGATGCCCTGCGGATTGATTTCGCGGATGCGAATGCCATCGGCGATGAACAGATCGCCCGTCAGATCGAGCGCCACATCGCGCGCCGCGGTAAGTTGCGCCTTGGACGCGGGACCCCCATCCCCCGAAAACCCCGGCGCCCCTGTCCCCGCTACCGCGATCCAAGCGTCCGCCGGCGTAGCCTCATGCACTACGCCGCTGGTATCGCCAGCATAAATATTTCCATAGTTATCGATCGCCACGGCCACCGGAGTCAGCAGCGGCTCGCTTTGCGTGCCTCCCACAACCGTGGAAATCATGCCACCTGGAACGATCTTCCGAATCCGCTGGTTCTGCGAATCGGCCAGATACAAATTTCCGGCGCGGTCCACCGTGAGGCCCGCCGGGAAGCCGATCTGCGCGTTCACCGCGAGTCCGCCATCGCCGCGGAATCCGGCGATCCCAGTGCCGGCGATCGTCGAGATCTTCCCGTCAGGCGTCACGCGGCGAACGCGATGACCCTCGAATTCAGAGATATAGAGGTTGTTCGCGGCGTCCACCGCGACATTGCGCGGAGACATCAACTGGGCATTCGTGGCCAAGCCTCCGTCGCCTAACGAGCCTTTCACGCCCGTACCGGCGAAGGTGCTCATCGTGCCATCGGGCGCGATGCGGCGCACACGCTGGTTGCCGAGATCGGCAATGTAGACGTTACCCGCCAGATCGGCCGCAACGCCATAGGGCAGGTTCACTGAAGCCGCCGACGCGGGGCCGCCATCGCCGCTGAATCCGGCCGCGCCGACGCCCGCAAGTGTCGTGATTATTCCCTTGGCGTCGATTTTTCGAATGAGATTGTGGTCGGTGTCGGAAAGATACGTATTGCCCAACCGGTCTACGGCAATCCCCTGAATGTTTCCGAGCTGCGCGGCGAGGGCCGGCCCGCCATCGCCATTGAAGGAACTGCCAGCCATGGTATCGATGCGGTAGGCGACCGCCGGCGCCTGTGCGCCCACTCCAAAAGCCGACGCGAAGAGTATACCTGCTACTCGTTTCATGAGAGCGATATCACCATTCCTCGAAGAGATAGTGCGTCGAGCCCCGAAAAATTCTCATTCCGCGGCCGAAAAGATATTCATAATGGCCGCCGCGAAGCTAGGTTGGGTAGCATTCCTCGGGATGCTTCTGTTCCAATTCGAGTCCGGAGCAGCCGTGCTTCATCTGAAAAACCGAACGGTTAGAACGGATGGGAGTGGAGAAATCGCCACGCTGCCATTCACGGGCGTCACCGGCCAACACTGGATCCTCCAGTTCTCCAACTTCCCCGATGCAGCGATGCGGGCGGAGTTAAAGCGGCGTGGAGCCCGCATACTCAATTACGTCCCCGATGCGGCCCTGATGGTTTCGTTTTCCCGCACGCCAAACCTGACAGGCATGCACGTATCATGGGCAGGACAATTGCAACCGCAGGACCGTCAGGGCATCGGGTTGGATCGCGGGCGCGCTTTCCTGGTAATCTTTCACCCTGACGTAGCGCCAGGCCGCGCTATCGAACTGCTGCAGCCTTTTCAGATTCTGGAAGCGCCCGGCCTGCTGCCGAACCACTATTTGGTCGCCGCTAATCACGGCGCCCTCCCCGCGTTGGCAGGTCGGGACGAAGTGGCTTTCATCATGCCTGCGGATACGGATATGGGTGCGCGGCGGCGCCCGTATGTTTGTCCGGGGCCGCTCACCGAGGCTGGAGTGATCGCGGAATACGCGACCAGCGGCGCCAGTTGGTCGAAGGATTCCTCTGGCGCAGTGTCCATCGGCTACCACTTCGACGATTTCACCGCGAAAATCGATCAGAACACTCAAGCCGGGCAGATCGCTCTGGCCTTTGCACAGTGGATGAAATTCGCCAACGTGACCATTACTCCCGTGGCTCAACCCGCCCAACCGCGCAGCGCCGATCTGCTGTTCGCCACCTATGCGCATGGCGATCCCTATCCGTTCGATGGGCCGGGCGGCGTGCTGGCTCACACCTTCTACCCTTTCCCGCTGAACAACGAACCTCTCGCCGGCGACATGCATTTCGACGATTCTGAAAGTTGGGGAGTTGGAACAGGCATCGATCTATTCTCCGTCGCCCTGCATGAAGCAGGGCATGCGCTGGGGCTGGCGCACTCGACCAACCCCGCTGCCGTGATGTACCCCTATTACCGGCAACAGACGGGCTTAACCAGCGACGATATTGAGGCGATTCAATCGCTTTATGGCGCGGCGTCGTCAACGCCAGCGCTGCCTACGCCAATTCCGCCAACTACGCCAACGCCGGCGCCTACGCTGCCTGCGCGGCCTACTCAACCTTCGCAACCGACGCAACCTGCGCAGCCCGCCAATCCTACAGCGCCCGCCACGCCGGACACGACGCCGCCGTCGGTGACAATTGTCTCCCCCGGCTCGAGTATAGTCTCGGCGTACTCCGCTACTCTTGCCTTCAGCGGAACAGCGACCGACAATGTCGGCGTCACGGCGGTCGAATGGACCACATCTACCGGCGGGTCGGGAACGGCTTCCGGAACCACTCAATGGTCGGCGGCAATTCCACTGTTAGTGGGTACCAACGTGGTAACCGTGCGTGCATACGATGCGGCCGGGAATTCGGGCTGGCGGGCCGTCACCGTGGTGCGTAGTCAGTAAGAGCTAAATTTTTTCGACGTAGTACTCAAGCGTTTCGATGGGCGCGCCGATATAGCAGTAGTAGGAGCCATGCGCTACACAAAAGCACCAAAGTCCTATGCCGGAGGCCGAATCGGATGCACGCCTGTCGTGGCGAACGCCGCCGAACGAAAGAACGTAGCGGTATTGCAAGACCTGTTCGATGGGCCGCGTGACCTGACTGGGAAAGCGCCTCAGGCGCGCAACGAATTTGCCATCGATCCAACCGAAAGTATTCTCTTCGCGCTGGCGCAAGCGGTGGAACAGCGCGACCACCAGACCGCCGGACACTGCGAGCGTCTCGCCTTCATCGGCGTTGCGCTAGGGATGGCGATCGGTTTGGATCGCGCGCAACTCCTGACGCTCTATCGCGGAGGATATCTGCACGATATCGGTAAGGTCGGAATTCCCGATTCCATTCTCTTCAAACCGGGTAAGTTGACCGCGCAGGAATGGGTAACAATGCGCAGTCACACCGTACGCGGCGAAGAGATCTGCCGCCCCCTTGCGTCGCTACAGCCCGTGTTGCCGATCATCCGTCACCACCACGAACGTTGGGACGGCAGTGGATACCCCGACGGTTTGCGCGGAGATCAGATTCCACTGTTGGCGCGGATTGTCCAGATCGCCGATATCTACGATGCGCTCATCAGCCCTCGTCCTTATAAGCCCGCGCTTTCCCGAAGTGAGGCTTTGCGAATTATGCACGAGGAAACGGAGCGAGGCTGGCGCGATCCGGAGATTGCAGGACTTTTTCTCCGCTTGCACGAAAAGGTGATCTCCCGCATTGCGGACTACACAACTGGCGCCGACCGGAACCTGGAAGCGATGCGCGGCGCTTTGGCTAGCCTTCAAACGGTGATATAGTCCGGAGGCGTCACGTCACCGGTCCCGGATTGAACGGCGCCATGGCGTTTCCCAATCCCCAGCGTTCCGCCCATGTCCGTTTGCGCCCGCTTGCCACATCCAGGATATAGCGGAAGATCTCCCATCCAATTTCTTCGATGGTAGCCGCGCCGGTGGCGATGCGCCCGGCATCGATATCGATGAGATCGCTCCATTTTTCGGCAAGCGCTGTTCGTGAGGAGATTTTGATCACCGGAACCAGTGAGAGTCCGTAGGGGCTGCCTTCGCCGGTAGTGAACACGTGCAGATTCATCGATGCCAGTTGCTGCGTGCCACAAATGAAATCGCTGGCCGGCGTAGCGGCGAAGACCAGGCCTTTTGCCGTGACTCGCTCGCCGTGGCTTGCGACAGCGCACAGAGCAGTGCTGCCCGCCTTCGCGACGCTGCCGAGCGCCTTCTCGACAATATTGACCAGTCCGCCGCGTTTGTTGCCGGGCGTTGTGTTGGCGGCGCGGTCGGCCGACCCGCGTGCCAGATACTCGTCGTACCAGCGCATTTCGCGGATGAGATCGCGAGCGATTTCGGGCGTGGCAGCGCGCGGCGTCAGCAAATGAACCGCGTCGCGTACTTCGGTGACTTCGGAGAACATCACGGTGGCTCCCGCGCGTACCAATAAGTCGGCCGCATATCCCACCGCCGGGTTACACGTCACGCCGGAAAAGGCATCGCTGCCGCCGCATTGCAACCCCACCACCAGATCGGCCGCGGGGCAGGGGACACGGCGCCGCGCATTGAGCTCGGCAAGGCGCTTTTCGGCCCCGCGAAGAATCGCCGCAACGCTTTCGCCGAAACCGCGCTCGTCTTGCAAGCGGATCACGTTTCCTTCGCCGAGAATCGGGCAGATCGCTACCCAGCAGCCGGGTTGGCTGCAATTTCTCGCAACCCAGGCTGACCACCAGCGGCCGCGCCGCCATGTTGGCGTGCAGCGAAATATGCTTCAGCGTGCGGATCGGGATTGCGGCGCCAGGCGCATCGATCGCCACTCCGCAACCGTAAGAGTGGGTAATGGCGACGACGTCGTCAACATTGGAGAAGCGCGGCAGCAACTCGGCGCGGATGCGGCGCGCCGCGTACTCCACGGTCGGCGCGACGCACTGCACGGTGGTCGCAATGCCGAGAACATTGCGCGTACCGACGGTACCATCGGCGTTTCGGTAACCTTCGAAGGTGAACCCATCCAGCGGCGGAAGCGGCGTGGGGACAGCAGTAGACAGCGGCAGATCGTCGAGCGGGGGCGGCGCCGGCAGATCCACCAACTCTTCGCGCACCCACGCGCCTTCCTCGATGCGCCGGTTGGCGCGGCCGATATTCTGGCCATAGCGGACCACGGGCTCGCCGGCCTCGATCGCGCGCAACGCCATCTTGTGGCTTTGCGGGATGCGCTCGCGCGCGCTGAAGCCCTCCGGGTCCACTATAATGCCGACGTTGTCGTCGGGGTTTACGCGGATGAACATCGAGATTACTTTAGCGCCCTTGTACCATTGGAAAATGACTAGGCCGGTTGCGCGAATCGGCGTGATCTCGGACACCCACGGCCTGCTCCGCGACGAGGCCTTGACCGCGCTCGCTGGATCCGATCTCATCATTCACGCCGGTGACGTCGGCAGGCCGGAGATCCTCGATCGCTTGCGGACGCTCGCGCCCGTGGTCGCGGTCAGGGGCAATATCGATACGGGCGCCTGGGCCTCGGGCCTGCCGGAGACGGCGAGAGTCGAAGCCGGCGCAGTTCGGATCTACGTTCTTCATGACGTTCACGAACTGGATCTCGATCCCGCCGCGGCGGCCTTCGATATCGTGATCAGCGGTCATTCTCACAGGCCTTTTCAAACCGAGCGTGGCGGCGTGGTCTACCTGAATCCCGGCAGCGCCGGTCCGCGTCGATTCCGGCTGCCGGTTACGGTAGCGCGGATCGATGTGGGAACGGAGCCGATGCGAGTGGAAATTGTCGATTTGGGCGTTGCCATTATCGCGAGGGCTAAGCGGGCCAAGATTCCGGCGAGCGAGCCGGCCGAATTTGACCGGCTGTGAAATAGAAACTACGTTCTGAACTTGAATCTAGGGCCAAAGCTTAGTTGGCATGTCGTCTGTGATACGACATGCCAGGACGTCATGCTTAAGGCACTTGGATTCCGCTGAGGCTGTCTGATAGCCTCTAACTACACCCGCTCGTCCCGCCGCAGTTCCCGCACTTATAGCAACTCCCGTTGCGCGTCATCATCGACCCGCACTCCGCGCACAGCGGCGCATCCGTCGCCACCGCCGGCGCGAACGGCAGCGTCTGCTGCGGATCCGGCTCCGTCGGCCGCAACGCCGGCGTCTCGCCCGCTTCATGAAACCGCGTATTCCGCGCCCAGGAACTTCGCCCCCAGCCACCGGAAAATATAATCCATGATCGATTTCGCATACGGAATCTGCTGATTGCCCGTCCATCCGCTCGGCTCGAACCGCACATGCCCGAACTTATCCACCAGGAACTTCAGCGGCACGCCATACTGCAGGTTGTAGCTGATCGCCGTCGCGAAGCGTCCATCAGCCCCGAAATCGTCGAGCCTTCCTTCGCCATCGTGATGAAGATCTCGCCCGGCGTGCCATCGTCGTACATCCCCACCGTGATGTAGCCTTCGTGCCCGCCAATCGAAAACTTATGCGTGATCGACTGCCGCTCATCCGGCAAGCTTGCGCCGCACCGGCCGGTACACAACCTTCTCGACGACCTTCTGCCGCCGTCGCTTCCTTCGGCGCCGCGACCGCGGCCGCCTTCTTCTCGCCCTTGCCCGCGCCCGAGCTCATCGGCTGCACCTTCTTCGAGTTGTCGCGATAAATCGCCACCGCCTTCAGGCCCAGCCGCCAGCTCTCGATGTAGGCGTCCATGATCGTCTTCCACCGTGCATTCCTCGGGCATGTTGATGGTCTTCGAAATCGCGCCCGAAACGAACGGCTGCACCGCCGCCATCATCCGCAGATGGCCCATGTAATGGATCGACCGCGTGCCGTTCTGCGGCCGGAAGCTGCAATCGAACACCGCCAGATGCTCCGGTCTTCAGATGCGGCGCGCCTTCGATCGTCCCCGTGGAATCGATGTGGCTCACGATCGCTTCCACCTGCTCCGGCGAATAGCCCAGCTTGATCAGCGCCTGCGGCACCGTGTTGTTGACGATCTTGATCACGCCGCCGCCCACCAGCTTCTTGTACTTCACCAGCGCCAGATCGGGCTCGATGCCGGTGGTGTCGCAATCCATCATGAAGCCGATGGTGCCCGTGGGCGCGATCACCGTCACCTGCCCGTTGCGGATAGCCGTGCGCCTGCCCGATCTCGTAGGCGTCGTCCCAGCACTGCTGCGCGCCGCTGGTAGAGATCGGTCGGAATATTGCGCTGGTTGATGCGGCTCACCGAATCGCGATGCATCCGGATCACTTCGAGGAACGGCTCTTCGTTCTCCGCATAGCCCGGGAACGGCCCGGTGGTTCCGGCGATCCGCGCGCTGGTCAGATACGCCTGCCCGCACATCACCGCGGTGATCGCGCCCGCCATATCGCGGCCCCGGTCGCTGTCGTAAGGAATGCCGAACGACATCAGCAGCGCGCCCAGATTCGCGAAGCCCAGACCCAGCGGCCGGAAGTCGTGCGAATTCTCGCCGATCTTCTCCGTCGGATAGCTGGCGTTATCGACCAGGATCTCCTGCGCCACGATCATCGTATCCACCGCATGCCGGAACGCTTCCACGTCGAACTGCCCGTCCGGTCCCACGAACTTCATCAGGTTCAGCGACGACAGATTGCACGCCGAATCGTCGAGGAACATGTACTCCGAGCACGGGTTCGACGCATTGATGCGCGCCGTGTTCTTGCACGGATGCCAGCGTTGATCGTGGTATCGAACTGCATGCCGGGATCGCCGCACTGGTACGTGGCTTCGGCGATCTGCCGCATCAGGTCGCGCGCCTTGTAGCGGTTCATCTTCTCGCCGGTCTGCCACCGATCTTCGTCCACCAGTCGCCGTCCTCCACCACCGCTTCCATGAACTCGTCGGTCGCGCGCACGGAATTATTGGCGTTCTGGAAGAAGATCGAGCTGTACGCGTCGCCATCGAGCGAAGAATCGTAGCCCGCCTCGACCAGCGTGTGGGCCTTCTTCTCTTCCTTCGCCTTGCACCAGATGAACTTCTCGATATCCGGATGGTCGGCATTCAGGATCACCATCTTCGCCGCGCGGCGCGTCTTGCCGCCGGATTTGATCACGCCCGCGAACGCATCGAAGCCCTTCATGAAGGAGAGCGGTCCCGAGGCGCGTCCGCCGCCCGAGAGGATGGCGTCTTCTTCGCGCAGCGCCGAAAGGTTCGTGCCCGTGCCCGAGCCCCACTTGAACAGCATGCCTTCGGTCTTGGCCAGGTCGAGAATCGATTCCAGCGAATCCTTCACCGAAACGATGAAGCAGGCCGAGCATTGCGGCCGCAGCTCGCCCGATTCGCAGCTTCGTCACGCGCGTCGGCCTCTTTGTCGTAGATCCAGCCGTAGCCGCGCGATTCCTTCACGCCCACGTTGAACCAGACCGGCGAATTGAAGCAGGCCTTCTGCGTGAGCATCAGGTGCGCCAGTTCGTTGCGGAAGTTCTCGCCGTCCGCGTCGGACTTGAAATAGCCGTCCTTCTTGCCCCAATCCGGCGATGGTGTCGACCACGCGCTGCACCAGTTGGGCCACGCTGGTTTCGCGCTCGGGCGAGCCCAGCTTGCCGTGGAAATATTTGCTGGCGACGATATTGGTGGCGGTCTGCGACCAGTCCGCCGGCACTTCGATGTCGCGCTGCTCGAAGATCACCGAGCCTTTATCGTTGCCGATCGTGGCGGTGCGGGTCTCCCACTGGACTTCGTCGTAGGGAGTCTTGCCCGGCCTCCAGACTGGCGGTAAAATAGCGCGGAAATGCGATTCCGGCCTTTGTTTTTAGTTGTGGTTTGCGGTTCCAATACTTCTATTTTCGCAAGATCCGACGGCCAGTTGTCCCATGTTTATCTCCTCGCGGTTTCCGAAACGAAACGACTCCGTAATCTTGCCCCAATATATAGGGGCACGTCAAGAAATATATCTATATGCAGTACCTTAAGGTTACGGGGTGAGGAGCAGGAAGATACAAAACAAGCCTTCCCCGGCCGTAATAGAAAAAGGCTGAATTATAACAAATAGAATTGTGTCTGCTATCGCACGAAGACCCGAATCCCAACGGGTGGCTACTGTGCTATCTCTGCCTGTACCCGCCCGCCAGCCTTCAGCTCGATGTCGCTGGGCAGAGCGATGGCGTCGCCCTCGGCCAGCCCCTCGACCACCTGGGCCTGCGTAACGTTCGAAATGCCGGTGTTGATCGCCCGGCGTTCGATTACGTCGCCCCGCAACAGAAACACGTAGTCGCCCCCGGCGTCGCGGCGCATGGTCTCCTTCGGAATAACGAGAGTGTTCTCCACCACCGCCGTCCGAATCTCGGCATCCACGTTGTTTCCCGGGATCAAATCGCGTCCCGGATTCTCGATGGCGCAAACCACCTCGCCCACCTGGCGCGATCCAAGCGTCTGGATGGAGGCGGGCATCTGATCCACAGCGCCGTTCCAGGTCTTACCCGGTAGCGCTTCCCAG
Source organism: Bryobacterales bacterium (assembly GCA_963763545.1). GTDB lineage: Bacteria > Acidobacteriota > Terriglobia > Bryobacterales > Bryobacteraceae > PALSA-243. The sequence goes on from CAVXPE010000010.1 coordinate 130,429, forward strand.
CGGATCGTCACCGGTTCGCCAAGCTTCACGCGCCCAAGCAGGGGCTCATCCACGTAGACTCGCACGCGCAGGCGGTCCAGCGTACCGACGTTGGCAACCAGGTCGCCTACGTTGACGTACGTCCCAGGCCGCACGGAAAGCTCATAGATTTCGCCGGCGATCGGTGCCCGCACAACGGTCAGAGCGGAGCGCTGTTTGGCCAGGCGCAGCGTTGCTTCGGCGGCTTCGAGACGGGCCTGCGCGGCTTCGACATCGGGCTTAGCGACTTGTGTGTTACGTCTCTTTTCGAGGCCGGCGATCTCGATTTGCGTGGCGCGGACCTTGTCCGCAGCGGCGCGCTCTTCCATTGGCGTAGCCGCCTGCTTGGCGACCAGGCGCCTCACGGCATCGAGATCTCGCTGTTCGGTATCGAGGTCGAAACGAGCGCGGCTGAGGCTGTTTTCGATCTCGCTCAGATCGGCCGGTTTCCCGCCCGATTGCAGCAGTTGCAAATTGGCTTGCGCTTCGGAGACGCGGGCGCTGGCCGAATCGATGGCGGCTTGAACTTCGGGGTCTGTAAGTTCGGCGAGCAGCGCGCCCACCGCCACGCGGCTTCCGTTCTGGACCGGAACGCGGCTCACCAGGCCGGCGGTCTCCGCGCGCACTGCCTGCCAGCGATAGGGCTCTACTTTGCCGTTTGTCGGAACCGAACTGATCAGCGTTTGGCGCTTCACGCGCGTGAACTTGACCGGGGGAGGCGCGCCCTTATGAAGAATGGCGATGGCGGCGGCGCAGGCGGCGAGAATGAGCAGCAGGTAGAGGAGGAGCTTCTTCAAATGGGTATCCCAACCCAGTTTAACGAGTCTCGGCGTCAGTGCTCGTTTTGCACCGCGAGGACCCGCCGGCGCGCGTTGTGACTAGTCAGGCATCGAGAACGTGCGTCCGCGATGCAGGCCAAGCAGGATCTGCACCAGCCGATGCGCGATCAGTTCGTGCAGGGTCAGCAGCTCTCGATTGGCAGCCGTGACGCCCTCGGCGTCGCGGGATCGGCGCGCCGCCGCCGCGCTTCAACGCGTCGGTGGCTTCCTTGATGATCGGGTCCGCGATCACCTCGCCCGCCATCTCCCACAACGTGATGAACCGGTCCACAGCGGTGGGGAAGCTGACTTCGAAGACGCCGTTGGTGCTGGTAGTGCGTGGCGGCTTGTAGTCGAGATTGAACGGTCCGTTGAATCCGTGGCTGCGCAGCAGCACCAGTACGTTCAGCCAATCGAGCGGATTCACCAGGCCCACGCCGATATCGACATCGTGCTTCAGCCGGTAGCCGTCGTTGATATCGAAGTGGAACAGTTTGCCCGCGAGCAGCGCCCGGCGCCAAAGCCGCGCGCGGCGCGCCGCCCCACATCAATTCGTGGAGATATTCGGGGTTGAGCCCGACCATCTCGGGATGCTTCAGCAAACCGGAACCGATAAACGCCAGCATCGCGTCGCTGGTCGGCAGCAGGATTTCTGCTTGCGGCTCGAACGGCTTCGCTTCCAGGCAGTGCTTCAGCGTGTCGCGCTTGCGCTCGCGGGCGCATTCGATATCGCGCTCACAGGCTGCATTGAGCGCGTCGGCGTACCAGCGCAAGGTATCGATTTCGTCGATCGCGCCCTGCACATAGTAGCCGAGTGATCCCGGCCAATACACGGCGAATCGCGCACCCAGTTCGTGCCCGATCTCGACCGTATTGCGTACGCGGAACTTGGCGTACTCGCGCACCTCGGGCGCCTCGGCGGCGGGACCGCCGGCCCACACGGCGTGGTAGAAGGTTTCAGTGGTAACCATCGAGCATTGCAGCCCGTTTTCGGAAAGAGCCCTCGCGATGCGGCTTACGATTTCAGCCTGGCGCTCCGTCGCCAGCGTCTTCGGTAGCGATGACATCGGTGTCGTGAGTACACCAATAGCCGATGCCGATCTCTCCGTACTTGCGGATGATCTCCTCAAAGCCGATGGCCGGCCGCGTGGGCGCGTGGAACAAAGCCTGTCCCTGATAGGCGGCCGCCCACTGAGGTCCGGAGATGAAATATTTGCGGCGCGTTTCCGGGGAATATCCGCCGCCGCACGCGGCTGTAAGGCGTTGAACGAGGGCGTGCTGTTCGGTGACAGGGATAGCAGGCATCGAGAACAGTATAAAGGACGCGCGCGGCTTCAGGCCTACTTACTGTACGACCGTTTCCAGGCCGTGCTGGCTGCCACCGACCGTCAACGTCACCTTCCCCTGCGGAATTCCGGCGATGGGCAGTCGGATCTCGCGGGTTTCGCCCGCGCGAAGATGGATGCGCTCGAAGCCGCGCAGGTCGCGGACTGCACCCGCGATTCCGCTGGCATAGAGCTGCACCACTTCATCGCCCTCGCGCGTCGAATCGTTCTTCACGCGCACTGTGACTTGCGCTCCCGTCGCCGTGCGTTGCGCGCGCAGGCCGGAGTATTGGAACTTCGAATAACTCAGTCCGAAGCCGAAACCGTACAGCGCTTCGCCTTTGAAGTAGCGGTAGGTGCGGCCGTTCATTGAATAATCGTCGAACGGCGGCAGTTGTTCCACGCCGCGATAGAACGTCACCGGCAGCCGTCCGGCCGGATTATTCACGCCCGCCAGCGTCTCGGCGATGGCCGTCCCGCTTCTTCGCCGCCGTACCAGAGTTCCAGCACAGCGGCGGCATGCTCGGCGGCATAATTCGCGGCCAGCGCGCTGCCGCTGGTCAGCACCACCACCACCGGCTTGCCGGTCGCGATGGCCGCTTCGATCAGTTTTTCCTGCGGCTCGGGCAGGTTGAGATCGGTGCGGTCGCCGCCGGCGAATCCGGGAATGGTGACGCGCATCTCCTCGCCTTCCAGGTTCGGATTCAGTCCCACGAAAGCCACTGCGACGTCGGAATTCTTCACTGCGGCGACGGCCTCGGCCAGCAGGGGAGCGGCCGGGGGAATCCACGCAATCTGCAATGCGGTCTGCGGTCCTTGCGGGCGATATTCGACGCGCAGACTATAGGCGTGATCCGCCTCTAGGTGAACACTCAGTGTGACCGGCGCCCCACGACCCGGCGCAGGGCTCGCGGGTGGCGGGGTCGCGCTCACGAGTTCCTTATCGTCGAGGAAGATCTTGACCGGCGGCCGGCCGAAGCCGGCGGACGGCGTAATCAGTAATCGCCGGTCACCGGAGCGTGCAGCGTGCCAGTCCAGCGCACAGTGAATCCACCCTCCGGAAAGGCCGCCGCGACAGCGGCCGATGGGACGCCCGCCTGGATAAACGGGCGCGGTTCCACGCGCGTCAGCTTCGGCTGTCCCTGCATCTCCGGGTTATCGAAATACTCCGCCAACAGCCCGTGACCGCCGCCCGCCGGCGGTCAGCGCCGTCGATGGAATGAGCGCCGCCGATATCGGCGTGTAAGTGGCGCCCAGCGCGTAGTGGATCTGCGCCTTCGCTGCGAACTGGCGTTCGATGCCTTCGAGCGGCGTCACGTGCTTGCGTCGAGAATCCGTTGTAGTTGCCCAGCAGCGCGATCCGGATCGTCGGCCGAAGGCCCGATCACCGCGATCTTCGAACGGACGCTTTCAGCGGCAGCGTCTGCATTCTCGTTCTTCAGCAGCACGATGGACTTCCGCGCGGCTTCCAGCGCGAACTTGCGATGGCTTCGGAATCGACCTCGGAGTACGGAATCTTGGAGAACGGCACGCGCTCCGGCGGATCGAACATGCCCAGCTTGAAGCGCGCGACGAACAGCCGCTCCAGCGAGCGGTTGACTTCGGCTTCCTCGATGAGGCCCCGCTTCACCGCGTCCGCCAGCGCGCGGTATTCGTTGCCGCAAGTGAGATCGGTGCCGGCCTTGACCGCGGCGGCCGAGGCCGATGCGGCGTCGGGCTTGTACTTGTGGCCGCGGAAGATATCGCCGATCGCGCCGCAATCGCTGACCACGTATCCTTTGAAGCCCCACTCTTCGCGCAGATGCTTCTGCAGCAGATCGGTGTTGGCGCACGCCGGCGACGCCGTCCACGGCGTTATAGGCGCACATCACCGAATCGGCTTTGCCTTCCACGATGGCTGCGCGGAACGCCGGCAGATAGGTGTCGTTGAGATCGCGCTCGCTGGGCTTGACGTCGAATTGGTGCCGCGTCGGTTTCGGGCCCGCTGTGCACCGCGTAATGCTTGGCCGTCGCGATGACTTTGAAGTAATGCGGATCGTCGCCTTGCATGCCGTGGATGAACGCCACCGCCATGCGGCCCGGTGAGATACGGATCTTCGCCGTAGGTCTCCTGCCCGCGGCCCCAGCGCGGATCGCGAAAGATATTGATGTTCGGCGACCAGAAGGTGAGCCCGTGATAGCGGCTGTGGTTGTTGTTGCGGATCGCCTCGTTGTACTTGGCGCGCGCTTCGGTGGAGATCGTGTCCGCAATGCGGTGCATCAGATCGGTATCCCAGGTGGCCGCCAGCCCGATGGCCTGCGGGAATACCGTCGCCTCGCCGGCGCGCGCCACGCCGTGCAGCGCTTCGTTCCACCAGTCGTACGCGGGAATGTTCAGACCGCGCCAGGCGCCGGCGCGCCGAGTTCTGCATCTGCAGCACTTTCTCTTCGAGCGTCATGCGCGAAACCAGATCGGCTGCGCGCTGTTCGGCGGGCGAGATCGGGATTGAGATACGCGGGATGATAGGACGATTGTCCCGAAATTCCAAGAGCGGAGGCGAACAGCGCCGCTATCAGATGTCTCATTGATGCGCGTCTTTGGCGCAGCGGAAACCGATGTTCGGCGAGCTCCAGCGCGCGGGAACGGTGGTGGAATCCCAAATCACGTTCTGCGCCAAGCGGCTCGCCGAAGGACTCACCGCGGATCTGATACCACGGCTCGTCTGCGCGAGGCGGCGGGGTCGAGATGGATTCGGAAGTTTTCCATCGCCTGCGCGCTGGGAACCGCTAGCTGCTCGACATATTCCCAGACGTTGCCGACCATGTTGAGCACGCCGTAAGGGCTGGCGCCATCGGCGTGGGAATCCACCGGCTGCGATTTTGCTGGGTTCCACGTTCGCGCGCGCGGGGTCGTTTTCGTTGCCCCAGGGAAACGCGCGGCCATCGTCGCCGCGCGCGGCCTTTTCCCACTCCTTGGCGGAGGGAAGACGCTTGCCGGCCCATTTGGCGAATGCGTGGGCATCCAGGATGGTGACGTTGACGACAGGGTAGTCGGGCTTGTCTTGCGGGAAACCCTTGGGCAGGGGGCGGCCGGTGGCGTTGCAAAACTCGGCGTAGGCCTTGTTCGAGACCTCGGTCTTGTCGATATAGAAAGCGGGCAGCGGAACCCTGGCCTTCTTCTCTCCGAACTCGAAATCGCCCGCGGGTACCAGAACCATGTCGCCGGAGGAAGTGGAGAGCGTCTTGGCGAGGGTGGCGGGCGGAGGCGTCGGTCTTGCCGCGGAGCGACCGCGACGGTTGTAGCGGCAGGGCTCGGCCGAGTGGCGAAGTAGATTCCCGCGGCGATCACGACAAGCGCTCCGACAGCGACCGGGATGATCCAAGCGGGGCGCGCCGGCTTCGAGGTGACGGCGACCGGAGGCGGCGGGCGCGGGCGGCAGGAGGCTCGGGCGCGCGGACTGCCGGAGCTGGCGCTGTGGCAAAAGGTGCGGGTGGCGCAACGGCATACCGTGGGCAGCCGTCTGTACTTCAGCGGCGGCGATGAGCTGCTCCAGTTCGGCGCAGACCGGCGCGAAGCCTTGCGGCCGATCGGCCGGGCTCTTGGCGGTGCACCGCGCCACCAGGTCGCACAAGCGGCTGCGGCACGCCGGCTTTGTACATGGGATCGAGATTGAGCGGCTCGTTGAGGATGCTGTAGAAGATGCGCTCCACGGTGTCGCCCGAAATGGGCTTCGCGCCGGTCAGCAGCTCGAACAGCAGCACGCCGAAGGCGTAGACATCCACCTGCTCGGTGACGTTCTGGCCGGTGACCTGCTCCGGCGCCATGTAATACGGCGTGCCCAGCACGTAGCCGGCGCGCGTCATGGCCAGGCCCTCGGTCTTGGCGATGCCGAAATCCATCAGCTTCACCACGCCGGCGGTGGTGACGTGGACGTTTTCGGGCTTGATATCGCGATGGACGATCTTCTGCGTGTGGATGTATTCCAGCGCGCGCGCCACCTGCAGGGCGATGCGGAGCTTGTTGCGCAGATCGCCGGTGTGGCCGTTCTTGATGGCGTGGCGCAGGTCCTCGCCGCGCAGGAACTCCATCACCATGAACGGATGCTGCTTCTCGTCCTCGCCGAAATCGTAAATGCTGATGATGTTGTCGTGCGAGATGTTGCCGGCCATGCGCGCTTCGGCCAGGAAGCGCGCCTTGGCCTCGGCGTCCTGGCAGCCGGCCTCGGTGAGGATCTTGACGGCCACGGTCCGGCCGATGACGGTGTCGCGCGCGCGGTAGACGTGCGACATGCCGCCGCCCAGGAACTCCTCGAGCTCGTATTTGCCGATTCGCGCGGGGAGTTCCATGAAGAGACTATTGTACGCCGTAGTTGCCCAACTCGTCGTGAGATGGCCGAATGGGGATCGCGATGGATCGCTGGCCCCCTTTGCAACTGGTCACATGACGAGTGAATGCTATGGTGAACCTATGAAGCAGCGCACCGTAAGCGTTACCGAGTTCAAGGCGAAGTGCCTGTCATTGCTTGACGATATCGGCGAGCGGGGCGGGACTCTTACGATTACGAAACGCGGACGGCCGCTTGCCACCGTCGGCCCTGCGCGCCGTAAGGTGTGGAAGTCGCCGGAAGGGATTCTGGAGGGGAAAGTCGTAATTGACGACGATCTCCTTCTGCAGGATCATGCGGATCTCTGGGAAGCGGTGACGGGGCGCCAAAGAGGGAAGAAGTGAGGCCTCGGTTTCTACTCGATACCCACGTGGCCGTTCGATGGATTACCGCGCCAAAGAAGCTTTCGGGAGACCAGATTCGCATACTGCGGGAGGCGATCGGAAAGAGCGAGCCGGTAGCGTTGAGTTCGGTCTCGTTGCTTGAAATCGCCGTTGTGTTCAGCCGGGACGGTCGGCGGGGCGAACCTGCCGCAGATCGGATTTTGGCCGAATTGGGTAACAGCCCGGCCTTTCAAATCGAACCTTTCACTATCGACTTGGCCGAAGAGGTGGCCGCCCTCGGTGATGCCTTGCGCGATCCTTCCGATCGTGCAATTGTCTGCGCCGCGCGGGTCCGCCGCTTGCGTCTGCTGACCTCGGATCAGCGAATTATCGATTCGGGACTTGTGCCCGTCGTCGCCTAACTTCGATCGTTTGTCCTTGGGCGTCCACAGTGGAGTTCGTGCAGCTAGAAGGTAAATCGCAGCGACCCCTGCATCACCCTTGGCGTCCGCGTCGAGACAACCGTCTCCGAAAAGCGTGTTGGTCTGGACTCCCGCCGGCGTAACTTTGCGGCGGTATTGATGGTGGCATACTGCGTGTGATTGAAGACGTTGTAAGCTTCCCACCGGAAGCGAGAGATAGCGCTTCTCGCTTCTTGATCGGGAAGTTCTTGGAAATCGCCATATCGTTGTTGTTCACGCCCGGCTGCCGCACATCGTACTTCCCGGCGTTGCCCGGGTCGTTCATTCCGGGCAACGCGAACGCCGCCGTATTGAACCACTGGTAGAAGGTGTGAATGTTCCCCGAGAAGGCATTGCCGACCACATCCACGCGCTGGGCATCCCCGCCGCCGTTGAGGTTCTCCGAGTTCGTGGTCGTGAAACTGATCGCCGCCGGCATGCCGCTGGCGAACTGGCTGATGCCCGACAGCACCCAGTGATCGAATGCGTAACCGATCACTTTGTTCTTCACCAGCTTCGTGGCGTTGGGTATGTTGTAGGTGAAGTTGATCGTCATGTTATGGGTCTGGTCGATGGAGTCCAGGCCGTAGGCATACGAGCGCAGATTGGCATACTCCGGGATGCCGGTGAAGTCCATGTACTTCGAAAACGCATAAGACACGCCCATCTGGAAGCCATGTGAAAAACGGCGCGTCAGACTCACCAGCAAGCGCGTGATAGTTCGAGGTGTAAGCGTTGTCGTAATAGGTGATGGTGGAATAGCCGGGATAGGGCTCGAAGAAAATATCCGCCAGCGGCTTGCCCGTGGTGGGATCGATGTGCTGGAATTCCGCTCCGTAGGGAACCGTGTTGATGTTGCGGCTCTGCTGGATGTCGCGGCCGAGCACCGATCGCGTAAGAGACGTCGAGCAGAATCGAATGGCCGAGGTCCTGCTGGATGCCGAACGAACCGTTGTAGTTGCGGGGCGTCTTGGCGTTCACGTTGAACGCATTGGTGGCGTTCGGCGCGAAGTAGCCGGCGGTCTGCGTGAAGGTGCTGAGCTGGCCGTAGTAAGTGATCGGCGTCTCGATGGCCGGCGGATTCTCGGTGGTCGGAGCTCCAATAAGCTAGGCGCGGATTATAAAGGATCGCGATGCCGCCGCGGATGGCCGTCTTGCCGTTTCCGAATACGTCATAGGCGAAGCCGAAGCGCGGTCCCCAATGGACGGGTTGCTGGTTGATGAAGCCGCGAGGATAGTTGGTGGCGCCGGACGATACGCCGCCGGGCGCCGGGTTCCCGCTTCCGGGAACGAAGACTCCCACAAAAGCCTGCGGCAGCAGCGTGTCCAGTGAGCGGATTCTCGCGCCATCCTGACGCCGTTCGAAAGCACCGGCACATAGAGCGCCGGCGCCTGGGACGCGTTGTAAAGCCCCAGCGCCAGTGCTGACTGCTGGCCGGCATAGTGCGGATACATCTGGTTGGCCCAAGTCCACCGCATGCCATAGTCGAGCGTGAGTCTCTTGGTCACTTTCCAGGTATCCTGAATAAACCATTCCGCGATAGCCTGGCGCTCGTTCGCGCCATAGCGCGCGTTGGATTCCTGATAGCTGTCGAAAGTGCCGAGCGCCGCGTTCGCGAACGAATAATTCGTGTCGAGCGGGTTGTTCGCGTCCGTGCTGAAATTGAACGTGCCGTCGAATTTGCTCCGCTCGCCTTCGTACTCCCGGATGCGGTACATGTCGACGCCGAACTTGATCGCGTGCTTGCCTTTCGTCCAGGAAATGTTGTCGCTCAGGTTGAACGTGAAGTCGGTGCCGTTCTTCAGGAAACGGTCGTCGAAGCTGACGTTCGGCGGATCCTGAACGTTGAAGGAATAGCGCGGGATGATATCGTCCGGGTTGGATGAGGGAAACCACTGTCCGGCCGTATATCCCAACGCCGCCCGCGACACGGTGGAGAGCGGGTTCCCTGCTACCGGGACTTGCTGGGTGGGAGTCAGGGTGTCGTTATAGGGCTTCCAGCCCTCATGATTGCGGCGAACGCCGGCCTGAAATTCCGAGACGAACGTTGGTGCGAGAAGATGTGCGTCCAGCCCGTCGCGAGCCCCTCTTCGGAGAAGCAATAGCATTGCGCGAAGAAGCCTACCGGCGTGGCGCCGGACGAAACCGAGTAGCCCTGATCCTCGGAAAGAAAGGTCTTGCCGCGAACGAAAATCCGGTCGTTCTCGTGTCGGCACATAGTCGATCCTGAACAACTGCGTGCGCTTGGGGAAGTTGATGACTTCCTGAATCTGGTAGTTGTAGTTGTAGCCGGTGATCGCCGGATTGACGAAATTCGGCAGCGGGAGAATTTTCAGCAGAATCAAACCGTTGGGATCCAGGCGGCTGGTCGGAATGATGTTCCCGGGAAATGGCGCCTTGTTATTCGTCGGGTCGTAAATGGGGATCACGGTTCCGTTGGTGCAGGTAGCTCTGCGAGAAGTTCCCCTGACGTTCGAGGGCGGTCGGCATGGTGTACTGCGTGAGAGCGCCGGGTATGCGGCTTTCCAGTTGCTCCAGGTTATAAAAGCCGAATAGCTTCGTCTTGTCCCGGATTCCAGTGGCGCGGGATGTAAATGGGTCCGCCGAGCGAGAAGCCTTCGGTGTTATAGCGGTATTCGGGACGCTTCACGCCGTTGCGGTTGTTGAAAAAATCGTTGGCATTGAAATCGTTGTTCCGCACGATACCAGTAGCCGTTGCCGTGATATTCGTTGCCGCCGGATTTGCTCACCACTTGGACGACAGTGCCGCCGTTGCCCGCGTATTCGGCCTGGTAGGCGTTCAGAATCACCTTGACTTCGCCGATGGCGTCCATGGTGGTGACGCTGGAGAATACGCTGGGCGTTCCCTGGTCGTTGCTGACTACGCCATCCACCGAGAGGATGTTCATGTTGGCGCTGGCGCCGCGAATCGAAGGAGTGGTGGTGCCGTAGGTTCCGCCGGCCGAATCCTGGTCGGCCTGGTAGGCCACGCCGGGAATCGTTCTGAGGAGCGAAACCACTTCGCGCCCGCGCGCCGTCAGGTTTCCCAGTTGCTGTGTCGTGATGTCGGCGGACGACTCCGCGCTATTCGGTTTCGACGTGAGCGGCCTCCGCGGTCACCGTCACGGTTTCCCCGACAGAGCCCAGTTGAAGCTGCAACTCTCCTAAGGACACGCGTTCGTTCGCACTGACGACAACGCCGGTACGCTCAAGCGTCTTGAATCCGGAACGCTCGGCTTTCACTGAATAGGAGCCAGGCAGTACCGCGGTAAAGTTGAACTCACCGCCTTCGCCGCTCGTTAGCGAGCGAACATCCTTTGTAGCTTCGTTGATGATGGTTACGGAGGCGCCCGGTACGGCCCTGTTCGAGGGGTCCATTACCGTTCCGATGATCGTGCCTGTGGTGGTCATCTGCGCGAAGGCCGGCCAGCCAATCAGCGCGCAACTGATCAAAGCGTAGTTCAAAAATCCTCTCACAAATTCCCTCCAAGGATTCCCGATTTGTCACTTGACCTGTGTAATAAGAAAAGGCGGCTGCTCAGCCGCACTCTCATTGCTCTATCGAATTATAGACGTCGGAGTATTAGCATCCAAGCTTTTACGCGCCATATACAGGTAATTCCGGAGATGATCGGCGATCCTGGGGGTCAGGTGTTTCCCATCGGCTATCGATCGCGCAACGACGCCCTATAGTTCTCAAGAAGCATATCGCTCATTAGTTACGAGGTGATAACGAGGCGGGCGACGCTGCGATTAAGCCCGTTGTTCTCTCTTGCGCTAACCGCTCATCGCGCTGAGTTCTGTTCGGCGAAGGCGAGAGCTGCGGCTGGTAACGTCCGATCGGATTCGCGCCGGAGAATTTCGAAGCGTAGCGGCCGATAGTGATTAGGTGGCGGGCTGTTGTAGCGGGCGGTTTTGCCGCCGGTTCTTCCCCGTGAAATGAGGCAAACTGGTAGAGCATGTCTCATACACTCGATTCCGAAGCGCGCGATCTGCTGTTCCTCAAAGCACGCACGAACACCGCCTGGCTCGATCAGCCAGTCTCCGACGACACTCTTCGCGAACTCTACGACCTGATGAAATGGGGTCCCACTAGTGCGAACACAACCCCCGCGCGAATTTTGTTTCTGTGTACGAAGGAAGCTAAGGAACGCCTGAAGCACGCGCTCGCGCCGGGCAATGTAGATAAGACAATGGCGGCGCCTGTGACCGCGATCGTCGCATACGATTCGAAGTTCTACGAGCATGTCCCCCGGCTGTTTCCGCAAATGCCCACAATGAGCCAGATGTTCGCCTCGAACGCGCAACTGGCGGAAACCACGGCCTTTCGCAATGGGACCTTGCAGGGCGGGTACTTCATTGTCGCGGCCCGCGCGGTAGGCCTCGATTGCGGGCCGATGTCCGGCTTCGATAACGCCAAGGTGGATGCGGAGTTTTTCGCCGGCCAATCGTGGAAGTCGAATTTCCTGTGCAACCTGGGGCACGGCGACCCATCGAAACTATTCCCGCGCAACCCGCGCTTTGAGTTCGATGAAGTCTGCAAACTGCTCTAGCGCGCGATGGACAATCTGACTCATACGGCCGTCGGCCTTTTCCTGAGCCGCGCCGGATTGAACCGCTGGACGCCGCAGGCATCGGCCATTCTGATGCTGGCGGCCAACGCGCCGGATATCGACGTGGTGAGCTTGATGGGCGGTCCGGTTAGCTATCTGCACTATCACCGGCATCTGACGCATTCGTTGATTGCCATGCCCGTGATGGCGATCTTGTGCGTGCTGCTGGTCCGCGCCGTTTCGCGTAAGCCGGTGCAGTGGCGGGGCGCGTTTGCCGCCGCGATGATCGGGGTGGCATCGCATCTCGCGCTCGATTATACGAACGGCTACGGTATACGGCTGCTGCTGCCGTTTTCGCAGGACTTCTATCGGCTGGAATGGACCAACGTAATCGATCTCTGGATCTGGGCAGTCTGTCTGCTCGCGCTGGCGGCGCCGTTTTTGGCGCGGCTGGTGGGGTCCGAGATTACATCGAGCGCGCGGCGGCCGCCGTACCCAGGCCGCGGATGGCCGGTCTTTGCGCTGGCCTTTTTGATGCTCTATAACGGCGCGCGGGGCGTGCTCCACGCACGGGCGATCGGCGAACTGCAAAGCCGCATTTATCAGGATGCAGAGCCCCTGCGCACGGCGGCAGTCCCGGGGGCTGCAAATCCTTTGCGTTGGCGAGGGATTGTGGAGACGCAGGATTTCTACGCGCTGGCTGACGTGACCCTGTCGGGGACGTTCGACCCGGCGCGGGCGCGCATCGTGCATAAGGCGGATGCGGACCCGGCGATCGATGCGGCGAAGCGAACGGCGACGTTTCAGGTTTTCCTGCGGTTTTCCGAGTTTCCCGAATGGTCAGTATCGCCCAGCGAGGAACGGGAAAACTCCAAGCTGGCATCAGTGACCGACATGCGCTTCATGGGGTTTGCCGCGAACGCGCTCGAGGATGCTAGCGGTCGCGTGTTGCGCACATGGCTGGAGATTGGCGGAATACGCCCACGGTAATTTTCTGGGCCAACTAAGCGAATTCGCCGATTTCCCTAGCGAGGTTCGCGGTCCAGAATGAAATCGTGGAGACCATCGAATACACTCCTGCATTGGACCGCGAACAGCTACGCGAAGTCACGATGGACGACGAGGATCTCATGCGTGAGGTGCTGAGCGTGTTGTGGGACGACACGTCAGCGCATGTGCCGAAGCTGGAAGCTGCAGTGAGGAATCGCGATCTGGAACAGTGCGTGCGGCTGGCTCACTATTCCAAAGGCGCGTGCGCCAATGTGGGCGCAAGCGCGGCAGCGAAAGTATTCCGCCGAATCGAACACGATGCTCGAGCCGCCGAGTTTGGCCGTTGCGAAGAGTCGCTGGCGGCTCTTGCCGAGGTGCTTGGCAGAGTTGCAGACGGAGATCGCGTCGTTCTAGGTTCTTTGGCTTAGCGGTTGCGCCGAACGCTCACTTCTTGTCGGTCCTGTCGCTTTTCTTCGCGTTCTTGCCTTTTTCAGCGGCTCTGTGCTCCGCGGCGGTCCGGTCGTTGCGCGGCGCTTCTGCATTCGGGCGCGCTTCCGCATTCGGGCGCGCTTCTGTCGGGCGATTGAGCGGTTTCGGACGGGCCGCGCGGCGGGTTGCTCCCGCGGGGCGAGGTTGCAGTGCTCCCGGCGGGCGATCGTTGCGCACGGGCGCGTTATTCGGTGATAGGCCGAATCCCATCGGCTGGCTGTTCGCGGGCTGGCCCAACGTCCGCACCATCTGCGGACGTGCCGGCTGCGCGGCGCGCAGAGAACTCAACTGCGCTTGATCCAGCGGTCGGCCCGGATTCTGGCGTAGCGCTTCCTGACGCGCGGCGAAGCTGACAGGCGGCGGAGGCGGCGCAGTGCGCGCCACTACCGTCCGCTGTACAAAGGCAGCGGGGGGCGTACGCACGATCACGGCCCCGCCAACCGGACGCGCCAACAGGCTCACGCGCTCCGGCGCGATAGGCGCCGTGTATCCCACCACCCGAGCTGAGACGAGCATTTCCGGCCTTACCGCAACCACTGCCACGCCCACCGGCCGAGCACCCACGAAGACTTCGTGCGGTACAACGGTCACCGCCCCCACTACCCGCTGGTTCACATAGACCGCCGGACCTACCCCAGCGATTACCGATACATTGCTCACGTAGGCTAGGTTCACGTTGCGCACGTAGACTTCGCTCACGTGGTAAGCCGGACGATAAACCTCGCCCGGCCCCAGCGGAAACCACGCCGCTACGCCGACGCCAATTCCGCCGCCGCCGACGAATGCCACCAGCGCGGGCGAGTATACGGGCCGCACGGCTACCGCTCCCGGAACCCAATACCAGCCCGTGCCGACATAGGCCCAACGGCCGTAGTGGAAGGGCGCGAAGCCCCACGGCATGTCATCAATCCAAGTCCAGCCCCACGGATCGACCCAAGCCCAATGCCCTTGACGGTAGGGCGCCCAACCGGTCTGCAGCGACGTTCGGCTGCCACACCATTCCATACGGAGGAATGTTGACCCAGCGGCCATTGGCGTCAAGGTCTTCATAGCCGATCATTTCGCGCGGGACGTAGCGGGCGGAGATGGTGGCGCGGTCTTCGTGCGCGTCGCGGTCGCCGGTCCATCCATCGAAGGCATCGAGCGGCGGCGCGCCGGAGACCTCCTGTTGCACTGCTCTCCGTGCCGGTGAGCCGCGCCATCTCTCCGCTGCGAACGTTGAAGGCGCCGGATGCGCCGGCGCTCACTTCCGCTTCGCCCGCGCGCACAACGAGCGTGGAGACGGCGTTATCGGCATCGGCGACAATGCGATAGTCGCCGGGCCGGACCAGCACGATGGCGACGTTGGGCGTATCGACCTCGAAGTTCTCGTTCGGGGCCAGATAACGGATGTGTACGTTCAACGAGCCTGCTGTCAGGCTGAATTGCGTCAGTTGATCGTTGAGATTCACCACGGAAATAGCCGTGGTTTGATCCATGCGGATGGCAGTAGAGCCGATATGTAATTCGGCTCGCGCGCCCTGGTCGGCCCACAAATAGTCGCCGGTGTTCAGAGGAAAATTGAGCGTCGCCGCGGCCCACTCATCCACGCCGCCGGGACGGAATGAGACCGGACCTTGCATAAAATTGAGGCGCGCCACGCGTGACGGAGGATCGGCCTGCCCGAAGGCCGCCGCCGTTATCGTCAACAAACCTGCCAGAACATGAAATGTGCGCATGTTTTCCGTTTTCATCCAACAACTATCTAAACCCATGGATGGCGATTACGGCCGCGCCGGTTTCATTAAAAATGTCTCGCGCGTTTCATTAAAATTCGCCAAGGATTTAACCCTCGCGGAAAGGAGCGCTTCTTCCTATTCGGCGAAGCGTATGCTATTCGATAATGGAATCGTCCACATCCGTCATGGCCGCTCCCGCCATTCCGCAAGACGATCCACGCCGCAGCCCTTTGCGCTGGGTGCTGCTGATCCTCTTTGCCGTCCTACTCGGCATTATGCTCGCGGCAGGTCTGGCCGCACTCGGTGATTTACGCAAGATGTACGCCCAGCAGCAGACCGTGCGTCACGCCTTCGCCGAGCGCGAGACGGGAATCTCGAACCTCTGCCTTTCGATTCAGGTATATAACTTGACCGCGCGCGACGGCGATTTCTCGGATGGTACGCGCTCCAAGCTCGACAGCCTTTCTGCCGAGATTCGCGCCGATGTCGATCGTCTAGCCGCGGACAATCGTACCGATGAAACTCTATTGCTCGCCTCCATTCGCGACCTGGTCGCGCGCCAGCAAGCGCTCTACCAGGACCGCCAGCGCCGCGGCGCGCTACTCACCATGCAGCAATCCGAGCCGCTCGAGGCGCTCCTGCTTCAGTGGTCGCACAACGCGGACGCCTGGAATGCGCAACGTATGCGGGTAGACGACGAGGCGTTGCTGCTTGACTTCGGCAAGGTGGATGGATCTCTTTCCCACGCGTTCATCGTTGCCCTGGCGAGCGCTCTGCTGCTGGTCATCGCTGGAATGGTCTACATTCTGCGGCTGGAGCGCCAGACTCAACTGCGCTATCTCGAACTCGCGCGCAGCCGCCACGAGTTGCAGCGTCTCTCGTCGCGCCTGGTGGATGCGCAGGAAACCGAACGCCGCGCCATCTCGCGCGAGTTGCACGATGAAGTCGGCCAATCCCTGGGCGCGCTGCTGGTGGATCTCTCGCGGCTCTCGGCCTCGCTTCCGCCGATCGCCCCGAGGTCAAGGGAGCAGATGGACCGCATGAAATCGGTCGCCGAGCGGTCCGTGCAAGCGGTCCGAAACATCGCGCTGCTGCTGCGCCCTTCCATGCTGGACGATCTCGGCTTCGGCCGCGCGCTCGAATGGCAGGGCCGCGAAGTTTCGCGGCGCAGCGAGATCGAAGTCGAAGTGCAGCCGGAGAGTGTGCCCGACGACCTGCCGGACGAATACGCCATCTACGATTTACCGCTTGGTGCAGGAGGCTCTGAACAATGCCGTGCGCCACTCCGGCGCGAAGACCGCGAAGGTGGAAGTGGAACCATCCGGCCAGCCGCATTCGCGTTCGTATTACCGACGATGGCCGCGGCTTCGATCCCGAAGCGCACGCGCGGCCTGGGCATCCTCGGCATGGAAGAGCGCGTCAAGCGCCTCGGCGGCGATTTCACGGTGGATTCCGCGCCGGGCCGCGGGACGGCGATCCTGGCGGAACTGCCCCTGCCGCCCAACGAGGCCGCTGTGTGACGCGAGCAAATCCGCGTGCTGCTGGCCGACGATCATGATCTGATCCGCGCCGGCCTGCGCCTGGTGGTGGATGCGCAACCCGATTTCACGGTTGTCGGCGAAGCCGGCGATGGGCGCGAAGCCGTGGCCATGGCGGAATCGCTCAAGCCCGACGTGGTGGTGATGGATATCGGCATGCCCACGCTCAACGGGATCGAGGCCGCGCATCAGATGCGGGAGAAGCTGCCGGCAGACGCAGGTCGTGATGCTGAGCATGCATTCCGACGAAGGCTACGTGCTGCGCTCGCTGAAGGCCGGCGCCAAGGCGTACCTATTGAAGGATTCGGCGGAAGCCGATCTGGCCCGCGCCATCCGCGCCGCCGCCGAGGGCAAATCGTTCTTCAGCCCGGCGGTGGGAAGCGTGCTGCTCGAAGACTACATGCGCAAGCTGCAGCGCACCGGCGCAGAGGATTCATACGAGCTTGCTCTCGCCGCGCGAACGCGAGGTCCTGCAATTGGTGGCCGAGGGCAAGTCGAGCAAGGACATCGCGAATCTGCTCAATCTTAGCGTGTATACGGTAGAAACCCACCGCGCCCGCGTCATGCAAAAACTCAACCTGCGCGGGATTCCGGAACTGATTCTTTACGCTGTCCGGAAGGGCATCATCTCGTGAGTGCGGACTGGGGTGAGTTTCGGCCCGGGTAGTGTGTATTTTGGCGGGCCGCGTTCGACGGTGAAGCCTTCACAACAAGGTGGTGCATTTTTGGGGCTGTCTCCCGGGCTCAAAGGCGGTTGCGGCGGTCGGCCAGCCTTACGCATGGAGGAGATTGAAAACGATCTGCCACCTTCTCGGAAACCGGTGCCCGCGCGCCCTACCGATCTTTCCCAAATGTGACATTCGTCGCAGTCTCGAAGTGACGGTGATTCTTATACTCGACGCTCACCCTCCCGGCGCTGCCGTCCGAGTGCCGGACCACGAACTCGGCCGATATCGGAAGTAGGTAGCTCGCATCCCCAATATCCACGTAACCCCACGATTCCGTGACGGTATGTCGGTCAATCCCGAATTTCTCGGGATAACCGAAGGATTCTTCCTGGTATCGAACCAGGTTCCCTCGCCCGGCGTCGAGCAGAATGCGGCCGGTCCGGGCAGGATTGTACGAGTTCTTCAGGCCCCATAGGTGTTCGCTGAGAGGCATCCATTCGGGGGTGAGCGAAACAGGTAGACCAACAGTTCGCTTCCACCTGCCGTTTCGGTTCCGGCGAAGTCGACCTTGGTAGGACACTCGGGGTCGAACAAGGCCCGGAGATACTGTCCGAAACCGCCACCGCCCCAGAGCTGGCGGCCGAGCTGGATGAAAGGGCTGGGAAACGGTTTGCCGTTCTGACGGATATTCTGGCGAGCGACGTGAACTCTATGATCCGTGATCTTGACCGCGATCTCGGCCTCGACGGTATCGTAGAGCCGCCATGGCTTCTCGGCGTTACCGCTCGCATAGCGCCGCGCCGTTTCGTCAGCCACAAAATTCGGCATCTTCGAGAGATATTCCAGATTGATCTCGCGTACGCGCTCCAACTCAGACGGAGAATGGGGCGCGATTGGCGCAGGCCGATACAGCAGATTCTCTCCCGGCTGCCAGGAGAGCAGCGCCATCACGTCGGCGCGCTCCTGGGGCTTGGCTGTCCGCACCAGCCGGAGGCTCTTCACCAGCAAGTGATCGTGCAGACCTGCCTGCGCATCGTAGACGGTTTTGGCCGGCGCACAGGTAATCTCCACCTGCTCGGCGGCGCTATAGGGAACTGCGATCCCGGCCGGAAGAACGGCATCCACTGCCCGGCCGTCCGCCAATCGGATCGAGATCGAGGTGTGCCTCAGGCTTTCGAGCCTGCCTGCAAGAACGAAATCCGCTGCTGCCAACGGAAGTGAGACAACCAGCAACAGCGCGCAAGATTTGTTCATACCGCACCGCTTTCATCGGACGGATCCTCTGCTGCCGGTTCGCCGGAATGTTGCCCCCGGAAAAACAGGCGAGTTTCAGACCCTAGTCATCGGCACAGGAAGCACTCCTCTTTCCAAACGACTTAACACGATCTGAAAAGCCGCGAGAGTTGAAATCAGGCCTGGCAGGCGCCGCGAAGAAGGTGCTTGGGCCATCGCGCTGCGGCGTGACCACCACACTGTGCTGCTACGTCCCGCTCAGCTCTAGGTATTTCCGGAGCGGTTGGCTAAAGGTTCAAGCCGGCCAATCCAGTATCTGAACCCGGTCACGCCACCAGCAGATTTCTTCGACAAGACCTACTTTTCGGACACATCGCACGAGGAAAGTCAGTGAAGTAATTCAGTGGTCTCGACGCCGGCGCTTCCCTTCAAGGCCCTATCGCTTCCCCTCCAACTCCGCCCATCTCTCATACAACTCTGCGACGCGAGCCTCTGCGGCTTGTAACTTCGCGTAACTCTCCCGCAAACGGCCGCCATCGTTCACTACTTCCGGCGATTGGATCTCGGCGCGAGCCGCCTCCAGGTTAGATTCCGCTTCGAGTATCGTCGCCTCCATCGCCTCCCACTCGCGCGCCTCCAGATACGAGAGCTTCTTCTTCGAAGGCGAGGCGGAAGGAGACTCCGCGGGAGCCGCCCGCACCGCAGGCTTCTTTTCCACCGCCGCCGGCGACTGCAGCCACTGCCAGTAATCGGCGAAGATCTCTGCGCCGCCTTGTCCATCCAACCCAAGGACCGCGGTGGATACGCGATCCAGCAAATATCGGTCGTGCGTCACCATGATGATCGCGCCGGTAAATTCGAGCAGGCTCTCTTCCAGCACTTCGAGCGTGGGGATATCCAGATCGTTCGCCGGCTCATCGAGCAGCAACAGGTCGGCCGGTTGCAGCATCAGCCGCGCGATCAGCACCCGCGCGCGCTCACCGCCCGAGAAGCTCGCCAAGGGACGGCCGAGTTGATCCGCATCGAACAGGAATCGTTTGGCCCATCCGGCCACATGCATCGCGCGGTCCTGGAAGATCACCGTATCACCATGTGCGCCCAAGCCCTCGCGGAGCGTCTGTCCGAGATCGAGTTCTTCACGCGCCTGATCGAAATAGACGATGCGCAACCCATCGGCGCGTTCCGCGGTTCCCGAATCTGGCTCAATCTCTCCGCGGACAATCTTCAGCAGCGTGGTCTTGCCAGTGCCATTGCGCCCCAAGAGCCCAAGCCGCGCGCCCGGCGGCAACGTGAAATTGATGTCCCGAAAAAGTGTACGCCCGCCCAGGCTCTTCGCAACATTCTCCACGCTGACCAGCCGCTTCGTCCGCCTTCCCGTAGGCGTGAAATCGATGCGCGTCGCGCCTTTCGCCGAGCGCGATTCCATATCCGATAGTTCGTTCATCAGCCGCCCCGCTGCGTCGATGCGCGCTCGCGACTTTCCCGTCCGCGCCTTCGGACCTCGCCGCAGCCACTCCACCTCGCGCCGCACTACGTTGGCCAGCGACTCCTGCCGGCTCTGCTGCGCGGTCAAGAACTGCTCCTTCTTTTCCAGGAACGCGCTGTAATTCCCCTCCGCGCGGAAAATGCCGCCCGGATAGACGCGATCGATCTCCACAATCGCCGTAGCGACGTTGTCGAGAAAGTAGCGGTCGTGGCTCACCACCACGCTGGCGAACGTCGACGACGGCGAGCAGCTTCTCGAGCCACAGGATGCTCTCGAGATCCAGGTGGTTCGTCGGCTCATCGAGGAAGAGCACGTCGGGTTCGAGCGCCAGTTCGCGCGCCAATGTCAGCCGCCGCTTCCATCCACCTGAGAGCGAGCCCGCCAGCGCCTCGCCGTTCGCAAACCCTGCGCGCCCCAAGGACTGGCTGATGCGCGCGGCTCGCTCGGCCTCATCGAGCCGCTCGCCCGCGATGGCCGTCTCGAGTATCTGTTGAACCGTCTGGTCCTCGGGCAGCGCGGCCTCCTGCTCCATGTATCCGATGCGTAGGTTGCGCCGCAGCGAGATCTCGCCGGAATCGGACGTCTCGCGCCCTGCCAGAATCTTCAGCAGCGTCGATTTCCCTGAGCCGTTCGGCCCGATCAGCCCGAGCCGGTCGCCTTCGGAAATGGTGAGCGAGATGCCGCTGAACAGAGTTCGCGAGCTGAAGGACTTCGATAGGTCAGAGCAACTTCCAAGAAGGGCCATGAAGGAGGGGAACCTTCAGGATAACCGATCGGGCACCACCGTCAGCGTAGCCTTCGCGCCGCAGAACGTGATGCCGTGAAACCCCGGACGCGGCTCGTGGCTGGCAATACAACGCGGATAGATGGCGCGTGCGATAGGGAGCAGTCGCGCGTCCGAGACGCGGCAAAAGTATACTTCGCCAAGGCCAGCGCAATTGACGGGTTGCCGAAGCGGCCGCGCGAGAAGTGGCGCTGATGCCCAAAGAAGGAATCCGCGCCGGTTGAGGCCCATACGCTTATAATACTGGGCGCGATGCACAACAAGCTCTCCAGGCGCTCCCTGCTCGGCGCCGACTTTTCTTACGGCGCTGTCGCCCGAGGCGCTCCAAGCGTTGCAAGACCACGCGCACGCGTCCGCCGATTCCCGGCGAACGCAAGCTCCAGTATCTCGACCCCGCGGCGGCGGCGGAGATCGAGCGCCTCGCCGCGGAGATCATCCCCACGGATGCTTCCGGCCCCGGCGCCAAAGAAGCCGGCGTGGTCTACTTCATCGACCGCGCGCTCGCCACGTTCGACGCCGATCAACGCGCCCTCTATCGCGATGGCCTCGCCGCCGCGCACGGCAAATCGGCTGCCGAGATCGAACACACCGAGTTCTTCGAGGCGCTCCGCCGGCACACGATCATGGGCTTTCTCGCCAGCCCGGCCTGGGGCGGCAACCGGGATAAGATCGGGATGGAAGCTGATCGGCTTTGACGACGCCGGCGCCTTTCAACCTCCTTTCGGCTATTACGATATGCCGGAGCATCGAGGATGAGCCGCGCGCCCTTTCAACCCTCGCAGGCTGTCGATTTCGTGATCGTAGGTTCCGGCGCCGCGGGCGGCGTGATGGCGAAGGAACTGGCCACGGCCGGTTTCAGCGTGGTGGTGCTGGAGCAGGGCCCATATCTTCGCGAGAAGGATTTCAAGCATGACGAGTTCGGCACGGTCTACCGCTCCGCGCTGGTCAACGACTATAAGCGGCAGCCCAACACGGTCCGCAAGACGGAATCCGAAACGGCCAAGCCGATGCCGGGGGTCGGCTACGGACGCCAGGTTGGAGGCGGGTCGGTACACTTCACCGGCAATTACTGGCGCTTCCACGAATCGGACTTTCACGAGCGGAGTCTCTTGGGCGCGGTTCCCGGCGCGACGCTGGAGGATTGGCCCATCACCTACGCCGATCTCGAACCTTATTACACAAAGGCCGAATACGAGCTTGGCGATTTCCGGACTTGGGTGGCTCGAACCCATTCGACGGCCCGCGATCGAGGCCTTATCCGCTGCCGCCGATGCCGGTGAAATCGTCGGGCGTGCTCTTCGAGCGTGCCGCGAAGAAACTCGGGCTGCATCCCTTTCCCGCGCCGATGGCGATTCTCTCGCAGCCCTATCGCGGACGCGGCGCTTGCACGCATTGCGGCTTCTGCGAATCGTTCGGCTGCGAGATGCGCGCGAAATCGAGCACGCTGGCGACGATGATCCCGGCGGCGGAAAAGACGGGCAATTGCGAGATCCGCGCGGAGGCTTACGTCCGCAAGATCGAGACCGATGCGCACGGCCGCGTCACCGGCGCCATCTACTTCGACCGCGCGCGGCGCGAAGTCTTCCAGCGAGCGAAGGCGGTTATCGTGTGCGCCAACGGCGCCGAGACGCCGCGGCTGCTGCTGATGTCGAAATCGAACCGCGCCCCGCAGGGCCTGGCCAATTCGAGCGGCATGGTGGGCCGTAATTTGATGGTGGATACGTGGGCCTTCGCCTTCGGCCTGTTCGAGCACCAGCTCAACGAATATAAGAGCATCCAGGTGACGCGCGTGATCCACGACTATTACGCGAGCGACCCGAAGCGCGGCTTCTACGGCGGCGCCGGCATCGACGCGCGCTTCGATTATTACCCGATTTCGTTCGCGCTGGATGCGATGCCGCCCGATGCGCCAAAGTGGGGTCCGGAATTCAAGAAGATGCTGGCGGAATATTTCACCCGCACCATGACTATGGAGGCGCATTGCAGTTGCCTGCCGGTGGATACGAACAGCATTTCGCTCGACCCGGAAGTCAAAGATGAATGGGGCTTACCCGCGATTCGAGTGACTTACGAATCGCACCCCGACGACGTGAAGACCACTCACTTCGCCTGCGACCGGATGCTGGAACTCATGAACGCGGCCGGCGCGCGGCGGACATGGAGCATCCCTTATGGCGACGTGATGCCGTCGGTGCATCTGATGGGCACTTGCAGGATGGGTAAGGATCCGGCTAAGTCAGTGATCGATGCGGATCATCGAACGCACGATGTGAGAAACCTGTTTCTGGTGGATGGCAGCAGCTTAGTAACTTGCGGCCGGCAACAGCCGACGGCGACGATCCAGGCGCTGGCTTTCCGCGCAGCCGAGCGGATCGGGAACATGGCGCGGCGGGGCGAAATCTAGGATCGGCATTCAGCCTGCTTCCGGCTTGAACCAGCTTGAGTTACACCAGCGGTTCCGCCAGAATGGAGGATTCATGCCAAATTCCTTTTCTCCGACGCCACAGGACGTGGAGCGATACCGGCAGCTGCGGGCTGTCAACATAGCTCTGAATCACAAGATCCTCAAGACCATTCCGCGGCAAGCATACGACGATATCGGGGGCGCTCTCGGCATCCTGCGAAACGGCGTCCTGGTGTTCGACAGCGAGGACATGACCAGCGTGATGGCGGATTGCTGCCTCTACGATTGGTATGAAAATGGCAAGAATCTGGTTCAGCGATACGCGGAGGCGCACCCCGCAACGGAAGAAACGGAGGAGAGCTACCTCTTGCACGCATGCCTACAAGCGCAATATCGAGTATTGGTGGCGGAATCGGTTGTGCCGGGCGCTGGCATCCACTTCCAGGACGTCCTCAATGGCGGGGAGTTGTTCTTGATGGATCTTGCGATAAGCCAGGGCGTTCCTAACAGCAATGTCGCACTGGCCACTCGGACCATACCGCTGGGCGAGTACTGGATGACCGGAGGCGCCGGCTTGCCGATAAACTCTCAGGAATCCGCCGTGGATGCCCTGCGACGAATTGCAAGAGAGTTCGGCAAGCCGCCTCAAGGCGCCCGCGGTGTTGCACTAACGGTTGCACGGGCATGTGTCGCCGCTGGCTCCGCGAACTACGTCAGGTATGAGAGCGCGGAAGCAAGCCCGGAGGCGAGCGCGAAAAAGCCTCTGCGTATGCCCCGCTGGCCGGGTTCTAAACGCCGACGCCGCTGACTCAGTGTTGGTAACGCCGGCGGTCTTGCCGCCGGTCCTTTGCCTTTCGAAAAGACAATTACCGGCCGTTGCCGCCGCCACCCGCCGCTATCGCCGGTTTCGCTTCGGCCGGCTTTTCCAATTCGGTGACGCGTGGCTCCAGATGGTCTTTCATCTGCAAGAGCGGCATGCCCTCTTCCATCCAATCCGGCGCGCCGGCGTCCATCAGATAGTGGTCGAACAATTCGCGCATGCGGACGGTGTAGTCCTTCATGTTTTTCGGTAGGCGCAGGCCGTGGTTTTCGCCCTTGTATTCGAGCATGATCACCGGCTTGTCCAGACGGCGCAGGGTGTTGAAGTATTCGATGCCCTGGGTCTGATCCACGGCGCCGTCTTTGTCGTTGGCAAGAATAATCAGCGGAGTCTTGACGTTCTTGGCGTGATAGACGGGCGAGTTGCGGATGTAGGCTTCCATGTTGTCCCAGTAGCCGCCGGCGAAGCGGCCCTGGCTGCTTTCGAAGATGGCCTGGTTAGTGCCGCCGGTGTTGCGGTAGATCAGGCTGTACATGCTGACCATGTCGGTAAGCGGCGCGCCGGCGACGGCGGCGTGGAAGATATCGGTCTGGGTGACCAGGAATGCGGTCTGATAGCCGCCCCAGGAGTGACCGTGGAGCCGACGCGCTGCCGCGTCGACGATGCCGGTGGCGATGGCGGCTTTCACCGCCGGAACGACGCAGGCCACCGCGGACATGCCGGGATCGTTCACCTTGTATACGATATCGGGCTCGAGCACGGCGTAGCCGTTGCTGGTGTAATGCGCGATGTTGAAGCCGTTGTAGCCCGGCTGCGGATAGCTGTTGGCGCTCTGCGACAGCTTCTCGTAAATATAGACGATGGTGGGGTAGTGCTTGCCGGGCTGGTAATTCGCGGGCAGGAAGAGCGCGGCTTGCAGCTTCTCGCCGCGGGTGCTGGAGTAATCGACTAACTTGACGCCTTTCGGCCAGAGGAAATCCTTCTGC
>CAVXPE010000011.1:0-141481 GCA_963763545.1 Bryobacterales bacterium
ACCGCCAGCGCCAGCGCGGAGAAGAGAAACTTGCTTACGCCGTAGAGCAGCGTGACCGGGAAGAAGACGACGATGGTGGTGAGCGTGGCGGCGAGCACGGGCAACGCCACTTCCCGGCCGCCTTTTTCCGCGGCGACCGCGCGTTTCGCCCAGCTCCAGATGCCGGTAGATGTTTTCGAGCACCACCACCGAGTTATCGATCAGCCGCGAGAAGGCCAGCGCCAGGCCGCCCAGCACCATGCTGTTGATGGAGCTGCCGCCGAGCGAGAGCGCGATGAACGCGGCCAGCGCCGAGAGCGGAATGGAGAAGAAGACCGCCAGCGTGGCCCGCATGCTGCCGAGGAAGACCAGGATCATCACCCAGGTGAGGAACAGGCCGATGGCGCCTTCGTGCATCAGCGTCTCGATGGCGGTTTTGACGAATACCGATTGGTCGAAGACCACCTCGGTCACCAGGCTCTTGGGCACATCGAACAGATGCTTGATGGCTTTCTCTGACGCCATCGACGACGGCGATGGTGTTGGTGTCGCCGCCCTGCTTCAACACCGGCAGATAGACGGAGCGCTGGCCATCGACCCGGACGATGTTGGTTTGGATCTGCTGCGCGTCCTCGGCGTTGCCGATATCGGCCACGCGGACGGGGGCCTGCCCGACAGTTTTGAGCGGCACCTGGTTGATCGTCGTCGACGTTGCTCACTGGCTGTTGGTGTAGATGTTGTAGTCGAGCGGCCCGATCTGCACGTCGCCTGCCGGCAGAATCAGGTTGGAGTCGTTCACCGAGCGCACCACGTCCATCAGGCTCAACTGGTGCGCTTCCAGCTTGTAGGGGTCGGCGTAGACCATGATCTGGCGGTAGCGTCCGCCGAAAGGCTGCGGCACGCTGGCGCCCGGGCACGCTGCGCCATCTGGTTGCGGACCTGGAACTGCGCGAGGTCGCGCAGTTGGGTTTCGTTCAGGCCTTCGCCTTTGAAGGTGACCAGGCAGACGGGCAGGCTGGAGGCGTCGAACTTCAGAACGACCGGCGGCAGCGTGCCCGGCGGCAGGTGGCGCAATTGCGCCATGGCGAGATTGGAGATGGTGGTGACGGCGGAATCGGGATTGGTGCCCGGCTGGAAGTAGACTTTGATCAGGCTGACGCCGGGCAGCGAGCGCGATTCGATGTGCTCGATGCCGGCTGCCCAGGGTGAAGAAGCGTTCGAAGCGGCTGGTGATGTCGGTTTCGATCTGCTCGGGCG
Source organism: Bryobacterales bacterium (assembly GCA_963763545.1). Lineage (GTDB taxonomy): Bacteria > Acidobacteriota > Terriglobia > Bryobacterales > Bryobacteraceae > PALSA-243. Next base: position 1,237 of record CAVXPE010000011.1, read on the forward strand.
GCATGCCGGAGTAAAACGTGGCGACCACGACCACCGGAATGTTCATGGCCGGAAACAGGTCCACCGGCATGCGCACCAGGCTCGTGACGCCGACGACCGCGATGATCAGGCAGACCACGACGATGAAGTAAGGGTTGCGGATGGCGAAGCGGGACATGTTACTGTGTTGGCCGCCGCCATAGAGGTGATTTTGGGTTGCACCTCCTGGCCCTGCTGTAAGCCGGAATGGCCGCCGAGCACGATGAGATCGCCCTCGTTCAATCCGGAGCGGACTTCGACCTGGTCGGCGGTCTCAATGCCCAACTGAATCTTGCGGAACTCGACGCGATGGTTGGGCGTGACGACGGCGACCTGGCCTTCGGTTTGGTTGGCCGCGTCGGATTTGCGACTGCATCGACGTCGGCGCGACCATCACGCGATGACAGCACGCGTCGCGGCGAGCGTGAGATCGACTTCCGCGTACATACCTGGCATCAGCACCAGCGAAGGGTTTTGGACATCGACTTCGGTGTTCATGGTGCGCGTTTCGAGCGAGAGCTTGTCTTCGAAGCGGGTGACGCTGCCGGGAAACGTGCGGTGCAAGCGTTTACGCGTACTTCGACATGCTGCCCAATATGAATGGTAGGGACGGCCGATTCAGGCACCGGAAGGATGAGGCGCAGCAGGTTATTTTGCGAAAGACGAACCACCGGCATGGCTTGAGTTTGCGATGCGGTGCCGGCCTGAATCATGGAGCCCTTGTCGGCGTAGCGCTTGGTGACGACGCCGGCGAAGGGCGCGGGAACGCGTGTGTAATCCATGAGGGTGTGGACCTTGGCGACATCGGCCTGATTGACGCGCACCTGCTCATTGGCGGATTGTACGGCGGAGTTTGCGGCCGCGACCTGTGCCTGGGCTACGAGCGCCTTGCCCTGGGCGTCATCGATTTCCTGTTGCGCGACGAGGCCTTTTCGCTGCTTGGACACGTCGTCAAGGCGCTTGTAATATGCCTCGGTGACGTCATAGGCGGATTTCGCGCGAGTGAGTTCGTCCTGGGCCTGCTTGACGTTGGCCTGGCTGCGGTCGACGGAAGCGTTGGCGCGGCGAAGGTCGTCATCCATTTCGGGAATCTCGAGGGTAGCGAGGACCTGACCCTCGGCGACCCGGTCTCCAATATCGACATTGATTTCCTTGATGTAGCCGGCCACTTTAGCCATGACGTCGACTTCCTGATAAGGCTTGAACTCAGCGGTGAGCGTGAGGGTGCGGGCGAGATCGGCAGTCTTGATCTGGGCGACCGCCACCGTGGGGCCCTCGGGCGGCGGGGCGCCGTTGGCTTCGACGTTTGTCTTGGAACAACCGGCGAGTAAGACGGCGCAAGCGACGGCCAGCAGCGGGGCGGCGAGCGATCTATTCATGCATGGCTCCGGATAGCTTTGAGGAGGAGTGCGGGCGTAAAATCCGGCGACTCGCACGCATCGACGATGCGGCGTTCGTGGACGCGGATGCGAGCGGCGGCTTCGGGGATGCGCTCGGCGATCGTGGAGGGGATAGAGAGCGCGCCGTGACAATCGGCGTAGATCAGATCGCCGGAACGGATCTTGAGGCCGAAAATCTCGACGGGATGGCCGTAATCCACGAGGTGGGTGTAGCCGTGAGAGAGTGCAACGCTGGCGGCGAAGAGTGGAAAGTTCATGGCGGTAACGGCTTGCAAGTCGCGCACGCTGCCGTTAGTGATGGCGGCGGCACAACCGAAAGCGCGCAGAATGGCGGTGTGGACCTCGCCGATGGCGGAAGAGGAGACGTCGCCTTGGTCCAGCCCGTGGTGGGAGTTTGTTTGTTCGAAGTGAATGTGCTCGGCCTGGATAACGGCGATGCGCGGCAGAGGCAGAGCCTCAATAGCGCCCCACCAATCGGTGGTCTCCGGATAGGCGGCGCCGCCGATGGGCGGACCATCGGTGTGGATTCGGCAGGTGGCGGCGAAACCGATGGCGCGCGGGAATCCGCCGGTGACGGCGTGCAAGCCGGGCTGGGTATATCCTTCATTACGCAGGCGCACACCGAAGGTTTCGATGGCATTGGCAACGGTGCAGGTGTCGAATTGACAGATAGCGTCGAGTGTCTGGCGGGAAACCGTCATGGGAGGGCCTAGCTCTACGGTACGAATCGCGAAGCGGCACACGGAATACCCGAGCCGGGGTATTTCGGACGAAAGGTCACTGTACGGGGGGTGGTATGGGGTTTGAGAGCGCCATTTTTGACGCCCGTTTGCGGGTTGCACGCCGGCGCTGAGACGCTGAGATAAACGCGGGGTTTTGGAAAACTTGAGACACTTCGGGCTTCGGGTGCATTGTCGTTTCGCGAATTGAGCGTTTTTAGGATTCCATCATGGGGTTTAGGCGGCTTGGCGATCAATGTTGGGGCCGAAATCGGGCTTCGGGTCCTTCGAATCGCGGAAATGATAGTTACAGGCCTTCTTGTAACGGTGGGCGCGGTCGCGGCGGCGGGCGATTAGGGTGTTTGAAAAAACGAACCCACCGTGGTCGGACGCGGGTTGGAAGTCTTCGCCTGGTTCGTAGACTTCGCCTTTGCTTTCGGCGTGTTCCACGAAGATCTCGGCTTGATTCGTTGCTTTTTCGCAGACTTCCTTGCGCTCGGCCTGGAGGGCTTTCAGTTCGGCGCGATCTTTTCGCAGAATGCTGCTCAGACGCGTTTCGTAGGTGGATAGCAACATGATTTGCGCGGCTTGGCGCATCCAGGTATCCGAGGCGACTAGCGCGGCGTCCACTTCGGGATGGCCGGCGTCGAAGGCGTCGATGTTGTCGCGGAACCCGCTGGCGAAAATCCCTGCCTCAAGCGCGCGAATTCTGTTGATTCTGAACATGTTGTCCGATATGGAGGTCGCCAGGAAGCTTTCCGTGGGGCCGATGGGCGCGAGTTCCGTGCGTACGTCGGACGTGTGTTTCTGGAGGACTACGAGCTCTTCCTCGGTGCCGCAGATGATCTGGCCGTGGAGCCCAGATCGGGTGGCATTAAGGCTGGAGCGGCGCCGTCCTGCCTCAGTGACAGGGCCACGACTTAGGCGTCCGTTCGCCCGGTTGGCGCGTAGTTTGGCTTCGCTGATGGGTGGTTTGTCAGGGGTATGTTCGGTGGTAGTAGGTTCGTCGTTTTCGGGCATGCTGCATCCTTTTCGGGAAAAACTTTCTTGTTTCCCGATTTGATATTAGCGGGCGGAAAAGGGGGAGCTACGAGGTTTGGGGTGTAAGTGATTTGGAATCAGCGAAACATTTTTTTGAAAATCTGTGACTGAAGTTGCGACCCTTGATGGCCGTCATCGAGACGGATGAAAATGGGGCTTGCCAGATTTGGAAGACCGGAATTTGACCCAAGGCGGATTCACCGACGGCCCTTCGAGACGCGCGAGCTTTCTACGAGCCCCGTGATCCGCCCCAAGCTTCCCAGGACCGGATTGGGTTCACCTCTTGGCGTATGCCGTGAAAATGTAATCCTTTGACGCCGCTAGCATGTGGCATGCGGCGCCGCACTTGGCGTCGTGCCCCTGCGGCGGCTTGCTGGCCAAGGTGGCAGGCGTGAACGTGCCGGACGCGGCATCATATTCGAACGTGCCGTATCCCCATCCGTGCGTGTCCGAGAATCTCTTGCTGTCCTTCTCGATGAACTCGACCGCAAACAGTTCACCAGGCACCGTGTCTGGGATGCTGGCGGAAAAAGGGGGATCGGTTATCTTCTTCGGTCTCCACTCAATCTTCGCAATCTTCGAACCCTCGGGGAAGGGCTTCCCATTGCCGGGAACACCTTCCTTGTATGCGTCGATCATCACCGGGTTCGCAACGATCAGTCTCATAATGTTTTGCCCATCGGTGTGACTCGGGCCGACAGCCTGCCAGTCTTCGTATCCCCTGAACTCAGAGAACGCGAGCCCATTCGGCACTTTCACCGTGTACTTGTCCTGCGCGGCAATGGCCCAGCCGCCCATGACGGCGAACACTCCCGTAATCGCCGCAATCATCGCCATCCTTTTGCATTTCATTGAGCACACCTTCTATCAGGTTTACGGTCCTTATTGTAGGCCGTCTGTCATCGCCCAGCAGCGCAAGCAGCGCGCCAACTTGGCCTCACGTCCTTATCTGCTGAAGCAAAAGCATTTCCGCAAACTCCTATGGCGGCGCGATGATGTCGAACTGTCGATACTTGGCACGCGGAACGGACAGTTGGCGTCGGCCCAATGACACCTCGGAGGCTGAACTCCCCGCGAAGCACGGTCGCCTATCACGAGTGGACACGTGCACCACCATTTCACGTCCGACTGGACGCCGGGGGTAGATCCGGTGGGTTGCACAAGCGGCGTTTGGGGTGTTCCCTTGCGCTCTCCGAAGCTTGCCGCTCAAGCTCGCAGGCTTCGTTTGTTTCTCCGAATCGAAAAGGACAAGCGCAGTCACCTTTCGGAGTCAGGGAACTTGGGTATTGCGATCCAAAGGATCGGAGGAGGCCTCAAGCACTTGACGATAGAGCATCGCCACACGGTCCCAACGCCGCGACGGCGGCATTCCCATAAAGGACACGTCTAACAGTCTGTGGCAAAAACCGCTCCCTAGCGGTCGCGGCTCTGTAAGGTACTCAATCTAGGGAGCCGCGCATGTTAGCAAGTGGTGTTTTTGGACTTCTGCTGCTAAGTTTTTTTGCGGGCAACAAAATTCAACGACGCCGAATTCATGCAGTAGCGCAGGTGAGTGGGCGGCGGACCGTCGTCGAACACATGTCCCAGATGCGCGTCGCACCGCGAGCACAGAACCTCATCGCGCTCCATGCCAAACGACGTGTCGCGCTGCGTGCGAACATTCTCTTTCGCGATCGGCTGCCAGAAGCTCGGCCAGCCGGTGCCGGATTCGAATTTCGTTTTCGAATCGAAGAGCACCGTATCGCAGCAGATGCAATGGTAGAGGCCGTCCTCGTGATTGTAGGCATACTTGCCCGTGCCGGGACGCTCGGTGCCTGCTTGCCGGGTGATCTGGAATTGTTCCGGCGTCAGTTGCTTCTTCCATTCCGACAGGGGCTTCTCGACCTTTTCCATCTCGACCACGCCGGTGCGGACTCCCGCAGCGTCGAATTGGACGATGCGAACGGTCTTCTTTCCGGTGCGTCGCGGCGGACAGAGTGCGGAACGCGAACGCGGCCGGCATGCCCGGCGCCAAGGAGTTTCAGAAACTGCCTGCGAGGCTTCGATGAATCTAGAGTAATCATTATTTGCCTCCTTTCACGAACTGAGGAAATTCCTGCCGGAAGCTCACCAGCTTCGGTATGTCGAAGTGGTCGACATAGGGCTTGTTAGCGCATACCGGCAAATTCTGCCGGCAGTGAAGGACGTAGTCCTGATGGTAGTCTTCGGCGCGATAAAACGCCTGAAGCGGAGCGATCTTCGTCACGATGGGTTTGCGGAATGCGTGAGCGGCGGTCAATTGCTGAATGTACGCCTCCGCTACACGCTTTTGATCGTCCGTGGAGTAAAAAATCTCGGAGCGGTACTGAGTGCCCTCGTCGGGGTCTTGACGATTCAACTGCGTCGGATCATGCACGGAGAAATAAATCTGTAACAACTGGCCGAAGGAAATTTGAGATGGATCAAAGGTGACTTGAACCGATTCCGCATGACCGGTGGTTCCGTGCTCACGATTTCGTAGTGGGCGTTGGCTTTGCTGCCGCCCGAGTAACCGGAGATGGCGCTCGATACCCCTTTCGTGGCATCAAAAACGGCTTGAATGCCCCAGAAACATCCTCCGGCGAAAACGGCCGTTTCGGTTTTCTTATCCGTGCGCGGCTCTGTCACGGCGGGATTCGGCAGGGTGGCGGCGCTGCAAAGCATGAACATGCGATCGACGGCAGACGATGCCGACTGCGATGCAATCCGCAGTGGAATCGATCTTGGAACCTGGTCATGAGAGACCTCCCGAATCTCAACATATCATTTTGGATTCAATGACATGTATACTTGACATTGTCGTGCATGGATGACATGCGCCGGATGACATCACCATGGCACTTCTGATTCTCGCGTTCCTGGGCGGCATACTCACCATCCTCAGTCCCTGTATTCTGCCTGTTCTGCCATTTGTCTTTTCAAGGGCGGATCAACCGTTCCGGAGAAGCGGCCTTCCGCTTCTCGCCGGCATGGCGATCACCTTCGCCGCGTTGGCCGCCGTGGCTACGGTCGGCGGCGGATGGATCGTGCGCGCCAATCAATACGGGCGAATCGCCGCGATGGTCTTGCTCGCGATTCTTGGCCTGACGCTGATTTGGGACGGACTTGGCGGACCGGCTGATGCGTCCTTTGGTCCGGCTGGGCAGCCGTCTCGCGACCCGGACAAACCGGTGGCCAGATCGGGTATCTCTCGATCCCTCTTGCTCGGCGTTGCTACCGGACTGCTGTGGGCTCCGTGCGCCGGACCGATTCTCGGCTTGATCCTGACCGGCGCGGCTGTGGAAGGCGCGAGCGCGCATACGGCGTTTCTGCTGCTCGCTTATGCCGCCGGCGCCGCGACGTCTCTCGCCGTGGCGCTTCTCGCGGGCGGCCGCGTGTTTAGCGCGCTCAAGCGATCGCTCGGCGCGGAAGTCTGGATTCGCCGCGTCTTGGGCGTTGCCGTATTGGCTGGCGTCGCCGCCATTGCGCTGGGCCTGGATCGCGGCGTGCTCACGCAGCTCTCCTTGCGCAGCACGTCCGGGAGTTGAACAATCGCTGGTGGACCGCCTGCAGCCGAAGCAGGAGACCGCGCAGGAACGACGCCCCCGGCCATGATGATGATGTCTTCCGAACACGGGCGGCAAAGGAGCCGGTCCGGAAACATTGCCGGACCTCTCCGGCGCGGTCCAATGGCTCAATTCGCCGCCGCTGAATCGAGACCAACTCAAGGGTCACGTTGTGCTGGTAGACTTCTGGACCTATTCCTGCATCAATTGTCTGAGAACGCTGCCCTACATCCGCGCCTGGGCGGACACGCTATAAAGACGCGGGCTTCATCGTGCTCGGCGTGCATACTCCCGAATTCGCGTTCGAAAAAGATCCGGACAACGTGCGGCGGGCCATCAAGGAATTGCACATCACTTATCCCGTACCTCTGGACAACGATTATGCGATCTGGAAGGCGTTCAACAATCAATACTGGCCCGCGGATTATCTTGTGGATGCGACGGGACGCATTCGATACCACCACTTCGGAGAAGGCAAGTACGACGAAACCGAGACCCACATTCAGGAGCTTTTGAAAGAGAACAACGCGAAGTTGACCTTCAACGGCGACACGCAGGTTTCGGCTGCCGGAACGGAGGCTCCGCCCGATAGCGACGTTCAATCGCCCGAAACGTACGTCGGCTACGATCGCGGTGACAGCTTCCTCTCGCCTGGCGGCTTCGTGAAGGATGCCGCCCATACCTACACGGTCCCGCAGCATCTGGAGCTCAACCAATGGGGTCTTTCCGGCAACTGGACCGACCAGGCGCAAGTGGCGACGCTCAATTCTCTTCCCGGAGCGATCGTTTTCCGCTTCCATGCACGCGATGTCCACCTGGTGCTGGGCCCGACCAAGGAAGGAAAGCCGATTCGATTTCGGGTGAAGATCGACGGCAAGGCTCCTGAAGAAAACCACGGCGTGGACACCGATGCGAAGGGAGACGGAACGGTCGTGGAACACCGCCTATACCAGCTTATTCGCCAAAAGAACTCGACGGATGACCACACGTTTGAAATTCAGTTCCTCGATCCTGGCGTGCAGGCGTTTTCGTTCACCTTCGGCTAGGCTCAATCGCGAATATTCCGGATACTAAGGATATGGAGTCCCAAGACACATTGCCGCGTGAAATGTCGGCTCTCATTGAATACGCCACGGAGGAGGCGGCTGTCGCCTCTTCGCTCGAGTCTCTGCAGGAGAAGATCGTCCGCGCGATCGGCGAACGGCTGTCATCTTATGACTGGACCGGCTTTTATATGCTGGACCCCAATGACCCAAAGACGCTCGTTCTGGGTCCTTTTGCCGGCGCGCCGACGCCGCATGTGCGCATTCCGATTTCGCAAGGGATCTGCGGCGCGGCGGTGGAATCCGGCGAGACCGTTGTCGTCGACGATGTGAATGCAGATCCGCGTTACCTCTCCTGTTCGATCAGCACCAAATCTGAGATTGTCGTTCCCATCTATGCGTCCGGCCGGGTGGTGGGGGAGATCGATATCGACAGCCACCAACCCGCGGCTTTCACTGACCGAGACCAGACGTTCCTTGAACAGATCGCGCGGATTGTAGGAGCTTATATCGAGAGGCCGTCCGTTGCTTGACCAACTCAGAATTGCGGAGTTGCTTGAAGCACAAGGCAAGGCAAAGTTGTTGTTCCGCGAGGTTGAAGAGCGGGGACTTATTCGCGCCGGAATTACAGAGAAGGAACTGAACGAAGAGATTTTCGCGCTCGCCGAAGAGATGTACGGAACCAAGACCTACTGGCACAAGCGGATCGTCCGCGCGGGCAAGAATACCTTGCTGCCTTACGACGACAATCCGCCGGATCTTGTGATCGGCGAAGATGAAATCCTGTTCCTCGATCTTGGTCCCGTATTCGAAGAATGGGAAGCTGATTTTGGCAGGACCTTCGTATTAGGCCCCGATCCCCTCAAACACAAGATGCGGCGGGACATTGGCGAGGCCTTTGCCGATGGCAAGCAGCACTTCAACGAAAACCCGGGAATTACCGGCAGCGAGCTGTTTGAATACGCCCAATCCCTGGCGAAGAAGTTTGGATGGGAGTTCGGCGGACCGATCGCCGGCCACCTCATTGGACAATTTCCGCACGAAAGGATACCGGACGACAAAGTGACCTTGTATGTGCACCCCGATAACCATCGGCCAATGCGCTCCATCGATCAGCAGGGCCGGGAGAGACACTGGATTCTGGAAATCCACTTTGTGGATAGGGAGCGGCAGTTCGGCGGCTTTTACGAGGAGCTACTGACGATCTGAAGGGGGGGTTCGCCCAGCGGCGGTGCTGTTAGGAGAATCGGAGGGCGGTGTGGGTATCGGAAAAGCGGACTACCTTGGTGTCCTTGAGGCCGGCCGCGCGGCCCGCGGCGATTACTTCGGTTTCGCGGATGTCAGGGACGCCTTTGGGATAGACGATCCATAGGGGGCCGCCGGGCTTCAACTTGGATTTCAGGCGCGGGATGCGCCGAGGTCGCTTGTCTTAGCGGCAGCGTAGAATAGCAGGTCGGCTTTGACCTTTGCAGGCCGGCCGATTTGGGTCTGGAAATCCTGGCCGAATTCGCCTTCGAGAGCGATGACGAGTCCGGGCTTCACGCCGAGTTTTTCGAGCAGGGTGGGCGGATGCAGGATTTTCTTGGCCCACTTTTCGGCTTGCACACCGAGTTCGAGCGCCGCGGGACCACCGGGGAATTGCAACGTCAGGACGCCATCGTTAACTGTGACGCTTGTCAGATCTTTAAGCGGAACTTTCAGCCGCTCGCCGCCGCGAAATAGGAGATAGTCGGTTTCGAGTTGCGCGCGTCCCGGCAAAGGTTCGACCGCCGAGCCGTAATTTGCAATCGCATTCCTGGCCCATGCTTATGCCTCGATTCGCGGCTCCTCGCCGAACTTCGCGCCGAGATTCCGCAGGTAGGCTTCAATGCTCCCGGCGTATCCGAAGACGAAGCGCGAGAGGAATCGGAAGATCACGTTGTAGATTTCGCCGTCTTCTGTGACGCGGACTTCGGAGCCGGTTAGGTATGCGGGCGCGATCTCGATGGTCCACGTCCCACCGAACGGGAGGTTGTCGCCGGCGATGCGCGTAACCCGGCGCGAGGGTGCATCTTCGATCAGTTCGTAGGTGATCTTCTTGCCGTGGGCGTCCTGCTCCCACCAACGCTTGCGGCCATTGGCATCGGGGAGCGCGCCCGAGGCTTTCACGTCGGGGCGCCGATCGGGCGGACCGGAGACAACTGCGTAGATCGCTTGCGGCGGCTGGCGGAAGCGCGCCTTGCGAGATGCGCGATGCTTTACGGGCAGCATCGCGCCGACGGCAGAGACTATGGCGACGGCGAGAGCGATCAGTCCGACGATGAGGATTACCCACTTCATGCGGCGGCTCCTTTCAGGATGCGTTGCAGATCTCCGGATTCGACGAGTTCGCGTGCGGCTTCGGCGAGGAGTTCGAGGCCGCGCAGCGCTTTCTTCCGCCGTTTCTCGTCGAGCTTGCCGAGCATGGCGGCGATGAGATCGGGCTCGAGCACTTTCTGTTGACGCTTGATGCGGACGCCGGCGGGCGTGAGGCGCAGATCGACGCGGCGCGCGTCCTGCTTGCTGCGTTCGCGGCGGACGTAGCCCGCCGCGCTCAAGGCGGTCGGCGGTGAGGGAGATGGTGGATGCGGTGACGCCCATGTGGCGGGCGAGGTCGAGCATGGATGTGCCTTCGACGTCGTCGAGGTGATCGAGGATGCTGGCCTGATGAGCGCTGATGGTGTTTTGCGTTTTCTCGTCGCGCACGTGGCGGCGGTGGCAGGCGAAGTAGATCTCGGGATAGCAGCGGAGAACGAGGTCTACTTCGGGGCGGGGCAGTGAAGGGTAGTGTATCGGTCATTTAATTTGATTTGTCAAATCAAATTAATCATAGCTTGCTAGTTACGGAGGCCTTTAGTGAGGAAGGGAGAGGGAGACTACTTAAACTCGTCCCAGGGGTTGAACTGGGAAACTCCTAGACCACTATAGTCTTTCGTGTTCCGCGTTGCGAGCGTCAGGTTATGTTTGTCAGCGCCAAATGATAATGTCCTAATCGTGCCAAGTAGAAATGTCCTATTGACGGGTCCAGGCTGGAGGGGTGGATTCAGGAACATTTCTCATGACGCAAAAGGACCGCGACCGGCTGGTCGCATTGAAAAAAGCAAAGAAGGGCCTGATCACGCAACGACAGGCCGCCGAGGAGATCGGCCAGAGCGAGCGGCATGTGCGCCGGCTGTTGAAGCGGCTAAAGGGCAAGGGGGACAAGGCGTTAGTACATGCCCTGCGCGGGCGGCCGTCCAACCGCAAGCTGGACGAGAAGACCAAGCAAAAAGCGGTGGAGATACTGGGCCGCGAAGTTTATCACGGCTTCGGTCCCACGCTGGCGGCAGAGTACCTGGCCAGCAACGACGACATACATGCCGGTCGCGAGACGGTGCGGAGCTGGATGATCGAAGGCAAGCTGTGGCGTGCCAGCCGGCAGCGGGTCGACACGATCCATGAGTGGAGACGGCGCCGGTCACGAGTGGGCGAGTTGGTGCAGTGGGATACCAGCGAGCATGCCTGGCTAGAGGATCGCGGTCCGAAGCTCTACCTGATCCACATGATCGACGACGCGTCCAGCCAGCTCCATGCGCGATTCGTATTGCACGATTCGACAGCGGAAAACATGCGGCTGGTGTGGAGCTACGTGGAACGGCATGGCCGGCCAGTCAGCTATTACACCGACAAGGCAGGTTTGTTTCAAACGGCTCCGAAAACGGCGCGGTATGCCACCGCGTTACCGCGAGACGAGCGCGAACCTTTACCGCCGACCAGATCGGACGGGCGCTTCGGGAACTGGACATCGTGTGGATCGGGGCGCACTCGCCGCAGGCCAAGGGTCGAGTGGAACGCAGTTTCCAGACGGCGCAGGACCGTCTGGTGAAAGGTCTGAGGGTGGCTGGGGCAAAGAGCCTGGAACACGCCAACGCCTATTTGGAAGAGGAGTTTGTCGTATGGTGGAACAAAACGATTGCCGTCGTTCCGGCCAGCAGCGACGACGCCCATCGGGCGTTAGGCAAGGAGCACTCACTGGCTGCTTCGCTGAGCTATGTGGAAAACCGACAAGTCAGCGATGGGTACACGATTCAGTTCAATACGCAGACCTACCGGATAGCCCGCAGCGACGTTCGTGCGGGCCTGCGGGGGGCCGCTGTCCGCATCGAGATGCGGCTCGACGCCTCCATGGCGGTGCGCTTCGGCAACCGCTACGTAACGGTCACCGCTTGCGAGCCGCGTCCCAGAGTGCCAAAGCCCAAGCTCGCGCGTGCACGCAAACCCGCCGCACCGCGCGCCAAAAGTCGATGGATGGAGAACTTCCACCTGACCAGTCCGGAGAAAACCGCTCTGTCTGCTCTCGAAGCCGCCGCCAAGCTCCGCAGCTTAAAACGAATTGGTAGGCCGGGCAAAAGCGGCCCGTCCAACGTCGCGTTTATTTTATTCAAAGCCTCTGCTCGGGAGTCTCACCAAAGTAAGCTTGCCTACAAAAGCAAAACCCCCGGAGGGTACCCCGCAGGGCCCGGTTAACCGAGGGTTTGCCGCCGTTTACTTCGGAGCCAACTCTGTCGCATCGGCTTTGAATCTTCCCCAGAACCGCGACGTCCCAGAGAATCATTCACACTCTAAACCACACCTCTGAAAACTCACTGCCAAACCGGACATTTCTACTTGGCGGAGTTTAGGACGATGGCCGTAGCGGCAATTATGCCGTCGACAACGGCCAGGGTAACGCCTCGTTTTCTTGCCGCGGCAGCCACGTGATCCCATCGTTCGGCGATGCTTTCAGTAACCGGAAGAATGCGGCCCGCGAACCAGGGTCGTACCTCGAGCTCTAACCAGTCTTGGAGACCGGTCCGCTTCTTGCTGGCCGGCAAGAGATCGATGCCTTTGCAGATTTCGCCTATCGTCATGACGCTCAGGAACAGATTCTTCTGGCCGGCCTTTTCGATAAATGCCGACACGCGCTCATCGGGTAGTTCCCGAGTGAGTTCGGAAGGAATGTTGGTATCGACGAGGAAGCCGCTCACAAATCGATGTCCCGTCCAGGATCGCGATCGCGTTCGAACTCGATATTCAGGCCGCGAAGAGGCGCGAAGAGCTCAACCATCGTCTTTGCGGAGGAACGGGAAGGCGTTGGGACCTGTACCGCCGCTTCAAGCAGCGCCGCGGCGACGGATTCAATGGCGCGGTTTTGAGCGGCGGCTTGACGAGCCAATTCGGCCTGTACTTCGGGTTTGATATCAAGTGTGAGGGTCACGGGTAAGCCCTTGGCGGCTTAATTTCACGGTACCGCCGGGATTAGAGGCGCGTCAAGGAGCTCAAGCGGCGAGATGATGTGGTGTTGGACCGACCGCCGAATGCGGTAATATCGGCGATGGATGGAGGGCTCATTAATGATCCGTAGCTTGATTCTCTTATTGGCGGCAGGGGCGGTTTTGGCGCAAACGCCGCCAGCGCAGCAGGGACAACCGCCAGCGGGAGCGCCGGCCGCCGGCGCCGCTGCGCGCGGGGGGCAGCGGCCAGCGAATCCTACGCGGGACGCGCACACACCGGGGTATGTGGACGCAAAGGAACTGCCGGATGGCGAGGTCCCGGCGGCAAACGCCGAGGGCAACTTCATCATCGGGCCGACGCATAATCCGGCGGCGGAGATGACGGTCCGGGATGGCGTACCGCAGGGGAGCGTTTTCGAATTCACGATGGAGTCGACGGACAGCAAAATCTATTCGGGAATCGCGAGAGCGGCGGGCGGCGGCAGACGGCCGGACCCGAACGATCCGACCAAGTTCATCATCGACAGTCACCCTGCTCCTTATACGCGGAAGGTGGCGGTGTATGTCCCGAAACAGTATGTCGCGGGAACGGAGGCGCCGTTTATTGTGGGCGCGGACGGACCGGATAAGCCGCTGTTTACGGCGCTCGACAACCTGATTGCGGAAAAGAAAGTGCCGGTGATGATCGCGATATCGATCGCAAATGGCAGCGGAGATGCGCAGGGCAGCGAACGCGGGCTCGAATACGACACGATGTCGGGACTGTACGCGGAGTTTGTCGAGAAAGAAGTGCTGCCGCGCGTGGAAAAAGAGGCGAACGTCAAGTTGACAAAGGACCCGGACGGGCGCGCGACGATGGGCGGGAGCTCGGGTGGATCGGCGGCGCTGGAGATGGCGTGGTATCACACCGACTTATATCATCGGGTACTGACTTATTCGGGCACTTACGTGAATCAGCAGTGGCCGGCGAACGATGAGACGCCGCATGGCGCGTGGGAGTTCCATGAACGCCTGATTCCGAACTCGCCGGTGAAGCCGATTCGGATTTGGATGGAGGTAGGGGATCGGGACAACTTCGGCCGGACGGATGGCTATCACGACTGGGTGCTGGCGAACGAGAATATGGCGAAGGTGCTGGCGGCGAAGGGCTACCACTATCAGTTCATATTCGCGAAGAACGCCGGCCACACGGACGGCGCGGTGAAGCGGCAGACGTTGCCGGAGGCGCTGGAGTGGGTGTGGCGCGGATATCGCGCGAAATAGGGCGCGCCGGCCTATCCTATTCGCTCGTAGATTTGCGACATCTCGTGGAGGCGGCTGGCCAGTTCGGGCGTAAGGGCGCCGGGTTTCATTCGCCAACGCCAGTTTCCGCTGGCTACCGCAGGAGTGTTCATGCGCGCTTCGCTGCCGAGGCCTAAGACATCCTGGGCGGGGAAGAGGACCGTGTCGGCGACGGAGGCAATCAGGGCGCGAATGAGAGTCCAGTTCATCTCGGCGCCATCGGTCGCGAGATACTGGCGGGCGTGGGCTTTCTCTTCGGCGATATCCTGCGCGCTGCGCGTGCTGTCGCCGCCCTTGCTTTGCCACCAGCCCATCACGGTGTCGTTGTCGTGCGTGCCGCTGTAGGCAACCAGGTTGTGGACGTAGTTATGCGGCTTAAAGCTGCGGGCCTGGTCATCTTTGCCGAACGCGAATTGCAGAATCGCCATGCCGGGGAAGCCGAATTCGTTGCGGAGGGCCTCCACTTCCGGCGTGATCACGCCTAGGTTTTCGGCGACCACGGGCAGAGGGCCAAGCGCGTCTTTAAGCGCGCGGAAGAGGTCGGCGCCGGGGCCTTTGATCCACTGGCCGTTTTCAGCAGTGGGTTCGCCGGCGGGGACGGCCCAATAGGCTTCGAAGCCGCGAAAGTGGTCGATACGCACCAAGTCGAACATGGCGAGCGCGGCGCGCATGCGCTCGATCCACCAGCGATAGCCTTCTTCCTTCATCTTGTCCCAGTGGTAGAGAGGGTTACCCCAGAGTTGTCCCGTGGCGCTGAAATAATCGGGCGGGACGCCGGATACGGCGGTGGTGTCGAAGAGTTCGGGGCGCTCCCACACGTCGGCGCTGTCTCCGGCAACGTAGATGGGAAGATCGCCCATCATGCGGATGCCGAGATTCGCGCAGTAGTCTTTCAGGGCGCACCATTGCTGGAAAAATTCGAATTGCACGAATTCGTGATACTTCATGTCCGTGGGATTGGGCTGGATTGATTTGTCCCATTCGGTCCACATACGGCCGCCATTGGCTTCCTTGAGCGCCATGAAGCGGGCGAACGCGGGCAGCCAAGCGGAGTGGCCGTGGACGAATGTTGCGAACGCTTCGTGATCGGCCGGCAGCGAATGCGTGCGGAAACGGTCGAATGCTTTGTGCAACAGGATGGTCTTCCAGTGGATTACGCGCTCGAAATCCACCGATTCTTCGGAAAAGGAGGGCGCGCCGGTGAGATCGGACGACTCGAGCCAACCTCGCTCGGCAAGGAGATCCGGGCTGATCAGGAGGGGATTTCCGGCGAAGGCGGAGAAAAGTTGATACGGGGATTCGCCGTATCCTACTGGGCCTAAAGGTAAAACCTGCCAGATGCGCTGGCCGGCGGCGGCTAGCCAGTCTGCAAAGTGGTGGGCTTCGGGGCCGAGATCGCCGATCCCGTAGGGTCCGGGTAGCGAGGTGGGGTGGAGGAGAATTCCGCTGGCGCGAGAGGTCACAACTAATTTTGCGAGAAATGCCTCGCTGAACGCACTACTCCTCTAGAGAGATATGCGAACCGCCATACTTTTCGCCATGGGTGGACTGGTTTGGGCGCAAACGCCCAATCCGATCCCCGACCCAGCTTATGCTCCGCTTTCACGCGCGTACGAAGCATTGCGCGTGCGCGCTTATGAGCCGGCGATCGCCGATTTCATGAAAGCGATCGAGGCGGCGCCGAAGCGCGCGTCGATCCGTAAAGATTTGGCCTACACCTATCTGAAGATTGGCGAGAATATTCTGGCGCGCGATCAGTTTCGCGAGGCGATGACCATCGACCCCGCGGATACGCAGGTCGCGATGGAGTATGCCTTCCTCTGCTATGAAACCAAGGAGCAGGCGGAGGCGCGGCGGATCTTCGACCGCATCCGTAAGACAGGCAACGCGACGGCGGAGCAGGCGTTTCAGAACATCGATGCGCCGCTCGCGGCGGGGATCGAGCGGTGGAAAAGCGCTATTGAGAAGGGCGCGGACAACTTCAGCGCGCATTTCGAGTTGGCGACGCTGGCCGAACAGCGCGACGAATTATCGTTGGCGGCCGAGCACTATGAGAAGGCGTGGCGCTTGCTGCCGGACCGGCGTTCGGTACTGGTGGATTTGGGTCGCGTGCTGAAGGCCGCGGGCGAGGGAGAACGCGCGAATGCGGCGCTGCTGGCGGCATCGCGGGGCGGGGAGACGCGCGCCGCGGAGATGGCGCGCGAGTTGTTGCCGGAGCGATATCCGTATGTGTCCTGAGTTTCAGCAAGCGTTGGAGCTGGACCCGAAGAACGTCGAACTGCGGCGCGAGCTGGCGTTTCTGCTGCTGCAAATGGATCGGCCGGGCGAGGCGGAGCGCGAGTTCCGCGCGCTGGCGGAACCGCCGCCGGGGGATCTGCTTGCGGTGGCGCAGTTGGGGTTTTTGCTCTACGGCCGCGGGCGCGAAGCGCGGACGCGACGCCACTTTTCCAACGCGTGCTTGATTCCAACGATGAGGATCTTTCGAACCGCGTGCGCGAGGTGCTGCACCTGCCGCTGAAGATTGTGTATCGCGGCGCCATCTCAAGGATCGGCGCAGGAATCGGGGAACGACGCCAAGGCGATGGCGGAGCGTAGCCTGCAAGCCGGATACATGAAGGACGCGCTGCACTATTTCGAAATGGCGCATGAGGAGGATCCGGGCGATTACTCGGTGATGCTGAAGCTCGGGTTGGGCAAATAACATCTGCATCGCGATGCGCAGGCGTTCCACTGGTTCGACCTGGCGCGGCGGAGTCCGGATCCGAAGATCGCGCGCGAAGCGGCGCATGCGCGTAACAACCTTCGGCCGGCGGTGGAGTTGTTCCGCACGACGGCCTGGTTTTATCCGCTGTTTTCAACGCGCTGGCACGACCAGTTCGGCTATGCGCAGGTGAAGACGGAGTTGCGCTCGCGATTGCCGATCAAGCCTTACGTGAGCGTGCGGTTCGTGGGCGACACGCGGCGAAACGATCGGCACATCGAGCGCGGGCGCGGCGCCGCAGTATCTCTCGGAAAGTTCATTCATTGTGGCCGCCGGGGTGCGGACGGACACATGGCACGGGGTCACAGGATGGTTCGAGGCGGGGTCGGCCATGAGCTATCTCAATGGGCACATGCTGCCGGATTATCGCGGCGGAATCAGCGCGGCGCGCGGCACAGGGAAGACGCTCGGCGAGCGAATCGCCGGGCGCATTTCGCGGATACGACGCTGGACGCGATTTTTGTCAGCCGGTTTGGCAACGATTCGCTGCTGTATTCGCAGTCGCGATTTGGATACACGTTGGGGCCGCACGCGCTGCGGGTGCAGCTTTACTGCAATGCCAATGCACGGTGGATACGCAGCGGCAGTATTGGGCCAATTTTTTGGAGACGGGACCCGGGATTAGGTTCAGAGCGGCGGCGATGCCGACAGGGATGTACGTGACTGTGAATCTGTTGCGCGGGGCTTATCTGGTGAATCAGGGGAATCCGCGCGGGCCCAATTTTTACGATTTGCGGATGGGGGTTTGGTATGCGTTTACGCGATAGTGGCGCGGGGAGCGGGTGGCCTGGCGGCTTCGCTGCCGAGAGGCGCTGCGTTGTGCCGAGCGACCCGCGCCTTCGGCGCGCGGATCAGCGCCAAGAGGCCTATCCCACTTTGGCCTGCCTGTACTACTTCTCGCGCTTCCGGGGTCGGGTTCGGCGGGGGATCTGCCTTACTTTAATGTGCTGGGGCGCGATGCCGGTTCATGGCCGCAGATTTTTGCTTCGATCGGATTTCAGCAGCACGCCGATGCGCACGTTTTCGTCGCGCGAGCGGGCGCGGCAGCCACATCCGATTGGCCGGGGCGCATTGAGAAGGGCGCAATTCTCGTGCTGGAAGGTGAATCGCCGCTGGCCGAATCGTTGGGTTTCAAGCGCGGCAAGGGAACCGTCCACACCACCAGTTTGCAGGACGTGCATCGTCCGGCGCTGCCGATCATTTGGGAAAAGGCCCTCGAGCTTCCGGTGATGGATTTGCCCGCGGGCGCTACCGTTTTCGCGCGGGAACGGTGGACGGGCGCGCCGATGACGGCCGGCGTCAGGCGCGGGTCCGGCGCAGTGCTGTGGGTTGCGGCGGCGCCGGGGGAGCGCGGGTACGAGCGGTTTCCATATATCCTCGAGGCGCTCACGGATCTGGGCCTCGAAGCGCCTTTTCATGCGTCGAGGCTGTGGGCATTCTTCGATTCGTCGTATCGCTCGCGTGTCGATTTGGATTACTTCGCGGCGCGCTGGCGCAAATCGGGCATCGCGGCGCTGCATGTGGCGGCGTGGCACTTCTACGAACGCGACGCGGAGCGCGACGAATATCTGCGAAAGCTTATCGCGGCGTGCCATCGCGAGGGGATTCTGGTTTACGCGTGGCTCGAATTGCCGCATGTGAGCGAGAAGTTTTGGGACGATCACCCCGAGTGGCGCGAGAAGACGGCCGTTCTGCAGGACGCGCAACTCGATTGGCGCAAGCTGATGAACCTGACGAATCGCGATTGTTTCCGCGCGGCGTCCGCCGGCGTGAAGGAATTGATTTCGACGCTTCGCTTGGGATGGCGTCAACCTCGCCGAGTTGTATTTCGAATCGTTGGAAGGCATCGGCAACCCATCGCGCTTCACGCCGATGAATGACGACGTGCGGGCGGAGTTTCGCAAGAGCGCGGGATTCGACCCCATCGAGCTATTCGGCGCGCGCAAGGACGATATTTCGCGCAGGGCGTTCCTCGATTTTCGCGCGGAGCTCGCGCGGCGGATGCAGCAGGAGTGGCTCGGGCGAGTTGGAAAGTTTGCGCGCGCGGAAGCCGGATCTGGATCTGGTGCTGACGCATGTCGACGATCGCTTCGACACCGGGATGCGCGATGCCATCGGCGCGGATGCGGCGCGTGTTTTGCCGATGCTGGATAGCCATGCCTTCACGTTCTTGATTGAGGATCCGGCGACGGTTTGGAATCTGGGGGCGCAGCGGTATCAGGCGATCGCAGAGAAGTACCGGCCGTTGACGCCGCATCGCGAGCGGTTGGCGGTAGACATGAACATCGTCGACCGATATCAGGACGTTTATCCGACGAAACAACAGACAGGGACGGAATTGTTTGAGCTGGTACACAGCGCGGCGGCGAATTTTTCGCGCGTGGCGCTGTATTTCGAGAATTCGCTGCTGATGCCGGATCTGCCGCTACTGCCATCGGCTTCGGCTGCGGTGACGCGGATCGAGCGCACGGGCGCGAAGCTTTCGATCGATTCGGCGGCTGGCGTCGGCGTACCATGGAATGGGGCGGCGATGGTGGATGGACGGCTCTGGCCGGCGGCCGACGATACGACGGTTTGGCTGCCGGCGGGCGTGCATACTGTGGAACCATCGGGTGCGCGGGCGCCGGCGCGGTTACTGCGATTGAATGGCGAGTTGCGCTCGGCGCGCGCGCTTCCAGGCGGCCCGATCGAGTTTTCGTATCGAAGCGATGCGCATGCGATCGCGGTCTTTGACCGTCAGCCGCGCCAGACGTTGGTGGACGGGGCGGAGTTCGCGGCGGAACCGGCGGGTCCGAATGCGTTGCTGCTGCCGAGAGGTGAACATGCCGTGACAATTAGCTTCGATTGAGCTGGGGGTTAATTCCCCGTTGGAGTCTTCTCCATGTGGTCGACCACGAAGACCTCCACGGGTACCGGTTTACGCTCAAGTTTGAGTCCGAGCTGCGATTGCAGCGCCGCGAAAATATCGGGCAGCGGCTCCAGGTCTTCTGGCGTATGGAGAGGTGGCGGAATCGGCTCAAGGCTTGCATAGGTCAGAGTGAAGTCGTATTTTTCCGTCAGCCCGGTCGCATCCGCAACCATCGTTTTCATCTGCGAACCCAAGTTCTTGGCCAGGTCTTGTATCGTCACCTGTTGGGCGATAATGCGGTAACGGTCTCCCAGGCCGAAATTCACCATCAGTTTCCCCGACACAGGAGGCAATATCGGGAAGCCATCCTTTCCGCTACCTGGCGGCCGCGCGGGGCGCGCCCACGCGGCCTCGCCCTGGTCCGCCGACGCCTTCATTTTCGGACCCTTGCTGGCGATCGTCAGGGCGTAACTCGTAATCTCTTTTTTTCCAGGATGGTACTGCAAGCCGAATCTCTCGGTGATCAGGTTGCGCAGCATTTCCTGGAATTGTTCCTCTGTAGTTTCCTGCGGCATGGTGGCGTCCACCGCGACCGTCTGCGAATCGAGCCAGCTTGGGCCATCGATTTCATAATACGAAGCCCAAGCCCGCCGCAAGAGTTCCTTCAGCGTGATCAGGGGATAGTGGATCCGGCCGGGATCGTCTGTGCCGGGTCCTCCGCTGTTGCGCGGGATCTGGATCCCGGAGCCTTTGCGGACGCCGATCCCGCCGCCTTCCATGAGACGGACTCCATCCGGCACGGAGACCGGCTTCACTGATGCCACGTCAAAGGTGAGCCGCTTCTGGCCGGCGCTTGATTGTGCTCGCCCAAATGGGGCATTCACGACGCCGACAACGACTGGCAGCGCCAGGGCTGCGACGCCGGTGAGCGCCAGGATTGCCTTGCGGGTGAAGTCCAGTCTCAGAACTGCGCGATTCTTCATGATCAGCTCTATCCGTTTCTTCAGATCCGCGCCCGTCACTCCGGAGACGCATGGCAGCGGCGATTCGACGTAAAGCTTACATATACTGAGAATCCCTTCCGCATAGACCCGCGGCTCGCTGCCGAGCCGCAAAACCTCTTCGTCGCAGGCCCGCTCACGGTCTTCCACCATTCGCTTACCGATCCACCACACCAGTGGATGGAACCAGAAGACAGTCTCGACGAACATGTGAATCGCAGCGATCAGATTATCCTGGCGCCGTACATGGCAAAGCTCATGTGCGATGACTGCTTCCAGTTGTGCCGCCGTCAAGCGGTCGAAGATTCCCTCCGGAAGCAACAGCACTGGGCGGAAAACACCGAAGACACCCGGTTCAATCAGCGTGGAAGCGCACACCACGGGCAGCGGTAATTCAAGCTGTACGGATGTTCCGCGCGAAATCGCTGCCCGAAGGCGTCTCCATCGCACCCACCATGCAGCGGCGATACATAGAAATCCACACGCCCAGATGCCACATAGAACGATAGGCAGAAGACTGGCAGCAGCCGGCGCCGCCTCCGACAAACGAGAGGATTCCGCCAAAGGCGTAAATGGCTGACTTACCTCCATCACCACGGTGAGGTTAGACCGCGGGATTTCGGGAGCTGTCTGCCATTGGATGTGGGCGCCAAATGCCATAAGTAGGGACAGTGGGACTAGAAATTTGCACGACGCAGCCAGCCATACCCAAAGGCGCACGCGCGCGCGATTCTTTCGCAGCACCAGTGTCAGCAGACCCGCGATTCCCGCAAACAAAGTGGATTGCCACAGGTGATTGGCAATCTGCGATAGGGATGTCAGATTCACTCTGGCTTCTCCTCTTCCACGAGCTTCAGGAGTGTTCTCTCTGCCTCGCGTATGTCGTCGAGCGTGAGACTCCCGGATTCGATGAGGTGAGCCATGATGGGCCGGCTTCGGCCGCCGAGGAGGGCAAGCAGTTCATCCACTAGCCGCCGTTGTGCGGCTTCGCGGGTCACCGCCGCCTCGAAGATGTTCGCAGTGGCGATTTTCTTGACGCGGCGCAAGGCTTTCTTCACTTCCAGGCGATAGACCATCGTCTGCACTGTTGTATATGCCGGCCTCTTCCTGGCGGGGAATGTTTCGTGTATTTCGCGGACGGAGCAGGGTCCTCGACTCCATAGAGCTTCCATGATCTGAAGCTCTAGCTTTGTTAATTTTGGACGCGCCATAGAGGTGGACTACTCGCGTAAGCTAAGTTACTATGCGTGTGGTCCTTTATGCAAGTGGTTTTTTGCGCGCGGAGGCTGGCGCCCCAACGTCCGAAGGAGGGTCGTTGTTGGCGACCACCGACGCCGCGCAAGCTAGCCCGTAGGGAAATGCGTGATAGGATGGCGGATGTCTCATGACGGATGTGGCGTTACAGCCCGGCACGCCAGAAATCCCCGATAAACTGTACTTCAAGATCGGTGAAGTAAGTGAATTGTTGGGCGTTGAGCCGTATGTTCTTCGCTATTGGGAGACCGAATTCGCGGTGCTTTCGCCCAAGAAGTCGGGAACCGGCCATCGACTTTATCGCCGCAAGGATGTGGAGTTGCTGCTCCGCATCAAGCACTTGCTTTACGAGAAGAAATTCACCATTGAGGGCGCGCGTCAACTGCTGCACGAGTCGCGAAGTTTAAAGACGCGGGCGTCCAAGACCGCGCAACGCGATCTTTTCGCGAACGATCCGCTGCCGGAGATTCGACGGGAGCTGGCGGGGATATTGGAAATCTTGAAGTGAGCGGCTAGCATGCCCGCGTTATCGGTTATTTGCGAATAGGCAAAGGAAGCGAGGACTTCTGCTGTTCGGGTAGTGGCGCTACGGGCGTCGTCATGTGCGGTGGTTGGTAATTTCCAAAGTCAAGGTCCGCATCGGTGAAAGTAACTGAGCGATCCAGGATCATCTCCACCGTACTGCCTTTCGCTAAGATGGCATCCGGGCCGCGAGAAACCAGCACGGCGATGATGCCGGCCGCTGCGCCGACTCCTGCCCCGATCCCGAGTCCCATACCGGCATGGGAGGCGACGGCGCCAGCGATGCCGCCGACCGAAGCGCCAGTCGCGGTGGTTTCGGCGACCGTTTGCAGATCCCCGGCCTTATTGCCTTCACTAACGACTTTGCCTTCATCGCGGTCGAGTTTGCCGCTCGAAGACGCGTCCATAGTGCCCATGCGAGAGGTGAAATCGCGCGTAACGCCATTCGGAAGCGTGAGGGTATCGAAACGCACATACAATTCGCCACGACCCTTCACGCGGCCGGGCTTTTTGATTTCAGTGATGGTGCCCGCCACGTAGCTGCCAACTGGAATTACGATTCGCCCACGCGAAAGGATGGGAAATGCGCTTTCGAGATAGACTCGATCACCCTCTTGGGAGTGCTTCGTGCTTATGCTGTTGATTAAGCTCAGGGGGATCTTCACGCCTACATCTACAGTGTACGGTTGCGGCGCGACGGAGATTGCTGGGGCCGATTCCTGCGCGGCAGGCATTTCGATAGCGGCGAGGCCGAATAAGATGAGCAATTGGACGCGCATAACACACCCCTACTGTATTTAGTCTAAATAATTTAACGCGTCAATCGGCGAAAAGGTTGCTGACGTCGCCGCTATTTCTTTTTGCTGCTATTTCTTTTAATGTTCGCCGACAATGGCAGCGTAGATCCGGTCAAGATCCTCAGACGAATAGTAGTCGATCTCGATCCGCCCTTTTTGCTTGGCCTTTTCTACGATCCGGACTTTGGTGCCTAGAACCCGCTCCAGTTCCTGAATGGCGGCTTTGACATTCGGGTCGGTTTCGACCTCGTCGACGGTCTTCGGCTTGCGGCCTTCTCGAGCATCTTTTGCGTGGTGCGCTCCATCTGCGCGGACCGACCATCCACGTGCGACGGCGCGCTCGGCGACTTCGCGTTGCAGTTCGGGAGTCGGAAGCGATCAGAAGACACCGAGCATGACCCGCGGAAAGGCGGCGTTCGGCAACGAGTTGCTGGAGATCGGCGGGGAGCTGCAGCAGGCGCATGGAATTGATGACGGTCGTGCGATCTTTGCCGGTGCGGTGGCCGATGTCTTCTGGGGAGAGATCAGCTCGGCGGCCATGCGCTGGAAGGCGATGGCCGTTTCGATGGGGTTCAGATCCTCCCGCTGGATGTTCTCGATAAGAGTGATTTCGAGAAGGTGGTCGTCGGGGATGTCCTGAACTGACAACCGGAACTTGCGACAGGCCGGCGAGTTTCGCCGCGCGCCAGCGGCGTTCACCGGCGACTAACTTGATAGCGGTCGCCGGCTTTGCGAACGACCAAGGGCTGAATGATGCCGTTGGCGCGAATGGATTGCGCCAGTTCCGCGAGGCGCTCCTGCTGGAACAAGCGGCGCGGCTGGAGCGGGTTAGGATCGATGTGATCGATGGCGATTGAGCTCGCCGTCTCAGGCGCCACCGCCGGAGGCGCCTCAACCGACACGACGCGCTGATTCCGCGTCGGCAGGAGCGAGCCGAGGCCTTTACCGAGGACGCTGCGCGTGGTTTCTGGTTTGTTCACGATCCAGAATCTCCTTTGCCAGTTGAATGTAGCTTTCGGCGCCTTTGGAGCGGGGGTCGTAGGCCAGAATCGGTTTGCCGAAACTGGGCGCTTCCGCCAGTTGCATGCTGCGCGGAATGATGGTTTTGAAGACCTCGTCCTGGAAGAATTCGCGCAGGTCGGCGGCGACTTGCCGGGTGAGGTTGGTGCGGTCGTCGAACATGGTCAGAAGAATGCCTTCGATTTCAGGGGGTGGTGGAAGGACTGCCCGAATGCGGTCGATGGTATCCATGAGTTCGGAAATGCCTTCCAGGGCGAAAAATTCGCATTGAATCGGCACGAGGACGGCATCGGCCGCCATGAGGGCGTTGAGCGTGAGTAGATCGAGCGCCGGCGGGCAGTCGATGAGGATGAAATCGTAATTGATTGCGGATCGGCTGCGAGGCGCTCGCGAAGGCGGAATTCGCGTTTGGGCATGTCGACAAGCTCGAGATTGGCGCCGACGAGGTTTTTGTCGGCGGAAATCAGATGGAAACACCTTCGAAGTCTGTGTTGGACGATGGCTTCTGCGGGGGTGGCATCGCCAAGCAGGACGTGGTAGAGGCTTGGCGTTCAGGGTCTTTGGCGACGCCCAAGGCCGTCGTGGCGTTGCCTTGTGGGTCGCTATCGATCACCAGAATGCTGTAAGGTCATTGGCGGCTAGCGAGGCTGCAAGATTGATGGCGGTTGTGGTTTTCCCAACGCCGCCTTTTTGGTTGGCAATGGCAAAAACTCGGCTCAAGCGGCTATGCTAGCACTGTTGTGGCGATGGCGTCCCCAAGGGTGTTTCACGTGAAACTTTGACTGCTCGTTTCACGTGAAACATTACATGTACTGACTTCAGCCCTCGCTCGCCCAGACCGCAAGAACCGCGACGTTCCGCCGGGAACGACAACTGCCGGCGTCCCAATACCAGCCCCACTTCCCGGAGGCTCCTCCGCCCCAGTCAACAGATCGGCAACACTGGGAGCCAACTTCTTTAGACTGCGCGGACAAATCCTCATAACTCACTGCGCGCGAAATCAACTGATCGAAATCGTCCTCGACATCCTCCGCCCGCTTCGCGATCACCCGCACGTTAGCCAGCTTCCGCGAGAGCCTCCCGCAAGAAAACGGCCTTCCGCTGATGCGACTCCATCAACGTCACTCGCAATCCGGCCGCAAAATCGCCACCGGAAACCCCGGAAACCCCGCGCCCGATCCAACATCCGCGATTCTGCAGGGTCTGCGCCGGCAAATGCGCCCCAGAAACAGCGATTCGCAATAGTGCCGCTCGACTGCTTCCTCCAACGACCTGTCATCGTGGTCAGATTGAGCGTCTTGTTCCAGCGCACCAGCAAGTCGTAGTGCGCCTCCAAAGCCGCGATTTGCGCCGGCGACAACTCCACGATGCCGACGCAACTGCGCTCGCGCAGCAACTCAGCGAACACGGGCGACACTCAGATACACGTCGAGAATCGCGATCGCCGCCGGCGTCACGCCTGGAATCCGCGCCGCTTGGCCCAGAGTCGCGGGCCGCACGCGCTCCAGTTTATCCTGGACCTCGCGCGAAAGCCCGGGAATCCCGCCGAACCCGAAGTCCCCCGGAATCGGCCGGCGCTCCGAATCCTTCATGCGCTCGATCTGCCGCGTCTGCTGGCTGATATAGCCGCTGTACTTGGTCTCGGTTTCGACAGTCGTCAGAACGCCGTACAGCGGCTTCCTCGCCCAGCACTCTCCACGACCCATGGCGCGATCTCCGCCATCGACGCTTCCGGCCGCTTCAACCATTGGCCGTATTTATGCTGCTCCAGCGCGCCGCCAACCGCTCCTTTCTGCGCCTGCTTTCGTTCGAAAATCTCCCACCGCTCGTCAGTCACCAAGCCCGCGCGGCGGCCGATCGGCGTCAAGCGCTCATCGGCATTGTCGATGCGCAAGATGCAGACGGAATTCCGCCCGCGAGGTGAACATCCGATACGGCTCGTCGGCGCCCTTGGTGATCAGATCGTCGATCAGAATGCCCGTGTAGCCCTCGGTCCGCCCGATCACCACCGGTTCCCGGCCCGTCAGCGCGCACGCGGCGTTCATCCCGGCGATCAGGCCCTGGCAGCCCGCCTCTTCGTAGCCCGACGTCCCGTTGATCTGCCCGGCCAGAAACAGGCCCGGAATCGACTTCACTTCCAGCGTGTGATGCAGCTCCCGCGGATCGATCGCATCATATTCGATCGCGTATCCGGGCCGGATCATCTCGGCATTTTCCAGCCCCGGAATCGAAGCCACCATCGCCGTCTGCACGTCGATCGGCATGCTGGTCGACATGCCGTTCACATAGACTTCGTTCGTATCCAGGCCTTCCGGCTCTAGAAAAATCTGGTGACGCGCCTTGTCCGGGAACTTCACCACCTTGTCTTCGATCGACGGGCAATACCGCGGCCCAACGCCCTCGATTTGCCCGCTGTACAGCGGCGACCGCGGAATCGCCTCTCGTCAGAATCCGCAGCGTCTCCTCCGTCGTGTAGCCGATGTGACACTGAATCTGCGGCCGGTCGATCTTCTCCGTCAAGAAACGAGAACGGCGTCGGGACTCGCATCGCCCGGCTGCGGCTCGAACGCGCCCAATCGATGGTGCGTCCGTCCAGCCGCGGCGGCGTCCCGGTCTTCAGCCGCGTCCAATTCAGACCCAGCGTCCGCAGTTGATCGCCCAAGCAACTGCGACGGCGCCTCGCCATTCCGCCCGCAGCTATACTTCGATTCGCCCACATGCGCCAGGCCATTCAGAAACGTCCCGGTGGTGACCACCACTGCGCCCGGCCGGAATGGTTCGCCCATCGCGCAGCAGCACGCCCGTGACGCGCCGGTCTGCCGATCAACGACCAGCGCCGCCACCTCCGCCTGCTTGATGCGCAGATTCGGCTCCTTTTCCAGACACCTCGCGCATGCGCACACGATACTCCTTCTTATCCATCTGCGCGCGCGGCGACCAAACCGCCGGCCCGCGGCTGGTATTCAGCAGGCGGAACTGGATGCCGACCGCGTCCGCCACTTCGCCCATCACGCCGCCCAGCGCATCGATCTCGCGCACCAGATGTCCCTTGGCGATCCCGCCGATCGCCGGATTGCACGACATCTGCGCGATCAGGTCGAGGTTCATCGTCACCATGGCGGTCTTCAGCCCCAGCCGCGCGCACGCCCGCGCCGCTTCGCATCCGGCATGGCCGGCGCCGATCACCACGACGTCGTATTTCTCGTGCACGTTATGATTGTAGCGACAATGAAGATTCTGGTCCTCGGAAGCGGCGGGCGCGAGCATGCGCTGTGTTGGAAACTGGCGCAATCGCCGGGCGTCGAAGTCTTCGCGACGCCCGGCAATCCGGGCATGGCGCAGGTGGCGACTTGCCTGCCCCAAGCCGCGTCTTTCCTGGAAGCCGCGCGAGCGCATGCGGCGCGGATCTGACCGTGGTCGGACCGGAGGTTCCGCTGGTCGACGGCGTCGTGGACGAGTTCCGCGCGCGAGGCAGGCTCATCGTCGGACCCAGACCGCGCCGCCGCTCGACTGGAAGGAAGCAAGATTTTCGCAAAGCGCTTTTTCGCGCAGAGTGGAATCCCCACCGCCGGCTTCGCGACCGCACGAGACATCAGACCGAAGCGCGCGCCGCGCTCGACCGCTTCGGCTTTCCGGTGGTCTTAAAGGCCGACGGACTCGCGGCCGGAAAGGGCGTCGTCATCGCGCAAGACCGCGCCGAGGCCGAAGCCGCACTCGGGCAACTGCAAGGCCGCCTGGTGATCGAAGAGTTCCTACGCGGCGAAGAAGTGAGCTTCATCGCGCTGTGCGACGGCCGCGACGTCGTCCCGCTCGCACCCACGCAGGACCACAAAGCCGTCTTCGATGGCGACACCGGACCCAACACCGGCGGCATGGGCGCATATTGCGATTCCGGACATCCTGACCGACGCCCAGACGCAACAGATTCTGCGCACGGTGATTTATCCTGCCGTGGACGCCACCAGCTTCACAGGCTTCCTCTATGCCGGCCTGATGATGACAGCCGATGGACCCAAGGTCCTCGAGTTCAACGTCCGTCTGGGCGATCCGGAGACGCAGCCACTGATGCACCGCATGGCGTCCGACTTTGTCCCGCTGCTGCTCGCTGCCGCTGAAGGCAAGCTCGCCGGTGCGCGGATTGAGTGGAAGCGCGAGCCGAGCGTTTGCGTGGTGCTGGCTTCCGGCGGATATCCCGGCGCCTTCGAAACCGGGAAGCCTATCACGGAATCGGGGCCGCCGAGGCCACGGGCGCAACCGTCTTCCAGGCGGGAACCCGGTACGGCGAGGGAGGCCTCGAGACATCCGGCGGACGGGTGTTGGGAGTAACCGCGCGCGGTGAGGATTTGAAAGAGGCGATTCGCAATACTTACGTCGCGGTGAAAAAGATTCGGTTCGAGGGAATGCATTTCCGGAACGACATCGGGAGGAAAGGAATTGCACGCGCGCAGCTACAATAGATGGAAAGTGGGCACGTAGCTCAGTTGGATAGAGCGGCCGCCTCCTAAGCGACAGGTCGGCAGTTCGAATCTGCCCGTGCCCACCAAGACCTGAAGGCTCCCGCCAAACCTGATTCTGCACCTTCGGTGCATCGACAGGCCAGGAGGCCTATCGCACTAAGCCAACCTAATCGCCGCCAGCGCCGTCTAACACCCCGTCATGACCGCCATTCAGAACGTCCGTTACGCATTGCGCGTGTTTGCCAGAAATCCTGGATTTACTATTGCCGCGGTGCTTTGTCTCATGCTTGGCATCGGGGCCACCACGGCCATTTTTAGCGTCGTCAACGCCGTAGTGCTCCGGCCTCTGCCCTATGCGCACGCCGCTCGCCTGGTGCGGGTATTTACGGAATTCCCTACGTTTCCAAATGGCGGGCTACGGCATTTCTGGCTCTCGCCGCCGGAGTATCTCGAGCTCAAGCGCGAAGCGAAGTCGTACGAAGATCTTGAAGGCTGGGTCAACGGGGGCGCCAATTTTGCGGGCGCGGCCCAGCCCGTGCGCGCGCAAGCTTCATTCGTTACCGGGGGCCTGCTTACGATGCTCGGCGTGCAGCCGCTCATCGGCCGCCAGCTTACAGTGGCGGATGACGCGCCGAACGCGCCCACCACCGCCGTGCTTTCCTTTGGACTCTGGCAGCGCGCTTATGGCGGAGAGAGAAGCATCCTCGGGCGCGACATCCAACTCGACGGAAGGCCCTGCACTGTGGTGGGCGTGATGCCACCCTCTTTCGATTTCCCTCCTGGTGAAACGGACGCGGTGGAGCTTTGGACACCGCTTCAGATCGATCCGGCGCGACCCGGCGGCCGCGGCAGCCATTATCTTTCTATCCTCGCCCGGCTGCATGAGGGCGTTACGCTCTCGCAGGCGCAAAGCGAGATGACGCGCTACGCAGCGCACTCATCTGCGACCACGGCCCCGGCGAATCATCCTTTCGACCCAAAGCGCCATCCCCTCGTCCTCGCCGATTTTCAGGATGAAGTGGTCAAAGGCGTCCGCCCCGCGATGCTGGTGCTACTGGGCGCTGTGGGCTTTGTGCTGCTCATCGCGTGCGTCAATGTGGCGAATCTGCTGCTGGCGCGCGCGGAAGGGCGGCGCCGGGAGATCGCGGTTCGCGCAGCTGTTGGCGCGGGTATGGGGAATCTGGTGCGTCAATTTATCACGGAAGGCGTGCTGCTTTCATTCGCGGGTGGAGCGCTCGGTACGCTGCTCGCGATCGGCGGATTGCGCCTGCTGGCCGCCACTAACGCGGGAAGCATCCCGCGCGCCGGCGAGATCGATATCGATTGGCAGGTTCTGGCATTCACTCTCTCGATCTCATTGCTCACCGGTATCGCGTTCGGCTTGGCGCCACTTTTGCACCTGAAGCTCGGCACATTGGCCGAGACGCTGAAATCGGCGGGCGGCCGCAACACGGGCGATTCGTCCGCTCATGTGTTCCGCTCCGCTCTGGTGACCAGCGAGTTGGCACTCGCCCTGGTGCTCCTTATCGGCACCGGGCTCATGGTGAAGGCGTTCTGGAAACTGCAGCAAGTGGACGCTGGCGTCCGGCCGGATAACGTCTTAACGATGCGCATCAATTTGCCGCAAACCGCTTATGGGAACGTTGCCCGTGTCCGCAACTTTTGGGGCTCACTTCTTGGCAGCCTCGGCTCGCTCCCTGGCGTGGTCCAGGCTTCGATGACCAACGGCCTGCCGCCCAACCGCCGCATCAACGCGAACGATACTCCCATCGAGGGCTTTGTCCCCGTGCCCAACGGACCGATGCAGAATGTCGACTATTGGAATATTGTGAGTCCGAATTATCTCGATGCCGTCGGTGCGCGCCTGATCGAAGGACGAACCCTCACCGCCAACGATGGCATTGACGCACCCGCGGTCGTCGTGATCAACCAAACGATGGCGCGCGTTTTCTGGCCGCACGGCGCGCTCGGCCATCGCCTGCGCGTCGGCGGCGCGGACACGCCGTGGCGCACAGTGGTTGGCGTGATTGCGGACATCAAGAACGCCGGCATCGATCATCCTACAGGGACAGAACTTTTCGTTCCGTATCAGCAATACCCATTCGCATTCGCCACCGGCTATCTCGCGATCCACACGCAGGGTGACCCGATGTCGATGGTTAACGCGGTACGCGCGCAGGTGCAGGCGTTAGATCAGGTCGCTGCCCGTGTCAACCGTGCGCTCGCTCGAGGATACATTGAACGCCGATCGTTCCCGGCCGCGGTTCCTGACGATGATCCTTACCTTGTTCTCCTCGCTCTCGCTGGTCCTCGCGGCTTTGGGAATTTATGGAGTGATCTCGTATGCGGTGGCGCAACGGACGAGCGAGATCGGCATCCGCATGGCGCTAGGCGCGCAGACTGGCGATGTGCTTCGCATGATCGGATCGACAGGGCTGCGGCTTGCGCTAACCGGAACCGCGGCGGGCGCGATCGGCGCATTCGCGCTGACTCGGTTTATGGATAGGCTGCTGTTCGGCGTGAGCGCGGTCGATGTGACGACTTTCCTATCGATGGCGGGCGTACTGATTTTCGTGACGCTGCTCGCCTGCTATGTGCCGGCCCGGCGGGCGAGCAAGGTGGATCCGCTGATCGCGCTGCGCTACGACTGACGCCCAATTGCGTCATAATACGTGGTTAGGTGCGGCCGGCCCTTACCATCCTCTTCGTATTCGCTGCAATCGCTCGTGCGCAAACTCCCGCCCAGCTGGAACTCTTCGAGAAGAACGCCCGCCCGCTTTTCGCTGAAAAGTGCCAGGGGTGCCACAACGCCAAACTGAAGAGCGGCGGCATCGATTTCAGCTCTCCCGGCGGCCATCAAAGAAGCCGCTTCCATGGGGATCTTCGGCAAGCCCGCCGAACCCGAAAAGAGCGTCATCATCAAGGCTCTCAGCTATGAAAGCCAGATCAAGATGCCGCCGCAGGGCAAGCTGCCCGCCGAAACCATCGCCGCCGTTCGCGAATGGGTAGCCGCGGGCGCTCCGACGCCCGCCGTCACTCCATCCGCCGGCGATTCTCTGGCGGGAACCGGCGTTCGCCCCGTCGCCCTGCGCGGAGTCATCACCGACGCCGACAAGAACTTCTGGTCCTTCAAGCCGATCTCGCAGGCCGCGCCGCCCACTCCTAAACAGAAGGATTGGGCCGTCAATCCGATCGACCAGTTCATTCTCGCCAACCTCGAAAAGAACGGTCTCAAGCCGGCGCCGCCGGCCGATAAGACCACGCTGCTCCGCCGCGCCACTTTCGATCTGACCGGGCTTCCGCCCACGGAAAAGGAGCTGCAGGATTTCCTGGCGGACAAGTCCCCCAAGGCTTTTGAGAAGGTGGTCGACCGCCTGCTGGCTTCGCCCCGTTACGGCGAGCGCTGGGGACGGCACTGGCTCGACGTCATGCGTTACGCCGATTCCACCGGCAGCGACGAAGATCACCGCTATCCGCACGCCTGGCGCTATCGCGATTACGTGGTCGAGGCCTTCAACGACGACATGCCGTACAACCAGTTCGTGCGCGAGCAACTGGCCGGCGACATTCTGGCGGCCGACCCGAACTCCGGCGTGGGCTATCGCGGCATCGTCGCCACCGGTTTCCTTGCGCTCGGCAAAAAGGCCCTCGCACAAAAGGATCTGCCGCTGAAGCGCTATGACGTGGTCGACGATCAGATCGATGTCACGGCGAAGGCTTTCCTGGGTCTCACCGTCACTTGCGCCCGCTGCCACGATCACAAGTTCGACCCCATCGCCACCAGAGACTACTACCAGTTGGCGGCCATCTTCGCCTCCACTCTCAGCTATGCCGGCGGCGCGACGGGCGATCCCGATCCAGACGCCGCTCGCGCCGCCCGGCGAGTTCGAAGCCTTCAAGAAGCAGTGGAGCGCTTACAACGCGATCGAGAAAAAGGTGGCCGGCGATCATCGACTTCGATAAGGACGCGCAGAAGTATCGCGACATGGGAGAGACAACAGATCGCGAGCTCGATGCTGGCGGCTTACCGCGTCTACGCCAAGGGCGAAGCCGTGGCCGCGGTGGCCGCTGCTACCAAGCTCGACGAGAAGCAACTCGCCCGCTGGGTGGAGTACCTCAAAGACAGCAAGCGTCCGGAACTGGCGAAGTGGCACGCCGCCACGGACGCGAACCGCAAGGATATCGCCGCTGAGTATCAGGAGGAGTTTCGCCGCAGCGCCTACCAATACGATCAGGATCTGAGCTGGTGGAAGCAGGCGCAGGGCAGCTTCCCCAATGCCGGCAAGATCGCCGGCCCGCATCCGCGGATGAGCGCGGAGAAGGATCCCTTCTTCGTCGCCGTCTGGCAGGATGGCGGCCCTCTGCATCGCTCCAGAGACGAGCAGATGGCTTCGCTCTCGCCGGAAAAAGCCAAGCAGGCGCAGGCGCTGCTGGCGCAGGCCGCCGAGATGGAAAAGACGCTGCCCACGAAGGAAGTGCCCATGGCGTGCGCCGTCAAAGAGGGCGACACCATGGATCAAAAGGTCTTCGTCCGCGGCGACTATCACAACCTGGGCGACCCGGTGGAACGTACCGTTCCGGCGATCCTGCGCCTCAGCGCGCCGGCCCCCGAAGTCAAAACCAAGAGCGGCCGGCTGGAACTGGCCGACTGGATTGTGGATCCGCGCAATCCGCTTCCGTCGCGCGTGATGGCCAACCGCATCTGGCAGGGACACTTCGGCGACGGAATTGTGCGCACGCCGGATAACTACGGCCGGCTGGGCGACCGGCCGAGCAATCCGGAACTGCTCGATTACCTGGCCAAGACCTTCATGGAGAGCGGCTGGTCCATCAAGAAGATGAACCGCATGATCATGCTCTCGAAGACTTACCAGATGAGCGCGGCCTACGACGAGGCGACGAAGGCGAAGGACCCGGAAAACCGCCTGATCTCGCACTTTCCGCGCCAGCGCCTCAGCATCGAGGAAATCCGCGACGCCTATCTCGCCATGGGCGGCGATCTGGATCTGACCATGGGCGGTACGCTCGACCCCGGCGTCGGCACCGACGGCGAAACCAGCGCCGGCCGCATCAGCATGAATCCGGAAAAGACCAACCGCCGCAGCATCTATCTGCCGTTGCGGCGATCCAATCTGCCGACGCTCTATACGTTGTTCGACTTCGGCGACGCCACCACACCCGAAGGACATCGCAGCCCCACCACGGTAGCTACCCAGGCGCTCTTCGTGATGAACAGCCCGCTGGTGATTCGCGAGGCGAAGAACATCGCGGATCCGTGCTGAAGCAGGAGAAGCAGGACAAGCGCCGTGTGGAGGAAATTTATCTGCGCGTGCTCGACCGCCGTCCGGACGCGAATGAGATCGATCAAGGGCTCACTTATCTGACGAGTCTCCGCCAGAAGTGGAACCAGATCGACGAAGAGAAGGCGTGGACCAGTCTGACTCACGCGCTGATGGCTTCGAACGAATTTATCTTTGTGTATTAAGAGGGTCTTAGAAGATGGACATCCGCTCGTTCCTCACTAAGGCTCCGAAGAACTCGCAGCTTTCCCGCCGCGGCATGCTGCGCGCTGCCGGCTGCGGCTTCGGCTATCATGGGTCTGCAATCGCTGATGGCGGAGGTCGCGCGCGCCGAAGCCTCCGCCGATCCGCTGGCGCCCAAGTCGCCGATGTTCCCGGCCCGCGCCAAGCGCGTAATCTTCCTGTTCATGCACGGCGGCCCGTCGTCCATCGACACCTTCGATCCCAAGCCCTACCTCGATGCCAACGATGGCAAGCCCCTGCCCATCAAGCAGCCGCTCACGTTCGCTGGCAAAGACCGGCGGCTTGATGAAATCGCCCTGGAAGTTCAAGAACTGCGGGCAGAGCGGCCTGCCGATCAGCGACCTGTTCCCGAACATCCGCGAGTGCGCCGACGATCTCTGCGTGGTGCGCTCCATGGTCGGCGAAGGCGTGGATCACGGCGCCGCGCTGCTGCAGACCTTCACCGGCACCTTCACTTTCACCCGCCCCAGCGTGGGTTCCTGGGTGCTCTACGGGCTCGGCTCCCAGAACCGCAACCTGCCCGGCTACATCACCATCAAGCCGGCGCTGGCGCACGGCGGCGCGAAGAACTGGGCCTCCGGCTTCCTGCCCGGCTCGGTGCAGGGCACCGCGATCGGCAACGCGGGCATGCAGGTGAGCGAGATCCAGAAGGAACCGATCGAGTATCTGGTCAACCAGGGGCTCACTCGCGAACAGCAGCGGTATGAGCTCGACATGATCCAGGCGATCAACCGCAAGCACCAGGAACTGTGGAAACAGGACGACGAACTCGAAACCCGCATCCAGTCTTTCGAGATGGGTTTCCGCATGCAGGCCGAAGCCTCGCAGGGTGTTCGATGTCTCGGGCGAATCGGACGAGACCAAGAAGCTCTACGGCCTGGACGAGCCGAAGACCGCCGATTTCGGCTGGCAGTGCCTGCTGGCGCGCCGCCTGGCCGAGGCCGACGTCCGCTTCATCCAGTGCACCCACAGCTACAAATGGGATCAGCATTCCGATCTCTTCGAGAAGCACAACGAAAATGCGGCCGAAGTGGACAAGCCCATCGCCGGCTTGCTGAAAGATCTGAAAGCGCGCGGATCTGTTGAAAGATACGCTGGTCATCTGGTCCGGCGAGTTCGGGCGCACGCCGGTATCGGAAGGCGGCAACGGCCGCGACCACAACCCTTACGGCTACTCGCTCTTCATGGCCGGCGGCGGCGTGAAGCCCGGCTTTGCCTATGGCGCGACCGACGAGATTCGGCTATCACGCGGCGGAAAACCGGATGCACATCCACGACTTCCACGCGACGGTGCTGGCGCTGCTGGGGCTGGATCACTTGAAGCTGACCTATCGTTATTCGGGCCGCGATTTCCGGCTGACCGATACCGCCGGCAATGTGCACGACGGGATCTTCGCGTAGCGAGAAGCCCGGCTGATTTAAAAAGACATCTTCGCGTGAAACTGCGCATTGCATTGATCGCTTTAGCAGCCAGTGGCCTCGTGCTTGCCGCCAACTGGCCCCAGGCCGCCGGTCCCGACGGAAACTGGCGCGTGCGCGCCGCTAACGCGCCGGTGGAGTGGAGCATTTCGCTAAACCGGAACATCCTCTGGCGCACGCCGCTCCCCAACGGCGGACAGAGCGGCATCGCCGTTTGGGGCGACCGGCTTTTTCTCACCACGTTCGAGGAATATCGCGACGGCGATCCAAAGTTCAGCGCCGCCATCTTAGGGCATTGCTTGGATGCGCACACGGGCAAGTTGCTGTGGAGCGTGAAGCTGGAAGGTTCCGTGAAGAGCCCCATGATGTATGCCTACAGCGATTCCACGTCGCCCACGCCGGCCACCGATGGCACGTACGTCTACTTCTTCAACTCCAGCGGCGAAATGGGCGCGTGGGATTTCGCGGGCAAAGAGATCTGGCGGCGCAAATACACGCCTTGGGGCGAACCCTATCCGTTCAACAAGCAGCATGAGCCGATTCTCTTCGGCGATACGATCCTGAACGTGGAACCGCTCGACGGCAATCCACCCGAGAAACGCGGCTGGAACTACCTCCGCGGCATCGACAAGCGCACCGGAAAAACGCAATGGATCGCCGAAGACGGCACGACGACTTACACCACTTCGGTGTTCGGCAGAACCGCCGGCGGAAAGCCGGCAGTGCTCACCGCGCGCGGCGGATGGCACGATGTCCCCGAGCGTCCCGTGGGTTTGTCGCTACTGAGTCTTTCGCCGGGTGA
This sequence comes from Bryobacterales bacterium, assembly GCA_963763545.1. GTDB lineage: Bacteria > Acidobacteriota > Terriglobia > Bryobacterales > Bryobacteraceae > PALSA-243. Next base: position 37,996 of record CAVXPE010000011.1, read on the forward strand.
AGAGGGAAAGGCGCTGTGGCGATTCATCGCGCCCACCGACCAAGACGGCAGGCCGTTGGCCGAACCCGGATCGCTCGCGGCGCCTACCTGGCAGGCGCTCTATACCATGCATTGGGATCAACGCTACGCCTACTGGTTCAAGCTCAACCCCGAGGAATCGCACCTGGTGCTAGACGCCAATACCGGCAAGCTGCTGCGCGAACAGTCACTGATCCGCAACGTGGATTACCGTCAGTGGGACCCCGCGCGCGCGGCGTACATTGTTCATACGGGCGTCAACCTGCGCGAGATGACCGAGCTTTCGCCCCGCAACAAACTCGCGCCCGGAGAAGTGATTCGCGTTATGCCCGCGTGGCACTGCAATATCGTGATCGATGGCTATCATTACTTCATGACCACAGTCGGACACCGCCGCAACAACGCTCCTCCCAAGGGCCGCGCGGGGCCCTCGCACTGCATCGCGCGCGTGAATGTAGAGACCGGCAAAGTGGAATATCTCGAAGTACCCGTCACGGTGATCCGGCAGCCTGGCGTTGCGGAGCAGCGCGTGTATGGCGTGGCGGTGAAGACCAGCACGGTGAATTCGCGCGGGCGGGATGTCGGCGCGGAAGACCGCTCGCGCACAGACGGTTGGGAGATCCCGGCCTTCTGGGGCAGCCCGATCGCGATCAACGACAACGTCTACTTCACGACTATGCCGGGCATTACTTACGTGGTGAACGCAAAGGCCAAAGTGCTCGACGAGAGCGCCATCGTCGCCATCAATGATCTTGGGCCGTCGGGCGACACTTGGACGCTCAACACTCCCAGCTTCTCCGATGGCGTCCTTTATCACCGCACTCTGAAAGAAGCCATTGCCATCGGCCGGAAAACTCAATGACCATTGACGCACATCACCACTTATGGAAGTACAGCGCCGCGGACTATGGCTGGATCACACCCGAGATGAAGGTCATCCGCCGCGATTTTCTGCCGGAGGATCTGGAGCCGCTCATGCACCACTTCGGCATCGAAGGAACGGTAGCGGTGCAGGCGCGTCAGTCGTTGGAGGAGACTACGTGGCTGTTAGGACTGGCGGAAAAGCATCCACTGATCCGCGGCGTGGTGGGATGGGTTCCGCTCACGGACGGCGCGGGGGTGAAGCGGAGTCTCGAGAGATTTGCGGGAAATAAGCGACTGCGCGGCGTGCGGCACGTCGTTCAGGACGAAGCCGATCCACGCTACATTTTGCGTAAGGATTTCAACGAAGGCGTAAGCGCGCTTCACGAGTTCGGCCTTCGCTACGACATTCTCATCTTCGAGCGGCATCTGCCCGCCGCCATCGAATTCGTCGACCGGCATCCCAACCAGACCTTCATCCTCGACCACATCGCCAAGCCGAGCATTAAGGACAAGATCATCTCTCCCTGGGACCGCAACATACGCGAACTGGCGAAGCGGCAGAACGTCTACTGCAAGCTTTCCGGGCATGGTCACCGAAGCCGATCCGCAACACTGGACGCCCGAGGGCCTTCAACCGTATATCGACATCGTTCTCGGGGCCTTCGGGCCACGCCGCGTGATGTACGGGTCGGATTGGCCGGTGATGCTGCTGGCGGGCGATTACGAGCGCTGGTACCGTACGGTGAGGCTCGCCATCGCTAAGCTGTCGCAGTCGGAACAGGATCGGATCATGGGTGGAACCGCGGCCGAAGCGTACGGGATTTGAAGGCGTCGCGACCGCAACGATATCCTTAAGACATGAGGGCGTCTGTACAGGCATTACTCGCCCTCCTGTCAGCGACGGCCTGGGCGCAAGATCCCAAAGAGCTAGTGCGCCGTTCCATCGCACAGGATCAACTCGGTTGGGTGCGCATGCAGGATTATACCTGGCAGGCGAACTCGGTGGAGCGGCATTTCGATTCCCGCGGCAAAGTGGAATCGACCAAGCGCGAAGGCTGGGAAACGCTGATTCTCGATGGCGAACCATACCGCCGCATGCTGGAACGCGATGGCAAGCCGCTGAGCGAGGAGCAGCAGCGCGACGAGCAGATGAAACTCGATCGCGAGACTAAGAAGCTGAAGAACCAAACGCTGGCTGAGAAACAGAATCGGTTGGAGCAAGCAAAAAAGCGTCGCGAGCGCGAGTTCGCTTTCCTTTCCGAAATACCCGATCTGTTCGACCTGAAGCTGGAGGGCGAGTCCACGGTGGATGGCCGGCCCGTGTGGGTGGTTTCCGGCGCGCCGCGCCCGGGCGCACAGCCCAAGACCCACGACGCCAACGTGCTGTTGAAAGTGCGCGGCCGCATGTGGATCGACAAGGCCACGTACCAATGGGCGAAAGTGGAAGCCGAGACCACCGCTACTATCTCCTGGGGCGTTTTCCTGGCGCGTCTCGCTCCCGGAGCCAAGATGATCTTCGAACAAACCGCGGTGAGCCCCGAGCTTTGGCTGCCCAAGCGTCTTTTCATGTCCGGCAATGGCCGCGTTGCGCTTGCTCAAGCATCTGGTCGAGGACCAGGAAATCCAATGGCGCAATTACAAGAAGTTTTCGGTGGAATCGAAGATCGTGAGCGAAGAGCCGCATTGAGAACGAACCTGGCCGCCTGCGGCAACGGAACGCGGCGTTCTATAATAGCCGGACTATGAAACCTGCCTGGCTGTTACTCACTGCATTGGCCGGCTCCTGCTGGGCGCAGCCGCCGATTGATTGGGCGCAACAGAAAACCGAAATCCTCAAGCATTATCGCGATCTGGTCCAGATCGATACGCGCGCGGGCAATGAGACCAAGGCGGTGGATTACATCCGGCAGGTTCTCGAAGCCGAAGGCATCCCTTCACAGACTTTCGCGCTGGATCCGGCGCGCGCGAATCTCGTGGCGCGCCTCAAGGGCAACGGATCGAAACGTCCGCTGCTGATCCTGGCGCATACGGATGTGGTGGGCGTGCAGCCCGAGAAATGGCCGGTGGATCCGTTCAGCGCGGCGATCAAGGACGGGTACGTCTGGGGACGCGGGTCGCTGGACGATAAGCCGGTGCTGACGGCGAACCTGATGGTGATGCTGCTGCTGAAGCGCAATCATGTGGCTCTCGATCGCGACGTCATCTTCCTGGCCGAATCCGGCGAAGAGGCGGACACGGCAGGCGTCGGCATCAATTTCATGGTGAAGCAGCACTATGACAGATCGACGCGGAGTATTCGCTGACCGAGGGCGGCAACGCGACCATCGAAGGCGGCCGCGTGGTGTCCATGAACATCGGGACGGCGGAAAAGGTTCCGGCGCGCGTGCGGTTGGTGGCCACGGGAACGTCCGGTCACGGATCGGTGCCGCGCATGGATAACGCCCTGATCCATCTGGGCGCGGCGGTGGAAAAAGTCGGCCGATGGCAGACGCCGATGCGACTGAACGACACGACGCGCACGTATTTTGAAAAGCTGGCGACCATCAGTACGCCGGAGAAGGCCGCCCGCTACAACGCGCTGCTCAATCCGGCAACGGCGGACGCCGCGCAACGGTATCTCGCCCAGAATGAGCCGGCCGCATATTCGATGCTGCGCACCTCGGTTGTGCCGACGATGCTGAAAGCCGGCGTAGGCGCGAACGTGATTCCGTCGGAAGCCGAGGCGACGCTCGATATTCGCGCGCTGCCCGATGAGGACATCACGAAATTCTATGCGGAGATGGGGAAGGTGATCGACGATCCCGAGGTGAAGATCGAGCCGCTGCCGGCGACGCGGCCAGCCTCGCCCGCTTCGCGGCTGGATGACGAGATGTACCGCGTGCTGGAGCAGGTGAGCAAGCGGATGTATCCGGGCGTCACCGTGCTTCCCAGCATGTCGACCGGCGCGAGCGATAAGGCGCAGTTGCGCGCCAAGGGGCAGCAGTCTTATGGGATTGGGCCTGCGGGAACGCGCGAGGATATAACGAACTTTGGTGCGCACAGCGATGTGGAGCGGTTGGCGGAGCCTTCGATCTACGGGTTTGTCGAGTTTGTTTGGGGCGCGGTCACGGGGGTGGCGGCAGGACGATAGAGCGCTTTGGCCGAACCCGCACACCTGCGCCTTCGGCGCATCGACAGGATCGAAAACCCTGCCTCTCATGCTGGATTAGTTGCCACTGGGATAGTCGCCGGGTCTAGGATGCTATAACCCAACCTGCGAAGTTCGCGAACCATCTTGGCCGCTCGAATCCGTTTCGATTTGGCGCTCACCGCTGGGCCGCGTTCTTCGTACCTCGATCCCTCATGCAAGATCTTCCAGATCAACCGGCACAGACGATGGGCGATAGCCCAGATTGCCTCCTGGTATTGCAGTCCGCGCAACAGACGTTGAAACACCACCTCGAATACGCTCCCCTTGGTTTTTACCGCGGCGTGCGCCGCCTGATTCAACAAACCTCGCAGAGTTCGATTCCCTTTCGGCGACCGGCTGCTCCGGCTCACCTGCGCGCTTTGCTCTTCCCCAGGACATACCCCTACCCACGAGGAGAGATTTTTCGCCGAGGGAAAGGTGGCGGCGCTGGATCCCACTTCGGCGATGATCTCGTGCGCCGACTCCACCCCTAAGCCGGGCACCTCCGCCAAACGCTGCACCGCGTCTTCATGCTCTTTCAGCAGCGGCGCAATCTCTTGGTCTAATTGCGTCGTCTGCTCTTCCAATAACTCAAGCTCTTTCAAATACATCTTCAGCACCCGGCGGTACACCGGGTTCAGATCCGCACTGGCGCTCAGCGCGTCACAGAGTTGTTGCGGCGTGGCGCGCAGGTTGCGGTCCGCTAAGGCGGCTAGCGCCGCCGGGTTCTTCTCTCCCGCGGCAAGCTCCGCCAGCATACGTCGTCCGCTTAAGCCGAGCAGGTCTGAAACGATGCTGGACAGCTTCACATGCGCCTCTTCCAGCAGGCATTCCAACTGACTCTGCAGCCTTACCCGCTGCCGCGTCAACTGATGTTTCTTGCGAGTCACCGTCCGCCACAAGCGCTGTTTCGCCTCCGGCACGAAGCTCAACCTCAACTCCTGCGCCACCAGCCGCTTGATCAAGCGTTCCGCATCCCCGAAATCGTTCTTCCGCCCCCGCGCCCCGCGGTTCGACTTGGCTTGCGCCAGATGCAGCTTCCCCGCATTCGGCACAGCCCCTTCCCGTCCGCGCCGGGCCGGCTGCCAGTTTCGCTCCAGAGCCTCCCATACCGGCTTCCAGTATTGCGCCGTCGATTCCATCACGGCTTCCTCTACCGCCTGCTCGCTCAACCATGCCGCCAACCCGCGCAACTGTTCCGGACTGGTTCCAAACTGCCGCCTCTCGAATTCGTATGCCCCCTCGCTCGCCACGTCCGCTACGACCACCGCGAGCATCTTCTTGTGCACGTCAATTCCCGCTAGCCTATAGGACATTGTGGTTCTCCTTGGCGGGAGCGGAGAGCATGCCAATGTTACCTAGACAGGGTCACGCGGCTATCGATGCTCCCGCAGCGGAGCTGACGCCCAATTATTCAGACAAAACGGCATGCTCCGGATCAAACAGGCCAACGGCCTTGACATCTCCACTGTCGACACGATCTCGCCGTCCCCCGCTCATCCAAGTATCGCGCTGCGCCTGGGCTATTTTTCATGCCCTTTCAAGGGCCGTAGCCACCCAGCGGAGGCCCCTCTAAACAGGCCACGAGGCCTATCGCACTTGCTACCCCGCTACGCGTTCGAGACACTCGGCGCCGCAGATGGCTTCTAGTGCTGTCTTGAATTCGCGGTCGGGGCGGACTTTCGCGGCGACGTCCAGGAGCACGGAGAAATCGCGCGGGGCTTCGAGGCGCAGACGGACCTGGGTATCGCCGGGCTTGCGGCGGAAGAGATCTTCCAGCGCCTGGCGCTTTATCCGCTACGCCGTTGCGGCCGAGCCAGACGCGGATGGAAATCACCGAAGGCAGATCGATGCGGGCATTGTCCAGCGGCACGATGTCCTGCACCGAAATCTTGGTCGCGGCGTTCTCTTCCGGCAGCGCCAGGCCGCGCACGAAGACCGCCTGATCTTCGACCAGCATGCGGCGCCAGCCGCTCGTAGTTGGTGGCGAAGACCAGCGCCTCCACCGACCCCATGCGGTCTTCGAGCATCATCGCCGCCCACGGCTTGCCTTCCTTGTTGCGCTTGCGCGTGATGCCGGTCAGCACGCCGCACAGCGTCACTTCCGCGCCCTTGTTGCAGGCCTTCCAGGGTCGAGCTGTCGTGCGTGGCCAGCTCGGCGATCTTGTCCGCATAGCGGTCGAGCGGATGGCCGGTGACCCAGAAGCCGAGCAGTTCTTTTTCGCCGGCGAGCTTATCCTTGTCAGTCCAATCGGGCACTTTGGGCAGCGGCATGGCGTGCGGCTCGCTTCGCGAGCAGCTCGCCGAACAGGCCCACCTGGCCGCTTTCGCGGTCGCGCCAGCACGCGCTGGCCGGATTCCATGGCGCCATCGAGCGCGGCCATCTTCTGCGCCCGCGTGCCTTCGAGCGAATCCATCGCGCCGGCCTTGATCAGGCTCTCGATCATGCGCCGGTTGATCGCGCTCAGGTCGACCTTCTCGCAGAACTGGTAGATGCGACGTGAAGCGGCCCACCTCCTCGCGCGCCTTGATGATGGCTTCCACGGCGCGCTTGGCCGAGGTTCTTCACCGCGCCCAGGCCGAAGCGAATCGGCCTGTCGCCATCGGGCGTGAAGCTCCACTCGCTGGCGTTGACGTCGGGCGGCAGAATGCGTGATGCCCATCTCGCGGCATTCGTTGATGTACTTCACCACCTTGGCGGCGTTGCCGGTTTCCGAGGTGAGCAGCGCGGCCATGAAATCGACCGGGTAGTGCGCCTTCAGATAGGCCGTGACGAACGCCAGATAGGCATACGCCGCGGAGTGCGACTTGTTGAAGCCGTAGCCGGCGAACTGCTCCATCAGGTCGAAGATCTTCTCGACCTTCTTCTGCGGGAAGCCGCGTTCCAGCGCGCCCTTGACGAAGCGCTCGCGCTGCTTCGGCCATCTCTTCGAGCTTCTTCTTGCCCATGGCGCGGCGCAGCAGGTCGGCATCGCCCAGCGAGTAGCCGGCGATGCGGTTGGAGATCTGCATCACCTGTTCCTGATAGACGATGACGCCGTAGGTCTCTTCGAGCAGTTCCTTCAGCTCCGGCAGATCGTACTGCACGGCCCGGCGGCCCCATTTGCGCTCGATGAAATCGTCGACCATGCCGCCCTGGATGGGGCCGGGCCGATAGAGCGCGTTGAGCGCGGTGAGGTCTTCGATGCGGCTCGGCTGGTAGCGGCGCAGAATGTCGCGCATGCCGCGGCGATTCGAACTGGAACACGCCGCTGGTGAAGCCCTTGCAGAAGATTTCGTAGGTGTCCGGGTCGTCGAGCGGCAGATCTTCGGGCACGATCTTCACGCCGTGGCGCTTCTCGATCAGCTGCAGCGCGTCGTGGATGAGCGTGAGCGTGGTGAGGCCCAGGAAATCCATCTTGAGAAGCTGGAGCTTGTCGAGGCCGTTCATGTCGTACTGGGTGACAATTTCGTCGCGGTTGGTCTTGTAGAGCGGGACCAGTTCTTTGAGCGGCTGCGGCGAAATCACCACGCCGGCGGCGTGCACCGAGCAGTTGCGCGCGAGGCCTTCGAGGCGCAGCGCGACCTTCAGCACTTCGTCGACGCGCGGATCTTTCTTGGCCGCTTCGTCGAAGCCGGGCTCGTGCTCGATGGCGTCTTCGAGCGTGATGTTGAGGACGTTGGGCACCAGCTTGGTGATGCGGTCCACATCGGCGAAGGGCATGTCGAGCACGCGGCCCACGTCTTTGATGGCGGCGCGCGCGCCCAGCGTGTTGAAGGTGATGATCTGCGCCACCTGCTCGCGGCCGTACTTCTCGGTGACGTACTGGATCACTTCGCCGCGGCGGTTCATGCAGAAATCGATGTCGATATCGGGCATGCTGATGCGCTCGGGATTGAGGAAGCGCTCGAAGAGCAGGCCGTACTGCAGCGGATCGATATCGGTGATCGCCATGGCGTAGCTGACCAGGCTGCCGGCGGCCGATCCGCGGCCCGGGCCCACGGGAATGCCGTTGGATTTGGCGTAGCGGATGAAGTCCCAGACGATGAGGAAGTAGCCGGAGAACTTCATCTTCTGGATCATCTCGATTTCGCGGTCCAGCCGCTCGATGTATTCCGGCGAGGTCGTGCTTCAGGATGCCCTTGGCGCGCATGGCTTCGAGGCGCGGGCGGCGCTTCTCGAAGCCCTCGCGCGCGACGTATTCGAAGTAGGTGTCGGTGGTGTGGCTCTGCGGGAACGTCGAAGCGCGGGAACGGCTCCTTCGACCTTTTCGAGCTTGACGTGGCAGCGCTGCGCGATCTCCCAGGTGCGGTCGAGCGCGTCTTCGAGCTCGCCGAACAGCTCCATCATTTCGTCGCGCGATTTGAGGTAGAAGTCGGGAGTGTCCCAGTGCATGCGGTTGGGGTCGCTCATGGTCTTGCCGGTCTGGATGCACATCAGGATTTCGTGCGCGCGCGCATCGTCCCGGCGCAGGTAGTGCGAGTCGTTGGTGGCGACCAGCGGGAGGCCGGTCTCGTGCGAGAGGCGGTTCAGCTCGGGAGTGAGCCGCTTGTCCTGCTCGAGGCCGTGGTCCTGCATTTCGAGGAAGAAGTTATTCCGGCCGAAGATGTCGGAGTAGGTGTACGCGAGGCGGCGCGCGTCTTCGTACTTGTCGGCGAGGATGGTCTCGTTGATGTGGCCGCGCAGGCAGGCGGACAGGCCGATCAGGCCTTTGGAGTGCTGCGCGAGCAGGTCCTTATCGATGCGCGGCTTGTAATAGAAGCCTTCGAGGTAGGCGGTGGAGACCAGCTTGATGAGATTGCGGTAGCCTTCCTGGTTTTCGCAGAGCAGCACCAGGTGGTTGTAGCGGTCGTTATCGGAGCGGGTCTTGTGGCCCTGCTGCGAGACGTAGACTTCGCAGCCGATGACGGGATGGATGCCGTTCGCTTTGGCGGCGTTGTAGAACTTCGACCGCGCCGAAGAGGTTGCCGTGATCGGTCATGGCCACGGCGGGCATTTTCTGCTCGGCGACGATCTTCATCAACTGGTCGATTTCGCAGGCGCCATCGAGCAGCGAATAATCGGTGTGGCAATGCAGGTGGACGAAGGACATCGTTCGGCGTTAGCTCCTCGGTCCGGAGACACTCCGGGCTTCCAAGGGGAGGTGGATGCTTTCATTGTAGCGCTACAGTCAGCGGGGATAACGGCCCACTTCGATCAACAATCGCCGCTCGGCCACTCGTTTTTCGAGATTGAATTTGAGCAAGGCGGCGGTCACTCTGCCCACATCGGTGAGCGGTGCGATCAAAGGTCCTCCATCCCAAAGTGGTCGTCCCAAACATCGCGCCGCGGGTGGAAGAGCCGACTGATTCGGGCTGTTCAGGGATCCGCCGACCCGATGTCCGTTGCTTTCCGGGCGTTGCAGCCCAGACAGGCGAAGGCGAGATTTCCAGATTTCGAAGTGCCGCCGTGTTTACGGCCAACGATATGATCGATCTGATGCGGCGAGTACTAGTCTTCCTCGTGCAAAATGCGGCATTCGCATCGATAGCCGGCGCGCACTGCCGCCAACCGCCTGAGGGCCGGGCTGACGTCAGTGGCCAACGCTTGTATGCTGCCGCGCGCGGGCCTCCGCCATGATCATGATGTGTTCGAGTTGCAGGTAATCTTCCAGCTCGGATTGCTCTTCGGCCGATAGCGACTCGGCTTTCGAGCGTTCCACCAGACCAGCCACACGCCTTGCCACACTTGGCGATGGCCGGAACGCAACCACGGCCTCGGGCGTAGTCCCCGCCGCGAAGAAATCGATGATCTCCTCGTAGGACTTGACAGTAGTCGTCTTCACGTTTTTAGCTTACCGCGTTCAATGGGCGTTTCCCGACGGCTGAACTTCGCCTTGCCCATTGTAAGATAAACGCCATGGCTCGATTGATTCCCTTCCTCCTGATTGCGCTCATCGCCGTCGCGGCCGATCTGCCCAGCCGCAAGTACCTCAACCTCGCCGCTATCAAAACCATGGTTGCGGCTGCCGAGGCGGAGATGCAGAAACACCATGTGCTGGTGACGATCTGCATTGTCGATGAGAGCGGCAATCTGCTGTTCCTGCAAAAGGCCGACGGAGCGGCGCTCACCACCATTCAATTCGCGCAACGCAAGGCGCGGCAGGCGGCGCTCTATCGCAAGCCGTCGAAATCGGCCCAGGATGCGCTCACGGGCGGCAATATGGCTGTGTTAGCGTTTCCCGATTCGTTCCCCAATCAGGGCGGGGTTCCGATTATCGTCGACGGGCAGACCATCGGAGCCATCGCCTGCAGCGGAGCGCCGTCGGAGGTGGATGAAGCCATCGCGCAGTTTGCGGTGGACACGTTGCTCAAGAAGTAGCGGAATTTGCAACCCCGGACGGCCAATCGGGGTATAATTCTCGACGAAAGGCACATCATGCGTCTCACCTACTGCGTCTCCCTCGCGGCCGTTATCGGCCTATCTATTGGTCCTGCGCTCTACGCCCAGGCTGACGAAACCTCACGCAAGATTGCTGGGGGTGGCATCACCGCTCCAGGCTGGACTGGAAAGATCGACGCCGGCGAGGAAAAGCAGGGCCAAGCGCTGAACAATGCGAAATTCACCGCCAGTGGCTCGGAATTCGACATTACCACCGGTCCCGCGGTGAGCTATTGGAACCCAGCCAACAAAGCCACCGGCGACTATACAGTAAAGGCGACCTTCTCCGAGCCCAAGTTCATGAACCTGAACAGCCACCCGCACCCGTACGGAATCTTCATCGCCGGCAACGATCTGGGAGCCGCGGACCAGAGCTACCTCTATTGCGCGGCGTACGGCAATGGCAATTTCATCGTGCGCGGATTCGGCCCCGACGCGTATCAGATGAATGGCCGGCGCGGCGAGGCGAATGCCGCGGTACACAAGGCGGCGGGCCCGGGCGAGCCGGTGACTCAGGAAATCGCTATGTCCGTAAAGGGCGACAAAGTGGAATGCTCGATCAACGGGACGGTAGTCGCGAGCTACGATAAACCTGCGGTGGTAACGGCTGGAAAGCTGAAGTCAACCGATGGCATTTACGGACTTCGCTTCGCTCACAACACCGAAGTGATCGTGACCGGTTTCAAGATGACGAAGCCGTAAACGGCGGTCGAATCACTTTCCTGAAAAAGATCACCCCGCCTGGCTGTTCCGCCGGGCGGGGTGTTTTATTGTCGGGGGCATTCTCGTGGAAGTTGTCCAAAAACTAGAAGTTCACCTTCAAAGCCAGTTGCAGAATTCGCCCCGTGCTATCTACTGTTGAAGTGATCATCCCGAAAGTCGGGTTGCTGATATTAGCGGCCGGATTCGAGAAAATCGGGTTGTTCAACACCTTGAACGCCTCTGCGCGGAATTCTACGTTTGCAGCCTCGCCCAACTTGCGAACGGGAAAGATTTTCGAAAGCGCCAAGTCGAACCGCTCCGCTCCCGGCCCGCGTAGGATATTGCGGCCCAGCCCACCGAACAAAGAACCCACGCCGGAATCGCCCGCGACGCCGTTATTGCCGACTACATAGCTGCCCGTGCCGTTGGTCTGCACCGGATTGAAATTGCTCAGAACCGTACCGGCCGGAAGATTCGGAACCGCGGCGAAACAGGCGGCATTCATATAGTCGTTAAGGTTCTGTGTCACAGATCCTGGCGTCTTGATCGTCGAGCAGGAACCCGCGTTGGCGACGAATGGTCACCGACCCGTTCAGACCCGCGAGTCCGCCGCCGTTCGTGCTGGAGATGCCGAACGGCAGGCCGGATTGAATTGTCCACACACCGCTCAATCGCCAGTTGCCGATAGTCTCGCCGAGTAGTCCGGTCTTAGGTCCCGGCAGATTCCACAAGCCGGTGAATACGAACCGGTGGGTTTCATCGAAATCGGAGACGCCTCGGTTCAGCGCCGGCGCGAGTTGATTGCCGGTGAAGCTGTCGAGATCGGAGCCGCTCGGTCCGGAGTCGTCGTCAGTCGACTTGGAGAATGTGTAGTCCATCTTGAACTGGAAGCTCTTCGCGAAAGCGTGACGGGCTTCGACAACTAAGCCGTTGTAGTGCGAGTAGCCCTGGTTGGTAACCAGATTCAATCCCGCCGCGGAAAACCCGGGCACCGGAACGCGGATCGGCGCATTGGCATTGGAGTTCTGCGTCACCGAATATCCATTAGCGAATCCAGCGGACGAGATGAGCGAGTTGTTGTATGTCATCGGGCTGGAGGAGTTCACCAGCAACGACTGGTTCAGGCTCGGCTCAACCAGTAGACTTACGCCACGCGAGCCGATGTACCCGGTTTCCAGAATCCAGCCCTTCGGAAGTTGCGTCTCGACCGTGAAGTTGTATTGCTCCACGTAAGGCGTTACCATGCCGCGCGTGAATCCGTAGAGCGATTGAGACACGGCGGGCGATCCGTCGGGATTCACGAAGATGGGCGCGCCGGCGGAAGTGAACTTGCCATTGAACTGTCCGATCGTTGGGAGAATCGGGAACTGGCTGGGCTGCGGTAGTCCCGCGGGCCACGGATTCGCGAGAACATTGCTGCCCACGACGGCCGTTCCGGATGCCAGGTACTGCTCCACCCATGGCGGCGAGGCGATCAATTGCAGCAGCGTCTGTCCCGACGTACGAATGTAGTAAACGCCGAAACCGCCGCGCAGCGCGATCTTGCCGTTACCGAGCAAGTCATAAGCCGCGCCGACGCGCGGCGCGAAGTTGGTGTTGTTGCTGCTGGTCAACGTGGTGTTGCTCACTCCCGGAGTCGCCAAGGGGCCTTTCAGGCTTGCCGGAGAAACGAAGCCCGCCTGGACGCAGTTTCCGCCCCCCGCCGCGACGCACGCCGGGGTCACCAGGCTCGGGTCGAAATTGCCTACTTTGCCGTTCGTATCGTACGGGAATCCGAGGTAGTCGTAGCGCAGCCCCAGATTCAGCGTCAGACGGCGGGTGACGTGAAAGTCGTCCTGCACGAACGGGGCGATATCCTGCGCGCGATAGTTGCGCGGGAAAGATCCCACGTCCACTTGCAGACGGTTGGGCGTACCGGTGAGAAACGAACTGAAGTTGGGGAAACTGAGGCTGCCGCGCGTTCCGTAATCGTTTTCGTAGTTCCAGCCGTAGCGGCGATTCTCGATGCCCAGCCGTATCGTATGCTTCCCGAGCGTCCAGGAGACGGTATCGCCGATCGTGATGGTGGTTGTGCCGCCATGCGTGTAACTATTGACGCCCGATGCCGCCGAAACCCAGCAGGCCACTGATCGAAAGGGACGGGATTCCGGGGTAGGTGGCGGCATCCCACTTCTGCATGCCAATGTCTCCCACGGTCACCCCCTCCACTCCTTCGCCGATCGACTTGATGTTGGTGAAACCAACGCGGAACTCATTCAGCAGTGTGGGAGTGAAGGTTTCCGTGTCGGTGACGGCCACATGATTGTTCTTGGCGGGCGAATTCAAGCCTTGACCCAAAGTGTTGCCGCCAGTGGGACTGTACTGATAGATATTGGCATAGAAAAACTGTCCGGCAATGCGGTTGTTGCGGAACAGATTGCGATCCAAGGAGACCGCTTCCTGATCTTCGTTGTAAATAGTTGGCTCGGAAATGACCAGCGAGCCGATGCTTCCCGGACCCGTGCAGGTCGGTACGCCGGCGCAGGTCCCCGACGGATAAAGGAGTCCGCCATACGGTCCCTTCGCGTTCAGGATATTCACCGCCACCGGATCGATGGTCGCCGGACTCACTCCAAACGCCGCGCCCAGTGTGGCCGCGGTGCGAACCGCCGGAAGAACGGGCTGTGAACCGCTGATCAGGCTCGATACGCCATTCTTTTGCCGCGTTCCCTGATAGGAGAAAAACCAGAAGGTGTCCTTAATCTTGGGAACCGGTCCGCCGACCTGGCCGCCGAACTGGTTCTGCAGCAGCACAGGCACCGGCTTGCCCGCGAGGTTGGCGAAGAAATCGTTCGCGTTCATATCGTTGCTGCGATAGAACTCGTAGGCGCCACCGTGAAACTTGTCTGTGCCGGAGCGCAGAACCGCATTAATGTTGCCGCCGGAGCCGCGGCCTTGGCTTGCGTCGTACATGCTGGTGCTGACGCGAAACTCCGCGATTGCGTCGGGGCTCGGAACCGGAACCCCCGAGAGAGTGTTGCTGCCGAAGTTGTTGGCATCCACGCCGTCGAGCACGAAGTTATTGACCGTAGCGCGCGAACCGGCCACGTCCAGGATCGGCGTGCCATGGCCCACCGTCGCCGCGCTTTGGATGCGCGCCGACGTTCCCGCTTGCATCGCGGTCAGGTCCAGAAAGTTCCGCGTGGGAAGCGGGATGTCGCGGATCTGCGTTCCGGTGATCACGTCGCCAGTGGTTGCCGTATGGGTATCCACCTCGATCGCCGCTGCGTTGACGGTGGCAATGGTGCTGACTTGGCCAACGGTCATTTTGACGACTGCATTGGTCACTTTGGTCACGTCGACGCGAAGATTGGTGACCTCGGCGGTTTCAAAACCCGCGGCCTGCACTTTGATCGAGTAATTGCCGGGGGGGGCCAGTGGAAAGACGAACGTTCCGTCGTTGAGCGACGTCGTGTCGCTGCTGGTTCCCGTATCGACATTGGTGAGCGTCACATGCGCGCCGGGAATCACGGCGCTTTGCGGATCGGTCACAATACCTTGGATCGCTCCGGTTGACGAACTGATCTGCGCCCTGGCGTTCGTGCAAAACAAGAATAACGCAAGACAGGAAAATAGAGTTGCATAAGCCGTTCGAGTTAGCATTCTAATCGCCTCCAGAACCTTCACCGCAGGTCTGAGTGGCGACGAAGGCACCTCTCGCTTAGTTAAAGCTCTATCACAGCCGAATGCCGCTTTGCAAGGGTGCCCGAAAGTGCCCGGTCCGCCAGCTAGAAAAGAAACCCCACCTGCGATCTGTTCAACTTCGACGCTGCAACTCGCGTTTCGTACCGGCCTGTCTGTTCCAAGTTCTCATCGAACTATCCGCAATCCGCCCTCACTTAATTCGAAGACATGGGCATAATCGGCGGTCTTGGATGCGAGGGAGGGATTTACCTTCACCCGATCGACGCGCAGATCCGGGTCGCGATACTCGAGGCGGAAGATGGAAGTGAGAATCCAGTCGCGGGCGTCGTAAGGGTCGCTCAGAAAGAGCACCTTGCTTCCTGGCGGCATCGTCGGGAAGCGTTCCTCCAATTGGCCCAGCACGGTGCGCACTTGCTGGTGCGCACCGGCGACCCACCCCTTTCCCAGAGGCTTTTCCGCGCGATGCAGCGGTACAAGCAGCAACGCCACGATCACGAACAAAGCAAGTTGCTCCGGGCGGACGGCAATCCAATCCGCCCACCGCGGCAACTGCCGAACCAGCCACAGCAGGACCGATGCGGCGAACAGATACCAGCCCGGCAGCACCAGGTACATCACGAAAAAGCCGCGGGGCGCGATGAAGATGAATGGCAGCACGCCCAGCATCAAGACACACCACGCGAACCAGACTTCCCGACGCCGGACCATGGCCGCGAAGGCCGCCAGGAGCAGCCACAACAACACGAGCTTAAGGGTGTTGAATGCCATGACCCCATAAAACAGGTCGCCCAAATACCATTTCCAGGCGGTCAGAAAACCGTGCAGGGAGATGTGCGGCTCGTAGTCGGGATTGGCCGCCATGGCATGTGGCCCGGCCACTTTGCGCGCGGCATACAGCGCGGTCAGCGGAATGGCGATCCAAAACAATTGGATTCGGATTAAGCGCCGCCACTCCGTTCGGTAGAAGATCCACTCATACAGCAGTACATACACGGGCAGCACGACGGCCATCTCTTTAGAAGCGAGGGCGCATGCATACAGCACCAGGAGTCCCGCCGTCTGCCGCCACGAGGGATACCCCGTTTCGCGAATTTTCAAATAGAAGTTGAACGCTAGCAGAAAGAACAGACAGCACAGCAGATCGTAGATGGTTCCGGTGCTGTAATAAAGATCGGCGAGGTGCGCGTGATAGGCTCCCAGAAGGCAGGCCAGCGCCGCCGCCTCGCGCGACCCGGAAAGCCTCAGGCAAAAACGGTACAGCAAGCCCAGGTTCGCCAGAAGCAGGGCGAAGCAGACTATACGATACGGCAGTGGATTGAGTCCGAAGAGCGCGAACAACCCGCGATACACCAGCGCGCCCAGTGGTCGGTCGTTATGCAGCAACTCCGCCGGCGCGGCCGACCATGAGACGTACAGGTTCATCATGTCGTCCGGCGTGAAATAGGCGCGAATGCCATCGCCTGCGAATACCAGAAAGATGCCGACGATTGCCAGCGCCGCCAGTAGGGGAGCGCGCGCCTTTGGGGGGATCATGAAGGTTACTACTTTAGCTCCGCAACGTGCCACGTGAATACGTCCGTTATGAGCAGCGGAGCAACTGCAACCCGCCGTTTGGGGCTACCTATGAGCGCAAGGGGCCGCTGCGCCTTCGGCGCATGGACAGGCTGGGAAGCCTGTCCTACTATGAAACATGCCAATTTCTCTGAAAGACAAAGTCGCGCTCGTCATCGGCGCATCGAGCGGAATCGGACGCGAATGCGCGATGCTACTTGCCGCCGACGGCGCCAAAGTGATGGCCTCCGCGCGTCGCGAAGACCGCCTTCTCGAATTGCAGCGAGCCTGTGGCGCTGAGATCTTTGCCGCGGATGCCACGGATGCGGCGCAGATGACCCGGCTTGCGGAAGAGACCGCGCGGCGCCTTGGTCCAATCGACATCATGATTTACGCCACCGGCACGAATTCGCCGGATCGCTACCTGCCCCGGTTGACGCCACCGGTCTGGCAGGAGCTGGTCTCTACGAATCTCGACGGAGCATATTTCGCCGCTCACGCTGTGCTGCCGGCCATGCGCACGCGTAAGCAAGGCCACCTGATATTCATCTCATCGATTTCCGGCCACACGCCGGATGCGTCGGGCGCTGCGTATCAAGCGTCGAAACGCGGGGTCATCGGACTCTCTCATGCCATCCGGTACGAAGAGAAAGAGAACGGCATCCGCACGACGGTGGTGAACCCCGGTTTGGTGGATACCGAGATTTTGAAAAAAGCGGCCGGTTAAGCCGACCGCAGAGCAACTGGCCATCGCGCTCCTGCCCGAACATGTGGCGGAAGCGGTGCTGGCGTGCGTAAAGCTCCCGGCCCGCGCCGTGATACCAGAGCTCACGATAATGCCTTCGGCGATGTAATGTTTGGGCTTGATTGGAGCGGGAGACGGGATTCGAACCCGCGACATCGACCTTGGCAAGGTCGCACTCTACCAGCTGAGTTACTCCCGCTCGATGTGGAAACTCCCATTTTCCTCCAGAAACATTTGCCACTGTCAAATGTTACTGTAGAATGTAATTGAAATGAATACATGTTATAATTGTTGCGGCAAAGCTTGTCCGCTGTGCTAGACTACATCTCGGTTGCCGAAGGCAGGCAGCGCTGGCAGAACGGGTACGGCGACCTCGCGCAAATCCTCGTCAAGTCAAGCGCGTGATTTCCCTTAGACTGCTGTGGAAAATGCTGTGGAAATCTCTGCGCTTGACGTGTGTAAAAGCGATGAACGTTTGGGATCAGATCCGTCAACATTTGCAACAAAGAGTCAGCGCCGAGAGCTACGACAACTGGCTGCGGGGGACATGCTTTCTGCGGGATGGACGGCGATACGCTTTTCGTTTCGGTGCCCGACCGCGGAGACGCGAGCCTGGCTGGAAGCGGAGTATCGCCGATCTGGTGCGCGCCGCGATTCGACGAGCTCGGTCTCGCCGGTTCGCCATGTGAGCTACGAATCGGTGCCACCGCATCGGCGAAGAGCCCAGCCCGTCATGTCCGCGGACAGCGCGATCGGCGAGTGGGAGTCCCGCAACGTCCGCTGAATCCGAAGTTCACTTTCGAAACCTTCGTGGTCGGGGCGTCGCAACCAGTTCGCTCACGCCGCCGCGCAAGTCGGTGGCCACCAATCCCTCGCGCAGCTACAATCCGCTTTTCATCTATGGCGGCGTGGGCATGGGCAAGACCCACCTGATGCACGCCATCGGCCGCGAGTTGATGGACAACTACGCCACCATGCGGGTGATCTACACCTCGAGCGAGCGGTTCATGAACGAGATGATCTCCTGCATCCGCCCCGAGCGCATGCAGCAGTTCCACCAGCGCTACCGCGCGGCCGACGTGCTGCTGATCGACGACATCCAGATGCTCGGCAACAAGGAACGCACGCAGGAAGAGTTCTTCCACACCTTCAACGAGCTGCACGATCACCAGAAGCAGATCGTGATCTCGAGCGATTCGCCGCCCAAGGACATTCCCGGCCTGGTGGAGCGCCTGCGTTCGCGTTTCGAATGGGGACTGCTGGCCGATATCCAGCCGCCCGATCTCGAAACCAAGATGGCGATTCTGGACAAGAAGGCCGAGGCCGAGGGCGTCAAACTGCCCGACGACGTCCGCACCTTCATGGCGTCGCAAGACCAAATCGAACGTCCGCGAACTGGAAGGCGCGCTGGTCAAGCTGATCGCCTATTCGTCGCTGACCGGCGCGCCCATCAACCTGCCGATGGCGCAGCAGGTCCTCAAGCACCTGGTGCACGTGCAGGACCGGCGCGTCACCATCGATGCCATCCAGAAGGCGGTGGCCGAGCGCTTCCAGATCAAGCAATCGCAGCTCAAGGAAAAGAGCAACACCAAGAAGATCGTCTATCCGCGCCAGGTGGCCATGTACCTGGTCAAGGAGCTGACCGACGCTTCGCTGCCGGAGATCGGCCGGGCCTTCGGCGGCAAGCACCACACCACCGTCATCCACTCCATAAACAAAATCGAGCAGCTCACGTCACAATGATCCGGAATTGAACAGGCTGCTCCACAGCCTAATGGACTCATTACAATGAACTTATGCGAATTTTCCACATGCGCCTGCTGAAAATCGGCCTGCGGAAATGTGTGAAAATCGGCTCACGAGCCGGTTTTGCACGTTCCGCGCACCCGTTTTCCGACAAGTTCGCAGTGGCGAAAAGTAGCTTGAATTTAGTATAATTTAGATAGTCTTCAACATTTGCACAGGCCCGATGAATACGGTTCTTATAGTGCATATCTATATAGTCATCAGCAGAATAGGAGTCGCGGCCGCATGGAATTCACGGTCAGCAAGTCCGATCTGGTGCGAGAACTGAGTCTGTCGCAAGGCGTGGTGGAGAAGAAGACCACCATTCCGATCCTGTCCAATGTGCTGATGGAGGCTGCCGGCGACCGCATTACTCTTGACCGCGACCGATCTGGAATTGGGAATCCGCTGCTCCTGCCCGGCGCGCGTGAAGAAAGAAGGATCGGGAACGGTTCCGGCGCGCAAGCTGCTCGATTACGTGCGCCTGCTGCCGGAAGGCGACGTGAACATGAAGTTTCTGGAGAACCACTGGGCCAGCATCACCAGCGGGCGCTCGCGGACGCGGATCGCGGGCATGTCGCGCGAGAGTTTTCCCGAGCTGCCGCAGATGCCGGAGCCGATCGCGGAGATTCCGGTGAAGACGCTGGCTTCGATGATCGCGCGCACCGCGTTCGCCATCTCCATGGAGGAATCGCGCTTCACGCTGAACGGCGCGCTGCTGTTGATGCAGGCCGGAGGGTCTGACGATGGTGGCGACCGACGGCCACCGCCTGGCGTATGTGCAGGCCGCGGCGGCCGATAGCGGCCGCGTGGATCAGCAGTTCCGCGCGCTGATTCCCAAGAAGGCCATGGCGGAGTTGGTCAAGCTGGCCGATGAAGTCGGGCCGGAAGGCAAGGCGATCTTTGCCGGCGACGACAACCACCTGTTCTTCCAGGTTGGCCAGCGGCTGCTGATCACGCGCAAGCTGACCGGCAATTTCCCGGACTACGAGCGCGTGCTGCCCAAGGACCACACGCACATCGCCAAGCTGCAGAAGGACGAGATCCGCTCGGCCATCGAGCGCGTGGCGCAATTCGCCGACGAGCGGTCGCGCGCCATTCGCGTGCAGTTCACGGCAAGGGCGAAGTGCAGGTGTTTTCTTCGTCGGTGGAGATGGGCGAGAGCGAGGAGAGCGTCACCAGCGAATATCACGGGGCCCGATCTGGAGATCGGATTCAACGCCCAGTACCTGCTCGATTTTCTGCGCGCCATTCCGCAGGACCAGGTGGCGTTCGAGTTGAAGGATCAGAAGAGCGCCGGCGAAATGCGGCCGGCGGGCGAAAGCATAGCGGATCAGTATCGCTACGTAGTGATGCCGATGCGGATTTGAGTACGGTCAAGCAAACTATGCCAAATGAAGCGAATCCCGGCCAGGGCGGCCAGGACGAGTTTACGATTCCACAAGTATCAAAGTGCTGGAAGGGTCTGGAAGCGGTGCGCCTGCGGCCCGCGATGTACATCGGCTCGACCGGCGAAATGGGCTTGCACCACCTGGTCTATGAAGTGGTCGACAACTCCGTCGACGAAGCGTTGGCGGGCTACGCCACGGAAGTCAACGTCACCATCCACGACGACAATTCGGTCACGGTGATCGACAACGGCCGCGGCATTCCGGTCGACATGCACGAGGAGGAAGGCGTCTCGGCGGCGCAGGTGGTGATGACCAAGCTGCACGCCGGCGGCAAGTTCGATTCCAAGAGCTACAAGGTTTCCGGCGGCCTGCACGGCGTCGGCGTGAGCTGCGTGAACGCGCTCTCCGAGCGGCTGGAGCTCGAGATCTGGCGCCGAGGTGGCGGCCAGCACCTGGCAGCAGGAATACGCCTGCGGCGTTCCCAAGGCTCCGCTGGCGAAGACCGGCAAGGCGGGCCGCAAGACCGGCACGCGCGTGACCTTCAAGCCCGACCCGACCATCATGAGAGATCGACCGAGTTCAACTACGACACGCTGGCCAAGCGCCTGCGCCAGCTGGCGTTCCTGAACAAGGGCCTCAAGATCACGCTGACCGACGAGCGCGAGGATCCCGACAAAGCACGACGAGTTCATCTTCAGCGGCGGCATCGCCGAGTTCATCAAGCACCTCAACGCGGCAAACAGGTGCTGCACGAGAAGCCGATCCACTTCGAAGCGGAGCGCGAGATGCCCAACGGCTCGGCACGCTCACCATGGAAGTGGCGCTGCAGTACAACGACGGCTACTCGGAGAACGATGCTCAGCTTCGCCAACAACATCAACACCGTGGATGGCGGCACGCACCTGACGCGGATTCTACTCGGCGCTGACCCGCACCATCAACGCGTTCGGCCAGGCGGCAGGGCTTGTTCAAGGACGTCAAGGAAAACCTGACCGGCGACGATGTCCGCGAAGGCCTCACCGCGGTGATCAGCGTGAAGGTGCCGCAGCCGCAGTTCGAAGGGCAGACCAAGGGCAAGCTGAACAGCGATATCAGCGGCCAGATGACGCAGTTCGTCAACGAGAAGCTGGGCGAGTACTTCGACAAGAACTCGGCCGTGGGCCGCAAGATCGTCACCAAGGCGATCGAGGCCTCGCGCGCGCGCGAAGCCGCCCGCAAGGCCCGCGATCTCACGCGCCGCAAGGGCGCGCTCGAATCCGGCGGCATGCCGCACAAGCTGGCCGATTGCCAGGAGCGCGATCCGGAGCGCTGCGAGCTGTTCCTGGTCGAGGGCGAATCGGCCGGCGGCACCGCCAAGCAGGGCCGCGACCGCCGCTTCCAGGCGATTCTGCCGCTGAAGGGCAAGATCCTCAACGTCGAAAAGGCGCGCTACGACAAGATGCTGGGCCACGAAGAAATCCGCGCCATGATCACGGCCCTGGGCACGGGCATCGGCAAGGACGATTTCGACGCGACCAAGATCCGCTACGGCAAGATCATCATCATGACCGATGCCGACGTGGACGGCTCGCACATCCGCACGCTGCTGCTGACGTTCTTCTTCCGCCACATGCACGAGCTGATTCTGCGCGAGCGCGTTTACATCGCGCAGCCGCCGCTCTACCGCATCAAGAAGGGCAAGAGCGAGAAGTACATCAAGGACGAGAAGGAATTCACCAAGGAGATCATGCGCCGGGCCACGGAAAACCTGACGCTCGAGATCCATTCCACCGGCAACGGAACGGGCCCGAAGGCGACGCTGGAAGGCGACCGAACTGCGCGCGTTCCTGCTGAATCTCGACGAGTACGAGCAGATGTTCCACAAAGTGGAGCGCCGCCTGCGCGACGCGCGCGTGGTGGAAGTGCTGGCCAATGTCGAACTGCGCATCGATACCAAGGCCGATTTTCAGGAAGAGGCCAATCTCAAGCCGGTCTTCGAAGCGCTGAAGGAGCTGGGCCTGAATCCCGAAATGCGGCGCGACGAAGAGCACTCCGCCTACGCCGTGATCTTCCACGACTCAGACCAACGCCGAGCGCAGCGTCGGCCTGGGCCTGCTCTCGCAGCCGGAGTATCGGCGCTTCCGCGCGCTGGCGAAGACCATCGCGCGCTACAACGATCCGCCGTTCGTGGTGGTGAAGGACGAGCGACCGCGAATCGCAGTCCGACTGGAGCGACCTGCTGGACTACGTCAAGACCGAAGGCAAGAAGGGCGTCGACGTGCAGCGCTACAAGGGCCTGGGCGAAATGAACGCCGAGCAACTTGCCGAGACCACCATGAACCCGGAGAAGCGCACGCTGCTGCAGGTGCGCCTGGAAGACGCGGTGCAGAGCGAAGAGATCTTCTCGACGCTGATGGGCGAGGACGTGGAGAGCCGCCGCAAGTTCATCGAAGAGAACGCGCTGGACGTGAAGAATCTGGACGTGTAGAGTGTTGGTATGAGCGCGGCGACGCTAATCTCGGTCGAGGAATACCTGAACACGTCGTACGACCCCGACATGGAGTATGTGGACGGCGTCTTGGTGGAGACGAACGTGGGAGATCTGCTGCACAGCGTGGTGCGACGTAACTTCGATTCTTGCATTCGGCAAGAAGTATCCCCAGATCAAAGACGTATCCCGAAGTGCGTTCAAGAACAAGGGAAACCCGATTCCGGCTTCCGGATGTCGCCGTTGAGTTGAGAAGCCGGAAGGCCGCTATCTTGCCGAAGCGCCATTCATCGCCATCGAGATTCTATCCGAGGAAGATCGCATGAGCTCGAGTGATTGAGAAAGCTGAAAGAGTATGCCGCATGGGGCGTACCAAATATTTGGGTGTTCGATCCGCGTACCTGGCAGATGTTCGTGTTTCAAAAGAACGCTTTGCTCGAAGATCGAAGGCGATATTATTGCCACTGAATCGCCGCGACTGGAACTCACGCGCGACGAGATCTTCCGGGATTGAGTCGCCCTTGCGCTTCATCATTCTGCACTACCACATCCTAAAGAACGCGGGCACCACGCTCGAGAATATCCTCGATCGTAACTTCGGCGAGCGCTTTGCGCGACTCGATAGCGAACATCGCGATGGTCGCATCGAACAGGGCGATATCGTCGATTACCTCGAACGGCATCCCGGTCATGGAGGCGATTTCCAGCCATCAGATTCACTATCCGGTTCCCCAGGCGCGCGGCTATCTCTTCTTCGATTGGTGCTTCCTGCGCGATCCCATCGACCGCCTGCGCTCGACCTACGATTATTTCCGGCAGCGGCCGGCTGAGGGCGATCCGCTGAGCGAGGCGGCGAACCGGCTGGAATTCGGCCCATATGTTCGCTGCCTGCTCGATCGATTTCCGGAACAGGTGGATAATCCGCAGACGAATCTTCTGGCGAATGGCGCGGCGGACCGGGAGACGGTTTCCATCGGATTTCGAACCGGCGTTACGGCGCGTGTTAGAAACCGTATTTCTGGGAGTGGTGGATCTGTATCGAGCAGAGCGTCGCGGCGGGTCGTTATCGGATGCGCGCAGTCTTTCCGTGGATCGATTTCGCTGCGGCGCCGGCCAATGTTTCACGGGGGCTGGAGGGATCGCTAGCATCGCGTCGTTTGCGTTTTCGAGAAGAGGTGGGGCGTGATGTCTATCGCAAGGTATTGCGGCTCAACTTACTTGATTTCCGGCTGCTGCGCGCGGCGCGAGCGGAGGTGCGGCGGCGGTTCGCAATGGTTCCGTCGGTCGCTGGCATGCGTAGAGCGCCTGCCGCACCGAGTAAGCCAAGCCGACTGCCATGGGCGTTGCGCCGCGAGGAAGAGCGAAAGCGCCGCCGAGGCCTCTTCGACGGCGATTTCTACCTGGAGAAATATCCCGATGTGCGCGCGGCCGGCCTCGATCCCTTGCGGCACTACGTGGAGCACGGTGCGGCCGAGGAGCGCAAGCCGAACCGCCTCTTCGATCCCGCCTACTATCTTCGCCAGCGGCCCGAGGCTCGTGCGGTTGGCGTAGATCCGCTCGTCGATTTCCTCGAAGGAGGAGGGGCGGTTGCCAATCCGCATCCGCTCTTCGATTGCGGCGGCGACGCGCAACGTTTGGTGGATTACGTTGCGGCGAAGCACCCGGCGCGGTGTGACGCGGAATCGATCGTCATTTCCGACGAATCACTCGATTCAACGGCGCCCCAGCAGCGGGCGTTCTTCGAGGCTGTCCGTGCCGATCAACTGCGAGCCCAATAATTCGCGGTAGAGTTCCCTCTGCGTGCGAGCGATGGAATCCCAGTTGTATCGCCGCTCCACACTCCACCGGGCTGCGGCGCCGAGGCGCGCGCACGCTGTCGGATCGGCCAGCAAATTCTCAATGCACTGCGCGAATTCCTCGGCGCTCTCCGCGAGAAGAAAGTTCTCGCCGGGCGCGAGGTCCAGTCCGTTGACGCCCGCGCGTGTACTCACGATCGCTTTGCCCATCGCCATGGCTTCGAGGATTTTGATGTTCGTGCCGGCCGACGCGCGCAACGGCGCAATGACCACCGCGGCGCGCGCATAGGCCGGTCGTACGTCGGATACGAATCCTTCGCACTTCGATCCCCGGCCGGCCAAGATCGAGCCTTACCGAACTGCGGCCGAGATGATATTCGTGGCCTGCGCCAGCGATGAGATGCAGTTTGGCGGCGCTCAAGCGTGGCCAAACGTCGCGAAGAAAAAACTCCACTGCCAGCAGATTGGGCAAGTGCGCGAACGATCCGATGAAGAGCAGGCGGTTGGGCTCAGGCGCATTATCCGGCGGCCGGAAGCGTTCGAGATCTACGCCGTTGGGCAGCACCACTGGATTTCCGCTTGTCACCGCCGCGCGGTCGCGCTCCGACATTACCACTACGCGGTCCACATTGCGCCAGGCCGCGGTCTCGAAGCCCCTCCACAGTTTGAGCTGCTGTCGCACATCCCAATCCTCGGCGAGCGCTAGCAGTTGGGTGTAGAGATCGAACGTTATGTCGTGCTCCACCAGAATCGTGCGCGCGGGCGCGCAGTCCTTGGCGTACTGCGCCATCTGGGTGAATTCGAGCTGCGCGACCTGCGGTTGCCAGTCGCATACGGCTTGCCGCACTGCGGCGCGGAAAGCGGGCGAATCGAACTCTTCCACCGTGTCGGGGCGGTTGCCAGCTCCCTGCAAGTGGCTGCCGGTGCGGCGCACCAAGACTACTTGTGCGCAGATCTCAAGCAACTCGGCGGGAGGGGGATCGGCAGTCTCCGTGAAAGCAACCAGGATCTGATCGATCCATCCGGCTGCGCGCCGCATCAGGTTGTACATGCGTACCGCGCCGCCGTGCGAGAGCGGAAACGGAACATACGGGCTAGCAATCAGCACGCGCGGCCTGGCAGTGGCGGCGCGTCCGTTAAAGACGGTCACAGATGGCTCGAGTAGGGGCGGTTCTGGAATTCGCGCCGCCGCGCCCCGGCGCCCGCCGAGATGCCAGCGAATGAAATTGCGCAAACGCCATAGGCCATGCCGAACCATGGCAGGAATCGAGCGCGGCCGCAACATGAAATGGTTCAGGTCTTCGTTGAACGCCAGCACGTTCAACGGCGCGAGCAACAAAGCCAACAAACCGAGCCGCCGCAGGGGCACATTGGGGGTCAGCATCACCGCTGCGAGACGGATGGAGCTGCCGCGGAACGCTGCACGGCAGCGCGCCAGGTTATGACGCAGCGGCCGGTCGATCTGGTAGCGCACCCAGCGAACGTCGCGATCGGCAGGAGGGAACTCCGAAACCACGCATAGCGGCAGGCCGGGATAGATGTTCCGCATGCGCTCGATGAGACGAGCGTTAAGGTCGTCGGTTCCCGAGGCGAATACGACCTTTAGCTTCGGTTTCAAATAAAGCGTTCCAGCGCGCCACATCCGGCGGCCCGCAGCGTAGGGTTCTGATTGGTATTCTAGCGCCTGCGGATGCGGTTCCATTTGCGCCATCCGCCCCTCTGCGTGTTTCCGCCCCACTTGCGCTAAAGTGTAATCTTCGTTGTAAACCCAATGCTTCTCTACGCTCTCACCATTCTGGTCAGCGCCTTCCTGCTTTTCCAGGTGCAACCGGTTATTGCCAAGATCATCCTTCCCTGGTTCGGCGGGTCCGCCGCCGTTTGGACCGTCTGCCTCCTTTTCTTTCAACTCGCCCTCCTGGCCGGGTATTTTTACGCCTACGCGCTGGTGCGCTATCTCAAGCCGCGCATGCAGGGTCTGGTTCACGCTGTGCTGCTCGTTCTGAGTCTGGCGACATTGCCTATCTATCCGAGCGATTATTGGAAACCCGTCAGTTCGGCGCATCCAGCTTTAGGAATTCTATCGCTGCTTGCCGCCAAGATCGGCGTGCCCTACTTCCTGCTTTCCACCACGGGTCCGCTGCTGCAAGCTTGGTATTCCCGCAAATTCAAGGGCGCGATGCCCTACCGCCTCTACGCGCTTTCGAACGCCGGCTCCATGTTCGCGTTGCTCAGCTATCCGTTCCTGTTCGAGCCTGTCTTCACTACGCATCAGCAGGCCTTCATGTGGTCCTTGGCCTATGGGGGCTTCATCGCACTCTGTGGATTCACTGCGTTGCGCTCGCGTGGCGCCGCCATTCCGGATACGGCTTACCAGGAGGTCGCCATTGCGGAAGACGAAGTGCCTCGGCCGCCTGCGAAACACTATTGGATGTGGCTGGCGCTGCCCGCCGTGGCCTCCGTGCTGCTGCTGGCAATCACCAACCATCTGTCGCAGAATGTCGCAGCCATCCCGTTCCTGTGGGTGCTACCCCTGAGCATTTACCTGCTCACGTTTATTCTCTGTTTTGAGGGCGATTGGTACTGGCGGAATCCATACCTGCAACTGCTGGCGGTCTCGCTAGGCAGCATGGCGTACCTGCTCGGGCCCACGATGATGGAAAACCCGAGAATCATTCTCTTCATTCCGCTCTTTTCTATTGGCCTGTTTTTCTGCTGCATGACGTGCCATGGCGAATTGGCGCGTCTAAAGCCGCATCCACGCTACCTCACCCATTTTTATCTTATGATCTCCGCCGGCGGCGCGATGGGAGGAGTTCTCGTCGGCCTGATTGCACCGCATGTGCTGCACGCCTATTATGAATTGCCCCTGGGCATGGTAGCCTGCGCGGCACTCATCCTTATCGTGGTGAAACAGGACGCCTCGCTCGAATGGTTCCTGCGCTGGACCCAACCTGCCCCGATCGTGGCGCTGGCGGCGACCGTCGCCCTCGCCGTCTTCGTCGGCATGCAGATTTACAAATCAGCGGAGGATGCGCGCCTGCAAGTCCGCAATTTCTACGGTGCTCTAAAAGTCACCGACACCGGTCCCGCGAGCGATCTTGACGCCCGCCGCCAGCTCACGCACGGCACCATCAGCCACGGCGAGCAGTTTCTCAATCCCACTCGCCGCGACTGGCCGACAACATATTACGGTCCTAATACCGGCATCGGCGTCTCCATTCGGGAGAAGCAGAAGAACGGCGCGGTGCGCATCGGCGTCATCGGGCTGGGCACCGGCACCGTCGCCGCCTACGGCCGCTGGGGCGATTACATCCGCTACTACGAAATCAACCCGCTGGTGCCATGGATCGCCCGAACGCAGTTCACCTTCGTAGGCGATTGCCGCGGCAAGCTTGAAATCGCCATGGGTGACGCGCGCCTCACGCTCGAACGGGAAGCGCCCGAGAATTTCGACGTGCTCGCGGTTGACGCGTTTTCGAGCGATTCCATCCCAGTACACCTGCTCACGCGCGAAGCCATGCAACTCTACTTTCACCATCTCAAACCGGATGGGATCCTCGCCGTACACATCTCGAATCGCTATCTCGATCTGGAGCCCGTTCTCGAAGGCGAGGCCAAGGCGCTGGGCAAGACGGCGCGCGAAATGGATACCGATGACGACGACGCCACCGACGTTTTCGCGCGCTACGTGGATTCTGCTGGTGGCGCCGCCGGCGCAATTCGATTCCGCGTTAGTGGCGGCGTCAACGCCGCTGCACTCAAATAAAAACGTTCGTTTGTGGACCGACGACTACAGCAACCTTTTCAAAATTCTGAAATAGAGGTAACATAACCAGTGCCGCGTCCGTTATAGGAATGACCGTTCCGTATGCGTAAATATCCACGCATCGGGGCCATCCTGTTGTATGATCGATTTGCCAGAGGATCAAAATGGACGCCGCAAAACGCTTTTTTTCACGAACTGCTTTTCTTTTCCCACTCGCGCTGCTTATTCCAGCGAGCGCTTTCTCTCAGACGGCGTTCAGTCCGTCGCTGACTTCAATTACCCTGGTAGGCCGAACGCCCCAGACGGATACTATATCGAGCACGACGTCCACCGCCATTACCTTTAACGCAACGACGACATACACGACAGGCGACCTTCCGTGGCTAACGATCGATGCCGGCGCCACCACCGATCACCTCAGCGGCCTTGTGACCCCGGCGAATCTCTACGTCCTGGTTGGCCAGCAGGCGAACGGCGCGGGTTTCCTACCCGGGCTGCACACCGCCAGCATCACGCTTCATGACCCAACCGGGGCCTCTGGCGCGCCGGACACTGTAATTCTCGTCTCGTATACCACCGGCTCGAACGGAGGCACCACGTCCGGCGTGTTGTCAGCTTCGCCGAGTTCGCCTAGCACCAGCGTCACTTATCAGGGCAGCACGATTCTGTATTTCAACCTTGTGTCTAGCAGTACGACCCCGGTTTCATTCTCACTGCAAACGCCCAGCCCAAGTTGGGCAACTAATTTTGTAACGAGTAGCGGGTCTACCTCCGGGACGGTCATAAGCGGGAGCCCCGCGCAAGTTCAGGTTACGCTCAACGGCTTTAACCAAGCTCAAACCAGCTTGAGCACCACCCTCTCGGTGATTTATGGCGGCAACACCTTGACCATTCCGGTGACGTTTGGCAACGGCGTTAGCGCCGGAAACGGAAGCGGCGGCACAGGCACCATACAGTTTTCTCCTTCTTCCGTTAGCTGGAGTTATTCAGCCGGAGGCAATTTCCCACCACAAACCGCCCTCAACGTAACCAGTTCAACGGGCGCAGCATCGTTTACCGCCTCTGCTTCACCCGCCAATAGCTGGTTCTCTGTCGTTCCCACGAGCGGTGGTCTGCCTAATATTCTTACTGTCGAGCCCACCTCGAACATCGCGTCTCTCGCGACCGGCGCCTACACCGGCGTCGTAACCGTGGCTGGCTCCGACGGCTCTCAGTCATCGTTCAACGTTAACCTAACGGTAAATGGCGGTACAACTAACGGCCTCACGGTTTCGCCGAATCCGATTTCGATGCAGGCCGCGCTAAACGGTTCGAGCGTTCAACAGTCCGTAACCGTCACCAGCGTCACTGGCGGAACCCTTTCCGCAAGCGTGACCGGTTCGGGTCTTTCGGTAGCCTTTTCTAATTCCACAGTTACGGCAAACGTGCCCACTTCGGCGATTACAGTGACAGCCAATCCAGCCGGACTGGCCAACGGAACCTACATCGGCTCGTTGACCGTAACGGTAGCCGGCGTATCCCAGGCGGTTCAGGTGACCTTTGTCGTAGGTACGGGCGGCGGCAACGGAGGAGGCACCGGGACCATCAGCGCGGCGCCCTCCGCGGTAAACTTCGTGTATCAAAATAATTCGGGCATGCAGCCCAACCAGCAGCAGCAGGTTTTTCTCGCCGGTTCGGGGAACTACACGGCCAACGTCACCAACTCCAGCGGCGGAAGCTGGCTTTCCGTTTCCAGCACGTCGGGGAGTCTTCCCAACCAGTTTTTCGAGATCTTCACCAATGCGACCGGATTGGCGGCCGGCAGCTACACCGGCGCGGTTACGTTTACTAACACCAGCACTAACCAGACCGCTGTGGTGAGCGTAAACCTGCTTGTAACCGGTACCACGGCGATCTATACCAGTCCGGGCGATTTGGTCTTCAGCTACATTGCCGGTACCACCAGCCCCACTCAGTTCCTGAATCTTTCGTTACTCGCAAGCGATAATTCGGCGGTCGCAGTTACCGCCGCGGTCAGTAATCCTTCAAATTCGCCATGGCTAACGATCACATCCAACGGTTCGAGCATCGCCGGCCAGGCGGCATATGCAGTGACAGTTAACGCCGCGAATGTCGCCAACGGTCTCTATACTGGCTACATTACTGTAACCGCGGCGACCGGCAATAGCCCCGTCACTGTTCCAGTCGTGCTGAGCGTTGTCGGCAGCACCACCGGCGGAGGCGGGGGTAGCTTGACGCTCGGAACCTCGTCTCTGACGTTCCAGGCAGCCTTGAATGGCGCGGCAACCACTCAGCAGCTTTCCGTCAGCGCCACCAATGCAACCAGCTTTACGGCCAGCGCCTCCGCCAACAACGGAAACAACACGTGGCTTTCCGTCTCGCCGGCCGGAAGCAGCGTCACGAATACGACGCTTACCGTGACGGCGAATCCCGCTGGCCTCATTGCGGGGACGTATTCGGGACAGATCACTCTCGTTTCAGGGTCGGGGACCCAGACCGTGCCGGTGACAATGATTGTCGGCGGTGGGGGGGGAACCGGCGGAAATATCACGGTCACGGCGAATGGCGGTACTTCTACTTCGCCCTCGCTGACCTTTACGGCGCAATCTGTCGGCGCGACCGTTCCATCGCAATATCTCTCGGTAACCAGCGCTTCGGGATCATCTCCGATTAGTTTCACCGCCGCGCTCTCAGGGTCGAGCTGCAGCTGGGTGAACCTTGGAATTGTCGCGGGACAGGCATACCAGACCCCGCTAGCTAACCTGAACGTCGGCGCCGCCACCACCGGTCTGGCCTCCGGAACCTACAACTGCACGCTAACCTTGACTCCTACGGGCGGTACGGCCGTCACGGTTCCGCTGACGCTGACGGTTATCGGGTTGCCGACGATTTCAGTTTCGACGACGACATTGAGCTTCGCCTACTCGGCGGGCAGCGCGACGCCCACCGCGCAAACGGTAACGGTAACGGGAGCTGGTTCGGCGGCCGCCACCTTTACCGCAGCCGCTACCACCTCAGGCAGTCCCTCTGGATGGCTTTCGGTAACCCCCACGAGCGGCAGCGCCAGCGCCAGCGCGCCCGCCCCGCTTACAGTGAGCGTGAACCCCACCGGTCTTGTAGCCGGTACATATACGGGTACGATTTCGGTTACGCCCGGATCTGGATCCACCGGCGGCGGCACTGTTACCGTGACGCTAACCGTCACGGCTCCAACGCCCTCGATCACCACTGTTGTGAACGGGGCAAGCTTCCTCGGCGGCGCCGTCTCGCCGGGAGAGTTCGTTTCGATTCTGGGAACTAGCCTGGGGCCGATCACGCCGCTTGGTCCGTCGATCGACTCCACCGGCAAAATCTCTACCACGCTGGGCAACGTTCAGGTCTTCTTTAGCGCCACGCCGGCGCCGCTTACCTACGTGAGCTCCGGACAGATCAATTGCATCGTGCCTTACGGAGTATCCGGGCTTTCTACGGTACCGATTCAAGTTAAATTCCTTGCGCAACCTTCGAACGTGGTCACCCAGAACGTTCAGAGTTCCGCGCCTGGCATCTTTAGCGCCACCGGAAACGGGACAGGGCAGGGAGCAATTCTGAACCAGAATAATACCCTCAACACCCTGACAAACCCGGCCACCAAGGGGAGCATTATTCAGATCTACATGACCGGTGAAGGCAACACCAGCCCGTCCGGAACCGATGGCGCGATCACCGGGAACGCTACTACAGTCCCAGTGTTGCCAGTTGCCGTGATGATCGGCGGCCAACCGGCTACCGTGGTCTTCAAGGGCGAAGCGCCGGGAATTGTGGCCGGCGTTTTGCAGCTCAACGTCACGATTCCGCCGACGGTAACTTCGGGCGCCAATCAAGTATCGGTTACGATTGGCAGCAACACCAGCCAGGCCAACCTGACCGTCGCTGTCCAGTAAACGGCTCACTTTGGCGTACGCGAGGGCGGAATACACGTTTCCGCCCCCGCATACGTCAGAACCTTTGTGAGCCCTTTCCGTCTCGGAATAGCATTGCTCGGGGTGTCGGCATTCGCTGCCCCTCCCTTCGACACGCCTCCGCTTAAGAGCCTGCTAAAGGCGGTCGAAGACCGCTACAACGTCACGAAAACGCTGCAAGTCTCTTTTACTGAACAATATACGCCGGCCGGACGTCCGCAGCGCACGGAGAGCGGAACGCTCTACCTGCGCAAGCCCGGCCGAATGCGTTGCGATTACACGTTTCCCAAGGGCAAACTTTGCGTTTCCGACGGCACGTTCCTTTACATATACACCCCCGCTGACAACCGCGCCCTGAAGATGAAGCTGAAGGACAGCATGGCGGAGGAGATGCAGGCTCCGCTCGCCTTCCTGCTCGGTAAGCTCAACTTCGATAAGGAGTTCCGCAACCTGCAGGCGCATCCGGAGGGGACTGCGACGCGGATTTCCGGCGAACCGAAAAATGACGTCTATTCCAGCATGGAGTTTCTGGTCAGCGCCCGACAAGCAGCATCCAGGAGCTGAAAATCGTCTCCGTAGACCATTCTGTTCTCGAATTCACGTTCACCAACGAGAAACAGGATCCACCCATGAGCGATAAACTCTTCGCCTTCCAGCTCCCGGCCGGCGCGCAATGGGACGAGGGCAACCGTAGCGGAACTCCATGGCCGAATTCGTTCTCAAGTATGCCGATGGCCGCGGGCAAATGCACCAGCAGGCGGCCACGGCCGGTTCCGAAAAGGAGATCCGCGACCGCTATTCCAATCAAGGTTTTCTGATCTATTCGGTAAAACCCCGAACCGCCGGGCGTTGGCCTCGATCGGCGGGCAGCAAGAAGCTCAATCTGGAAAAATTTCTCATCTTCAACCAGCAGTTCGTCACTCTGATCCGCGCCGGCTTGCCGATTCTGAAGGGTCTCGATCTGCTGGCCGAGCGCCTCACCGATCCCAAGCTCGAGCCCTACATCAAAGCCGTCCGCGAAGAGGTCCGCAACGGAACGCTGCTCTCGGAGGCGTTCCGGCAGCAGGGCATCTTCCCCAAGATCTATGTCTCGTCGGTGATGGCGGGCGAAAAAAGCGGCAGCCTGACCGAAGTGCTCGACCGCTACATCCATTATCAGAAGCTGTCTCTCGCGGTGCGGAAGAAGGTGATGGTTTCGCTGATGTACCCGTGCGTGCTGATCGTGCTGGTGAGCGTGCTGATGGTGTTTCTGGTGACTTACGTAGTGCCCACTTTCGCCTCGCTTTACAGCAGCATGCAGGCCACGCTGCCGCCGATGACGGAGCTGCTGATCGCCATCGGCACCACGGCGCGAAGCTACATTCTGGGCGTGGTTGGCGCATTGATCGTGGGCGATATTCGTGTTCCGCTGGTGGTCGCAGGCGCGAAGCGGCGCGCGAGAAAATCGACCGCGTCAAGATCGAAGGTTCCCGTCGTCGGCGAAATCTGGCTGAAGTATCAGGTGGCGCAGCTCTCGCGTATTCTGAGCACGCTGCTGACCGGGCGGCATTCCGCTGGTGCAGGCCATGGAAACCGCCGCCGATTCGCTGGCGTCGCCGCTGTTGCAAAAGGCCGTCGAACGGCCGGCAAGAGCGTGCGCGAAGGGCAGCCGCTCTCTGGCTCGATCAAGGCGCAAAAGATGTTCCCGCCGCTGGCGATCGACATGATCGAAGTAGGCGAATCCACCGGCGCGCTTGCCGGCGATGCTGAACAGCGTGGCCGAGTTCTTTGAGGAAGATGTGAATACTCGCATGCAGGCCACGCTCTCGCTGATTGAGCCGGCCATCATGCTGGTGATGGGAGGCTTCGTGGCGTTCGTGTTGATTGCGTTGTATCTGCCGATCTTTTCGTTGGCGGATTCGATTCATTAAGAGGATGAGAACGTGATTTTGACGCAGAGACGCAGAGACGCAGAGCGGAACAGAAATCTCCAAGGTTTTTTCTCTGCGTCTCTGCGCCTCTGCGTCAAATGGATTTATGGCGACTCTGATAAATCCGGCTATCCCCCTCGAAGAGATCGATCAGGCCAAAGCCATCGCGGCCCGCTACCGCTGCGAGTTCGTCGACTTGCGCGAATCGTCCATCGATCACGACTTGTTCCGCTCGATCCCCGTGGATCTGATGTTCCGTTACAACTTCGTGCCCATGCAGGCGCAAAACGGAACGCTCGATATCGCGCTCTCCGATCCGCGCAACCTCAACCTGATCGACGAGCTCACCTGCTGCTCAAAAGAAGCTGCGCGTCAAGGTCGCCACGCTTTCGCAGATTTCCGAGCTGCTCAAGAAGACCGAGCAATCGCAGCGCGTGCTCGAAGAAGTCACCGAAGGCTTCACGCTCGACGTGGTGGCGGAGGATGGCGATTCCGACGAAAACCTTTCCATCGACAAGCTCACCGCCATCGATAGCGACATCGCGCCGGTCATCAAGCTGGTGGACACCACCATCTTCAACGCGCTCGAACGGCGCGCCAGCGATATCCACATCGAATCGCGCGACCAGGAAGTGGCCATCAAGTACCGCATCGACGGCGTGCTGCATTACGCCATGCCGCCGATTGCGAAGGATTGGCAATCGACCATCATTTCGCGCATCAAAGTGATGAGCGAGCTGGATATCGCCGAAAAGCGCGTCCCGCAGGACGGCCGTTTCCGCGTGCGCTACAAGGACCGCCTGATCGATTTCCGCGTCTCCATCATGCCGACCATCCACGGCGAAGACGCCGTGCTTCGCGTGCTCGACAAGGAATCGATGAGCGAGAAGTTTTCCAAGCTCTCGCTCGACGTGGTGGGTTTCACCGAAGCCGATCTGGTGAAGTTCCGCCGCTACATTCAGGAGCCGTACGGCATGGTGCTGGTCACGGGCCCCACCGGCTCGGGCAAGACCACCACGCTTTACGCCGCGCTGAGCGAAATCAAGAACGACGAAGACAAGATCATCACCATCGAAGACCCCGTGGAGTACCAGGTCAAAGGCATCACGCAGATTCCGGTGAACGAAAAGAAGGGACTGACGTTCGCGCGCGGCCTGCGCTCCATTTTGCGCCACGACCCGGATAAGATCATGGTGGGCGAAATCCGCGACCAGGAAACGGCGCAGATCGCCATCAACTCCGCGCTTACCGGCCACCTGGTCTTCACCACCGTTCACGCCAACAACGTGCTCGACGTGCTGGGCCGCTTCCTGAACATGGGCGTCGAGGCGTACAACTTCGTCTCCGCCCTGAACTGCATTCTGGCGCAGCGCCTGGTGCGTCAGATCTGCGAGCATTGCACGAAACGCGTGCGCTATCCCGAATCGCTGTTGATCGAGAGCGGCCTGAATCCCGACGAATGGCGCGATTTCGATTTCGTGGAAGGCGCCGGTTGTTTCGAATGCGGCGGCACCGGATTCCGCGGCCGCTCGGCGATTCACGAACTGCTCGATCTGACCGACAAGATCCGCGAAATGATTCTCGAGCGGCGACCGCAGCTCCGAGATCAAGCGCGCCGCGCGCGAAGAGGGCATGACGTTCCTGCGCGAATCGGCCGTAATGAAAATGCGCAGCGGGATGACGACGTTGAGAGAGATCAATAAGGTGACGTTCATTGAGGGTTAGAGCCGTGACGTTTGAAGCCGTCAATTTGACGCAGAGACGCAGAGACGCAGAGGGAAGCGCTGAGAAATCCAATGCAGTTCTCTGCGCTTATCTCTGCGTCTCCGCGTCTCTGCGTCGAAAGAAGCCCTCATGCTAGACAAGCTCAAGTCCGTGCTGCAAGATCTCCCGCCCGCTATGGCGTTCGAGATCTCCGAAGCCGGCATCTGCGTCCGCGCGTATCGGCTCCCGCGCCGAGCTGGATTTCGCGCCGCTCCCTGCGGGCGCGCTTGCCGTTTCGCCTCTTCGAAGAAAATGTGATCGACGAGGATGCCTTCTGCGCAAACCGTCCGGTCGCGTGCATCTCCTCGCCAAAAGCGCAAGGAAGTCGCGCTCATCCTGCCGGATTTCTGCACGCGCATCGCAGTGCTCGATTTCGACAGCTTCCCTTCCGAGCCAAGGAACAGGCATGCGCTGATTCGCTTCCGCTTGAAGCGCAGCCTGCCCTTCGATGCGGAATCGGCCGCGCTCAGCTATTTCGCCCAGCCGTGTTGCGCAAACATATCGACGTGGTGGTGGTCATGTCGCCGCAGGAAATCGTGTCGCGCTACGAAGCGCCATTCCGCGCGGCGGGAATGAATCCGGGCATCGTAACCACCTCTTCTATGGCCGCGCTCGAACTCGCTGCCGAGTCCGGACTTTCGGTGATCGCCAAAATCACCGGCCGCGTGATTACTGTGTTGGTGCGCGAAAAATCCACGCTCAAGCTGGTGCGCTGCCTCGAGATTCCATCCAGTCATCTGGACGATATCTCCGCCGTGCTCGCGCCCACGCTGGTCTACGTGGAAGATAATCTCGGCGGACGCGCCGAGCGCCTCATCCTCTGCGGCTTCGGGGCGCAATCCGAGGAAGCGCAGCGGCGCTTCGAACCGGAATTCGGTCTTGCCGTGGAGATCATGCGCTCTGCGCTCGGCGTGCCCGGAGAAAACAACGCCGGCCTGCTGGGCTATCTGCGATCCATCGCGAGGAACAACTAGCATGAAGTACTCGATCAATCTCGCGAGCCAGCCGTTCCGGCGCGACCGCGCCATGATCGCGGCCTCCTTCGCCGTAATCGCCGTACTTGTCGTAACACTCGTTGGGCTCTTTCTCTTCATCCAGCAGGATAGCCAGCAGCTCGCCGGACTACGCCAGAGCATCGCGCGCCTCAATCGGCAGGTTTCCACCGCCTCCAAGGAACAGGCGCGCCTCGATGGCATCATGCGCCAGCCGCAAAACGCCTCGGTGCTCGAATGGAGCGCGCTGATCAACACGCTGATCTATCACAAGGCCATCAGTTGGAGTAAGCTGCTGGCCGATCTGGAAAAGACGCTGCCCTACAACGTGAAGGTGGTCCAGATCCATCCTTCGATCGATTCACAGAATCACGTGCGCCTGGAAATGTTTTTGGGAAGCGACAAGCCCGATTCGCTCTTCGCCGCCATTCGCGCCCTTGAAAACTCGTCCGCGTTCGGTACCGTTACTCCCAACAGCGAGTCGCCGCCTACGCAGGCGGAACCGCTCTACCGCTTTCGCTTAACGGTGAACTATGCGCAAAAACTTTAACCTGCCAGGGCAGTGGAGAGAGCCGCGCGTGCTGATGCGCGGCATCATCGGGGCGCTCCTGCTGGCTAATGTCGTCGCTGCGATCATCGCGTTCAAACCCTTCGGCGGCGGCGCGGACGATCTCGAACGTCAGGAGGCTTCGCTTCAGCAACAGCTTTCCGCCATGCGCAAGCGCATCGACGGCGATAAAATGCTGGTGAATAAGATGCAGAACGCGCGCCAGGATAGGGACCAGTTCCTGGCCAAATACGTCGCCGATGAACGCCTTGGCGCTTCGAGCCTCTTCGTGGAGCTGAATCGCATCGCAACCGAATCCGGCGTAAAACAGTTGCCCGTCACCGTCAACCAGCAGGATATCGAAGGCAGCGACACCTTCAAGATGGTCACCGTCACCGAAGGCTGCGAAGGCAACTACGCCAGCCTGGCGAAGTTCATTAACCTGGTGGACAAGTCGCCGCATTTCCTGATCATCGAATCGCTCAATACCGCGGCCCCGCAGCAGGGCAGCGGCGCGCTGAATGTGCAGTTGAAGATCGATACCTTCGTCAACGCATCGGAGGGAACGCCATGAAACTGGGCGCCGAAAATAAGCGCGCCGTCATCTGGCTCTCCGTGCTGGGAGTGGTGCTGGCGGGCGTGATCTATTACAACTTCTTTTACGATTCTTATGGTTCCAGCACGTCAACGCCTGCCCGAAAGGCCGCTCCGGCGAGTCCTGATCTGGCCTCGTCCGATGAAGCCAGCGGCACGCGATCCGCGCGTGCACGGGTGGAAGAATTTCTGCCCGCGCTGCACAAGAAGCACGGCGACAAAGCTGAACCGCCGCCCGCGGACCCCACGCTTCGTCTCGACCTTCTGGCCAAGTTGGACGAGGTCCCGCCGGCCGGTAGCGGGCGCGATCTTTTCAACTTCGGAAAGGCCGATCCGGTGAGGCTGGCTGGCACGGAGCCGGTGGTGAAGGTCCAGGCGTGGACGCCGATCGGGCCGCGGATCACGCCGCCGCAGCCAAAGCCTGCAGCGCCGCCTCCGCCTCCACCACCGCCGATCAACCTGAAATACTATGGCATCTGCACAACGCGCGCCGACGGACAGAAAACGGCCTTCTTCATGGATGGCGACGACATTCTGATCGAAGCCGAAGGCGCCACGTTCAAAGGACGCTACCGCCTGGTGCGAATCGGCGTAAACTCGGCCGTAGTATTAGATCTGCAATACAAACACGAGCAGACTCTTCCGCTTGTCGAGGACGCCCTTCCAGGAACCGGCGAATGATTTCTCGTATTGAAAAACCGCTTGCCGGTACGCGCCGCTCCGGTCGCCCAAAGGAGCGGGGCTTCGCGCTGCTCCTCGTTTTCCTGATGGCAGCGATTGTAGCCATCAATCTCTACATGGAGCTTCCCCGTCTGGCGTTCCAGGCCCAGCGCCAAAAGGAACAGATGCTGATGGAGCGCGGCGAGCAATACAAGCGCGCCATCGGCCTCTTCCTGCGCACGAATAAGAACACGCGCTGGCCGGCCTCCATCGACGAACTGGAAAACTATAACAATCGCCGCTTCCTGCGCCGTCGTTACCTTGACCCGTTAACGGGCAAGGACGAATGGCGGCTCATCCACATCGCCAACGGCGTCCTCACCGATTCCGTCACCAACAAGAAGAAGGATCAAGACCAGGACCATATCAAGAATGGCGCCGTGATGGAACTGGCCGGAGTCAGTGGCACGGATCCAAACGGCCAAACTAATGTAAACGCGATCAACCGCCGCCGTCCCAGCGATGGCGGCGCCCAGCTTGGTCCCGATGGCCAACCGATCGCCTCCACCGGCGCTTTGCCGCCAGGCAGCGCCTTGCCCCCCGGCTTCGGAAGCGGTGTTCCAAACCCGGCTGGAGTTTCCGGCGCCACCGGGCCGACGACCTTCAACGGCGTTGCTGGTGGAGCCCCGCCGTTCCCCGGCGCCAATGGCATTGCCGGACTGCTTGGCATACCGACGGCTCCCACCGGCGCGACCGGCAGTTCGGCGCCGAGTTACGGGTTGTTGGGCGGCGGCAGCTCGGCGGTCGGCGGCGGAACGCCCGTGGCGGCGCCGATTCCGGGCGCGCTCCCGGGTAATTTGTCTGGCGGTGTAACGAGCGGTGTTATTGGCGGGATGCCAGGCGGTGCACCGGGCAATGCGCCTCCAGGCTCTTCCGCCGGAATCAACGTTAGCCCACAGGCACAGGCTGCGGCCGCCAATTTGATCCAGGGACTTCTCACTCAACCCCGCCCCGGCGGCATGCAAGGTCTCCCCGGTCAGAGCGGCGCGATTATGGGTGGCGGCATAGCCGGCGTCGCCAGCAAAGCGGAAGGCGAATCCATTATGGTTTATGCCGACCACACCGACTACAGCGAGTGGGAGTTCATCTACGACCCGACGAAGTTTGTGGTTCCCGCGAATCCTAATACCGGCAGCGCCGTAGGTACGCCTGCCCAACAGCTCGGCAGCTCCGCGACGGGTCCCAACATTACGAACCAGGTCGGAACCCCGGTCGCGAATATCGGCGGCGGGATTGGCGGAGCGGGCTCGGGGGCCGGTGGCATTACAACGGCCGGCTTCGGCGCCCCCGGCGCTGGCGGAGTTCCGGGCGCCCCGGGCTCGACCGGTACCGGCGCGCCAGGCGGCGGGTCTTCCGGCGCATTCGGCCAAGCCGGCCCACCCGATATCCGCCCCGGCAAGCAGTAAGTGCGATAGGCCTCCTGGCCTGTCGACGCGCCGAAGGCGCGGGCCAGCCCTCGTACGGCAAGTTGAGCCCTCAAGCTGTGCGGAGAGTCTGACCACTACACCGCTCTCCGGCGCCCTATCCCGCCGCAACTACCTCGTACGGCCGCATCATTTCGTTGTCTTCGTGCTCCAGCAGGTGGCAGTGCCATACATAGCGGCCCAAATAGCCCTCGAACCGTACAATGAACCGGGTCACCATGTTCCCATGCGCGCGCACGGTATCCTTCCAACCCATCTCATACGGCTCAGGCCCCACCGCGGGTCCCGTGTATTTCATCTGCCCGAGAATCCGCGACCATTCGGGATCGTACGGACGCCGGTCTAGGATCTGCATCCGCACCATATGTAAGTGAATCGGGTGCGAATCGTCGGTCGGATTGACGACGTTCCAGATCTCCACCGAATCGAGAACCACCTTCTCGGTCACCGGCATATCCCAATGCATCCCGTTTAGCAGCATCAGGCGCGTATCGCCGCCCTTATTCATGTACTCGACAATCTGGTGCGTCCGCGTCTTGATCGCGTCTGCTTCCGCAATCTTGGGGACAGGCCTCAATTTCGCGGGCAGCGCGCTGCTATCCTCCACCTTGTCGCGGCCAACGCGAAACTGCATCATCACGAATGCATCGTTGTTCAGAACGATCTGTTCGCCTGCATGATCCTTGAAGTCGATCACCACATCCAGACGTTCCCCGGGCGAGATGACGAAGTTCTCCATCGCCAGCGGCGCGGGCAGTAATCCCTGGTCCGTACCAATGGTCTGAAACCTGTCTCCGTTCGACAGCGAAAGATGATAGAAGCGCGAGCTGGAGGCATTGAGCAAACGGAAGCGGTACTTGCGTGGCTCGACATCCAAATAAGGAGCGATTTTGCCATTCACCAACATCGTGTTGCCCACCAGTTCCGGAATCCACGGGGCGTCCGCTTTTCCCGATACCGGATAAAACAATTGTCCGTCGCGCCGCAACAAGCGGTCGCAGAATGCCAGCGGGATCTCGTACTTCCCCTTGGGCAGGTTCAACTCATCTTCAAAGCGATCACGCATCAAATAAAACCCGAAAAGTCCGGCGTAATTATTCAGCCGCGTGATGCCCATCGCGTGATCGTGGTACCAAAGCGCCGTTGCCTCCTGGCGATTCGGATAGTGGCACGTAGCCGACTTGCCGGGCGTGTACCACGCTTCCGGATACCCGTCGCTATCCGCCGGAGTTCTGCCGCCATGAAGATGAACCACCGCGCGCACATCCGGCTTGTCGGCCTCGGCTCCGTGAAGGGTGTGGTCGATCGGCAAAAAATGCTTGGCGGGTAAATCGTTGACCCACTCAATCAGGATAGGCTGGCCGCTGCGAGCTTCGATGGTTGGTCCCGGCGAACTCCCGCCATAAGTCCAGAGGCGCGTTGGAGGCAAATCCCGATGCAGTTTGC
Organism: Bryobacterales bacterium; assembly: GCA_963763545.1. Taxonomy (GTDB): domain Bacteria; phylum Acidobacteriota; class Terriglobia; order Bryobacterales; family Bryobacteraceae; genus PALSA-243. Next base: position 79,672 of record CAVXPE010000011.1, read on the forward strand.
TCTCTGTCTGCCGCATCGCGATCCGATAGTAAGGGATCTTACCCGAGGCATTGCTCGGATCCGCGCGCTCCGAATCGCTGTTGGCTACGCCGGGCAAAGGCAACGGATCCACGAATTTCGGGAGCGTATTCGGATCCAGCATGGGCGAGTCCTGCGCCGCGGCGGCAGCGGCAACACTGGATTGAAGGAAGAGTCTGCGTGAAATGAGTTGAGTCAAGTTAATAAGTGAAGAGGCATGGCCGCGTCTTACAACGCGCCATGCCTCGGTTAACAGCTGTGGATTCGGTCTAGTTTTTCGGAGCCGGCATGCCGCTGTTCGGGTCCAGGATCAGTTTTTTGGTCTTTGCCTTTGACTCGAAATCTAACATGTTTGCGATCGAGTTCGCTATGGTATCGAACGAGCCGTTGCCAATTCGCTGGCCATTCAGCCAGTTGTCCTCGACGAAGCGGATGACCGAGGTCTGGTCCGTGAGCGTGTGGTCCACGAAATTCTCTCTGGACCAAGGTGAAATTACCATCAGCGGCTGGCGCGGGCCGTAGCCGCAACGCCCCTGCGCGTTGGGTGCATTGACGCCGGGAAGCGAGTTGCCTCCCGCGCCGCACATGCCGGTTCCGGTTAAGGCATCCGCCGTGGTCGCGGACTGATTGACGATCGGTCCCATCTGGTGGTCGTACCAGCCGTCGGAATCGTCGTAAAGGATTACCACCGCCGTGTGCTCCCAATCGGCATGCTGTTGCAGGAAATTAATCACCGTCACGACAAAAGCCTGCTCGTCGAGTGGATCCGAGTAACCCGCGTGGGCGTCCTGGTAACCCGGGCGCCTTCAGGAAACTCACTGCGGGATAGTTGCCCGCGTTGATCGCATCGTAGAAGTCGTGTACATCGTACTGATGGTTGCCTGTCTTGTCCGCGGCAGTTCCAATTGCCGTCTTGGACGTGGGCCGGGCGTGCGTCGGGTTGGCGGTCGACTTGTAGTACTGGAAGGGCTCGTGGTGCGGAATGTAATCCGCCTTGTTGGTATTCGTTACCGCCGAAGTCGTAGTGCGGGCGCACCCGGTGGTGCCATTCCCATTCATAACGGTAAGATCGAATCCCTGGGTGAAGAAACCCCAACTGACGCCAGCCGTGTTCATAAGATCTCCGATGTTGGTTCCGGACATGCTGAACGCTTCGCCGGTCGTGGTCGAGCATACGTCGCCGACGGGGTCTGCGTCGCCGATATCCGTAAACCCGCCATTGCCATCGCCGATGATTCCGCCGGTCCCGTTCTGATTGTTGATCACGCCGTTGAGCTGGCCAGAGACCAGATTCAACGCGCCTGGGGTCGAAGGACCAAAGGCCGTGGAGTAAGAATTATCGTTCATCGCAAATCGTTGCGCATAATTCCACAACGCGGTTACGGTGTTGCCATCGTAGTAACCCAGGTTGATGCCGGTTGTGCCCACGACTGCTTGACCCAACGACCCAATTGGAGGCGGCCCCGCCACGCCGACGCTCTTCGGAAATAGATCCATCAGGCCGCCGTGAAAAGCCGCCTGCTCCGGACCGTAATTGTGATTCTGATCCGAAGTCGCCGCTTGCGAGCGGTCCAGGCGGAATGGGTTCGTCATACCAGTTCCATTGGTCGCATTCAAGTAATTCGGATTGCGCGTCAACAGAGCGTTGGTCAGTCCGTTTACCGTCGGGGTGTCCGCCGCCGCCGTAAATTGCGGCTCGCCCGCGGTATTCAAGGCGTTCGGGTAAGTCCCGAAGTAATGGTCGAAAGAGATGTTCTCACCGAAGATCACGACCAAGTGTTGAATGGGCGTGGTGGGCGCCGGAGTTTGCGCTTGCAAGGGCGCAGGAGCAACGAAAAGCCCGCACGCCAGCAACTCTGTTAGCAGAATCGAAATAAATGGACGCATGTTTTTCCTTTACGTTTCCTGAAATTTCTACGGCGTAAGCTGACGCTACTTCTTCACCTTCACTGGTTCGCCGCTGTTCGGATCGAGAAGCAGCGGTTTCGAGTGAGCCTTCGTGAAATCGAACGAATCGAGAACCGGGCCGGCTATGGCGTCGAACGACTGGTCGCCGATTCTCCCGAGCGACCAGTTGTCCTCGATGAAGCGTAGGATCGATGTTTGATCCATGAGGTTGTGGTCCACATAGTTCTCTTTCGAATATGGCGAGATGACTAAGAACGGCAGGCGCGGGCCGTAGCCGCAACGGTCCAGGTACGCGCCCGTCTGGGGCGTTCCACACAGCCCGCTCGTGCCGTTGAGGCCGTCATTGGCCGAATCGTTCGATTGGCTAACCACGGGAGGCATCACGTGGTCATACCAGCCGTCTGAATCGTCATAGGTGATGAAGATGGCCATTTCGTTCCACTGCGGCAACTGCTGTAGGGCGTTGATCGTGGTCACCAGGAACTCTTGTTCCGAGAGCGGGTCCGAGTTCGCCGGATGGCCGGTCGAATTCGCCGTCGCTTTCATGAACGTCACAGCGGGAATCGTTCCGGCCTTCGCCGCGTTCCAGAAATCGGTCAGCGCGTATTGGTGATTCGCCTGATCGGGCTTTCCGATCATCGCCACCGAACTGGGCGGCAGATGATGAGGATTGGCGGTCGATGCGTAATACTGGAACGGATCGTAGTGATCGTTGTAGATGCTGGTGCACTGGGCCTTGCCGTTGACCATCGCCACCGGTGCAAAGTCGCCGTAGAACCATCCCCAAGTGACGCCCTGTGCGTTCAAGAGATCGCCGACGTTCTGGCCCGTCATTAACACGGTTCCGCCCGTCTCGCAATCCTCGTTCGCCGCTTCGATGTTCGCGATTACCGATCCGTTGACCACTTTGCCTGCGACCGTCTGGGTGGACGTCTGATGTGTCTGTCCGGAAATGAGATTCAAATGCCCCATCACCGTCGTGCCATATGTGGTGGCGAAAAAGTTGTCACCCATCGCGTAGCGTTGCGCGTAGTTCCACAGCGCCGTGACGGTATTGCCGTCGTAATAGCCCATCGACAAGTTCGGCGTGCATCCGGTTCCAACCGCGCTCGTGATTGCGGCGTACTTGTCGATCAACCCTCCGTGCGTCGCATTCTGTTCGTCAAGGTAGTGATTGTCGTTGTCGCAGGTGACGTTCTGCGAACGGTCCAGCCGAAATGGCTGCACCCCATTCGGATTGCGCTCGAGCAAGGTTCCGCTCAGTCCGTTCACGCTAGGCGTGCCCGCCGCCGCGATAAACGGGGGCTGCCCTTGCGGATTTGCCGCCCTTGGATAGACGCCGAAGTAATGATCGAACGATTGGTTCTCGTCGAAAATTACTACCACGTATTTAATAGGCGTTGGGTATGGAGAGGTCTGGGCGTGAAGGAAGCCGGCGGTGGGCAAAATGGCCGCGATCGATAAGGCGATTTGAGTAACGCGTGTGCGTAAAGTCATTGGTCTCCCATGAGACAATTCCGGCAAGAGATTGGGGTTGCGTGTTCTAAGATATACAGAAAATGTTAATGTCTAATGACAATCGCGGCACGAATTGCTTTCAACTACGGTTCAGTCCCCGGTCAGTTCTTGGGACGCGGCGGCGCCACGCGGATCGTCCCCATCATTCCGCCATCTTCGTGTTCCAGAATATGGCAATGAAATAGGAACGTCCCAATAATATTTGGGTCGCGGAAATCCATGCGCAGTTTCACGCTGGGGTAGCTGGAGCTCTTGCCATCCCAATAAGGAAGATCGATCGTATCCCGCAACAATGGTTCGTTTACGGTTCTCCCATCCCGCTCGAGCACCTGAAAATGGAGCTGGTGGATATGAAAAGCGTGCGCTTCTACGGCGCGGTTCTCGATTACCCAATCTTCTACAGTCCCTTGCCGCACGGTGACATCGGGTTTGTTAGAGTTCATGTCGAAAACCCGCGGCTGCTCTCCCTCCACCGTAATGAAGTAAGTCAAAGGGCTATTCGGATTGTTGGGATCGCGCCGCTTTTCGGAGAAGTACAGCTTTCTTTCTCGGACCGGTGCGATATCTAATAGCCCTAAGAATTGCTGCGGCCGCGGGGTCTCCTGATCGGGCATCGTCGAGGCTGGGGCCGGCGCCGAGCTGCTGCTAAAAAGATTTGCGATGACGCGAGAGGGAGTGGTTTCTCCGTCCGGGCCTGTATCGTAACGAAGAGTGACCAACCGGGCGAAAACTCCTTCGGGCGGCGTAGTCAAGATGAGTTCTGCGCGTGCTCCGGGCGGCAGGAGGATGTCCGTGCGTCCCGCGACTGGATCGCCCCCGGCAGGCGCGCCATCGATAGCGACTAACTCGAGCCGTAGAGGAACGTGCGCCTCCCGCAGGGAAGGACCGGTGAGAACCTGAAGATCGAAGTACGTATCGGCCGCCGCATTCAGGATGCGCCAAAACTCGCGCTGATTCGGTTTCGCGACCATTGCCGCCGGCGCGTTCTCCGGATGCAGGACGGGAACGTAATCGATCGATATATCCTTCGAGGCCTCGGGGCCTCCTGCGTCTCCCGCTTCCGCGGCGCCTTCGACGCTGATCTGATCGCGCAACACGATAACTCGCTCCGGCAACCCTGCGACTTTGGGGTTGGCGCGCTCGATTCCTTCCACGATGAGAGCGCCTGACGCTCCGCCAAGCACCTGGGCTTCGCTAAACCCATGCGGATGCGGATGATACCAGTAGAGGCCCGGAGGCTGATTGGCGGGAATCTTGAAGCGGTATTCGTAGCCGGATTCGGAAGGCTGGACCAACGTCGAAAGCACCTCGTCTTGATGACAGCTTGGCGGAATGCTCAATCCGTGAAAGTGCAAGTTCGTAGTTGACGCGGTCATCTTGCCAGATCCGCAAGGGCCGTGAACCTCCATGTCGTGGAGCCCGTGCGCGCCGACCTGTCCAGGTGGGATGTTGTTCTTTAGCTGTAGAACTACCTCATCTCCTGTCTTGACGCGAAGCGTGGGGGATTGCGAGCCGTCGCCGGCGATGTAGCAATAGAATCGGCGGCCGTAGATGTCGGTATACGTCTGGAAGGAGAATTCGACTTTGAGAACGCCGTCCGAGGAATACAGGTCTTTTGGCGGACCCGCAAGGCCGCCCACACGAGGCCGTGGACAGGGATGATCGCCCATTTGCGAATAAGCAACGCCGGCCGCGAGCAAGATAAGGAATACGATTCGACCGCACATGCGGCTGGGTTTTCTCCACCGCTGAGTCTAGACTGAAAATGCACAATAAATCCATCGCGCTATGGAACAGCCCTTCACCTCTCACCCAATCAGCGGCGTCCTGCACACTCCCGCCGCCGCCCACGCCTCTGGCGATGCATTCGCTCTCACGCATGGCGCCAGCTCAAACCACAATGCGCCTTTGCTCGTAGCGCTCTCTCGCGCGCTCGCCGAAGCGGGCTACACGGTGCTTCGCTACGATCTGCCTTTCCGCCAGCAGCGCCTCAAAGGGCCGCCGTTTCCCGCAGCGGCCGCGCGCGACCGCGAAGGAATAGCCGCCGCTATCGCCGCGCTGCGCTCCATCGCGCCAGGAAAAATCTTCGCCGGCGGCCACTCCTACGGAGGCCGCCAGACCACGATGGCCGCGGCCGAAAACCCGCAACTGGCCGATGCCCTGCTGCTGTTCTCCTACCCGCTGCATCCGCCCGGCAAACCCGCGCAGCTACGCACCGCGCATTTTCCCGATCTACGTACGCGCGCGCTGTTTATCCACGGAACGAGCGATGCGTTCGGGTCGATCGACGAAATGCGCGAGGCCCTCGCCGTGATCCCCGCGCCAACCGATTTGCTGCCCGTCGAAGGCGCGCGCCACGACCTCAAGCGCGCCGCCAGTCTCTCTGCGGACATTCTGACGCGCTTTCACGCGCTGCTCTGCCGTCCTCCTACAACAGAGATGAGTGGATGAAATGGTCGTAAGAAACGGCGCCTTCGACCCCGCGCGATATGGGCGCCTGTGCGCCAAAACGATTCCGAGGGTTATCACAAACGATGAGGAGTTCGACCGCCTTTGCGCCGAACTTGAAGCACTCGACCGCAAGGACAAGCCTACGCCCGAAGAGGATGCCTTGGCCGAGTTATTGGGAAAGCTCATCGAGGATTACGACAGCCAGGCCCATCCCTCGCCGGAGTTGCCGCCCTACGAAATGATCCGTTTCCTTATGGAACAGCGTGGCATCAAGCAGACCGACCTGGCTGCGGTCTTTGGCTCTCGCGGAATCACGTCCGAGGTTCTCAACGGCAAGCGCGAACCGAGCAAGGCGCACATCCGCAAGCTCGCCGAGTTTTTTCACGTGTCCCCGGAGCTGTTCCTTTGAGAAAACGGTGAATATCTTCATCGTCTGTTATCCTGAAAAGTAACTCCAAGGAGCACCACCCATGCGTGAATACACTTATACTACCCCGCACGGGATCGAGGTTTCCCGTACTGTTTCCAAAGTAAATTACGCCAGGGGATTGAAACACTTGGTGCGCGAGCTCGACCGCCGCCGGGGCATCTACTTTTCCTCGGGATACGAGTATCCCGGGCGGTATTCGCGCTGGGATTTCGGGTCCGTCTGCCCGCCGCTCGAAATCGTCTCTTGGGATCGACGCATCGAATTCCGCCCGCTCAACGACCGCGGCCGCCTCATCGTCCCGATGTTCCACGCCGTGCTCGCCGATCATCCGCACTGGGAAGATTTCTCGCTCGCCGATGGCGCGATTCAAGGCCGCTTGAAGCCCCTGCCGCATCTGTTCTCCGAAGAGGAGCGCAGCAAGCAGCCCTCCGTCTTCTCGATTCTTCGCGCGCTCATCGATGAGTTCCGCGGCGAAGAGAACTCGCGCCTCGGCCTGGTCGGCGCCTTCGGCTACGACCTGCTTTTTCAATTCGAGCCCATCGAAAAGAAGCACCCGCGCGACGGCCACAAGGACCTGCACCTCTACCTCTGCGACGACATCTGGTTCATGGATCGCAAGAAGGAGCAGATCGAGCGCTTCCAGTACGATTTCACGCTCGGCGAAACCACCACGCGCGGCCTCAAGCGCGACGGCGCAACGGTCGGCGCGCCGCGCAAATCCGAGCCTGGCCCGATCGAAAGCGATCACACGCCCGGAAGAGTACATGGCCAACGTGGAGACCGTCCGCGAGGGCATGGCCCGCGGCGATTACTACGAAGTCGTGCTTCGCCAGACGTTTCACACGCCGTATTCGGGCAAGGCCTCCGAGCTTATTCGGGCGCGTGCAGCGCGCCAGCCCCAGCCCCTACGAATTTCTGCTGCAATTCGGCGACGAGCAACTGGTCGGCGCGTCGCCCGAAATGTTCGTGCGCGTGGAAGGCCACCGCGTCGAAACCTGCCCTATCTCCGGAACTGCGCAGCGCACCGGCGACCCGTTGCGCGACGCCGACAACATCCGCGAGCTCCTCAAATCCGCCAAGGAAGAGTCCGAGCTGACCATGTGTACGGATGTCGACCGCAACGACAAATCGCGCGTCTGCGAGCCCGGCACCGTGCGCGTCATCGGCCGCCGGCTGATCGAATCCTACGCCGGCGTCTTCCACACCGTGGATCACGTGGAAGGCATCGATGCAGGAAGGCTTCGATTCGCTCGATGCGTTCCTCAGCCACATGTGGGCAGTGACTGTGATCGGGGCGCCCAAGAAGGCAGCCGCGCAAGCCATCGAAGCGCTGGAGAAGGACGCCCGCGGCTGGTACGGCGGCGCGGTGGGCATGATCTCGCTCAACGGCGATATCAATACCGGCATCCTGATCCGCACCACCTATCTGCGCGATGGCATCGCGCGCTATCCCGTCGGCGCGACGCTGCTCTACGATTCCATCCCCGAACTGGAAGAGCGCGAAACGCGCCTCAAGGCCACCGGCTTTTTCCGTGCTATGGAGAAGACCGAGCCCGCGAGCGCCGCGGCTGCCGCCGCGCTCGAATCCGACCGGCGCCGATGCCAAGTTGCTGCTGGTGGATAACGACGATTGCTTCATCCACACGCTGGCCAACTATGCGCGCCAGACGGGCGCCGAGGTGGTCACTTATCGCGCCGGATTTCCGCCCGAGTTGATCGCGCAAATCGCGCCCAGCCTGATTCTGATCTCGCCCGGTCCCGGACGGCCGCGCGATTTCGGCGTGCCCGATCTGGTCAAGACCGCCGTGCGGCTGGGCGTCCCGGTCTTCGGCGTGTGTCTGGGACTGCAAGGCATCGTCGAAGCGTTCGGCGGCGAATTGGGCGTGCTCGATTATCCGATGCACGGCAAGCCATCCGCCGTGCGCCATCGCGGCCAGGGCGTCTTCGAAGGATTGCCCGAGGAGTTCACGGTGGGCCGCTACCATTCGCTATTCGCGCGCCGCGAGACGTTTCCGGCGTGTCTCGAAGTAACCGCCGAGACCGAAGACGGCGTGATCATGGGCGTGCGCCATCGCGAGCTGCCGATCGAAGCGGTGCAGTTTCACCCGGAATCGATTCTCACAGCGGAGGGCGACCACGGCCTCAAGCTGATGGAGAACGCCGTGCGCCTTGGGAAACTCGCTCCGCACGCACACATGCTTTGAGTGGGATAGGCCTCCTGGCCTGTCCACCGGGCGCAGCCCGGCAATTAGTTGGCTACTCGAGTTCCAATTCCGAAAGAGCCATATACGCTTCCGGATGACCGGCTACGTCGACGCGCGCTAGGCTCTCGATGAACGACCCGCCCGTTGTGGCAACCCAAAGCTTGGGGCCGAGGGGATCGACGATCCAAATATTCTCAACGCCGAAGCGCACGTAATCCTCCGCGCGTTGCTGCGTCTTGCGCATGCGGTCTTCAGGCGAGAGGATCTCGATGACGACGAGCGGCGGCGCAGTGAAGATCTGTTCGATTTTTTGGTCGCGCCGGAAGACGGCGACGTCGGGCACGCGGTAGCGCGTCTCGCTCACCTGAATGCGCTGCTCCACCACCACGCGGATCTTCCACTCGCGCTCATGCGAGATGAACCAAGCTGCAATCATGGTCTGCAATCTCGCGTGGTCGTACTCTCCCAAATTGCGCTCCTCGATGACGCCGTCAATGTACTCGCGGTCGGGCTGGTAGGCCGTGGTCAGGTACTCAGTCAGCGTTGTCGTTTCTATGGTCATAAATACGCTTTAGACTTTACCTTAAGTAACGACTACTCTTGGTATTTTAACGCCTTGAGCCTCCTGGATCGAACCAGGGGTAAGGTTGTCATCCCCCGATATTCATAGAGGAATAAGCGGCGATGTGGTAAGCCGTCGGTCAGAAGGCCTCCCGCACTTACTTCAACTCTTCCCTTCCCACCGCCATATTCAACTGCCCCGCCGCCGTCAGGTACGATCCAATCAGTCCCAGATACCATGCTGCACCGTGCGGTAATCGCGTTGCGCATCCAGAAAATCCAGCAGCGCCGCGCCGCCACGCTGATACGAAACGAGATCTTATCCCGCACATCTGCCGCTTCGCTGCACGTAGGTCGACTTATACGGCTTCAACTGATTCAGCACGCTCAGCACGGTAAAGTACGCCGAATCCACATCGCTGAATACCTGCGCTCTGCGTCGACATCCTTCATCTGCTCGCGCGTGCTTGATATCGATCTCGGTTCGCATTTTCTCTCCCTGATTGCGATCGAAGATCCGCAGCGGAATGTTGATCCCCACGCCGAAATAAGCCGTGATCGGAGGATTACGGCCGAAGTCCATACTGAATGTCGGATCGGTCGATCCGTTGGCCACCGCCAGTTTATGATCGGTCTCGGCCTTGGTGACAGTCTCCATCGCCGCTCGCAGATCCGGCCGTTCCGCCAGCGCGATGTCGCGGAAGTGGTCCATCGGCGGCAGGCTCTCGTCGAAATCGAAACGTCCGGTGACGTCGAATTGATCGATGGGCGTGCGCGCATTGAGCAGCATGATCATCGTGATCTTCGCGGTCCGCAGCATTACCAGCGCGTTTTCGTAATCCTGTTCGTATTGCACCCGCTCCAAATGAAAGCGCTGCATATCCATCTGCGCCATGTCGCCGGCGCGGTAGCGGTCCTGAAAGATGGCGTATTCCTTGTCGAAGTAATCGCGGTTGTCGATGGCAAGCGCCAGTTGCGCTTTCGCTTGCAGCGTCTGCACGAATGCGGTGCGCAGGTTGAAGAGCAGGTTCCGCTCCTGATCGGCTTGCTGCGAGACGGCGATGGCCGTGGCGTCCTTCTGGCTCTGCAGACGCAATTCGCGCTTGTGCTGCCCGTTCGTGCAGATAGTCGAATGCGATCGAAGGAAACGCGTAAGTAAAAGGCCGGTAGGGATTGCCCGACGTCGGAAGCGGTTGAATCTGATCGGTATGAAGCGTGAAATTCGGATTCGGACGCAAGATACGCCGTAATCTCCTCGGCCTTCGATTCGTCGATGTTGGTTTGCCCGGCCATCAATGTCGGGTTCGCGACGATGAATCGTCTGCTTTACCTGCTCCCACGTGAGAGCCGTCTGCGCGCCCGCGCTTCCGGCCATAGCGCCAGCCAGTAGCAAAGAACTAAAGAATCGCATAGGTCTCCTCATACCTGTAACGTGTCGCCCTCCTTCGCAACCAAAGCGTAGAGAACGGGCGAAAGGAAGATCGAGAGCAGCAGCCGGGAAGCGAGACCGCCCACGATGACGATGGCGAACGGCCTTCTGCGAATCGCTGCCGATTCCGGTGGACATCGCCGCCGGCAGCAACCCCAGGCAAGCCACCAGCGCCGTCATCATGATGGGGCGCAGGCGCAGCACCGACGCTTCAAGCGTCGCCGTCGGAATGTCCCTCCCCTCCAGCCGCAGTTTGTTGATGAACGAATAGAGAATGACGCTGGTCTGCACGGCCACGCCCATCAACGCTACGAAACCCAGCATCGAAGAAACGCTGAAATTCGTATGCGTCAGATAGAGGGCCAAGAGGCCACCCACCGGCTCCGTTACAAGGACGCTCAAGAAAATGATCACCGGGAATTTCAAGTTGCCGTAGAGCGCAAACAGAATCATCAGAATCAGCAGCACCGTTAGCGGTCCGATCACTTTCATCTGTTCTTGAGCCGCCAGATAGTCTTTGTACTCGCCGCCCCAATCGAACCTGTAGCCGACCGGCAGCTTCACCGCGTCGTCCACCCTCTTGCGCGCCTCGCCCACCGCGCTCGCCAGGTCGCGCCCTTCCACGCTGAATTGCACGCCGATGTACCGCTCGTTCCCCTCGCGATAAATCAGCGCCGCGCCGATCTCTTCCTTGATCTCGCAGAATTGATCGAGCGGCAGATACTGGCCATCGGGCGTCGCAATCAATAACTTCCGGATCTCATCCGCGTTGCTGCGATATTGCTCCGGCATGCGAACCACCAGGTCGAACTGCCGCTCACCCTGAATCACCTGCGTCGCCGCGGAGCCCCCGAGCGCGGTCTCCACCAGGGTATTTACATCGCTTACGTTCAAGCCGTAACGCGCCAGCTTGGCGCGATCCGGCGTAATGGCGAGGCTCGGCTGCCCCAACTCGCGCACGATGGTGATCTCGGTGATGCCGCGCGTGCGGCCCAGGAGCGCCTTCACCTGTAACGCCTTCTCTTCGAGCGTGGCCAGATCGGTTCCGAAAATCTTCACCGCCAGCGCGCTTTTCAAGCCGGTTTCGGCTTCATCCACCGCGTCCTCGGCGGGCTGCGTGTAGTTAAACACCACGCCCGGAAACGCGTGCAGCTTTTTCTGCAGCGCCTCCACCAGCTTCGATTTGGAATTGATTTCGCCGCCCCAGGTCTTGTCGTTGTAGGGGTACAGACCGACGTAGAATTCGTTGTTGTAATAGCCTGTGGGGTCGGTCCCGTCGTCGGGACGGCCAAGCTCGTTGGCCACGGTCGTTACCTGCGGGAAGCTCGAGAGGATATCCCGAATCTGCGGCGAAAGCCTCGACGCTTCCTCGAAGGAAATCGTGTAGGGCGTCGTGGCACGTACCCAGATGGCGCCCTCGTCGAGATGCGGCATGAACTCTCCGCCAATGAGGGGAATCAGCAGCAGCGATGCGCCGAACACCGCCAAAATGAACATCACCGTCAGGAAACGATGCCGCAGGCAACGCGCCAGCGCCCGCCCATAAGACCGGCGGATCCATTCGAACACCCGTGCTTCCGGCTCGTGAACGTTCTTGCGCAGCAGATACGCGCACAGCACCGGCAACAGAGTCAACGCGCACAACAAAGAGCCCAGCAGCGCGAACGACATCGTATCCGCCATCGGCTGGAACAGCCGTCCGGAAGGCCCGGTGAGCACGTAGATGGGGATATAGCCGGCGATGATTACCGCGATGGCGTAGAAGATGGGCCGCTCCACGTCGTGCGCCGCTTCGCGAATTACCGTAACTACGTTGTATGGTTGGCCGCGCCGCGCCGCCAATTCGCGAAAGATATTCTCTACCATCACCACCGCGCCATCCACGATGATTCCGAAATCGATGGCGCCGATGGAGAGCAGGTTCGCCGGAATGTGCCGCCAGTCGAGACAGATGAACGCGAACAGCAGCGAGAACGGAATGGTTGCCGCCACAATCAGAGCCGTGCGGATGTTGAATAGGAACAAGCCGAGGATGATCATGACGAGAACCATGCCACGCAGCAGATTCGCTTCGACGGTTCGCGTGGTCTCGTCGATCAGCCCGGAGCGGTCGTAGTATGGAACTACCTTTACGTCCGGCGGCAAGACGTGTTCGTTCAGGTTTTTCGTCATTGCCTCGACCCGCTTTAGGATCACTTGCGCTTGTTCGCCTACGCGCATCAAAATGACGCCTTCGACGGCTTCGTTCTGCTTCTCGAAACCGAACTGCCCCAGGCGGTCCGCGTGCCAGATTCGTACCTGTGCCAGATCGCGCACGTAGACCGGAGTCCCGTTTTTTTCCGCGACGATGATGTTGCGGATATCGTCCATATCCCGGACGAGTCCCAGGCCGCGAATGTTGTAGAACTGCCCACCCTGCGAATAGAAGCCTCCGCCCGAATTCGCGTTGTTGTTTGAGAGCTGCTGCAGGAGTTGCGGCACGGTCACCCCGTAGGTGACTAACTTCGTCGGGTCCGGCAGCACCTGATACTGCATGTCCGTGGCGCCGAAACCTGAATCGTCAGCCACGCCCGGAATGGACTTGTAGTGCCTCTCGAGCACCCACGTCTCAAGCGTCTTCAGATCTTGCGGAGAGCGGTCGGGGCTTTGCAATACGTACCGGTAAACGAGTCCACTGGGACTGAAGAGCGGCGAAAGGCTCGGCGCCAGACCGGCGGGCAAGGTCGCGTCGGCCATGCGTTCGAAGGCCTGTTCGCGCACGAAATACGGATCTGCGCCGTACTCGAAATTCATCGCGATGAACGACAGGCCGTACAGTGAAATCGAGCGCAGCGATTCCAGCCGCGGAATGCCGTTCATTTCCACTTCAACCGGAATGGTAACCAGCCGCTCGATTTCCTCCGCCGCGTGCCCCGGCCACTGCGTGATGAGCTCGACGTGCGGCGGCGCGAGATCGGGATAGGCGTCGATCGGCAGATTGCGGAAAGAGATCGCGCCGTAAACCATCAGCGCGATGGACGCGGCCACGATCATGAAGCGCTGCTTGAGCGCGAAGCTGACAAGACGTCCAATCATGTGCGTTCCTTATTTGGACGTTTGCACGAACCGAAGGAAGAGGCTTCCCTCGGTGACCACCGGCTCGCCCTCCGCGAGCCCGCTCGTCACGGCGACCAAGTTACCTTGCTGCGGCCCGAGCGTCACCGAACGTTGCGCGAAGCGGCCCGGTTGGCCCTGCTGCTGTACGTAGACCAGCGGTTCGTTCTTCTCGTCGCGCAGGATCGCGGAGACGGGAAGCACGAGCAAGTTGCGGCGGATGCCGGTGTGGATCACGGCGTCGACGTACATATCCTTCTTCAGGAGATCCGCGGGGTTCTGTGTCACGATCCGGACATCGGTAGTGCGGGTGTCAGGATCGACCAGCGAGCCAATATAATCGATCTTTCCCTGAAACGTCCCGGGGAAGCTGGGATTGGTCTGGTCCACCGCATCGCCCAGGCGCACACTGGGGAGGTCCTGATCGAAGATGTGTCCTTGCACCCAGACTGTGCCGACCCTGCTAATGAGAAAGCACTCTGTCTGACCGGCTTGAATAACCAGTCCCGGCGTCACCAGCTTCTGGACCACCGTTCCATCGATCGGCGAACGGACGGCGAGTTCGGTATTCACGGGCTCGCCCTGCCGCTCGGCATCGTCGATTTCTCGTTGCGTGATGCCGAAGATCTTTAGCGGCTGCAGGCTATTCTGCACGTCGGTCATGGCGTCGTTGTAATCGGCTACGGTGTCTTCGTAATCCTTCTGCGCAATAGCCCCGTGCTCGAGCAGTCCCTTGCTGCGCTCGGTGATTCGTTTGGCGAGATCGACACGGTTCCGCGCCTTACGATACGTCGCGAGCGCGTTGACCACGTCCGGGCTCGATACCCAAAGCAGCGGCTCGCCGGCGCGTACCTTGCTTCCGAGGTCCACAAGGATGCGCGAGACTGGCCCATTCACTTGCGTGATGGCCTGGGTGGTTTGGTCGGCGTCCCAATCTACGGTGCCCGTCGTATGAACCGAAATGTTCCAGTTCGCGCGCGCCACGGGCGCTACATGGAGGTGTGCAAGCTGATCCTCGGGAACCGTGAAATAGGCCTCCTGAGCGGCCTGTACGGTGTAAACTCCGCCTTCCTGGGCGCCTTCGCGCTTGCAGGATGTCAAAGATAGAGCCGCAAAAACGGCTCCGGAAATCAAAACAAATCGGACGCAATACACGTGCCCTCTCCTCATTCCAACCTAAAAAAACAACGACCCCGGCCTCCGCTCCATGCGGCTCCGGACCATAGATGCTGAAATTTAGGAAAGAGCTGGAGGGCCGCGCGAGGAACCAGCGGAGCGGAAGACATCGTGAAAAAATTCGAAACTCGGATCGGGCGCCAGCCACTGCACGTAGATCAGTGGAGCTATCGTCGCCGATGCGCTGGCTTGAAGGAAAGGCTGGCAGACGTGACAGAGCAGGCAGCAATGTTCCGTTGCGTGATGAGCGTGATTCTCGGAAACCAGCGCCGCCGATTGCGCAAAAAGAATGACCGCCAGCAACAGAAATACCCAGAGGCGTCTGTTGCGGAAAATTGGGCGCGTGATGTGATGCAGAATGGACACGTTGCCCGGCGCTAGAATGCTCGACTTGAACTGTAATGTAACACACCGGACACCCGCGTGGGGCCGTTTGCAGGCTATACGAGGTCTTTCGCCTAGCTTTTTGGTTCGTTGGTGGGGCCCTTCGGCAGCGCGGCGCGCGCCACCGCGGTTACCTTGCCGGCCGAAGCAGCTTTCCGATATCGTCGATCTTGTCGTCGAGCAGGCTCAATTTGCGGCTCAGGTTTTGAATCTCCGATTCCGCGCGCCGGTTGACGTCGAAGTCGAGTTCCCCGCGCACTCTGTCCTTCGTGTCCTGGCGATTCTGGCTCATCATGATGACGGGAGCCTGGACGGCTGCGATCATCGAGAGAAAGAGGTTGAGCAGAATGAATGGATAAGGATCCCATGCGTTCTTGCCCAGCCCAATATTCATGCTGGTGTAGATTGTCAATATGATTGCAAACAGAATAATAAACGTCCAAGATCCGCCGAATCGGGCGACCGCATCCGCAATACTCTCGCCCAGCGTCGTTTCTTCCTCGATGACGTCGTTCGGATTGCGGCTGGCCCGGGAGCGCACCAGCCTCTGCGAGGCATGAAACTGGCGGCCCAGCGTAGCCAGCAGATCCATTCCCGCATGCGGCTTGCGCTCCAGCAGAATGGCGATATCGTCCCGTGACACCTCGACGCACGTGCTCTCTTCGAGCGCATGAGCGTTGGTTTGATGCGGCGATTGTTCCAGCATGGAAGCAAAGCCAAAAAAATCGCGTTCGCCCGGCTCATCCACCACCACCTCCTGATGATCCTCGTCTACCGTGGTGACACGGACCTTGCCGGAGATCAGTACATACGCTTGCGGAGCGGGCGATCCGATTTTATAAATGCGTTCGCGCGGGGCGAAGGTCTTTAACTCGACCTGGCTCGCCAACACCGCCAACTCGTCGTCGTCGAGCAAAGAAAAGAGCGGAACATTCTTCAATACTTCCGGTTTGCATGCCATGGGCGACTCCTTAAGAAAGTAGATACTATCAGACGTTCCGTCAAAAGGGAGGTGAAAGAATGCCCGATGCCTTATCTGAAGGCCTTTGCGCGCCGGGCGATAAACTGAAGTGCTTGGAGGCGTCATGACGCGGAGGGATTTACTGTGGGCAGCCGCGGCCCTCCCTTCGGCTACTCCGGTGCAGGCAACTGTGCCGGTCCATCGCATCGTCGATGCCAAGGCGCGTTTTCCACCCGGCAGTCTGCAGCGTTTCTGGCATTCGATTTGGCCCGAGGCCGTCACCGATTTTGGCAGGGGCGGCATAGCGCTCCAGACTACCGATGGCCCGGGCGAGGTCGGACACACCGCCGCCGACCGGCCGCTCTTCACCGGACTGCGCCGCGGAGCGCTTAATCTCGTCCTTACCGACCAGCTCCCTTTGTATTGGGACAACGCCCGCTCACTCGCCGGAGTGACCACGCTCGATCGCGGTTATCATCTCTGTCTGATCGCGCTTCGTTATGCGCATGGCGACCGCGTACCGTTCCTCTCGGTGAACACCTGTGTGCATGAGATCCTTCACGCGCTGCTTCTCGACATTTTTCTTACGCGGCCCTCCGCGTATCAGGCCGTCGAGCGCGAATACCGCATCGATTGGTACGCAACGCGATTGTGGCTTTTCCACGATGGCGCGGCCGTTCGCCGGTCGGCGCAGACGTATGTCGAGCGTTTACGCGCCGGCTCTTGACCGAGGGCGCGGAGGAGCCCCGCTACCCCGCCACCCACATGCACACCGCCGCTGCGCTCATCACCGCGGCAGCGGCCCATCCCAACCCCAGCAGCCACCGCGGATTCACTCGATCACCCATTACGCTCCGATCGCTGGTCAGCAGCACTACCAACACAATCAGCGGCGGCGCCAGCACTCCGTTCGCCACCGCCGACCAGAACAGCATCTTCACCGCATCGACCCCGGCGGAAACCAGGCACAGTCCCAACACCATCGCCACTACCAGCACCGCGTAGAACTTTGGCGCCATGCGCGGCTTACTGTCAAGCGACGCCCTCCACGCCATCGCTTCCGAGATTGCGTATGCGCTCGAACCCGCCAGCACAGGGACCCCGAGCATCCCAGTACCGATCAGGCCCAGCGTGAACAGCCAATACGCCCCGTTCCCCGCCAACGGCCGCAGCGCCTCCGCCGCCTGACGCGCGGTTTCGATTTGCGTGACGCCGTGCGCGTGCAGGGTCGCCGCCGTGGTCAGGATGATGAAGTACATTACGAAGTTCGAAAAGAACATGCCTGTCGCTACGTCGTTCCGCGAATTGCGCAACTCTTCATCCGTCGCGCCCTTCCGCTGCCCCACGCTGGTGCGTCCCAGGGAACGCTCCTCTTCCACTTCCTGCGCGCTCTGCCAGAAGAAGAGGTAGGGCGAGATGCTCGTCCCCAGGATCCCTACCAACACCGCAAGGTAATCGCGCGACCATCGAATATCCGGTACCAACGTTGCCCGCAGCACCACGCTCCAATCGGGGCGCGCCAGAAATGCCGTGATCACGTACGCGAAAAGCACCAGCGTGAGCCATTTGAAGATACGCGCAATCTGCCGGTAACTAGTCAAGAACAGCAGCGCCAGAATGACGATTCCATACATCACGGTCCAGACGATGACGTTGCCTCCCGCCACCATGTGCGTCGCATCGCCCATCCCGCCCAGGTCCGCTCCGATGTTGATCACATTGGCCACGGTCAGCAGTGTGCAAGCGAACCACAGTACCGGGCGGGAATATCGGCGGCGGATAACGGCGGCCAGCCCGCGCCCTGTCACCATCCCGAGACGCGCGCACATCATCTGCACGCCTAACATCAGAGGGAATGAAAACAGCGCCGTCCAGAGCGGGCCGTAACCGAAAGAGGCGCCGGTTACGGAATAGGTCGCGATGCCCGAAGGGTCGTCATCGGCTGCTCCGGTAATTAGGCCAGGGCCCAATTGCTCGAAGAAATTCTTGCGCCGTTCCACGACTCAGGATATCAGCCGGCCATCCCGCCGCAGCCGCAAAACCTGTCCGCGCCATGTCACTGTGTCGCCGAATAGTCCTGCAACCCACACTGCGAATCCGAAAAGATCGCGCAACGGAATTAGCGGAAACAGTCGCAGCGCGTTCCGATCTTGTAGGACCCAGCGCCCGATGCACACGCCCGCTACAATCCGCAAGCCGAGCGCGAGGACGCCTGCCCACACCGCTCCCGATGCGAAAGCCACCACCGCCCATAACGTCGCGTGCGTCACTGCGTAACCGTAGTATCCCGATGGCCGCGATACGCGAATCGTTCGCGACCATCGCGCCTGGTGCCGCCAAACCTGCGCCCACGTCTCCGCGCCCAGCGCCGTTTCGACGACCGGCAGCGCGAAGTGAATGCGATATCCCCGGTCGCTGATATGCCGCCCAAGTTGATAATCGTCGGCGAGATAATCCGCGATCGCCTCGAAGCCGCCGATCTCTGCGAGCGTCGATGCCCGAAACGCCATGGTCGAGCCCAGCGCGAACTCCGCCACGCCAAGCAGTCGCGCTACCAGCACGCTGGGCGCGAACTCGGTGGCGATTCCCAAAGCCTCCATGCGCGATGGCCACGATTCCGCCGACGCCCGATAGAGACAAGTTACCAGGCCGATCTTTGGATCGCTCAGCGGCGCCGTCACGTCCCGCAGGTATCCGCGCGGAACCTTGATATCGCTGTCGTTCACCAGCAACACCGGATGCCGCGCCCGTTTCGCCAACTCCGCCAGCACGCCGGCCTTGGCGTTGGGCGCTGATGTCTGCACCACCTGCAGCGAAATCGGAATCGCCGGATACGCCGCCCGCAGGCGTTCGATATCCTCGATCGCCGAATCTGCAGGATCGCTAACGCCGAAGAGGATTTCGAACTCGGGATAATCCTGCGTCGGCATGCGACTGCAGTGCCTCAAACAAGTGCGGGTCGCGCCCATGCACCGGCTTGAGGATGGATAGACGGCGGGGTGGGGCAGGCGCTGTCTGCGGCGCTCGATCGGCGGAAGGCAAAGCCGCGATCAGCGCCAACAGATAATACGCGGCAGCCGCCAACGCCGGAATCGCCAGCAGAATCACAGCGAAACCAGCGCCACTCCGCAGATCACCAGCGATGCGCCCGCCCAGCGCAACGCCGTGACGTGCTCCTTCAAAACGTATTTCGCCAGTACCGTTTCGAGCACATACGTGACGGCAGTCACTGGCACGGCAAAGCTCAATTCCGACACCGTCAGCAGCGCCATATACGCGAAGAACGAAATCGCCATCGCGATCACCGAACCGATCACAAACCGGTTGCGCGCCAGCACGCCGCCGCGCGTCCCAACGCCCCAGGCCGGAAATCGCGGATCTCGCCGTGCCGCCGCATTCCCATGCCGCCTGCATCACTTCGCCGACGGTGGTCGCGGCGACGATGATGCCGATATAGACCCACTGCATCATGGGCCTTTCTCCGTGCGTGGCGTAGTGCGGCTGCCAGGCTCACCAGCGCCACTCCGGCCACGATCAGCGCGATGCCCGCCCAGCGCCGCGCCGTGATCTGCTCATTCAGCAGAAACCTGCCCGCGAGCGCCACCAGCACGTAGCCGATCGAAGTCACCGGCAGCACGTAACTCAAATCCGCCCAGCTCAGCAGCGTCATGCGCGACATCAGCCACAGAATCAGCAGCGCCACGCCGAGCGCTGCCCATGGCTGGAACAGCGCCGTGATATAGGAAAGCGGCGTGGGCAAATTGGCCGGCATGCCGCGCTTCAGGAAGAAATTGCCAAATACGTTGGCAGAGAACCACGACTGCGGCGCAGATCCATGTCTTCACGCGCAGCCGCGCTGCTTCGGTCTTTACGCGCAACCGGGCGGCTTCCTGCGGCATGTTACTGACTAGTCGCCGGAACCCGCCGCAACCGCCGGGTTCGCGGCCTTTTGCTCGGCCACGTACTTCCGCCGCTTGACCGCAGCGCCATGTATTCCTTGGCTTCCTTGGTCAGCCGCCGCCGCTCGTGCCCATCGAAAATGGCCTTGCGCACGATGCGCCAGATCACGCGCGGACGGAAGAAGTACTCGCCGTAGAAGCGCTCCACCCATTCCATCAACTCCGCGCGGTCCAGGCCCGGATAAATCACGGTGGGAAGCTGGTGTCCCACTTCATCGGTCATCGATTCGATGCTGATCAGCTCGTTCTTCTTGGCGTAGTCGTAAAACTCGGTGCCTGGATACGGATGCGCGATGGAAACCTGAATGGTCTCCGTATCCAGCCGCTTGGCGTAATCGATGGTCTTGCGGATGCTCTCGCGCGTTTCGCCGGGCAGGCCGACGATGAAATCGCCGTGGATCACCAGGCCCAGCTTCTTGCAGTTCTCGGTGAACCGCAGCGCCATATCCACCGTCGCGCCCTTCTTGATGTTCTTCAGAATCTGCGGGTCGCCCGATTCATAGCCAACGATCAGCAGCCGGCAGCCGGCTTCTTTCATCGCCTTCAGCGTGTCGTAATCGGTGGTGACGCGCGAGGTGCAGGTCCAGGTGAAGTTCAGCGGCTTGAGCTTCTTGCACAGCTCGATGGTGCGCTCTTTGCGGTAGTTGAACGTATCGTCGTCGAAGAAAATTTCCTTCACCTGCGGGAAATTCTCCAGGGCGTAGCGGACTTCGTTGGCCACGTCGTCGTTCGAGCGCAGCCGCCAGCGATGCCCCGAATGCGTCTGCGGCCACAGGCAGAACGTACACATCGCCGGGCAGCCGCGCGTAGTGTACATCGAGATAAACGGATTCAGCAGGAACGGAACGTTGTAGCGCGTCACATCCAGATCGCGCTTATAAACCTTGGTAACCCACGGCAGCGCATCCAGGTCTTCGATAGCCGGCCCTTCCGGATTGTGAACGATATCGCCGTTCTTGCGGAAGCTCACGCCCGGCAGTTCTTCGAGCGGCTTGCCCTGCGCGTAATCCGACGATCTGGTGATCGAACTCGCGCCGCACCAGGAAGTCGATGGCCTTCGTTGTTCGCAGCGTCTTTTCCGGCTCGATAGTCACCGGCGGCCCCACGAACGCCACCTTCAGCTTGGGATTCGAATCCTTCATCATCTCCGCGATCTTCACGTCCACGTGAAATCCCGGCGTCGATGTGTAGAGCACCAGCAGTTCGAAATCCTTCGCCATCTCGACCGTCTGCTCGATCGAGATCTTATGCGGCGGCGCGTCAATCACCTTGCTGTCGGGCAGCATTCCGGCGGGATAGCACAGCCACACCGGATACCAATACGATTCGATTTCCCGCGAAGCCGGCCACCGCGAGCTTGCGCCGCCGTCGAAGCCTTCAAACGAGGGCGGGTTCAAAAAGAGTGTTCTCATTCAATCTCCCAGATGGCGCTTACCGGATATCGGATTCGCCGTCTTCGGCATCGAGCGCGAAATTCGAGAAGTCCACCGTCAACTCGGCCGAGCCGAAGACGGTATTGACCACGCTCTGCACCTGGAGCGGAACCGACATGCCGTCGCGGATGTCGAATGTGCGGACGAATGCCACCTTCTTCACGAAGATCGACGGGTTCTTGATCAGGTTGCCGGCTTCGCGCACCGGCAGGTATGTAGCAGCGTCGATCCAGATCTCGCCCTTGAAGAGCCCTTTGCGCTTATGCTTCGGCGTCAATTGGAAGACATGGATCGCGCGCCCATCGGCGTCTTTCTGGCCTTTGTATTGAAACTTGTAATTGGCGGGCGTCACGGCAATCGAAGTCGACTCGTCCTGTTGGGCGTCGGCCTCGGCTTGCAGATACCGCAATACCACCTGGCTCTTCACCGCGTTATCGCCTTCGAAGCTCGCCTTGGCATAGCTGATGCGCCCGAAAGGATTGATTTTGCGAAGCGCGTGAAACCGCCCCTCCTTCTTCAGGCCCGGCAGGGATGCCTGGATGTCGATATCCATCGACGCGGCCTTGCCCGTCGGCGCCTGCTGCTGCGCCGTGCAGTAATTTTGCACAATCGTTTCAGGCGGCAGCGAGGGCTGATCGGCTGCCAATCCAACGGCAGCGGAGGCCACGAGGAGTACGGACACGGTTACAGCGTTCTGCTTCAAAGACTATCCTCAGTTTCAGTTGAGATACCTCTTCAGTTTATCAGAAAGAGGATAGAGCTTCCGGGAAGGACAGCGTGGCGGCATCGGTGAATACGGGTCGCCGGGCGGGTGTGCATGCCGGCGCTTGGTCCACTTGCCGGCTACAGATCATCGGGCGAGGCGTTGAGCACTGGACGGGATTTGCGCCGGAGCGGAATTGGCTGCTAGCGCGTCCCGCAATAATGCCATTAGGGAGTCGACGCCAAAGGGTTTCCGGATAAAGTATTCTACTGTAAATCCGTCGAAGGAGGCGGTGGCGCGTTCCAGGGCGTAGGCGCTCGTAAGGATCGCCGCCATGCCGGGTCGTAGCCGTTTGGCTTCTGCAAATACCTCACGGCTCGACGCACCCGGCAGCGTAACGTCCAATAGCATGGCGTCGATCTGGTCCTCATAGCCGCGGATCGCGTCCAATGCAGACGAACCGTCGCTCGCCTGAATCACGGAAAAGCCTTTGCGCTGAAGCACCTTCGTCACCGCCGTCAGTAGAGGGACCTCATCTTCGACAATCAAGACGACGCCCACCGCTAGCCGATTCAGTTCGGCCGGCCGCATTCGAACGGCCCCGCCACCGTCGCTAACCCGAGGCGTTTCCGCGACGCATGGCAGTAGGATCTGGATGCTAGCGCCATTTCCTACGGAAGTAACTATGTCAATCGCGCCGCCAAGCTGGCGAACGATCCGCTGCACCACCGCGAGTCCCATGCCTCGGCCTGCGAACTTGGTAGTGTAGAACGGATCGAAGGCTCTGGATTGGGTCTCTGGACTCATCCCGCAGCCACTATCCGAGACCTCCAGGCGCAGATATTCGCCTTCCGGTAGATTCTTCGCCGCGAGCACGTCCGAGACCGACCCGCAGGTCGCGCGTTCGGTGACAACGTGGATCACGCCATCGCGATCGCCCAGCGCCTCCGAGGCATTTGTGACAAGATTCAAGACCACCTGCCGGAGTTGCGCTGGATTTCCACGGACCGCGGGAAGATTTCGGCCGAGACTTGTCTTTAGAAAGGCGTGTTTCGAAATGGAAACCTTGAGCAACTCGAGCATCTCGCTCACCAGCGAAGAGACGTCCACCAGTTCAATATCTCCACGCTCGTTGCCGGCAAAAATCATCAACTGCCGGACGATCTCAGACCCCCGGATGGCCATCTTGCCTATCTGCGTCAACTCGTCTTCGGGAGAAGCCCCTTCATCGACCTTCGACTGCGCAAGTTCGGAATAGGCGAGCGTTCCTCCGAGCAGGTTATTAAAATCGTGCGCGATTCCGCCGGCCAGCACGCCGAGGCTCTCCAGATTCTGCCGTTCGCGGGTCTCTTCCTGCGCCTTCCTGATGTCGGTGAGATCGATACAACTGGCGATGTAGCCGGCAAAAACGCCGTTCGGTTCAAAGTGGGGAACGCCGCTGCACATTATGTACCGATATTCTCCATCGGCTCTCCGCAAACGGTATTCGAGATTGCAGTTCCCGCGCGCGGTAAAGGAAGACGCGTAGCCTGCCTGGGTACGGTCGCGGTCCTCTGGATGCACGTTCTCGACCCAGCCATAGCCAAGTTCCTGTTCGCTTGTGCGCCCGGTAAAATCCAGCCAGGTCTTATTGAAAAAGGAGGCGCGCCCATCTTGGCCGGACGCGACGATCATCACCGGCGCGGAATTGGCTAGACTCCGGAAACGCTTTTCGTTTTCACGCAGGAGTGCCTCCACGCGCTTGCGCTGCCGCAAAGAACCAGCCAGCCAAAGCGTTACGCCTACGGCGAGGAGCAGGCCGCACGCCGCCCAACTCAACCATTGCCAACGCTGCTGCGACTCAATCCTCTCATACGATGCCCACGTATCGTCCAGGCCGAAATACGAATACTTCGCGATCAACACGGCCAGCGTGCCATCGCGAAACATGTTGTCGATTTCGCGCTGGATCTTATCCGCCGCCCCGGCCGCCTCGAAGGTTGAAGCCAAGCCTGCCTGAAGCTTCATGTCCGGAATCGTCTGAGCGCGCAATTCCGCCGAAGAACATTCCGAGGGCTTCTCCCGCAGTTGACCCTGCGCAACACGTGCTTCGAAAAAGCCCGCCGCGCTCGCCCCTGTGCAAACTTGCTTCAAAACGTCCTGGATGGCCGATGTCTCCACAATCTGCGCCGAAGGAAACCGGTTGTGGAGCAGGCGAACGTTGACCGGAATCTTGAAAGCCGCGATACGGCCCCTGAAACTTGCGGTCGAGGTTCGGCGTGCCTTCGAGGAGCAGCATTACGTTGCCACTGTGCATCCACGGAGGCGGAAAATGCAGGTGTTTTCGCCGGTCGGGGAGATCGATCATCAATGGCCAAAGGTCCACCAGCCCCTCTCGGAAAGACCCATCGGAACTTGTGCCCGTTTCGACCCAGTTCAGCCCGATTCCGGCCCGCTTGGCCGCCCGGTTCACGATTTCTACGCTAAGGCCGGAAAACCCGTTGTCGGTGCGGATCTGGACTGGGGGATTGTTTTCGAAGCCGATGCGAAGCGGACGGTGTGGGACCGGCGGCGTGCGCAACCCGAAGTACCCAAACGCGAGGAGCGCTAAAGCCCCGCCGGCTGCGGCGATCACGCTAACGCGATTCCACTGTCTGAAAGGGCCCAATAGATCCATTTTGAAGCGCCTACGATCGAACAGGTCATATTATTCTCTCAGAATCGAGTGAAGAAGGAGCGGGCTATCCCTCCCTACTCCCTGCAAACCGATAACCCACCCAAGGCTCTGTCAATATATACTTCGGTTTCCCCGGGTTCGCCTCAATCTTCTTTCGCACCTGATTCACAAACACGCGCAGATATTCCGGCTCGTCGCCATAATCCGGGCCCCAAACCGCCTGCAGCAACTCGCGATGCGGCACCGGCTTTCCGGCGTGCAGCACCAGATACCGCAGCAGATCGAACTCCTTCGGGGTCAACCTGCACATCCTTGCCCGTTGCGCATGCACCCGCCGCGTCTCGAAATCGATCTCCAACCCAGGCGAGTGAAAGGCCCGCGGCCCGCCCTCGGGCGACGTGGGCGATCGCCGCAGCGCCGCGCGAATGCGCGCCAGCAGCTCCTCGATGCCGAACGGCTTCGTGACGTAATCGTCGGCGCCGGCGTCGAGCGCCGCCACTTTGTCCTTCTCCGTATTGCGCACCGAAAGAATAATCACCGGGATATCCGAACCAGTCCGAATCGCGCGGCAGGTCTCCAAGCCATCCATCCCCGGCATGTTCATGTCGAGCAGCACCAGATTCGGCATCTCGTCCGGTAAACTTTCGAGCGCCTCTTCGCCGGTGCGCGCTTCGATCATTTCGTACCCGTGGCCCACTAGCGTGGCCTTCATGACGCGGCGGATCTGCGGATCGTCGTCCACCACCAGAATTTTTCCGGCGCTCAAGCTTTCGCGGACCTCCGCTGGCGGGCAGCGTGAAGTAAAACACCGAGCCCTGTCCTGGCTCGCTCTCCACCCATATGCGCCCGCCGTGCGCTTCTGCAATACCTTTGGCGATGGCCAGTCCCATACCGGTTCCTTTCGTATCGAAACGGTGCCGCCGCCCGCGGAAGAAGCGTGTCGAAAATGCGCGTGCGTTCGTTCTCTTCGATGCCGGGCCCGCGGTCGGCTACGCCGATCACGATTTTCGCCATCGCGGCGCTCGGCGGATATGCCGATCGGCGAACCGGCAGGCGAATACTTGAGGGCATTTTCCACGAATTGCTTCACCACCTGCGCGGCGAATTCGGGGTCGGCATCCGCCAGCGGCAGGCCGTCGGAGCATATCGACGTTGCCAGGCGCGACCGTCTGCAGGCAGCCGCGCTCGAGCGCGCGAAGCAACCAAATCGGCGACTGCCACCGGCTGCTTTTCCAGATGCAGCTTGCCGGCCTCGATGCGCGCCATGGCGATCACTTCCGCGGCCAGCCGGTTCAGGCGGTCGGCCTCTTCATCGATGATGGTGAGCAGTTCGCGCTCGCCCGCTTCCCGCCGTCCAGCAAGCTGGTCGCGGCCGCTTTGATGGAAGTCAGCGGCGTTTTGATATCGTGCGCCAGCGAATCGAGCAGCGCCGATTTCAGCGCCTCGCTTTGGCGCGCCGATTCCGCGCGGCTGGCTTCGTCGAGCGCGCGCGCCCTTTCGATGGCGATCGCGGCCAGATTGGCGATCGCCCGCAGAGTCTGCTCCGACGGCGGCGACACCGATGAGGCCAGGCTGCCGAGCGCGCGGCCGCCCAGACGCACCGGCGCGAGGCCCACTGCCGCGGCCGCGATTCACCTCCACATCGGAAGCTTCGATTTCCGCGTGCAACTCGGCATCCGAGACGGCGGCGCTCTCCGGGCCCGAGCGGAACACCTCGCCCCTTGGCCTGGTAGTAGAACGCCGCCGCGGCGCACCCGAAGACCTGCACCACATTGTGCACAAACTCGCTCGCGGTCTTGCGCGCGCTGCCGCTGAGCAGCATCGCTCTGCACCAGCGCGTACAGCCGCTCGATTTCCAGCGCGCCGCGCTTCGGCTTCGGCCGCGCGGCGGCGGGCATGCGCGGAAAGCTGGCTGGCCGTGACCGCGGTGACAAGGAAGGCCGACAAAGGCCACGAGATTCTGCGGATCGTGAATGGTGAGCGTTCCCACCGGCGGCAGGAAGAAATAGTTGAAACCCAGCGCCGCCAGCGATTGAAGCCGCCAGTGGCTTCCGCCAGTCCCCACAAGGTGGAAATGAACAGAATCGCCGAGCAGCAGCGCCAGCGCGACCGTGGTGTTGTTGACCGGCGACCGCTCAGTGGTAGACGGCCAGAATCGCCGCCACCAGCAGCAGCGCGGCGGCGAATCGCAGCGTCCTCTTCATGCGCGTCCGAAAGTGCGCTCGAAGAACTGCGCGCGTGCGCTGCCGGATCTCATGCAGCGTGACATCGATGCGCTGCGGTGCAAGGTGCTCGGGCGTCCAGCGCTTCACCAGATTCGTGAGCGATTTCGAGCTGCGCCTTGCGACGTGGGCAGGCTGCCCTCGGCGTGGCCGGTGAGAATGCGCTGCCCGTGATCGATGGCGCGGTAGAAGGTGGCCGCCTCGCGCAGGAAGTCGGCGTCCTCGCGGTCCAGGTGACCCATCTTCTCGATCACGTCGATGCGCTCCGGCGTATTGAGCACCTTATAGAAGATGCCCGCGCCCTTGAGCCGCAGATACATCAGCGCGAAATCGATGTCGTAATAGCCGCCCGGCGCCGGCCTTGAGCGGATTGCGCGGCCCCTGCTCGCGCTCCAGCCGCGCGCGCATTTCGGCCAGCTCGCGGCGCGAACGCATGCTTTGCCCGTAGCGCCGCCAGTCCACCTCCTGCAGCTCGTGCAGAAAAGCGCGTGGCGCGCTCGGCGTGTCCCGCCACGGCGCGCGCCTTCATGTAGCTGATGCCTTCCCAGGCCTCCGCGTGGCCTTGCGAAATAGGCTTTGTAGGCCGCCTCGGGCTGCACCAGGTCGCCTTCGCGGCCATTGGGCCGCAGCCGCGTATCGATGGCGAACATCACGCCCTCGCCGGTGTAGGAGCTGAGCGTCTGGATCATGCGCTCGGCCACGCCGCGTCCAGAAGCGCAGCTCGGGGGCATCGGCATCGGGGATGACGAAGACCAGGTCGGCGTCCGACCCCAGATCGAACTCGCTCATGCCCAGCCGGCCCAGCGCGATCACCATCATCTGATTGCCGCGGCAGGTAGTCGAAGCTGGCGGGCGGCGGCGCTTCATCGATGGCGATGCGGTAAGCCGCGCGCGATCACGCTATCGGCCAGCACCGAAGTCTTGCTTGAGCGTCGCGAAGATGGGCGCCGGATCGCAGAATGCTGCCGCTCTGAATGCGCAGCATCTGGCGCCGATAGAAGCGCCGCAGCGGCCGATCGATCGCCGAGCGGGCCGCCTTCCAGTTGGAATGGCTCGCCGATTTCGTCGAGCAACTCCGGGATAGCGCAGCAGATCGTCGGCGAAGTAGGGACTGTGCTCGAAAATGTCGATCGCCTTGCGGCGCGAGATCGGGTCGGCATTCAGCCGTGTCCAGCAGATCCGGATTGGCGAAAGCCTTCTCCAGAAAATGCTCGAAGCGCTCGCGTCCGCGATAGCAGCGCCGGAGCCGGCCACCGTCTGCGCCAGCAGCGGCGCGCGCTGGTCCAGAAAGCGCGTGAGGTTGCTCGGCGGCGCGAGCGCATCCGGCGTCTTCGTCGAGCTCGGCCGGCGCCGGGGCGCCGTCGGCGAAGCCGCGTGTAGTAGATGGGCTTGTGCGCGTGGATGACGCGCTCGTAGATTTCGCGCACCGCGCCAGGTGTTCGTTGAGACGCGTCGCGCATGGTTTCCGCGGTGAAGCGCTCGCCGGTGGAATCGGGCGGCATCTTGCGCGCCAGCAGATTCGAGATGCGCGGCGTCCGGAAGGCAGCGTGTGCGTCTGCCGGTCTTCTTCCATCTGCAGGCGATGCTCGAGATTGCGCAGGAATTGGTAGGCCGCGGCCAGCCGCGCGTATTCGGCGCCGGAGAGCAGCCCCTTGTCGCGCAGCCGCAGCAGCGCGATCATGGTGCCGCCGTGGCGCACCCACTGCTCGCGCCCGCCGTGCAGTCGCTGCAGGCACTGCGTCAGGAATTCGATATCGCGGATGCCGCCGGGCGTCAGTTTGATATCGAGCCCGCGCCGGCAGGCCGCGCTTGGCCGCCATTTTTTCGCTGATGCGCTGGCGCGTTTCCGAGACCGCTTCCACGGCGCGAAAATCGAGCGAAGTCTGGTAGATCAGCGGCTCGACGAAATCGAGCAGCGCGGCGCCGGGCTCCGCGCTCGCCCGCCGAGACGCGCGCCTTGATCAGCATCTGCTTTTCCCAATCGCGCGCGCGCTGTCCGTAGTACGCGATGGCGCCGTCGACGGAGATGCAGATCTCGCCCAGCGTGCCATCGGGCCGCAGACGCAGATCCACGCGATAGCATTGGCCCTCGCCGGTGTAGGCGCGAGAGCAGATCGGTGTATCGGTTGGCGACCTTCTTGTAGAATTCTTTGTTGGTGACGGGCGACGGGCCATCGGTTTCGCCAGGGCCGCCGTAGAGAAACATCAGGTCGATATCGGAGCTGTAGTTCAGCTCCTGGCCGCCCAGCTTGCCGAGCGAGATCACCGAAAAACCGCACGGCCGCCCATCGGCCAGCCGCGGCTCGCCATGCAGCGCGGCGAACTCGTCGCGAATGCGGCGGTAAGTCACGTCGAGGATGGCGTCGGCGAGGTTCGAAAGCTCACCGCGTAATCTCGGAGAGCACGGCCAGCCCCAGCACGTCGCGCAGCACGATGCGCAGCAACTGCCGGCGCCGGAACGCGGCCAGATGAAGCGGCGCCGGGACGCCGGCGGCAACGCGCGGTGCAGTTGCCCGGTGTAATCGTCCACCGTGAAAGCGCGTTCCAGACTTCCGGGCCGGGAGGCCTCCCAAAGCGCCTCGGGATCTTTCAAGCACGCCTCGGATAGGAAGTTGCTGTTGGAAAAAACGTGGATCGCGCAGCGCAGCGCCGACAGCGGAGCCGGCGATGCGGTCGTATCCGCCCGGCGATTGCTGCTGCAGGCGATGCAGGAAACGCTCTGTCGAATGAGGATTCGGAACGGAAGCCAGTAGAGTTTGAATCCGCTCTGCTTCCTGTGCGTCGCGGCCGGTAGTTCCGGATGAGATCGGCATGTGCGCGGCCCACTTAAGGCCACAGACCCGATTATATCCCCCGCCAAGTGGCGCGGGTCACGCTTGCGGACCCGTTCCGGACCTCCCGGCCTGCGCGGGCGCGTCGGCATTTCCGGCGCGCTCATTTTCCTGTTCGATCTGGCGTACCCTGAAAGAAAGGAGGCGCAGAGCATGGCTAGTCTTGATTGGTCACAATGCCCCGCCGTGGAGAGCATCCCCGGCAAGGTCAGCGGCGCGTGGGTTTTCAAGGATACGCGTATGCCGGTTTCCATTGTGTTCGAAAATCTTGAAGCCGGAGCCACCATTGATGAAATCATGGAGTGGTTCCACCTGACGCGAGAACAGATTGTGAGCGTGCTTGAGTTCGCGGCGCGCAGTCTCGATCCATCTCGCCGCCGCCGTCTGTAACGACATCAACGGTCAATGCTCATCCTGTTTGACCACAGCACGCCCGCGCCGCTGCGATACGCCCTGAAAGGCCATGTGATCGTTGAAGCGGTTGAACGTGGCTGGGATCGGCTTGTTAACGGCGCTCTGCTCGATGCAGCCGAGGCCGAAGGCTTTGATTTGTTTGTGACCGCCGACAAAAACATCCAGTATCAGCAAAATCTGACTGGCCGGAAAATCTCAATCGTTGTCCTTGGAAATGCGCAATGGCCCATCTTGCGCCGCTATGTTGAAAGGGTTGTTGAAGCCGTCAACATGGCGAAACAGGGCAGCTACACCGAAGTTAAAATACCCTTCAACTAAATTCCCTGAAGGTTTTCTGCGTTGAAGGGGACAGCCGCTTGCTCGACGAGGTTATCGCCGCCAAACCAGTTTGCTTAAGATGCGCACTGGGGCACGTTCCTGATGGGGCTCGCGGACTTCGCCGACCTGGTGTATCAAGGGGTCTGACTCGCTATCTTCTTGAGAATCTATGGCGCGGAGAGGGGGACTTGAACCCCCACGAGATTGCTCCCGCTAGCACCTCAAGCCAAAATCGCTTGTATCGCGGGGTATCGTCGATGCCTAAATCATTGATTCTGCTCCGTTGGCTGTTTCGCCCGGTATCGCCGGTTATCCTGAAACCACTTCAATTCCACTACAGCCATCCACCAGTAAGTAGATCGCGGGCTCGGCTCAATTCTTCAGCCTCCACGATATTGTAGCCTCTCCGCACAGCGACCTCCAGCCGAGAGCCAGGATCGGGGAAAGCATGGCACCGCAGCATCAGCGCCACGCAGCGTCTTCAAGAAAATGGAGAGACCTTCGGGCGACATTATTTCAGGCCGAATTTACTCTTGATCGTAGCGCACACGGATTCAAACTCTCCATAAACCGCTGCACGGGTAATACCGATATTCGTAAGATTGTTCTGAATCTGCGGAGCAGAAACCGGATCAATTCTGATGCTCTTGATACGTCCACGATGGAACTTCATGTCTGCGAGTGGAACGAATAATTCCCCCTTTCTTCTCGGGTGAATCCGGTGAACCGTGTGCCACGCTTCTTGCAAAGTTGCACGTATGCTGTGCGGACTGGGCCTCATTATTCGGGTCTTCTCGATCTCGAATGGGGAGGTTTTCTTGTCTTGAGCTTGAGAAAGAATGATCTGGCTCTTCTGAGCATGGTACACATGGACGATTGGAGACTTGGGGTTGTTCTCGACAGCGAAGAACAATGCTGTCAAGGAATTTGCACTCCAGTCCAGAAGTCGAGTGGGCAGTCCAAAGTGCTGCCCGAAACTTAGCCAGTCCCAGTCGTTCGTCGGCCTTGACGGGACGCTCTCAGGGATGTCTTCTACGAAAGTGTCCAATAGTTGGCGTTCGATGTCCCCGACAAATCCGACCTTATGTTTGCGGAACAGAGTTGGCAGGAGCGGCCATTCATCGGCTTGTCCACGATACAGTGCTTTGTGCGTATGGGGAAGGAAGATCATTTCCCGCAAAGCTTTGATGTATTCGGGTAGGCTTGTCACAGTCGGAATAACGACCATCAACAAAATGTAACATCCGGCAAAGGCTCGGATCGTCCTCGCAAAAACAATGCCAGCAGTATAGGCGCAAGCGGGAAAAATCCTAGCTGTAAAATGTGAAGTCTACGCGCTATGGCCACACGACCGAACTTGAAAAACGTCTTTGGGGAGCCGCCGATGAACTCCGGGCCAACTCTAAGCTGAAATCCTCATCACAAGTTCGCCACGGCGAAGGCCAAGTTGACCAGCGATGGCACAGAACGACGCACCATTGGCAAGGCGGATTATCGGGCAAGAGGCGTTCGATGCCTGTCGGAAATCCGCCCGGTTCGAGGCACGACATGGGAAAATTTAGCAATCTGTTCTTGGAGGTGCCCGAAGGCTGAGATGGGCGGTTCGTGCATGTCAGGCTGACAGGAGGGAGTTCTGCTGTTGGCATTCGCGCCGAGCCAGTGCATTTGATCGTGCTTCGACTCCCAGAGGCCGCGCGAAATTCATCGAAGTGTACAATGGTCCGGGTGTGCTGGCCTGGAATCACGTCGGTTAAGCAGCAGAAAATGGGCTGCGTACGATCTCGCTTCAGAAGTTGCGGGAGTTGCAGCGGACTGTTCTTGCCGCGCACCGGCTTCCCCAAGTTCGGCGATTTGGCTTCGTTGATGAAAGGAGAAGCGGATGGCGCAACTTCCGGGAAATCGTAGCCGCGATGAACAAGACCTCGGCTTGGGAGGGCGTACCACGAACCCGGCCGGTCGAGTGGCGGTGTAGCGTGGCGTGGCGTTATAGACGGTCAGCACGGCTTCCGGGCGGCTTTCGGTTGAACGCTTCCAAGAGCGGTCTCGGGTTTTCATGGGGCTTTCGAGGTTTTCGAATTGGCCGTGACAGCCGTGGCCGCGTTGTCAGGACGCTCTCGATTCCAGGAACCGGACTTTACAACCGCCAGACTTTAACTAGCAGCGGTACGCCAAGCCAAAGTTCCGGGACAAATAGCGGCGGCTGCATAGGGACCACCGTCGCCGTCTTCGTGGCACTTGCAATTTGCGGCGGCATAATTGCCAGCGGCAACACGAATGGCCTAATCCTGGTGTTGATCGTCGCTATTGGCGGGTATGTCGCTTGGCAATTCCTACGCCCCTCGAATACTCATTCAGTGGTTGACCCATTGCCCAGCTACGAGCCGATTGGGCAGGAAGTCAAAGCCATGTACGTGGCCTTATCCATTCCGATCAAGCACGAACTCCGCAAGGACCAGGGGGCAACTGCGTATGAGGCCGTTTTCGAGATGGCGTTTACGGATCTAATCTGCCGGTTCGCGGCACTTGACGGACCTATCAGTCCTTCAGCGGCCAAGGTGTTCTTGGATATTTTCACAGTGCTTCATCCAAGAACCCACGCCGGATTGTTAGCCGAGGATGCGGTGGCCCTTCTCGAAGGAAATCGCCAGAGGCACCCGGAATCATTGAAAATTCCCGTTCAGAATTCCCTGCTCTGCACGCTTGCACAACGAGCGGGTGAACCATATGCGAACAATCTCAAGGAACTGATGTACAAGGTCGCTCGACAGGTGGCTCTTGCGGATGGCCCGTTGTCACCAGTTAAACAAGCCGAACTTGAAGTGCTGCGAAGTACTTCCGAAGCCACGGCACAGCGCCAGAGCACCGACGCACCGGAGCCGAGTGCCGATTCAACGACGGCGACAATAATACAAACCGAATTGCACCCGGCGCAACGGAGGAAACAACATCCAATTGTCGATCCGCAGCTTAAATCTGCTACTGGCCTTGTTACAATTGAGTTTCTAGAGGAAAAGACGAAAGAAGTCGTCGAATCCTTCGAGCCACTGCTCCAGGTCGCGCTGCGGGAAGCTCAGCAATCGAGTAATGCTCGTATTCTGCTGGAGCAGGACATCCGAGCAATCATCATTCGACTTGGGTTGTCGAACGGTTCCATTTCGGAGTACGCCGCTCATCTATATCTTGAGCTCTTTAAGGTGCTCCATCCCGACACTTTTGCACAGTGGGGAGTTCACGATGCGCTCGATGTTCTCCAGAATAGCTTTGACGAAAATAGAGACTTCTACCTCGGACACCCAACAAAGCCGTTCACTCTTGTGGCTCTTGAATTCACGGATGCGGTTCATGGCACGGGAGCTACTAAGGCGGCTCGTGGCGTGTTGGTTACATTATTTATAATAATCGGCTCTTTTGCGGCATCGGTTGATGGCAAGGTATCTGAGGCAAAGTCGGCTGAGATCGCTCGGATGAAGGCTCTTTTTGAGAGTGCTGGCTAATACCGAAACTTCAAAACCGCTGCGATGCATGATTTGGGCGGGCGGAAGTTTTCTTCTGTCGAGTCGGCAATCTTTGTAGGGCCGTCTCGTAGATGCATTCGACGCCCATCCATGCTCAACACCTGCAATCGGCGGGTGAATTCTGCAAAGCATTCTGGGTTGAGGACGGATTCGGATAATGGGCCGATGCCGCACAAATCGGCAAAAGGCCGCCCAATGTGAGCGACCTTAACTCCTTTAAAATCTGGTGCGGAGAGGGGGACTTGAACCCCCACGAGATTGCTCCCGCGAGCACCTCAAGTTAGCGCGCGGTAACCTCCTTAAACCGCCGCTCGTTCTCCCGCCGCAGCTTACTCACCCACTTCGCCGAGCCTTGTTTCAATTCCGGATGGTCATTTATCTTTCCAGGCGCCCGCTGCCGCTTTCAAACCTCGATCTGGCGTAAGCGCATCAGCTCCCGTTCGGCCGCCTGTGTCAGGAAGCTGCCGCGTTGGCGGCTGCCGACAAGCCTGTCGATGTCATTACCAGTTGCTCCGAGTGCACGACGCGCGTACGAGCGGCGTCCATAGCCAATCGGCTTAACGACACATGTGCCGGTGTACTGCCGTTCCTGCCCATCCTCCTCTTCGCCGCCGCTGCGGTCCCGCCGTATGACCTCGTCGTCCGCAACGGCCACATCATCGACGGCACAGGCTCGCCCTGGTATCAGGCCGATATCGGCATCCGCGCCGGCAAGATCGCCGCCATCGGCCGCCTCGAAGGCGCGCCCTCCAAGCAAACCATCGACGCTCATGGCATGGTCGTCGCGCCCGGTTTCATCGACATGCTCGGCCAATCCGAACTGACCATCCTCGTAGACCCGCGGCTCCCATCGAAGATTTACCAGGGCATCACCACCGAGATCACCGGCGAAGGTGGATCCATCGCGCCGCTCAACGACGCGATCGTCAAAGCCGACCACGTCACCTACGAGCATTACCGCATCACTCCTACCTGGCGCACTCTTGGCGAATACTATGCGCGTTTGCGCAAGCAAGGCATGGGCATCAACCTCGCCAGTTACGTGGGCGCGACGCAGGTGCGGCGCATGGTTCTCGGCGATGAAGACCGCGCGCCCAGCGCCGCCGAGCTTGCGCGCATGCAAGCGTTGGTCCGAGCCGCCATGCGCGATGGCGCCATGGGCGTTTCCACCTCGCTGCAATATGCACCCGCGCCCTATGCGAAGACGGACGAGCTGATCGCGCTCGCGTCCGAAGCCGCCAAGGCCGGCGGCATCTACGCCTCCCACATCCGCGATGAAGGCAACGGAATCGCCGAAGCCCTCGACGAAGCCTTCCGCATCGGCCGCGAAGCGAAAATTCCCGTCGAGATCTGGCATCTCAAGGCCGCCGGCAAATCCAATTGGGGACGCATGCCCGAGATCGTCGCCAAGATCGACGCCGCGCGCAAATCCGGCCTCGAAGTCGGAGCGAACACCTACGCCTACACCGCGTGGTTCAACTCGCTCTCGGCTGCCATTCCGCCGTGGGCGCACGACGGCGGCGACAAGAAACTCATCGAGCGCTTGAAAGATCCGGCGATGCGCGCCCGCATCCGCAAAGAGATGTTGACGCCAAGCAACGAGTGGAACAACGAATGGCAGGAAGTCCCCGGCCCAGAATCGATCCTCCTCTGCGCGGTGCATAGTCCGAAGCTGATTTCGCTGCAAGGCAAGACCATCGCGGAGATCGCCAAGCTATGGAACAAGGACTCTATCGATACAGTCTTCGACATCCTGATCGAAGACGAAGCGTTCACGGAAGTGGCCATGTTCGCCATGTCCGAAGACGACGTAGCGCTCGCGCTAAAGCAGCCGTGGGTATCCATCTGCAATGATTCGCAAGGTACCTCCCCCGAAGGCCTGCTTGGCAAAGAGCACCCCCACCCGCGCGCCTATGGCACGTTCCCGCGCATCCTGCGCAAGTACGTGCGAGAAGACCATCTTCTGACGCTGGAAGACGCCATCCGCAAGTTCTCCGCGTTGCCCGCCGCGCGCATGCGCATCGCCGATCGCGGAGTTCTGAAGGCGGGTATGTGGGCCGACATGGTGGTCTTCGATCCCGAAAAAATCCGTGACCTCGCCACTTTCGAGAAGCCGAATCAGTTATCGGAAGGCATGCGCTTCGTGCTGGTGAATGGAGTTCCAGTGATCAGCGAGGGAAAGATGACAGGGACTCTACCGGGTAAGCCCATATTAGGCCAAGCGGGCAGGTAACGGCGCAGGCAGCCCCCGAAAGGCCTGCCCGAGAGTTTGAAACCGGGATGCTACGCCGCCGCTTCGCCCGCCAACTGCCGCAGCACATACGGCAGAATGCCGCCGTAGCGGTAATACTCCACCTCTTGCGGCGTGTCCACGCGGACGTCCACCGTGAATTTTGTCTCTTTGCCGTCGTCCGCTTTCGCGTGCACCGTGGCCGTTCGGCCGCCGCCGTTCATTGATGCACGAATGCCTTCCACGGAAAACGTTTCGCGCCCCGTCAATCCCAAGCTTGCGGCGTTCTCTCCTTCTCGGAACTGCAGCGGCAGCACGCCCATGCCCACGAGATTCGTACGATGGATGCGCTCGAAGCTTTCTGCGATCACCGCGCGCACGCCCAGCAGCAGGACGCCCTTCGCCGCCCAATCGCGCGACGAGCCTGAGCCATACTCCTTGCCCGCCAGAATCAGCAGCGGCACGCTATCGGCCTGATACTTCACCGAAGCATCGTAGATCGACATCTGCTCGCCATCGGGCAGGTGCTGCGTCCATCCGCCTTCCGTCCCCGGCGCGAGCTGGTTGCGCAGGCGGATATTCGCCAGCGTTCCGCGTACCATCACCTCGTGGTTGCCGCGCCGCGCGCCGTAGGAATTGAAATCGGCGGGCTTTACGCCTTGCGCGATCAGGTAACGGCCGGCCGGGCTGTCCTTCGGAATCGACCCCGCGGGCGAAATGTGATCGGTCGTCACCGAATCGCCCAGCATCGCCAGCACCCGCATTCCGGTGAGATCTTGTACCGAGGTCGCGGGGTCCACCATGTGGTCGAAATACGGCGGCTTCTTAATGTAGGTTGAGGCATCGTCCCACTGGTAGATACCGCCCGAGGGAACGGGCATCGATTGCCAGTTCTTGTCGCCATCGAACACCTGCGCATATCCGCGCTCGAACATTCCATGATCGATGCACGCGCGCATAGTGTTGATCACTTCACGATCGGTCGGCCAGATGTCGCGCAGATAGACCGGCTTGCCATCCGAGCCATGTCCCAGGGGTTCCGTCGAGAGATCGATATCGACGGTTCCCGCCAGCGCATACGCGACCACAAGCGGCGGTGATGCAAGATAATTCGCCTTTACCAGAGGATTGATGCGGCCTTCGAAATTGCGGTTTCCGCTCAACACGGCCGCCACCACCAGATTTTCCTTCGATACTTGATCGCCTACCTCTTCGGGCAGCGGACCGCTGTTGCCGATGCACGTAGTGCAGCCGAATCCCACCAGGTGGAAATTGAGCTTCTCCAGATAGCTCATGAGGCCGGCCTTCTCGTAATAGTCGGCGACCACTTTCGACCCGGGCGCGAGACTGGTCTTCACCCACGGCTTCACGCGCAGTCCCTTTTCCACGGCCTTCTTCGCCAGCAATCCGGCGGCAAGCATCACCGAGGGGTTCGATGTGTTCGTACAACTCGTAATCGCCGCGATCACCACGCTGCCGTTGGTCAGCTTCCTGGCGCTCTCGGGCGAGGCCGTTCCACCGAACGCCGCGTGGAAATTCTTGCGGACCTCGGGGAGCTCGACCCGATCCTGCGGACGCTTCGGGCCGGCCATCGACGGCGTCACTTTCGCGAGATCGAGCTCGATGCGTATCGGAGTATTGCGGATCTGGCGTAGCATCGGTGCGGAAAAGGCCCTGCTCTTTCGTGTAGGCATCCACCAGCGCGATCGCATCGTCGCTGCGATTGGTGAACTTCAGATAGGCGAGCGTCTCCGCATCCACCGGGAAGAAGCCCATTGTGGCCCCGTATTCCGGCGCCATGTTGGCGACGGTCGCGCGGTCGGCAAGGCTCAACGCGCTCAAACCCTGGCCGTAAAATTCAACGAACTTGCCCACTACGCCCTTCTTGCGCAGCATCTGCGTAATGGTGAGGACCAGGTCGGTCGCCGTGCAGCCTTCGTGCAGTTTGCCGTGCAGCTTGAAGCCAACCACCGCCGGCAGCAGCATGGAAACGGGCTGGCCGAGCATGCAGGCTTCGGCTTCGATCCCGCCCACGCCCCAGCCGAGCACGCCGAGTCCGTTGACCATGGTGGTGTGCGAATCGGTTCCAACCAGCGAATCGGGGTATGCCTGTCCATTCCGGCGGAATACCACCGATGCCAGGTATTCGAGGTTCACCTGGTGCACGATGCCCGTATCGGGCGGCACCACGCGGAAATTGCGGAACGCGGTCTGGCCCCAGCGCAGCAGCATGTAGCGCTCGCGGTTGCGCTGGAATTCGAGCAGTGCGTTAAAAGCAAACGCATCCTTCGTGCCGAATTGATCCACCTGCACGGAGTGATCGATCACCAGATCGGCGGGCATCAGCGGATTGGCGCGGCCTGGGTCAGCGCCCATGGCCGCGAGTGCATCGCGCATTGCAGCGAGATCGACCACGCAGGGCACGCCGGTGAAATCCTGCAACAGCACGCGCGCCGGCATGAAGCTGATCTCTTTGGCCTCGCCGCCCGCCGCCGCGCCGGCCACATAGCGGATGTCGTCCGGCGAAACGCGCTTGCCGTCTTCATTCCGTAGCAGGTTCTCCAGCAGGATCTTGGTAGAAAACGGCAGGCGCGAGACGTTTCCGGCGCCGCGTTCTTCGAGTGCGGCGAGCCGGAAGATTTCATAATCCGTGCCGCCCGCGCGCAGCTTCGCCGCCGCGCCAAAACTATTTTTTGCCATTGATTCGATTATAGTGGTCGGCACGCGGAAGATCGATCTACAGATCCGGCGAATTCCGCCGATAGAACACTCGTGGCAACTCAGACGGCGCCGCGGGTTCGTCTCGAAGCGCTCCTCGAGAGCTTCGATTGCGGGACCACGGATCGATGCAGACAAATTCGCAGCTGGACATATCTCTCTACCCTGTCTCGAATGGCAAACGCATTATCCTGTCCCTGCAAGGCCTCATTCGCCTCTCCGGCTGGGAATTCGGCTCGAAGGCCGCGGTTATGAATGACAGCGCGGGCCACGGCATGGAGTGGGCGCGGAACCGCCTCAGCGACATCGATCCCGCGTACCCGGGCGAACGCCGTAGAAGCACTCTGGGGAAAAGATACAGCCTATGCTCGTGCCTTGCTTCGCTCTGCGGCCCGCGACACCAATAATCGCGTGGCTGGCAATGCGCTCTTCGCCCTTTACAGCGCCGGGGAGGTCTGGACGATCGGGGAGCTACTCAAAATGACAGTGTCCGAGGTGCCGAGGCGCCGCGCCTCCGCCGCCTGGGTAATGGGCGAAACCGGAGAT
This sequence comes from Bryobacterales bacterium, assembly GCA_963763545.1. Classification (GTDB taxonomy): domain Bacteria; phylum Acidobacteriota; class Terriglobia; order Bryobacterales; family Bryobacteraceae; genus PALSA-243. Next base: position 119,350 of record CAVXPE010000011.1, read on the forward strand.
CGGCGATTTGCCGACGCGCTGGGCGGGTTGACGGGCGACAACAATGCAAAGGTGCGCAAGCAAGCCTTTTCCGCGCTCGAGCGCGTGCGAACCGCCGATGCTAAGGTACGAATGGGAACGGAATGGCGCGTAACGGGCCGCGTTTTACCGTCCCTGGATGGCGTCCGCCAGATTGCTCTCGAAGCCGGGTGCGATGATCTCGGCCCCCTGCCTAAGCTGGTCGCTACGCAATTTGTCCTGACCGAGAAGGGGCAAGTTGTACTCAACTATCAACTCGCGGAGCGCGCGACGCGCGAGGCGCTCGCCGTCTCGTTCGTTTTTCCTCTCTCTGAGGCTTCCGGCGCGCCAGCCTGGGTGGCGGGCGCGCTCGATTGTCTCCCCTGCAAGCGCCCTTCCGATCAATGGCGCACCGTCTATTTCGTGCAAGCCGAGGAGGGCGTTCCGCCAAGTTCGGAGCCGGCGCCTTTCACCTCAACAGCAAAGGCAGCCGCTGCGGCGCTCGAAAAACAACCGGGTAAAACGGAGTGCCACAATTTTTGGAACTCAATACGCAATTGTGTACGCGCCAGCGCGTCAACCCGGAGCGCCCGCCGGCTGATCGTCTACTGCCCGGTGGACCCGGGGATCCCTGACGACGCTTCCGAGATCGTTTCGGAGGCCACCAGCGAACAGGCCGTCGTACACGTCATTGCAAGCGCTTCCAACTCGGCGTTGGAAGATCTATGCCGGCTCACACACGGAAGCTTTCAGATTGCCGGTCCCGGCGGCGATATCGCACGTCTGGTGAGGGAAGCCTGCCAAGCGCTGTCGGCGCGCTTTCTGATTACCTACCAGCAAGCTTCTCCGAATAGTGACTCGTTGCACATTTGGGCAGCGAATTCCACAGGTTGGGGCGAAACCACGATAAAGTTGTGAAGGTCGGTTAGACAGATGCGCACGCGACGGCGCCGAAACATTCCGCGAGTTGGTCGAGCTTCGACTCCAGGCGCGAACGGTCCCGAGGACCTGCATTGGCGACGAGCAACAGCGGTGCAACTTCCAGATAAATCCGTTCGGCGGCGCTGCCGTAAGACTGCAACCCCAAGTCTAAACGCCGGTCGATCCACGCAATCAACTCCTGGTTGGTACGCGCCCGTAGCTCTTCCAATTTTGCACTCTGTGGCCGGGTGTTCATACCTATATAGACGAAGCAGACACCCGATTTGCTCACATTCCTCGATGAATTTTTCGAGAATTTAGATTTCTTCGTGCGGGTAAACGCGAAGTCCTGTAATGTAAACGTTTCGCGCCGGTTCGCGTCCGAAGAAATAGGGAAGTTCCCGGTAATCGTTGCAATCGTGAATCACGAAATCGGCGAATTTGCCAGGCTCCAACGATCCGATCTCCGCGCCCCGGCGTAAGCTGTAGGCCGCATTGATCGTCGCGGCCGAAATCGCCTCGGCCGGCGTCATCTTCATATGCGTGCAGGCGAGGGAAAGCGCCATCGGCATGGAGGCCGTGGGCGATGAACCGGGGTTGAAATCGGTTGCCAGGACAACCGGTAAGCCGCGTGTGATCATTTCGCGCGCCGCAGGGTAGTGAGTTGAACCGAGGTTATACACGGAGGCCGGTAACAACACCGGTTGGACGTTGGCCGCCAGCAATGCATTCAATCCGGCGCTGGTGGTCGCCTCCAGGTGATCGGCGGTTGAGGCTCCCAGCTCCGCGGCGAGATACGCGCCCGCATCGGCGGTAAATTGATCTGCGTGCAGGCGCAGGCCGAGTCCGAGATCGCGCGCGGCGCGCAACACGGCGCGCGCCTGTTCGGGAGGAAAGACGTTCGGCTCGCAGAACACGTCGCAGTATTCGGCTAGACCTTCGGCTGTGACCCGCGGCAGCATTTCCTGGGTCACGAGGCGGACATAATCGCTCGTCCGGCCGCGGAATTCGTCGGGTATTTCATGCGCGCCTAAAAACGTCGCCACATAGCGCAAGCGGCCGCGCGCAGCGAGCTGGCGGATGACGCGAAGGATTTTCAATTCGGCTTCGAGCGACAATCCGTATCCCGATTTGGCCTCGATCGTCGTAGTGCCTCCGCGCAGGAACCACTCCGCGTAGCGTTCGGCGTACGCCATCAGATCGGCGGATGCGGCTGCGCGCGTGCGTCGCACGGTGGAGCGAATCCCGCCGCCACGCGCCGCAATCTCGGCATAGGTGGCGCCCTCGGCGCGCTGCTCGTATTCGTCGGCGCGCGTTCCGGCGAAGACGGGGTGGGTGTGCGCATCCACGAAGCCGGGCAGCACGATACGGCCGCCGGCGTCTACGACTTCGGCGCCCGGCGGAATCGCGATTTCCGGCGCCTGGCCCACGGCTTCAATGCGCCCGTCGCGGCACAGCAGCGTGGCGTTTTCGATGATGGATAATTCGCGCAACTCGGCGCCCGTGCGCGGGCGCGACGGTCCGGCGAGCGTGACCAGTTGTTTGATGTTGACGCAGGCGAGCGTTTGCGGTTTCACGGACATGCCTCTTGCGATGCTAGCTTAAAGACGATGCGGGTGAAACGTGCCCTGGTAATTTTCGCGCTGCTGTTGGCCGCCATATACGCGGGCGATTTCCTTTCCGCGCGTTTCGGATTTCCCGGGAATAGGGCAATTTACGATTCAGTGATGGTGACGCGCACGTTGCAAGTTCCCACCAAAGACACAAAGAAGGATGAGTTCTTCTTCCCTGCTCCGGAGGCGCAGACTTGCGTTAACGCGCTGTTTCCGCATTTCGGCGTGCCGCCCTGCTGGTATCTCAAACGCCATGCGGCGCAGCATGTTCAGATGTAGGCGTCGTTGCGTTAAGCCAGGGCAATTTTCGATTAAGAACGTTAAGACTCGTGGCCGCGGGCAACTTGGCTGAGACGCGCGTCCGTCTGGTAGCGGTGAAGGGGCGATGGCGAGCGTCCCGCCGCGTCCTCAATCGATTCCAGAAAGGTAAAACATTGCCCATCCAACGTTTCTATAAACTCCTCACAGCAGTTGCTTTCACGGCCGCGATTGCGCTATCGCAAACCACAACTAGTGGGACCGTTACCGAGACATCGAACACGCCGGCGGTCGGGCTGGCAAGTTCCGAAACCGCGCAGATCAACGTAGTGAATACCGCATCAAATTCGTCCAGCGGTACAGCGGCTTCCTGTACGGGGACGATTTCGTTTTTGAACGCGAGCGGGGCAGTCATCGGCACGGCGACGCCGTTCACTGTTGCCAGCGGCGTCATCACTTCGGTGAGCCTCCCATTCGCAAAGGTAGGCGTGACGGGCACGCGTACGGAGATCCGTGGCGTGATTACGCGGACCGTTACGTTAAATTCGGGAGTACCCTGCTCGCTCGAAGCCACATTCGAGACCTATGACGCCAGCACCGGCGTTACACACGTGTATCTCTCGAACGTCTCCGTACCCAATATGCCGAATGGGGGACCGGGAGGTAATGGACCTGGGCGCTAGCGCTTAGACTCGCTGGGCAGGTGTCCTACGCCTGCCCTCTCGAATTTCGACACGTTCGGGAGAACTACCCACGCGACGAGGAACCGCTAGGCTAGGCGCTCAGCGCGACTACCGGCTTGCCGATAGCCGCCTCAAAAAAGCGCGGTGCGTGGAAGGGTTGGAAACGGTAGCCGATGCCGAAAATCGTCTCGATGTACTGATCGGCAAAGCCGCCCAGCTTCTTGCGAAGGCGGCGCACATGGACGTCGAGAGTACGGGTGCGAATATCGGCGCCGTAGCCCCAGACGCGCATCAGCAGGGCCTCGCGGGGGATGATTTCCCCGGCGTGCTGCACCAGCAGAGCGAGAAGATCGTACTCCTTACGGGTCAATACCATGCGTTGGCTGTCGAGACTGGCGGCCTGGTGATCGAAATCGATGGTCAAATGTTCATCGCGGTAGGACGGAATAGAATGATTGCCGGTAGGCGGATGCATGAGTTCTCTCCTTGATTTGATTTGATCTACTTAGATCCTACGGGCGGGCTCGGGAAAGGTGATTGTTAACTTGTAAAAAAGGTGTAAAAACAGTCGGCCGGGGCTTGCGTTGCCGAAAAAGATACAATAGCCGACATGCGCCTCAGGATAAGCTCGCGGCCTGTCCAGCGGCGCGAACCGGCCGGAGGCTTACTCTACGATGCAACGCGAGATGTGGCTGATTCGCCACGGCGAAACCGAGTGGAGCCTTTCCGGCGCGCACACCGGCCGCACTGATCTTCCGCTTACCCCTCGCGGCAAAGAGAAGGCCGCAATGATCGGGGCCGAACTGATCGATCGCAACTTCGCGCTCGTCCTCACCAGCCCGCTACGGCGCGCGCGGGAAACTTGCGAGGCGGCAGGCTTCGGAAAAGTCGCCCGCGTCGATCCGAATTTGCAGGAGCTGGATTACGGCGATTATGAGGGTCGCACCACGGCCGAGATTCAGCGGGAGCGACCCGGGTGGTCGCTGTGGCGGGATGGGTGTCCCAACGGCGAGACCTTTGAGCATGCGGCGGCGCGGGCGGAATCCGTAATTGCGCGCTCTCTGGCGGCCGACGGCGACGTCGCACTTTTCGCCCACGGACACATCCTGCGCATTCTTGCTGCTTGCTGGCTGGGGCTCCCGCCGGATGCCGCGCGGCTGTTTGCGCTCTCCACTGCTTCGGTGAGTACGCTCGGTTACGAGCGCGAGACGCGCGTGATTACACGCTGGAATCGTTCTGTTTCCGATTAACCAATGCCACGCGGATGGCCTTCGCGCCTGGCGCGGCCTTTGCGGTCTTGCAGATTAATTGGAGCGCGGCGGGCGCGGAAATTACGCGGGTTAGAACGCGGTTGGCGTCAAGGCCGATCAGAACCACCACCTGCGGCGCGGGCACGTAGATTTCCATGACGCGGATGCGTTCGGAACCCTGCTGGAAAACGACCACAAGCTCTTCATCGTCCTTGAGCTGCTTCTGCATGGCTGCAATTTGCGCGACGATGGCGGAAGCCGTCGGGTCAACCGGCGCCGCCGGCGCCTCTTTGGGCGCGGAGGTTGCCGAAAGCAGGGCCTGCTGCGCGATTTGTTTGGTGAACTCGCCGATCGCCATATAGCGATGCTAGCAGACGCGGCATGGCAGAATTGGTTCATGTCTGGCCGCCACAACGCTCTCCTCGAAGCCATGGACACAGCATCATTTGAAGCGATCGATTTCACGAAAGAGTTGATCGCGATTCCGACCGAGAACCCGCCCGGGAATGACTACGCCCGCTGCGCCGCCGGGCTGAGTAAGAGACGAGAGGGCTAAGCGGTGCTGGTCTGCGTGGGCTTACTGGCGGCCTTCACTCGGATGAAGAGCTTGTCCCATCTGACGTGATTGCCGGTTGAGGTGGGGCGACCGCCCGGAAATGTCTGGTCCAGCAGTTCGAGGGCGATGATTTCGTCGGTTTTCATGAGTAGCCAGTTGGGAAGAGGACGGCTGCTGTCTCCACCGGTCTGATATCCCAGCAACTGGACAGAGCCCTTGAGGATTCCGTGATCGTGTGGCTCGAGAATGCGCTCTTTACCGTGGTAGATCAACCGAATCACGTGCGTCCGTTCGATCGCATTCTGGATCTGTGGAACAGGTTGCAGTAGCGGCATACATAACCATGATGACGCGTTCCACACTTCGCATACCTACCAACCCACGAAACTGTCACCGCTGTCTATGCCGATTTTCCGGCCTCGAGAGCGCCGCGCTTCTTCAGGCCGCGGAGGATGCTGGATTTAAGGCGCCCGTAACCGATGACCGTTGCTCGAACACGAACAGAACCTGCTGGGCAGAAAGCTAGCTGACGCCGTCCTGTCGGCGAATAGCTGGAACGTTATGAAGAATTTTGGCGGCCTGCTTCCATCGGGCGGCCAAAAGGGCTGGCGCCGGGGTAGCGGGGATATAGGCCGGCGAGCGCGGAAATTACGGAGGTTAGCGCGGGGTTAGAGCAGGTTTAGCAAACACGGCATGGCAGAATTGGTTCATGTCCGGCCGCCACAACGCTCTGCTCGAAGCCGTGGATGTCACATCGTCTGAAGCGATCGATTTCACGAGAGAGTTGATCGCGATTCCCACCGAGAACCCGCCGGGTAACGAGTATGCGCGCTGCGCCGAGGCCATCGCGCAAAAACTCAAAGCGATTGGGCTGGAGCCGCGAGTCGTTGAAGTTCCCGCGCCAGACTCCGGCGCCGGATCGGGATATTGCGTAACCGCGTCGCATGGGGAAGGGGAACGGGCGCTCCACTTTCATGGGCATTACGACGTAGTTCCGCGTTCGGTAGAGGGCCAGTTCGATCCCATAATCAAAGGGCCGAACCTCTTCGGCCGCGGATCGTCCGATATGAAAAGCGGCCTCGCCTCGATGATCTGCGCGGTCCAGGCGCTCCGCCGCGCGCGGACGAAGCTAAACGGACGCGTGGAACTGGTAATCGTACCCGATGAAGAAACCGGCGGCGCGCGCGGATCGGCCACGCTCAGCCAAGCCGCTGATTTCGGCAAAGGCAGCATCGGCATGCTGACCCCGGAGCCCACTTCGGGCGCCGTTTGGAATGCGAACCGCGGCGCCATTTCGCTGCGCATCCACGTCAAGGGCAAACCTGCGCACGTGGGTCTGAGCTGTCAGGGCGTCAACGCATTCGAACGCATGCTGTTGATTGCGCGCGAACTTGAGAAGGTTAAATCTGAAATCGCGCATCGCGAAACCGCCTTTCGCATTCGCCCGGAGGCGGCGCGGCGTTCCATCCTGATGATGGGCGGCGAGTGCCGCGGCGGTTCGAATTTCAACCTCGTTCCCGGCGAATGTTCGTTCACCGTGGACCGGCGAATCAACCCCGAAGAAAACATCGAAACCGAGAAGCGCCGGCTATTCGATCTCTTAGATCAACTCCGCCGCGATGGCATCGACCACGAAGTGGAGGTCCTTCAGGAGGGGTTGGCCTCGGGCGTGCCGGAAGACCATTCGCTGGCCCGGATACTGGGCGGGACAATCGAATCGGTAACAGGCGCTCTACCAGCATTCGAAATGTGTCCGGGCCTGCTGGAGACTCGTTTCTACGGCCAGCGCGGCATTGCAGCCATGGCATACGGCCCTGGTCTGCTTTCCGTCTCGCATGGTCCAAACGAGTTCGTCCCGGTCAAAAACATCCGCGATTGCGCGGCCGTGTACGCGCTGGCAGCCGCGGCGGCGCTGGCCGGATAGATCGCTGTAACTTGCGCCAGGTCCGCCCCGTATAATGGACCAAATGCGAATGAGGAGATGTTGTCTCCTGTTGTGCGCGTTCCTCTCGCCGGCGCTTGCTCGAGACGCCGTTCCGTCCGCGGAGACTCTGCTCCGTGATGCGATTGCAACAGAAAAAGCGCAAGACGACAAGGGCTGGAAGTTCACTTTTCGTGAGGACGAAGAGAAGTTCCCGCTGAACAAAAACGGTAAGCCGCTACCGGAGTCGCATCAGACTTTCGACAACATCATGCTCGAAGGCGATCTCTATCGTAAGTTGATTCTCATCGACGGCAAACCGCCAGGCGAGAAGCTTCAGAAAAAGATCGATTCCGAGCTGGAGAAGGAACGCATCGCGCGGCGCGCGCATCCGGTGGGAACAGGACGCCATGAGGTGAGAGCCGGCGACCTCGACCACATCGCCCGCCTCTGCGACAGCAAGGTCACGGGCGAGGAGGCAGTGTCGGGCCGCATGGCATGGCGCATCGAATCGCTTCCAAAAGCCGGTTACAAGCCGGCTGACAAGGAAGACGAAAAGTTTCTGAGTGTGCGGCGTGTCACGTGGATCGATAAAAAGGAAGGTGTCGCGATCAAATATCTCGAGGTCTTTCTTCGCCCCGCCGCCGGGTTTCAGCCCGGCTCCGAAATCGAGCGCGAGTTAGTGAAACATGGTGACGCCTGGCTTTTGGGCTCGATGATTCTGCGCTATGACATGAAACTGTATGCCGTGGTCCGCGGGCGAGGCGAGGCGAGATACCGTTTCTACGACTACAAAAAGTTCGAGGCCGAAAGCACGGTCACCATCCAATAGAGAGGGAGCGGAGTTGGTTCAGTCGGTATTGTTGCTGGGAGAGTTGGAACATGCTGACGACTGCTTCGTGAATCTGTTTTGGCGGTCCAACCGCCGACGGTACTGCCGTTAGCAGGAGAACCTCCAGAAGCCGGATGATCCGCAGGTCGTGGATTTTGATGCCGGGATAACGGACGGAGGCGATGGTGACGGGCAAGGCAATCCTCTGCGGCAGCGGGAAGTCCACGTGGACCTTGAGGCTCTGCGCCTGGAAGGTGGTGAACCGGTCGGTGATGGTCTGGAACCTTTTGCGGACGGCATCGAGATGATCGAGGCCTTTGTTCAGGCCGAAATCGCGCAGGTTGTTGGAACAGAGTTCGCTGCGCAGGAAGCGGCAGAACGTTCGAGGCTTCAAAATTGCCAAATGTCTTTGACTAGAACTTCTTCTTAAGGAAGAAATCGATCCCCGTCAAGCCGTTCTCTTCCCGCAGCGCCACCACCGACCATAGTCTGTTCAGCGCCCATTCCACCTGTATGATCTGCGGATTGCTGGTCGTGACGCTCGTGATGTACGTGAGTGTCACGTTCGGCGTCACCTGTTGCTGCAACGTCAGCCGTGCTTGCGGATTGGCATCGATGCCGGGAATCGTCGGGTCGATGCGCAGACTGCTCACGCCGAAGAAGCGCTGCAGACGCCCGGTGACCGGCGCCGAGATCGCCTGGCCTAACAGGGCCGACGCTCCTAACTGCTGAAACGCGCCCGGCCCCAGCGCGTTCTGCCCGGAAAGCAGGGCGGGATCCGACGTCGGCGGGCGTCCCGTAACCAACAGGGAAATGATGTCGTTGTAGTTCAACGAGGAATCCGAGCTCGGCGTCAGCGTCAGATGATCGATTGGCCCCGCAATCGTGAGTGTGATCTCGATGCCCTGCGCCTTGGTGGTGAGGTCGATATCGAACACGGGCGCGATTTTTGTCGGGTTATAGAACGAAATCGAGCCGTCACTTATCGTGTATTTCGTTCCGAAAAAATTGAGCTGGCCTTGTGTGATGTTCACGCGGCCGACCAACCCGGGGTTGGTTATCGTTCCGCGCAGCCTCAGGTTTGCATCAACCTGCACATCCTGCGTAAGCGTACTCTGCACTTGAATATCGGGCGCCGTGGAGATTTGCACATCGAGGCCAAGTCCCGCCAGGAATCCCGTCTGCGCGGAGGGCAGCTCTACCGGTTGGGCGGAGGCGGCGATCACCGAACTGAAATCCGATTGCGGATTGAAGGCCATGCGTTGAATAGTGATCGTACCGGAGAGCAGGCTGCGCTTTGTGGTGCCACTGAGGCTGAGATCGGCGTCGGCTACGGTACTTACGCCTTCGGGCTTGCGCACGCGCACTTGCTGCGCGGTCGCGCGAAGACGGAAGACGCCTTCTCCGTTGGCGTAAGTGGCAAAGCCAGTCAACTGGATCTTGCCGCCGCCGGTCTCACCGGAGAATTCCTGAATAGTGGCTCGGCTGCCGCTGAAGACCACTGAGCCGGTTGCTTTCGAGATTCCATTCGGAAAGTCGGCCATATTGAAGGCGGCGTTCTGGAACTGCAGCCGTCCGCTCACCTGCGGCGAGCTGAGATCGCCGCGGATGGTCGCATCCGCGATTACGGAGCCCGTGGCCACGAAGTCTTTGTTCAGATCGTGCAGCAGGCCGAGATCGATATGTCCGCCGGCGCGCAGGTCGAGCGAGAGCTTTGGTTCAAGAGTCGCCCGGCCGGTGAGCGAAATATCGGTGGAAGGGCCGGTGAAGTGGGCGCTCTCCACGGTTACGGTGGAGTTTGACAGACGGGCCACGATCGGAGCTACGTTCGTGACGACAAACGGCGCGCCAAGGGGATTCGAGTTTTGCGCCGGCGCAATTTGAAATTTCGGAATAGTGAATAGCGCGGTCAGCGTGGCGGGTTTTAGCGCGTCGCCGTCGATGCGCAAGCTGCCTTCCGCGGAGCCCGTGAAATCGGGCGCCTGCGCTCCCGGCGAAAGCCAACTATTCAGCTGTGCGAAATCGAGCTTCGAGAAATTGACGGTGGCGCTGCCCGGGTAGTCGCCCGTCAATTGCCACTGCCCATCGCCCCGAATGGCCGAATTGGCGAAGTTGGATTCGAAATGCGCGCGCAACGCGCCATTTTGCGAATTGGCTGTGAGGCGCACGTCTCCGAATTGCTGCAGGCCCAGCCGCAGACCCGTTGCGGAAATGTTGGCGTGCAAATCTTCGATGCGATATCCGAGACGGCCGGCGGATGGCGGCGCGAGGTCCACCGTTCCCTTGGCCTCGAGTTGCAGCGTGCCCTGCGCGCCGGGGCGTTGCGCCTGCACGGTATGAATATCCTGCAACCGCATGGCGTTGCTCGTCAATTGGAAGCGCAGGCGGCCGGTATCGAAGCGATCCGGCGCGTGCTCGTAGTTGGCCGTTAGCGTGACGCGTTTGCCTGGAGCATCCAGTTCGCCGGCGGTGAGATCCACTGTGCGGCCGCTGTAGCCCAGGTGGGCTACGAAGCGGTCGAAAGGCTCATTTTCGATCGATCCCTTGGTTGCGGTGAGATCCGCAACAGCTTGCGGATTGCCGAACGTGCCCGAGACTTGCGCAGTGAGATCCACAGTTCCACTCGCCGGGATCGCTCCGGGCTTCACTCCACTGATTTTGAGCGACGCCGCAATGTCGGCGACCGTCGCGTTACGCAGCGTGGCGCTCCCGGAAATCGTCCCGGCCGGATCGGCCTTCCAATCCGTCAGCGCGGCATTGAATCGCAACTGCGCGCGTAGAGGACCGCGCACCGCGGCCGCATTCTGCAATTGAACGCCACTGGGCGACGCCGCTATATCGGCAGTGAACGAATCCAAAGTCTCGTCGTTATAAACGGGATGGGTGGCAGTCAGATGTCCGACGGCGCGCAAAGAATCGAGCTTACCCGATGCCGTCCCGTCGAATACGACTGAGCCATTCTGTAGCTTGACCGGTATGGCGCCCGCGTTCTGTCCAAGGGCCGGAAGGAAGTCGTTCAGATCGCGCGTCTCCAGATGTACGCGCAGCTCCTGGCCCAGCACGCCGGAAAAATCCACGCGCGAATTGGGCAGTGAAAAAGTAGAATTTCCCAGGTCGAGCGTGCCCGCGCGCGCATTGTATGTCGCGGCGATTGTTCCATGTACCGGCGGCCCTTGCGCGGCGGGCGCGACGTTCAGAGCGGCGGTGATATTGAGATCGCCGGCATGTTTCAGCGAGGCGTCCAGTTTCACCGGGCCCGAAACCGAACCATCCCAGGGAAGCGGCTCGGAACTATAGACGGCGACGGCGCGGCGGATATCGAGGCCCGATATGGCTCCGGTTGCAGTGAAACGCTCGAAGTTATACAGACGCGCGTTGCCTTGGAAAACGCCGCCGAGCGCGCCCGCGGTGACCCCTCGCAGGTCAAGATCCTCCCTGCGCAGCAGTTCGGCAGTCTCCACCCGGCCGGCCACGGCAATTCCATTGGCCGTCCCGGAGTAACGCAGGCCGCGCAGTTCGAGTTGCTTCGGATTCGCCACCAGCGAGCCATCCGCGCGTGCGTTGACAACGCGCGTAGCTCCGCTGCGGACATAAAAGTTATAGGCATGCAGCGCGCCGGTCACGGCGTAGTCCGTCGCGCCTGCCAACTCGGCATTGCCGGCCAGCTCCACCGTGCCGCGATCGACGAGCTTCAAGAGGAAAAGCTTCTGCGCCGCCGGAGCATCGGCGCGAAGCGTGTATTTTACGTTGACACGCGGATCGGCCAGATTCCGCACATCGCCCGCCAGTTGGAAATCGATGCCGCGCGTGGTCATCTTCGCCGATTCAATTGAGATGCGGTCCCGCTCCGCAGAGATCGCGGCGGAAACGGCCCATGGTACGCGTTCGATACCGGAGATCCGCGCCTCGAGCGGATCCACCGAAATGAGACCGTGATATCGGGGCGTCGAAGCGTCGTACTCCAGCTTCGCGTTCAGATTCTGCCCGCGCGCTTCGAATGGCGTCCGTCCGTGCGACTCCACTTCGAAGACGCCGTTCCACAAAGCGAAGCGGCCGATGGCAAGCTTCAGCAGAGTCTGCATTGTATTGCCGCTCGAGGCGGTCTTCGGTTTCGGTAGATTGGTCGATCCATCGGGCGCGACGATCACATAGACATTGGGCGACGCGACGTCGAGCGATTGAACGTCCACGTCGCGCTCCCAGAGCGAAACAATCTTCAGAACCACTGCCACCTTCGCCGCGTGGAGCAGCGGGGGCTTGCCCGCGGGCTCGGTTCCGTGCAGCGTGAAATCCGAAATCTCCGCGCGAAGATGCTTCCAATCGAAACGGAATGCGCCGATCTCGGCGCGTCCGCCCGTTGCGGTCTCCACGGTGCGGACGATGCGCTCGCGGACCTTGTTGTAGAACCAAGGGCTCTGCACGGTTAAGACAGCCACGAGAGCGAGCAGAGCCAGCAATGCGACAAAAGCGCCGCCGATCCTCCTGGCGATCTTCCAACGACGACGCCGCCTCATTGGAAGGCCTCATCGTGGTACACGATTTCGTAGCGCTGCTTCGCCTGTTCCAGCCAGCGGTTCAACTCGTTGTCTTCCTTCAGACCCGCCAGCGTCTCTTCAATCTGAACCCGATATTCGTCGACCGTCGCCGCAGCGCCCGGATGCGCCGACTCGGCGGCCGGCTTGACCACCTTCTGGAAATAATCTTGGATCTCCTGCTCGCTGACCTGCACCGAAGGCCGGAAACGGAAGTCGATATACGAAAGCAGCGTCCGCTGCCAGATCAACTCATTTAGCACGTCTTGTTCCGTAACCCTGTAATCACTCAAGGCTCGCTGGTAGGCGGCGTCATCCGCGTAGTGTTGCTTCTTGAATTCGTCGAGAGCGCTTTGAACCTCCGCGCCTGTGGGAGCGGGATATCGGTTGCTCTCAACTTCCAGCCGCACCAAGGTTTGCTCCACCATGCGGCCCGCCGCGGTGCGGCGCGCCAACGGGCTGAAATCGGGCTTCACGCCATTGAGGAACGCCGCGATACGGATCTCGCGTTCGATATCGCTCGCCGCGATCGCGCGATTGCCCACCGAAACCGCGATGCGATCGATGATTGTTGCCGCAACCGCCAGGGCGCATATCGAGAGGAATGGAACGAGGCGTTTCAAAACGTCTGTCCGATCGAGAAGAAATACTGAAAATGGCTTACGGAGGTTGGGGCGCAGGCCCCCGGCGTGGCGCATGGATTCACGCCCGCGTTCAACAGTTGCGCGTAGGTTCCCAAGAACCCATAGAATCTCGGCGGATTGATGCTGTAGGCTAGATCGATGCGCAGCGGGCCCACCAGCGTACGATAGCGTAAGCCGATTCCCACGGCGTGCACCATGTAGTTGAAATCCTCCAGCCCGTGTTGGTGCACGTGGAAATTGATGTTGCTGACGCTTTCGAACGTGTTTCCCATATCGTGAAAGAGTACGGCGCCGATGTTTTCCCCAATGAGCGGAAAGCGCAGCTCGGTTTGATTGAACAGCATCGCCGTGCCGCCGATGGGGAAGCCCGTGTTCGGGTCGCGCGGGCCAGCCTGTTGCTCTGGAAATCCTCGATCCGTGTTATCGCCGCCGGCGAAAAACCGCTCAGGCAGGGGAATAGAGTCGTACGCGGTGCCGGTGTAATCGAAGGCGAGGATCTCGCCGATCACGGTGTTGCGCGCTAGAACGAAGCGCCTGCCGAGCCTGTAATACGACGAATGCCGCGCCAGCAGGCGCAGGAAATTGCGTTGCGAGCCGAAGAAGTGCTCGGCGAGGCCCAAATCGACCGACGCGTAATAGCCTTTGTGCGGGTCCACCGGATCGTCGCGGCGATCCTGGATCAGCGAGACCGACATCAAGCCGAGGCGCACGGGCTGTGAGAGCAGCGGAATCAGCAGCGGCGAGATCTTCAGCGTCGATTCGTCGATGCTGACGCGGCGATTGGTGTAACTCCAGAAAAGCCTTGTGCCTTTGGAAAGCCGCTGTTCGAGGCGGACCGAGCCTTCGATACGCTTATAGGAGAAGGTGGTAATGTCCCGCGAGTTATCGTAAAAGCCGTTGAAGGTTAGCGTCAGGTTGGGATTGTTGCGGAAGCGCGGCCAGGTATAGGTGAGGACCAAACGCTGCTCGAGAGTCGAAACCCGGGTTCCGAGCGTGATGCTGTGACCATCGCCCCACAAATTCCCGCGCGTAATATCATACGAAACGCGCGGCGAGAAGCCCGCCTGCCCGGCTGGCGCATCGAGACAGTTCTGGCATCCTCCGATGCGCGCGAACTCGGCGCCCAGGCCCACGCGCATGGTATAGCGGCTTCCCTCTTGCAAATCGTAGAGGACATATTTGCTGGCGGCTTCGCCTTCCGGATCCTGAACCGCGGTATCCACGCGAGAGAAGACGCCCAGGTTGTATAGCTTGCGTTGCGTGTCGGTCATTTCGATGGGGGAGAGCGGATCGCCCGGATTCAGTTCGATCATGCGGTTAATGAGCTGCGGCTTGGTGTGCCGGTTCCCGGTATAGATCACCTGCCTAACGAACTCCTGGCCGCCCTCGGTAATCGTGTACGTTACATCGAAGCGGTCCGGCTCGGAGGAAGGAGTTGAACTCCATTCAAAGGTTGCGTTGGCGAATCCTTTTTCGAAATACCGGTTTAAGATCGCTTCGCGATCGAGCGCCACGTTGTACTCACTGAACGGCTGATTCTCCGTGGAGCTGAGTTGGCTCAAAATCTTCGCTCGATCGATACTCTCGATGCCGGTTACGGTAAGCTTGCCCACCAGATATCGCGGTCCCTCCACGATGTTGATATAGATCGCTACCGAGCCGGTCTTACGGCCGGGCAGGATTCGATCATCGATGCGATGCGTGACCTTCACATCGCGATAGCCGTTCGACTGGTAGAGGTTCCGGATGGAATCCTCGTCGCGGCTGAGCAGGTTTTCGCTGTAGCGGCCGTGGGGAAACTGCAGGAAGGACGCAGCTCGCAAGTACATGCGTTCGCGGATCGTGGCTGTATCGAAGACCTTATTGCCGCTGATCAGGATCGCAGCCACCTTGTGGCGCTCGCCGGGAGCGATCAGGTAATCGATGTTCGCCTTATCGTTGATCACGTTCTGCCGTTTGAACTGTACGTCGGCATCGAAATAGCCCGTGGTCTGGAGATAGTCCCGCAGATTACGCGCGCCTTCAACCAGCAGGTCGTTATCCACGGCGTGTTCCTGGTAAACCGGAACGTACTTCCTTAGCTGGCCGTCGGAAATCTTGGCCCCGAGGGCGCGCACATCAATGCGCGGCCCGGCGTCGATGTGTAGCGAAGGAGTGGCTTTGTTACTCTCGGCATCGTATTTCACGCCCTCGAGCGACACTTTGGCTTCCAGCCGATTCTGCTTTTGGTAGAGATCGCGCACGCCGTTAAGACCTTGCTGCATACGCGTCTGGGTCATCGGCTTCCAGGTGTGGATGAGCCAGCGCCGGAACTTCAGGGACTTCGTAATTCGATCCAAGCCCATCTTGAGGTCGCCATCCACCGCGGGAGGCCCGAAACGCGCGCGCCGGCCGCTACCCACTTCAAAGGTGATGCGTACCTGCTGATACGCGTCGTCCCACTCGAAGACGGGATGCAGATCGGCTTTGAAGAGGCCATTCATCTCCATGAGGCGTTTCTGCGCCGCCTGGGCCTCTTGTAATTTGGCTTCGGTGTAAGGCTGCCCCAAATCGAGATTGCCAGCGCTGGCCAACTGGTTCGGCGCCGGGCGGCGGATCGATGTCGCCTGCATCCCGCACGCCGCCGACGAACCATCGGTGTTTCGTCAGAAATGTGATCGCGACCCCGTCATCGTAGGGCTGCGCATCCACCGAGATATCGGCATACCGGCCGGTGGCGAAGAGGCGCTGGATGGCTGCGCGGACGGTCTCCGCTTTGAGCGGGTCGCCGGCCTTCAAGGGGAGAATGCGGTGCAGTTCATCGGCATCGAGCGGCTGCTGCGCCGGGTCGAACCGGATTACGGCGATTTTCCGTCCTTCGAACTGCTGATATTGCGCGACAAGGATTCGCGGCAACGCCGCCGTAACCAGTATGCCGCAAGCGAGTAGCGAGAACCGCGGGCGCACCGTTCTCATGATAACGTAAGCCCAATAAAGGCAAGTCTGTTACCATCGACGCCATGGATGCGGTTGCGCGCGAACGCTACTCGCGCCAGATCCTGTATCCAGGCATCGGCGAGGCTGGCCAGGAAGCGATTTTGCATTCGCACGCCGCGATTGTAGGCTGCGGCGCCTTGGGCAGCTTTCACGCCTCGGCGCTGGCCCGGGCGGGCGTCGGCTGTCTCACGATCATCGATCGAGATTACGTCGAGCCGGGCAACTTGCATCGCCAGTGGCTCTTTGAAGAAGCCGATGCGGCCGAGGCGCTTCCGAAAGCGATCGCGGCCGAGCGCCGGCTCCGGTGTATCAATTCGCTCACTTCGATTCGAGGCGTTATAGCCGATCTGACTTCGTCGAATGTTGACGATCTGCTCGGCGCCGCGGATCTGATTCTGGATGGAACGGATAACTTCGATACCCGCTATCTGATTAACGATTTCGCGGTCAAGCGTAGTGTTCCTTGGATCTACGGAGCCGCCGTGGGCAGCTACGGATTGACCATGCCTGTGATCCCGGGACGCACACCGTGCCTGCGGTGCGTCTATCCCGATCCGCCCCAAGGCGTCCAACCCACCTGCGAAACCGCTGGGGTGTTGAATGCCATCGTTTCGGCGGTGGCGTCGTTGCAGGTTGCCGATGCTCTTAAGTTGCTGTCTGGTCATCCGGAAAAGATCCGCGCGCGCATCGCGACGATCGACGTTTGGGAGGGAACGCTGCGCCAGATCGACGCGCCCGAACGCGACCCGGATTGCCCTTGCTGCGCGCGGCGCGAGTTTACGTTTCTGGAAGAGCGCGATCTGCCGCCGGTAAGCCTCTGCGGACGCAACGCGGTGCAGATCAGGGGGCGTGCGCGGCCGCTCGATCTGCGCGAACTCCGTGCTCGGCTTGAGCCGCTGGGCGAAGTCCGTGCGAACGAGTTTGCTTTGCGGTTTGCCGCCAATGGTTACGAGATGACTTTTTTCCCCGATGGCCGCGCCATTGTGAAAGGGACTAGCGATTTGCGAATTGCGCGCAGCCTTTACGCGCAGTACATAGGGTAGCGACACGCCGGGCGCCGGATTCAACCCCGTCGTCCAGACGTGATATTCTCTCCAAGGAGTCTGTCAATGGAGCCAACGAAAACCAAACTGCCAAGCGAGGCCATAGAACTCTATAACCGTTTCATTCACGGCGAAATCGGGCGCCGGGACTTTATGGAAGGTGTACAGCGATTCGCCGTGGGCGGTCTGGCGGTCGTCGGCGATCGTCGAGGCCTTGATGCCGAACTATGCCCTGGGACAGCAGGTTTCCAAGACCGACGACCGGATCAAGGCAACCTATGAGACCGTCCCTTCGCCGCAAGGAAATGGGAGCATCAAGGGATATTTCGTCCGGCCCGTCAGCGCCGACACTCGTGAGGCAAAGCCGTCGAAATTGCCCGGTATTATCGTCGTTCATGAAAATCGCGGTCTGAATCCTCACATCGAGGACATCGCGCGCCGATTCGCCCTCGCGAACTTCATGGCGTTCGCACCGGACGGACTGACCTCTCTCGGCGGCTTCCCCGGTGACGACTACAGAGGCGGCCAGATGTTTATGAAGGTTGATCGCAATAAGATGACCGAAGATATGGTGGCCTCGGCGCTATGGCTGAAAGCGCGACCCGATTGCACGGGCAAGATCGGCGCCACCGGTTTCTGTTACGGGGGCGGCATCGCGAATACTCTCGCCGTCCGCCTGGGCGCCGATTTGGCCGCCGCGGCGCCGTTCTACGGCGGCCCTCCCGCCAAGGACGATGTTCCCAAGATCAAGGCGGCCATTCTGGTCCATCACGGGGAACTCGACACGCGGCTGGCCGGGACGTGGCCGGCGTACGACGCAGCCCTGAAAGCTGCCGAGGTTCCGCACGAAGGCTACATCTACCCCGGCGCTGTCCACGGCTTCAATTGCGATGCGACACCCGAGCGCTACAACAAGGCCGCGGCCGATCTGGCCTGGCAGCGCACCATTGACTGGTTCAACAAGTACGTGCGCGGCTGAAGCCCTTTTGTGCTTATAGGGGACGCGGCAGAAGAAACAAACTAGGGCGGATCGCTCCGCCCTTGGAAAGACAAGACAAACGAGTCAATCAGATGTCGTTCTACTTTGCTCCGAACAGGAAGTTGACGCCAGCCGAATAACGGAAGTTATTTCGATTGCTGACGTTCCCGGTTAGAAGCGACGGAATACGCGTCAGGTAATAAGATGCCTCCACCGGGCGGAAAGCGATGTATTTACCGAGCTTGATGTCAAGCCCACCGCCGGCTAACATGGCAAAATCGGTGTTGGATGCTGCAAGCCGTGCTGTAATCGCGGCGGGAGTGACAATCGTTCCCAGGGGGGTGACGACGCCTATCGCCGGGATCACCGAAATGGGAGCGCTGGTTGTTGCGTAAGCGCCGCCAAACAATACCTGTACATACGGCATGAAATGTGAGTGATTGTGAAACGTGTACCGGGGGCCAGCTACAAAATCCACTACAGTTGTATCGATCTTGGATTGATTTAGCTTTCCCTTAGTCACCGCCCCGAGATCAATGGCAGCGCCGAAGCCGGAAGGTAAATTGTATACAAATTGGCCGCTTCCGCCATTAGCGTTAAAAGACGGCGCATACCCCGAGTTCGGATTAAACCGCGCCATGTCATAGCCCAGGAACGTCTCCATCGTCGGCAAATCGGTGGCAGCCGCTACCGAAGCTGAGAGCAGGGATGCGCAAATCAATAAATAACTCTTTTTCACTAGTCACACCTCCCATCTAAGTCGAGGCCCTTTCGGACCACTCGTACCGAGAAAAGCTGTCTCTAACCTCTACAGTGGGGATGACTGCGCCGACGATGGCCAGCGCTACTTTTTGGGGATAAAACGGTGGCTGCCCACCTCCTCGGTCGCGGAATCGTTAATTTTTGAGCGCCGCTACGTGCTGTACTCCACTATCAGCACGGTGATGTCGTCGGATTGCGCCGCGCCTCCGGTGAAGGCCGCCACGGCTTCCTGCATGGCGTCGTGTACCGCAGTCGCACTTTCGGCCGCGTGCGCCGCCACCGTTTCGCGCAGGCGTTTCTTTCCGAAGAATTCGGACGCCGAGTTTTGCGCTTCCGTCACGCCGTCGCTATAGATCAGCAGCTTGTCGCCCGGGGCCAGTTGCTCCTCGGCGAGCGTGAACTCCGCGCCGTCCATCATCCCCACCGGCATTCCCGTGACTTCCAATTCGGAAAGGGCTCCATTGGCGCGAATCACCAGATCGGCGGACAATGCGCGGCGTTCACGTAACTCAGCTTGCCGTCGCGGTATAGCAGCGCCTAGAAGACGGTCGCGTACTTCTCGCCGCACGTGCGCTCCAGCAGGAATCCGATTGAGCCGGCGTATCCGCAACGCCATGGCATTCGGATGATCGCTCGCCGCGATCAGCGCGCCTTGCAGCAGCGATGCCAGCAGCGCCGAACTTACGCCCTTGCCCGAAACGTCCGCCACCACCGCCGACCAGCAGTTCTGCATGCACCGGGATGCACGTCGAAATAATCGCCGCCCACCTCGCGCGAGGCCACGCTGCTGCCGCACGCGCGCAACCATCCATCCGTGGGCAGCTCGCGCGGCAGCAGGCTCTGCTGAATGCTGCGCGCCAGGTTCAGCTCTTCTTCCATCTGCTGCTTGGCGCGCTCTTCCTCCAGCAGCCGCGCGTTTTCCAGCACGGTGGAGGCTTCGATCGCGAGCGTCTGCAGCAGTTCGCGATTGCCGCCGGCCAGATCGGCCGCCGAAATCCGCGAATCCATGTAGAGCACGCCCACCGTCTCGCTGGCCGGCGGCGAGCACGCTGGTCGCGTCGCCCTGTCCGGCGCGGATGCGCACCAGCGGCACGCAAATCACGCTGCGCAGTTCCAGATCGGCGATGCTGTTCGGCGGGCGCGGTGTCGTTCGCTGCCAGCGGATCGAAATTCATCGAGAGCAGTTCGCGCCGGTGTTGCAGCGCGCGGTGCAGCACTTCGCGCGGCACCCGCAGGTCGCTTTCGTTCAGCGTGCGCCCGTGCCGGTTGTCGCGCCACGCGCGTCTCCAGCTCCGTCGCCCTTGCGCAGCATCAGGAAGCCGCGCTCGGCGCCGGTGATGGCGAGCGCCGTGTCCACCACCTGCGCCAGCACGTCGTCCACCGAGAACGAGCTTTGCAGCGTGCGCGCCAGGTCGAGGATGGCGCGCAGTTTCGCCAGGTTGCCGCCCACTCCGTGCGGCGCCGATGCCGGATTCTCGGCCGCGCCCATCTGCTCCATCAAGCTCTTCAACTCGGCGCCATCGAGCGCGAAGATGAGCTGGTAGGAATCGGGCACGCCGAATTCGATGCGGTCGGAATTCTCCAGCATGTGCCGCGTGATGCGCGTGCCGTTGACGAACGTGCCGTGGCGGCTGCCGCAATCCTCGATCACGTAGCCGCCCTCTTCGCCAGAATGCGCGCGTGCGTGCGCGAAGCGCGGCTGTCGCGGATGATCAGGTCGCTTTCCGGCTGGCGGCCGATGCGGAAAGGCAGCGGGTCGAGCGGCACGCGCGTGCGGTGGCCGTTGGGGTCGACGACCACCAGCGATGCGGGCTCCATTTACTTCCGCGGCGTGTGCTTGCGCCGCGCCGCGCGGCTCCGCCCGACGCCGCTTCACTGGCTCGGCGTGCCGGCCGGCTTTGCCGGTTCCGGCGGCTGGCTCGCGCAGCTCCTCCACTTCGCGCGCGCGCAGCGTCTGGCAGTGCGCGCAATAGCCGCCCACCTCCGTGCGCGCCAGCAGGACCTGAAATCCGAAGTGGCTTTCGATCTGCTTGCGCAGCCGCTGCAGGGGTTCGCCGAAAAATTCTTCCACCTTGCCGCAGCGCAGGCAAATCACGTGCGCGTGCTCCTGCTTGAGGCGCGTTTCGTAGTAGTGCTGGTCGCCGCCGTAGTGCATCAGGTCCAGCTCGTCCACCAGGCCGCCGGCCTTCAGCATTTTCAGCGTGCGATAGACGGTGACGCGGTTCAGCTTGGGGTCTTTCTCCTTGGCCATCTGGAAGAGGCGCTCGGCGTCCAGATGCTCGCCGGTCTTGTCGATGAGTTCGAGCAGGATCTGCCGCTGGCGGGTGAGGCGGACGCCACGCTCTTTGAGCGATCCTTCGGTGGAATCGAGCGTGGAATCAATTGCCATAAGTTGTGCGGGACATTTCATTCTATCAGGGCCGCCGTATGCTACGCCGCGAGCGCGAACCCCACGGCCGCGCCGGCGCGCCGCCGAATATGACAGAATGGGTTCGTCACCCTTGAATGGGGACATATGAAGCCGCTTCTGCTCGCGATCTCTTTCTCGTTGGTGGGTTCCACCGGAAAGATTATAGATTTCGATAGCGCGACCTTGGGCAAGATGCCTCCCGGCTGGAGTGCTGCTATGCCGGCGCTGGCTCCGTGCCCAAATGGCAGGTGCTGAGGGACGGTTCTGCTCCCACCCAGCCGTATGTTTTCGCACGGACCAATGACCCCTCGAACCGGTCCCCAGCTGGCCATTTTCGACCTCGTGGCAGTTCGCGACGCCGATATCAGCGTGCGCCTAAAGCCGCTGACGGGACACACCGATCAGGCCGGGGGCTTGGTGTTCCGCTACCGCGATGCGAACAACTATTACCTGGCGCGCGCCAACGCGTTGGACAATTCCATCGCTCTCTTCAAGGTGCAGAACGGTCAGACCAGTCCCCTCTGCGCCGGCGTGCGTCACCCGATTCCCACCAATGCCTGGAGCATCTTAAAAGTCTCCGTGCGCGGCCGGAAGTTTCAGGTCTACGTGAATCACCGGCGAGTCTTGGAGACGCAGGATGAAACATTCCAGAATCCCGGCAAAGTCGGCTTGTGGACCAAGGGCGATGCGGTGACGTACTTCGACGATTTCAGGGTTTACCCGAAGTAAGGTCAGTCCGCGAGGGGATCCCATAC